>CAWFGY010000009.1:0-164319 GCA_963815545.1 uncultured Actinomycetota bacterium
CCATGGGGGCATCGTCCGTGCGCGTCGGCGCCGGGTCCAGGGCGCGGTCGTCAGGCCGCACGCGCTCGACAGCGTGCTCACGCCGGCAGTCACCCAGACCCAGCTGGAGGCGCCTGGAGCCATGCACGTGCTCAATGCGCTCGTCAGCGCCTACTGGCGCATCGCATCACCACGAGGGCGGTGATCGACATGGCCGGAGCCACCCCTCCCCGGGGAGCCATCGCCTTGGGCGCCTACAAGCCCAACCCCGCCCTCTTCACCCGGCAGTTGCGGTCCATCCAGACCCAGTCCGTGCGGGACTGGATCTGCTACATCGGTGCGGACGGCGGGCTCGACGACGTGCGGCGGTTGACGGTCGAAGCGGTCGGCGACGACGACCGCTTCCGCGTGCTCGGCTGGGACGGGCATGCCGGCATGTATCTCAACTACGAGCGCATCCTCGGCGAGATCCCGCGGGACGCGGCGTGGGTCGCGCCCAGCGACCACGACGACTTCTGGTTGCCTGACAAGTTGGAACGTCTGCTGGCCGCTCTCGACGGCTGCGAACTGGTGGCCGCCCAGGCCAGCGTCGTGACCTGGCCGCACCGGAGGGTGCTCGCCGAGACAACCGACCGTCGCTGGGTTCCCTTCGAGGACCTCGTGATCCAGAACCAGGTGTCGGGCGGGTTGTGCATCTTCAAGCGTTCAGTCCTCGACCTCGCCCTGCCATTCCCTCGATACCCGACCATCACCCAGGTCCCGGATCACTGGCTCGCGATGTGTGCAAGCGCGTCGGGCTCGTACCGCATCCTCCCGGACGTCGTCCAGGAGTACGTACAGCACGCCGACAACTTCGTCGGTGAACGGGCCGGACTCCGCGAGTGGGTGTGCTCCGGGACACGGCACCTGCGGACACAGCGGACGCCCACGGCTGCCGCCCGAGAGCTCAGGCGATTCAGCATCGGGTGGCGAACCTGTGCCCTCGACACGCTGGCGGCGCGGGGGATGGAGGTCGGGGACCGCCCACCCGGTCGACGGGGTCGGGCCCTGGATCTCGCCTGGCGAGGGCTGCGAAGTCGCAACGTCTCGGCGCGGGTGAGTCTCCCGATCGTCGCAGGCGCCCTCGCGGAGTGCCTCAGCCGCACCGACGCGCCGGGCCTGCGGAGCACCCCCTCCGCGACGGGGGTCGTCTAGTGTTTCGGCATCCGACTGGCCGTCGACGGGCGCACCCGATCGACACAGCCGACATGAGGAGCGCGCAGTGACTCGACCCCTGCACGTCGGCCGTCCGAACCTCGGGTCCCGGGAGGTCTTCGATGCGTACGTCGACCAGATCTACGCCACCAGCTGGCTGACCAACGACGGGCCGCTCGTGCGAGAGCTCGAGGCGGCGGTCGCCGAACGGGTCGGGGTGCGGCACTGCATCGCCATGTGCAACGGCACCATCGCGCTCGAGATCGCGATCCGCGCCCTGGAGCTGGAGGGCGAGGTGATCGTTCCCGAGCTTCACCTTCGTCGCCACGGCCCACGCGCTGCAGTGGCAGGGCATCACGCCGGTGTTCGCGGACATCGACCCTCGAACGCACTGCCTCGATCCCGATCCGGGTGCGAAGCCGCCATCACGCAGCGCACGACCGGCATCATCGGCGTCCACCTGTGGGGCCGGCCCTGCGACCCGTCGGGGGCGCTCGAGCGGTCGCCGACGCGCACGGCCTTCCGCTGCTCTTCGACGCCGCCCACGCCTTCGGGGCGATCGCCGATGGGGCCGGCCGATCGGCGGCTTCGGCCGGGCCGAGGTGCTCAGCTTCCACGCCACCAAGTTCTTCAACACCTTCGAGGGCGGCGCGGTGGTCACGAACGACGACGAACTCGCCGAGAAGATGCGGCTGATGCGGAACTTCGGCTTCGCCGGCTTCGACAACGTCATCTACGTCGGCACCAACGGCAAGATGAGCGAGATCTCTGCGGCCATGGGGCTCACCAACCTTCCGGACCTACCTCGGCTGGTGGAGGACAACCGCCGCCGACACGAGGGCTACGCGAAGGCCTTCAACGATGTCCCGGGCATCGATGTCCTGGCCCCCGCTCCCCGCGACCAGAGCAACTATCAGTACGTCGTTGCGATGGTCGAGGCCGGAGCCGACGCGCGGGACCGCGCCCTGGGGATGCTCCAGGCCCGCGGCATCCTCGCGCGCAGGTATTTCTGGCCAGGTGTGCACCGGATGCATCCCTACGCCACGTGGGGGGGCCATGCAGAATTGCCAGCCACCGAGTGGGTAGCGGACCGCGTCCTGGTCCTGCCGGCTGGGCCAGGCGTCACCGACGACGACGTCCGCGAGATCCGGGACACCCTCGTCGCTGCTCTGAACCCGCTCGCAGATGCCACCTCGACCCAGGAGCGCTGACCCCGTGAGCCCCTTGAGCCAGACCACCCTGAACACCGTGGAGCAGATGGCCTGGACTGCACGGTCCCTCCCCGTCCGGGCGGGCTCGTTCGTCGCACCCGCGTGGATGACCCGCAAGGCCACGGGGTGCCGACCGCGTACACCTCGGATGCGGGTCGAACATCCTGGCCGGGTGGGCGAACCTGGACGTCGGTGGTCCGGCCGGCGTCGTGCGGTTCGACCTCGGCCGTCGACTCCCGTTCGAGTCACGGTCTGTCGACTTCGTGTTCACGGAGCACTTCGTCGAGCATGTCCATCTGGGGCAGGCCCGACGGCTCTTCGACGAGTGTGCGCGCATCCTGCGCCCGGGTGGCGTGCTGCGGATCAGCACGCCCGACCTGAGGACCCTGGTGCAGGCTTATCTCGACGGCGACGTCGGCGAGTGGGCCGACATGAAATGGCGCCCCTCGACGCCCTGCGACCTGCTGAACGAGGGCATGCGCCTGTGGGGCCATCGTTACCTCTGGGACGAGGAACAACTGACCCGGGTGCTGCGTTCCCGTGGCTTCTCGGCGGTCACCCGCGTCGCATGGCACGAGAGCGACCACGAAACCCTGCGTGGTCTCGAGATCCGACCGTTCCACGGCGACCTCATTGTCGAGGCCACGATGTGACTGTCGGTCCGAGCGACGCAGTCAACCGTCGCCGAGCCCTGGTCGCGACGCTCGGGAGCGGCGCGGACCTCGCGGTGCGTCAAGGTGCGCAGTTCGTCGTGCTCCTCGTGCTGGCGCGCCTGGTCACGCCCGCCGAGTTCGGCACGGTGGCCCTTCTCGGGGTGGTCGTGGCCGTCGCGGTGGCCATCGCGGATCTTGGGATGACGAGGCGATCCTGCAGGCCCGCGACCTGACAAACCACGACACCCACACGGCCTTCTCGAGCACGGTCGGCGCCGGAGGCGCCCTCGCGGTCGTCGGGCGGAGCCGCCGCCGGGCCCCTGCCACCGCGTTCGGGCGTCCAGAGCTGGGGACCCTGGCGGCGGTCCTGTCGCTGTCCGTGATCGCGACGGCTGCCGGGCTGGTCCCGACCGCCGTGCTCGTCAACGGGGCCGCCTTCGCGAGGTTGCTGGCCGTCGGCGGTACGGCTTCCATGATCTCCGCCGTCCCGGCGGTTGCTCTCGCCGGTCACGGCCTGTGGGCGCTGGCCGTGCAGATGGTGGCACTCCCCGCCGTGAACTCAGTCCTGCTCCTGGGGCTGGGGCCGTATCGGGCGGCACCGGTATGGCGGCGGTCATCCGCCGTCACCCTGCTGTCGGCGGGGCGATGGGTCTTGCGGCCAACGCGCTCGACGCTGTGTTCCTTCGCGTGCACGTCGTCGTTGTCGGTGCTGTGTTCGGCGTGGGGGCGCTCGGGCAGTACCAGCGGGCCGACGCCACTGAAGCTGGCCACCGATGCGTCCTCGACGGTGGTGGGTCGCGTGGCCCTACCGCTCTTCGCTCGGTCGAGCCATCGGCCGGAGCTCCTCCGTGCGGGCTACCTCACGGGCATCAGGTCCGTGATGGCCGTCAACGCCCCCGCGATGGCACTCCTCATGGCGCTTGCCACGCCCGTCCTCGTCACCGCGTTCGGTCCTCAATGGGCTTCTGCGGGACCGCTGCTGGCGGTGCTGGCCCTGGCCGGTCTCTTGTGGCCGCTGCATGCGATGGCGCTGAACGTCCTCTACTCCGTGTCGAGGAACCGAGAGGTCTTCCGCATTGATGTCGCCAAGAAACTGGTCGCCGTCGCAGCGCTCGCGACAGGAGCGACATCAGCCTTCAGGCAGTCGCGTGGGCCCAGGTCAGACCGGTGTCGCTGCCCTGGTGATCAACGGGGTGGCCGTGAAGAGGGTCATCGGGGTCGGGGTCCACGAGCAGCTGAGGCACGTCGCTCCACCATGGCCGTCGCCCTGGCTGTCGGCGCGTTCGTGGGCGTCATCGCCCACTACTGGTCGCCCGCGCCGTCGATCGAAACTGCCGTCCTGGGCGCCACGGGGCTCCTCGCGTACCTTGGCATCGCCTTGTTGCTTCGCGTGCGGGCGGTCACCGACCTGGTGGTCGCACTGCTCCCAGACCGACGTCACGCAGTGGCTGACACCAGCTTTCCCACTCATCAGATCGTCCACGAATGAGAGCTCATGGAGACCGACCGGATTGACCACCTTCTCATCTTCGGGGCTGGTGGGTTCGGGCGAGAAGTGGCCTGGCTCGCCCGTTCCAGCCTCGGCGACGTGTCGCTGACGTTCCTCGTCGATAGCCCCGAGTACGCCCAGGGACCTGTGGACGACATCGAGGTCCGCCTGCTGGACGATGTGTCGACGGAGTCGGGTCAGGGAGTCGTTGTCGCCCTTGGCGACCCGTCGGCGCGGATGGCTGCCGTGGACGCGTGCACCGCCAGGGGCCTCCCCGCGGCGACGCTTGCCCACCGCGGCGTTGACCTGAGCGGGTCGAACACATGGAGAAGGAACGGTCTTGTGCGCCGGCTCGGTCATCACGACGGGCATCACCATCGGCCGCCACGTCCAAGTCAACCTCAACGCCTCGATCGGGCACGACACCACCTTGGGGGACTTCGTGACGATTCCCCCGGCGCGAACATCTCTGGTCACGTCGTGATCGAGCGCGGCGCCTACATCGGCGCCGGAGCCTCGATCCTCAACAGCAGCCGGGACAGCCCGCTCGTCATCGGCGCAGGAGCGGTGGTGGCAGCCGGTGCGTGCGTGACCAGGCCCGTCGAGGCGGGCGCCATGGTGGCCGGCGTTCCCGCGGTGAGGAAGCGCTGAGCGACGTGGGCGACAGCCGTCAGGACCCGAGCATCACGGCGAGGACCGAGGAGTAGTCGTCGGTCCACGACACGCGGCCCGGCTCGGTCGGCTGCCAGCCGTCCAGGGTGCGCACCTCGGACCCTCACGTCGTGTTGGGCGTCACGGCACCCACATCGCCCCGGTGGCAGGCGCGACGGCGCGGGCGTTACCCCCGACCGAGGTGTCCAGCCGAAGTGGTCGGCCGACGCGGCGACGACCGGCTCGAGGTCGAGGTAACGGTTGCTGATGTGGACGAGGATCGCGCCGTCGGGGGCGGGGACGGCTGATGTAGGTGTCGGACGCCTCGCCGAAGCCGGTTCGTCGCGACGTGGACGTAGACGTAGCCGAGGAGCAGGACCACCTGGAAGAACAGCGAGCTCGTGCTCCACACCGTGGCGGACCCGCCGAACCGGGCCAGCACGAACCCGGTAACCATCGGCTGGACGACGAACAGCAGCGCCGCGCCGAGGAAGGCGGTCAGGGCGAACAGCACCGTCGTCGCCCGGGAGCCGAGGACCCGCCGTGGCGCGGGCCGGTCGGTTCGGGGCTCGACCGGGGCCGGATCGGCGACCCGCACCTGGAGCTCGTTGGACACGACACGAACGCTACGGGCGGCCGGGGCCTCGGGAGAGGGCCTGCGGTGAGGTCTGGCCGAACGACGGAGGCGCCGCCGGACACGGGGTCCGACGGCGCCTCGGGCGCTGCTCGCTGCGAGCGGCGGGTGTCAGTAGCGGTAGTGCTCCGGCTTGTACGGGCCGGCGACGTCGACACCGAGGTACTCGGCCTGCTCCTTGGTGAGCTCGGTGAGCTCGACCCCGAGCGCGTCCAGGTGCAGCTCGGCGACCTTCTCGTCGAGGTGCTTCGGGCAGCGTCTCGACGGTCGGCTTGCCGTCGGCGTCGTAGTACTCGTCGGTCTTCGTGAACAGCTCGATCTGGGCGATCGTCTGGTTCGAGAACGAGTTGCTCATGACGAAGCTCGGGTGCCCGGTGGCGTTGCCGAGGTTCATCAGGCGGCCCTCGGACAGGACGATGATCGAGTCGCCGTCGTCGAAGGTCCACTCGTGGACCTGCGGCTTGATCTCCTGCTTGCTGATGCCGGGGACCTTCGCGAGGCCGGCCATGTCGATCTCGTTGTCGAAGTGGCCGATGTTGGCGAGGATCGCCTTGTTCTTCATCTGCTGCATGTGCTCGGCGGTGACGACGTTGAAGCAGCCGGTGGAGGTGACGATGATGTCGGCCTGCTCGATGACGCTGTCGAGCTTGGCCACCTGGTAGCCGTCCATCGCGGCCTGGAGCGCGCAGATCGGGTCGATCTCGGTGACGATGACGCGGGCGCCCTGGCCGCGCAGCGACTCGGCGCAGCCCTTGCCCACGTCGCCGTAGCCCGCGACGACCGCGACCTTGCCGCCGATGAGGACGTCGGTGGCGCGGTTGAGCCCGTCGATGAGGCTGTGCCGGCAGCCGTACTTGTTGTCGAACTTGGACTTGGTGACCGAGTCGTTGACGTTGATCGCCGGGAAGAGCAGCTCGCCGGCCTCGGCCAGCTGGTACAGGCGGTGCACGCCGGTGGTGGTCTCCTCGGTGACGCCCTTGATCTCGGCGGCGACCGCGGTCCACTTCTGCGGGTCCTGCTGCATCGTGCGGCGCACGAGGGCCTTGAAGACGCCGAACTCCTCGGTGTCGTCCTCGGTCGTGGGGGGCACCTGGCCGGCGGCCTCCCACTCCTTGCCCTTGTGGACGAGCATCGTGGCGTCGCCGCCGTCGTCGAGGATCATGTTGGCGCCCTGGCCACCGGGCCAGGTGAGGATCTGCTCGGTGCAGTCCCAGTACTCCTCGAGCGTCTCGCCCTTCCACGCGAACACCGGGACGCCCTGCGGGTCCTCGGGCGTGCCGTGCGGGCCGACGACGACCGCCGCGGCGGCCTCGTCCTGGGTCGAGTAGATGTTGCAGGAGGCCCAGCGGACCTCGGCACCGAGCGCGGTGAGCGTCTCGATGAGGACGGCGGTCTGCACGGTCATGTGCAGGGAGCCGGCGATGCGGGCACCCGCGAGGGGCTTGCTGTCGCCGAACTCGGCGCGCAGCGACATCAGGCCGGGCATCTCGTGCTCGGCGAGGCGGATCTGGTGGCGACCGGACTCGGCGAGGCCGAGGTCGCGGACCTTGTGGTCAACGGGCATGCGTGAGCTCCTTGGAGAGATCGTGCGGTCGAGTTGACCGGCGTCGCCCTTCTGGGCCGCGGAATGCGAGGGTCATCGCCCAAGCCGGCAGTGCGCCCCTCAGAATACCGGAGGCCCCCCGCCCACCTGCAAACCCGCGACGACGTTCGACGGCGCGTGGTCAGCCGCCGGAGGTGTCCTCGACGGCGGGCCCTCGGGGGTCGGCGGCCGCTGCGTCGGCGGTCACCGGGGTGCTGTGCCTGCGGTCGACGTCGGGCTCGAGGTACATGACGAGGGTGAGCTCGGGGACCGCCGCCCGGGCCGCCCGCTCCGCGGCATCGATGGCCTCCGCCACCTCGTCGGCGGTGTCGGTCGAGCCGACGGCGATCTTCGCGGCGACGAGGACCTCCTCGGGGCCGAGGTGCAGGGTCTTGCCGTGGATGACCCGGTCCACGGCCGCCGGGCTCGTCAGCGCCTCCATGATGGCGGGCCGATGGGCCTGGGTGGCCGACTCGCCCAGCAGCAGCGAGTGCATCTCCACCGCGAGGAAGGTCGCGATGACGACGAGCAGCACGCCGATGCTGCCGGTGCCGAGCACGTCGAAGATCGGGTTGGCGGTGACGAGCATGAGCGAGACGCCGACGAAGGCCAGCGTCAGGCCGATGAGAGCGCCGAGGTCCTCGAGGAGGATCACCGGCAGCTCGGGCGACTTCGAGCTCTTGACGAAGCGGAACCACGAGCGCGCACCGCGGGTCTTGTTCGCCTCACGCACGGCCGTGCGGAAGCTCAGGCCCTCGAAGACGATGCCGAGCGCGAGCACGACGAGCGGCACCCACCACCAGCGGGACTCGAAGGGGTCGAAGCGCTCGTCACCGCTCGTCTCCTCGTACTTGTGCCAGGCCTCGTACAGGGCGAAGAGCCCACCGAGGGTGAAGAGGACGATCGCGACGATGAAGGAGTAGACGTAGCGCTGGCGCCCGTAGCCGAAGGGGTGCTCGGGCGTGGCGTCCTGCTTCGCCCGTCTGCCCCCGACCAGCAGGAGCACCTGGTTGCTCGAGTCGGCGACCGAGTGGATGCTCTCGGCGAGCATCGAGGAGAAGCCGGTGAGCAGGAACGCGACGAACTTCGTCACCGCGATGCCCATGTTGGCCGCCAACGCGGCCAGGATCGCCGTCCTGCCGCCTTCGCTCGCCATGGGCCGATCCTAGGGACACCGCGTCACCTAGCGTGGGGAGCATGCCGACGTCTCGCGGAACCCTGGCCTGGTCCCCTGCTGCCGAGCACCCCCACCTGCTCGCACCGCCCGTCGCGGCCGCCGTCCCGCGCGTCGACGGTGCCCTCGTCGCGCCCATCGACCCGACGCTCGCCGACACCGCCGCCCTGTGCGACGCCTACGACGTCTCCCTGGCCGCCAGCGCCAACTGCGTCGTCGTCGCGGCGACGCGCGCGGGCGTCACGACGTACGCCGCCGTCATGGTGCTCGCGACGCACCGCGCCGACATCAACGGCGTCGTCCGCCGGCACCTGGGCGCCCGCAAGATCTCGTTCGCCCCGCGCGAGGAGGCGGTCGGGCGCACCGGCATGGAGTTCGGCGGCATCACCCCGATCGGCCTGCCCGACGACTGGCCGGTGCTCGTCGACGACGCCGTCGCGGAGGCGGGCGAGGTGGTGATCGGCAGCGGCCTGCGGGCCAGCAAGGTGCTGTGCACCGGCCCGGACCTGCTGGGCCTGCCGGGCGCGCAGCGGCTCACCCTGGCGCAGCCCGCGGGCTGACGGGAGCGGGCAGCGTCCTGCCTAGAACGGCGGGACGTCGTCGACCGGGGCCCGCGCTCGTCGCCGAGCCTGCGCGTACTGCCGCAGCGGGCGGCGCTCGTGCAGCGGCGATGTCGCGCCCGGTGGGCGTCGTGGTGGTCCAGGGCGAGGTCGAGCCGGGACTCCAGGGCGCTCCAGACCGGTGCCGGCTCGGGCGGATCGGGGGAGGTCGGGGGCGGGTGCGTCGCCCGACGCGAGGACGACGACCTCGAGGGCGTCGAGGGGCGCCGTGGTGCGGACCCGGCCGCCGGGGTCCGTCCAGGTGGCCGTGGCGTCGGGGTGCAGCCGCAGCCGCCAGCCGGGCGCCTGCTTGATGCGGTGGTGGCGACGGCACAGGGTGAGGAGGTTGGCGGCCGCGGTGGGCCCGGCGGGCCAGGGGCGGACGTGGTCGAGGTCGCAGAACCGGGCCGCGATGCTGCAGCCCGGGAAGCGGCAGCGCCCGTCGCGGGCCCGGACCAGCGCGGCCAGGGCGTCGCCCGGGCGGTAGGCCCGAGTGGTGAGTGCGTCGTCGGCGTCGAGGCGGGCGCCGGTGCGCGCGCTGCAGGCGACCGGCGCGGCGACGGGGTCGGTGTGCTGCGCCAGCCAGGCCCGGGACACGAACAGCGGCTCGGAGGGCCGCGCACCCTGCACCTGGACGAGGTCGTCGGGCGAGCCGCACCGGCGGTCGTCGCCGGCCGGGTGCTCGGCGGCGGGGGCGCCGGCGGTGGCTGACGCGTCGGCGGGGACGGCGAGAACGACGCGGACGTCGACCGTGGCGCTGGACAGCACGAGGTCGGTGAGGGCCTTGCCGCGCGCCTGCTCGACCGAGGTGCACACGCCGTCGGCGACGTGCTCGTGGGCGAGCCGGTCGATGGCGGCCCACGCCGCGGCGGCCGCCTCGGAGGGGAAGGTGCCGTGCCAGGTGTCGACCCCCGGCTCGGACACCCACCGCCGCAGGCCCGGTCTCGGCCCGCGCCCGGGCGGCGCGCTGCCGCAGCAGGTCGGGCGAGATGCGGGCCAGCACCCGACGGGCCCGGCGGCGCAGCGACGGGCCGTCGTCGGTGTCGAGGTGGGGCTCGAGCGCGGCGAGGACGGCCTCGGCCACGTCGGCGGGGGCGAGCTCGAGCTCTGCGGCGACGACGGCGCACCGCGCGGGGTCGAGGCGCCCCTCGGCCATGGCCGCGTGCAGCGCGCCGAGACCACTGGGAGCCGGGGCGTCGCGGTCGTCGGTCTCGACCGGCCGGCGGCCGGCGCCGACCCGCACGGCCGTCTCGACCCGGCGCTGGGCCTGCGCGTGGGACGCGCCGAGCGCGGGGGCCACGAGGTCGGCGGCGTCGAGGGCGACCCGCCCGGGCGCGTGGGCGACCTCGTCGACGGTGCCGTCCTCGGCCCACACGTGCTCACGGCGGGCCACCTCGGCGATGGCCTCGTCCTGGACCGCGGTGAGGGAGTTGACGAGGCGCTGACAGGAGCCGACGAGGGCGAGCCACTCGTCCCGGGAGCGACGCGACCTGCCCCGGCGCACCGCCTGCGTCAGCTGCGCGACCGCGGCGTCGGCGGCCGCGACGAGCTGCCCGTCGGTGCCTGCTGTGGTGGTCATCGGCTCCCCCTCCCTTCGCGCTCCATCGTACCGTCGGCCACCGACAGGGGTACGGCTCAGAACGCTGAATACGGTTCGCCGCCACCACACTTCGCCCCAGCATCTGGGGCAACCCGAGCGCCCCGGCCCGGCGTCGCGCGCCCGGGCGGGCCCGTCAGGAGGTGCGGTCGCGCAGGTCGGTGACGTGCCGCGACACGGACGGGTCGAGCCCCAGGCCGAGGGCCAGATAGGTGGCCGCGAAGTCGGCGAGGCAGATGAGGGAGCCGAGCCGCTCCACGGGATGCCCCGACCGCGCCTGCTGCTCGAGCACGACCGCGCCGGCCGCCCGGGCCGACTCCAGGACCGCATCGGCCAGGGACGCCGCCCGCGGCCCGAGGTCGGGGTCGCGCAGGGCGACGAGCCCGAGCCGCGGCATGGCCGGGCCGTCGAGGTAGGGGTCGGCGAAGATGCCCTGGCCGTCGTTGCGGTGGTCGGTCAGGCCGCTGCCGAAGGGCCCGTCGAGCGTCGCGACCACGGTGGACGCGTCGTCGGGGAGCACCCCGTGGGTGGCCGGCACCCGCGCGGTACGCGAGAGCATCTGCGCCATCCGGCCCGCGGCCACCCCCGAGAGCGGGCCGTCGCCGAGGACCATCGGCACGGTGCCGTCGAGGCCCACCGCGAGCACCTTGGCGGGGTTGACGAACGACTCCGACGCCGGGCCGGCACTCCTCGGCCAGCTCGTCGAGCAGGTCGGCGACCCGCTCGAGCACGGACACCGGGCAGTCGGCGAGGCCGAGGACGTCGGCGGCGAGCAGCACCGGCGTGAGCAGCGACCACAGCGCGGTGCGCGACGTGGGTGCGGGGAGCGCGGAGTCGACGTGCACCCCACGCGCCCGCGCCGCGACGTCGGCGAGCGGGGAGTCGGCGGCGCCGACGGTGAGCAGCGAGGCACCGCGGCGAGCGGCCTCGGCGGCGAGCGCCAACGGCCCCGCGGCCCGCCCCGACTGGGACACGGCGATGACGAGGTCCAGCGGCCCCACCCACCCGGGCAGCGGGGCGTCCCGGCGGACCGCCACCGGCACGGGCGAGCCCGGCTCGGCCAGCACGTCGAGCACGTCACCGACGACTGCGGACCCGCCGAGCGCCGCCACGAGCACCGACCGCGGGCGCTCCCCGCCCGCGACCCGCCCGATGCCGGCCTCGTCGGCCGCGACGAGGGCCCGGCGCACCTGGGCACCGCCCTCGGCGAGCGAGCGCAGCGCCCCCTGGGAGTCCAGGCCCGCGAGGGCATCGGGGTCGTCGAGGCGTCGTTCGTCCACCCACGGCATGGGGGCCTCCTCGGGTCGGGACCGGGCGATCAGGCCGGGTGGCGCGCCTCGTCGACGAGCAGGACGGGGACGCCCTCGTCGATGCGGTACGCGAGCCCGCACTCCGGCGAGGTGCACACGAGCTCGGGACCGGCGGGGCCCTCGGCGTCGCGGAGCTCGCTGCGACACGCCGGGCAGCGGAGGATCTCGCGGAGCCACGGCTCGAGGGACGAGGGGGTGCCGGTCGGCTCGCTCATGAGGTCCTCTCGGGGCGCGGTTGCGGGGCGCCATGATCCTCGCACACCGCCGCGGACCCCGGGCAGTGCTCCCCACCCGTTCCTGTTGTGAGCAGGCAGTTCGGACTTTAGGGTCCATATGGGTCGTCGGGTAGGAGAGGGTAGTGACTCGTGCGGTTGGAGATCCTCGGCAGAGTGCAGTTGACGGGCACGGACGGACCGGTCCGGCTCACCGAGCTCGAGAACGGGCTGCTCGGGCTCGCCGCACTCCACGGCCGCGTCGGGGTCGACTCCCTCGGTGAGTGGCTCTGGGACGGCGACCCGCCGTCGTCGGCGCGCAACCGGGTGCAGTCCCTCGTGTCGGGCATCCGCCGCAAGGCCGGGGCGGAACTGCCGGTCATCGTCACCGACGGGCGCGGGTACCGGCTCGGCGACGACGTCGAGGTCGACCTCGCGACGTGGACCGACGAGGTCGCCGCGGCCCGTGTCGACCGCGCCTGCCGGCCCGACCTCGCGCTCGGGCACTACGACGCCGCCCTCGCCGTCTTCACGCACGAGCCCCTCCAGGGCGCTCCGCAGAGCGCGGCGGTCGAGGTCGAGCGCAGCCGGCTGACCCAGGAGCGGCTCTCGGTGCTCGAGGAGCGCCACGACGCCGCGCTGCGGGCGGGCTCCCTCGACGGCCTCGTCGCCGAGCTCGACGCGCTGACCGCCCGCCACCCGTACCACGAGGGCTTCACCGCGCTCTTCATGCTCGCGCTGGCCGCCAGCGGGCAGCAGAGCCGCGCGCTCGAGGTCTTCCAGGACACCCGGACCCGGCTCGACGAGGAGCTCGGGGTCCGCCCCTCCGACCAGCTGCACGAGGCCCAGCGCCTCGTCCTCGCCGGCGCCACCCTGGCCCAGCCGCTGCCCGGCGCGTCCGGGTCCCCCGGGTCGGTCACCGCCGACGGCGCACCGGGCGAGCCGGCCCCGGCGGACGGCACCCTGACCGCCCCGGTGCTGGGGCTGCCGGTGCCGCGCACCCTCCCCCGCCGCCCGGCGTCCTTCGTCGGCCGGGACCGCGAGCTCGACGACATCGTGGCTGCAGCCGACGCGGTCGAGCACGACGCGGTCGTCGTCTGCCTCACCGGTCTGCCGGGGTGCGGCAAGTCCGCGATCGCGCTCGAGGCCGGGCACCGGCTCCGCGACCTCTTCCCCGACGGTGCGCTCTACCACGACGCCGCCAACACCTCGGGCGGCGCGTCCGCCGACGGGGTCGTCACGGCCTTCCTGCCGCTGCTCGGCGTCCACCCCGAGGCCGTCCCCGCCGACCCCAGGTCGCGCGCCGGGCTGTACCGCTCGCTGCTCGACGGGCGCCGCATGCTCGTCGTCATCGACAACGTCGAGGGCTCGAGCGCAGCCGGGGCGGTGGGTGGCTCCGGACTGGCCGACCTGCTGCCCACGAGCTCGGGGTCGATGGGCATCGTCACGTCTCGGCGCCCCGTCGAGCGGCACTGACGCGCCGGGTCCGGGTCCCGTCCCTGCCGACCGAGGCCGCACGCCAGCTCCTCGCCACCCTCGTCGGGCCCGGCCGGGTCGCCGACGAGCCCGACGCGGCAGACGCCGTGCTCCGGCTCACCGGACGGGTGCCGTTCGCCCTGCGCCTGGCCGCCGGCCGGCTCGCGCAGCGGCCCGACCTCTCGCTCGAGGACCTCGTCGACCGGCTCGAGGACGCCGGAGCCGGCACCGACGAGATCGCCGCCCTCCGCACGAGCCTCGAGCGCATCATCGCCGACCTCGAGCCGGCCGCCCGGCGCGTCGTCGAGGCGGTCGCCCACCTGCCCGTCGACACCTTCAGCGGCTGGGTCGCCGGGGCCCTCCTCGAGGACCCGCACGCCGGGGACCAGGCCCTCGACGCGATGGTCGAGGCGAGCCTCGTCGAGACCGTCGTGCGCGAGGGGTACGACGCCCAGTTCCGGCTGCACGACCTCGTGCGGGCACACGTGCGGGCCGATGCCGCCCGTGGCGACAGCCCGGCGGACCACGCGCGCACCCGCGAGGAGGTCTCCGCCGTCGCCCGGGCCGCCGTCGCCCGCGCGAGCGTCCTGCTCGCCGCGCTGCCGCAGCGCTTCATCCCGCCCGCGCCCCGACCGAGCGACCTCGGCGACGTCGGCGTCCCGTCCAGGCCCCGCCGGGCCGGGCGCCTCTACTTCCGCACCGACACCCCGCTGCTCGTCGCGCTCGCGACCGCCGTCACGCGTGACCACCCCGAGCTGGCCTGGCGGCTGCTGGCCGACACCGCGCTCGGGACGGGCGCGGCCACCGACGTGCACGCCTGGTTCGAGGCCGAGCGCCGCGTGGCCCGCAGCGTCGAGGGCGCCGACGACGACAGCCGGCTCGGGTCCGCCTACCTCCTGCTGTGCCGGGCCTGGCTGCTCCAGGACCGCCGGTCCGCCTCCCGGGAGGCCGCCGAGCTCGCCGAGGCCGCCCGCCCCCGGCTCGTGCTCCTCGGGGCACACGGCCCCGCTGCGGCCGCGGCGCTGGTCTGCGCGCAGGCCGCGACGTCCCTCGGGATGCGCAGCCGCGCCGAGGCCGCGATCGGACGCGCCGAGGCCTCGCTGAGCCAGGTCGCGGACCCCGTGCTCGCCGCCTGGGCCGCGATCGCCCGCGGGACGGTCCACAACGACTACGACGAGCTGCGGGACGCGGCCCGGGAGTTCACCCGGGCGCGCGAGATCCTCGCCTCGACGCCCCGGACCGTCGCGTACGGCCTCGCGACCCTCGAGCTGTCGCGCGCCCGCCGGCGCACCGGTGAGCTCGGGCCGGCGACGCTGCTCGTCGACGAGGCGCTCGAGACCCTGTCGGGGGTCGGCGCGGTGCACATGTACTCGTACGCGCTCGACGCCCGGGCCGAGGTGAGCCTGGCCGCCGGGCGGGCGGCCCAGGCCCTCGAGGAGGCCACGACGGCGCTGGAGCGGGCGTCGGCGTCACGGGACGCCTTCCTCGGCGGGCGGGCGCGGCGGACCCGGGGCCGGGCCCTGCTCGCGCTCGGGCGGCTCGAGGAGGCCGAGGAGGCCCTGCGCCGGGCCGTCGAGGAGTTCACGGCCCTCGACCGGCCGCTCAGTGTCGCGTTCACCTACCAGGTGCTCGCCGGCGTGCTCGACGCCCGGGCGGACCCCGTCGGGGCCAGTGAGGCGCTGCGGCTCGAGGAGGCCGCGCTGCGCCAGGCGACGGACTCGCGCCCCACGGCGCACCGGCGCAGCCCCGGCCCCGCCTGACCCCGGCCGCGGTCCGGCCGCTGCTGCGGGCTCGACTACGCCCGGACGATGGCGAGCACGGCGTCGCGGACCCGTACCATCGTCGGCTCGTCCTCGGCCTCGGCGTTGAGCCGCAGCAGCGGCTCGGTGTTCGAGGCGCGCAGGTTGAACCACCACATCGGGTCGCCGTCCCCGCCCTCGTGCACCACCGTGAGCCCGTCGAGCCGGTCGACCTCGACCCCCTGCTCCTGCGCCCACGCCAGGACCCGGTCGGTGGCCGCGGCGGCGTCCGCCACCGTCGAGTTGATCTCGCCCGAGCCGGTGTACCGGTTGAGGTCGGCCATCACCTCGCTGAGCGGCGCGTCCTGCTCCCCCAGCGCCGCCAGGACGTGCATCGCGGCCAGCATCCCGGTGTCGGCGAACCAGAAGTCACGGAAGTAGTAGTGGGCGCTGTGCTCGCCGCCGAACACGGCGTCGTGCCGCGCCATCTCGCCCTTGATGAACGAGTGGCCGACGCGGGTCCGCACCGGCCGGGCGCCGGTGGCCGCGATGACCTCGGGCACCTGCGCCGAGCAGATGACGTTGTGCACGACCGCGACGTCCGCGGCGTCGGCCCCGTCGGCGACCGCGCGCGCCACCTCGCGCCGCGCGATGAGGGCGGTGATGGCGCTCGGGCTCACCGGCTCCCCCCGCTCGTCGACGACGAAGCAGCGGTCCGCGTCACCGTCGAACGCCAGCCCGATGTCGGCGCCGTGGGCCCGGACCGCGGCCTGCAGGTCCCGCAGGTTCTCGGGCTCGAGCGGGTTCGCCTCGTGGTTGGGGAAGGTGCCGTCGAGCTCGAAGTACAGCGGCTCCACGGTCAGCGGCAGCGGGGCGAGCCCGGCCCCGTCCTCGAGCACCGCCGGCACGGTGAACCCGCCCATCCCGTTCCCGGCGTCGACGACGACCTTCAGCGGACGGATGCCCGAGAGGTCGACGAGCCCCCGCAGGAAGGCGGCGTAGTCCGGCAGGACGTCGCGCTCCATGAAGTGCCCCGGCGCGACCGCCGGGTCGGACACCTCACCGGCGAGGATGCGCTCCGCGAGGTCGCGGATGTCGGAGAGACCGGAGTCCTGCCCGACCGGCCGGGCGCCGGCGCGGCACAGCTTGATGCCGTTGTACGCGGCGGGGTTGTGGCTCGCCGTGAGCATCGCGCCGGGGAGGCCGAGGTCGCCGCTGGCGTAGTACAGCCCGTCGGTGCTGCACAGCCCGATGAGGGTGACGTCGTGGCCGCGGCTGCGCACGCCGTACCCGAACGCCTCCGCGAGCCCCGGGCCGGACTCGCGCATGTCGTGGCCGATGACGCACCCGGGGGCGCTCTCGGGGATGAGGACGATGTCCGCGAACGCGGCGCCGAGCGCGCGGGCCACCTCCGCGTCCAGCTGGTCGGGCACGAGGCCGCGGACGTCGTAGGCCTTGACGAGGTCAGCGAGGGAACGGTGGCTCACGGATCGTGAGACTACGGGAGGACGGGGGGCACCCGCAGCCGGTCCTGCCCCCGGGGGCTCAGGCCTCGGCGCTGCCGCGCAGGACGCGCAGGTGCCCGCGGCGGGCCACCTCGCCGGCGAGCGGGCCGGGATGCGGCGCCGGCTCGGGCCGACGCGGGCGGGCGGCCTCGCGCACGGCGTCGGCGAGGGCGAGCAGGTCGTCGGGGGTCGGCGCGGGCTCGGGGAACTCGCTGGCGAGCCGCATGACCTCCCACCCGACCGGGGCGGTGAGCCGGGTCGCGTGCGCGGAGCACAGGTCGTAGGTGTGCGGCTCGGCGTACGTCGCGAGCGGGCCGAGCACGGCTGCCCGGTCCGAGTAGGCGTACGTGAGGGTCGCGACGGCCGGCTGACGACAGCCGGTCTTCGAGCATCTGCGCGACAGGTTCACGCCCACGACCCTAGACCGGCGGTCCCGGCGACCGGTGCAGGCACGCCGTAGCATGCGGGTCGTGACCGCGCGCCGACGAGACCGCCACGGCCGGGGGGTCCGCGGGCCCCTGGCGTGGCCGAGCGTCCCGGCGATGACCACCCGCCGCGCCCACTTCGACGACCTCGTGCTCGACGCCGCCGAACGCCTCCGCCCCCACCTCGGGACGCGCTACGCCGCGACGGAGTTCGCGGTGCAGGAGGTGCCTCCCACCGACCCGGCGCCGTGGGAGGAGCAGATCGCCCCGCTCGGCCGGCTGCTGCGTGCGACGGCGGCTCGCCCCGACCACGTCGTGGTCTACCGGCGCCCGGTCGAGGCCCGCGCCCAGGACGAGCAGGACCTGGCCGACATCGTCCGCGAGGTGGTCACCGAACAGGTGGCGGCGCTGCTCGGGGTGCCGGCGCACGAGCTGGACCCGGACGCCGAGCAGGACGGCCCCTGACCCACCGGCTCAGGGCAGCGGGAAGGCCCGGCTCACCGGTGAGGTGACGGCCACCGGCTCGAGCGGCACGACCGACACCAGCACCTTGGCGCCGGTGCCGGAGGTCGAGACGACGCCCCCGCGCAGCGCGCCCGCGCCGGTGGTGCGCTGGACCCACACCGCGGACGCGCCCTCGAGGTCGATGTCGGTGGACCGCTCGGCGAGCAGGTCGACGACGCGGCCACGCTCGTCGCCGTCGACGACGAGGATGACCCGCGCGGTGCTCGCCCCGCCGGTGCTCACGAGCCGCAGCGTGCGCGCCACACCCGCGGTGTCGGGCAGCGCCATCCCGCCGACCGCGTCGATGAGCGTGCTGGACCCCGACCACCCGATGTCGCCGGGGCCCTCGGCGGCCCCGACCCGGCTGAGGACGGCCGCGGCGACCGGGACGTCGGAGCGGACGACGACGGAGTACGTCCCGTCGGGCACCTCGGGCAGGGCCAGCTCGCCCACCGCGTCGGCGCCGACCGACAGGACGGTGTCCTCGGTGGTGGCGACGGTGCCGGTGCGGTCGAGGAGGGTCACGCTCGCCACGGCCTCCTCCTCCCCCGGCGCGACGACCCGGAGCGTCGTCTCGCCGGCGACGACGACGGCCGGGATCACCTGGACGGTGGACGGCTCGGCCGTGGGGACGACGGTCTCGGCCCCCAGCGGCGTGCTGCCGTCGAGCCAGGTGTCGGTGAGCGTCGCGTGCAGCCCGCCACCGTCGGCGACGACGTGGACCGCCGGTGCGGGCTCGGCGCCGGCGACGGCGTCGAGCAGGATCGTCGACCGCCCGCCCGGCGCCACGGTCTCGGCCCGGCTGTCGCCGACCTGACCGGTGGCTCCGTGGATGGTGACGTCGGCGCTGACCGGGTTGCCTCCGGGGTTGACCAGGACGAGCCGCTCCTGGCGGCCGGCGCCGTCGCCCCCGCCGAGGAGCCAGAGGTCGGACCCGGCCGACCGGCACGGGGTGGTGACGAGACCGCGCAGGTCCTTCGTGGCGCTCACCCACTCCTGGGTACCCGCGACGGCCGGGGCCAGGGCGCCCTGCGCGGTGAGCTCGACCGGCCCGCTGCGAGGCATCCGGGCCGAGTCGGAGCCCGGGCGGGACGCGCCGAGCTCCGCGATCGGAGCGGACCCGGCCGAGAGCACCGCCGAGCCGTCGCCCGTGGCGGGCACGGGCAGCAGGTCGGCGGGGCCGCTGGCGGCCGCGACCCGGCCGCCGACGGTGACGTCGTCGACCCCGCGGATGCCGCTCAGCTCGTTGCCGGGGCACATCGCCGCGACGCTCGTCGTGAGGCTCGTGGGGGCGGCGGCCGCCTCCGCCGCCCCGGTGGCCGCGGCGAGGTCGAAGGAGGCCGGGACGGCGCTCGCCCCCCACGCGAGCGCGGCGGCAGCGCCCGCGCCGACGACGATGCGAGTGGCGCCCGGCAGGTACGGACGGAGCGGGGCGAGGCGGCTCATCGCAGCGCCACCCGGGTCTCGCGCCGCCCGAACGGCACGGCGAGGAACGCCAGGACGGCGAGGCCGAGGCCCTGCCCCAGGTGCCACCAGCGGTCGGGGTCGACGAGGGTGACCGTGAGGGTCGAGGCCCCCTCGGGAAGCTCGTAGGTGGGTGACGTCGCGTCCTCGACCGCCCGGAGCACCGTGCCGTCGACGGTGACGACCGCATGCTCGGCCCAGCCCGCGGGTTCGGCCACGACGAGCCGGGCGCCCTCGGGCGCGTCGATCGTCGTCGTCGTCGCGGCGTGCATGCCCGTCGTCTCGACGAGGACCGACCGCTCGGGGGTCTCCATCCGCAGCCGGGGGGACGCGACGAGGGACTCGGCCCGGGCGCCGACCGGGCCGAGCCGCCACAGCCGCCAGCCGTCGCGCGGCGAGATGCCCTGGAGCCCGTCGGTGGCGTCGAGGCGGCGGACGATCTCGGGGATCTGCTCGCCGCGGATCGCGAGGAGGTCGGCGGCGGTGGCGTCGGCGAGCGAGACGCTGCCCGGGACGGCGGCGAGCAGGTCGGTGACCTCGCCGGCGACCTCGCCGTCGGCTGCGGTGGTCCGCGGGAAGGGCCGCACGACGGCGGCGTCCTCGCGCCCGACGAAGCGGTACGCCGCCCCGGCGTCACCGGGGACGACGAAGAGCGAACGCGTCGCGAAGGCCCCGGAGGCCTGGTCGACCGCGACGGCCGGACGGGGGTCGCGCCAGGCCGCGAGCCCGGTGCCCAGGGTGCCGACGACGACCCCGGCGACCGGTGCCAGGACGGCGGCCACGGCGAGGGCCGCGACGCCGCCGGCCGCGGCCCGGCGGCGGCCGGACCCGTGGTCGACGCGCAGGGCGTCGAGGCCGTGGACCAGGCCGAGCACGAGCAGCAGGGCGACCGGGAGGAGCATCATCCCGACCCAGGGGGTGATGGCGGCCCCGGCGCGGTCGACGCCGTCGGGGACGGTGCCGAGCCGGATGCGCGGCGCCCCGAGGGCGAGACCGACGAGGACCGGCAGGAGCAGCGCGAGCACCGTCGACGCCCCGCGCCAGCGCCGGCCGCGGACGAGGCCGGCCACCCCGGCGAGGACGAGCGGCAGCGTGGTCCACACCACCGGGGACCCCGCTCCTCCGGTGTCGAGCATCGCGATGCGCCAGGCGGCGGGCGCCTCGCCACCCCAGTCGGCGAGCCCGACACCCGCGACGAGCGCCGGCCAGGCGGCCGGCCCGTCGCGCAGCACCCACGGGGCGAGGAGCGCGACCGGCGCGAGCGTCGCCACGAGGGCGTGCACCCGGCCACCGCGGCGGAGCACGAAGGTGAGGAGCCCCAGGACGACGGCGAGCGCGGCGAGGGCCGGGGCGAAGACACCGAGGACCACGACGGCCAGCGCGGTCGCGAAGGCGCTGGTGGCGGTGGACCGGCGGGTGGCGATGAGCCACAGGCCCGCGGCGATCGCGGGGAGCAGGACCGCGGCGACGGCCGCGCCGAGCCGCCCCTGGGCCACGCCCGCGACGACCGGGCCGGAGCAGGCCCAGGCCACCGCCCCGAGGCAGCGCACCCAGCGCCGGGTGGCGGCCACCCGCAGCGCGAGGTAGGCCGAGAAGGCGGCGAGGGGCATCGCGAACAGGACGAGGACCGCGACGACGAAGCCGGCGGGCGAGGCCGGGGTGGGCAGGAGCGGCAGGTGCTCGACGAGCCAGGCCGGCGCGGCGAGCAGGACGCTGTGCGGGCCCGTCGGGTCCGGGCCGCCGAGACCGGGGCCGGACCAGCCGTCGCGCCACGCGTGCCAGAGGGCGGAGGCGTCGGCGCGGGCCCCGGCGAGCTCGCCGCCGGTGAGCCCCGACCCGAGACCGGTGAGCACACCGGCCCCGAGGGAGCGCCCCGCGGCGACGGCGACGGCCAGGGTGGCGACGACCGCCACGACCCCGGGGTGCCGGGCGACCTTGACGAACCACGACCGCGGGTTGAGGTCGGAGACCTCGTCGCCGATGGGTGGCCGGGGCGGCACCAGGGCGTGGTGGACCGAGTCGCCCCAGCCGGTGAGGACGGCGCGCCGCGGCTCGAAGAGCATCGCGAGGTCGCGACGGCGGACCTCGGGACGGCTGCGGGTGCGCCAGCGTGCGCGGCTGCCGCGGACCGGGTCGAGGGAGGTCAGGGCGGTGAGCTCGGCCCACGCGGCGCGGGGTCGCTTGAGCAGCATGAGCCCGAGCGCCGCCGCGACCGAGGTGACCGCGATCCACGCGGAGAGGAACGGTGCGGACCACCAGGGCGCCCGCGCCAGCGCGACCCGCCGCGCGGCCCGGCGCCGGCCGGCGCTGGTGGCCGTGGCGACCGCGACCCCGGGCTCCGAGCGCACCCGCGAGCCCGCGACGACGACGACGCGCCGGCCCCGCAGCTGGGCCCGCCAGCCGAGGTCGAGGTCGGCGCCGACGTCACCGAAGCTCGTCTCCCAGCCACGCAGGGCGAGGAGGAGGTCGCGCTCGATGAGGGACCCGGCCAGCGGCACGGCGAGGACGTCGGTGGTGGCGTCGTACTGGCCCTGGTCCGGCTCGCCGGGGACCGGCCGCGAGAGCAGCCGCCCGCCGCGCGTGGTCCGGATGGACAGGGCGCGCAGGCGGGTCGGCAGCTGGGCGTCGACGTGCTTCGGGCCGACGAGGCCCGTGGAGGGCGAGCGGCGCCAGGCGTCGGCGAGGCGGACGAGGGCGGCCGGCTCCGGGGCGGTCCCCACCGGGAGGAACCAGACGAGCCCGACCCGGTCCTCGGGGCCGGGGTGGGCGAGGACCGCCCGGTACGTCGACGCCCGGGCCGCGTGCCGCGGGTCGGACTCGACGACCGTGACGGGCACCTGGTGGCGGTCCCGCACGGCGGCGGCGAGGTCGGCGACCGTCAGGCCCTCGTCACCGTCGACCCCGGCCGCGGTGCGGCCTCCGGTGCGGTCGACGACGAGGACGGCGTCCGGGACGAGGGTCTGGGCCAGCGCCGCCTCGAGCACCTCGGTGAGGCCCACCGGGTCCCGGCGGCTGATGACGACGGCCGTGACGAACGGGGCCACTGCGCCGACGGGGGTCGGGGCGGTGTCCGTGGGTCGGGTGGGAGCCAGCGTCATGCGAGGTGGGGACGGCGAGAGGACGGACCCCTCAGACCGCGCGCTTCTTCAGCTTGCGACGCTCACGCTCGGACAGCCCGCCCCAGATGCCGAAGCGCTCGTCGTTGCCCAGCGCGTACTCCAGGCACTCGGCCCGGACCTCGCACGAGACGCACACCTTCTTCGCCTCGCGGGTGGATCCACCCTTCTCGGGGAAGAACGCCTCGGGGTCCGTCTGCGCGCAGAGCGACCGCTCCTGCCAGGAGAGCTCGCCCTCCTCCGGCTCGACGTCTCCGAGCAATCCCTCGACCAGAAACAGCTCCTGCATGATGCCTCCTCGACCCTCGACCCTCGTCCTCCGGCCGGTCCATCCGGAGTACATGCATGGAATTACACGCGTGTCATGCCACGCTCGTCAAGCCGTTCGGTGTTATTGGTCGGATTTCTCGTTGTGGGCACCTCGTGGTACGGCCCGGCGACGAGGGTGGGCGGGCAGCCCGGAAGGCCCCGCCGAGGGACCCCCCGCGGCCGAGGCCGGGTTCGTCCGGGCCCCCCGGCGGCTGCAAGACTGCCGTCATGCGGATCACGGCCATCGCCGGGGGCGTCGGCGGAGCGCGGTTCGTCCGCGGACTGCGCCACCACCTCGACACCACCCCCGACCTCGCCGAGTCCGAGGTCACCGTGGTCGCCAACACCGGCGACGACATCACCCTCTTCGGGCTGCGGGTCTGCCCCGATGTCGACACTCTCCTGTACACCCTCGGCGGCGGCGTCGACGAGGGGCAGGGCTGGGGCCGGGCCGACGAGGACTTCCGGGTCCAGGACGAGCTGGCGGCCTACGGCGCCCAGCCGCAGTGGTTCCGGCTCGGCGACCGCGACCTCGGCACGCACGTCGCGCGGTCGCAGTGGCTCGGGCAGGGCCACAGCCTGTCGCAGGTCACCACCAGGCTCGCCCGGCGGTGGGGCCTGCCCGACCGGCGCATCACCCTCCTGCCGATGACCGACACCCCCGTCGAGACCCATGTCGTCGTCGAGGACGGTGACGGTGAGCGGGCGATCCACTTCCAGGAGTGGTGGGTTCGTCACCAGGCGGCCCTGCCGGCGCGCCGCTTCGTCGTCGCCGGGCTCGAGCGCGCCCACCCGGCGCCGGGGGTCCTCGACGCGATCCGGCAGGCCGATGTCGTCCTCCTGCCGCCGAGCAACCCGGTCGTCTCGATCGGCATCGTCCTCGGCGTCCCCGGCGTCCGCGACGCCCTGCGCGGCACGGCCGCGCCGGTCGTCGGGGTCTCGCCGCTCATCTCGGGGCGCCCCGTGCGGGGCCACGCCGACGCCTGCCTCCGGGCCATCGGCGTCGAGCCGAGCGCGCAGGCGGTCGGCGGCCTCTACGAGGACTTCCTCGACGCCTGGCTCGTCGACCCCGCGGACGCCGGAGCGACCCTGCGGCGGGCGCGGGTCGAGGCCTTCGACGGGCCACTGCTCATGAGCGACGTCGAGGCCACCGGGCGGATCGCCGCGCACGCTCTGCGCCTGGCGACGGCCGTGTCGGCGTGACCGAGCGAGCGACACCCGCCGTCGAGGTCCGGGCCCTCGTCGGCATCCCGGAGGTGCGCCCGGGCGACGACCTCGCCACCCTGCTCGTCGACGCCCTCGACCGCGACGGGCTCGTCCTGCGGCCCGGGGACTGCCTCGTCGTGTCGAGCAAGGTCGTGTCCAAGGCGGCCGGCCTCACCTGGGCCGGCGAGCGAGCGAGCGCGGTCGAGCACCACACCCGTCGCGTCGTCGCCGAACGTCGCGGCACGGCCGGGGCCACCCGGGTCGTGGAGTCGGTGGCCGGGCCGGTGATGGCCGCGGCCGGGGTCGACGCCTCCAACACCGGCCCGGGCGGCGAGACGCTGCTGCTGCCCGAGGACCCGGACGCCGAGGCCGCGGCGCTGCGGGCGGCGGTGCTCGAGCGGGTCGGGTCGACGCCGGGCGCCGCGCTCGGAGTCGTCCTCTCCGACACCGCCGGCCGACCGTGGCGGGACGGCCTCACCGACTTCGCGCTCGGGTCCGCCGGGCTCCTCGTCCTCGACGACCTGCGCGGCGGGGCGGACCACGACGGCCGGCCGCTCGCCGTCACCGCACGGGCGGTCGCCGACGAGGTGGCCGCCGCCGCCGACCTCGTGAAGGGCAAGGCCGACGGGATGCCCGCCGCGCTCGTCCGCGGCCTGCCGGTGGCCTGGTTCGCCGCCGACGCGGACGGCGCCCGCACGCTGGTCCGGGTCGGCCGGGGCGACTGGTTCGCCAGCGGCCACGTCGAGGCCGTCCGCGCCGCGCTCGGCGTCGGGGCGGGGACCGCCACCTCCGAGGAGATCGGCATCCGTTCCGTCGCACCCGAACCCCTGGGCGAGCGGGTGGGGCGGGTCGTCGCGCTGGCGCTGCACGACGTGCCCGAGGGGTCCGCCGACGTGTCGGTGGCCGACGACCACGCCGAGGTGGTGCTCGCCGCCCCGGACCCCTACGACCTCGGCCGGCTCGTCGTCCGTACCGAGGTGGCCGCCGCGTCCGAGGACCTGCACGCCGAGCACACGGCCCGCGGCTCCGACGCGGTCACCCTCCGCCTCACCTGACCGGCGTGCCTCGCCACCGCCCCTTGCCTCCGCCCGGCGTCCCGGGCCACCATCGGTCGTAGGGCGAGCCGTCGGCCCGCCGGGAGGAGGCGTCATGACCGCACCGATCGATGCCGACCACACGATGAACCACGTCATCCACCGCGCCCTCCGGCGCGACCTCGAGCGGCTCGCGGTCGTGACCCGCGAGCCGGTGCCGGAGCAGCAGCGCCTGGCCTTGTGCCGCCACGTCACCTGGATGCTCGACCAGCTCCACCACCACCACGTGGCCGAGGACGAGGGCGTGTGGCCCCTGTTGCTGTCCAAGCGGCCGGACCTGGCCGGGCTCGTCGACGCGATGAACACCGAGCATCGCGGGCTCGCCGAGGCCTCCGACGGTCTCCGTGCGGCGGCGCAGACATGGGCGACCGACCCTTCCGACAGCGCCCGGGCGACGGTCCACGAGGCCGTCGTCTCGATGCAGGCCGCCACCCTGCCGCACCTGGACCACGAGGAACGCGACGCCATGCCGGAGGTCGTCGCCACCTTCGACACCGGCGACTGGGCGTACTTGTCCAAGAACCACTTCCGCAAGGGCCTGTCGTTCTCGGACGCCGCGACGTCACTGATGTGGGACCTCGACGACCTCGGCCCCGAGTACGCCGCCGTCGTGCGCTCGGCGGTGCCGGCCCCGGTCCTGTGGCTGATCAGCCGCGCCAAGGGCCCGCGCTACGACCGCGATGCCGCCGCGCGCTGGGGAGCCCTCGCGGGCAGGCGGGCCTGACGGCTCACGGAGCAGGTGGCTGCCCCCAGCGGGTCAGCGGCCGCGGACCGGGAGGTGGGTCGGGGTCGACATCCTGGGGCCGCGGCGGGGCCGGTGGTGGCCGCCGAGCTCGAGCAGCCGCTGCACCCGGTACCGGTGTCCGGCCCACGGCTCGAGCAGCTCGGCGAGGCCGTCGTCGTCGACCGGCGTGCCGGTGAGCGCCCAGCCGATGTCCTTGGCGACGTGGTAGTCGCCGAAGCTCACCTCGTCGGCCAGCCCCAGCGCGCGCTGGGCCACCTCGGCCCACGTCCAGCGCCCGATGCCCGGCAGCGCCGTGAGCCGGGCGTGCGCGGCGTCGCGGGGCATCGAGGCGCACTCCTCGAGCCGGCCCGCGTACCGGACGACGGCGGCCACGGTGCGGGAACGCCCGGGGTCGACCCCGGCCGCGAGCCACTCCCACGACGGCACCGCGGCCCAGCCGGCCGGCGTCGGCGGCACGACGAGCCGCATCCCCTCCCCCGGACCGGGCGCGGGCTCGCCGAAGCGCCGCACGAGGCGCCGGTAGCCCGCGAAGGCCTCCTTGCCGGTGACCTTCTGCTCGATGACCGACGCGACGAGGTTCTGCACCACGAGCCCCGACCGCGGGACCCGCCACCCGGGGTGCCGGCGCCATGCCTCGGCGACGAGGCGGTGGTGCCCGGCGTCGAACCCGCGGATGTCGTCGGCCTCGCCGAGCAGGGCGGGGACCTGCTCGAGCATCCACGGCGCGCCACTCCCCCAGGCCTGCGCCGTGACCTCCTCGGCCGCCTTCCCGGGTGCGGTGAGCCGCACCGTCACCGGGCCGTCGGGGGTCCGCCAGGCGAACCACAGGCCGGTGTCGTCGCGCCGGCTCGTGGGGTCGCCGCTGCCGCGCCGGAAGACCGAGAGGACGGCGGCGAGCGGCACGGGCCGGCCCGCCCGGACGACGCGCACCGTCCCGTCGCTCACGACGGTCACCCCACGTGGCGCGGCGCCACCCGCAGCGGGGGGCCGGCAGGGGCGGCAGCACCCTTGAACGCGGCCCACACGTAGGTGGGCACGAGCGGCAGCCCGGCGGCCAACAGCCGCTCGGGCACCCGGGCCGCCCAGCCGGGCACGTTGTCGTCGGCGGAGAACGCGGCGGGGTCGGCGAGCACCGGCAGGGTGTAGTCCCAGACGTCGTAGGCGGCGAACAGCCGCCGCAGCCCGGCGGGGGTGTAGTAGCGCTCGTAGTACTGCGGGCCCTTGCCGGTGACGCGCATGTACCGGTCGGCGGCGGGCCGCGGCAGCCAGGACAGCAACGGCAGCCGGTGGTGCGGCTCGATGACCTGCCAGCGGTGCCCGACCCCGAGGTAGAGCAGCCCGCCGGGCCGCAGCACCCGGTGGATGTCGGCGACGACGGCTTCGGGGTCGACGACGTGCTCGTAGATGTGGTTGAGGACGGCGACGTCGACGGAGCCGTCCTCGAAGGGCAGGTCCTCGCCGCGGGCGAGCCGGAAGTCGACCCGCTCGCCGAACCGGGCGCGGGCCTTGGCGAGCCCTGGCTCGTCGATGTCGACCCCGCTGGTGCGCGCACCCGCGAGCGCCAGCTCGTCGGCGATGAACCCGGCGGAGCAGCCGACGTCGACGGCCCGCAGCCCGGCGAGGGTCTGGACCCCGAGGGCGTGCCGGACGACGGCGACGATCTTGGCGGCCTTCTTGCGGCGCGCCTGCTCGTCGAGCATCTTCGCCATCGACTCCGAGTAGGCGAGCTGCTCCTCGCGGTCCTGGGGCTCGCTCATCCCTGTGATCCTAGGAGGTGGTGCCGACGGCCCCACGCCCAGCCGCCGCCGGCGACGACGAGGTCGCCGACGACGGTGAGGAACCGGGCGACGACGACGACCGCCGTCGCGGCCGACAACGGCATGAACGTGACGAGCAGGAGCGCGAGCACCCCGTCGCGGACGCCCACGCCCGCCGGGACGAGCACCGAGAGCTGGCCCACCGCGGAGGCGAGGGCGAAGCCGCACACCGCCGCGACGACGAGGTCGGTGACCGACGCGTCGGGCTGGAGGTCGCGCACGAGCACGGCGACGCCCAGCCCGGCCGACACCCAGGCCCCGACGAACCAGACGCAGGTCACGAGGATCGCGCGCCCGCCGAGCGCGTGCTCGAGCGGCTCGCGGCGCAGGACCCGCAGCCCGAGCGCGACGCAGCGGTTGAGCAGCGGCGGCCACAGCAGGACCGCGCCGAGGACGAGCGCGGCCAGGACGAGCCAGCCGGTGACGGTGGACGCGTCCCGGTCGAGGAGGCGCGGCAGCGCGACGACGCCGATGAGGCTGCCGCACAGGATCGCCAGGCCGATCGACAGCAGCCCGGTGACCGCCATCCGCCGCCGGGGCACCCGCAGCGCAGCGCCCATCTCGGCCTGGGCGAACACGGTCCACACCGAGCCCGGGACGTACTTGCCGAGCTGGCCGACGAAGAAGATGCTGGCCGCCGGCGCCATCGGGAGCCGGGTGCCGAGGTCGGTGAGCAGCACCCGCCAGCCGACGAGCGTGAACACCGGGGCGCCGAGGGTCAGGACGAACGCGAGGAGGACCGACCCCCACCCCATCCGCCCGAGCTCGTCGGCGACGGCGTCCCAGTTGCGTGCCAGTGCCCATCCGACGGCGGCGAGGATGAGGACGAGGAGCCCGTACCGGACGACGAGCAGCGCGCGCGAGCGGGTCATCGGGCCCGGCTCACCGGCGCCGGAAGGTGAGGCGGAGGACGGCGTACGCGGGCGAGCCGGTGCCGCCGAAGGTGGCGCGGGCCTCCCGCATCCGGTCCAGGACGTCGCCGTCGACGTCACCGACGAGGGTGAGCCCGAGGTCGTCGGCGCGGGCGAGGACGCCGCGGACGTCGGCGGGTCGGACGGCGAAGTCGGGGTCGTCGTCGCCGATCGGGACGGTGAGTGTCAGCAGCCCGCCGGAGCGCAGCGCCCACGAGGCCTGGCCGACGACGTGGTCGACGTCCGAGGCGGTGCAGCCCCCCGGATGGAGCCGGGCCACGACGTCGAGGCTGGCGGTGTCGACGTCCAGGACCTCGATGGCGGCCCGGCGGCCGGTGAGCTCGAGCTCGACGGGGGCGAACCCGAGGGCCCGGGCCCACCGCGAGAACGGGCTGCCACTGCCGGACTCGTCGACGACGACGGCCGAGCGGGCGGTGTCGTCGAGGACCCGGACGAGCGCGGCGACCGCCCCGAGCGCGGCCCACGCGGCCACCGGGTCCTTCGCGCGGGGCAGTCCGAGCGCCCGAGCGGCCTCGGCCGCCTCGACGGCCTCGGCGTCGACCCCGAGCAGGTCGGTGGCACGGATCTCCTCGGGCAGGTCGGTGGGGCCGAGGTCGAGCACCGGGCCGCGGCGGGCCCGCACGCCGGCCAGGGTCGTCCGCAGGCGCGCGACGGGGCCCATCGACACCGGCGGCGGCGTCGCCTCGTCGTCGTCGACGGCGGGCCCCGCGGCGAGCGCCTCGATGGCTCCGACGTAGTTGGCCCACGGCCCCGACAGGTCGGGCTCGCGGACGGCGGCCGCGAGCGCGGCGGCCGCCCCGGGGGCGGCGAGCCGGTGCAGCGCCTCGACGAGGGCCGGGCGGTCCGCGGGCGGCACGAGCAGCCCGTCGACGCCGTCGCGGACCTGCCGGGGGAAGGTACCGACCGCCGTGGCCAGGACCGGCAGGCCGTGGCGTCGCGCGAGGAGGACGTTCTGGGACGCGGTCGCCGACCGGTAGGGCAGGGCGAGCACGTCGTGCCGGGCCATCAGCCCGGCGATCCGGTCGGCCGGCACGTAGCCGCCGTGCACCTCGACCCGCCCCTGGAGCCGGGGGTCCGCAGCGAGCTCGCGGACCCGCCGGCCGGCCTCGCCCCACAGCTCGCCGGCGACGGTCACGGTGACCCCCTCGACCTCGCGGACGGCCTCGAGCAGCAGGTCGATGCCCTTGTAGTCGCGCACGATGCCGAGCGCGAGGAGCCGCACCGGGCCGTCGTGCGGCGGGCGTGGCTCGCGCGGGCCGCCCGGCAGGTGCGGCGGGAGGTCGACCTCGCGGACCCGCTGCGCCCCGACCTCGGTGGCGACCCGGGCCTGCTCGTCGGAGTGCACGAGGACCGCGTCGGCCCGGCCGAGGAGCGCCGACACGAGGGCCCGGTCCCCGGTGTGCGGCTCGTGCGGGAGGACGTTGTGCGCGACGACGACGACGCGCGGGCCCCGGCGGGCCGCCGCGGGGGCCGTGACCCCCGCGGCCCGCAGCAGCGCGAGGTGGGCCGGGACGACGACCGGGACGACGTGCACGACGACGATGACGTCGACGTCACGGAGCCGGCGACCCGCCCGCACCCACGTGTCGGGGCGGGCCCAGGACAGCACCCGCAGGGTGCGCGGGAAGGGGACGACGTCGGGAGCGCCGCCCGGCACGGCCTGCTCACCGGGGTAGAGCAGGGGCGGGTAGAGGTGGCTCCAGGACACGAGGGTCACATCGTGTCCGGCGTCGACCAGCTCGTGCGCGAGCGCCGTCGTGTGGGAGGCCACGCCGCCCTTGAACGGGTGCGTCGGCCCGACGATCGCGACCCGCAGCGCGGCCGGGTCAGACACCGTCGCGGGACCGGACGACGAGGTCGGAGAGCAGGGCGAGCGAGGCGATCATGATGCCGCTGACGACGAGGAGCACGGTGCTCGCCGGGAAGTAGAACGGGTGGCGCACCATGTCGACGACGGCCTTGACGAACCCGATCGCGATCATCCACAGCGCCGGCGGCATGAGGACCTTGAGCGGGTCGAAGTACATGACCATCCGCAGCACCTGGAGGATGTAGCGGTAGGCGTCGTTGACGAAGTGGAACTTGCTGACGCCGGCGCGCTTGGCGTAGCTGGTCTCGACGTACTTGATGTCGTGCTGGTTCGACAGGAACGCGATGGTGATCGTCGTGACGCACGAGAAGCCGGCGGGCAGCAGGCGCAGGTACGGCAGCGCCACCTCGCGCCGGAACGCGCGCAGCCCGGAGTTGAGGTCGGGGATGCGGGTCTTGGTGAGCCACTCCGCGACCTTGCGGATGAACCACTTGGCGGGGACCCGGGCCCACTTGTGGGTGCCCTCCTCGGTGGTGCGGGCACCCACGACCTGGTCGTAGGTGAGGTCCTCGCGCAGGATCCGGACGAGCTCGGGAATGCGCTCGTTCTCGTAGGTCATGTCGGCGTCGGTCCACACGACGATCTCGCCGCGGGCCTGCTGGGTGCCGATCCGGCGGGCCGTGCCGGACCCACCGTTGCGCCGGAACGGCAGGACCCGGATGTGCGGGTAGCGCTGCTGGGCGGCGCGCAGGACGGCCAGGGTGTCGTCGGTGCTCGCGTCGTCGATGCACAGCAGCTCGTAGGTGAGCTCGGACTCGCCGAGGACGGCCGACAGCCGGTCGATCTCGGTGAGGACGTGGGCGCCCTCGTTGAAGCAGGGCAGCACGACCGTCACGTAGGGGACCGGGCCCGGGCCGTCGGGGCCGTCCTCGATGACGTAGCCGGCGCTCGTGCGGGTCGTCTCGGAGCGCGGGGTGGACGACGGGTCGTTGCTGCGCCCCGCCATCTCGCCGGTGCGGAACTCGACCGCCCCGGTGGGCGCGGCGGGGTGCTCGGCCGTGCCGGTGGGTGCCGGGACGCCGATCCGCTCGGTGGGCGCGGCGGGCTGCTCGGCCGTGCCGGTGGGTGCCGGGACGCCGATCCGCTCGGTGGGCGCGGCGGGCTGCTCGGCCGTGCCGGTGGGTGCCGGGACGCCGATCCGCTCGGTGGGCGCGGCGGGCTGCTCGGCCGTGCCGGTGGGTGCCGGGACGCCGATCCGCTCGGTGGGCGCGGCGTGCAGCGCGTCGTGGTCGGCCTCGGATGCCGCGGACTCGGGGTGCTCGTTCATCGCCCGCGAGCCTACCGGCGGTGGAGGCCCGCTTCGGCGCCGCGCCGCTGACGTGCGCCCGGCCGCCCCGGGTGCGCGCGCCAGGACGGCCACAGTGTGTTCCCCGGGATTCCTCCGCCCCCCGGAGGTATCCCTCCGGAACCGGAGCTCCTCCGCCCCGGAGGTATCCCTCCGGAACGGACTCCTTCGACCCAGGCTTCCCTCTCGACCCACTGGTCCGCCCTGTACGACACGGACTCACCAGGCGCACACATCCCACCTACCGCATCTGCCTCACTCACGGCGAGTCCTCCGGATCCGGACGTCTACCTCCGGGTTCCGGGCGATGTGGCGGGAAGACCTTTGTGCGCCCGCGGCATCCTCCGGATCCGGACGTCTACCTCCGGGTTCCGGGCGATGTGGCGGGAAGACCTTTGTGCGCCCGCGGCGGCCCGGCCGGCGCCCGGAGGTCCGAGGCGTCAGGCGCCGTCGATGAGGCGCGCCACGGCCTTCTCGATCGCCGCCTGGCGCTTCGCGTCGTCGCGGTACCGCCGCCGCAGCGTCTCGGCGATCGTCACCCCGTCCTCGTACTGGTCGATGACCCGGGGGTCGACGTAGGACTGGCGCGCGATGGTCGGGGTGTTCCCGAGGTAGGCCGCCACCTCCTCGACCGCCGCCTTGACCGCCCGTGCCGCGGGAGGCCTTGGTCTCCCCCGGCTCCGGCGACTCGGCGAGCGCGACGGCCGCGAGCACCGTCGCGTGCCACGTCCGGAAGTCCTTGGCGGTGAGGTCCTCGGCCACCATCGTCGCGATGTACTCGTTGACGGCGGACGCCTGCAGGTCGGCCCACCGGGCCTCCGCCTTGTACGCGAGCAGCCGGGGGGACCCGCCGCGCCGGCGGCGCATGAAGTCCAGCGAGGCGATGACGTGCGGGTCGCTGATGACGATCGAGTGCTCGATGCCGGACTTGCCGACGAAGCCGAACACGAGGTCGTCCCCCTGGCGGCGGACGTGGCGCCGTTCCAGGGTGGTGAGCCCGAAGGAGCCGTTGGCATCGGCGTAGGCGTCGCTGCCGATCCGGAAGTAGCCGAGGTCCAGCAGCCGGGTGGCCGTCGCTGCCGCACGGGCCAGCGGCATCCCCTCGCCGGCGAGGTCGTCGATGATCCGCTCGCGGGCCTTGGCGAGGCGGGTGCCGGCCCCCTTGACCCGGTCGAACTTCAGCTCGTCCCGCCTGGCCCGCCAGGCGGGGTGGTACAGGTACTGGCGCCGCCCGGCCGCGTCGGTGCCGACCGCCTGGATGTGGCCGTTGGGGTGCGGGCAGATCCACACCTCGTCCCACGCGGGCGGGATGGCGAGGGACCGGATCCGCTCGACCTCCTCCCGGGGGAGCGCCTCACCGCCCGCGTCGCGGTACGAGAAGCCACGGCCGACGCGTCGTCGCGTCCAGCCCGCCGACCGCGGGGACACCCGCCGCAACCTCGCCATGGCGGCACTCTAGGGCGCGCACGACGACCGTGACCTGCAAGGACACCGACGTTCACCAGGACCCGAGGACCCGGCCGGACAGGCGGGGCCGGTTTGGCGATGTCCGGCGCGTGTGGGAGGTTGGCTCCATGTCCGGCCTCTCGACAGACGCCGTCGCCGACCTCCTGCGCGAGGTCGCCGCCGAGGTCATCACGCCCCGGTTCCGCTCGCTCTCCGCGGGCGAGGTGATGGAGAAGAACCCCGGCGACCTCGTCACCGTCGCCGACCGCGAGGCCGAGGTCCTCATCTCCGACCGACTCCGCGCGGCCTACCCGGACGCCGTCGTGCTCGGCGAGGAGGCGTTCGCGGCCGACCACCGCCTCATGGACGCCTACCTCGCCGCCGAGCACGCGTTCACCGTCGACCCCGTCGACGGCACGAAGAACTTCGTGCACGGCTCCCCCGACCACGCGGTCATGGTCGCCGAGGTCCTCGGGGGCGACACCGTCCGCGCGTGGATCCACCAGCCGGAGCACGGCGTGACGTGGGTCGCGGAACGAGGGGCCGGCACCTACCGCGACGGTCAGCGGATGGCGACGACCCCCGTCACCGAGGACCGCGAGCCGGTCGGCGTCACCTCGATGTGGTCGCTGCGCGGGCACGCCCTCGACGGCATGCCCCCGATGACGCTGTCCTGGGTCTGCTGCGGGGTCGACTACCCCCAGCTCATCGAAGGCGCCACCGACTACATCGTGTACTCCCGCTCCAACCCGTGGGACCACGCGCCCGGCACGCTCATGGTGGCCGAGGCCGGCGGCCGGGTCGTGCACCCCGACGGGTCGCCGTACGGGCCGCGCTCCACCCGGCCGGGCCTGGTCGTCGCGGTCGACGCGTTCACGTGCGGCGCCGTCCAGCGCCGCGCCGCGGACGCCTTCAGCCGCGTCTGACGCTCACGGCGCCGGCACCGGCACCGGCGCCACGGACACCCGCACCCCGCCGCGGTCGGTCTTGACCGGCGGGCGGTCCAGCGCGTGCTCCTCCTCGCGGAAGCGGATGTCGACGACGGACCGCGGCTCGAGCCCGAGACCCTCGATCGCCTCCGGCCCGTCCGCGGCCAGGACGACGAGCCGCCGCCCGCTGTCGGCGGCGCCCCGGGCGAGCTCGTCGACGACCCCGGCGAGCCGGGCCGGGTCCTGGCGCACCGGGGTCGAGGCCACGAAGTACGGCTGCCCGCACATCCCGCGCACCGTCTGCGGCCACTCCGACGAGGCGCGGCTGTCGATGCCGAGCACGACGTCGCCGGGCTCCAGGACGGCACACACCCGCTCGGCCGCGGCGAGGGACCCGCGCTCGACCCCCACCCCGCGGAACGGCCAGGTCGCGAGCACGGCCGGGACCCCCACCCCGGCGACGAGCAGCACCGCGACGAGCGGCGGCCCCCACGCCCGCCCGGCGACGCGTGGCCGCCCCGCCGCCCAGGCGGCGGCGACACAGACGAGGACGACGACGAACGGCAGGGCGATGAGCAGGCGCCGGTCGGCCCAGGGGTGGTCGGGTGTGATGCCCGGGCGCAGGAGCGTCAGCAGCGTCGAGCCGGTGGCCACGACGAGCGCCGGCGCCCACGGCGCGAGGTCGCCGGCGCGGAGCCGCTCGACGGCGCGTCGGAGGACGAGCGCGAGGGCGACGAGCGCGACGGCCAGGGCGGCCCAGCCGACGTACCAGGACAGCCAGTCGACGGTGTGCTCGGCGTAGGTGCGCCCGCCGTCGACCGGCAGGCCCTGCCGCTCCTGCATGCCGGCGACGTACCGGGCGCCGGGGTCGTTCGGGTCCTGGCGCACCGTCATCCACCACGGCCTCGACCAGAGCACGAGCCCCGCGACGACGACGAGCCCCGCGACGACGCCGGGCGCCCGGGCGGCCACGACACCGGGCAGCCGCCGGCCCGAGCGCCAGAGCCGCAGCCCGACCCACGACAGGACCCCCACGACGACGAGGAGGCCGAACAGCGGCAGGAGGCTCGCGTAGATGTCGCCGAGGTACCGGTACGACAGCCCCCACGCCAGCGCCAGCGACCCGACCGTCGTCGCGGTCAGGCCCGCCAGCGCGGGACGCACCCAGCGCATCCCGAGGGCGAGACCGACGGCGAGGAAGGGCACGAGCAGCAGCACCTCCCGCAGGAAGTCGATGCGGGCGAGCCCCGTCCCGCCGACGAGCAGGCCACCGACGAGCGCGAGCCGCCGGCCCTCGTCACCCGCCCGGCCCGCCGCCAGGGTCAGAGCGAGGAGCCCGCCGACGAGGGTGACGAGCGCCAGCTGCTCGGAGTACGTGCCGCGGGCGACGTTGAGGACCGGGAACACCGCGCCGGTGAGCAGCACGGCCGCCACCCCCCACCAGGGCCGGGTGACGAGGGCGACGACGAGCCCGACGAGGAGCAGGACGACGGCCATGGCCAGCGCCGGGAGGACCTGCGCCGTCGGGGGTCCGCCGGCCCACACCCCGTAGCCGTAGACGACGGCGGGGGCCAGGAGGAACTGCGGCTGCACGGCGGGGGCGTCGGGCGGGCCGACCTGGTAGAACGCGGCACTGGCGACCGTCACGTCGCCCCGCTCCAGGGGCGCGGGCCCGCCGATGACGGAGACGTCGACGGGGACGACCCGCTCGTGGGTGGCCGCCAGGCTGATGGCCGCCTGGAGGTTGCTCGCCGCGTCCCGCCGCGGCAGCACGTGCTCGGAGTGCGTCACCCCCGCGTACACGGCGAACCCGACGCACAGCCCCACCATCGCGGCCGCCGCACCCGGGCCCACCGGCACCCCGGGCAGCCCGAGCACGGCCCGTCCCGCCAGCGCGACGGCCAGGACGGCCACCGGCCAGCCCACCCACGGGGTCCACCAGCCGGCCGCCGCCAGGACGCCCCCGAGGAGGGCGGTGACGACGAGCCAGACGCCCACCCCGAGGCCCAGCCGGGTCAGCACCGCGCCCGCGGCGGAGGGAGTCGGGGCGGCGCGGCTCATGACAGGCGAGCCTAGCCGTGGCAGGCGTTGCTACCGTGCGGGCGATGGCCTCCACGACCCCACCCGCCGCCCTGCTCGCCCGCCTCGTCGCGGCCGACCCCGGCCGCCCGCGCGTCACGTGCTACGACGACACCGACGGACCGACCCGCGGCGAGCGGATCGAGCTGTCCGCCCGGGTGCTCGCGAACTGGGTGGCCAAGGCCGCCAACCTCCTCCAGGACGAGCTCGACGTCGGCCCGGGGGCCACGGTGCGGCTCGACCTGCCGCCGCACTGGCGCACCCTCTACTGGGCGTTCGCGGCCTGGGCGGCCGGCGCCCGGGTCGTCGTCGGGGGCGCGGCGGTGGCTGACGCCGTCGACGTCCTCGTCACCGACGACCCCGGCACCGCGGCCGCGTCGAGCGCGGACCGCGTCGTCGTCGTGACCCTCGCGGCGCTGGCCCGGCAGGCGGCCGGGCCGGTCCCGGCCGGCGGGGTCGACGAGGCCCGCGAGCTCGCGACCCACGGTGACGTGTTCGACCCGTACGACGAGCCGGACCCCGGCGACCCGGCCCTGGTGACGACGGACGGCGTCAGGTCGTTCGCCGACCTCGTGCCCGCGGCCCCGGCGGGCGGCCGGGTGCACACCGACACCAGCGACGCCGCCGCGTTCCTCGCGACGACCCTCGAGGCGTGGGCCGCCGACGGCTCGGTCGTGCTGACCCGCGGCACCCCCGATGCCGAGGTGCTCGCGGCCCGGCTCACGACCGAGGGCGTCACCCGGCACGGGTGACGCCCTCGGCGAGGTCGGGTCGGCCTCAGCGCATCCGCGCCTCGATGGCCTTCCAGGTCACCGTGGCGACCACGCCGGTCCGGGCGATCCGCGCGGAGCCCTGAGCGGCCTTGACCGCGGCCTCGGTCTGCGGTCCGAACGAGCCGTCGGCGGTGATGCGCAGCGCCTTCTGGAGCGCCTTGACCGCGGAGCCGTGCGACCCGCGCTTGAGGACGGTGCCCCAGTACGGCAGGAGCGGGTGAGCGCGTCGCTCGACGACGTCCCACGTCGCGCGGTCGACGACCCCGGAGGCCGAGCGGCCGGCCGACCGCTGCACCGCCTTGACGCGGCTCTCGGTGTTGGGGCCGAAGCGGCCGTCGACGGCGAGTCCGCCGACCGCCCGCTGGAGGGCCCGGACGGCCGACCCCGAGGAGCCGCGGCGCAGCGTCGTGCTCTTGTAGGCCGTCAGCCCGGTCGAGGTGCCGGCCGTCGTCACCCCCCGGGAGGCGGTGGCGGAGGTGGACGTCGAGGAGGACGACGAGGCGGAGCCGGTCTTCGTCGACGTGGCGCTCGCCCCCATGAGGACCTTCCAGTCCTTCGCGTCGATGACCCCGTCGACCGCGAGGCCCTTGCTCTTCTGCCAGGCCTTGACGCGGGTGAGGGTCTTCGGGCCGAAGCTGCCGTCGGCGGTGAGGCCCCCGACGGCCCGCTGCATCGCCTTGACGGCCTCGCCCCGGCTCCACAGCCGCAGCGTGACGCCGGCGTACTTCGCGAGCGGGCTCGTCGACGAGGAGGACGAGGAGGACGAGGACGACTCGGAGGTCGACGGCGTCTTCGTGACGTTCCTGCCGCTGAGCGCGTTCCACACGGTGCGGCCGACGACGCCGGTCTGCTGGCTGCCGATCGAGCGCTGGAACCGCTTCACCTGGGTCTCGGTGGCCGGCCCGAACGACCCGTCGACGGTGAGCCCGCCGAGGGCGCTCTGGAGGGCCCGCACGGCCTCGCCGCGCGAGCCGAGCCGCAGGGTGGTCCCGACGTACTCCGCGAGGCTCGCGGAGGTGGGGGCCGGAGGGGTCGAGGTGGAGCCGGACCCCGCCGTGCCGGTCCCCGTGCCCGAGCCGGCGCCCGAGCCGGAGCCCGTGCTGCCGGCGCCCGCGATGAGGGCCTTCCACACGGTGCTGCCGACCACGCCGGTCTGCTGGCTGCCGATCGAGCGCTGGTACTGCTTGACCCGGGTCTCGGTGGCCGGCCCGAACGACCCGTCCGCGGCGATCCCGCCGAGAGCCTGCTGCAGGACGGCGACGGCCTGGCCGCGCGAGCCGAGCCGGAGCACGGTGCCGACGTAGTCCGAGAGGTCCTCCGACGTCGGGCCGGTGCCTCCCTTGGGGCCGGTGCGGTAGTCGACGACCGGCACCCCGGTCCACCAGGACGTCGTGGCGTAGGCCCCGTCCCAGGTGAAGGAGAGGTGGATGTGGTCGGTGTGCGGCGAGGAGCCGGTGTAGGCGGCCCAGCCCCGCTCCGGGGCCCAGGCCTTCCAGATCTGGCGGTTCCAGATGATGTAGTTGACACCGAACCGGCGGGCCATCGCGCCCGCGCGGCCCTTGTCGTCCGGAGCGGCGAGCCAGCGGGTCACGGCGTTGCCGATGGCGAGGTCGGCGGACTTGCGGGCGTCGAGCATCCAGTCCAGCGCCCGCCCCTCGCCGTGCTCCTGGTCGCACCGCCGCAGCACCCCGTAGGAGTGCTCGCCGTACGTCCTGTTGAGCAGCTTCGCGAAGGCGATCGGCCCCGGCTGGCTCTCGGCGAGGCACAGCGTGCCCGGCTGGTAGGGCGGCGCGACGTCGAGCGCGCTCGGCAGGGTCCGGGTCGGCGTCGGGACCGGGACGGTCGCGGCGTGCGCGGCTCCGGCGGCGATCGGCAGCACGATGACCGAGGCCGACAGGGCCCCGAGGGTGCGCGCGGGACGACGCCAGGGCGAGGACGGGGCGGTCTTGGGCAGGGACACGCGAGAGCTCCATCTGAACGGTGTGGCGCCCGGGGGCAGGGAGACCGGGCGCGCCAGGACAGCAGTCACACGCGTCTCACGCGTCACAGCCGATACCCCAGCACCTCAGTTGTCCCATCTGTCACCGACCGCCGCAACACGTTCCGACGAATTACACACCTGTACTTCGTTGGCGCGCACGGGAAGCGGCCACGGCTCAGCTGCGCGCCGCCGCCGTCACCACGTCGTCGGGCACCGACGCCGGGCCGCCGATGACACTGACCCCCGCGACGTCGCCCGCACGCTGGAGGACGGTGCGCGACGCCCCTGGGAGCGCCTCGGCCCGGACGAGCAGGGTGATGTGCGGGCGACTGCCGGCCGTCAGCGCGTCGGTGAGCGCCGCGTCGGAGCCGCTCGCGAGCGAGACCCCGGTCTGGTCGGCGAGCCGGGGCAGGTAGAACTGCGCGACCTTGGCGGCGACCTCGTACCGGTCGGCCCCGGCCAGCCGGGTCACCGCGGTGCGCGGCCGGGCGTCCAGGGTGGCCTGCACGCCGCTGCTCACCGACGCCGTCCCGCCGGCGATGCGGATCCCCGTCGTGCCGAGGTCGTCGAGCGCGCTCGTGACGGACGCGGGGACGCTGCTGCTGCGGGTGAGGAGGATCGGCTCCCCCTCCGCGCCGGCCGGGCCTCCGGCGCCGAGGGCGTCCGCGAGGGCGGTGCCGGAGGCGACGACCGCCGCGGGCACGGCGCCCTCGGCGCCGATGCGACGGGCGGCGTTCGCGGAGACCGCGTAGCGGTCCGTGCCGCCCACCCGGCTCACGGTCAGGCCGCGGGACTCCAGGTAGGTGACGACCTCCTCGCCGACGGTGCCGGCGCCGCCGACGACGACGGCGGTCTTGAGCGTCCCGGCCCGCCGCGCGATCTCGACGCGGGTGGCGGTCGGCACGTCGCCGGACTTCGTGAGGAGCAGTGGCGCCCCCAGGGCCTGGGCCAGCGGGCCGCCGACCGCGGCGTCGGCCCGCCCGGTGACCTCCCCGCTCGCGATGACCACGGTCGTGGCCGCCGGCAGGTGCGAGGCGGCCACGGCCGCGGCGACGTCGTAGCGGGTCGGTCCGCTGTAGCGGGTCGTGGGTCGCTGCACGTACGTGGAGTACAGCCCGAGCCGGGACCGCAGCGCCTCCCCGCTCATGCTCGCCGTGGACCCCGAGGCCGAGGTCGCGGTGGCGGTGCGGACGCCCCCGGACTCGAAGCGCGACGCCAGGTCCAGCGCGGCGACGTCGGCGAGGCCGAAGGCGGAGGCCAGCGAGCCGCGCGAGGGGCGGAACGCCCAGGCCCGGCGCGGGTTGCTCGCGCGCAGGCTCCAGTGGTCGTCGACGCTGCGCAGGTACGGGACGGCGGAGGTCCACACGTCCTCGCTGTTCTGGGTCCGCCCGCCGGACGACGAGGAGTAGAACGCCTGGATGACCTTGCCGCCGTAGGTGGCGACGTAGCCGCGGCTCGAGGAGCCGGCGGCCCGCACCGCGGCCCGCCACGCCTGCCACGCGCTCGTCTCGGACGAGGACGGGTACCCGCCGAACACCTGGCTCTGGGTCGTGTCGTAGACGTGGCAGTTGCACGTGCTGCGGATCCCGCCGGCGAAGGCGGTCAGGGCGTAGCCGCGGGCGGCGGCCGCCTGGGCCTGCAGCGCCGCACTGGGCCACGACCACGGCACCTCGCGGATGTAGTCGAGGTACTCGTCGTGCACCGTCACCCGGGCGACGACCTCGAGGGTCGAGGCGCCGGGGGTACGCGTCACCGTCATCGAGCCGTCCCGGTAGCGGGTGCCGTCGTTCGTGACGAGGGTGCGGTCGTCGTCCCAGTACACGGAGGCGGAGGACCCGGTGAGCGAGGTCGCCGGCGAGCACGCGGGGCAGCTGACCTTCACCCCGGAGCCCGACGCCGTCACCGTGGCCGTCGTGCCCGACGGCCCGGACGTCGAGGTCCCCCCCGCGACGACGGTGAGCGTGCCGCCACCGGAGGAGAGCGTCGAGGTGGTGAAGCTCGTCGACGTGACGGCGTGCCGGAGGTTCACCGACAACCGGTCGGTGTCGGTGACGAGGGTGTAGTCGGTGCCGGTGTAGTAGTGGCCGAGGATCTCGGCGGCGGAGGAACCGTCGCGGGCCATCTCCATGGCCCCGTACTGGCTCATCCCCACCCCGTGGCCCCACCCGGCTCCGGAGAGCGTCCAGGTGGACGATGCGGCCGCCTCCGCGGCGGCCACGGACGCGCCGGGCTCCGCAGCGGTCTCCGGCGCGGGGTCGCCGCCGGGCGCCGGGCGGGCCTGGTCCACACCCCAGACCGGCTGCGGCTCGGCGGCCGCGGCCGCGGGCACGGCGAGCACGATCGCTGCGAGGGCGACAGCCCCCGCCGCGCGGCGCCGCATCGTCATCCGAGCACCTCGCGCTGGACCGTCCCGCCGGTCACGAGCCACACGCTGGCCGTGCCGCCGACGACCGTTGCCCGGGTCAGCGCGGTGTTGCCGCGCAGCCAGGTGACGACCGGGGACGGCACGGACTCCGGGCGGACGTACAGGATCGGACGCCCGAGCTGGCCGCCCGAGAGCGTGTCGGCGAGCGCGGTCTGCTTGCCCGACGACACGAGCACCGAGCCTGCCGGGACGCCCACGGACTTCGCCCACGCCGCGACGCCGACGGCGACGTCGTACCGGGTCTGGCCTCCGATCCGCTTGGCGGACGGCAGCTGGTCGAGCACCTCCTCCGACACCGAGGCCGTGCCGCCCGTGACGACGCTGCGGGTGACCGCGAGGTCGCTCAGCACGGTGGCGGTGGCCTCGGGGATCGCGGTCGGCGCGACGAGCAGGATCGGGCGGCGCAAGGCGGTGGCGGGCCCGGAGAGGACGAGCCCGTCGGCGATGGAGCTCTGCCGCCCGCTGGCGACGACGACGTCGGGTGCCGAGCTCCCGGTGACGACGCGACGGGCGACGTTGGCGGCCACCGAGTACCGGTCCGAGCCACCGACCCGGGAGATCGTCGTGACCCCCAGGTCGCGCAGCTGGGACTCGACGCCCTGGCTGACCGACGCGGTCCCGCCGACGATCGTCACCGTGCGGACGCCGCGGCGGGTCACCTCGGCCGCGGTGACCGACGGCAGCGACGAGGCGCTGGTGAGGAGGAGCACCGACCCGGTGCGGGCGGCGAGCGGGCCGGCGACGAGCGCGTCCGCCATCGCCTGGTCGTGCCCGTTGACGAGGACGACGGAGGTGCTGTCGGGCAGACGCTCCCGGCTCGTCGCGACGGCGACGGCGAAGCGGTCGGCGCCGGCCAGCCGCGGCGGGCAGTACCCGGGCGGTGCCTTGCTCGTGGTGTTGACGGTCAGCGGCCAGCTCGCGGACAGCGCGGTGTCCCGCTCCCCCGACCCGGTCCCGGCATTCAGCTCGACGCGGTAGTCACCGGGGGGCAGGGGGTCGCCGCTGCCGAGACGCCCGTCCCAGGCCGCCTCGAACCACGCCGCGGACGAGGTGGTGCCACGCAGGGTGTGAACGGACCCGTTCCGGCACACGCTCGAGACGGTGAGCGTCCAGGACAGCGCCTTGCCGGCCTTGGCACGGACGGTGACCCCGAGCCCGCCGTAGGAGTAGGACTGGCGGCTGATCGACGGGTCGTAGAACATCGCGCCCTGGTAGGACTTCGCGGCCGAGCGGATGTCGGGCAGGCGGGCGTACAGCTTGGGGCCCGGGCACGAGGTCGAGTAGACGTCGCGATGGCCGATGACCGTCGGCATCGTGCCCTGGCCGTCGAGGTAGGTGCTCGCCGACGGGTCGACGTAGCTGAGGCCCAGCTTCCACGCGATGAGCTTCGCCTGAGCCGTGACGACGGCCTGCGGCGGCGTCGCCGAGGTGAAGTCGCCGAGGACGGAGGTCCCGGTCGTCTGGCTGTTCACCCCGTAGGAGTGCGCGCCGACGACGGCCTTGGTCATCCCCCCGTACCGGCCCTCCCAGGTGCCGCCGAACCGGTCGACGAGGAAGTTGTAGCCCATGTCGCCCCAGTTGCGACCGTTGGTGTGGAAGACGTAGATGCCGCGGATGATGCTGGGGACCTGCGCCGCCGTGTAGTCGTTGGACCCGACCGTGTGGTGCACGACCGCTGCCTTGACCTCGCCATAATACTGCTTGGCGTGCCGGATGCTCTCGTCCGCGCCCCACTGCGCGCGGGTGTGGATGACGGGCCTGGTCCCGGCGGCCGCCGCGGCTCCGGCGGCGCCCGCCGTGATGCTCCGGTCGGCCTCGGTGGTCGTGGCGTCGACGACGTCGAGGCGGGCGGAGCGCCCGTCGTTCTCGGTGTCGCCGGTGACCCGCACCTGGAGGGCGTCGGCCGTCGAGATCCAGGGCGCGGTGCCACCGCGGCTCCCGTCCTCCTCCGCGGTGTCGGGGTCCGGGCCCTCGTCGATGTGGCTGTCCAGGACCCGCCACTCGCCCCAGACGCCGTCGCGCTCCTCGCGGATCTCGACGGTCGCGCCCTCGGCGACGGACCCACGGGGCCAGGTGACACCGACGACGTGCGCGCGCCCGTCGAGCCGGACCTCGCTCGACCGGGCCTCCTCGCGGACGGCCGGTGCGACGGACCGCCCGCTCTCCGGGGCGAGCGCCGCCTCGGCCGGCACCGGGTCGAGCTCGTAGGAGCGCAACGCGGTGGGCACGGGTGCGGGCTCGGCCACGGCGACGGTCGGGCCGCTGAGGGCGACGGGAAGGGCCGTCGCCAGAACGAGGGCGACGAGCACGGACAGGGAACGCCGAAGGGCGACAGAGGTCATGGTGGGTCCAGGTGCAGGGGGGGTTGGACGCCAACAGGGTGCCACACATACCACGGGGGGACACTGCAGTCACAGGAGTTGCACCCGACCGGCTGAGGATCCGCTCAGGGCCGGGGCTTCCGTCCCGGTGCGCCGGGGCCGCCGGGCCCCGGTCCGCCCGGCTCAGGGGGCGTGCTGCAGCGTCACGTCCAGGGTCGTCGACCGGGCCTCGCGGACCAGCACCCCGTCGATGCACCTCGCGGTGAAGCCGGTGGCCGACACGCAGACCCGGTGCGGCTGCTCGCCGCGGACGTCGCCGATCTGGTACCCGCCGTCGGAGGAGGTCACCCCGTCGGCGACGATCCCGTCGCCCGGCACCACCTCGTTGAGGACGGTGACCTGGGCACCGACCACGGCGTTGCCGGCCGGGTCGCCGACATGTCCCTCGACGACCCCCGAGGCGGTGACCGTGATCCTGCGTGCCACGTCACCGGGGTCTCCCGAGGCGACGGTGACCGTCGGCGCCAGGCTCGCTGCGGCGCCTTCGCAGTCGGTGTAGTCGTCGTAGCCGTACGGGCCGGCCAGGCCGGTGGTCGTGTCGTACGTGTCGTAGCAGACCCGGTAGGTCCCCGGGTACAGCCCGACGAAGCGCGCGTAGCCGGTGGAGCCGGTCTGCTGGTCGACGCGGGTCGAGCCGGGCCCGTACAGGTACACGTTGACCTTGTTCAGCCCGGTCCCGGCGGTGTCGGTGATCCGGAGCTTCGTGGCGCCCAGCCCCTTGAGGCGGGCGTCGACCCCGGCCCGCACCGCCCCGGCGGTCACCGTCACGGGCGTCGCGAGCGCAGGGTCCCGCACGTCGTTCCAGCACTCGTCGCCGTACCCCGAGGCGCTGAGCGTGCCGCCCGTGGCGCTGCGCCCGTCGAAGCAGACGACGATGTCGTCACCGGGGGTCACGCCGTAGAAGCGGTAGTTGCCGTTGGCGTCGGTCGCCGTCGAGAACGCCGGCCCACCCGCCAGCGACGGACCGGACAGGGTCACCGCGACCCCGGCCAGCGGGCCGCCCGCGCCTCCGTCCTGGGTGACCCGGCCGCGGATCGACGGCGGGGGGTCGTCGGCGACGAAGGCGTCGAGCGCCGCCTGCACGCCCGTCGAGACGGAGGCGGACCCCCCGAGGATGACGATCCGCCGGGGCCGGAGCCGCTCCAGCTCGGTCGCGACCGAGGCCGGCACCGCGTCCTTGCGGACGAGCAGCACCGGGCCGCTGTTGGTCGCCCCCACCGGGCCGCCGGACAGGGCGTCGGGGAAGTTGAGGCCGGTCGCGACGTAGACGACCGCGAGCCCGGCGGCGAAGACCGACCGGCTGATCGCGGCCGAGGCCGCGTAGCGGTCGGCGCCGGAGACGCGCTCGACCAGACCGTCGGTGTACTCCGCCAGGTCCTCGGCGACGTCGGCCGACACCGACGCCGACCCACCGAGGACGACGATGCGGTCCGGCACGAGCCGGGACAGCTCGGCCGCCACCGACGGGGGCACGGAGCCGCGCCGCACGAGCAGCACCGGTCCGCCCTCCAGCGCGGCGACCGGGCCGCCGGACAGCGCGTCGGGGAACTTCTCACCGGTCGCGACGTACGCGACGGGGACACCCGGCCCGAAGGTGGACGCGCTGATCCGCGCGGAGGCCTCGTACCGGTCCGCACCCGAGATGCGCTCGACCGTGCCGGTGGTGTAGCTGCCCAGGGCCTGCTGCACCTCGGCCGACACCGACGCCGACCCACCGAGGACGACGATGCGACCCGGGGAGAGGCGGGTGAGCTCGGCCGCCACCGACGAGGGCACCGAGCGGGGCCGCACGAGCAGCACGGGCCCCCCGTTGTACCCGCCGACCGGGCCGCCGGAGAGGGCGTCGGGGAACTTCTCGCCCGTCGCGACGTACGCGACGGGGACGCCCGTCCCGAAGGTGGACGCGCTGATCCGCGCGGAGGCCTCGTACCGGTCGACGCCGGAGATGCGGTGGACCCCCGGTGCGGACGTGGGCGGGCCGACGGCTCCGGTCGCCACACCCGCCGAGCCCAGCAGTCCCACGGCGACCACCGCCACGACCGCACGCATCCTCATGCCGACCCGTGCCACGTGGCACTCCTCCCGTGCAGCCCGCGCAGCGCCCTGCACGCCACCCGTGGTGGCGCGAACATACGCTGATCTGGGCCTTCGCCGGTCCGGAACGGAGAAACCCGGGTGCGTGCGGCGGGCGAGGCGCGGGTCGGCGGCCGGCGCGTCCGGACCGTCCGCAGATGGCTGGTGACCACGTGCCTCCGACGCAGCGGTGTGCCGGGGGCACGGGCCGGGGACGGCGGAGGCGCTACTAGAGTGCCCGGCATGGACAAAGTCGTCGCCACCCCCTCCGAGGCCGTGGCCGGGATCGCCGACGGGGCCACCCTGGCCGTCGGCGGGTTCGGGCTCTGCGGGATCCCCTCGGTCCTCATCGCCGAGCTCCACCGGGCCGGGACCACCGACCTCGAGGTCGTCTCCAACAACTGCGGGGTCGACGGCTGGGGCCTCGGCATCCTCCTCGGGGCCCACCGGATCCGCCGGATCATCGCCTCGTACGTCGGGGAGAACAAGGAGTTCGCCCGGCAGTACCTCGAGGGCGAGCTCGAGGTCGAGCTGACGCCGCAGGGCACCCTCGCCGAGCGGCTGCGGGCCGGCGGCGCCGGCATCCCGGCGTTCTTCACCCCCACCGGCGTCGGCTCGCAGGTGGCCGACGGCGGCCTCCCGTGGAAGTACGACGCCGACGGCGGCGTCCAGGTCGCCTCGCCGGCCAAGGAGGTGCGGGTCTTCGAGCGGGACGGCGAGGAGCGCGAGTACGTCCTCGAGCACGCCATCGTCGCCGACTTCGGGCTCGTGCGCGCCTGGAAGGGCGACCGGCACGGCAACCTCGTCTTCAACAAGTCGAGCCGCAACTTCAACCCGCTGTGCGCGATGTCCGGCCGGGTGACCATCGCCGAGGTCGAGCAGCTCGTCGAGCCCGGCGAGCTCGACCCCGACGAGGTGCACCTGCCCGGCATCTACGTCCAGCGGGTCCTGCCGCTCACCGCCGAGCAGGCCGCCGACAAGCGCATCGAGAAGCGCACCGTCACCCCCACCAAGGAGGCCTGAGATGCCCCTGACCCGTGAGCAGATGGCCGCCCGCGCCGCGACCGAGCTCGAGGACGGCGCCTACGTCAACCTCGGCATCGGCCTGCCGACGCTCGTGCCCAACTACGTGCCCGACGACGTCGAGATCGTCCTGCAGTCCGAGAACGGCATCCTCGGCGTCGGCGCCTACCCGGCCGAGGACGCCGTCGACCCCGACCTCATCAACGCCGGCAAGGAGACGGTGACGGTGCGTCGCGGTGCCTCCTACTTCGACTCCGCGGCGTCCTTCGGGATGATCCGCGGCGGCAAGGTCGACGCCGCGATCCTCGGCGCCATGCAGGTGTCGGCCACCGGCGACATCGCGAACTGGATGATCCCCGGCAAGATGGTCAAGGGCATGGGGGGCGCGATGGACCTCGTCCACGGCGCGAAGAAGGTCGTCGTGCTCATGGAGCACGTCGCCAAGGACGGCTCGCACAAGATCGTCCAGGAGTGCTCGCTGCCGCTCACCGGCAAGAAGGTCGTCCAGCGGATCATCACCGACCTCGCCGTCATCGACGTCACCGCCGACGGCCTCGTCCTGCGCGAGCTCGCCCCCGACGTCACCGAGGAGCAGGTCCGCGAGGCCACCGGCGCCCCGCTGACCGTCGCGCTCGACGGGCCCGCCGAGGTCTCCTCCTGAGCCCGGCGAGCCCCCTCGTCGTCGTCGGGGTCGCCACCCGGCTGCGGCCCGACGGCCTGCGGCGGCTCGGCGCGAGCCTGGCCGCGCAGACCGGCCTCGCCGACGTGCGCCCGGCGCTCGTCGTCGTCGACAACGACCCGGACGGCAGCTCGCGGGCCGTCGCGGCCGAGCTGCGCGAGACGCTGCCCTGGCCGGTCACCTACGCGGTCGAGCCGGACCCGGGCATCCCGGCCGCCCGGCGCCGCACCGTCGCCCTCGCCCTCGAGGCCGGGGCCGACGCCCTCGTCTTCGTCGACGACGACGAGGAGGCCCCGCCGGGGTGGCTGGCGGCCCTCGTCGGGCACTGGCAGGCCTCCGGGGCCGATGCCGTCACCGGCCCGGCACGGCGCCGGCTCCCCGCGGACGCTCCCGGGTGGGCCCGCACGAGCGACCTGTTCGACCCCACCGGGCGGCATCGCACCGGCGAGCGGATGACGAAGGCCTACACGAACAACGCGCTGGTCTCCCGGGAGGTCCTCGAGCGGCTCGACGTGCCCTTCGACGACGCCTTCCGGCACACCGGGTCCAGCGACCTGCACTTCTTCCTGCGGGCCGTCCGCGAGGGCTTCGTCGTGCAGTGGTGCGAGGAGGCCGTCGTCGAGGAGCACATCGGCGCCGCCCGGCTGGACTGGGGCTGGTACGTGCGCCGCGCGTACCGCTCGGGGGCCGGCGACACCGTCGCGAGGCGGCTGCTCGACCCGGGCCCCCGCACGGTCCTGGAGGTGCTCGCCCGCGCGCTCGCGCGCACCGGGCACGGCATCGTCCTCGCGCCGCTCAGCCTGGTGCGGCCGGGGCTGCGGTCACTGGCCGTCCGGCGCCTCGCCTCCGGGGCCGGCACGCTGGCCGGGCCTGTTCGGGCACAACTACGAGGAGTACCGCCGGGCCGACTCGGTCTGACCCGGAGCGCTCAGAACATCCCGTCGAGCGTCTCGGCCCCGGAGTCCTCGGAGCCCTCGACGTAGTCGGCGAGCTGCTGGCGCAGATCCGGCGAGATGCTGCCGGCGCCGCCGAAGATCACGAGATGTGCCGGCCGCAGGCGGCGGAGCTCCTCGTCGACGCTGCGCGGCACCTCGTCACGCTCGACGAGCAGGAGCGGCGCCCCGGCGATGCCCGCGATGACCGCGCCCGTCACGACGTCCCCGATCGCCTTCGCGATGTAGACGACGTCGACCTCGGTGCGCTCCCCCGTGGCCGACACCTGGGCGGACGCCTCCGCCGGGGAGGGGCTGAGCACCCGCTGCACCCCGCCGTCGGTGAGCGGCCGCACCGCGCGCACGACCGACTCCGGGACCGCGTCGGCGTCGCCGAGCACCCGGACGGTGTGCGGCGCGATGGTGTCGATCGCGTCGAGGACGTCGCCGGGGACGCCGTGCTCGCCGGTGAGCAGGACGACCCCGTCGTCGCGGACGGCCTCGAGCGCCGCCACGAGGACGGCCGTCTCGTCGCCGTGCGGCGCGAGGTGCACGGGGGTGCCGAGCGGCACGCCACCGGCCAGGGCCGCGACCGTGCCGCACGGGCCGTCGCCGCTGACCCGGCGGACGGTGAACCCCGCGTCGGTGAGGGACTGCTCGACGGCCGGCAGCACCGCCGTCTCGTCCCCGACGAGGACGACCTCGGCCGGCGCGAGGCGGCGCAGCTCGGTGAGGGTCGGGGGCGGCACGGTCCGGGACCGGACGAGCAGGACGGGAGCGGCGGAGCGCACCGCCTCGGGCACCGTCGCGAGGGCGACGGAGAGGTCCTGACCGGCCGCGAGGAAGACCCGGTCGGTCCCCGCCTCGAACGCCTTGGACGACGTGAGCGCCGACGTCGTGTACCGGTCGCGCGAGAACCAGCGCTCGACCCCCGGGACGTCCGGCTCCGGCGCGTCGGTGGGCGACCACCTGCTGCCGCGGCCGGCCGCCTCGTACGCGTCGACGACCTCGTCGACCGGACCGTCGGCGACGAGCGCGCCACCGTCGAGCCAGATCGCGCGGTCGCACATGTCCCGGACGGTGTTCGCCGAGTGCGACACGAGGAACACGGTGCTGGCCCGGCCCCGGAGCTCGGTGATCCGCTCGTGGCTGCGGGCGCGGAAGTGGGCGTCCCCGGTGGCGAGGGCCTCGTCGATGATGAGGACCCCCGGCGAGGTGGCGGTCGAGATCGCGAAGCGCAGCTTCGCAGCCATCCCGGAGGAGTACGTCGACATCGGGAGGTGGATGAAGTCGCCGAGCTCGGAGAACTCGACGATCTCGTCGAAGACGGCGTCGACCTGGGCCCTGCTCATCCCGAGGGCCTGGGCGCCGATGTAGATGTTCTTGGCCCCCGAGAGCGACTTCTCGAGCACGGCGTTGACCCCGAGCAGGGCCGGCGACCCGTCGGCCCAGACCTCGCCGGCGGTCGGGGGGATGAGCCCCGCGATGGCCCGCAGCAGCGTCGACTTGCCGGAGCCGTTGCGCCCGATGATCCCGATCGACTCCCCGTGGTACGCGACGAACGACACGTCCTTGACCGCGTGCACGCTGCGCGGCGCCCGACCGTCGCCGCGCAGGAGGCCGCGCAGCCCACCGGAGCCGCCGGTGCGCGCGCGCGAGCCGAAGACCCGGTAGACGATGTCGAGGTGCGAGACGACGACCGACGGGGTGCGCTCAGCCTCGGCCATAGCTCGCCTCCCCGCGCCAGAAGAAGACGAGTCCCCCGACGATGAGCACGAGCGCCCACCCGGCGGAGGCGACCCACGGCAGCAGGCCGAGCGGGTACTCCGCGAGCAGGCTCTGGCGGACGATCGTCAGCTGCAGCGCGAACGGCTGGTACTCCATGACGTACCCCACGGCCGCCGGCAGGTTCGCGGTGTAGTGGCTGATCGAGAAGAACACCCCCGAGGTGTACCGGAGCAGCCGCAGCAGCAGCGGGATGAGGTTGGCGATGTCCCGCGAGCCGTGCGTGATGCGGGCGGCGATCAACGCCATCCCGGTGATCTGGACGGCCTGGAGCACGAGCGCCACCGGGAAGAGCAGCCACGCCCACGTGGGTCGCTCACCGCTGGCGAGCATGAGGACGACGAGGATCACGAACGCCGGGAGGTTGGCCAGCATCTCGGTGATGCCCACCGAGATGGGCAGCACCGCCCGCGGGAAGCGCAGCGCCCGGACCAGCCCGGTGTTCCCGGTGACCGCCCGGGCACCGCTGGAGATCACCGACCCGCTGACCCCGAAGACGATGACCCCGATGGACAGGAAGCCGATGAAGTTGTCGACCCCGCGCCGGGTCCCGAGCAGCACCCCGAAGATGAGGAAGTAGCTGAGGATCAGCAGCATCGGGTTGAACACCGACCACAGCCGGCCCAGCCGGTTGTTCTGGTAGCGCGCCTCCGAGCGGCTCGAGGAGAGCGTGAGGATGAACCCGCGGCGGGTCCACAGGTCGCGGAGGTACTCGGAGAGCGGCGGGCGCGCCGCGAGCGCTCGCAGCCCGTAGCGCTTGGCGAGCGCCCTCGCGGCGTCGGTGCCGGGGGGTGCGGCGGTCACGGGCGTGTCCCGGCCTCAGAGCCGGTGGGCACGCTCACCGGGGGTGACGCGTCCCCGGGTGTCGAAGAAGCGGGTGGAGGCCCCGGCGATCGCGTCGACGTCGTACCCGCGGTGGTTCTGGAGCAGGACCACGAGGTCGGCCTCGCGCAGCGCGGCGTCGAGGTCGTCGACGGCCGGCACGGTGTCACCGAAGGCGTCCCAGCGCGCGACGTGCGGGTCGTGGTAGCTGAGGTCGGCACCCTTGTCGAGCATGTGCCGGGCCACGGGGACGGCCGGCGACTCGCGCTGGTCGGCGATGTTCGGCTTGTACGTGACCCCGAGCAGCAGGACCTTCGCACCGCGCAGCGCCTTGCCGTCCTCGTTGAGCAGGTCCTGGGCGCGCGAGACGACGTAGGCCGGCATCGTCGCGTTGATCTCCTGGGCGAGCTCGACGAAGCGGAACGGGTAGCCCAGCTTGGCCCGCACGTTGTACGACAGGTAGTTCGGGTCGATCGGGATGCAGTGCCCGCCCACCCCGGGGCCGGGGTAGAACGCCTGGAAGCCGAACGGCTTGGTGGCCGCCGCGTCGATGACGTCCCACAGGTCGATGCCGAGGTCGTGGCAGAACCGGGCCATCTCGTTGACGAGGGCGATGTTGATGTGGCGGTAGGTGTTCTCGAGCAGCTTGGCCGTCTCGGCCTCGCGGGTGCCCTTGGCGCGCACGACGGTGTCGACGAACTGCCCGTAGAACGCGGCCGCCCGGTCACCGGACTCGGGGGTGTGGCCGCCGACGACCTTCGGGGTGTTCTTCGCGCCGAACGTCGCGTTGCCCGGGTCGATCCGCTCCGGCGAGAAGGCGAGGTGGAAGTCGACGCCGGCGCGCATGCCGCCGGCCTCGAGGATGGGGCGGACGACCTCGTCGGTCGTGCCCGGGTAGGTCGTGGACTCCAGGACGACGAGCGTCCCGGGGGTCAGGTTGCGCGCGATCGCATGGACCGAGCCCTCGACCGCACCGAGGTCGGGCCCGCCGTCCTCGCCGAGCGGCGTCGGCACGCAGATGACGACGGTCTCGGCGTCCTTGATGACGTCCTCGCTCGTCGAGGCCTGGAAGCCCCCGGCGAGGATGTCGGCGAGCTCGCTGTCGCTGATGTCGTCGATGTGCGAGCGGCCCGCGTTCAGCGCGTCGACGACGCCCTGGTTGATGTCGAAGCCGCGCACGCTCAGACCGGCTCGGACGGCCTCCTGGACGAGGGGCAGGCCCACGTACCCGAGGCCGATGACGGTGACGTCCACGGACATGCACAGCTCCTGCTGATCTAGGGGAAGTCGCTCCCGACCCGAGAGCAGCCGAGAGTCTATCCCAGCACCGGGGGGCCTCCCCTGCGTGGCATGATCGGGCCCCATGTCACCTGCCCGCGGGAAGGACCCGGTCGTCCTCCTCGTATCGAGCAACGGCGCGGGCATGGGCCACCTCACCCGGCTGCTCGCCTACCAGCGCCGGCTGCCCTCGGGCCTTCGGCCGCACGTCGTGTCGCTGAGCCAGGCCGTCCCGGTCGTCTCGACGTACGGAGTGGCCTGGGAGTACCTGCCGAGCAAGCAGGCCACGGGCATGGACTCCGGCGAGTGGCGCTGGCTCTTCGCCGAGCGGATGGTCGAGGCCGTGCAGCGGCTCCGCCCCGCCGTGCTCGTGTTCGACGGGACGCACCCGTACGCGGGCCTGGACGACGCGATCGCCTCCTCCCCCGGCACCCGGGCCGTGTGGTCGCGGCGCGCGATGTGGAAGGAGGGCGGCAACACCCACCAGCTCGAGAAGGTCTCGTGGTTCGACGCGGTCCTCGAGCCGGGCGACCTCTCGGCGCCCGCGGACCGCGGCGCGACGGTCGGCACCACGGCGCACCGGGTGGGCCCGGTGACCCTGGTCGACCGGACGGAGTGCTCCGAGCGCGCCGCCGCCCGCGCCGCGCTCGGCCTGCCCGCCGACGGCCCGCTCGCCCTGGTCTCGCTCGGCGCCGGCAACATCAACGACACCACCGACGAGGTCGGCGCGGCCGTCTCCGCGCTGTCGGCCCGGGGGGTCGGGGTCTGCGTCACCCAGGCGGGCATCGCCGAGCAGGCCCGCGCCGCCGACGACGTGCACCTCGTGCGGCACTTCCCCATCTCCGAGCACCTCGCGGCCTTCGACGTCGCCATCGCCGCGGCCGGCTACAACTCCTTCCACGAGCACCTGCGCCTCGGGCTGCCGACCCTGTTCGTCCCCAACGACGAGACCTCCCTCGACGACCAGGTCGCCCGCGCCGAGTACGCCGCCGCCCAGGGCTGGGCGCTCTCCCGACGCTCGCTCGCCGGCGGTGACACCCAGGCCGCGGTCGACGAGCTGCTCGAGCACGGCCCCGCGCTCGCCGAGCGCGCCCTCGCGGCGGACCCCGGCAACGGCGCGGCCGACGCGGCCCGCCTCCTGGCCGACCTCGCGTTCGACGGGGCGCGCCGGTGAGCGGGGTCGACCGGTCCGCCGACCGCCGTCAGCGCTTCGCGGCCCGGGTACGCCGCACCCCCGGCTACCTCGCCGTCAAGGACGGCGTCCTGCCCCGGCTGCGCGGGAACACGGCGCTCACCGACCTCGTCTGGCGTGTCTTCACCCCGGCCCACGGCCTCGGCGAGGCACGCCGGATGTTCCGCTCCGACGGCCTCGACGTCCCCGACGCCGACCGGCTGCCCGTCATCGCGTTCACCGCCCTCGGCGCCGACGACGAGGGAGTGGACCGCGCCCTGCGGGCCGTCACCGAGCTCCGCCGGGACACCGCGGCCTTCCGCGCGGTCCTCGTCGTCGACCGGCCCGTCCTGGCCCGGGTCCGGGACCACGGCATCGTCGCCGACCACATCATCGGCGAGGCCGACTGGTACGGCGACGCCGACGCCTACGCCGACTACGTGGGGCGCCGGCTCGTCTCGGTCGTCCAGGGGTTCCGGGTGTGGCATCTCGCCCACCTCGGGCCCCAGGGCCAGGTGTCGGCGACCGACCAGCAGCTGATCCGCGCCATCCGGGGGGCCATGTCGTCGTCGGGGGCCGCGGCGCCCGGCGACAGCCCCCCGGGAACATATCCGTGACGACCCCACCGCCACTGGCCGCCTCCTGGTTCGAGGCCACCTCGGGTCCGGCCCTGCGCCTCCTGGCCCTCGGCGAGCACGCCGGCGACCTCGACCCGGGGCTCGCCGTGCTCGGGGTCGAGGTGGTGACCCTCGCCGACGAGGACGAGTCGTCGGGGCCCGGTGCCCGCGCGCTGTTCACCGGAGTGCGGGCCGCCCTGAGCGTCGGCCCCCACCCGGCCGCCGTCGCCCGGCTGGTCGCGCTCAGGCGGTCCACCGTCCTGCCCGCGCTCCTGGCCGAGGTCGACCTCGTCCTGTCGACGGACCCCGCCACCGACGCCGCTCTCCGCTCGGCCGCCGAGGTCCTCCGCGGCCGGCCGTGGCTGACCTCCGGCGAGACCGCCTCCCTCCTGGACACCTACCGCCGCACGGACGCCTGGCTGCTGGCTCGCGCCGGGGTCGACGGCGCCGACCCCGGCGCAGCCCTCGACATCGACACGCCGGCTCCGGCCGGGCTCGAGCACCTGCTCGCCGACGCGGTGCGGCACGCTGCGCGCCGGGACGCCGCCCTCGCCCGGAGCGTGCTCGAGGCGGCGACGGCCATCGACTGGGCCGACGCCCGGCGGCTCGGCTCGGGGCTCGAGGCCCAGTCCCTGGCCCTGCGGCTGCGCACCACCGAGGACCCCTCCTCGGTCCCGGACGCCGAGGTCGACGACGTCGTGCGCCGGACCCTCGAGGTCGCCGACACCGAGCTGGACCGGGGGCGCGCCTACCGGGCACTGGCGCTGACCGCGGACGCCCTCGGCCTGGCGTTCCACCGCGAACGGCACAGCGAGACCCTGCGCTCCCCGCTCATCGACGACCCCGCCGCCTTCCTCGCCCCCGTCCGGGCGTCGGCCACGATGCGCTCGCTGTCGGACCGCCCGGCCCGGCCCGGCCGTGTGCTCGAGGACATCGCCCCCGTCCTGGTCCTCACGAGCCCGTACGCCTCCTTCCACGGCGAGGTCGTCGCCGCCCTCGAGGCCGGGGGGCTCGACGTCGACGTCGTCGCCCTCCACGAGCGGTACCCGCTCTTCGCGCGCTCGGTCGTCGACACCGAGTTCCTCCACGCGCTGGCGCACCTCACCCGGTGGGACCCCCGCACCGGGCTCGGCTCCCGCGAGGACCTGCGCGGCACCGAACGGCGGCTCCTCGCCGCGACGAGCCGCCTCCTCTCCGGCCGGCAGGCCGTCTTCTGCGACTGGCTCGACCGCAGCACCGTCTGGGCCTCACACGTGTGCCCGCCCGAGGTCCGTCTCGTCGTGCGGATCCACGCCATCGACGCCCTCTCGCCCTGGCTGCCCCTCATGCGGTGGGCTGCCGTCGCCGAGGTGGTCGTCGTCAGCGAGGCGATGCGCTCGCTCGTGCGCGACGAGCTCGCCGCGCTCGGGGTCGAGCGCCCCGTCCGGGTGGTCCCCAGCTTCGGGGACGTCTCGGGCCTGCGCCGGACCAAGACCGACGATGCCCGCACCCGGCTCGGGATGATCGGCTGGGGCCGCCGGGTCAAGGACCCGCTGTGGGCGCTCGACGTCCTCGCCCAGGACGACTCGTGGTCGCTCTCGCTCATCGGGCCGCCCCCCGGGGAGGGGTCCTCGGTCTCCGAACGCGCCTACTACGCCGAGCTCGCCCGCCGGCTCGCCGACCCCGCCCTGCGGGACCGGGTCGAGGTCCTCGGCTGGACCGACGACGTCCCCGGTGCGCTGCAGCGCGTCGGGGTCATCCTCAGCACGAGCCGTCGCGAGGGTTGCCACCGCGGGCTCATCGAAGGGGCGCTGTCGGGTGCCGTCGCCGTCGTGCGCGACTGGCCGCTCCTGCGGGGCCGGGACGGCCCCGGCGGGCTCGTGCCGTCACAATGGGTGGTCGGTGACGTCGAGGAGGCCGCCGCGCGCATCCGCGAGGTCACCGACCCGACGCGCTGGGCGCAGGAGTCCGCGGCCACCGCCGACACCGCCGCCCGGGCCTTCGACAACGAGGCGTCCGGCGCCGCCTATCTCGACGCAGTCCTGGGAGAGCACCACCGATGACCACCACCGACACCCGGCCGAGCCCGGCCGGAACGCGGGCGTCGCGCCGCTGGCGCGGAGACGTCGAGGGGCTGCGCGCCGTGGCCGTCGGACTCGTCCTCGCCTACCACGCCGGCCTCGGGCCGTCGGGCGGCTTCCTCGGCGTCGACGTGTTCTTCGTCGTGTCGGGGTTCGTCATCACCACGCAGGTCGTCCGCGAGGTCGAGCGCGACGGACGGCTCTCGCTGACGACCTTCTACGCCCGCCGGGCCAAGCGCCTGCTCCCCGCGGCCGGGCTCGTCCTCCTCACGACCGCCGTCCTCACCTGGCTCCTCGCGCCGCGGACCCAGCGGGGGGTCTTCGGGCTCGACATCGCCGGAGCGGCGGGGTACGTCGTGAACTGGGTGTTCGCCGGACGCTCCGTCGACTACCTCGCCGAGGACCTCGAACCCTCGCCCGTCCTGCACTTCTGGTCGCTCGCGGTCGAGGAGCAGTTCTACTTCGTGTGGCCGCTCGCGATCATCCTCGTGCTGTTCCTCCAGACCCGGCTGCGGTGGCGCAGCACCCGGCTCGCGCTGGCCGTCGGGCTGGCCGTCCTCATCATCGTGCCCACCTTCGTGTGGTCGGTGCTGCTCACCGCGGACGACCCAGCCCGGGCGTTCTTCGTGACGACGACCCGGCTCTGGGAGATGGGGATCGGCGCCTTCGTCGCCCTCGGCGCCCGCCGCTGGGAGCGCCTCTCGCAGCCGCTGGCGGCGGCGCTCGGCTGGCTCGGGATCCTGGCCCTCGGCGTGTCCGCGGTCGTCTTCTCGTCGGCGACCGCCTGGCCCGGCTACGCCGCCCTGCTGCCGACCGTCGCGACCGCGGCGGTCATCGTCGCCGGGTTCCGCGCCCACCGCACCGGCCCGGAGGTGGTCCTCGGCACCGGGCCGATGCGCTGGGTCGGGGGCCTGTCGTACTCGCTGTACCTCTGGCACTGGCCGGTGCTGCGGGCCGCCGAATGGGTCCTCGGGCCGCTCGACCCGTGGCAGGGCACCGCGGCGGTCGCGGTCTCGGTGCTGCCCGCCTACCTCTCGTACCGCTTCGTCGAGAACCCGCTACGCCGCAACCCGTGGCTCGGGGAGCACCCGCGCCGGGCCCTGGCCGTCGGCGCCTCCATCTCGGCCGCCTGCCTCGTCGCGGGCCTCGGACTGTGGGCCGTGACCCGGGCCGCGGCCGAGGACACCGGGAGCGCGACGGGGGCCGGCTGGGCCTCGCTCACCGACCCGCCGAGCGCCGAGCAGCCTGGTGACGCCCCGTTCTTCGACCGGCTGACCCCCAACCCGCAGGGCGCCACCGCGGACGTACCCGCCCTGTACGCGCAGGGCTGCCAGACCGAGGTCGAGGTGTCCACGCCCAACCCCTGCCCGGCGGGGGACCCCGACGGCTCCGTCTCGGTGGCGGTCGTCGGCGACTCCAAGGTGGCGCAGTGGGTGCCCGCGATCGATGCGATCGGCGCGAAGCGGGGCTGGAAGGTCACGAGCTGGACGAAGAGCTCGTGCCCGTTCGTCGACGCGACCGTGGACTACCAGGGCGCGCCCTACCCGGAGTGTCAGGAGTGGGGTCAGGAGGTCCTGTCCCGGCTCACCGGCCCGGACCGCCCCGATGTCGTCGTCACCTCGAGCGTCTACAGCGAGGCACTCGAGGGCGGTCGGGAGTCCACCCGCGCCTACGAGGACGGGCTCGTGTCGGCGTGGCGCGCGCTGCAGGATGCCGGCGTCACCGTCGTGGCGCTCTCGAACACCCCGTCACCCCCGGGCGAGATCAGTCCCGCGTACGAGTGCGTCGCCACCCACGAGGACGACCCCGCCCAGTGCTCGTGGCCGTACGAGCAGAGCGCGGGCAGCGCCGCCCTCGAGGCCGCGGCCGAGGCCACCGGCGCCACCTACGTCGACATGGACCCCTGGGTCTGCCCCGGTGGGACGTGTGCCGCGGTCTACCGCAACGTGCTCACGTACCGCCAGGGGTCACACATCACGGGGACCTTCGTCGACGTGCTGACCGCCCCGCTCGAGCAGCGGCTCGTCGCGGCCGTCGGCTGAGCCCACCGGCACCAGCGACGCCGCGGCGCCGAAGTGCCGGCGAGCCTGGGCCAGCGCATCGTCGACGACCATCGCGTCGACGTCGCACGCGAGGGTGTCGGTGAGGTCGTCCGGGGCCGCGGGGACGCAGACCTCGACCCCCTCGGCCCGGACCCGGACCTCCTCGCCCGGGCTGACCGCGAGGTGGCGGGGGTCGGCGACGAGCAGGCGGCGGGTGTGCACCGCCTCGTTGCCGCTGACGGCGGCCGTGAGCGGCCCGGCGGTCACGAGGTCGAACCAGTCGGGGCTCATCTCGGTGCGACCCTGCCGGCGGTTGGGGGCCTCGACGTGCCAGACCGCGACGGCCGCGCCTGCACGGGCGGCGGCGAGGGCATCGCGCAGGACCCGGGCGCGGACCCCCTCGCGGGCCGGGTCCAGGGTGAGGCAGTCGCTCGGCGGACGGCGCTGCCCGGGCTCGGTCACGGGCTCGAGCACGGCCTCGACCGGCAGTGACAGGTCGGCCATGACGACGAGGTCGAAGCGGCGCTCCCGCGGGCGGACGTCGAAGGCCGCCGGCACGGGGAAGGGCAGGTCGGCGGCGGCGCCGTCGACCCGGAGCCCCGGTGCGCCCGCCGCGGCCCCGGCCCGGGCGTGCCAGGAGCGGAACAGTCCCTTGAAGGCCAGCCGCTGCGGCGTGGTCCACTGGAACGAGAAGTCGCCCCGGGACAGCGACCCCGAGCGCAACCGGGTGATGGCGAGCACCGTGCGGGTGTCGACGATCTCGCCTCCGGCAGCCCGGACCCGCTCGGCGTACTCGGAGTCGGCGCCGCGCCGGATCGGCAGGAAGTCGCCGAGGACCTCGACGGCCCGCCGCCGGAGCATCAGCGAGCTGGCGTTGGGCCGCACCGGCAGGTACCCGAGCCACTGGTGGCTCAGGTCGTCGCGGGCCCGCAGCGCGTCGCTGCGGCTGGCCCCGATCTCCGGCGCCTGCTCGAGCGCCCGCATCTGGTCCTCGATGCGGCGCGGATGCGACCAGTCGTCGCTGTCCTGGAAGGTGATGGCCGCCCCCCGGGCGAGCCGCATCGCGGCGTTGCGCCCCACGTAGCTGCCGCTGTTCTCGGGCATCCGCACGACCCGGACCCGCGGGTCCATCGCCTCGACCTCGGCATAGAGGGCGTCGTGCTCCGGCCCGGACGCGTCGTCGACGACGAGGATCTCGAGGTCGCCCCAGGTCTGCTCGGTCATCGAGCGGACCGCGAGCAGCATCCCCGCGGCCTCCGGTCGGTAGCTCGGCACGATGACGGTGACGAGATCGCCCGAGACCGACCCCGCTGCGTGGCCGCGGGCGGCCAGCCGGTCGAAGGGGGCCACGTCGCGCAGGTCCGGGCCGACGCCGACGGCCACGTCGCGGTGATGACCGAAGACGAGCCGTCCGAGGTGCTCACCCCAGGACCGCTCGATGCCGGGGTCGGCGGGCACCCGGGCGTCCCAGGCGGCCGGCCGCTCGAGGTCGAGGGCGAGGAACCCGCGGACGAGCTCGGGGGCGGCGACGTACCGCTCGAGCAGCGGGCCGACCCGCTCCCGGCGCCCGGACAGGTACTGCGACTGGAGCGCGACGGTGTGGTGCGCCGGGGACAGGCCGCGCAGGTCGGCCGTCCGCGCGAGGCGGGCGTACAGGTCGGCGGCGGCGGCGAGACCCGAGCCGTCGGTGCGTGCGGCCCACGCCAGCGCCACGGCCGACCAGGCGGCCGGCTCGGTGCCCGGCCACAGCCCGACGACGTCCTCGCCCTCGAGGACCCGCGCCTCGAGGGCGTCGGCGCGGTCGGTGCCGCCGGTGGCCGCGAGCGCGAGAGCGTCCCGCACGAGCGGGGACTGGACGCGGGTCGCGTAGCGGGCGAGCCGGTCGGGGCGCCGCCGCGCCGAGGTCAGCAGCGCGCTCGTGGTCCAGCGTCCGGGGGACGCGGCCGCGGCCGCGCTCGGTGCCGCGCCGGCGTACCGCGCGGCCACATGACGGAGGGGCGCCGGGGAGGAGTGCGGATGCGTGAGCGAATACGCTGTCATGCAGTCCCGCCGAGCCAGAGGAGTTCCATGAAGTCAAGGATCGTACAGGCCGGCACCGTGAGCGGTGTCGTGCTGGGTCTGGCCCTCGTCCTGGGTGTGGTCACCCGGGAGTGGTGGCTCGTCGCCCTCGCCGGTGCCGGGGTGGGGCTGGCCGTCCTCGTGCTCTCCTCCGACACCAACCGGCGGGTCCGGCGGCTCGAGAAGGCGATGGCCTCGGGGATCCTGCCCGAGGGCCCGGCCGCCTCCGCGGACGTCACCGAGGCCGACGTCCTCGGCACCGTGCGCCTGCTCCAGGCGCAGTACACCGGGCGCCTCGACCGCCTCCAGCACGCCGTCGAGGAGATCGCCGCCGCGTCGCGGCGCGACCCGGCGTCGTGACGTCCCCCACCGACGGGCAGCCGCTCGCCGACCGGGCCACGGTCGCCCGCGACCACGCGGCTCGCGCCGAGCGCGACCGGGACCGGCTCCTCGTGACCGCGCTGCGGACCCGGTCGGTGCACAGCCGCGAGATCCTCGCCGCCCTCGCCTGGCCCGGGCACACCCCCGACGAGATCCTCACCTGGGCGCTGGCTCCGGGTGCCACCCTCGAGGACGGCATGGACGTCGACGGGCTGGGCCGGTTCGCCATGGTCCTCGGCCTCCAGCGCTCGCTGCCCGAGGAGGTCGAGGCCGCACTCGCGATCGGCGCCGCTGTGGAACGCGCCGGCCACGTCGGCGACCTGCCACCCCGCGCGGTCGAGGCGATCGGCCAGCAACGGCTCGTCACCGGTGACGTCCCAGGGGCCATGCGGCTCCTCGAGCAGCCGTCGGTCCGCTCCGACGTCCTGGCCGCGGCCCGGGCCGACGCCCTCAACCCCCACCTGCCGGGCGGGTCCACCCACGACGCGGCCGACTGGGAGGCCGCGTTCGCGGCGGCCGTCGGCGGCGGCGACGCCGCACCCGTCTCGCTGCGCGACGGGGCAGCCGCCGTCCCCTTCGACCGCCTCACCGCCGCCGCGGAGCCGGTCCGGAGCCCGGTGCGGGTGACCGTCCTCATGAGCGCCTACCGGCCCCGTCGCAGCGACCTCCTCACGGCGGTCGACTCGGTGCTGGCGCAGACGTGGACCAACCTCGAGCTCGTCGTCGTCGACGACGCCTCGGGCCCGGAGACGGACGCGCTGTTCGACGAGGTCGCGGCGCGGGACCCGCGGGTCACGGTCGTGCGCAAGGCCGTCAACGGCGGCACCTACCGGGCCCGGAACACCGCGATGCGGCTCATGACCGGCGACTTCCTCACCGTCGTGGACTCCGACGACTGGGTCCACCCGCAGATGGTCGAGACGGCGGTGCGCCACCTCCTGCGCCACCCCGGGCGCGCCGGCGTCCGCACCCAGGGCGTGCGGATCACCGAGGACCTGCGGCTCACCCGCCCCGGCTACACCCACCGCTACCCCTCGGCGGCCTCGCTCATGGTGCCGGTGCACCCGACGGTGGCCCGGGTCGGCTTCTTCGACCCGACCCGCAAGGGCGCCGACACCGAGTACGCCCGTCGGGTCGAGGCCGCCTTCGGGCAGACCCTGCGCACCCTGCCGCAGGTCATGACCTTCAACCGCACCCTGGCGGGGTCACTGTCGGCCGAGGAGTTCTCGCGCGGCTGGCGCCACGGCGCCCGGCACGAGTACAAGAGCGTCTACGCGGCGTGGCACCGGGCCATCCGGTCCGGCGCGGCCGACCCGTGGCTCGACCCGGCCGCGACCCGACCGTTCCCGCAGCCGCAACGCTGGGCGACGAAGCCGGCCGCCGGCTCCCGGAGGTTCGACGTCGTCTTCGGCGGCGACTGGCGGCGGTTCGGCGGCCCGCAGCGCTCGATGCTCGAGGAGATCCGGGCCTGTCTCGAGGGCGGCCTGCGGGTCGGGGTCCTCCACCTCGAGGCGCTGCGCTTCATGTCGACCGACGACCCGCCGCTGTGCGAGCCGCTCGTCGAGCTCCTCACCGCGGGGACGGTCGCCCTGCTCCAGCTCGACGACGACGTCGACGTGGACCTCCTCCTCGTCCGGTACCCCCTGATCCTGCAGTACCCGCCGTGGAGCCCGGCGGCCTTCTCGCCCCGTCGGGTCGTCATCGTCGCGAACCAGGCCCCGCTGGAGCGCGACGGGTCCGACCAGCGCTACGTCGTGCGCGACGTCACCGAGCGCACCGCCGAGCTGTTCGGGGTCGTGCCGCAGTGGTGGCCGCAGGGTCCCACCGTGCGCGAGCTGCTGAGCATCCAGGACGACGCCGCCGAGCTGCTGCCCACCGACGACCTCGGCCTCATCGACGTCGAGCAGTGGCGCGTCCGCGACGGTCGCGACCCCGCCGCCGACGGCGGGCCGCTCGTCGTCGGGCGGTACTCGCGCGACGACGTCATCAAGTTCCCGGAGACCTTCGCCGACGTCCTCGCCGCCTACGACCTCGGCCCCGGCCACCGGGTCCGGCTCATGGGCGCCCGCACCCAGCTGCGCCGGCTCGCCGAGGCGGCCGGGACCAAACCCGCCGGCTACCCCGCCGAGTGGGAGGTCGTCCCGCACCGGGGCGAGGACACCCGCGAGTTCCTCGCCGGGCTCGACGTGTTCGTCTACATGGACAACCCCACGGCGCACGAGGCCTTCGGGCGGGTGCTCCTGGAGGCCGCCGCGAGCGGGGTGCTCGTCATCGCGCACCCCAAGCACGAGCCCACCTTCGGGGCGCTCCTCGACTACGCGCTCCCCCACGAGGTGCCGGCGCTCGTCGCCCGGTACCGGGACCCGGCGCGCTACCACGACCGGGTGCGCCGCACCCTCGACGGGGTCCGCGCCACGTTCGGCCACGGGCGCTTCCTGGCCGACGTGCGGGATCTGCTGTCGGCGCCCGGCGCCCCGGCGACCGCCGACCCCACGCCGCTGCTCCACACCCCCGCCTGGCTCCCCGACGCCCCGGCGGGTGCCCGGGTGCTGTCGGTGCCCGTCCGCAGCCTCGCCGACGGCGAACGAGCGGACGGGGTGGCGCTCGTGCTCGGGGACTCGGCCGACCCGGCGGTGGTCGCGGCGTGGCTCCTCGCGACGGTCCGCGACACCGCCGACGCCGACCTCGACGGGCGGCTGGCGGCGGCCGCGGCCGAGCACGGCGTCCGGGACGTCGTGACCTGTCGTGACGGGGTCGTCGTCCCGGTCCGGTCGCTCAGCCCCGCGCCGGCCGGCTGAGCCCGCCCCCGCCGGTCAGCGGCCGAGCAGGCGACGGGGCCGGGACGTGAGGAACCCCCAGCCCCACGACCAGTGCATCGTCGCGAGGACGGGGCCGCCCAGCAGGCGGCTGCGGACCGGCTCCCCCGCGGTGATGGCGACGCCACCGGCGGCGACGGCGAGCAGGTAGGCCGCCGGCACGGCCAGCGCCGGCGCCCAGACGAGGCCGAGGAGCGTCGCCGCGCTCGTGCCCACCACCATGGCCGGGGGTGCGAGGTAGCGCGGGTTGAGCGTGCCGTCGTGGGTGCTCGCGACGACCCGCCGCCAGCGGCCGTAGTCGCGGTACTGCCGGGCGAGGGCGCCGAAGCCGGACCGCGGGCGGTACGTGACGACGAGGTCCGGGGTGAACCAGACCGTCCCGCCGGTCGCCCTGATGCGGTGGTTGAGCTCCCAGTCCTGGGTGCGGGTGAAGCGGGGGTCGTACCCGCCGACCCGGTCGAGCGCCGACCGACGGAAGCAGCCGAGGTACACGGTGTCGACGGGGCCGGAGCCGCCGCCGGTGTGGAAACGGGAGGAGCCGACCCCGAGCGGGCTGCGCATCGCCGCCGCCACCGCCCGCTCGAAGGGCGAGCGGCCCTGGGCGTCCATCGTGCCGCCGACGTTGTCGGCGCCGGTGGCCTCGAGCGCCGCGACGGCGGTCGACACGTAGTCGTCGGGGATCTCCGCGTGCCCGTCGACCCGGACGACGACCTCGCCCCGGGCCGCGCCGAGGGCCGCGTTCAGCGCCTCGGGGGTCCGGCCGGTGGGGTTGGGGACGAGCCGGACCCGGTCATCGGCGGCGGCGATGCGGGCGGCCACGTCGTCGGTCCGGTCCCGCGAGGGCCCGAGCGCGAGGACGACCTCGAGCGGGCCGGGCCAGTCCTGCCGGAGCACCATCGCGACGGCGTCCTCGAGGTGGCGTTCCTCGTCGAGGATCGGCATGACGACACTGACGAGCGGACGGTCGCCCGGAGTGGTGGTCGGGGGCTGCGGTGCTGGCTCGGAGGACATCCGGTCCATCATCCCGCAGAGCACACGCTCGCGAGGTCGCCGGTGTCGGCGTCGGGGTCGGTGCCCGGTCGTTCCATGACGGCCGGCGTCGAGGCCGACGGCTCCGGGGTGCTCGCCGTCGACGCCGCCGGGGTGCTCGCGGCGCCGGACGCCGTCGCCTGCGTGGCGGAGGGCGCCGGGCCGGCCTCGCTCGTGGCGATGGCGGCGGCCACGGTGCGGCGGACGACCTCGGGGTCGTAGTCCCACGGCTTGATGAGCGGCGGGACGAAGTTCACCGAGGTGATCTTCTCCTGCTTGGTCTTGACGGCGAGCTCGGCGAGGTCGGCGAGGGCGTCCTGCGGCACGTCGGTGCGGATCATCCCGGTCGAGGCCTTGGCGATGTCGCCGAAGTTCAGCAGGAGGGTCTGCGGGTCCAGCTGCTTGACCAGGGCCGTCACGACACAGCGCTGGCGTGCCATCCGCTCGTAGTTCGTGGAGTCGACCCGGCTGCGGGCGTACCAGAGGGCGTGGTACCCGTCGAGATGCTGACGGCCCGGCTCGATCCAGCCGATAATCGGCGACTTGCCGCCACCGATCGGGGTTCGGCGCTGGACCGTGATGTCGAGGCCGCCGACCGAGTTGACGACGCTGGCGAAGCCGCGCAGGTCGACCATGACGTGGTACTGGATGTCGAGCCCCGTGAGCGCCTCGACCGCCTCGGTCGTCGCGAGCAGGCCCGGGTCGGCGGTGCCCGCCGGGAACTTGTCCTTGTTGTCCGTGCCCCAGGTGTAGAGCGCGTTGAGCAGGCACTCGTCGCCACAGGTCCAGCCCTGCGGCATCAGGCCCGCCATGACCGAGCCGGCGCGGAAGCGGATGTTCTCGGTCTCGCGCGAGAAGCCGAAGAGCACGGCGCGCCCGGTGCGGGCGTCGACGCTGGCGAGCTGGATGCTGTCGGGCCGCAGCCCGACCCGGCCGGTGCCGCTGTCGCCGCCGAGCAGCAGGATGTTGTAGCGGCCCTCGGCGGCCTCGGCGGCGGGCCCGCCACCGAACATCGCCGTCATGGCACCCCGGGCGTTGCCCACCCCCACGCCGGTCCATCCGATGAGGCCCGGCACGAGCAGCACGGCCAGGAGCGCGCCGAGCAGGCCGCGACGGTCCCGCTGCGGGAGCCGGTCCGGGCGCCCGAGCCGCCAGGCGTCGACGAAGAGCACCGCCCAGCCGACCGCGACGCCGACGAGCACCACCTGAACCACGACGAGCACCGACTCCCGCGTCATGAGCCAGAGGACGGCCGACCGGCTGACGAGGGCGAGCAGGGCGAGCACGAGCAGGGTGCCGAGCACCGACAGCCACACCCGCAGGGCCGCACGCCCGAGCGCGCGGCTCCCCGCGGCGACCTGGGCGGAGCCGGGCACGGCGAGGGTCATGAGCAGGAGGGTCAGCGCGCGTCGACGATGCCGGCGGTCGGCCGGCGGGTGCCACACCTGCGCGCGCGGCGGTGCCGTGTCGCGGGCGCGCTCGAGCACGGCCGAGCCTCTGTCGCCTCCCATGACGGGCCAGTATTCGCGCGGAGCGGGCCCCCGGCCGCCAGGCGCGCCGAGAACCCCGGCGTTTCCCGCGTTCCCCCCGGGACGCAGTCCTTGGCACACTGGGTCCTCGGCCGCAGCCGAGAGGACCCCGATGACCGACGACCACGCCCGCCCGATCCCGCGGCGACCCGCCTCCCCCGGCGGCGCCGCCCCCGCGGGCGACGACGTCTACGTCGTCGACACCCGGCGCCGGGCCTCGGGTCGCACCCGGTCGCCCGCCGCTCCCCCGCCTCCGGCCGCGGGCTACGACGAGCTCGGCCGCCCGCTGCCTCCCCGCGGCACCCCGCCGCCGCCTCCCCCGCCGCCGGCGGGCCCCCGGCGCCGCCGCTCCGGCCGGACCGGCCTGCGGGTGGTCCTGCTCCTGCTCCTGGCCTGGGTCGTGTTCGTCGTCGGCACCCCGGTCCACGCGTGGTCGACGGTGTCGCGGGTCGACGCCAGCCCCGCGGGCGAGCGACCGGCGGCCGGTGACGGGCACACCTACCTGCTCGTCGGCTCCGACAGCCGCGAGGGCCTGACCGCCGAGCAGCGCAAGACGCTCGGCACCGGCAGCGCCGAGGGCCGGCGCACCGACACGATCATCCTCGTCCACGTGCCGTCGGGTTCGGGCAAGGCCGCGCTCATCTCGGTGCCGCGCGACAGCTTCCTGCCGATCCCGGGCAACGGCGAGAACAAGGTCAACGCGGCGTTCACCATCGGCGGCCCGAAGCTGCTCGCCCAGACCCTCGAGCAGGCCACCGGGCTCCGGATCGACGGGTACCTCGAGATCGGGTTCGGCGGGTTCGCCAACGTCGTCGACAGCCTCGGCGGGGTCGACATCTGCGTCAAGACCGACATCGACGACGAGAAGGCGCACATCAACCTCACGAAGGGGTGCCAGACGCTCGACGGTCCGACGGCGCTCGGCTACGTCCGTGCCCGGTACTCCGACCCCAAGGGCGACATCGGCCGCGCGGAGCGGCAGCGCCAGTTCCTCGGCGCGGTGATGAAGAAGGCCGCCACCCCCTCGACGGTGCTCGTGCCGTGGCGCTGGTGGGGGTTCACCCATGCCGGGGCCGAGGGGGTCCTCGTCGGCGAGGACACCGGGCTCGTCGACGGGTACCGGATCGCCACGACGATGCGGGCCGTCTCGAGCGAGGAGGCGCTGAGCCTCGTCGTCCCGATCGCCAACGCGAACGCGACGACCTCCGCGGGCAGCTCGGTGCTGTGGAACGACGAGCGGGCCCAGGAGCTCTTCACCATGCTCCGCGAGGGGACGCCGCTCGACGCGCCGCCGCCGGGCACCGACGGCGAGCCGACCGGCTGACCGCACCCCGGGCGCACCCAGGGTCCGTTCAGACCCGGCGGTTAGACTCGCCCGGTCCCTCGACGGGGACGTCCAGGCGAGACCGAAGGGAAAGCACCGAGTGGACTCCGGCGACCCCTTCCCCACACGTCGCGAGGTCCACGGCCGCGCCGCCGGCGCGTCCGGTCCGTGGCGCCGCCGCGTCATCGTCGGGCTCGTCGTGGTCCTCGCGCTCGGTGGCGCCGGGGCCGCGTGGGCCACCTGGCACCTCAACTCCAACATCACCAAGGTCGACGTCTCGGACGCCATCGGCACCGACCGTCCCACCCGCGCCCCGCAGGCCACCGAGGCCGTCAACCTCCTGCTCATCGGCTCCGACAACCGCACCGGCGAGGGCAACGACACCTACGGCGAGGTCGCCGAGGACCCGGGCCAGCACTCCGACACCAACCTCCTCGTGCACCTCTCGGCGGACCGGACCTGGGCGACGGTCGTCTCGATCCCCCGCGACTCCATGACCAAGGCCCCACCGGAGTGCTCCGAGGACGCGCCGAAGGACCAGTGGGTCACGCGGCAGTGGAACCACAACTACAAGCTCGGCAGCACCGGCTGCCTCATCCGGACCCTCGAGGGGAACACCGGCGTCTTCGTCGACCACTACGCCGTCGTCGACTTCCGCGGGTTCAAGTCGATGGTCGACGCCCTCGACGGGGTCGAGGTGTGCACGACCGAGGCGATCGACGACCCCAACTCCAAGCTCCAGCTCGCCGCGGGCTCGCACACCCTCGACGGCGAGCAGGCCCTCGCGTACGTCCGCACCCGCAAGTCGGTCGGCGACGGCTCGGACCTGGGCCGGATCAAGCGTCAGCAGGCGTTCCTGTCCTCGGTGGCCCAGGAGGCGACCTCGAGCCGGCTGCTCTTCCAGCCGACCCAGCTCTACGGGTTCCTCGACGCGGCCACGAAGTCGCTGACGACCGACCCGGGGTTCGGGCTCGGCACGATGAAGGACCTCGCGGAGTCCGTGCGCGGCATCGGCCTGGACAACATCGAGTTCCTCACCGTCCCCAACGAGCCCTACCCGCAGGACCCCAACCGGGTGCAGTGGCAGGACTCCGCGGAGGTCATCTGGGAGTCGCTGAGGGAGGACCGCCGGATCGGCGAGGAAGCGGACCCCGAGGCGACCCCGTCGCCCAGCGCGAGCCCGCTCACGGCCTCCCCCGCCGACATCTCGGTGCAGGTGCTCAACGGATCCGGGGCCTCCGGCCTCGCCGGCCAGGCGGGCGCGATGCTCGCCGTCCAGGGCTTCGCCGTCACCGGCACCGGGAATGCCGCCGAGGCCGCCAAGGGGACCCTCGTCGAGTACTCGGCCGGCCAGGAGGAGGCCGCCCGCACGGTGGCGGCGGCGTTCCCGGGCGCGAGGCTCGAGGAGGCCGGCGGGCTCGGCGCGGTCGTCCGGGTGACGCTCGGCCCCGGCGCGAAGAACGTCGTCGAGGTGCCGAACCGCACCGGCTCGGACCCGCTGCCCACCCCCACCGTCACGGCCCCCTCGCCCGCGCCGAGCCCGACGCCCACGATCGAGGCCCGCACGGCCGACCAGGACATCTGCTCCACGTCGTGACCGGGGTCGAGACCGGCAGGCGGCCGAGGCGGCGGCCGTCCCTGCTCTGGATCCCCGTGCTCCTGGCCGTGCTCGGGGTGGTCGCCGTCGTCGCCCTCCAGCTGCGGGTCCCCGCCCGCGGCGTCGACCGCTGCGCCCCGCCCGTCGCGACCGTCGTGGCCGACGGGGAGACCTGGGTGGCGAGCTGGGGGGCCGCGATGCAGGCGTCCGCCCCGGACGGACCCTCGGCGCAGGGGTTCGCCGGGCGCACCGTGCGTCAGCCGGCCCACCTGTCCCTCGGCGGCCGGCAGGTGCGGGTGAGCCTGTCCAACGTGTTCGGGGACCGGCCGCTCGTGGTGGGGACCGCCACCGTCGCGCGGTGCCACCCCGAGGGCGGAGCCCGCACGCAGGGGCCGCAGCATCCGGTCACCTGGGACGGCCGGGTCGGCGTGACGATCGCCCCGGGCGAGGCGAGGACCTCGGACCCGGTCGACCTCGCCGTGGCCGACGGCACCGACGTCCTCGTGAGCGCCTACCTGCCGGAGCCGACCGGACCGGTCACCTGGCGGCCCTACGCCTGGGCGCGGACCTTCGCCGCGGACGGGGACGCCACCGGGTCGACCGGCGACGGCTTCGAGGTGCTCGGGTCCTCGCTGTACTTCCTCACCGGCGTCGACGTGCTCGCGCCCAGCGACGGGGCGGTCGTCACGCTCGGGGACTCGATCACCGAGGGGTGCTGCTCGGCCGCCTTCGTCGACGCGCACGTCTCGTACCCCGACGTCCTGGCCCGGCGTCTCGCCGCGCTGCCTCCCGGTTCGCGGATGGCCGTCGTCAACGCCGGGATCTCCTCGAACCAGGTGCTCACCGACCGCATCGGCGAGCGGATGACCGGGCGCGTGGTCCGCGACGTGCTCGAGCGTCCCGGGGTGCGCACGGTCGTCGTGCTCGGCGGGGTCAACGACCTCGTCCGTTCCGGGGGCACCCTCCCCGCGGACCGGCTCACCGCGGGCTACCGCGAGATCGTCGCGCAGGCCCACGCCGCCGGCGTGCGCGTCGTCGGGGCCACCGTGCTCCCGTACGGCGCGAGCCCGCGGCACACCGAACAGGCCGAGCGGACCCGGCAGGCCGTCAACGACTGGATCCGCACCAGCGGGGTGTTCGACGCCGTGGCCGACCTCGACGCCACGACCCGCGACCCCCTGGCGCCGGACCGACTGCTGACGGAGTACGACTCCGGCGACGGCGTCCACCCGAGCGCCGCGGGCTATGCGGCGATGGCCGAGGCGATCCGGCTCGCAGATCTCGCCCCGTGAGCGCGGAGGGGCGGCCGCGTCAGCCCTTGAGGAGCTGGCGCGCCATGACGATGCGCTGCACCTGGTTGGTGCCCTCGTAGATCTGGGTGATCTTCGCGTCGCGCATCATCCGCTCGAGCGGGAAGTCCCGGGTGTAGCCGGCGCCGCCGAGCAGCTGGACGGCGTCCGTGGTCACCTGCATCGCCACGTCGGAGGCGTAGGCCTTGGCCGCCGCACCGAAGAACGGCAGGTCGGGGTCGCCCCGCTCGGACTTGGCGGCGGCGACGTACACGAGCTGGCGGGCGGCCTCGAGCTGCATCGCCATGTCGGCGAGCATGAACTGGATGCCCTGGAACTCGGCGACGGCCCGCCCGAACTGCTGGCGCTCCTTGACGTACGCCACGGCGTGGTCGAGCGCGCCCTGGGCGATGCCGACGGCCTGCGCCCCGATCGTGACCCGGGTGTGGTCGAGGGTCTGCAGCGCGAGCTTCAGGCCCGCGCCGACCTCGCCGACGACCCGGTCGCCGGGGATGCGGCACCGGTCGAAGTGCAGCTCCCGGGTGGGGCTGCCCTTGATGCCGAGCTTGCGCTCCTTCTCGCCGAGCGTGAACCCCTCGTCGTCCTGCTCGACGACGAACGCGGTGACGTTGTTGCCGCGCGGGCCGTCGGGGTCGGTGACGGCCAGGACGGTGTAGAAGCGGGAGACGCCGGCGTTGGTGATCCAGGACTTCTGGCCCGAGAGGACCCAGTCGTCGCCGTCGCGGACCGCCTTGCACCGCATCGCGGCGGTGTCGGAGCCGGCCTCGCGCTCGGACAGCCCGTACGAGAACGTCGTCTCACCGGCCGCGAGGGGGGTGAGGTAGCGCTTCTTCACGTCGTCGTCCGCGGCGAGGATCAGCGGCATCGAGCCGAGCTTGTTGACGGCCGGGATGAGGCTGGAGGAGGCGCAGACCCGGGCGACCTCCTCGATGACGATGCACGTCGCGAGGGCGTCCGCCCCGACGCCGCCGAACTCCTCGGGGACGTGCGGGGCGAAGAAGTCGGACGCGACGAGCGCGTCGTGGGCCTCCTGCGGGTAGCGCGAGTCCTCGTCGACCGCGGCCGCGTACGGGGCGATCTTGTCCTCGGCCACCGCGCGGACCGCCTCGCGGATCGCCTCGTGGTCCTCGGAGAGGCGGTACGTGTCGAAGTCCGGGTTGCCGCTCATGTCCCCGATGCTACTCGCCAGTACGACGGCCCGGCCCGGCCGACCCCGACCCGAGCGCCCCGGGCCTCACTCGCCGCGCAGCAGGTGCCAGAGGTGGCCGTGGTGCTCACGGTCGCCGAGCTCGGGCAGCACCTCGCGCTCGAAGAGCTGGACGCCGCTGAGGTCGTAGGCCTGCTCGACGAAGTACGTGATGGCGTACGTCATGCCCCGTCGCTCCAGGTCGCGCAGCGTCTCGACGATCTGCTCGGGGGTCCCGACGAGCGGTCCGTCCGCGAACGACTGCACGGTCTTCTCGACGACGTCGTCCGGCAGCCCGGCCGAGGCGTAGTGGTCGCGGATCCAGCCGAGCCGGTCCTGGACCTCACGGTCGGTGCGGCCGATGACGACGTTGAAGTTCGCGCTCCGGACGATCTCGTCGTAGTCCCGTCCCAGGTCGCGGCAGTGCTCCTGGAGGATCTGCGACTTGTGCGTGAACTCGTCCGGCATCCCCGAGAAGTTCGTGTAGTCCGCGTACTCCGCAGCGATGCGCAGCGTCTTCCGCTCACCGCCGCCGGCCACCCACAGCGGGATCCCGTTCGTCTTCGACCCCGGCTGGACCGTTCCCTGGAGGGGCTGCGGGAAGCACATCGCACCGTCGACCTGGTAGTGCTCCCCGTCGAGGGTCGCCGACCCGGTCGTCCACATCTGGCGCATGATCTCGACCCCCTCGCGGAGCCGCGCGAGCCGCTCCCCCGCCCGCGGGAAGCCGTAGCCGTACGCCCGCCACTCGTGCTCGTACCAGCCCGCGCCGATCCCCATCTCGAGCCTGCCCTCGGACACGGCGTCGACCGTCGCGGCGACCTTCGCGAGGTAGGTGGGCTCGCGGTACGACATGCACGTGCACATCTGGCCGAGCCGCACCCGGCCGGTCACCCCGGCGAACGCCGCCATGAGCGACCACGCCTCGTGCACCCCGGCCTCGGTGGGGTCGGGCACGGGGTGGAAGTGGTCGTAGACCCAGATCGAGGACCAGTTCTCGATGCCGTCCGCCCGGCGGGCCAGGCCGGCCATGACGCCCCAGTGCTGCGCCGGGTCGATGCCGACCAGGTCGTGACGCCAGCCCTGCGGGATGAACAGTCCGAACTTCATGCGGGTCTCCTCGCGGTGTCGTGGTGCTCCCGATCATGCCCCAGCGCCACCGGCCCGGACGCTCAGGGCTCCGCCGCGGGCGGCCAGGCCCGCCCTCCCGGATGGGATCGGAGGGGCGCGCGACCCTAGTCTGTACCTCGTGAGTCCCACCATCTGCGTCGTCGGCACCTCCTACGTCGGCCTCTCCCTGGCCGTCCTCCTGGCCCGCACCCACGACGTCGTCGCCTACGACATCGACGAGTCCCGGGTCGAGATGCTGCGCGCGGGTCGCAGCCCCATCGCCGACCCCGACATCGAGGAGCACCTGCGCGCCGGGGGTCTGCGCCTCACGGTCACCTCCGACATGCTCGAGGCCTACCCCGGCTGCGAGTACGTCGTCGTCGCCACCCCGACGAACTACGACGAGCGCACCAACTACTTCGACACGAGCAGCGTCGAGCAGGTGGTCGCCGACGTCCGCCGGATCGAGCCCGGCGCCACCGCCGTCGTGAAGTCGACCGTCCCGGTCGGCTTCACCGCCGCCCTGCGTGAGCGGCTGGGCACCGACCGGGTGGTCTTCTCGCCCGAGTTCCTCCGCGAGGGCAAGGCGCTGCACGACAACCTCCACCCGTCGCGGGTCGTCGTGGGCGACCGCGGCCCCGCAGGCGAGCGCTTCGCCCGGATGCTGGCCGACGCCGCCCTCGACGACGACGTGCCGGTGCTGCTCACCGACAGCACCGAGGCAGAGGCGATCAAGCTGTTCGCCAACACCTACCTCGCGATGCGGGTCGCCTACTTCAACGAGCTCGACACCTACGCGGCGACGCACGGTCTCGACACCCGCCAGATCATCGAGGGCGTCGGTCTCGACCCGCGCATCGGCGCGCACTACAACAACCCGAGCTTCGGCTACGGCGGGTACTGCCTGCCCAAGGACACCAAGCAGCTGCTCGCCAACTACGCCGACGTGCCGCAGACCCTCATCGGCGCCATCGTCGACGCCAACACGACCCGCAAGGACTTCGTCGCGACCGACATCCTCGCGCGGCGCCCCGAGGTGGTGGGCATCCACCGGCTCATCATGAAGGCGGGCTCCGACAACTTCCGGTCCAGCAGCGTCCAGGGCGTCATGAAGCGCATCAAGGCCAAGGGCGTGCACGTCATCGTCCACGAGCCGGAGCTGGAGGGCGAGGACTTCTTCGGGTCCCCCCTCGTCTCGCTCGAGGAGCTCAAGGAGCGAAGCGACGTCATCGTCGCCAACCGGCTCGTCCACGAGCTCGAGGACGTGGCCGGGCGCGTCTACACCCGCGACCTGTTCGGCCACGACTGAGCAGCACGCGCCACCGGCAGGTTTGCGCCCCGACGCAGGGGGCATGATGAGGACCATGGGCACACTGCGACACCAGAACGACCCGCACCTCATCCGTGAGCTCCTCATGGACCCCGGTATCTGGGTCATCGTCGGGCTGTCCACGAACGAGTCGCGGCATGCCTGGTCGGTCTCGCGGTGGCTCCATGTCGAGCTCGGGAAGCCGATCATCCCGGTGCACCCCTCCGCCGAGACCGTGCACGGCGCGCAGGGCTACGCCTCGCTCGCCGACATCCCCGACCAGGACCTCAAGGTCATCGACTGCTTCGTCAACTCCGAGCGCGTCGGCGCGGTCGTCGACGAGGCGATCGAGCACAAGGACCGGCTCCTGATCGACGCCGTCTGGCTGCAGGCCGGGGTCATCGACGAGGCCGCCGCCGAACGGGCCCGCGCGGCGGGCCTCGGCGTCGTCATGGACACCTGCCCCAAGATCGAGTGGCCGAAGATCCGCAGCGACGGCATGTACCGCTGACCCCGACATTTCGGGGTCACCCCGGAATGTCAGCGACACCGGGCCTCGGAACCCGTGCCGCCCTGACGTTCCGGGGTCAGGCGTCGCGCCGCTCCCGCAGCGCCGCGCCCTTCGCGTGGGCCTGGTCGCGCAGTGCGCCGCGGAACTCCCCCATCGCCGCGCGCAGCCGCTCGGCCTCGGCCCCCTCGCCCGCCCCGAGGATCCGCGCCGCGAGCAGCCCCGCGTTGCGCGCCCCGCCGACCGACACCGTCGCCACCGGCACGCCGGCCGGCATCTGCACGATGGAGAGCAGCGAGTCCATCCCGTCGAGGTACCGCAGTGGGACGGGCACCCCGATGACCGGCAGCGACGTCACCGACGCGAGCATCCCGGGCAGGTGCGCCGCCCCGCCGGCACCGGCGACGAGCACGCGCAGCCCGCGGGCCTGCGCACTGCGCCCGTACTCGAGCATCTCGTCGGGCATCCGGTGCGCCGACACGACGTCGACCTCGCACCCCACCCCGAACTCCTCGAGCGCCTCGACCGCCGCCTCCATGACCGGCCAGTCCGAGTCCGACCCCATGACGACGCCGACGACCGGCGTCCCGTGCTGCTGCGTGCTCACTCCGTCACCACTCCTGTGAGGTAGTCCGCCGCGTGCCCCGCCCGCTCACGCAGGTCGGCGAGGTCGTCGCCGGAGACGTTGACGTGGCCGATCTTGCGACCGGGCCGCACGCCCTTGCCGTACAGGTGCACCTTCGCCTCGGGGTCGCGCGCCATGATGTGACGGTAGGCCGGGTACAGCTCGGGGTAGTCGCCCCCGAGGACGTTGGCCATGACCGTCCACGCGGCCCGCGGCCGTGGCGCGCCGAGCGGCAGGTCGAGCACCGCCCGCAGGTGCTGCTCGAACTGGCCGGTCACGGCCCCGTCCATCGACCAGTGCCCCGAGTTGTGCGGACGCATCGCGAGCTCGTTGACGAGGACGGTCGTGCCGCCACCGGGCACCTCCACCTCGAACAGCTCGACGGCCATCACCCCCGTGACGCCGAGCTCGCCGGCCACCCGCAGCCCCGCCCGCACCGCCCGGGCGGCGACGTCCGCGTCGAGGTCGGGCGCGGGGGCGAGCACCTCGGTGCAGATGCCGTCGGTCTGGACCGTCTCGACGACCGGCCACACGGCGGCCTGCCCGGACGGGCTGCGCGCGAGCAGGACAGCCAGCTCGCGGCGGAAGTCCACCTTCTCCTCCAGGAGCAGCCCGGTGCCGGCCTCCGCGGCCCGGCGCAGCCAGTCGTCGAGCTCGGCCGCCGAGGACGCCACCAGCACCCCCTTGCCGTCGTATCCGCCCCGCGGCGTCTTGGCGACGACGGGCCAGCCGACCTCGGCGCCGAACGCCTCGACGTCCTGCGCGGTGTCGGCCCTGACCCATCGCGGGCACGGCACGCCCAGCGCGGTGAGTCGTTCGCGCATCGCGAGCTTGTCCTGGGCGAACCGGAGGGCCTCCGGCGACGGATGCAGCGCGACGCCGTCGGCGACGAGCAGGGCGAGGACCTCCTGGGGGACGTGCTCGTGGTCGAAGGTCACGACGTCGCACTCCGCCGCGAACCGGCGCACGGCGTCGACGTCGGTGTGCTGGCCGACGGGGGCGCTGGGCACGACGAGCGCCGCGCTGGAGTCGTGCGCGTCGGCCAGGACGCTGAGGGTGACCCCGAGCTCGGCCGCCGGGCCGGCGCACATCCGGGCGAGCTGGCCACCCCCGACGATGCCGACGACGGGGAAGCCTCCGGGCGCACGACGTGGGGTCACTCGGCGAGGATAACGACCCCGGATCGTTAGGCTGCACGGGTGACCGCCCAGGACACCCCGACCCGGGGACCCATCGGCCGCGCGCTCGACGCCGCCCGCGGTGCGCTGGACGTCCTCTACCGGGAGATGATCAAGTTCGGCGTGGTCGGCGCGGTCGCCTTCGTCGTCGACCTGGGGCTCGCGAACATCCTGTGGCACACCGTGCTCGAGGACAAGGTCACGACCGCGAAGATCATCTCGGGTGCGGTCGCGACGCTCGTCGCCTGGCTCGGCAACCGGCAGTGGACCTTCCGGCACCGGCGCAGCCGGCCCATGCACCACGAGGTCGCCATGTTCTTCGGCGTCAACCTCATCGCGCTCGGGATCTCGGCCCTCACCCTCGCCTTGTCGCACTACGGGCTCGGCTTCACCTCGACCCTCGCGGACAACATCGCGACGATCGTCGGCATCGGCCTCGGCACCCTGTTCCGGTTCTGGGCGTACCGCCGGTTCGTGTTCTCGCGCGAGCCGCTCTGACGGGCCCCGCGGTCAGCGTTCGCTGGCGGACAGGAACAGCGCGAACACCGGCGGGGCCGCGCGGGCCAGCTCGAGGCGGCCACCGACCGCCTCGGCGAGGTCACGCGCCAGCGACAGCCCGAGCCCGGACCCGGATGACGACACCGACCGCTCGAAGATGTGCGGCGCGATCGTCGGCGACACCCCGTCCCCCTCGTCGCTGACCTCGATGACCACCGACGGCCCGGCCCGGCGCGCGCTGACCTCGACGGTGCCGCGGCCGTAGGCGAGCGAGTTCTCGAGGAGCGTCGTGAGGATCTGCCCGAGCGAGACCGGCGTCGCGCGCACGACCAGCCCGCGCTCGCCGCTGACGTGGATGCTCCGCCGGGCCGAGGCGAAGGCCGGCTGCCACTCCCGCTGGAGGGAGGCGAGGACGGAGTCGAGGGACACCGCCGGGTTCGCCTCGACACCGCTGCGGGTCCGGCTCATGAGGTCGTCGACCACCTTGCTCAGCCGCTCGACCTGGCCGATCGCGATCGCCGACTCCTCGGCGACGACCGCGAGGTCCTCGGTCACCGAGATCTCCTCGAGCCGCATGAGCAGCGCCGTGAGCGGGGTCCGCAGCTGGTGCGAGGCGTCCGCGGCGAAGTCCCGCTCGGACGCCAGCCGCTTGGCTCCCTGCTGCGCGCCGCGGACGAGGGCCGCGTCGAGCCGGTCCATCTCCTCGATCCCGGAGCCGAGCGGGACGGGGCGGGTGTCACCCGCCGCGAGACGCTCCGCCCGCTCCCGCAGGGTCCCGAGCAGGCCGGTGATCCGCAGCGCGGACCGTTCGCCCAGCCACGCCGCGGTGAGGAGGGCGAACCCGGCCGCCCCGACCAGCGCCGCCGCCGGGACCCACCAGCGCCCGCCGACCCCGTCGAACGACACGGCGCGCTGCTGGACGAGCAGGGCGCCGGCGAAGGACATCGCGAGGAGCGCGACGACGGCCGTCTCCAGGGCCGTCAGGAGGACGATGCGGCGCACCGGCGATCACTCGTCCGGTGCGTCGAAGCGGAAGCCGAGACCCCGGATCGTCGTGATGTACCGCGGGTGGGCGGCGTCGTCACCGAGCTTCCGGCGGAGGACCGAGATGTGCATGTCCAGCGTCTTGGTCGACCCGTACCAGGCGCTGTCCCAGACGTCGCGCATGAGCTTCTCGCGGGAGACGACCTTGCCCTCGTTGGCGACGAGGACGCGCAGCAGCTCGAACTCCTTGCCGGTGAGCTGGACCTCGTCGCCGCGCAGGAAGACCCGGCGCCCCTCCGGGTCGATGTCGATGAGCGGGTCCCCCTCGCCCTCGGCGCCGTCGACGACGCCGCGCCGCAGCAGCGCCCGGGCCCGGGCGAGCAGCTCGGCGAGCCGGAAGGGCTTGGTGACGTAGTCGTCGGCGCCGGCGTCGAGCCCGACGACGGTGTCGACCTCGTCGGCCCGCGCCGTGAGCACGAGGACGGGCACGCTGCTGCCCTCGGCGCGGAGCCGCCGGCACACCTCGAGGCCGTCCATCTTCGGCAGCCCGAGGTCGAGCACGACCAGGTCAGGGGTCTGCAGGGCGTGCTCGAGCGCCGACTCCCCGTCCGTACACACCTCGACCTCGTACCCCTCACGGCGCAGTGCACGGGCGAGCGGATCGGAGATCGCCGGGTCGTCCTCGGCGAGCAGCACCTTCGTCATGGGCCCGATGGTAGTCACGAAGTGGTGTCCTGCACGGGTGGACGCCTCCCACCCGGCGCGCGTCGCAGCTCGTGGAGCGTCACGACGCCGATCCCGCGCAGCATCCGGCGGCGTCGTTCGATGGCCGAGAAGCCCGACACCGAGCCGAGGGCGCGAGCCATGTCCTCGTCGACGAACACCGTCCCCGAGGGGGTGACGGCGGTGATGCGGCTCGCCTTGTTGACCGTCATCCCGAACACGTCCCCGAGCCGGGACACGACCCGCCCGTGGGCCAGCCCGACCCGCACCGGCGGGAGGAGGTCGTCCTCGGCCATCGCGTCGACGAGGTCCAGGGCGATGGCCGACGCGGCCGCGGCCTCGGTGTGGACGAAGAGCACCTCGTCGCCCACCGTCTTGATGACGCGCCCGCCGTGCTCGGCGATGACGTCGCTGGCGAGGAGCTCGAAGTGCTGGACGAGCCGGGCGAGCTGGCGCTCGCTCATCCGGCGGACGAAGGAGGTGAACGCGACGAGGTCGGCGAACCCGACGGCCCGCACCGGCGCCGACGGGTCCGAGCGCACCGCCGGGTCGGCGTCCGCGAGCATGCGCTGGATCGCGTTGGTGAGGTGCCGGCGCCAGACGTAGACCAGCAACGGCTCGACGTCGTCGATGGTGCGGGCGAGCAGGGCCGCGGCGTCCGCGGCGATCCGCGGTTCGGGGACCGAGCGGCTGTCCTTGCCCTCCAGCTCCTCGGAGAACGCGGGGGTCAGCGACTCGGCGACGAGCTGGGTCTGCCACACCGCCAGCCGGTCGGAGGTGCGCGCGAAGGCCCGGGTCATGCCGAGGGCGAGCTCCTCGCTCACGATGCCGCTGCGGACGAGCCGGGTCACCCGGGCCAGCGCCTCGAGGTCGGCGTCGGTGAACATCGCCTGGTCGTCCTCGACCACCTGGAAGCCCATCGCGTGCCAGAACCGCCGGGCCTCGCCGGGGTCGACGCCGGCGCCCTCGCTGACCTCGGCCCGCGCCATCGAGGCGGAGCGGCCGAGCAGCGCCTGCTCGATCCACTCGGGGAGGTCCGCGGTGGCCGGGACGGCGGGGACGGCCTGCTCCCCCGCCTGCTCGGTCTCCTCGGTCATCCCGCCTCCTCCCGCCTCAACGTGCCCGGACGTGGACGACGTCGCCTGCCGAGACCTGGACCGTCCCGGCGCCGGTGTGCACGGTCAGTCTGCCCTCGCCGTCGATCCCTGTCGCCCGGCCGAGTCGGACGGCTCCACCGGGCTCGTGGACCTCGACCTCGCGGCCGAGCGTGGCGCAGGCGGCGCGGTACGCAGCGGCCACCGGGCCGGACGGCCCGGTGTCCTCCCGGAGCGCGGCCGCGAGCCGGCGGAGGTACGCCGTGAGGAGGACTGCCCGGTCGACCCCCGGATGCCCGGCGGCGCGCAGCGAGGTGGCCGTCCCGAGCGGGAGGTCCTGACGCGTCGTGTCGACGTTGACGCCCACGCCGACGACCACGCCGTCGGGCACCCACTCGCACAGGACGCCCGCGAGCTTGCGGTCGCCGTCCCCCGGCACGAGCACGTCGTTCGGCCACTTCAGCGCCGTCACCGGCCCGACGACCTCGCCGACGGCCCGGTGCACCGCGAGCCCGGCGAACAGCGGCACCCAGGACGCTCCCGAGGCCGGCACCGGGACCAGCACGCTCACGGCCAGGGCCGTGCCGGGAGTCGTCGACCAGGCCCGGCCGAGCCGCCCCCGGCCGCTGTCCTGGACGTCTGCGACGACGACCCGCCACAGGGCGGGCCGATCCCGCACCAGGTCGTTGGTCGACCCGACCCGGTCGTGGATCTCCACCGGTGACCACGGCTCGCCGGGTGTGACGGACGCCGCGTCGATCGGTCGCGGAGGGAGGGGCTGGTCCACGGGCCCAAGGCTAGGCTCTCGCCCATGGCGACCAGTGACCTGCACTCGATCGGAGGCACCGACGTCCCGCAGGACATCGACGTCACGACCACGGCCGGCAAGCTGGCCGACCTCAAGCGGCGCGTGGCGGAGGTCGCGCACGCCGGGTCCGAGCGCGCCGTCGACAAGCAGCACGCCCGGGGCAAGAAGACCGCCCGCGAGCGCCTCGAGCTGCTGCTCGACGAGGGGTCGTTCGTCGAGATGGACAAGTACGCGAGGCACCGCTCGGTGGCCTTCGGTCAGGGCGCGAACCGGCCCTACGGGGACGGGGTCGTCACCGGGTACGGCACGGTCGACGGCCGGACCGTGGCGGTGTTCGCGCAGGACTTCACCGTCTTCGGCGGGTCCCTGGGCGAGGTGTTCGGCGAGAAGATCTGCAAGGTCATGGACTTCGCCATGAAGGTCGGCTGCCCGGTCGTCGGGCTCAACGACTCCGGCGGCGCGCGGATCCAGGAGGGGGTCGTCTCGCTCGGGCTCTACGGCGAGATCTTCCGCCGCAACGTCCACGCGAGCGGCGTCGTGCCGCAGATCTCCCTCGTCATGGGGCCCTGCGCGGGGGGCGCCGTGTACTCCCCGGCCGTCACCGACTTCACCGTCATGGTCGACCAGACCTCGCACATGTTCATCACCGGCCCCGACGTCATCAAGACCGTCACCGGTGAGGACGTCGGCTTCGAGGAGCTCGGCGGTGCGAAGACGCACAACACCAAGTCGGGGGTCGCCCACTACATGGGCTCCGACGAGGACGACGCCATCGAGTACGTCAAGGCGCTGCTGTCGTACCTGCCGTCGAACAACCTGGAGGACCCGCCCGTCTTCGGGGACGAGAACGACCTCGAGGTCTCCGAGGACGACCGCTTCCTCGACACGATCATCCCGGACTCCCCGCACGTCCCCTACGACATGCACGACGTCATCGAGCGGGTCCTCGACGACGGGGACTTCCTGGAGGTCCAGCCCCTCTTCGCCCCGAACATCGTCGTCGGGTTCGGGCGCGTCGAGGGCCGCTCGGTCGGCATCGTCGCGAACAACCCGATGCAGTTCGCCGGCACCCTCGACATCGACGCCTCCGAGAAGGCCGCCCGCTTCGTGCGCACCTGCGACGCCTTCAACGTCCCGGTGCTCACCTTCGTCGACGTCCCCGGCTTCCTGCCCGGCACCGACCAGGAGTGGGACGGCATCATCCGGCGCGGCGCCAAGCTCATCTACGCCTACGCCGAGGCCACCGTCCCGCTCGTCACGGTCATCACCCGCAAGGCCTACGGCGGCGCCTACGACGTCATGGGGTCCAAGCACCTCGGCGCCGACATCAACCTCGCCTGGCCCACCGCGCAGATCGCGGTCATGGGGGCGCAGGGCGCGGTCAACATCCTGTACCGCAAGGAGCTGCGCGCGGCCGAGCAGAGGGGCGAGTCCGTCGACGAGGTCCGGGCGCAGTTCGTCACCCAGTACGAGGAGGCGCTCGCCAACCCGTACGTCGCGGCCGAGCGCGGGTACATCGACACCGTCATCACGCCGTCGAACACCCGGATGAACGTGACGAAGGCGCTGCGGGCGCTGCGCACGAAGCGCGCGAGCCTGCCGCCCAAGAAGCACGGGAACATCCCGCTATGACGGAGGCGTCGACGATCCGGGTGCACGGGCCGGCCACCCCGGAGGACGTCGCAGCCGTCATCGCCGTCCTCGCTGCCGCCTCCGGAGGCACGGGGGGCGCCGGTGCCGCGAGCGGTGCCGACGCGCAGGGGCACGGTCCGGAGTCCCGGTGGGCGTCGCACCGGTCGCTGCTCCGCGGCCGGCACGACCCGGGCCCGGCGGCCTGGCGCAGCACCTTCCGCGGCTGACGTCCTGCCCCCGTCCCCACATCGACCAATAGGTCACGTCAGGTACGCCTGCCCCCGTCCCCACATCGACCAATAGGTCACGTCAGGTACGCCTGTGGAAAACGGACGATGGCCCTGCTGCGAAATGGGCATGCTCGACGGATGGTGATGGCGCAACGACGAGACGCGTGGCCCCTCCTCCGTCGGGAAGCACGGACTCTGGGGCTCAGTGAGCGACTGGTGAGGTCGGCTGCCTTCAGGACCGTGCTGCCGGGTGTCGTCGTAGCGGCGGCCGTCCCGGACACGGTCGTCGTGCGTTCGCGGGCCGCCCTGCTCATCGCACCGGAAGGGGCCGTTCTCAGCCACTGGACGGCCGCCCGGCTCTGGGGTGGGCTGGTGCCCGACAACGAATGGGTCCACATCGCCTTCATGCGCGACGTGCGGTTCCGGGTCGGTGGCGTCCGAGCGCACCGCTTCCGCCACCGACTGCACATCCGGCGGCGACATGGTCTGCCGGTCACATCACCCGAGCAGACCTTCTGCCATCTTGCGCGCTTCCTCGGCCTGATCGACCTCGTCATCCTCGGTGACTCGCTGGTCCGCAAGTCACGCTGCACGCCGGCCGGGCTCACGGCGTACGCCGAGGACTGGGTGGGCCAGTGTCGCGACGAAGCCGTCACGGCGGCGCGACTGGTGCGCGAACGGGTGGACTCCGGTCCGGAGTCGGCCCTGCGCCTCCTGATGGTGCTTTCCGGGTTGCCGGAACCCGAGGTGGACATCCGGATCCACGACGAGAAGGGGGCCGTGCGTTTCCGGCTGGACCTCGGCTACCGACGGGCCCGGATCGCGATCGAGTACGACGGACGGTGGCATCGCTCGTCCGAGCAGCGCGCGAAGGACGAGGCTCGGCGGCGGTGGCTCTCCGAGGAGGAGGACTGGACCTTCGTCATCGTGGAGGCCGAGGAGCTCTTCACGACGCCGGCCGATCTCGTCGACCGTCTCGCCCAGGTGCTCAGCGAGCACGGCGTGGAGGTCCCGGCCCGGCTGTCGGACCGGTGGCGCGCGCACTTCCGCGTCGCCGAGGTCGCGGCGTGAGCTCCGGGCGTACCTGACGTGACCTATTGGTCGATCCGGGGACGGGTGCAGGCGTACCTGACGTGACCTATTGGTCGATCCGGGGACGGGTGCAGGCGTACCTGACGTGACCTATTGGTCGATCCGGGGACGGGTGCGGCGGGCGACGCTGCGCTTCAGCTGGGCGTGGTCGTCCTCGCCGAGCACCTCCGCCTCCAGCACCCGGTGGCCGGCCTCGAGATCGCCGGCGAACGCGCGCAGGACCAGCGTGACCGTGACGCCGTGGTCGGGACGGTCCAGCACCTCGATGGTGTCGCCCGCGGTGATCGTCCCCGGCTCGACGACGGCGAGGTACGCCCCGGGCCGCCCGTGGTCGGTGAACCGCCTCACCCACCCCTTCTCGCCCATCCAGGCCGCGAAGTTGGCGCACGGGATGCGCGGTCCACACACCTCGAGCAGCACCGGCCCCACCCGCCACCGCTCGCCCACGAGGGCGCCATCGACGTCGAGCCCCCGCGTCGTGAGGTTCTCACCGAAGAGGCCGTCCGACAGCTCGCGGCCCAGCTCGCGCGCCCAGTGGTCGAGCTCCTCGCGCGCCACCGCGTACACCGCCTGCCGCGACCCGCCGTGGTGCCGGCGCGCGACGACGTCATCGCCGAGCACCCCGCTCCCCAGCCCGCCCTTCTTGGGTCCCGGGTCGCGGACCTCGACGGACGGCACGGGCCGCTTGTCGATGGCGGTCGTGCGCCCCTTGGCGCCGATGCCCTCGCGTCCCGTCCCCACGTTGACCGACCACACCCGTGCCTGCATCGTCCGAGGCTATGCCGTCCGGCCGGGTCCCGGCGCACACCCGCCCGCAGCGGCGGCCTCTCGGGTACCCTCGCGCCGGTGACCGAGCCCACCGCCATTCGCCAGCCCACCGCCGTCGACGCCGTCGCCGACGCCCACTTCGACGCCGTGGTCGCGGCGAGCCCGATGGAGGCCACCCACCTCGGGGTGCGCGGCCGCGACGACGAGCTCGACGACCTCTCCCCCGCGGGCTACGAGCACCACGCGGACCTCGCCCGCGAGACCCTCGCCCGCCTCGACGCCGTCGAGCCCGTCGACGACGTCGACCGGGTCACCGTGGCGGCGATGCGCGAGCGTCTCGGGGTCACCGTCGACAGCCACGAGGCCGGCTACGACCGGATGGCGCTCAACGTCATCGCCTCCCCGCTGCAGGGCGTGCGCGACGTCTTCGACCTCATGCCGACCGCGACCCAGGACGACTGGGCCACCATCGCCACCCGGCTCGGGGCGCTCCCGCGCGCCCTGGACCAGTACCTCGGCACGTTGCGCGAGTCGGCCGACCGCGGCCTGGTCACCCCGCGCCGCCAGGTCGAGGCCTGCATGCGGCAGTGCCAGGACCTCGTGAGCTCCGACGGCTACTTCGCGTCCTTCCTCGCCCGCGCCAAGGCCGGCGAGGACCACCTCGACGACGCCGTCGCGGCCGACCTCGAGCGCGCCGTCGAGGGTGCCGCCGACGCGTACCGCCGAGCCCGCGTCGTCCTCGGCGACAGCCTCCTCGACCGCGCCCCCGAGAGCGACGCCGCAGGCCGGGAGCGCTACCAGCTGGCGTCGCGCTCGTTCCTCGGCGCCACCATCGACCTCGAGGAGACCTACGCCTGGGGGCAGGAGGAGCTGGCCCGGATCACCGCCGACATGGAGGCGACGGCTCGTCGCATCGTCCCCGGCGGCAGCGTCGCCGAGGCCATCGGCCACCTCGACGCCGACCCCACCTACCGGCTCCACGGCACCGCCGCCCTGCGCGACTGGATGCAGGTCAAGGCCGACGAGGTCGTCGCCGACCTGGCCGACCGGCACTTCGACATCCCGGAGCCGGTCCGGACCATCGAGTGCCGGATCGCCCCGACCCAGACCGGCGGCATCTACTACACCGGCCCGAGCGACGACTTCTCGCGGCCCGGGCGGATGTGGTGGTCGGTGCCCAAGGGCGTCACCGAGTTCTCCACGTGGAAGGAGCTGACCACGGTCTACCACGAGGGCGTGCCGGGCCATCACCTCCAGGTGGGCCAGACCATCTACCGACGCGAGACCCTCAACCGCTGGCGCCGGATGATGTGCTGGGTCAGCGGCCACGGCGAGGGCTGGGCACTGTACGCCGAACGACTCATGGCCGAGCTCGGCTACCTCGACGACCCCGGCATGTACCTCGGGATGCTCGACGCCCAGTCGCTGCGCGCCGCCCGGGTCGTCATCGACATCGGGGTGCACTGCGGCTTCGAGGCCCCCGCCGAGGTCGGCGGCGGTGCCTGGACCTACGACAAGGCCTGGACCTTCCTCACGAGCCACTCGAACAACGACAAGAGCACCCTGCGCTTCGAGCTCGACCGGTACCTGGGCTGGCCCGGGCAGGCCCCCAGCTACAAGGTCGGGGAGCGCCTGTGGATGCAGCTGCGCGACGAGTCCGCGGCCCGCGCCGGGGACGACTTCTCGCTCCAGGCCTTCCACCGGCGCGCCCTCGACGTCGGGTCGGTGGGCCTCGACGTGCTCCGCGAGGCGGTGCTCGCCCCCTGACCGGCCCACCCCCCGGGAAAACCCGGGAAATGGCACATCGCGGACATTTGGGTCCGGTCGTGGCCAAACGTGGAAATGGCTCGGTCGGGGGGTATTTCACCACGGCCCTTCGGGACATACTGACAAGTCAACGTGGTTCACCGGGGCCGGAGGTGACGAGGTGCCACGAGCACGAGGGCGACGCCCGGCGGGGAGCCACACACGTGAGGACATCGCCTGCGCCGCGAAGCGACAGTTCGCCGAGCTCGGCTACCCGAGGACGACGTTGCGGGGTATCGCGCGGGAGGCCGACGTCGACACCCGCCTCGTCACGCACTACTTCGGCAGCAAGCAGAACCTCTTCGCCAGCGTCGTCGAGCTGCCCTTCGAGCCCGACGCCCTCGTCGAGGACCTCATCGCGGCCGGGCCCGAGGCCGTGGGGCACAAGCTCGCGACCCTCGTCCTCTCCACGCTCAGCCAGCCCGAGGCCCGCCAGACCCTGACCGGCCTCGTGCGGGCCGCGGCCTCCGAGGACGAGGCGGCCGCGCTCGTGCGGCGGTTCCTCACCGACCGGCTGCTGACCCCGCTCGCGCGGCTCCTCGGCAGCGACCACCCCGAGCTGCGTGCCGGGCTCATCGGCGCCCACATGACCGGGTTCCTCGTCGGGCGGTACGTCGTGGAGTTCCCCGGGCTCAACGAGGTCAGCGACCACGACCTCGCGGACGCCATCGCGCCGGTGCTCCAGCACTACCTCACCGGGGACCTCGGGGGGCGCGCCTCGGCCTGATCCCGCCGATCCGCGGGCGCGCCTCGGGCCGGCCGCCCCGAGGGGCGAGAATCGCCTCGTGCAACCTGCCGTCGTCGTCGTCGCCCTCGTGCTCGTCGTCATCGTCGTGAGCCGCCTCGCCGGCCCCCGCGGGGTGCCCGTCCCCCTGGCCCTGCTCGTGGTCGGGGGCGTCCTGTCGTTCGTGCCCGGCATCCCCGAGGTCCGCCTCTCGCCCGAGGTCGTCCTGTTCGGGCTGCTCCCTCCTCTGCTGTACTCGGCGGCGCTGTCGACCTCCCTCATCGACATCCGGGCCTATCGCTCGAAGATCCTCAGCCTGTCGGTGGGCCTGGTCCTCTTCACGGCGCTCGGGGTCGGCCTCGTCGTCTGGGCGCTGCTGCCGGTGCCCTTCGCCCTGGCCGTCGCCCTCGGCGCGGTCGTGGCGCCGCCCGACGCCGTCGCCGCGACCGCCGTGGCGCGGCGCATCGGCCTTCCCCGCCCGATCACGACGATCCTCGAGGGCGAGTCGCTGCTCAACGACGCGACGGCGCTCGTCACGCTCCGGACGGCGCTGGCCGCCGCGGGCCTCGCGGTGCACGGCACCGGCAGCGCCGACCCGGGCGAGGTCACGCCGACGTCCGTGGCCGTCGACCTGGTCGTGGCCTCCGTGGGCGGGATCGCGGTCGGGGTCGTCGCGTTCCTCCTCGTCGGCTGGCTCCGCCGGCGGCTCACCGAGGTCCCCGCCGACACGGCACTGTCGTTCATCGTGCCGTTCGTCGCCTACGCCCCGGCCGAGGCCGTCGGCGGGTCCGGGGTCCTCGCGGTCGTCACCGCCGGCCTGCTGCTCGCGCACCGGTCGACGACCCTGCAGTCCGCGCCCTCCCGCCTCGCCGAGCGGATCAACTGGTCGAGCGCGACCTTCGTCCTGGAGAACGCGGTCTTCCTCCTCATCGGCCTCCAGGTGTGGGGGCTCATCGAGGACACCCGCGCCGGCGACCTGGGCACCGGCCGGACCCTCGTCGTCGCGCTCGCCGTCCTCGGCACCGTCCTCGTGCTGCGGCCGGTCTGGCTGCTGGCGATGAACGGGCTCCGGCTCCTGCGCGGCCGGGGGGACCGTCGGGCGGTGCTCGCGGCCGCCCTGGTCGGCGGCTGGGCCGGGATGCGCGGCGTCGTCACCCTCGCCGCCGCCCTCACCCTGCCCGAGGACACCCCGATGCGCGCCGACCTCGTGCTCGTGGCGCTGGTCGTCACCGTGGGCACGCTGCTGCTCCAGGGGACGACCCTGCCGTGGCTGGCCCGGGCCCTCGGCGTGCGCGGCCCGGACCCGCGCCAGGACGCCCTCGCGGAGGCGACGGTGCTGGGCGCGACGACCGGCGCCGGGCTGCGGGCCATCGAGGACGACCCGGGCGTCGACCCGGCCGTCGTCGCCGTCCTCCACCAGCAGGCCACCGACCGCGTCAACCGCAGCTGGGAGCGACTGGGCAGCCTCGGCCCCGGCGAGCGCGAGAGCCCCGCCGAGGCCCGGGCCCGGGTGCGGCTCGCCATGATCCGGGAGGAACGGCGCGAGCTGCTGCGGATCCGCCGGCGCGGTGGGGTCGACCACGCCGTGCTGACGAGCGTCCTCGGCCAGCTCGACGCCGAGGAGACCGTGCTCGTGTGGAGCGCGAGCCGGGCGGCCGAGGTGCACACCTCCGAGCTGCGCCCGCCGCAGCGCCTCGTCGGCGCCTGCGACCACCTCGTCGAGGAGGCCGCGCCGCACCCGCCGAGCGAGACCGACGGCTGCCCCGAGTGCCGGGCGGCCGGGCTGTCGTGGGTCCACCTGCGCTCGTGCACCTCGTGCGGTCACGTCGGATGCTGCGACTCCTCCGAGGGGCGGCACGCCTCCGCCCACTTCCGGGCCGCGGGGCACCCGGTGATGCGCTCGATCGAGCCCGGCGAGGCGTGGCGCTGGTGCTTCGTCGACGAGGTCCTCGGCTGAGCGGTGACCAGCCGGCCGGCGGGCCCGTCTACGGTGGCGCCATGTCGCCGGTCACCCTGCTCCTCGCGTCCGCCTCCCCCGCCCGCCTGGCGACCCTGCGCGCTGCCGGGGTCGACCCCGCCGTGCTCGTCTCCACCGTCGACGAGGACGCCGCGGTCGCTGCCGCCGAGGCCGCACACGGCCGGCTCGCGGCCGCCGACGTCGCGCTGCTGCTCGCTCGCGCCAAGGCCGAGGACGTGGTTGCCGCCCTCGACGCGCGGGACGACGCCGGGTCCGACCTCGTGCTCGGCTGCGACTCCGTCCTCGAGCTGGACGGCGAGGTGCACGGCAAGCCGGCCGATGCCGCGGAGGCGACCGCCCGGTGGCGCCGGATGCGTGCGTCGACCGGGGTGCTGCACACCGGCCACTGGCTCGTCGACCGCCGCGACGACGAGGCGGGCGGGAGTGGGGGGATGGTGGGCGGCACCGCCTCGACGACGGTGCACTTCGCCGACCTGTCCGACGAGGAGATCGACGCCTACGTCGCCACCGGCGAGCCGCTACGGGTGGCCGGCGCCTTCACCCTCGACGGGATCGGCGGGCCCTACGTGGCCGGGATCGAGGGGGACCCGAGCAGTGTCGTCGGCGTCTCGCTGCCACTGCTGCGCGAGCTCGTCGTCGAGCTCGGGGGGCGCTGGCACGATCTTCGCACCGGCGGCTGACTCCACCGGCAAGTAGTTGACATTCTGGAAAGTACTTGCCTAGGCTGCTGCCATGTCCACGACAGCACCGGGAGGATCAGCCATGCACGACATCAGCCCCCAGGAGGCCCGCGAGCGCCTCGAGCAGGCACAGGCGGCCGGGGACCGCCGCGTCGCCGACCGCCGGGTCCATGCGCTCGCGACGGGGGCGTTCGGCGTCGGGATGGGTGCCTACCTGGCCCTCTCGCGGGTGGCCGCCGGGACGCCCTACGAGACCCCCGTGCTCATCGCCTACGCCCTCGGGCTCGTCGCCCTGGCGAGCTGGCAGGGACGGGCGGCGCGCAGCTGGCCCCGGCACGCCCGCCGCGCCAGCTACCTGGGGCTCGCCACGACGCTCGCGCTCTTCCTCACCGCGGTGATGGTGTTCAACTACCGCGAGGCCCAGTCCCAGATCGAGGGCACGGCAGCCGGCGACGGCGTGCTCCTGCTCGCGCTCGCCGGCGCTCTCGTCGCCGCACCGATGGTGGTGGCCGGACTGTTCATCCGCCGCGCGCCGCGCCCATGAGCGCCGACGGCACGACCCGGCCGGGCCACGCGCGCCACCGGCTCGACGAGGTGATCCACGCCCCGGTCCGGTTCAGCATCGCCGCGACCCTCGCCGGCGTCGACGAGGCCGAGTTCGCGCTCCTGCGCGACGAGGTCGAGGTGTCGGACTCGGTGCTGTCCAAACAGGTCTCGACGCTGGAACAGGCCGGGTACGTCAAGGTCCGCAAGGGTTACGTCGGCAAGCGTCCCCGCACCTGGCTCTCGCTCACCGCGTCCGGGCGGCGGGCCTACGCAGGGCACGTGGCCGCCCTGCGCGAGATCGCCGGCCCGTGACCCCACCCCGACAGCGGGCGCCGCGTCAGACCGGGGGCACGTCCCGCCGCTTCGTCGAGAAGTGCCGCTCCCGACGGGCGGCATAGCGCAGCCGATGCAGCAGCTCGGCCCGCAGCGCGTCGGCCTCGACGACCTCGTCGACGACGAGGTCCGCGGCGAGCCGCTCGAGGTCGACGTCGGCGAGGTACTCGGCCCGCTTGGCGGCGACGAACTCCTCGCGCGCCTCGAGGCCGTCGGCGGCCTCGACCTCGGCGATCCGGTTGGCGTACACGGCGTTGACGGCCGCTTCGGGCCCCATGACCGCGATCCGGGCGGTCGGCAGCGCGATCGTCGCGTCCGGGCCGAAGCCCGGCCCACCCATCGCGTACAGCCCGGCCCCGTACGCCTTGCGGACGACGACGCAGAACTGGGGCACCGTGGCGGACGCGACGGCCGACACCATCTTCGCGCCGTGCCGGATGATCCCGCCGCGCTCGACCTCGGAGCCGATCATGAACCCGGGCACGTCCGCGAGGTAGACGAGGGGGATCGAGTAGGCGTCGCACAGCCAGATGAACCGGGCCGCCTTGTCGGCGGAGTCGGTGAAGAGCACCCCGCCCTTGACCGCCGAGTTGTTCGCGAGGACGCCGACGGTCTCGCCGCCCATCCGGGCGAACCCGACGACGAGCTCGGGGGCGAAGAGCGGCTTGACCTCGAAGAAGCTGTCGTCGTCGACGAGCCCGTCGATGAGCTCGTGGACGTCGAAGGGCTGGCTCTCGCGCTCGGGCACGGTGGCCCGGGTGAGCGGCGCGGTGGGCTCCTCGACCGAGTACGAGGGCGGGGGCACCCGCCAGCTGTCGGGCAGGTACGAGAAGTACAGCCGGGCCAGCTCGATCGCCTCGCTGTCGTCGGCGGCGAGCAGGTCGCCCACGCCCGAGACGGTGCAGTGCATCCGGGCGCCGCCCATCTCCTCGAGCGACACCTTCTCGCCGACGACCATCTCGGCCATCCGCGGGCTGCCGAGGTACATCGAGGCGTTGCCCTCGACCATGATGATGACGTCGCAGAAGCTCGGGATGTACGCGCCGCCGGCGGCCGACGGCCCGAACAGGCAGCAGATCTGCGGGACCTTGCCCGACAGCGCCACCTGGTTGTGGAAGATCCGCCCGGCGCCGCGGCGGCCCGGGAACATCTCGACCTGGTCGGTGATGCGGGCCCCGGCCGAGTCCACGAGCCAGAAGACCGGCAGCTCCTCGCGCAGCGCGGTCTCGGTGGCCCGGACGATCTTCTCGACGGTGCGGGAGCCCCACGACCCGGCCTTGACCGTGGGGTCGTTGGCGATGACGACGACCGGCCGGTCGTCGATCGTGCCGCGCCCCGTGACGACGCCGTCGGCCGGCAGCCCGGCCGCGAGCGCGTTGGCGTAGCGGCCGTCCTCGACGAACGAGCCGTCGTCCAGGAGCAGCGCGAGCCGGTCGCGGACGTACAGCTTGCCCTGGGCCTCGAGCTTGGCCGCGGCCTTCTCGGTGGGCCGCGCCGACGCGGTGTGCGCGGCCTCGAGCCGGGCCCGGACGTCGGCGACGCGGGGGTCGGTGTCGCTCATGCGGGCAGGCCCAGCCCCTTCGCGAGGACCATCCGCTGGACCTCTGAGGTGCCCTCGCCGATCTCGAGGATCTTCGCGTCCCGGTAGAAGCGCGCGACCGGGTACTCCTCCATGAAGCCGTTGCCGCCGAAGACCTGGGTGGCGATCCGGGTCGCGGTGACGGCCGCCTCGGAGGTGTACAGCTTGGCCTTGGCGGCCGCCTGGGTGACCTCGCCGGCCGAGCGGCGCCCGGCCTCGTGCTCGTCCTTGAGCCAGGCCGCCCGGTACGTGAGCAGGCGGGCGGCGTCCTCCATGACCGCGAGGTCGGCGATGGGGAAGGCGACTCCCTGGTTGACCCCGATGGGGCGACCGAAGGCGGTGCGGGTCTTGGCGTAGGCGGCGGTCTCCTCGCGCATCCGGGTGATGAGCCCGAGGGCCAGCGCGCTGATCGCGATGCGGCCGTCGTCGAGGGTCTTGAGGAACTGACGGAAGCCGCGCCCGCGCTCGCCGAGCAGGTGGTCGGCGGGCACCCGGCAGCCGCTGAAGGACAGCCCGTGGGTGTCGGAGATGTTCCAGCCCAGCTTCCGGTAGGCCGGCTCGACGACGAACCCGGGCGTGCCCGAGGGCACCATGACGGCCGAGATCTCGGGGCGGCCGTCGTCGAGGGTGCCGGTGCGGGCGGTGACGGTGACGACGGAGGTGATGTCGGTGCCGGAGTTGGTGATGAACGCCTTCGCGCCGTCGACGACCCACTCGCCGGTGGCGTCGTCGAGGACCGCCTTGGTGCGGGTGGCGCCGGCGTCGGAGCCGGCGTCCGGCTCGGTGAGGCCGAACCCGGCGAGCGCCCGCCCGGCGACGAGGTCGGGGAGGAAGCGCTGCTTCTGGGCGTCGGTGCCGTACGTGAGGATCGGGTTGATGCCGAGCCCCACCCCGGCCGAGAGGGTGATGCCGATGGACTGGTCCACCCGGCCCAGCTCCTCGATGGCGATGCACAGGCTCGTGAACGCGCCGCCCTCGGAGTGCTCGAGGGACCCGCCGAAGGCGTCGGGGACGACGAGACCGAACAGCCCGAGCTCGCCCATCGTCGGCACGAGGTCGGCCGGGAAGTGGTGGTCGCGGTCCCACTCGGCGACGTGCGGCTCGACGGCCTCGGTCGCGAACTCCCGGACGACCGCCCGGAACTCCTCGTGGTCCTTGCTGAGCTCGAACATCGGCGCTCCTTCGCGCTGGGGGCACCGGCTCCGGGTCACGGCGGCCGGCGGGTGACACGTTCTTGACGTTGACGTCAACGTAAAGCAATACTCACCTCGTGACAAGCCCGAGCACCACTGCCCCCGCGTCGCGGACCGACGCGTCCCGGACCTGGTCGATCGCCGAGGTCGCGGAGGAGTTCGGCGTCACGCACCGCACCGTGCGGCACTACGAGGACCTCGGCCTGATCTCCCCCGAGCGTCGCGGCACGGCGCGGGTGTACCACCGCCGAGACCGCACCCGGCTCGGCCTGGTCCTGCGCGGCCGGCGCCTCGGCTTCCCGCTCGATGAGATCCGCACCATCATCGACCTCTACGACGCGCCACGCGGCCGCCGCAGCCAGCTCGAGTACGTGCTCGGCCAGATCGACGAGCGCCGGGCCGACCTCGAGCAGCGTCGACGCGACCTCGAGGCGGCGCTCTCGGAGCTGGACGGGTTCGAGGGCCGCTGCCGCGAGGACCTCCGCCGGCTGCCCTGACCCGGAGGGGGCCTGGCCCCGGGCCGCCCGCTCTGCCCCGGAGAGAGCAAGCATGCGACCCGAGGCCGCCCACCTCTGGCCGGTGACGGCCCTGCAACCGTCACCTCTTCACACGGCCGGTGGCGGACTGTCGATCCGTCCCACCGCACCGGTGCACGACGACCACCCGCCAGGGATCTATCGCCGTGCCATCGATCCTCGCCGGACGGCGCCCGGATGTGAATGACCCGATCGAACCATCTCACCCGGGGCGCAGCGCCGTTCGGCCGCTCAGCCCCGCAGGAAGGCGTCGATCTCGGCGCGGGTCGGCGCGGTGTCGGGCCCGCGCCGGGTCACCTTGATGGCGGCCGCCACATTGGCGCGCACGGCGGCGTCGGCCCATCCGGCGCCCGCGGCGCGTTCGGCGAGGAGCACCCCGGTGTGCGTGTCGCCGGCGCCGTTGGTGTCCAGGGGCCGGCGCGGGTGGCCGGGCACGAAGACCTGCCGGCCCTCGCTGCGGACCAGGCACCCTCGGGGCCCGTCGCGCACGATGACGACACCGCCCTCGGGCAGGAGGGTGCCGAGCACCTCGGCGCTCTCGGTGATGCCGTCGACCCCCGCGAGCGCGGCCGACTCCTCGGCGTTGCCGGTCCAGACGGTGGTCCGGGCGAGGACCGCGTCGCGGACGGCCGGGGGCACCTCGGCGAAGGTGGCTCCCGGGTCGAGGACCACGTGGACCCCGGCGGCGAGGGTCTCGAGCCACGTGACGAGCGGCTCCGTGGTGCGGCCGACGAGCGAGTAGCCGCTGACGCACACGAGGTCGCCGGCGGCGGGGGCGCTCATCGCGAGGGACTCGACCGTGATGCTCCGCTCGGCCCCCTGGGTCGTGACGAAGGTCCGTTCGGCGCCCGGCTCGACGAGGACGACGCACACGCCGGTGTCGACGTCCGGCACGGGCTCGGCCGACAGGGTGACGCCGTCGGCCCCGAGAGCCTGGCGGACCAGGTCGCCGTTCGGCCCGGTGCCCACGGCCCCGGCATGGACGGCGTGGGCGCCCGACCGGGCGGCTGCGAGCAGGATCGTGACCGCTCCCCCGGCGTACCGGCGGTAGGAGGAGGCCATGACGTTGCCGCCCCGGCGCGGCAGCCCGGGGACCTCCATGACGGCGTCGACGAGCGCCTGCGCGGTGTGGATGACCCGGGGTGACATGCGCCGACCCTATGCCGGGACCGCCTCAGCCGACCCGGCTGCGGACCTCGTAGAGCTCGGGGAAGAAGGTGAGGTCCAGGGCCCGGCGCAGGAAGTCCACACCGCTCGAGCCACCGGTGCCGGCCTTGTGGCCGATGGTCCGGGTCACGACCTGGAGGTGGCGGAAGCGCCACTGCTGGAAGAGGTCCTCGACGTCGACGAGCTCCTCGCACGTCTCGTAGACCCCCCAGTGCTCGGCGGGGGCGGCGTACACGGCCGCGACGACCTCGACGAGGGCCGGCACGAGCCGGTACGGCATGGTGACGTCGCGCTCGAGCACCTCGGCGGGCACGGGGTAGCCCCGGCGGGCGAGCAGCCGGAGGAACTCGTCGTACAGGGTGGGCTCGGCCAGCAGGGCCCCGAGGTCGGCTCGCGCGGCGGCGTCGTGCTCGAAGACCCGCACCATCTCGGCGTTCTTGTTGCCGAGGAGGAACTCGACGGCGCGGTACTGGTGGCTCTGGAAGCCTGAGCTGGTCGCGAGGAAGGGCCGGATCTGCGCGTACTCGCTCGGGGTGAGCGTGGCCAGCACGTCCCACATGTCCACGAGCTGGCGCTGCACGTGCTTGACCCGGGCGAGGCGCTTGAGCGCCGGCGCGAGCTCGTCGGCCGCGAGCAGGGACCGGGCCGACCGCAGCTCGTGGAGCAGCAGCTTGAGCCACAGCTCGGCGACCTGGTGCTGGACGATGAACAGCAGCTCGTCGTGCTGCGGCGGCGAGCTGCGCGGGTGCTGCGCCGACAGCAGGGTGCCGAGGTCCAGGTAGTCGGCGTAGGACATCGCGGCGCCGAAGTCCCGCGAGATGCCCTCCTCCAGCGCGCGCTGGGCCCGGTCGACCGCGTCGTCACTCATGCGGTCATCGTGCCATCGGCGTCGCGCCGGGCGTCAGCGCCCCGGCCAGGACGCCAGGATCCGCGCAGCCAGCCCGCCGGGGACCTCGGCGGAGGTGTCGAGCACGAGGTCGAGGCCCGCCCGGTCGACCGGTGGAGCGGCCGGCGGTGCGGCGGCGCCCTTGGCGAGGTCGCGCGCGGCCGCGCGGGCGACCGTGCGCGCCGCAGCCGTCCCGGGGTCGACGTCGAGCCAGCACGTCGTGACCGCCCGTGCCCCGAGAGCCAGGCCCCAGGACCGCCACGCGGACGCGTCCGCGGCCTCCCGGGTGAACGGGGCGACCGCGACCGCGTCGACACCTGACCGGAGGCAGTCCGCGAGGACGGCTGCGAGACAGGCATACCGCGCGTCGCGTAGCGCCGCGAACCGTGGCGCGTCGAGGTCCGCGGCGACGCCGAGGCCTGCGGCGACGGCCTCGACGAGCGGGGTCGTCACGCTGTCGAGGTCGACGAGCGCGGCACGCCGCCCGCCCGCCACGAGCGCACCGACCGTCGTCTTGCCCGCCCCGGGGGCCCCGCCGACGCAGAGCAGGCGCCCCGGGTCGGCGGGGCGGGTGCTCATGCCTGCTCGCCCACCGCGCCCAGGTACCACTGCGGCCCGATGAGCGAGGCCACCTCGGCCTGGTCGACCGGGGTGTACGCCGGGCGCCCACGGCCCTCGAGGACCTCGGCGAGCTCGTCGAGCCGGCGGGCCGCGAGGTCGGCGCCGGCCCGTCGCGCCGTGGCGTCCATCCGGCCGACGGCGTCGCCCCAGATCGCCCGTCCGGCCATGAAGCCGCTGCACCCGTGGTCGGCGGCGACGTCGAGCTGGGTGCGGAACCCCTCGAACGTCACCCCGGCCGACAGCAGCACCCACGGTCCGGAGACCGCCTCGTCGAGGGCCTGGCAGGCCTCGTGCGCCGCGTCGAGGTCGGTGAGGTCCAGGACCGGGAACTCCACCTTCATGATGTCGGCGCCCGCCTCCCGGAACGACCGGGCCGACGACAGGACGCTGCTCCGACGCAGCGCCCGCACCGCCGGGTCGGCGAGGTCCTCGTCACCGGTCGGGAACCACAGCGGCTCGACGACGAGCGGCAGCTGGTGCACCCGGCATGCCGCGGCGGCCTCGGCGACGACGGCGTGCTGCTGGGCGACGACGTCGGCGTCCTGGTCGTCGCGGTGGAAGACGACGAGCTTCGCGGCGTCGGCGCCGAGGGCCGCGAGCACGGAGGGGTCCCAGCCCGGCTTGAGCTTCAGCTCGGTGTCGAAGCCGACCGCGCTGGAGGGCTCGTAGTAGAGATCCTCGATGCCGCTGATGATGCCCACGCCCCCCGGGACCGCACCGGCGGCGATGGCCTGGCCGAAGCTCCACACCGGGTCGATGAGCACCGACGTGGAGTGCTGTGCGAGCACGCGGATCATGTCGAGCTTGGACTCGACGACCTCGCTGAACTCGACCGTGGCGAGGTCGGCGTCGAAGAGCTTGAGGTAGTTCTCGGGGTGGTCGATGGCCATCGTGCGGATGTGGCCGGCGGCGTCGCTGATCCTGGCGAGGCGACGGTGCAGACCGATCGAGGAGGAAAGAGGGGCCTGGGGTGTTGACAGCGCTGTCATACCGCCTTACGGTACTTCACATACCGGACAGGGACAAGGTCCGGGAGCAAGATGACAGCGCTGTCGCTCTGGGCAAGGAGGCCCCCGTTGCTGGTCGTGACCCCCAACACGTGCATCGACGTGACGACGTGGCTCGCCACGCTCACGCCCGGCACGGTGAGCCGCTCGACCCGCACCTCGTCGACCGCGGGCGGCAAAGGCGTCAACGTCTGCCGCACCCTGCGTGTCCTCGGTCGCTCCCCCCGCCTCCTCGGCCTCTCCCCCGCCGAGGACTCGCGCCTCGCCTCTTTCCTGACCGCCGAGGGCACCGAGTTCGTCGCCATCCCGCACCGGGGCCAGGGCCGGATCGCGATGATCTTCCTCGAGGACGGCGGCCGGGTCACCGTCGTCAACGGGCGCGGCCCCGAGCCGGAGCAGTGGGACCCCGCCTCGTTCCTTCCCCGGGTCCGCGCCGAGCTCGCCACGGCTCCCGCCGTCGCGTGCTCGGGGTCGCTGCCCCCCGGGCTGCCGGACTCGGCGTACGCCGAGGTCGTCACGGCAGCCCACGAGCAGGGCATCGAGGCGTTCGTCGACGCCGCCCCGGCCGTGCTCGCGGCCACGCTGGCCAGCGGCCCCGACCTCGTCAGCCCCAACGTGGGCGAGGCCGAGGCCCTGCTGTACGGCCGCGCCGACGAGCACGTCGAGGAGTCCGGCGACGACCTGGCCGAGCGCTGTGTCGAGGCCTCGCGCGAGCTGCACACCCGCGGTGCACGGCGCGCCGTCGTCACGGCCGGGTCGCACGGCGCGGCCCTGACGACCTCCGCCGGCAGCTGGTGGATCGGCGCGGCCCGCGTTCCCGTCCTGAACCCCATCGGAGCGGGCGACTCCTTCCTCGCCGGGACCTCCGACGCGATCCTGGGTGGCGCCGACGACGTCGAGGCCGTCCGGCACGGCATGGCGGTCGCGGCCGCCGCCGTCCAGCACGAGACCGGCGGCATGCTCGACGCGGCGCTCGTCGCCCCCGCCCTCGCCCTGCTCCCGCCGGGTGTGCCCGCATGAGCCGCCCGACGATCTACGACGTCGCCCGCGAGTCGGGCTTCTCCATCAAGACCGTCTCCCGGGTCATCAACGAGGCCCCGAACGTGCGGGACGAGACCGTCGCCCGCGTGCGAGCCGCGATCGAGCTCCTCCAGTACCACCCCGACCCCGCGGCCCAGCGCCTCGGCGGAGGGAAGCTGCCGACCATCGGCGTCCTCGTCGACTCCATCGACGACCCGTTCTTCGCCCAGGTCGTCGCCGTCATCGAGGCTCGGGCGATGGACGTCGGGATGGACGTCCTCGTCGCGTCCACCGGCATGGACCAGACCCGCATGAGCACCCAGATCCAGCGCCTCGCCCGTCGCGGGGTGGCCGGGCTCGTCATCGCCCCGTTCGGGGACGAGAAGAAGGTGAGCGAGGCCCTGCCGCACGACGTGCCCGTCGTCGTCATCGACCGCAAGTGCGGCGTCACCGACAAGGACGTCGTCCGGGTCACCGACGAGCAGGGTGCGACGGACGCGGTCCGCCACCTCGTCGCGCGGGGCCACCGCCGCATCGGCTTCCTCGGCAAGACCTCGGCCTTCACCACCCTCGTCGACCGGTACGCCGGGTACGAGCGGGCGCTCGGCGAGGCGGGCATCGAGGTCGACCCGCGGCTCGTCGAGACCAGGGCCTGGTCCGCCGAGGAGGCCTACCCGTACGCCCTCGCGATGCTCGCCACCCCCGAGGCCCCCACCGCCGTCTTCGCCGCCTCCCCGATGATGGGGCTCGGCGTGCTGCGCGCCCAGCAGCGCCTGCACCGCCAGGACGTCGCCCTCGTCATCTTCGGCGACTACCCCGTGGCCGAGCTGATGACGCCGCCCACCACGGTGGTCGACCAGCGGCCGAGCGCCATCGCCGACACCGCCTTCGACCTCCTCGTCCGCCGCATCCAGGACCCCGAGTCCGAGGTGCTGGACACGGTCCTGCCGACCTTCCTCGTCCCGCGCGGCTCCGGTGAGCTCGCCCCGAGGGGGTCGTGATGGCGGTCGTCGACCTGGGCTTCGACCTGGGCACCACCATGACCAAGGTCAGTGCCGTCGCCGACGACGGCACCCGCGTCCTGGACCGCTCGCTGGCGACGGCGTGGCGCGAGACCGGCGAGGGCCGCGTCGAGCGCACCGCGGCGTCCGTCGTCGAGGCCGTCGAGCAGCTGCTCGCCGAGGTCGGCGAGGCCCTGGCCCCGGGGACGAGCATCCGTTCCGTCGGGTTCACCTCGATGGCCGAGGCGGGCGTCCTCGTCGACGACGCCGGCCACGAGCACTCCCCCGTCATCGCGTGGTACGACCCCCGGGGCACCGAGCACGCGGCGGCCCTGCCCGCCGCCCTGGCCCATGCCTTCCCGGCGATGACCGGCCTACCGGTCAGCCACGTCGCCTCGCTCTTCAAGCTGCTCTGGCTTCGCGACCAGGGCGTGGACCTGCGTGGTCTGCAGTGGCTCTCGGTCCCGGAGTGGGTCATCCTCCGCCTCGGGGGCCGCCGCGTGGCCGAGCTCTCCCTGCTCGGGCGCACCGGCCTGCTCGACGTGCACACGAACCGCGCCTGGGCGCCGGCGCTGGACCACCTCGGGGTGGGCCCCGACCTGCTCCCCGAGATCGTCGAGGCCGGCGCACCGGCCGGGACCATCCGCGCCGACCACCCCGTGCCCGCCGTCCGCGGCGCGGTCCTCACCGTCGCCGGGCACGACCACGCCGTCGCCGCCGCGGCCGCAGGCTGCGGCTCACCGGGGTCGGCCCTCGACAGCTTCGGCACCGCCGAGGCCTACGTCGCCTCCGCCTCGCACGTCCCGTCCCCGGACGTCGTCCGGGACCTCGCCCTGCAGGGCATCTCGGTCTACCCGCACGTCGTCCGCGGCAGCACCGGCTTCATCGGCGGGACCCGCACCGGCCTCGTCCTCAAGCGGGTCCTGCGGGTCCTCGGCGCCGAGCGCGACCCGGCCCGCAGCGAGCTCGACACCGCCACCCTCGCCCTCGCCCCCGGGGAGACCGCCGACGTGCGGGTCACCGGGTTCGCGATGGAGGACCACGAGGTCGCCATCCACCTCGGGTCCGAGGCCCACACCTCCGCCCACGTGTGGCGAGCCGCGCTCGACGGAGGCACGACCCGGGGGCGCCGGCTGCTCGGCATCCTCCGGGCGGCCGACGTGCCCGTCGAGCGGCTCGTCGTCGCCGGCGGCTGGACCCGGATGCACTCGGTCGTCCAGGCCCGCCGCGACCTGGCGCCCGTCGTCGAGGTCGCCGACATCGAGCAGCCCGGGACGTGGGGGGCCGCCCGCTTCGGCGCGTGGGCCGCCCGGCAGCCCGAGGACACCCAGGGCGACCGCCGGCCTCCCGCCGAGTGGTTCAGCCGTCACCGCACCGCCCCCAGACCCCTGCAGGACCCCACGCCCAGCCCCGCACTCACCCAGGAGATCAGCCCGTGAAGACCACCACCTCCGGCCTCGACGCCATCGCCACCGAGGCCGGCACGTTCGCCGTCCTCGCCATGGACCAGCGCGGCACCCTCAAGCGGATGCTCGCCGACGTCGACCGCGCCGACACCTCCGACGAGGAGATCACCGCGTTCAAGCGCGACATGATCGCCTCCCTCGCGGGCAGCGCCTCGGCGTTCCTCGTGGACCCGACCTTCGGCCTCCCCGCCTCCCACGCGGCCGAGTCCACCGCCCCCTACGGCATCCTCCTCGCGGCCGAGCCGTCGACCCGCCCGACCCACAACGGGGAGCCCACCGTCTCCCTCGACCCCGCGCAGGACGCGGCCTGGGTCCGGGACAGCGGCGCGCACGCGATGAAGTTCCTCGTCCAGGTGCGGGCCGACCGCACCGCCGGCGCCGACGGCCGAGACACGACCGCCGAGGCCGTCGAGGTCATGCGCACCCTCGTCGCCGACTGCGCCGCGGTGGGCATCCCCTCGGTCATCGAGAACCTCATCTTCCCGCTCGCCGGCGAGGAGCCGCTCTCCCCGCAGGCCCGCGCCGACGCGATCATCGAGGCGGCCGTCCTCATCGACTCCCTCGACCCGACGCTCCTCAAGCTCGAGTACCCGGGCAGTCCCGAGGCGTGCCGCCGTCTCGCGTCGAGCATCAAGGCGCCGTGGGCCGTGCTGTCGGCCGGGGTGTCCTCGGAGGAGTTCAGCGACGTCCTGCGGGTCAGCTGCGACGAGGGCGGCGCGAGCGGTTTCATCGCCGGCCGCTCGGTGTGGCGCGAGACCGTCGCGATGGACCACGCCGAGCGCGTCGCCTTCCTCGCCGACACCGGGCGTCGCCGGCTCGACGACTACCGCCAGATCATCGAGGGCCGCGCGCGGTCCTACCAGGAGGTCACGTCATGACAGCACTGTTCGAGGCCCGGGGCCTCCAGCGGAGGTTCGGGCGGGTCCAGGCTCTGGACGGGGCCGACTTCGACGTGGCCGAGGGCGAGGTCGTCGCCCTCATCGGTGACAACGGCGCCGGCAAGTCGACGCTGGTCAAGGCACTCACCGGGAATCTCGACGTCGAGGAGGGTGAGGTGCTCTTCCAGGGCCGGCCCGTCCACTTCGCCACCCCGCACGACGCGTCCGCCCTCGGCATCGAGGTCGTCCACCAGGACCTGGCGCTCGCGCCGCACCTGGACTCGGCCCAGAACATGTTCCTCGGCCGCGAGATCATGCGGCCCGGCCTGCTCGGCCACCTCGGGTTCATGGACACCTCCCGGATGCGCGAGGACGCCGCCACGGCGTTCACCCAGCTCGGCTCCGCCGTCCGCAGCGTCGTCGTGCCGGTCGGCTCGATGTCCGGCGGGCAGAAGCAGACGGTCGCCATCGCCCGGGCCGTCGCCTGGGCCGACAAGGTCCTCTTCCTCGACGAGCCCACCGCGGCCCTCGGCGTGGTCCAGACCCGCAACGTCCTCGAGACGATCAAGAAGGTGCGTGACCGCGGCATCGCCGTCGTCCTCATCTCGCACTCGATGCCGCACGTGCTCGAGGTCGCCGACCGCGTCCAGGTCCTGCGTCTCGGGAGGCGAGTGGCCACCTACCAGGCCTCCGACACCAGTGTCGAAGAGCTCGTCGGCGCCATGACCGGCGCCCTGGACTCCAAGGAGGGAGCAGCATGAGCACCCCCACCGAGACCCCCTCGCGGGCCTCCGCGACCATCGAGACCGCCGCCAAGCACGAGAACCTCGGCGAGCGGGTCAAGGCCATGCAGTCGGTGTGGATCCTCGGGGTCCTCGTCGTCATCGTCGCGGTCTTCGGGGTCCTGTCCCCGAGCACGTTCCTCACCGCCGGCAACGCGACGAACATCGCCCAGAACATCTCGATCTGGGCCGTGCTCGCCGTCGGCATGACCTTCGTCATCATCACCTCCGGGATCGACCTGTCCGTCGGCTCCGTCCTCGTCGTCTCCTCGGTCGTCGCCGCCCAGGCGATGGAGCGGCTGGGCGACCAGGGCTGGGGCACCGCGCTCGTCGGCCTCGCCCTCTCCGTCGTCGTCGGCACCTTCTGGGGCTGCCTCAACGGCTTCCTCGTCACCAAGGCCAAGGTGCCGCCGCTCATCGTCACCCTCGGCACGCTCTCGGTGGCCCTCGGGGTCGCCCAGATCCTCACCGGCGGGCTCGACATCCGCTCCGCCCCCACCGTGCTCGTCGACAACATCGGCTACGGCCGGCTCCTGGGCGTCCCGGTCATCTCGATCATCGCCCTCGTCATCGTCATTCTCGGCGGGATCCTGCTCCACAAGACCAGGTTCGGCCGCTACACCTACGCGATCGGCTCCAACGAGACGTCCGCCCGCCGCGTCGGCATCCCCGTCGACCGCAAGCTCATCCAGATCTACGCCCTGACCGGCTTCCTCGCCGGCGTCGCAGGCATCCTCTCGCTCGCCCAGTACGGCACGACGACGATCGCCGGTCAGTCCCTGACGAACCTCAACGTCATCGCGGCGGTCGTCATCGGCGGCACGTCGATCTTCGGCGGCCAGGGCTCGATGTTCGGCTCGATGGTCGGCCTCTTCATCCCGGCCGTCCTCCAGTCCGGCTTCGTCATCATCGGCGTCTCGCCCTACTGGCAGACGGTGGCCGTCGGCTCGATCCTCATCACCGCCGTCTACGTCGACCAGCAGCGTCGCGCCAACGACGCCAGAGGCAAGTCCTAGAACCCACCCGCACCACCGCAGCACCAGCACCACCGCAGCACCAGCACCACCGCAGCACCACAGCACCGACAACGACGTCACCACCAGAAAGGCAGTCCCATGCGTAGCACCACCAAGGTCGCCGCGGCCCTCGCCGGCTCGGCCCTCGCCCTCTCCGCCTGCTCCACCGGAGCCCCCGACGCCACCGACGGGAGCACCGGCGACGCCGGCGGCACCGACAACAAGACCATCGCCTTCGTCCAGGGCGTCGCCGGCGACGAGTTCTACATCACGATGGAGTGCGGGATCCAGGCCAAGGCCGAGGAGCTCGGCTACACCGTCACCACCCAGGGCCCGCAGAAGTTCGACCCGACCCTGCAGAAGCCGATCGTCGACGCGGTCACCGCGTCCAAGCCGGCCGCGCTGCTCGTGGCGCCGACCGACGTCCAGGCGATGGAGGCCCCGCTCAAGCAGGCCGCCGACGCCGGGATCAAGGTGGTCCTCGTCGACACGACCGTCAACGACCCGTCCTTCGCGGTGTCGCAGATCAGCTCGGACAACGTCGGCGGCGGCGCCGCCGCGTTCGACGCCATCAAGCAGGCGAACCCCGACGGCGGGAAGGTCCTGGTGATCTCCACCGACCCGGGCGTGTCCACCGTCGACGCCCGGGTCAAGGGCTTCGAGGACGCGGCAGGGGCGGACAGCACGTTCGAGTACCTCGGCGTCCAGTACAGCCACAACGACCCGGCGACCGCGGCGAACCTCGTCTCGGCGGCGCTCCAGAAGGACAGCGACATCATCGGCATCTTCGCGACGAACCTGTTCTCGGCGGAGGGCTCGGCCACCGGCGTCCGCCAGGCGGGCGCGTCGGGCATCACCATCGTCGGCTTCGACGCCGGCCCGAACCAGATCAAGGCCCTGGAGGACGGGACCGTGCAGGCCCTCGTCGCCCAGCAGCCCGCCACCATCGGCATGGACGGCGTCACCCAGGCCGACGCCGCCCTCAACGGCGGCGCGGTCGAGGCGCAGATCCAGACCGGCTTCACCATCATCACCAAGGACAACCTCGAGGGCGAGGGCGGCGACGCCGCCTACAAGTCCAGCTGCTGACGCAGCACCCCGGACCACGGGGCCGTCGCGAGCCATCGGGCCGCGACGGCCCCGTGCCGCGTCCGGGCGCCACCGAGCGGGGGACTCCCGATCGGTCGAACGGCCAGTCCTGCCCCGAACGGCCTCGACCCCGGCGAGTCCCCTTGTAGCGTCGCCGCGGCGTGCCTTCCTCTGGGCACCACCCGCGATCGAGAGAAGGCCGTCATGTCACGGAGCGGACAGACCCGACCGCGTACGACCGCACCAGTGGTCGGGACGCTGCTCGCCGTCGTCCTCGAGATGGCTCTGCTCATCTGGGTGTGGCCACTCGGTGACGGCGCGCGCTCATGGGTCGCCGTCGCCATCCACGCCGCACTGCTCGCCGCCGTCACGATCGCCTGGTTCGCCTGGTTCCGTCGCCTCGTCGAGGGGCACCGTGCCGTCGAACGCCGGCTCATGTCCCAGCAGGTCGTCGACGAGCGCGAGCGGCGGCTGATCGCCCTCGTCCAGAACAGCGCCGACCTCATCGTCGTCATCGAGTCCGACGGCACCCCGTCCTTCGTCAGCCCCTCCGCCCGCAGCGTCCTCGGCCGCGACCCGGAGGGTTTCGTCGGCGAGCCCCTCGAGCGGCTCCTCGGCGAGGAGTCCCTCGTCGTGGAGCGGATGATGCGAGTGGGGCGTCAGGGCGACCAGCCGGTGCGGGTCCACCTCGTCCATGCGGAGAGCCGCTCGCTCGTGGCCGACGGGACCCTGACGAACCTTCTCGACGAGCCGTCCGTCGGCGCCTGGGTCCTCACCCTGCGCGACGTGACCGACCAGCACGCCCTCGCCGAAACGCTGAAGCACCAGGCGTTCCACGACTCCCTGACCGGGCTCGCCAACCGGGCCCTGTTCACCGACCGGCTGGACCACGCGCTCATGCGTCGCCGCAACCCCGGCTCGGCCGCCGTCCTCTACTGGGACATCGACGACTTCAAGCACGTCAACGACACCCACGGCCACTCGGTGGGCGACCGCCTGCTCGTCGTCATGGCCGACCGGCTGCGCGGGGCGTTCCGCCCCACCGACACCGTGGCCCGGCTCGGCGGCGACGAGTTCGCGGTCCTCCTCGAGGACATCGACGAGGAGTCGGCGCAGATGGTGACGCACCGGGTCCTGGAAGGGCTCTCCGCGCCGATCGAGGTGGACGGCAGGGTCTGGACCGTCCACGCGAGCGTCGGCATCGCGACGGCCGTGGCGGGCGAGAGCACCGGTGAGGAGCTGCTGCGCAACGCCGACATCGCCATGTACTGGGCCAAGGAGCTCGGCAAGGGCTCGATCTCGATGTACGACCCGATGCGGCACGCGGCCTCGCTCGACGTCATGGCCCTCCAGAACGAGCTGATCAACGCGATGGAGACCGGCCAGCTCGTCCTGCTGTTCCAGCCGACGCTCAACCTGGAGTCCCGGGCGGTGACCGGCTACGAGGCCCTCGTGCGATGGCAGCACCCCGAGCGCGGCATGCTGTCGCCCGCGGAGTTCGTGCCCGCTGCCGAGCGCTCCGGACTCGTCGTGCCGCTGGGGTCGTGGGTGCTGCGCGAGGCCTGCCGCGCCGCCATGACCCTGTCCGCCGACGGCACCGGACCGACGATGTCGGTCAACGTGTCGTCCCAGCACCTCGTGCGCCCCGGTTTCGTCGCCGAGGTCGGCGAGATCCTCGCCGACACGGGCCTCCCCGCGGTCCGGCTCGTCGTCGAGGTGACCGAGTCGGTGCTCCTCGACGACTTCGAGGCCGCCGAGAACGCCCTCAACGGCCTGCGTGACCTCGGCGTCTGGATCGCGATCGACGACTTCGGTACCGGCTACAGCTCGCTCTCGTACCTGTCCCAGCTCCCCGTCGACATCCTCAAGGTCGACAAGTCCTTCATCGACCGGGTGTGCTCCGAGGACCACGCGGCCTCGGTGACCCTCGCGATCCTCGAGATGAGCCGGTCGCTGCGCCTGCTCACCATCGCCGAGGGCATCGAGACCGAGGAGCAGGCCACCTGGCTCACGGAGCGGGGCTGCGTGCGCGGTCAGGGCTACCTGTGGTCGCGGCCGGTGCCTCTGGCCGACGCGCGGGCGCAGCTCATGGGCAGCGACGACCTGCCCGACGCCGACGCCGAGTCGGTCGACGCCTGAGCGGTCCCGCGGCGCCCCCGCCCGTCAGGACGGGTTGGCGGTCACCTCGACGAGCGCGGCGTTGCCCCGACCGTCGACCTTGACGGTCGCGACGGCCCCCCCGGCGCCGACCGCCTCCTGCATCTCGGCCGCGTCGGCCTGCGGGAGGAAGAGGCTCTCGATGCCGCACCTGAGCCGCCAGTCCGAGTCGTCGCAGGTGAGGTACAGGCCGTCGGGCCGGGTGCGCTGGACAGGGCCACCGACCCACACCTCCCCCTGCTGCGTGAGCGGCACGTACGCGCGCCCGCGCTGCTCGGCCTCGACCCCCTCCCCCGGGTCGCCGAGCTCACCGTCGCGGGCGAGCGGCTGGTCCGGCAGGTCCGGGTAGCCGAGGTCGACGTAGGCGCCCCGGAAGGGGTCGATCGGGTCGACCGGCTCCACCCGGAGCCGGATCTCCTCCCCCGTCAGCCGGGCCGAGAGCGGGGAGAGGACGGCGACCCCGACGAGCGCCAGCTGGGCGAGCACGGCGACGGCGACACGGGTCGTCCGGGTCGGGGTCATGACCTGGCCTCCTGTCCCTCGCGGACCAGTCGCCGTCGCCCGCGGTCCGCGAGCACGCCGGTGCCGAGTAGCACGACCCCGACGGCCAGGAACAGCACCGCGCCGGAGAGGATCGGCGCGAACACGGCGAAGGCCTGGGTGGTCGTGAAGACGACGAGAGCCGCCGTGGCGATCCAGGTGAGCCGGCCCGAGTCGCGCATCGCGCCGAGGACGGCGTAGCCGCTGGCGGCGGCCAGGTACACCACGACGGAGACGACGGCGCGGGCCCAGTCCGCCGTGGAGAGGTCCGCGGTGTCGGTGATCCCCGAGGCGGTCCGCCACAGCGCGAGCACGGCGACGAGCCCGACGACGACCACGGCGAGGCCGACCTCGAGTCGGTCGAGACGGTCGCCGGTGAGCATCGCACCGACCGCGAGGACGACGGCGGCCCCGACGACCGTCCACATCAGCGGAGTCCCGCCGGCGACGTCGTCGTCGAACGGCAGGGCCGCGAAGAACAGGGCGCCGAGGGCCAGGACGGCACCGATCTCCCGCCAGGGCACGCCGAGGTCCCGCCACGCCATCGCCCGCCCGGTGAGCCGGTGGTGCAGCGCGCCGACGGCCACCGCGAGCAGTGCGGTCGACGCGACGGCGAGCGTGACCGTGAGGACGTCCTCGGACCCCTCGACGGTCTGCCAGACCACCCAGTACGCGCCGAGGCCGATGCCGAGCACCGCCGGCCCGAGGCCGGCCACGGCGTACGCGTACAGGAGCACGCCGGCCGCCCAGATGCCCACGAGGAGGGCCTCGTAGGCGGGGACCTGCAGGCTCTGCGCCGCCTGGAACACCACCGCACCGAACGCGCCGGCAGCGAGCAGGCGGACCGCGCCCACGACCGGGGACGCGACGTCCCCGGAGCGCTCGCGGCGAACGGCCAGGCCCTCGGCCGCCGCGACCAGGCCGACCCACACCGCGGTGACCAGGCCGAAGCGCATCCACGGCGAGAGCTGGTCGAGGTTCGAGGCCACGAGCCAGATGAGCCCGAGCCCGACGAACAGCGCCCCGAGGGTGAGGACGATGCGGGCGAGGGTGACCCGGCGGTGAGCGACGTAGCGGCCCCGGATGGCCTCCGCCACGCCGTCGTCGAGGAGGCCTTCGGACCGCCAGGCCCGCAGCTGGGCTTCGAGCCAGGCGAGCTGCGCCGGCGTGGCCGGATGCCGAGGCATGGGGTCGCCGCCCGGACCCGGGGCTTCCGGGACGGGGGCGACGGTGGGTGGCGCGGTCATCGCGGCCTCCTCGTGCGAGTGGACCCCCGAAACGGGATCACTCCCAGTGTCCCGCCGCACCGCGCCACCCGCCATGAGCAGGACTACTCAGGGGCCGTTCGTCGCGCCGGCCGGATCCAGCGGGGAGCCGCGGCGGGCGGGACTCGGTCAGGCCTGGTTGAAGGTGTCGGGGTCCGGGCCGGTGCGGAACCCCCGGTCGAGGGCCGCCAGCCGCTCGAGGTCGTCCTGGGACAGCGACACCTCGGCAGCGGCGAGGTTCTCGACGATGCGGGACGGCGTCACCGACTTCGGGATGACGACGTTCCCGATCGCGAGGTGCCACCCGATGACGGCCTGGGCGGGGGTGACGCCGTGCGCCGCCGCGACGGCACCGACGACCTCGTCCTCGAGGACCTGCTTGCCGGACGCGAGCGGGCTCCACGCCTCGGTGACGATCCCGTGCTCGTCGTGGAAGGCCCGCAGCGCCGTCTGCTGGAGGTAGGGATGCAGCTCGACCTGGTTGATGGCGGGCCACTCCCCCGTCTCGTCGAACAGGCGCTGCAGGTGCGGGGCGTGGAAGTTGGAGGTGCCGATGGCCCGGACCCGGCCGGCGTCGCGCAGCTCCTGGAACGCCCGCCACGTCTCGACATACCGGTCCTGCGCGGGCACCGGCCAGTGGATGAGGAGGAGGTCGAGCACCTCCAGCCCGAGCCGCTCCATCGAGCCGTCGAACGCGCGCAGCGTGGCGTCCCGGCCGTGGTCGTCGTTCCACACCTTCGTCGTGACGACGATGTCCTCGCGTGCCACGTCGGAGTCGGCGATCGTGGCGCCGACGCCGCGTTCGTTCCCGTAGAGGCGAGCGGTGTCGATGTGCCGGTACCCGGCGTCGAGGGCGGCCTCGACGGCGGGGCGGACCTCGTCGTCGGACACCTGCCAGACCCCGAAGCCGAGGCTGGGGACGTCGACGTGACCCGTCGGGGTGGTCAGGGCGGTGCTGCTCACGGTCGGCATGCCTCCACGGTAGGCGGCACCGGGCGACGGGTGGGTCGCAGGACCCGGCCGGCCGCCCGCCGCACCGGTGGCTGGGCGACGAGGACGCTGCCGAGCACGAGCACCATCGCGCCGAGGTGTCCGGCGCCGAACGGTTCCCCGAGCAACAGGACCCCCAGCAGGGTGCCGACCACCGGGTTGACCAGGCCGACGACGGCGACCGCGCCGGCGCTCATCCGGGTCAGCCCGCGGAACCACACGGCGTAGCCGACCACCGACCCGGCGAGGCCGAGGTAGGTGAGGGCGAGGACGGCGGGGAGGTCGAGGGCCGGCGCCCCGCCCTCGGCGAGCAGGGCGACCGGCAGCAGCAGCAGCCCTCCGGCGACGAGCTGCCACGAGGTCGTCACGAGCACCCGACCCGGCGGCGTCCAGCGCTTGACGAGGACGAAGCCGACCGACGCCGACACGACGGCCCCGACCGCGGCCGCGACGCCGACCGGGTCGACGGCGCCGCCCCGCTCGTTCTGCCAGACGAGCAGGACGACCCCGAGGATGCCGACGAGCGCGGCTCCGAAGGTCACCCGGGGCTGCCGCTCCCCGATGGCCAGCCACGCCACGGCCATGACGACGAGCGGGGACAGCGCGGTGAGCGTGGCGGCGAGGCCGCTGGGCAGCCGGAACGCCGCGACGTAGAGGAGCCCGAAGAAGACCGCGTGGTTCAGGGTGCCGAGGACGACGGCGCGACCCCACCAGCGGCCGCGAGGCAGCCGGCGGAGCCAGAGCACCATGAGCAGGCCCGCCGGCAGGATCCGCAGCATGGCGGCGAACAGCGGCCGGTCGGGCGGCAGGTGGAGCTGGGTCACCGCGTACGTCGAGCCCCACACGACAGGAGCGACCGCCGTGAGGAGAACGGTCCCGATCGTCGCTGTTTTATCTTCCATGGAAGACATGTTACCTTCCATGGAAGATATAATCCAGCCATGGACCACGTGAGCACCGTCCACGAGCAGTGGCTCGCCGAGCGCCCCGACCTCGACACCACGCCGGTGCTCGTCATCGGCCGCATCCACCGGATCGCGGCGGCCCTCACGCCCGAGCTCACCGCGGTCTACGCGGAGTACGGCCTCGGTGAGGGCGAGTTCGACATGCTCGCCACCCTGCGCCGCCAAGGGGAGCCGTACGCCCTGACCCCCGGCGAGCTGGGCGAGCGGACGATGGTGACCTCGGGGGCGGTCAGCAAGCGGCTCGACCGGCTCGAGGCGCGCGGCCTCCTCGAGCGACGCCCCACGGCCGGCGACGGGCGCTCCCGGACGGTCCACCTCACCGCGGCCGGACGCGCCCTCATCGACGAGGCGATGGCCGCGCACATGGCGAACGAGCACCGACTGCTCGCCGCCCTCCCGCCGCGCGAGCGCGACGCCCTCGCCCGGCTGCTCGGGCGGCTGGCGGAGTCGCTCGGAGCGTGACCTGCGTCGCACCTGGCGGCCACGGTCACCGCGCCCGGGCCCGGCCCGGCGCCGGACGCTAGAGTCCACGACCATGGCCATCACCAAGGTCCTCATCGCGAACCGGGGCGAGATCGCAGTGCGCATCGCCCGTGCGTGCGCGGACTCCGGCATCGGGTCCGTCGCCGTCTACGCCGACCCCGACCGGGACGCTCTCCACGTCAAGGTCGCCGGCGAGGCGTACGCCCTCGGCGGGTCGACCCCCGGGGAGTCCTATCTCCGCCAGGACCTGCTCATCCAGGTCGCGCAGGACGCAGGCGCCGACGCCGTGCACCCCGGGTACGGCTTCCTCGCCGAGAACGCGGAGTTCGCGCAGAAGGTCATCGACGCCGGTCTCACCTGGATCGGCCCCGGCCCCGAGGCCATCGACAGCCTCGGCGACAAGGTCAAGGCCCGGCACATCGCGCTCGACGCCGACGCCCCGCTCGTCCCCGGCACCAAGGACCCGGTGGACGGGCCCGACGAGGTCGTCGCCTTCGCGCAGGAGCACGGCCTGCCGGTCGCGATCAAGGCGGCCTACGGCGGTGGCGGCCGCGGCCTCAAGGTCGCCCGCACGATCGAGGAGATCCCCGAGCTCTTCGACTCCGCCGTGCGCGAGGCCGTCACGGCGTTCGGCCGGGGCGAGTGCTTCGTCGAGCGCTTCCTCGACCACCCGCGGCACGTCGAGACCCAGTGCCTCGCCGACCAGCACGGCAACGTCGTCGTCGTCTCGACCCGCGACTGCTCCCTGCAGCGGCGCAACCAGAAGCTCGTCGAGGAGGCTCCCGCCCCCTTCCTCACCGACGCCCAGCACGACGAGGTGGTGCGCGCCTCCAAGGCCATCCTCGCCAAGGCGGGGTACGTGGGCGCCGGCACGTGCGAGTTCCTCGTCTCCCAGGACGGGCACATCTCCTTCCTCGAGGTCAACACCCGCCTCCAGGTCGAGCACCCGGTGTCCGAGGAGGTCACCGGCATCGACCTCGTCCGCGAGCAGCTCCGCATCGCCGACGGCGGGCGCCTCGACTACCCCGACCCCGAGCCGCACGCCCACTCCATCGAGTTCCGGATCAACGGCGAGGACGCCGGCCGGGGGTTCCTGCCCGCACCCGGCACGGTGAGCCGGATGGTCGTCCCGCACGGCCCCGGCGTGCGCTGGGACGCCGGCATCGTCGAGGGCGACACCGTGGCCGGTGCGTTCGACTCGATGATCGCCAAGCTCGTCGTCACCGGCCGGACCCGCCAGCAGGCGCTCGAACGCGCCCGGCGCGCGCTGGCCGAGCTCGTCGTCGACGGCATGCCCACCGTCATCCCGTTCCACCGCAAGGTCGTCGCCGACCCCGCGTTCGCCCCGGCCGACCCGCAGGCCCCGTTCACGGTGCACACCCGGTGGATCGAGACCGAGTTCGACAACGACATCGAGCCGTACGCGGGGGCCACGTCCGACGCGCCGGAGCCGGCGGAACGGCAGACGATCGTCGTCGAGGTCGGGGGCAAGCGCCTCGAGGTGTCGGTCCCCGGCGGGCTGTCCTTCGGCGGCGGCGGCGGCGGCAACCCCGGGCCCGCGAAGAAGAAGGCCCCGCGCCGCAGTGGACGCGGTGGCGGCGGCGCCGCGGTCTCGGGTGACTCCCTCACCGCTCCCATGCAGGGCACGATCGTCAAGGTCAGCGTCGAGGAGGGCGCCACCGTCGCCGCCGGCGACCAGGTGGTCGTGCTCGAGGCGATGAAGATGGAGCAGCCCATCACCGCGCACAAGGCGGGCACCGTGTCGGGGCTCGCGGCGCAGGTCGGGGCGACCGTCGGCAACGGCGCCGTCATCTGCGAGATCAAGGACGCCGACCCGCAGGCCTGACCCGCGGCCGGGCGCTCGCGCGCCGGGCCGCCGCACGAGACCCCCCCCGAACGGGGGTGATGGTGGATCGGTGTGTCATGCTGTTCTCGAAATCTTTGGAGGACTGGATGACAGAGTCGAGATCGCACGTCTTCGACGAGCTGGCCGTGGTCGGCAAGGCGTTCGCCAGCGCCAAGCGCCTCGAGATCATCGAGCTGCTGGCGCAGAGCGAGCACTCCGTCGACGAGATCGTGCGCGCCACCGGCCAGGGCCTGAGCACCGTCTCGGCCCACCTGCAGATCCTGCGGGCCGCCGACCTCGTCCGGACCCGACGGTCGGGCACCCGCGTCATCTACCGGGTGGCGGGGCCGGACGTCGCCGAGCTGCACGCCCTGCTCGGGGCGGTCGCCCGCCGCCACTCCCCCGACGTCGGCGCCGCCCTGGCGGCTCATCTCGGCAGCGGCGGGGAGGTCCACGACATCAGCCGTGAGGACCTGACCGCCCGGATGCGGGAGGGCGCGGTGACCCTGCTCGACGTCCGCCCGGCCGAGGAGTTCGCGAGCGCGCACATCCCCGGCGCGGTGTCCGTGCCGCTGGCCGACCTCGGCGCCCGGCTCGCCGAGGTGCCCATCGACCGCGGCATCGTCGCGTACTGCCGTGGCGCGTACTGCGTCATGGCGCACGACGCCGTCACCCTCATCAACGCCCAGGGCAGGGAGGCGCAGCGACTCCAGGACGGGTTCCTCGAATGGCGCCTCGCCGGCCTGCCCGTCACCGCGGACGCGTGAGCAGCACCCCCCAGCCCACTCCACCGGCCCCCTGAACCCCGACCCGACCACGTCGACCCCGTCGACCGAGGAGAAACATGCCGACACAGCCCACCAGCACCCGCCGCCGTTCGGTGGTCGTCCCGACGCTCATCGCGGTCATCGCGCTCGTCCTGACCGTCGTGGCCGTCGTCGCGTCCCGGCCCGACCCGTCCGCAGCGGAGACCGCCTCCGCCGACCGGTCGTCGGCGGGCAGCGGCTCCGAGGACCCGCTGGCGCAGCTGGCCCGCCGGACCCCGGGGGACCCGCTGGCCGTCGGTGACCCCGACGCGCCGGTGGTCATGGTCAGCTACTCGGAGTTCCAGTGCCCGTTCTGCGGCAAGTTCGCCCGCGACACCGAGCCCGGCCTCATCGAGAAGTACGTCGAGGACGGCACGCTCCGCATCGAGTGGCGTGACTTCCCCTACCTCGGCGAGGAGTCGACGACGGCGGCGCTCGCCGGTCGGGCCGCGGCGCTGCAGGGGAAGTTCTGGGAGTTCCACGACGCCGTGTACGCCGAGCAGCGGCCGGTCAACAGCGGCATCCTCACCGAGGAGTACCTGGCCTCCCTGGCCCGGGAAGCGGGGCTCGACGGCGACCGGCTCGTGAAGGACATGGCCCGCCCCGAGCTCGCCGAGGCGGTCCGCGCGGACTTCCAGGAGGGGCAGGCACTCGGCGTCACCGGCACCCCGGCCTTTCTCGTCAACGGTCAGCCCATCATCGGGGCCCAGCCCGCCGAGGTCTTCGAGCAGGCCATCGAGAACGCGGCCGACGCGGCCCGATGAGCGAGGTCAGCTTCGTCGGAGCGCTGGTGGCCGGGGCGCTCGCCCTGCTGTCGCCGTGCAGCGCCCTCCTGCTGCCCTCGTTCTTCGCCTACGCGTTCGCCAGCCGTTCGGCACTGCTGGCCCGGACCGGCGTGTTCTACCTGGGCCTGCTGGTCACCCTCGTCCCGCTCGGTACGGGCGCGGCGGCGGCCTCCGCGCTCTTCTACGGCCACCGCGCCGCCCTCATCACCATCGCGGGCTGGTCGGTCATCGGGCTCGGCGTGCTGCAGGTCCTCGGCCGCGGGTTCAGCCTGCCCTTCGCCGGACGCCTGCAGGCCTGGTCATCCGCTGCCGGGGCCGGACGCGGCGGCTACGCGTCCACGTTCGGGCTCGGCGCCGTGTACGGGCTGGCCGGGTTCTGCTCCGGACCGGTGCTCGGCGCGATCCTCACCGTCGCCGCCACCCGCTCGACCCCGCTCGAGGGCGGCCTGCTGCTCGCCGTGTACGCGCTGGGGATGTCACTGCCCCTCTTCGTGCTCGCCGCGCTGTGGGACCGCCACCGGCTGGGGGAGCGTCGATGGCTCCGCGGTCGGATGCTGACCGTCGGCCGCCTCCGGGTGCACACGACCTCGCTGGCCTCCGGGCTCCTCTTCATCCTCATCGGCGCGCTCTTCCTGCGCTACGACGGGACGGCCGGGGTGACGGGGCTCCTCGGGCTCGGCGACACCACCGAGCTGGAGGTGTCCGCGCAGACGGCGGTCGCGGAGGCGACCGCCGCGATCCCCCTGTGGCTGCTCCCCGCCGCCGTCGCGGTGGGCGCCGGCATCCTGGCCTGGTCGCGTGCCCGGCGCCGGGCGTCCGACTCGGCTCGCTCCTAGACCGCTCGCTCCCCCGGGGTCATCGGGGCGTCGTCCTCGACGGACCGACGTGGCTGCGGGTCGTCCGGGGTACCGGGCACCGGGTTGGGGGCCACGGGCTCCTGTGGCGTCCGCGGCTCGTGGCGGTCGGGCCCCGGGTCAGGGGACCCGGGCTGCTCCGGGTCGTCGAGGTCCGGGATGTCGGGTCCGGGCTGGTCGCTCACCTCGCTCCTCCCCCGCTCAGTGCTGCGGACCGTCGGCCGGGGGCGGCGGGGGCGGCACCTGGCCACCCTGGGTGCCGGACCCGGTCGTCCCGCTCGCCCCGCCCGCCTGCACGCCGAGCCCCTTGCGCAGCGCGTCCCCGCCCTTGCCCACCTTGTCGGCGTGTGCGGGCCCGGCCTTGGACCGCACGAAGCCCTCGACCTTGCCGATCGCATCGGAGGTCTTCTCGGGGTTCTGGCGGGCGTAGTCCTTGACCTTCGCGACGGCGGCGATCAGCGCCGCGGCCCGGAACCTGGCCATCGTGTCCTCCTGGGGTCGGCTGCACTGGAACCCTCATCCTGCCCCAGCGGGGTCCCGGCAGCTCACCGGAGGTGCCGTCAGTCGGTGGGGTGCAGCCGGCGGGCGGCCTCGGCCACCGACCCCGAGAGCGAGGGGTAGACGGTGAACGTCGACGCGATCTGGTCGACGTTGAGCCGGTGCTGGACGGCGAGGGTGACGGGGAAGATGAGCTCGGACGCACGCGGCGCGACGATGACTCCCCCGATGACGGCCCCGGACCCCTTCTGCGCGAAGAGCTTGACGAAACCGTCGGTGATCCCGAGCATCTTCGCGCGCGGGTTGCGGGAGAGCTGGAGCATGAGGATCTCGGCGTCGACCCGCTCGTCGTCGACGTCGTGCTGGGTGACGCCGACGGTCGCGATCTCGGGGTCGGTGAAGATGTTCGCCGAGACGACCCCCAGGTTGAGCGGGGCGACGGCATCGCCGAGCGCGTGCGACATCGCGATCCGCCCCTGCATCGCGGCGACCGAGGCGAGCGGCAGGACGCCGGTGCAGTCGCCCGCGGCGTACACCCCGCGCACCGAGGTCCGCGAGACCTTGTCGACGGCCACGTGGCCCGAGGGGAGAAGGTCGACCCCGACGTCCTCGAGGCCGATCCCACTGGTCTGCGGGACCGAGCCGACCGCGAGGAGCGCGTGCGAGCCGGTGACCTCGCGGCCGTCCTCCAGCCGCACGAGCACCCCCTCGTCGGTGCGCTCGACCGACGCCATCCGGGACCGGCCGAGCACCTCCATCCCGCGCTTGCGGAAGACGTCCTCGATGACCGTGGCCGCGTCGGGGTCCTCCCCCGGCAGCACCCGGTCGCGGCTGGAGACGAGGACGACCTCGGCGCCGAGGCCGAGGTAGGCCTGCGCGAGCTCGGCGCCGGTGACCCCGGAGCCGACGACGACGAGCCGCTCGGGAAGCTCCTCCAGGTCGTAGATCTGCTGCCAGGTGAGGATCCGCTCCCCGTCCGGGACGGCGGTGTCCATCACCCGTGGCGTCGCGCCGGTGGCGACGAGCACGACATCGGCCTCGAGGTCACGGCTGCTGCCGTCGCCGGCCTCGACCCGAACGGTGGTCGGCGAGGTCAGCCGCGCGGTCCCGGTCACGATGCTGACCCCGACCTCGGCGAGGCGGGCCGTGATGTCGCTGCTCTGGGCCGCCGCGAGGGCGACGACCCGGCGGTTGACCTCGGGCAGGTCCGCCACGGCGTCCGCCACGGGGTCGCCGTCGTGGTCCTCGAGATGGACCCCGAGGTCGGTGGCGGTCGCGAAGTCGCTGAGGTAGTCGGCGGTGGAGATGAGCGCCTTGCTCGGGACGCAGTCGGTGAGGACGGCGGCGCCACCCATGCCGGTGCGCTCGACGACGGTGACCTCGGCCCCGAGGTGCGCTGCGACCAGGGCTGCCTCGTACCCGCCGGGGCCCCCACCGAGGATGACGACTCTGCTCGACCGCGCATTCACGGGTTCCATCCAACCACCCGGGCCGACCCCGGCCCCGGTGGCCCGGTCGAATCGTGACAAAGGTGCTATTCCGCACCACTCCGGAAGTCCCTAGAGTGCGACCTGGAGCCGTCATCGGTCCCCGGCCACGGCCGTCCGTCGCCCAGGAGGTCCCCATGCCCATCCCCTTCGGCCGCCGCGCCACCGCGCTCGCCGCGGCCGGCCTCACCGCCGTCGCCCTCACCGCCTGCTCGCCTCCCACCGAGAGCGGCTCGGGAGGCACCGACACCGGCGGTGGCGTCTCGGCCGCGACGGCCACCTCCGCCGAGGAGCTCGGGGGGATGGACGCCCTCGTCGCCGCCGCGAACGAGGAGGGCGCGCTCAACGTCATCGCACTGCCGCCGGACTGGGCGAACTACGGCGAGGTCATCAAGGCCTTCCAGGCGAAGTACCCCGACATCACCGTCACCAGCGACCAGCCCGACGCGAGCAGCGCCGACGAGATCGCCACGGCCAAGCGGCTCAAGGGCCAGTCCGGCGCCCCCGACGTCTTCGACCTCGGAGCCGCCGTGGCCCTCGCCAACACCGACATGTACGCGAAGTACAAGGTCGCCACCTGGGACGACGTCCCCGCCGACTTCAAGGACGCCGACGGGGCGTGGATCAACGACTACGGCGGCTACATGAGCATCGGCTACGACTCCTCGAAGGTCCCCGCACCGACGAGCGTGCAGGACCTGATGGGTGCCGACTACAAGGGCAAGGTCGCCCTCAACGGCAACCCGACCGAGGCCGGCGCGGCGTTCGCGGGTGTCCAGATGGTCGCGATCGCCGAGGGCGGCAGCGCCGGCGACCTCGCCAAGGGCGTCGAGTTCTTCAAGGAGCTCAAGGCGGCCGGCAACTTCCTGCCCGTCGACCCCACCCCGGCCACCGTCGAGTCCGGTCAGACGCCGATGGTCATCGACTGGGACTACCTCAACGCCTCGCTGAGCGCCAAGGTCCCGACCTGGGAGGTGTTCGTCCCGTCCGACGCCGTCGTGGCGGGCTACTACTACCAGGCCATCAACGTCGACGCGCCGCACCCGGCCGCCGCGCGCCTGTGGCAGGAGTTCCTCTACAGCGACGAGGGCCAGAACCTCTGGCTCGAGGGCGGCGCCCGGCCGGTCCGCTTCGACGCCATGAAGGAGGCGGGCACCCTCGACGAGGCCGCCGCGGCGGCTCTGCCCGCCGTCGAAGGGACGCCGGTCGTCCCGACGCCGGAGGACTCCGAGTCCGGCAAGACCTACCTCGCCGAGAACTGGGCCAACGCCGTTGGCTGACGCAGCGGCAGCAGTCCCGGCGGGGGCGCTGCGACGGCTCCGGCCGTCCGGCGCCCTCGCCGGGGTGGTGCCGTTCTTCGCGTACACCACGGTCTTCCTGCTCATCCCGACGCTCGTCGTCGTTATCGGTGCCTTCCTCGACGGCGACAACCGGCCGACCCTCGGGAACGTCGAGGGCCTCACCCAGCCCTCGGTCGTCCGGGGCCTCACCCAGTCGCTGATCCTCTCGGCCGTGACCTCGCTCGGCGGGGCCGTCATCGGCGGCGTGCTCGCGTACGCGGTGAGCACCGCCCGGGAGGGGTCGGTGACGCGGCGCTTCTTCAGCTCGTTGTGCGGCGTGCTCGCCCAGTTCGGAGGGGTCGCCCTCGCGTTCGCCTTCATCGCCTCCTTCAGCGCGCAGGGGCTGCTCAGCGTGCTCCTCGCGCGCGTGGGGATCGTCACGGGCGGCGGCCTGTGGCTGTACGAGTGGGACAAGGGCCTCATGCTCGTCTACCTCTACTTCCAGATCCCGCTCATGCTCATCGTCTTCCTGCCGGCGGTCGAGGGCCTGCGCCCGCAGTGGCGGGAGGCCACCGAGACCCTCGGCGGCACGACCTGGACGTACTGGCGGCGGGTCGCGGCCCCGATCCTCTTCCCCTCGTTCGTCGGCGCCACCCTGCTGCTCTTCACGAACGCGTTCTCGGCCTACTCCACGGCCAAGGCCCTGGTCCCGCAGGCGAACCCGCTGCTCCCCCTGCAGATCGGGGGCGCCCTCTCGTCCGAGGTCATCCTCGGGCAGGAGAACCTCGGCAAGGCGATGGCGCTCGCGATGGTCGTCGTCGTCGCGCTCGTCATGACGCTCTACGCGTGGATCGACAAGCGCGCCAGCCGCTGGATGACCCGATGAGCGGGCGGAGCCGGTTCCGCCGACGGCAGCGCGCCTTCCGTTGGGTGACCCTCAGCCTGCTGCTCGCGTTCTTCGCGCTGCCGCTGCTGGGCATGCTGGAGTTCACGACCCAGGGCCGCGGCGGCGAGGGGCGGACCCTGGAGACCTGGCGCACCCTCGCCGACGTCTCGACGGTCTCGCTCGAGTACCCGGCGCTCCGCGAGGGCTTCCTCGCCTCGGTCGGGCTCGGGGTCGTCACCCCGCTCGTCATGCTCGTCCTGCTCGTGCCGACGATGACCTGGGTGCGGCTGCGGCTGCCGGGGCTGTCCCGGACCGTCGAGTTCATCTGCCTGCTGCCGCTCACGGTGCCGGCCATCGTCCTCGTCGTCGGCCTGACGCCGATCTACGCGTGGGTCTACTACCTCGTGGGGTCCTCGACGCTCTGGTTGTCGCTGGCCTACGTCATCCTCGTGCTCCCCTACGCCTACCGGGCGCTGGACGCCGGGCTGCGCGCCATCGACGTCCGCACCCTCGCCGAGGCGGCCCGCTCGCTCGGGGCCGGCTGGGCCACGGTGATGTGGCGCATCATCCTGCCCAACCTGCGCACGGCCGTCCTCTCGGCGTCCTTCCTGTCCGTCGCGCTCGTGCTCGGCGAGTTCACCATCGCGAGCCTGTTCAGCAAGAAGAACCTCCAGGTCGCCATGTTCGAGCTCGGCAAGTCGGACGCGAAGGTGTCGGTGGCCGTGGGGCTGGCGGCGCTCGTGTTCGGCTTCCTCGTCCTCTTCGCCATGTCCTTCGTCGGCAGCCGCTCGGCGGGCCCCTCCCGCCTCAGCAGGTTCCGTCGCTCCCGCAAGGAGACACCCGCATGACCGCCACGACCGAGGCCAGCAGCACCCGCACCGACCGCGGGATCGCCGTCGAGCTCACCGACCTGCGTCGCCTCTACGGTGGAGTGGCGGCCCTCGACGGCCTGACCCTGCACATCGAGCCCGGCGAGTTCGTGGCCCTGCTCGGCCCGTCGGGGTGCGGCAAGACGACCGCGCTGCGCTGCCTCGCCGGGCTCGAGGACCCCGACTCGGGCACCATCACCGTCGGCGGCCGGGACGTCACCTCGGTGCCGACGAGCAAGCGCGACATGGGGATGGTGTTCCAGGCCTACAGCCTGTTCCCGCACATGACGGCCCGCCAGAACGTCGAGTTCGGCCTCGAGCTGCGCGGGCAGGACAAGGCCGCGCGACGGGCCCGGGCCGGCGAGATGCTCGACCTCGTCGGGCTGTCCGAGCACGCCGAGAAGTACGCGCACCAGCTGTCCGGGGGGCAGCAGCAGCGCGTGGCGCTCGCCCGGGCGCTGGCCATCGAGCCGCAGGTCCTGCTGCTCGACGAACCGCTGTCGGCCCTCGACGCGAAGGTCCGCACCCAGCTGCGCGACGAGATCCGCCGCATCCAGCTGGAGGTCGGCACGACGACGCTGTTCGTCACGCACGACCAGGAGGAGGCGCTCGCGGTCGCGGACCGCGTCGGGGTGATGTCGACCGGTCGGCTCGAGCAGCTCGCGGCCCCGGCGGAGCTGTACTCGGCCCCGGTCTCGCCGTTCGTCGCGGACTTCGTCGGGCTGACCAACCGGCTGCGGGCCCGCATCGAGGACGGCCGAGCCCTGGTGCTCGGGGGCAGCGTGCCGGTGCTGCCCGGGTCCGCCGCGGGTCCGGACGCGGTCGTGCTCGTTCGGCCCGAGGGTGTCGAGGTGGCGCCGGCCGCGGGGCCCGAGACGGTGCCGGGCTCGGCGACGGTCGAGAGCGCCAGCTTCCTCGGCGGGCACGGGCGGGTCATCGCGCGCACCGCGGCCGGCGAGGTCGTCACCGTGCAGGTGCCGAACACCGACGTCACGAGGTACCGCGCGGGCGACCGCGTCGTCCTCAGCCCACGGGGCGACGCCGCGCTGGCCGTGGCGGCCGACTGACGCGCCACGGCTCGTGGGGGTGATCAGGGGCCGCAGCCCGCGGTGGGGCGCGCCGGTGGTCGCGGCGCTGGCCCAGGCCGTCGTCCTCACGCTCGGCAGCGTCGGCTACGGCTACCACCGGGACGAGCTCTACTTCCGGATGCTCCCGCCGGACTGGGGGTACGTCGACCAGCCACCGTTGGCCCCCTGGCTGGCCCGCACGCTCGCGGCGGTCGTCGACGAGCCCTGGGCGTTGCGGCTGCCGGCGACGCTCGCGAGCGCCGTGACGGTGCTGCTCCTGGCCCTGCTCGCCCGGGAGCTCGGCGGGGACCGGCGGGCCGAGGCGTTCGCCGCGTGGGGCGGCGCGTTCGCGACGCTGCCCCTGGCCCTCGGGCACCTCCTGCTCACGTCCACGATCGACCTGGCGATGACCGTCGGGGTCGTCGTGCTCGCCTGCCGGGCCCTGCGGGGTGACCCCCGCTGGTGGCTCGCCGTGGGCGCGCTCTCGGGCCTGGCGGCGCTGAACCGCCTCCTCCTCCCGGTCGTCCTCGCCGGCCTCGTGCTCGGGGTGCTGCTGCTCGGGCCGCGACGCTCGCTCGGCACGCCGTGGCCCTGGGCCGGGGCGCTCGTCGCGGTCGTGCTCGCCGCGCCGAGCATCGTCTACCAGGTCACGCAGGGGTGGCCCCAGCTCGCGATGGGTGCGGCGCTCGGCGAGAGCAACGCGGCCGAGGTCCGCTCCCAGCTCCCGCTCATCCTTCTCGTGGCCATCGGCCCCCTGCTCGTCCCGGTGTGGCTGGCCGGCGCGGTGCATGCGTGGCGCAGGCCCGAGGCACGCTGGCTCGTCGTCGCGGTGCTCGTCCTGGTCGCCTTCACCTGGGTGTCCGGCGCCCAGCCGCACTACCCGGTGGCGCTGCTCGACGCCCTCTTCGCGGCCGGGTGCGTCCCGGTGGCGCGATGGACCCGCGCTGCCCCGTGGCGGCGGTGGACCCTGGTCGGCGTGCTGGCGGTGAGTGCCGGTGTGTCGACGGTGCTGGCCGTGCCGGTCATCCCGCTCGCCACCGTCGGCTCGACTCCCGTGACCGCGGCGGGTCCGCTCGTCGGGGACCAGGTCGGCTGGCCCCGCTACGTCGAGCAGGTCGCCGACGTGTGGCGGGCGGCCGGCGACCCGGACGCGGCCGTCCTCACGTCGAACTACGGGGAGGCGGGGGCGGTCGCCCGCTTCGGTCCTGCCCTCGGGCTCCCCGGAGCCGTCAGCGGGCACAACCACCTGTGGGAGCTCGGGCCGCCCCCGGAGTCCACGCGCAGGGTGGTCGTGGTCGGCGCCCAGTACGAGGCACTCGTCCCGCTCTTCGCGCGCTGCGAGGTGCGCGACCGGCTCTCGAACGGGGTCGGCGTCCGGAACGAGGAGGAGGGGGTACCGGTGGCTCTCTGCCAGGACCCCGTCGCACCGTGGGCGGTCCTGTGGCCCCGGGTCCGTCACCTGGACTGAGCCCGGCGGGGCCCCGAGCGTCACGGTGACGAGCGTGGCGAGGCTGAGGACGTGAAGCCAGCTGAAGGACCTCCCCGGCGGAGGAGGACGAGGAACCGCCGAAAGGTGCCGCCCACCGCGCGGTCCCGAGACGGGATCGCAGCGAGACTGCGCCGGCACCCGCGTTGTAGGTGGGATGCGGCGCCGTCGGTACGCTGCCCCGGTGACCGACACCGCCGCCGCCCACGACCTCTCCGACCCCGCCGCCGACCCGTTCGCCGTCGCCGAGGCCGCCGCCGCGGTCATCCGCGAGCGGACCGGGGTCGAGCGGCACGACGTCGCCCTCGTCCTCGGCTCCGGCTGGGGCCAGGCCGGTGACCTCGTGGGCGAGACGCTCGCCACGATCGAGAACACCGACGTCCCGGGCTTCGCGAAGGCGGCCGTCGAGGGCCACAGCGGCACGATGCGCTCGGTCGCGATCGGCGACACCGGCCGCCGGGCTCTGGTGTACGGCACGCGAACCCACTTCTACGAGGGCCGCGGGGTGCGCTCGGTGGTCCACGGGGTGCGCACCGCCGCGGCCGCCGGCTGCAGCGCGATCGTGCTCACGAACGGCTGCGGGGGCCTGCGGCCCGAGTGGGCGCCCGGCTCCCCCGTCCTCATCTCCGACCACATCAACCTGACCGCGGCCACGCCCATCGAGGGCGCGAACTTCGTCGACCTCACCGACCTGTACTCCCCGCGGCTGCGGGCTCTGGCCCAGGAGGTCGACCCGACCCTCGACGAGGGCGTCTACGTCCAGTTCCGCGGGCCGCAGTACGAGACCCCCGCCGAGGTCCGGATGGCCCGCGTGCTCGGCGGCGACCTCGTCGGCATGTCGACGACGCTCGAGGCGGTCGCCGCCCGCCAGGCGGGCCTGGAGATCCTCGGCATCTCGCTCGTGACGAACGCGGCCGCCGGCATCTCGGCGACGCCGTTGAGCCACGAGGAGGTCCTGGACGCGGGCCGCGCAGCCGCCGACCGGTGCGGGCGCCTCCTCGCCGACGTCGTCGGCCTCATCTGAGGGGGAACGGTGACCGACATCGACCCCGCCGACCTGGACGACCTCCTCGCCCGAGCCCGGGCCTGGGCCGCGGACGACCCCGACCCCGAGACCCGGGCCGAGCTGCTCGGCCTCGCCGGCGCGGCGGAGCGCAGCGACGCGGCCGCGGTCGAGGAGCTCGCCGACGCGATGTCCGGCATGCTGGAGTTCGGCACCGCCGGGCTGCGAGGCAAGCTCGGCGGCGGGCCGAACCGGATGAACCGCGCGGTCGTCATCCGCGCAGCGGCGGGCCTCACGGCCTACCTCAAGACCGTCGCGGAGGAGCCCTTCGTCGTCGTCGGGTTCGACGCCCGCACCAACTCGGACGTCTTCGCCCACGACACCTGCGCCGTCGTCACGGGGCTGGGCGGGCGCGCCGTCGTCCTGTCGCACCCCCTGCCGACCCCCGTGCTGGCCTACGCGATCCGCTACCTCGGCGCCGACGCCGGGGTGATGGTGACGGCCTCGCACAACCCGCCGCAGGACAACGGGTACAAGGTGTACGTCGGCGACGGGTCGCAGATCGTGCCCCCGGTCGACGGCCTCATCGCCGAGCGCATCGAGGCCGTGGAGTCGGTCGCCTCGGTCCCGCTGGCCGACGACGGCTGGGAGACCCTCGGTGACGACGTCCTCGCGGCCTATCTCGACGACGTCGTCACCGTCCTCGCGCCCGATGGCCCCCGCGACGTCACCGTCGTCCACACCGCCCTGCACGGCGTGGGCTCCGAGACGGTCCGGCGCGCCTTCCTGGCCGCCGGGTTCGCCGCTCCCATCCCGGTGGCGTCCCAGGCCGAGCCCGACCCGATGTTCCCCACCGTCTCGTTCCCGAACCCCGAGGAGCCGGGCGCGATGGACGCGGCGCTCGAGCTGGCCGAGCAGACCGACCCCGATCTCGTCATCGCCAACGACCCGGACGCCGACCGGTGCGCCGTGGCCGTCCCGGGGCGCGGCGGCTGGCGGATGCTGCGCGGGGACGAGGTCGGCGCGCTGCTCGGCTCGTACGTGCTCGAGCGCGGGGTCGAGCCCGACTCCCCCGACGCGGTCTTCGCCAACTCGATCGTGTCCTCCCGTCTGCTCGCGGCGATGTGCCGTGCGGCGGGGGTCCGGCACGAGGAGACCCTCACCGGCTTCAAGTGGATCGGGCGGGTGCCCGGGCTGCGCTACGGGTACGAGGAGGCCCTCGGCTATTGCGTCGACCCCGGGCACGTGCGCGACAAGGACGGGGTGTCGGCCGCGCTGCTCGTCGCCGAGCTCGCGGCGACGCTGAAGGCGCAGGGCCGCACCCTGGCCGACCGGCTCGACGACCTCGCGCGGGCCCACGGGGTGCACGCCACCGACGCTCTGGCGGTGCGGGTCGAGGACCTCTCGCTCATCGGCCGCATCATGGACCGGCTGCGTGCCGACTCCCCGACGAGCCTCGCGGGGGTCGAGGTCGTCCGCACCGACGACCTCGCCCGCGGCGACGGGGGTCTCCCGCCCACCGAGGGGCTGCGCTACTACCTCGCCGACGAGTCACGGGTCATCGTGCGACCGTCGGGCACCGAGCCGAAGCTCAAGGTGTACCTCGAGGTCGTCGAGCCCGTGGTGGACGAGGATCTGCGCGGTGCGCGGGAGCGGGCCGCCGGCCGGTTGGCCGCCCTGCGGGCCGCCCTCGAGATGGCCACCCGAGCCTGAGGCGTCGGCAGGGGTGCAGCGGCGCGCCGTGCGCCCGGCACCTACGCCCCAGCTCCGGAATCCGTAAGTTTTCGACAGGTCCCGTGGCCGGAGCGTCGGCCGGGCCCTAAGGTGCTCGAGATCGGGGACCTGGCACCAGGGGGCTCAGCACGATCGCGCAGTCCGGCTTCCGACAGCTGTGCGACCTGCCGTTCCCCTGCACCGAGAGGCCGTCCGATGTTCGGTCCCCTGCTCCTCGCCACGCCTGAGCCGCTGCACCCCTCCCGTCGCACCGTCGCCCGCGGCGCCGCCTGGAGCGTCCCGGCCATCGCCGTGGGCGCCGCCGCCCCCGCCCTGGCCGCCTCCGGCTGCCCGACCCTTCCGCCGTTCAGCGCCGCGGACGGCTGGGTCCTCACCGAGAGCGGCCCCCCGTCCGGTGGCGGCGCCCAGTTCCTCGACGGCACCTTCTTCGTGCAGAGCGACGCGCACCCCGACGAGACGTACACCGCCACGGCGACCCACGATCTCGATGTCGTCGCCGGTCAGGGCTACACCTTCCTCTACGACTGGACGGCCTTCACCGGCAACGAACACCCGATGACCTCGGTCCTGCTCGTCGACGACGCTCCGGTGGCCGGGTCGACGGTCGACACCTCGTCGAGCGGCCCGAACGGTTCGGTGTCGGCCGCCTACGTCGCGCCGTCGACCGGGACGGTCCGCGTCGCCGTCCAGATGTCCACGTCGAGCCCCGGGGGCGGGGTCGGCGACGACATGACGGTGGAGGCCATCACGGTCGACTGCAGCGGTCCGGCCTGACCGCGTCGGACGTCCGACTGCTCGGTCGGGGCCGACAGCCACCCGGGCCATATGGTGCAGAGCGTTGCGCTCTTCCCTGTCAGGGTCGACGACATCTGATCATTTCGATGTCCATTCTTTTAGCGTTTTGTGTGGCGGGAGTTTCGTCTGGGCCCTAAGGTGCTGGACGTCGGGGCCCTGGCACCCTGCGCCTTCCAGCCCTCGACACCCTGAACGACCTGCCGTATCCCTGCACCGAGAGGCCGTCCGATGTCCCCTGCTGCCCAGCACCCCACACCCCGGGAGCCGATGCGCCCGTCCCGTCGTGCGGTCGCCCGCGGCGCCGCGTGGAGCGTCCCCGTGATCGCCGTCGGTGCCGCCGCACCGGCGATGGCCTCCTCCCCCGCCCCCTGTCCCACCCTGCCCGCGTTCAGCGCGACCGACGGCTGGGTGCTCGAGACGATCGGGACCCCCGATGCCGGTGGCGCTCGGTTCGCGAGCGGCACCTTCGAGGTGGATGGTGACGCCGCAGCCTCGTCGACGTACACCGCCTCGGCCTCGCACGACCTCGACGTCGTCAGCGGGCAGTCGTACACGTTCCAGTACAGCTGGACGGCACTCACCACCAACCCGAACCCGATGACCTCGGAGCTCAGGGTGGGCGGGGCCACGGTGGTCGGCTCGACGATCAACACGGCCACAGACGGTGCGAGCGGCACGGTCTCGGCAACGTACGTGGCATCGGCCACCGGCACCGTCGCGGTCCAGGTCCGCATGAGCACCACCGACTCGTCCGGTGGGGCGGGCGACGACATCACTGTCGGCGCCATCACGATCGACTGCGGCGTCTGACCCACCGAACGGTCCGGTCGCCGCGCACGCGACGACCGGACCGCCGGGCGGCGACCGGAGCCCCCGGACCCCCGTACACTCGCGGGGTGAGCACCGCCATCGACGTCGATCCCACGACGCGCGCCCGCGACATCCTCGGGGTGTCCCGGCTGACCAACTCCGCCCTCACCGGCTGGCTGCACGGCCTCCCCGGCGTGGACCAGGTCGGCTGCGAGGCCCGCGCCGCGGCCCTGTCCACCCGCTCGATCAAGACGACGAGCAAGGCGTGGGCCATCGACCTCGCCATCTCGATGATCGACCTCACGACGCTCGAGGGCGCCGACACCCCGGGCAAGGTCCGGGGCCTGGCCACCCGGGCGCTGGTCCCCGACCCGAGCGACCTCTCGACCCCCAGCCCGGCCGCCGTCTGCGTGTACGGCGACATGGCCGGCATCGCCCGCGAGACCCTCGGCACCAGCGACATCAACGTGGCCGCCGTGGCCACCGCCTTCCCCAGCGGCCGCGCCAGCCGGGCCGTCAAGCTCGCCGACACCCGCGACGCCGTCGAGAACGGCGCCGACGAGATCGACATGGTCATCGACCGCGGCGCGTTCCTCACCGGCGACTACCTCACCGTCTTCCGGGAGATCGCCGAGACCAAGGAGGCCTGCGGCGACGCCCGCCTCAAGGTCATCATGGAGACCGGCGAGCTCTCGACCTACGACAACGTGCGCCGCGCCTCGTGGCTCTCGATGCTCGCGGGCGGCGACTTCATCAAGACCTCCACCGGCAAGATCTCGCCCGCGGCGACCCTGCCGGTCACCCTCGTCATGCTCGAGGCCGTCCGCGACTGGCGCGACGAGACCGGCGTCCAGGTCGGGGTCAAGCCGGCCGGCGGCATCCGCACGAGCAAGGACGCCATCAAGTACCTCGTCACCGTTCACGAGATCGCCGGCGGGGACTGGCTCGACAACCACTGGTTCCGGTTCGGGGCCTCGAGCCTGCTCAACGACCTGATCCTGCAGCGGCAGAAGATGGCCACAGGCGCCTACTCCGGCGCCGACTACGTCGCCGACGACGCCCCCAGCGGCTACTGACCACCACCACCTGAGGACAGCAGCGAATGCCCACCTTCGAGTACGCGCCGGCCCCCGAGTCCCGCGCCGTCGTCGACATCGCCAGCAGCTACGGGCTGTTCATCGGCGGCGAGTTCGTCGAGGCCACCGGCGGCACGCCCTTCAAGACCGTCAACCCCGCGACCGAGGAGGTCCTCGCCGAGGTCTCCGAGGCCAGCGAGGACGACGTCGACGCCGCCGTCCGGGCGGCCCGCACCGCGTACACCCGGGTCTGGTCGCGGATGAGCGGCGCCGACCGCGGCAAGTACCTGTACCGGATCGCGCGGATCATCCAGGAGCGCGCCCGTGAGCTGGCCGTCCTGGAGACCCTCGACAACGGCAAGCCGATCAAGGAGAGCCGCGACGTCGACGTCCCCCTCGTCGCGGCGCACTTCTTCTACCACGCGGGGTGGGCCGACAAGCTCGACTACGCGGCGCTCGGCGAGAACCCCCGGCCGGTCGGTGTCGTCGGCCAGATCATCCCCTGGAACTTCCCGCTCATGATGCTCGCGTGGAAGGTCGCCCCGGCCCTGGCCTGCGGCAACACCGTGGTGCTCAAGCCGGCCGAGACGACGCCGCTGACGGCGCTGCTCTTCGCCGAGATCTGCCGGCAGGCCGACCTGCCGCCCGGGGTCGTCAACATCATCACCGGCGCGGGCCCGACGGGGCAGGCCATCGTCGACCACCCCGGCATCGACAAGCTCGCCTTCACCGGATCGACGAACGTCGGCAAGATGATCGCCCGGTCCATCGCCGGGACCCGGAAGAAGGCGACGCTCGAGCTCGGCGGCAAGGGCGCGAACATCATCTTCGACGACGCGCCCATCGACCAGGCCGTCGAGGGCATCGTCAACGGCATCTTCTTCAACCAGGGCCACGTGTGCTGCGCCGGCAGCCGGATCCTCGTCCAGGAGAACGTCGCCGACGAGATGCTCCGCCGGCTCAAGCGTCGCCTCGAGACCCTGCGGGTCGGTGACCCGATGGACAAGAACACCGACGTCGGCGCGATCAACTCCAAGGCCCAGCTCAAGCGCATCGTCGAGATGACCGCGGCCGGCGAGGCCGAGGGCGCCGAGCGCTGGGACTCCGGCTGCGACCTGCCCGGGGCCGGGTTCTGGTTCCGGCCGACGGTCTTCAGCAACGTCTCGCAGACGCACCGGATCGCCCAGGAGGAGATCTTCGGGCCGGTCGTCTCGGTCCTGACCTTCCGCACGCCCGGCGAGGCCGTCGCCAAGGCGAACAACACCCCGTACGGCCTCTCGGCCGGCATCTGGACCGAGAAGGGCAGCCGCATCCTGTGGATGGCCGACCAGCTGCGGGCCGGGGTCGTCTGGGCCAACACGTTCAACAAGTTCGACCCGACCTCGCCGTTCGGCGGGTACAAGGAGTCCGGCTACGGCCGTGAAGGCGGCCGCCACGGGCTCGAGGCGTACGTGAAGACCGGGAGTGGCCAGTGAGCACGCGGGTGGACGTCCGCAAGACGTACAAGCTCTACATCGGGGGCAAGTTCCCCCGGTCCGAGAGCGGCCGTTCCTACGAGGTGCTCGCGACGCCGACCGGCCGCACGTCGGCGCCGGCGTTCCTCGCCAACGCCGCGATGGGGTCGCGCAAGGACGCCCGGGACGCGGTCGTCGCGGCGCGCAAGGCGCAGCCCGGGTGGGCCGGGGCCACGGCCTACAACCGCGGCCAGGTGCTGTACCGGGTCGCCGAGGTCATGGAGGGTCGCCGGGCCCAGCTGGTCCAGGACGTCCGTGACTCCGAGGGGCTGACGCCCGCGCGCGCCGAGGCCACCGTCTCGGCCGCCATCGACCGGTGGGTCTGGTACGCGGGCTGGTCCGACAAGTACCCGCAGATCCTCGGGGGGCTCAACCCCGTCGCCGGGCCGTACTTCGACATCTCGGCGCCGGAGCCCACCGGGGTCGTCGCCGTCCTGGCACCGCAGACCTCCAGCCTGCTGGGGCTCGTGTCGGTGCTCGCGCCGGTCATCGTCTCGGGCAACACCTGCGTCGTCCTCGCCTCGGAGCAGCGCCCGCTGCCGGCCATCGACCTCGCCGAGTGCCTCGCGACGTCCGACGTGCCGGGCGGGGTGGTCAACGTCGTCACCGGCCGGACCGCCGAGGTGGCGCCCTGGCTCGCGTCGCACCGTGACGTCAACGCCATCGACCTCACCGGTGCCGCGGGCGCCGACGGCGTCGAGTGGGGCGCGCTCGAGCTGGCGGCCGCCGAGAACCTCAAGCGGGTGCTGCGGCCCGGTGGGTCCGGCGTCGAGGCCGTGGAGCCGGACTTCGAGCCGACCCCGGACCTGTCACGCCTCACGACCTTCCTCGAGACCAAGACGGTCTGGCACCCCAAGGGCCGCTGACCCCTCGCCGGGTGGGGGCGCTCGCCCCCACCCCCAGCCCCCACCCCCCGCGCGCACCCTCCCTGGGAGCCGCCGAACGGGCGTCCTCCTCGGCGCCGTCCCCCGCGCGCACCCTCCCGCCCGCGCGCACCCTCCCGCCCGCGCGCACCCTCGCCAGGCCTGCCCGGTTTGGACGCCATGGCGGCCAAACGCGTCGATGGCGGCCGGATCTCGCCGCCGCCCACCCCGATGACCGCCATGGCGGCCAAACCCGGCGGGTCGCAGGCGCCGGTTGCGGGAGCGGGGACGGCTGGGCGTGGGTCCGGGCAGCCCGCGCGGGGCCCTAGAATCGTCGCCTGTGGGTGAGCAGGCGACGGACTTCGAGCAGGCCCGGCCCTCCCCTCACGCGGGCGGCAGACGCGTCGTCGTCCTCGCCGGCCCGAGCGGCTCCGGCAAGTCCCGACTCGCGCACCGGCTGCGCGCGGCCCGCGGCTGGCCGGTCTTCCGCCTCGACGACTTCTACCGCGACGAGGACGACCCCGCGATGCCCCGGCACCCCGACCTCGGCATCCTCGACTGGGACCACCCCGACAGCTGGGACGCCGACCGCGCCGTCGCCGGCCTGCGCGAGCTGCTCGACACCGGACGCACCGAGCTGCCCGTCTACGACATCTCCCGCAGCCGCGCCGTCGGGAGCCACGAGGTCACCGCGGCCCCGCACGACCTCGTCCTCGCCGAGGGGATCTTCGCCGCCGACATCGTCGCCCGGCTCGACGCCGAGGGGATGCTGCACAGCGCCTGGTGCGTCCACCACCGGCCCGTCGTGACGTTCGTCCGCCGCCTGGCCCGCGACCTCAAGGAGCGCCGGAAGTCCCCGCCGGTCCTGGTCCGGCGCGGCTGGCGGCTCATGCGCGACGAGCCGGGCATCGTCGCGCGGCAGACCGCGCTCGGGGCTGCCGGTTCCCGCGCCTCCGCCGTGGAGCGCAGCCTCCTCGGTTAGGGTTGCGGCGTGCCGCACGAGGGGACCCACCGATGACCGACCAGCCGTGGGTTCCGCCGGGTTCCGCTCCGGGCACCCCGCCCCCCTCGCAGCCCACGCCGCCGCCCCCGGGCACGGCGCCCACTCCCCCGCCCGGTTCCGCGCCGCCCCCCGGCGGCGGGTGGCCACCTCCCGGCCAGGCCCCGTACGGCCAGATGGACTACCGGCCCGGCATCATCCCCCTGCGCCCGCTCACCCTCGGCGACCTGTACGGCGGCGTCCTCAAGGCCGTCCGCGGCAACCCCGCCGCGACCATCGGCCTCGCGGCGCTCACCACCGTCGCCTTCCTCGTCCCCGCCACCGCGCTCGGCTCCTGGCTCGCCGGGCAGACCTCGTTCTCCTTCCTCGACGACGGCTCGAGCGGCGCGTCCGACACGCTGCCCGACGGCTTCGGCCTCGGGATCCTCGGGGTCTACCTGCCCTCGATCGCCCAGGTGTTCGCCTCGATCCTGCTCGCCGGCTTCCTCGCCCAGGTCATCGGCCAGGCGGTCCTGGGCCGGAAGGTGACGATGGGCCAGACCTGGCGCGCCACCCGCGGGCGGGTCCCCGCGATGCTCGGCGCGGTCCTCGTCACGTTGCTGGCCGCGCTCGTGGTGGTGGCGGTGACGGTCGGCATCCCGGTCGGCATCATCGTCTTCGGTGAGACCTCGGGCGGGGGCAACGTCGGGGTCTACGTCCTCGTCGGGGCCCTCGGGTTCCTCACCCTCATGGCGGCGCTGTTCTACCTCTCGACGGCCTGGGCGTTCGCCACCCCCGCCATCGTCATCGAGCGGATCGGCGTCTTCTCGGGCCTGCTCCGCTCCGCCCGCCTCGTGGGGAGCCCCGTGAAGGGCCCCTTCTGGCGGATCCTGGGGCTTCGGGTCCTCACCGGGCTCATCGTCGGTGTCGCCGCGTCGGTCATCACCCTGCCCATCACCTTCCTCCTGTTCTTCATCGTCGGCCTGACCTTGGCCGACGACCCCAGCGGCGGGAACTTCCTCGTCCTGCAGACCGTGACGTCGGGCATCGCCGGCCTCCTCACCGGGGCTCTGACCACCCCGTTCAGCGCCGGGGTCGACGCGCTGCTCTACGTCGACGCGCGGATCCGCCGCGAGGGTCTCGACGTCCAGCTGATCCAGACGGCGCAGGGCGCCGCGGCACCGCCCTGGCCGACGCCCCCCGGCTGAGCCCGCCCGTGCCGACCCTCCCGCACCTCGCGCTGCCCCTCGACGTCCCGCTGGACCCCACGTCGGACGAGGCGCGGCGCTGGCTCGAGGAGGAGCTGTCCAGTGCCCGGTACAACGCTCAGCCCGGGCTCCTGGAGCGGCTGCGCGAATGGCTCGACCGGCTCCTGTCGAGCTCCCCCGACGGTGGGCTGCCGTCGGTGTTCCTCCCGGTCGCGATCGGGCTCGTCGTCGGGGTGCTGGCGCTCGTGCTGTACCGCGTCCTGCGCCGCGAGGTCGGCTCCTCCGGCGCCCGGTCCGGATCCGGCGTCCTCGACGTGCCCGACCTCCCGGCCACCGTCCTGCGTCGCCAGGCCCGCGCCGCCGCGGACCGGGGCGACTGGGACGCCGCGGTGCTCGACGGGGTGCGGGCCGTCGCGCGCGCCGCCGTGGAGCGGGTCGTGCTCGACGACGCCCCCGGGCGGACGGCGCACGAGGTGGCCCTCGCCCTGGCGACGGCCTTCCCCGCCGAGGACGCCGCCCTCATCGCCGCGGCGGACTCGTTCGACGCCGTGCGCTACGGCGACCGCTCCGCCACCGAGGCCCAGGCGCGCGGCGTCCTGGCCCTCGACGACCGGCTCACCGCCACCCGCCCCTCCCGTCCTGGCCACGTCGACGCGGAGCCGGTCGGATGACGACGACCACCCCCGCCGCCGCGCCGGCGGGCATCGCCCCCGCCGGTGCCGACACCGGTCGTGCGGCCCGGCGTGTTCGGGACGTCGTGCTCTGGGTGCTCGTGTTCGTCGTCGGTGGTGTCCTGGTCGCCCTCGCCGCCGGGTCCCCGTCCCCCGAGGAGTACCTCCACCCCGACGGCACCGGCCAGTCCGGGACGCGGGCCCTCGTCGAGGTCCTCACCGACCAGGGCGTCGACGTGAGGGTCGTCGGCACGGCGGGTGACGCCGTCGCCGCGACAGGCACCGGCGCGGGGGCCACGGTCGTCGTCGGCAACTCCGACCTCCTCACCTCGACGGCGGCACGGCGGCTGCTGCAGGACACCCGCGGCGCCGACCGGGTGGTCTTCCTCGACGGAGCGCCGAGGGTGCTCGCCGACCTCGGCCTCGGCGTCGAGGTGACGTACCCGCCGGTCGACCCCGGCGCCGCGGACTGCGGCGTGCCCTGGGTGCGCCCGGACGACGAGCTCGCCCGGATCTCGTGGTCGATCCTCGCCACCGCCGACGACCTCCCGGCGGGGGCCCAGGCGTGCTACCCGATCGTGCCGCCCGAGGACCGCGGCAGCAGCGCAGAACCGCCCCCGACCGGCTGGGCCTCCGTCGATCTCCCGGCCACCGACCGTCACGCCCCGGTCACCGTCCTGGGCTTCCCCGACGCCGCCACCAACCGCTTCGTCACCGAGGCCGACCACGCGGGGCTCGTCGTGCGGCTGCTCGGGGCGTCGCCGACGCTCGTCTGGTACCACCCGGCCGCCGAAGACCTGACCCAGAACCCCGCTCCGGCCGACGAGCAGTCGGTGTGGCCCGCGTGGGTCGAGCCCGGACTGCTCGTCGCCGCGCTGGCCTTCCTCGTCCTCGCCCTGGCCCGGGGTCGCCGGCTCGGGCGGCTCGTGCCCGAACCCCTGCCCGTCGTCGTCCGGGCCACCGAGACCACCGAGAGCCGCGCCGAGCTCTACCGCGCCGCGGGCGACCGCGGACGCGCCGCCGGCGTGCTGCGCCGGGCCAGCGCCGGCCGGCTCGCGGCGCGGCTCGGCCTGGCCCCCGGCACCCCCCATCCGGCGCTCGTCTCCGCGGTCGCCGACGCCACCGGGACCCCCGCCGCCGAGGTCGACGCGCTCCTGCGCGACGTCCCCCCGTCCGACGAGGCCGCTCTCGTCATGCTCGCCCAGCAGCTCGCCCATCTCGAGGAGAAGGTCCGCACGTCATGACTGAGCACCCCACCCCGCCCGCCCCGGCGACCGACGACCCCGGCACGGGGGCACCCGCCCCGCGGACACCGGCGCGCCCGCCCCCGCGGACACCGGCGCGCCCGCCCCCGCGGCCACCGACGCCCGAGCAGCGCTCGTCCGGGTGCGCGCCGAGGTCGGCAAGGCCGTCGTCGGCCAGGACGCCGCCGTCGCGGGGATGCTCGTCGCGCTGCTGTGCCGGGGCCACATCCTCCTCGAGGGGGTCCCGGGGGTCGCGAAGACGCTGCTCGTCCGCTCGCTCGCTGCCTCCCTCGACATCGGGACCAAGCGCGTGCAGTTCACCCCCGACCTCATGCCCGGCGACCTCACCGGCTCGCTCGTCTTCGACGCCAAGGAGGGCGACTTCAGCTTCCGGCCGGGCCCGGTGTTCACCAACCTCCTCCTCGCGGACGAGATCAACCGCACGCCGCCGAAGACGCAGTCGGCGCTGCTCGAGGCGATGGAGGAGCGGCAGGTCTCGGTCGACGGCACGCCGCATCCGCTGCCCGCGCCGTTCCTCGTCGCTGCCACCCAGAACCCCGTCGAGTACGAGGGCACCTACCCGCTGCCCGAGGCCCAGCTCGACCGGTTCCTCCTCAAGGTCCAGCTGCCCGTCCCCGAGCGGGCCGACGAGGTCGCGGTGCTCGAGCGGCACGCGGCCGGGTTCGACCCGCGCGACCTCGCGGCCGCGGGCATCCGCCCCGTCGCGACCGCGACCGACCTCGAGGCCGGGGCCGCCGCCGTCCGGCAGGTGCAGGTCTCCCCCGAGATCATCGGCTACGTCGTCGACATCGCCCGGGCCACCCGGGTCTCGCCGTCGCTGGCGCTCGGGGTGTCCCCGCGCGGGGCGACCGCGCTGCTCGCGACGAGCCGGGCGTGGGCGTGGCTCAGCGGCCGCGGCTACGTCACCCCGGACGACGTCAAGGCCCTCGCCCTGGCGACCCTCGCGCACCGGCTCATGCTCCGGCCCGAGGCCGAGCTCGAGGGCACCTCGGTCACCTCGGTGCTGCACAGCGTCCTCGCGTCGGTGCCCGTCCCCCGCTGATGACCCTGACGACCCGCGCCGCGGCGCTGCTCCTGCTCGGCCTCGTCCCGGTCGGACTGCGGCCGGCGGCGTCGACCGTGTGGGTCTGGCTGCTCGTCTGGCTCGTGCTCGTCGGCCTCGATCTCGCGCTCGCGGCCACTCCGGGCGGCCTGCGGCTGACCCGGGAGGGCGAGACCCAGGTGCGGCTCGGGGAGTCGCTGACCACCAGCCTGGTCGTCGAGAACACCGGACGCCGGACCGCTCGCGGCGTGGTGCGCGACGGGTGGCCACCGTCAGCGGGGTCCCGGCCGGGTCGGCACCCGGTCTCGGTGCCCGCCGGGCGAGCGGCGCCGGGTCAGCACGACCCTCGTGCCGACCCGACGCGGCGACCGGCCGGCCGACCGGGTGACGGTCCGCCTCGCCGGGCCGCTCGGCCTCGCGGCGCGCCAGCGCTCCGTCGAGGTGCCGGGGCGGGTCCGCGTCCTGCACGCCTTCCCCTCGCGCAAGCACCTGCCGAGCCGGCTCGCGGTGCTCCGCGAGCTCGACGGCCGGGCCGCGGTGCGCACCCGCGGGCAGGGCACCGAGTTCGACAGCCTGCGCGACTACGTCGAGGGCGACGACGTCCGCTCCATCGACTGGCGGGCCACGGCCCGGCGCCGCAACCTCGTCGTGCGGACCTGGCAGCCCGAGCAGCACCGGCGCATCGTTCTCGTCATCGACACCGGGCGCACGAGCGCCGGACGGGTGGGCGACGCGCCCCGCCTCGACGCGGCGATGGACGCCGCCCTCCTCCTCACCGCGCTCGCAGGGCACGCGCGCGACCGTGTCCTGGTCGTCGCCGGTGACCGGCGGGTGCGGGCCAGGGTCACCGGGGCGGACCGGGCGGCGCTGCTGCACGACGTCATCAGCACCCTGGCTCCCGTCGACCCGCAGCTCGTCGAGACCGACTGGGGGGTGCTCGCCGCCGAGGTCACCAGGTCGACGCATCGTTCGCTCGTCGTCCTGCTCACCCCGCTCGAGCCGGCCGCCATCGAGGAGGGGCTGCTGCCCGTGCTGCCGGCCCTCGTCACTCACCACCGGGTCGTCGTCGCGTCGGTGTCCGACCCCGCGCTGGACGCGATGCGCGGCGCCCGGGACGGTTCCGCGCAGGTCTGGGGCGCCGCCGCCGCCGAGCGGACCCTCGCCCTGCGGGGCGCCGCCGCCGAGGCCCTGGGGCGGCTCGGCGTCGACGTCCTCGACGCACCCCCGGACGAGCTGCCGGTGCGGCTCGCCGACCACTACCTGGCGCTGAAGCGCCAGGGTCTGCTCTGAGCGGGTCTCCCACCCGCGGCTCGTATCTCGCAGTCGAACGACGAGGACATGCCGCGAGTCCCGCAACTCACACGGCATGTCCTCGTCTCTCGACTAGCAGCACGCCTGATGCGGGACGCCCCACTCTGCAATCACCTCAGCGCGTGACCTCGACGCGGGGTGACCCTCAGCGTCGAAGCGCCCGGAGCATTGCGCGTGGGTCTGGGCCGAGCGCACACTTGAGGCGTCCGGCGGCAGACGTCGCCGACGCCGAAGGGACGCGCCATGTGGGTGTGGGTGTGGTTGACGATCATCATCTTCGTGGTCGCCGCGGTCCTCGTCGCGAGGTGGATGGATCGGTATCGCGGTTCGCAGGGCGCAAGCCGCGACAGCGACCTCCCGGGGACCAAGCACGGCCGCCCGGGAGCTGCCGAGACGGGTGACGGCTTCAACGGTCTGTAGGCACACAGGGTCCGGAGCCGATCCGGCCATCGCAGGAGGACGCTCAGGCCGCGACGGGCAGGGTGTCGCCGGCGCCGCGGCGTGAGACGTCACCGGTCGCACCCCCGGCCGCCGAGGCCCTGGGCCGGCTCGGCCGTCGACGTCCTCGACGCACCCCCGGACGAACTGCCGGTGCGGCTCGCCGACCACTCTGGCCCATGCTGGCCACCACCACCAAGACCCCTCCCGGTATCGCGGGCGACTCGAAACTGCTGCGCATGGACCTCCGTGGACCAGCCTCAGGAGACTGAACCTCGACCGTCATTCCCGCAGCCGGCGTGTCCGCGGCGACGGTGGACGGCGCCGCGGACACGCTGTGCCCCTGCTGCCGCGCGGTGAGACTCGACGACGCCCTCGTGGTCGAGATCGACGAGGTGGTCGGGTCGGGCGCACACCACGACCGCGCTCGTCACGTCAGGCGTTGGACTCACGGTCTGCGAGGACCAGGCCCGCATCCCATCCGGGGGCCCGCCCCCGGCGCGGGGGCTGGATGCGATGCATGTCGTGACCGGAACGCGCGAGCACCCACGCGACCAAGGAGTTGGAGTTCCACATCTCGCCGGTGCCGAGCTCGTCCCGGCCCCAGGTGAGCGGCGGTACCGCCCGCAGCAGGGCCAACACGTTCCGGACGCTCGCGGGGTCCTCGGTGGTGCGCACCGGGCTGTCGACCGCTTCGGCGATGTCCGGGATCTGGCCGCCGGCCCAGCAGCGGACCTCGTAGCGGAAGATGCGCCAGCGTCCGAGCCACCTCGCGGCGACCGGGCCTTCACAGACGACGCCTCGGTCGGTGGCAGGGACGTTCCACACGGGGCCCATCTCGATCGCGTAGGTGACGTCGTCAAGGTGCAGCATCAGGCCCGCGTGGTACAGACCGAGAGCACTCCCGGCGCTCCCGCCGCGCCGACACCCACTCGTAGAGGCGCCCGTTCCAGCGCACGACATGGCCGCCCGCGCCCAGCGGCAGCCAGAACAGGTCCAGCCAGGTGTCGGGTCCTTCGCTCGTCGAGCTCATCGTGAGCCAGTCAAGCACCGCTGGCGCACCGCGATCGGGACGAGGACTCGGCGGCCGGACGGGGGTGTCGGTGTGGGACGGCGAAACATCCCCGCCAGACGCCGACAACCCCGTCCTGGCGCTCGGCCCGCCGGGCGGCGGGCCGTTCGGCGGCGGCTGCTCAGCCGGCGACGGGCAGGACGTCGCCGACGTCCCGCGCCGCCAGGTCCCCGGTGGCGCCCCGCGCGGCCGCGGCCCGCCCGACGACGAAGACGTAGAGGAGGAAGGCGATCTCGGCGACGACCCCGATGCCGATGCGCGCCCACGTGGGCAGCCCGGACGGGGTGACGAAGCCCTCGATGACGCCGCTGACGAAGAGGACGGCCACGAGGCCGAGCGCGACCGCGACCGCTGAGCGGAACTCACGGGCGAGCGACTGCCCGCGCGGCAGCGGCCCAGGGCTGACCCAGGACCAGAAGATCCGCAGCCCCACGGCGCCGGCGACGAAGATCGCGGTGAGCTCGAGCAGCCCGTGCGGCAGGATCAGCCCGAAGAACAGGCCGGTCCGGTCGTGGTACGCCATGAGCGCCCCGGCGATCCCGACGTTGAGGACGTTCGTCGCCAGGACGTAGACCACCGGCAGCCCGAGGATCCCGAACGCGATGACCTGCGCCGACACCCACGCGTTGTTCGTCCAGACCAGGCCGGTGAAGTCGAGGTGGGCGTACTCCGAGTAGTACTGCTCGAAGTCGGTGCCGACGAAGGACTCGATCTGGGCGGGCGACATGACCGAGGTCCACACCTGGGGGTGCCGGTAGGCGTACCACCCGACGACGAACGCGATGGCGACGTTGACCAGCGCCGTCGTGACCCACCACCACCGGAGCCGGTACAGCGCGGCGGGGAAGGTCGAGGTGAAGAACCCGAGCAGCGCGGCCCAGGTCCCGGTGCGCTTGCCGGCGGTGGCCAGCCGGGCTCGTGACAGCACCGAGGACAGATGCGCGACGACGGCCGGGTCGGGGCTGGCCGAGCGGACGACCGACAGGTGGGTCGAGACACGCTGGTAGAGGTCGAGCAGCTCGTCGGCCTCGGCGCCGGTGAGGTGGCGGCGTCCGACGAGCTGCTCGAGCCGGTGCCACTGCGCGTGGTGCGCGGCGACGTACGCATCGAGGTCCACCCGGTCAGCCTAGGTGACCGGTCCACGCCGGCGACGCCGGTTAGCCTGTCCCCGTGGACGAGAGCGGCAACCCCGGAGCGGGGTACCGGGCGTACGCGTCCGAGGACGTCGTCACCGGCGAGGGCGTCGCCGTCGAGCTGCCCGTGGCGAGCACGATGCACCGCGCGGCCAGCGGGATCATCGACCTCGCCGTCGCCGTCGCCCTCCTTCTCGGCATGGTCTGGGGGCTCGGGGTCCTCGTCGCCGAGACCTCGGACGCCGTCGCCACCGCCGTGACCCTGGTCGGCGTCGTCGCGGTCACGGTGGCCTTCCCGGCCACCGTCGAGACGCTGACCCGGGGCCGGACCCTCGGCAAGCTCGCGCTCGGCCTGCGCGTCGTGCGCGACGACGGCGGCCCCATCACCGCCCGGCACGCCATCGCCCGGGCGCTCGTCGGGTTCGTCGAGATCTACCTCCTGTCGGGCATCGCCCCGCTCGTGTCGTCCATCGTCAACCCCCGGTGCAAGCGCCTCGGTGACCTGGCCGCCGGGACCTACGTCGTCACCCAGCGCTCGAAGCTACGCCTGCAGCCGCCCCCGCAGATGCCCGCCCCGCTCGAGGCCTGGGCGCGGTCGGCCGACGTCGCGGCCCTGCCCTCGGGGCTCACCGTGGCCGTCCGCCAGTTCCTGGCCCGCGCGGGAGCCCTGACCCCCGGGTCCCGCGAGCCGATCGGCCGGCAGCTGCTGGGTGAGGTGCTCCGCTACGTCGCCCCGGCCCCGCCGCCGGGCTTCCACGGCGAGTACGTCCTCGCGGCGGTCATCGCCGAGCGTCGCCGCCGCGACACCGAGCGGCTCCAGCGCGAGCAGGCGCTGCGGCACCGGGTCGTCGGCGCCGACCCCCTGGGCTGAGCGGCGAGGGTCAGCGCGCCGACCCGAGGGCCGCGTAGCCGGGCTTGACGACGTGCTCGATGAGCTCGAGGCGCTCGTCGAAGGGCAGGAACGCCGACTTCATCGCGTTGATCGTGGCCCAGCGCAGGTCCTCGAGGGTCCAGCCCGCCTCGTCGACGAGCAGCTGCATCTCGCGCGACATCGAGGTGCCGCTCATGAGCCGGTTGTCGGTGTTGACCGTCACCCGGAAGCGCAGGTCCTTGAGCAGGGTGATCGGGTGCGTCGCGACGGACTCGGCCGCGCCGGTCTGGATGTTCGAGCTGGGGCACATCTCGAGCGGGATGCGGCGGTCGCGCACGTACGCCGCGAGCAGGCCGAGGGTGGCGGTGCCGTCAGGGGCGACGGTGATGTCGTCGACGATCCGGACGCCGTGGCCGAGCCGTTCGGCGCCGCACCACTGCAGCGCCTCCCAGATGCTGGGCAGCCCGAAGGCCTCACCGGCGTGGATCGTGAAGTGCGCGTTCTCCCGCTGGAGGTACTCGAAGGCGTCGAGGTGCCGGGTGGGCGGGAACCCCGCCTCGGCGCCGGCGATGTCGAAGCCGCCGACGCCCCGGTCGCGGTAGGCGACCATGAGCTCGGCGATCTCCCGGCCGTTGGCGGCGTGCCGCATCGCGGTGAGCAGCGCCCGCATCCGGATCGGGGTGCCGGCGGCGGCCGCCTCCTGCTCGCCCTCGCGGAAGCCCGCGAGGACGGCCTCCACCACCTGCGGGAGCGACAGCCCGCCCTCGACGTGCAGCTCGGGGGCGAACCGCGACTCGGCGTACACGACGCCGTCGGCGGCGAGGTCGAGCGCGCACTCGCGTGCGACCCGGGTCAGCTGCTCCGCGGTCTGCATGACCGCGACGGTGTGCGAGAAGGTCTCGAGGTAGCGCTCGAGCGAGCCGGAGTCCGCGGCGTCGCGGAACCAGGTGCCGAGCGCGGCGGGGTCGGTGGTCGGCAGCGCGTCGTAGCCAGAGGCCTCGGCGAGCTCGACGACCGTGGCAGGGCGCAGCCCGCCGTCGAGGTGGTCGTGCAGCAGCGCCTTCGGTGCGCGGGCGACGACGGAGGCGGACACGGCGGGGGTGGAGGCGGGAGGCACGGCCTCACCCTAGTGCGGCGAGCCACCCCACCGGGCCGGGCCCGGCCCGGTCACGCGGCGTCGAGCCCTACGCGATGCGGTCGATGACGACGGAGGTCGCCTCCGACGCCGTCCCGCCGATCTCGATGCCGCCGTCGAGGGCCTCCTCGGCGCGGGCGAACCGCTCCGGGGTGTCGGTGTGCAGGGTGAGCAGCACGTCCCCCTCGCGGACGGTGTCGCCGGGCTTCGCGTGCATCTCGACCCCCGCCCCGGCCTGCACCGGGTCCTCCTTGCGGGCCCGGCCGGCGCCGAGACGCCACGCCGCGACCCCGACGGCGTAGGCGTCGAGGCGGGTGAGGACCCCGGAGGACGTCGCCTTGACCTCCTGGGTGTGCTCGGCGACCGGCAGCGTCGCGTCGGGGTCGCCGCCCTGGGCCGCGATCATCCGGCGCCAGGCGTCCATGGCGCGCCCGTCGGTGAGGGCGGCCCGCACGTCCTGGCCGCCGCGGCCGGCAGCCTCGAGCATCTCCTCGGCGAGCCGGACGGTGAGCTCGACGACGTCGTCCGGCCCGCCGCCGGCGAGTACCTCGACGGACTCGCGGACCTCGAGCGCGTTGCCCGCGGTGAGCCCGAGCGGGGTCGACATGTCGGTGAGCAGCGCGACGGTCGTCACGCCGGCGTCCGTCCCGAGGTCGACCATGGTGCGCGCGAGCTCGGTGGCGTCCTCGAGGTTCTTCATGAAGGCGCCGCTGCCGACCTTGACGTCGAGGACGAGGGCGCCGGTGCCCTCGGCGATCTTCTTGCTCATGATCGAGGACGCGATGAGCGGGATGGCCTCGACGGTGCCGGTGACGTCGCGCAGCGCGTACAGCTTCTTGTCGGCGGGGGCGAGCCCGGAGCCGGCCGCGCAGATGACCGCGCCGACGTCCTCGAGCTGGCGGAGCATCGCCTCGTTCGACAGGCCGGCCTGCCAGCCGGGGATCGACTCGAGCTTGTCGAGCGTGCCGCCGGTGTGCCCGAGCCCGCGCCCCGAGAGCTGCGGCACCGCGACGTCGAACACGGCGACGAGGGGGGCCAGCGGCAGGGTGATCTTGTCGCCGACGCCGCCGGTGGAGTGCTTGTCGGCGGTCGGGCGGGACAGCGCGGAGAAGTCCATCCGCTCACCGCTCGCGATCATCGCCGCGGTCCACGTCGCGATCTCCCGGCGGGTCATCCCGTTGAGGAGGATCGCCATCGCCAGGGAGCTCATCTGCTCCTCGGCGACGGCCTCGCGGGTGTAGGCGTCGACGACCCACCGGATCTGCTCGTCGGTCAGCTCGTGGCGGTCGCGCTTGGCGATGATGACGTCGACGGCGTCGAAGGCTTCACTCATCCCGACATCATGGCAGCCCCGACTTTCCCGACTTTTCATGCCCGCAGCCGGGCCCGCACCGCGTGTCGCGCGGACGCCGGCCTGAAAAGTCGGGGGAATCAGGGGCGGCGGGTCTCGAGGTCGTCGGGGCCGAACGCCTGCGGCAGCATCTCGCGCATCGTCCGAACACCCTCAGGCGTCTGCAGCAGCGTCTCGGGGGTCCCGTTCTCCCACAGCAGCTGCCGGCACCGACCACACGGCATCAGGGTGTCGCCCCGTCCGTCGACGCAGTACACCGCCACGAGGCGGCCGCCGCCGGTGGCGTGCAGCTGCGAGACCATGCCGCACTCGGCGCAGAGGGTGACCCCGTACCCGGCGTTCTCGACGTTGCACCCCGAGACGACCCGGCCGTCGTCGACGAGCCCCGCGACCCCGACGGGGAAGCCGCTGTACGGGCAGTACGCGTGCTCGGTCATCCGGACGGCCTCGGCGTGCAGGGCGTCCCAGTCGATGGCTGCGCTCATGCGGTGTCCTCCGGGGGTGCGGTGCGGCCGGCGTCGAGGCCGCGGACGACGGCGACGGACGCGAGGAGCCGAGCCCCGAGTGCGACGGCACGCTCGTCGACGACGAGATCACCCTGGTGCAGGTCGTAGGTCGGCCCCCCGGGGGTCCGGGTGCCGAGGCGGGCCATCGCCCCGGTGCAGTGCGCGAGGTACCACGAGAAGTCCTCGCCGCCCAGTGACTGCGACGTCTGGACGGGCGCGACCCGGCTCGCGAGCGCCGCCCGGCGCAGCGCGGAGATCCCGTCGCCGGTGTTGACGACCGGCGGGACCCCCTTGAGGCGCTCCACCTTCGCCTGCACCCCGTAGGGCTGGACGACGCCGTGGACGATCTCCTCCAGGAGCGGCCCGACCGTGAGCCACGACTCGGCGTCGAGCATCCGGAGCGTGCCCCGGCACTCCCCGGTGGACGGGATGACGTTGGCGACGCGACCGGCGCCGACCATCCCCCACACCAGCGCCGCCCCGGTGCGCGGGTCGAGCCGTCGTCCGAGGACGGCCGGGACGTCGGTGACGACCTTGGCGAGCGCGTAGACGAGGTCCTCGGTGAGCTGGGGGCGCGAGGTGTGGCCGCCGCGCCCGTGCAGGGTCACCGCGATCTGGTCGGCCGCGGCGGTGAGCGCCCCCTCGCGCAGCCCGACCTCGCCGACGTCGATGCTCGGGTCGCAGTGGACGGCGAAGATGCTGTCGACGTCCTCGAGCGCCCCCGCCGCGATGGCGTCGATGGCGCCGCCGGGCATGACCTCCTCGGCCGCCTGGAAGATGGCGCGCACGGCGATGCCCCGCTCGGCGAGGGACTCCTCGACGGCGTGCAGGGCGATGACGGCTCCGACCAGGGCGGCCGTGTGGACGTCGTGCCCGCACGCGTGGCACACCCCTGGGTTCTTCGAGCCGTAGCGGAGCCCGCTGCGCTCGCGGACCGGGAGGGCGTCCATGTCGGCGCGCAGGGCGACCCGGTACAGCGGCTCGGGCGCACCGACATCGGCGACGACACCGGTGCCGGGGAGCAGCCGGACGGCCACGCCGGCGGCCGCCAGGCGTCGGGCCACCGACTCGGTCGTGCGCGTCTCCTCGCGGGACAGCTCGGGATGGGCGTGGAAGTCCCGCCGGAGGTCGATGAGCTCGGGTGACAGCGAGGTGATGCGCTCGCCGAGGGCGGCGAGGAGGGCATCGTCGTTCATGGGATCGCCGAGTCTACGCCGGACGGGCCGGCCATCCCGGCAGGTCCGAGTTTCCGGTCGGACGGGCCACCCGCGAACGCCGGCGCGACGTCAGCCGCGGGGGCCGGCGCCCGCCGCCCGGGCGGCCTTGTACTGCTCCCACCGCCCCGCCATCGCCCTCATCTCGCGCTGGACGAACTCGAGGAACTCGACCGACAGCTGCATCCGTTCCCCGGCCCGGGTCTGGGGCCCCACCCGGACGTGGGCGGCGGCGAGCGCGGCGACGAGCGGCCCGTACAGGTTGTCCTTCTGCACGAGGACGTCGTGCCAGGCGTCGTCCTGGACGACGTACACATCCCGCCGCGACCCCCCGGTGCGCTCCCTGCGGATCATCCGGACCTGGGCGAGGTAACGCACAGCACCGGAGATGGCGGCGGGGCTGATGTCGAGCACGTCGGCGAGCTGGGCCGAGGTGAGCCGACCGTCCTCGGTGGCGAGCAGCGCCGCGAAGACGCGGGCCGGCTGCACCTGCATCCCGAGGTCGGCCAGCGCACCGCCGAGCCGCTCGACGATGTCGGCGGGGGGCAAGGCGGCACCCTGCACTGCCGGGTCGGCGGACGTCATGGGGCGAACGTTACAGCATTCACAATCTTCTGAACCCGGTGTACCGTCGAGAGCGTGAATGACGCGATCACCGTCTCGGGCCTGCGCAAGTCGTTCGGCCGCACCGTCGCCCTCGACGGGCTGGACCTCACCGTCGCGGAGGGCGAGGTGCACGGCTTCCTCGGGCCCAACGGCTCGGGCAAGTCGACGACGCTGCGCGCCCTCCTCGGGCTCCTCCGCCCGGACGGCGGCACCGCGAGCGTCCTCGGCCGAGACCCGTGGCACGACGCCACCGAGCTGCACCGCGACCTCGCCTACGTCCCCGGCGACGTCGTGCTGTGGCCGACGCTCACCGGTGGCGAGACCATCGACCTCCTCGGCCGGCTCCGCGGGGGTGTCGACGAGGACCGCCGTCGCCACCTCGTCGAGCGGTTCGAGCTCGACGAGACGAAGAAGGGCAAGGCCTACAGCAAGGGCAACCGGCAGAAGGTCGCCCTCATCGCCGCCCTGGCGAGCGACGCCCGGCTGCTCCTGCTCGACGAGCCCACCGCCGGGCTCGACCCGCTCATGGAGCAGGTGTTCCAGGACGAGCTGGTGGCCGTGCGCCGCGACGGACGCACCGTCCTGCTCTCGAGCCACATCCTCAGCGAGGTCGAGCGTGCCTGCGACCGGGTGAGCATCGTGCGCGCCGGGAAGGTCGTCGACTCCGGCAGCCTCACCGAACTCCGCGGGCTCACCCGCACCCGGGTGCGGGCGTCGCTCACCGACGTCCCGGACGTGGCCGAGGCGAGCCGCTGGCCCGGCGTCGGCGACGTCGCGGTCGACGGCGCCCACCTGAGCTGCGCGGTCGACGCCGAGCACCTCGGCACCCTCGTCGCCGAGCTCGCCCGGCGTGGTGTCACCGGCCTCACCTGCCAGCCACCGACGCTCGAGGAGCTCTTCCTCGCCCGCTACGACCGCACCAGCCCGGCCTACGAGGAGGTGCCGACATGAGCCGCCTCGCCGGCACCGCCGAGCTGCTGCGCCTCGCCGTGCGCCGCGACCGCGTGCTGATCCCGACGAGCATCCTCGGGCTGCTCGTCCTCGTCCTGGGCTCCGCCCGGGCGACCCTGGACATCTACCCCGACGACGCGACGGCCGCCGCGGGCCTGGCCGAGATCATCGCCAACCCCGCGGTCATCGCGATGTACGGCCCGCTGGGCTCCCCCACCGCCGACGCCCTCGCGGTCTTCAAGACGGTGATGATGGGCGCCGTCCTGACCAGCATCCTCGCGCTCGTCGTCGTCCGGCGGCACACCCGCACCGAGGAGGACGACGGACGGCTCGAGCTGGTCAGCGCCGGCGTCGTGGGGCGCTGGGCACCGCTCGCCGCCGCCGTCACCCTCGCCGTCGCCGCCGTCGTCGCCGCGAGCGCGCTCGCCGGCGCGGGGCTGGCCGCGCTCGGGCTGGACGGCCGGGGCTCGCTCGCGTTCGCCGTGTCGTGGGCCACGGCCGGGCTCGCGATGGTCGGCATCGCCGCCCTCGCCGTCCAGGTGGCATCGACCACCCGCGGCGCCGGCGGGCTCGCGTTCGGCGCCGTCGGCGCCGCGTACCTCGTCCGGGCCGCCGGCGACACCGCCACCGAGGGCAGCGCCGGCCACGCCCTGGGCTGGCTCTCTCCGCTCGGCTGGGCCGGACGGGTCGAGCCGTACGGCGCGAACCGGATGTGGGTGCTCGGGCTCGGGGTCGGCGCACTCGTCGTCGGGCTCGTCGGCGCCGTGGCCGTGCTGGACCGCCGCGACCTCGGCGCCGGGCTGCTCCCGGCCCGCAGCGGCCCCTCCCGAGGGGGCCGGACGCTCGGCGGCCCCCTGGGGCTCGTCGCCCGGCTCGCGACGGGGACCCTCGTCGGCTGGGTCGTGGGGCTCGTCCTGGGCGGCGCCGTCGTCGGCTCGCTCATGGGGTCGATCGGCTCCCTCGCGGACAACCCGCAGATGCGCCAGGTGCTGGAGGCGATCGGCGGCAGCTCCGGGAGCGTCGAGGAGATCTACCTCGCGACCGAGACGAAGTTCGTCGCCATCGCGGTCGCCGCCGCCGGCATCGGGCTCGTCCTGCGTCTCACCGCGGCCGAGCGGTCCGGGCTCACCGAGTCCGTCCTCGCCACCCCGACCCGCCGGGCGCACTGGTACGGCGCGCACGTCGCCGTCGGGATCGTGCTGCCCGCCGTCCTCATGACCGTCGTCGGGCTCGTCGTCGGGTTCGTCGGCTCGCGGACCAGCGCCGCCGCCCCCGGCGTCGGCGAGACCCTGGCCGCGTCGCTCGCGACGCTGCCGGCGGTCTGGGTGCTCATCGGGGTCGCGGCCCTCCTGGCCGGCGCCACCCCCCGGTTCGCCCCGACCGCCTGGGGGGTGGCCCTCGTGACGTTCGTCGTCGGCGAGCTCGGCCCGACGATGCAGCTGCCGGCCTGGGTCATCGACCTCTCCCCGTTCACGCACCTGTCCCAGCTGCCGGGAGGCTCGTTCGCCGCGGCGGAGGCCGTGGCGCTCACCCTCCTCGCCGCCGCGCTCGTCCTCGCCGGATCCGTCGCCTACGGCCGGCGCGACGTCACGTGAGGTCGGTGCGGCCGGACTCCTTGAGGGCGTCGACGACCTTCTTCACGTCCTGCGCCCGGGCCCGGGTGGTGACGAGAACGGCGTCCGGGGTGTCGACGACCACGACGTCGTCGAGCCCCACGACCGCGACCCGCCGGCCGCCCGCGGCGACGACGAGGCCCTCGGTGTCGACACTCGTGACGTCGTCGGCGTCCCCGACGACCGTCACCGGCCCGTCGCCGGGCGGCAGGAGGCTCGACAGGCTCGCGAAGTCCCCGACGTCGTCCCAGCCGAACGGGGCAGGGACGACGACGACCCGGCCCGCGTCGGCGGCGGGCTCGGCGACGGCGTGGTCGATGGCGATCTTCTCGAGCCCGGGCCACAGGTCGTCGAGCCGCGACGGGTCGGCGGCGATCGCCCGCAGTCCCTCCGCCAGGTCGGGGTGCCAGCGTCCGAGCAGGTCGAGGAGCACGCTCGCCCTGACCACGAACATGCCGGCGTTCCACCGGAACTCCCCGGACGCGAGGTAGGCGGCGGCGCGCTCGGCATCGGGCTTCTCGACGAACTCGACGGCACGCAGCGCGGTGGCGAACCCGGCGAGCGGGTCCCCGGCCCGGATGTAGCCGAAGCCGGTGGCCGGGTGCGTCGGCTCGACCCCGAGAGTGACGAGATGACCCTCGCGGGCGACCTCGACGGCCTCGCGGACGGCGGCGTGGAAGGCGCCGGCATCGGGGATGACGTGGTCGGCGGCGAACGAGCCGATGACCGCGCCGGGATCGGTGCGCTCGACGACGGCGGCGGCGAGGCCGATGGCGGCCATCGAGTCACGGGGGGCCGGCTCGGCCAGGATCCGGTCGCCGTCGAGGCCGGGCAGCTGGCTCCGCACGGCGTCGGCGTGGGCGGCTCCGGTGACCACGACGACGCGGTCGGCCGTCAGCGGCACGAGCCGGTCGACGGTCGCCTGGAGCAGGGTGCGCCCGCTGCCGGTGAGGTCGAGCAGGAACTTCGGGCGCCCGGCGCGGCTCAGCGGCCACAGCCGGGTACCGGCCCCACCTGCGGGGACGACGGCCCAGAACCCCTCGACGTCAGGCATGGCTGCGAGGGTACTCGTGCCGTCCGCGTCATCTGCCGGCTTCAGGGGATGTGCCCGCGGCGACTCAGGCGAGCGTCGTCCCGGTCAGGTCGAAGGAGCGGACCGCGCGCCACACCCCGTCGCTGTCGTGGAGGTACAGCTCGACGGTGTCGACGGCGAACTCGCACCGGAAGTCCGCGAGGTCCTCGAAGGCCCGGTCGAGCTCGTCGTCGCCGAGGTGGTGGGCGATGGTGACGTGCGGGTGGTACGGGAACTCCAGCACCCGGGTCACCGGCCCCGACCGCACCGCCGCCTCGAGCACCTCACACGGCGCGATGCCGCGCGAGACCTGTACGAAGACCACCGGCGACACCGGGCGGAAGGTGCCCGTCCCGGAGAGCACCATGTCGAAGGGAGCCACGCCCGCGCACACGTCGCCGAGGTGCCGGACGAAGTCGTCGACGGCCTCCGGCTCGACGGCTGTCGGCGGCAGGAGCGTGACGTGCGGCGGGATGGCCCCGGCCATCGGGTCCCCGACGTCCCGACGGGCGGCCTGCAGCCGGCTGCCCCAGGGCTCGGGGATGGTGACGGCGACTCCGTGGACGGGCATGACCGGACCCCTCAGCGCGCGGCCGGCAGCAGGCCGACGGCGTCGCGCACCCTCGACATCGTGGCGTGCGCGACCTCGGCCGCCCGGTCGGCACCGTCGGCGAGGATCCGGTCGAGCTCCGCGGGGTCCTCGAGCAGGGTGCTCATCCGCTGCTGGAAGGGGGTGAGTGCCTCGATGACGACGTCGGCGACCTCCTTCTTGAGGTCCCCGTAGCCGCGGCCGGCGAAGGCGGCGGCCACGTCGGCCACCGGGGTGCCCGAGAGCACCGAGTGGATGACGAGCAGGTTGGAGACGCCCGGCTTGCCCTCCGGCTCGTAGCGGACCTCGGCGTCGGTGTCGGTGACCGCGGACCGGATGTTCTTCGCGATCCGCGAGGGGTCCTCCATGAGGTCGATGAGGCCCTTGGGCGAGGACCCCGTCTTGCTCATCTTCGCGGTGGGCTCCTGGAGGTCCATGATCTTCGCCGCGCCCTTGACGATGTACGGGTCGGGCACGACGAGCGTCTCGCCGAAGCGGGTGTTGAACCGCTCGGCGAGGTCCCGGGTGATCTCGAGGTGCTGGCGCTGGTCCTCGCCGACCGGGACGTACGCCGCGTCGTACATGAGGATGTCGGCGGCCATGAGCATCGGGTACGTGAGCAGGCCGACGCTGGCGCTCTGGCCCTTGGCGACCTTGTCCTTGAACTGGGTCATCCGCCGCGCCTCGCCGTCGCCGGTGAGGCAGTTCATGACCCAGCCGAGCTCGGTGTGCGCGGGAATGTGGCTCTGGCAGAACACCGCCGAGCGGGTGGGGTCGACGCCGCCGGCGATGAACTGGGCCGCCGTCGCCCGCGTGCGACGGCGCAGCACCTCGGGGTCGGTCGGCACCGTGAGCGCGTGCAGGTCGGCGACGAAGTAGTAGGCGTCGAAGTCGTCCTGGAGCCCGACCCAGTTGACCAGCGCCCCGAGGTAGTTGCCGAGGTGCAGCGAGTCGCTGGTCGGCTGCATCCCGGACAGGATGCGGGGGCGTGCGGCATCGGCGGTGGGGGCGGCGGGCATCGCCCCATTGTGCCCTGTCGCTCCTGCCTAGACTCACCGGCATGACGAGCCCTGCCCGGACCCATCGCGACGTGTTCGGCGCCGACCCCGCCGGGGTGTGGTCGGCCCCGGGCCGGGTCAACCTCATCGGCGAGCACACCGACTACAACGGTGGTCTCGCGCTGCCGATCGCGCTCCCGCAGCGCACGGCCGCGGCCTGCTCGGCGCGCGGCGACGACCTCCTGCGGATCCACTCGGTGCAGGCCGGCGAGACCGTCGAGGTGGCACTGGGGGACGTGGGCCCGGGGAGTCCGCACGGGTGGACGGCGTACGCGGCGGGGGTGCTGTGGGCGCTGCGCGCGGACGGGTTCGCGGTCCGCGGGATGGACGTCACGGTCGACAGCGCGGTGCCGGTCGGGGCGGGGCTGTCGAGCTCGGCGGCGCTGGAGTGCGCGGTGGGAGCCGCGGCCAGTGACCTGTTCGGGCTCGGGCTGCTTGCCGACGACGCGGCGCGGGCCCGGTTGGCGCGGGCCTGCGTCCGGGCCGAGAACGAGGTCGCGGGGGCCGCGACCGGCGGCATGGACCAGTCCGCGGCGCTGCTGTGCCGCACGGGGTCCGCGCTGCTGCTGGACTGCCGCGACGGCGCCACCGAGCACGTCCCGTTCGACCTCGCCGCGGCCGGGCACGTCCTGCTCGTCACCGACACCCGCGCCTCGCACGCGCTCAACGACGGGCAGTACGAGAAGCGCCGTCGCGCCTGCGAGCGGGCCGCTGCCGAGCTCGGGGTCCCGACGTTGCGCGAGGTGTCGCCGGACGGGCTCGACGAGGCGCTGGCCCGGCTCTCCCAGGACGAGCTGCGGAAGCGGACACGGCACGTCGTCACCGAGATCGCGCGGGTCGAGGCGGCGGTCGCGGCGCTGCGCGGCGGTGACCTCGCGGAGGTCGGGCGGCTGTTCCGCGCCTCGCACGCCTCACTGCGCGACGACTACGAGGTGAGCTGCGCCGAGCTCGACGTCGCCGTCGAGGCCGCCGAGGGCGCCGGCGCCCTCGGGGCCCGGATGACCGGCGGGGGCTTCGGCGGCTCGAGCATCGCGCTGATCCCGGAGGACGCTGCGGGCGACGCGGCCGTCGCCGTGCGGGCCGCGTTCGCCGCGCGGGGCTGGGCGGAGCCGCAGTGCTTCCCCGTCACCGCCGGCCCCCCGGCCGCCCGCGACACCTGAGCCACGACCTGCCCGACGTCGACCTGCGGTGACGCACCCCGAACGCCGGGGTGCCCGGGGTGCCTGACCGAAGGTCCTGGTGCCCAGCCGGACCGGCGGGCGGCGGCTCTGGTCGGCGGGCCCCCGGCACCCCTATCGTGACGACCACTGCGCAGCCATGGTCGATGGCGGCCGGGGAAAGGACTCCGCCGTGGACGGTTCCGCCAGCCTCGCCCCTCCGTCCCAGGGCCGGACCGCGGTCCTGCTCGGCGTGCTGCGCAACCGTCGCCTGCGGCGGGTGCTCATCGCCTTCCTCCTGTTCAACGTCGTCGAGTGGGCGACCTGGATCGCGGTGCTCGTCTGGGCCTACGGCTACGGCGGGGTGCGGGCCGCGAGTCTCGTCGCCCTCGTCCAGCTCGTGCCGGCGGCGGTCCTCGCCCCCGGTCTGGCCCTCCTCGCCGAGCGCCTCGCGCGGGGCCGGGCCCTGGCCCTCGGATACGCCGCGCAGGCCCTGGCGTTCATCGGCTGCGGCGCGGCGCTGGCCGCGGGCGCGCAGTTCGCCGTCGTGGCCGCACTGGCCGCGGTCGCCTCGGTCACCGTGGCGATGACCCGCCCGGTGCACAACGCCCTGCTCCCCGAGCTCTCCGAGACCACCGCCGAGCTCACCGCGGGCAATGCGGCCTCCGGGTCGGTGGAGTCGGCAGCCATCCTCGCCGGGCCTCTGCTGAGCGGCCTGCTCATCGTCCCGCTCGGTGCGGGCGGGGTGCTGATGACGATGGGCACGCTCTCCTGCGCAGCGGTGGCCCTCGTCGCCGGGCTCGGCGTCCCGCACGCCCCCGCACGCCAGGGCACGGCCGCGCCCGCACCCCGGTTGCGCGAGGTGGTGCGCGACCCGGTCGCCCGGCTGCTCAGCCTGCTCGTGGGGGCCGAGTACGTCCTCATCGGGATGGTCGACATCCTGCTCGTACTCCTGGCGCTGGACCTGCTCGCGATGGGCGAGTCCGGTCCGGGGCTGCTCAACGCGATGCTCGGGGTCGGCGGGCTCGTCGGCGCCGCCGTCACCCTGCTGCTCGTCGGCCGGCAGCGCCTGTCGCCGGCCATCGTGGTCGGCGGTCTCCTGGCGGGCGGGGCCTTCGCGGTCGCGGGCCTGGCCGAGACGCCCCTCGTCGCCGTCGCCCTCATCGCCGCGAGCGGATGCGGGAAGGTCCTCTTCGACGTGTCGGCCCGGACCCTCGTGCAGCGCCTCCTCCCCGAGCGCCTGCTCACCGCGGTGTTCGGCCTCCAGGAGGCGATGCTCATGGGCGGTCTCGCGGTGGGCTCGCTGCTGGCGCCGATCCTCGTCGCGGTCGCCGGGCAGCGCGGCGCCTTCATCGCGGCCGGGGCCTTCCTGCCGCTCCTCGTGCTGGGCACGCTCGCGCAGCTGCGGCGGATCGACCGGGACGCCGAGGTGCCGGCCGAGGTGCTGGCCCTGCTCCGCGGCGTGCCCCTGCTCGCCGTCCTGCCGCCGCGCGTGGTGGACCGGCTCGCCCGGGACGCGAGCGTCACACCGGTCGTCGGGGGCGCCACGATCATCCGGCAGGGCGAGCCGGGGGAACGGTTCTACGTCATCGCGTCCGGCACGGTCGAGATCCTGATGGACGGCCTGCCGGTGCGCCGGCTCGGACCGGGCGACTGGTTCGGCGAGCTCGCCCTGCTGCGCGACACCCCCCGCACCGCCACGGTCGTCGCTCTCGACGACGTCGACCTGCGGTCGATCGAGCGCGAGCACTTCCTCGCCGTCGTGGCCGGCGTCCCGCGTGCCGTCGAGGCCGGAGAGGACTACGCCCAGGAGCACTACCGCTGAGCCGCAGGCCCCGCGATTCCCCGACTTTTCATGCCCCCGTCCGCCGACACGCCGCACCGCAGCCCGCGGGCGCGGACGCCAGCATGAGAAGTCGGGGAAGTCGGTCAGACCTTGCCGCGCAGGATGCGGCGGAAGTAGGTCTGGGGCAGGGCGTAGCGGTCCACCCACCAGGTGGCCCGCCGGGGTCGGACGAGGTCGGGGAAGGGGACCGTGGGGACCGGCCGGCCGTCGCGGTCGACCTCGACGAGCATCAGCCGGTGTCGAGCGACCGTGATCGGCATGACGGTGTACCCGTCGTACTGTGCGAACGCGCTGGCATCGGCGGCGGCCATGTTCTGGGCCAGCACGGCGACCTGTTTGCGGAGTGCGCCGCCGGAGGGCTTGATGCCGAGGTCCGCGACGTCGCCCAACGACCAGACCGCGCCATGCCTCGGGTGGCGCAGGGTCATCGGGTCGACATCCACCAGGCCGGCAGCCGTGCCGCCGGCCAGGTCGCTCTCGGCGACCCAGCGGGGCGCCCGGTAGTGCGGGACGACATGGGCATAGCGGAGGTCGTCCAGGTGCTGGTCGCCCGCAGGGGTCGTCACGGTGACCCGTCGTGCGCCGACCGAGCTCACCCGGGCGTCCCGCAGCACCTGCACGCCGTACGACGCCAGGGTCTGCTCGAGGAGCGCGTCGGCCCTCGGCACCCCGAGCGGCGAGCCACCCGGGAGGACCAGGTGGACGTCGAGGTCGTCGAGCACTCCCGCGCGCTTCCAGTGGTCGCACGCCATGAACAGCGGCTTCAGGGCGGTCGCGCTGCACGGAGCCGGCTCGGGCGGCATCGTGAACACCACTCGCCCCCCGTCCAGGTCCCGCAGGGCGGGCCACACCCGGGGCGCGGTCTCGACGACGAAGGACGAGCCGGCCCAGCCTGCCGCAGATGCCTCCACCAGGCCGGGGGTGGCGTCCCAGTCCTCCTCCAGCCCGGGGCACACGACGAGCCGGGCGCAGCTGATCCGCCTGCCGTCGCGCAGCACCACGCTCGGGCCGTCGGGGTCGACCGCCTCCACCACGTCCTGGATCCAGGTGGCTCCGTCGGGCATCACCGAGGCTGCGGGCCGTTCCAGCGAGGCCATCGACGCCTCCCCGGCTCCCACGTAGTTCAGGAGCGGGCGGTACCGGTGGACGGACTCGGACTCCACGATCGCGACGTCCCGTGCGCCGTCGCGCAGCAGCCGAGCGGCCAGGGAGATGCCGGCATTGCCTCCGCCGACGATCAGGACGTCGTGATGCTCCATTCCGCCCTCCCCCGTCGCTGCCGCCTCATCCCTCGACCGTAGCGGCGGGCGTCGGCCCCGCCTCCGTCCGCCCCCGACTTTTCATGCTCCCGTCCGCCGACACGCCGCACCGGCGGCGCGTCGGCGCGGACGCCAGCATGAAAAGTCGGGAAAGCGGGGGTCAGAGGGCGTACTCGACGAGGACCGGGGCGTGGTCGCTCCAGCGCTCGGCGTACGTCGGCGCCCGGCCGACGTCGGCCCGCACCGCGCGCGCGGCGAGGGGTGCCGTCGCGAGCTGGTAGTCGATGCGCCAGCCGGCATCGGTGTCGAAGGCCTTCCCGCGCCAGGACCACCACGTGTACGGCCCCGGGCCCGGGCCGTGGAGCCGCCGCTGCACGTCGACGAGCCCGTGCTCGGCGGCCCACCGGTCCAGGTGCGCCTGCTCGTCGGGCAGGAACCCGGCCTTGCCCCGGTTGCCCTTCCAGTTCTTCAGGTCGTCGGCGGTGTGCGCGATGTTGAGGTCACCGGTGAGGACCGCCAGCCGCCCGTGCGCCGCCCACGACGCGACCCGCTCCCCCAGCGCCTCGAGGAAGCGGTACTTCTCGTCCTGACGCGGCGTTCCCGCCTCGCCGGTGTGGACGTACGCCGACGCCACCGTGACGGCCTCGCCACCGACGACGACGTCGGCCTCCACCCACCGCCCGGCGCCCTCGAACTCGCCGCCGACGGCGGTCCGGACGTCCTTCACCGGGTGCCGCGAGAGGACGGCCACCCCCGAGCGACCCTTGGTCACGCACGAGCTGTGGGCGAGGTCCCACGTCTCGAACACGCTGCCCGACAGCGCTGCCCGCAGCTGCGCGTCGTCAGCCCGGACCTCCTGCAGGGTCACGACGTCGGGCGCGAGCGCAGCGAGCCGGTCGAGCCCGCCTCGGCGGACGGCGGCGCGGATCCCGTTGACGTTGGCGGAGGCGAGGAGCACGCCGCTAGTTGATCATCCCGGCGCCGACGGTGTTGCCGGTGGCCTCGTCGATGAGGATGAACGAGCCCGTCGTCCGGTTCTGCTCGTACGGGTCGACGAGCAGCTGCTGGGTGGTCCGCAGCGTGACGCGCCCGATCTCGTTGAGCCCCAGCTCGCGGGTCTCGGTGTCGCGGTGCAGGGAGTTGATGTCGAGGCGGTACTGGATGTCCTTGACGAGCGCCCGTGCGCCCCGCGTCGTGTGCTTGATCGCGAGCTTCTGGCGCGGCCGCAACGGCTCGCGGGTCATCCAGCACACCATCGCGTCGATGTCCTGGGTGGGCTCCGGCGCGTTCTTGACCCGGCAGATCATGTCGCCCCGCGAGACGTCGAGGTCGTCCTCGAGCCGGACGACGACCGACATCGGGGGGAAGGCCTCGCCGACCTCCTGGTCGAACACGTCGATCCCGGCGATCCGGCTCGTCAGCCCGCTCGGCAGGACCATGACCTCGTCGCCGGGCTTGAGCACCCCGCTGGCGACCCGGCCGGCGTAGCCGCGGTAGTCGTGGTAGTCGTCGGACTTGGGCCGGACGACGTACTGCACCGGGAAGCGGACGTCGCGCAGGTCGCGGTCGGAGGCGATGTGCACGTTCTCGAGGTGGTGCATGAGCGAGGACCCCTCGTACCAGGGCATGTGCTCGCTGCGGGTCACGACGTTGTCGCCCTTGAGAGCCGAGAGGGGGAGAACGGCGAGATCGGGCACGTTGAGCCGCTGGGTGAAGGTGACGAACTCCTGACGGATCCGCTCGAAGACCTCCTGGTCGTAGTCGACGAGGTCCATCTTGTTCACCGCGAGGACGAGGTGCGGGACCCGCAGCAGCGACAGCAGGACGGCGTGCCGCCGGGACTGCTCGGTGAGCCCCTGGCGCGCGTCGACGAGGACGAGCCCGAGGTCGGCCGTCGAGGCACCCGTGACCATGTTCCGGGTGTACTGCACGTGCCCGGGGGTGTCGGCGATGATGAACTTGCGTCGCGGAGTGGCGAAGTAGCGGTAGGCGACGTCGATGGTGATGCCCTGCTCGCGCTCCGAGCGCAGGCCGTCGGTGAGCAGCGCGAGGTCGGTGTAGTCGTAGCCCCGGGTCTTCGAGGTGGCCTCGACCGCCTCGAGCTGGTCCTCGAAGATCGCCTTGGAGTCCAGGAGCAGCCGGCCGATGAGGGTCGACTTCCCGTCGTCGACCGAGCCGGCCGTGGCGAAGCGCAGCAGGTCCATCAGAAGTACCCCTCCTTCTTGCGGTCCTCCATGGCGGCCTCCGAGAACCGGTCGTCGCCGCGGGTGGCGCCCCGCTCGGTGACCCGGGCGACGGCGACCTCCTCGACGATCTCGTCGAGGGTGGAGGCGGCGGACTCGACACAGCCGGTGAGGGTGAGGTCGCCGACGGTCCGGAACCGGACCGTGCGCTCCTGCACCATCTCGCCGTCCCGGCACGGGTTGTGCGGGCTCTCGGTGAGCAACATCCCGTCGCGCTCGAACACCCGGCGCCGGTGCGAGAAGTAGATGGACGGGATCTCGACGCGCTCGCGGGCGATGTAGTGCCAGATGTCGAGCTCGGTCCAGTTCGACAGGGGGAAGACCCGCATGTGCTCGCCCTCGTGCAGCCGCCCGTTGTACAGCGACCACAGCTCGGGGCGCTGGTTCTTGGGGTCCCACTGGCCGAAGTCGTCGCGGTGGGAGTAGACGCGCTCCTTGGCCCGCGCCTTCTCCTCGTCGCGCCGTCCGCCGCCGAACGCCGCGGTGAAGCCGTTGGTCTCGATGGCGTCGAGCAGGGTCGCCGTCTGCATCCGGTTGCGGCTCGTCTTGCCGTCGTCGACGACGATGCCGGCGGCGATGGCCTCCTCGACGGAGGCGACGACGAGGTTGGCGCCGAGCCGCTCGACCCAGGCGTCGCGGGTGGCCAGCACCTCGGGGAAGTCGAGGCCGGTGTCGACCTGGAGCAGCGGGAACGGCAGGCGCGCCGGGTGGAACGCCTTCTCGGCGAGCCGGAGCATGACGATGGAGTCCTTGCCGCCCGAGAACATCAGGACGGGTCGCTCGAGCTCGGCCACGACCTCACGGAAGATGTGGATCGACTCGGACTCCAGCTCGTCGAGCTGCGACAGCCGGTAGTCGGCGGGAGTCTGCACGGGTTCACCTCTCGTCCCTGACAACGGGGCAGACACTACCGGCGGGGCCCGTCCAGTTCTGCCGCGTCCGGAACGAGGGACGGGCTCCGTTGGCACACTGGCTCCGTGACCGACAGCCCGCCCGCGTACTGCCCTGCTCGGGAGGACCTCGACGACCTCGAGGTGCTCCGCCGCGGGCTCTACGGCCCGGACGCCACGATGCGGCCTCTCCCGGCGCCATCCGCGGTCGCCACGGCGGCCGTCGAGGCGGGCGCGCTCGTGGTCCTCGACCCCGAGGGCGTCCCCGTCGCGCGGGTGCTCGACGTGACCCGGACCGGCGACGGGCGCCTGCTCGGGTCGCCCACCTGGCTGGCGGAGCCCTCCCCGCGTCCCTTCCGGCGGTACCACCTCGATGTCCCCGCCGACCTGGCCCGCGCCGACGTCGTGCTCGTCGAGTCGGCGGCCCACGTTCCCTCCCCGCTGCCCGACCGCGCCCACGTCCTCGTCCTCGCCTCCACCTCGCTCGACGGCCCGTCCGCCGGCAACGACGCCGTCCGGGCGGCCGTGCGAGCCGCGTCCACCACCACGGACGCCTGGGTCGGCGTCGTCCCGCTGCCCCCGGACGACCCCGCCCGCAGGTCCGCGCTGCTGCGGACGCTCGGCCTCGACCCCGCGCTCCTGCCCGCACCGCCCGACGACGCGGCGACCGGGCGTGGACCACGCGACGAGGCGGGCGTCGTCGTCCTGCTCACCGGGCTGTCCGGTTCCGGGAAGTCGACGGTCGCCCGCGCCGTGGCGACCCGGCTCGTCGAGGACGGGACGCCCGTCACGCTGCTCGACGGTGACGTCGTCCGTCGCCACCTCACCGCCGGGCTGGGGTTCTCCCCCGCCGACCGCCGGACCAACGTGCTGCGGATCGGCTGGGTCGCCGCCGAGGTCGCCCACCACGGCGGCATCGCGATCTGCAGCCCCATCGCGCCCGAGGACGCCGTGCGCCGCGAGGTGGCCGGGATGGCCCGCGCGCGCGGCTCCCACTTCGTCCTCGTCCACGTGGCCACCCCCCTCGCGGAGTGCGAGCGCCGCGACCGCAAGGGCCTGTACGCCGCGGCCCGACGGGGCGACATCGCCGACTTCACGGGCATCTCGGCGCCGTACGAGGAGCCGGAGCACCCCGACCTGCGCCTCGACACGACCGGACGCGACGTCGAGGACTGCGCCGACGTCGTCCTCGACCGCCTCCGCCGGGTGGGGCGTCGGACGGACCCCGATGCCTGAGGCACTCCTCACCGCCGACGCGCTCGTCGTCCTCGTCGTGAGCCTGGCCGTCGGGGTCGTCGTCGGCCTCACCGGCATGGGCGGTGGGGCGCTGATGACCCCGGCCCTGGTCTTCCTCGGCGTCCCCCCGACGGCGGCCGTCGCGAACGACCTCGTGGCCGCGGCCTTCAACAAGTCGGTCGGCGCCGCCGTGCATGCCCGCCGCGGGTCACCCGACCTGAGGCTGGCCGGGCTGCTCGTCGCGGGGTCGGTGCCGTTCGCCCTCGTGGGGGCCTTCCTCGTCGGGCGGCTCGGCTCCGGGGAGGAGCAGCAGGAGCTGCTGCGGATGGCCATCGGGGTCACCCTGCTCCTCACCGCGTCGACCTACACGCTGCGCGTCTACGGGTCGGTCTTCCGCGGCTGGGGGCACGGCACCGGGCCGCAGCAGGCGGCCAGGGTGGCGCCGACGGTGGCGGTGGGCGCGGTCGGGGGGCTGCTCGTCGGGGTCACGAGCGTCGGGTCGGGCTCGATCATCATGATCGCGCTCCTGCTCCTGTACCCGTGGCTGTCGGCGAAGCGCCTCGTGGGCACGGACCTGGTCCAGGCCGTCCCCCTGGTCATCGCCGCGGCCATCGGCCACCTCGTCGTCACCGGCGTCGACTGGGCCGTGCTCGTGCCGCTCGTGGTGGGCGGCGCCCCGGGGACGTTCATCGGCGCCCGGCTCGCGTCCTGGGTGCCGTCGCAGGCGGTCCGTCGCGGCATCGTCATCGTCCTCACCCTCACCGGGCTCAGCCTGCTCCGCGTCCCGCCGCCGGTCGTCGGCGCCACCGGGGCCGCGCTGCTCGTCCTCGGTCCGCTCGGCTGGGCGCTGCTGCGCCGGGCGCACGGGCTGCCGGCCTTCGGCGGTCGGGCCGACGAGAGCGCCGACGAGAGCGCCGACCCCCCCGCCCCCCACAGGAGCGCCTCGTGACGAACGACCCCACCGACCACGACGTCGCCGCGGAGGTCGCGCAGGACGCCGGACGGCTGCTCGTCGCCCTGCGCTCCGCGCGCGCCGACCTCGAGGGCCGGGGCCTCAAGGACGCCGGCGACCGCGCCGCCCACGAGCACATCGTCGGGCTGCTCGGGCGCCTGCGGCCCGGCGACGCCGTGCTCAGCGAGGAGGGCGCCGACGACCCACGGCGCCTCAGCGCGAGCCGGGTGTGGATCGTGGACCCCCTCGACGGGACCCGGGAGTTCTCCGAACGCCCGCGCGACGACTGGGCCGTGCACGTCGCGCTCTGGGAGGACGGCGCGCTCGTCGCGGGCGCCGTCGCCCTCCCGGCGCGCGGGACTCTCCACCGGATGGACCGCCCGGTCCCCCTGCCGGCGCGCCCGGACGGTCCGGTGCGGCTCGCTGTGAGCCGCAGTCGCCCACCGCGCTTCGTCCTGGCCCTCGCCGAGCGGCTCGGCGCCACCCTGGTCCCGATGGGCTCGGCCGGGGTCAAGGCCACGGCGGTCCTCGACGGGACGGCCGACGCGTACGTCCACGCCGGCGGGCAGTACGAGTGGGACTCCGCAGCGCCGGTGGCGGTGGCGCTCGGGCACGGGCTGGCACCCACCCGGGTCGACGGCTCCGCCCTGCGCTACAACCGCCCCGACCCGTGGCTGCCCGACCTCGTCGTCGCCCGGCCCGAGGTGCTCCCCGGCGTCCGCGCCGCCCTCGACGAGCTCGGCTGACCGGACACGCGTCTTCCGGCCCGCCGGCCCGGCGGTGGCCGGCCGCGGTCGTTCCCGGCCGCGTGGGCTGTCCCGACGGCGCGGTCTCCGGTAGGATTTGTCTTGACGTCAAGATATCCGCGAAGACCGAGGAGCGACGAGTACCCCCATGGCAACGATCATCTACACCCTCACCGACGAGGCCCCGATGCTGGCCACCTACTCGTTCCTCCCCGTGGTCCAGGCGTTCGCCTCGTCCGCGGGCGTCGATGTCGAGACCCGCGACATCTCGCTCGGGGGCCGGATCCTCGCCCTCTTCCCGGAGCACCTCACCGAGGAGCAGCGCATCGACGACGCCCTCGCCGAGCTCGGCGAGCTCGCGACGACGCCCGAGGCGAACATCATCAAGCTGCCGAACATCTCGGCGTCGATGCCCCAGCTCAAGGCCGCGATCCGCGAGCTCCAGTCGCAGGGCTACGCGCTGCCCGACTACCCCGACGAGCCGGGCACCGACGAGGAGCGCGACATCCGCGCCCGCTACGACAAGGTCAAGGGCAGCGCCGTCAACCCGGTGCTGCGCGAGGGCAACTCCGACCGGCGCGCACCCGCCGCGGTCAAGAACTACGCCCGCAAGCACCCGCACTCGATGGGCGAGTGGAGCGCCGACAGCAGGACCTCGGTCGCGACGATGGGCCAGGACGACTTCCGGTCCAACGAGCAGTCGGTGGTCATCGACGGCGGCGACACCCTGACGATCCGGCACATCGACGGCGACGGCACCGAGACGGTCCTCAAGGACGGTCTGGCCGTGCTCGACGGCGAGGTCGTCGACGCCACCGTCATGCGCGCCGCTTCGCTCGAGGCGTTCCTCGCGGAGCAGATCGCGAAGGCCAAGGCCGATGACGTGCTGTTCTCGGTCCACCTCAAGGCGACGATGATGAAGGTCAGCGACCCGATCATCTTCGGCCACGTCGTCAAGGCCTTCTTCCCCCAGGTCTTCGAGCGCTACGGCGCCGACCTCGAGGCGGCCGGCCTGTCGCCGAACAACGGCCTCGGCGGGATCCTCGACGGCCTCGACGCGCTCCCCAACGGCGACGAGATCCGCGCCGCCTTCGAGCAGGGCCTCGCCGACGGCCCCCGGCTCGCGATGGTCAACTCCGACAAGGGCATCACCAACCTGCACGTCCCGAGCGACGTCATCGTCGACGCCTCGATGCCGGCGATGATCCGCACCTCCGGTCACATGTGGGGCCCGGACGGCGACGAGCACGACACCCTCGCCGTCATCCCCGACTCCTCGTACGCCGGCGTCTACCAGGCCGTCATCGAGGACTGCCAGGAGCACGGCGCCTTCGACCCGACGACGATGGGCTCGGTCCCGAACGTCGGCCTGATGGCGCAGAAGGCCGAGGAGTACGGCAGCCACGACAAGACGTTCGAGATGACCGCCGCGGGGCGCGTCGAGGTCGTGGGCACGGACGGCCGGGTGCTCATGAGCCACGACGTCGAGCCCGGCGACGTCTGGCGCGCGTGCCAGACCAAGGACGCCCCGATCCGCGACTGGGTCAAGCTCGCGGTCACCCGCGCGCGGGCCTCGCAGACCCCCGCGGTGTTCTGGCTCGACGAGACCCGCGCCCACGACCGCAACCTCATCGCCAAGGTCGAGGCCTACCTGCCCGAGCACGACACCGAGGGGCTCGACCTGCGGATCCTGTCGCCGGTCGAGGCCGCGAAGCTGTCCGTCGAGCGGATCCGCCGCGGCGAGGACACGATCTCGGTCACCGGCAACGTGCTGCGCGACTACAACACCGACCTCTTCCCCATCCTCGAGCTCGGCACCTCCGCGAAGATGCTGTCGGTCGTCCCGCTGATGAACGGCGGCGGGCTCTTCGAGACCGGGGCCGGCGGGTCCGCCCCCAAGCACGTCCAGCAGCTGGTCGAGCAGGACTACCTGCGCTGGGACAGCCTCGGCGAGTTCCTCGCGCTGGCCGAGTCCTTCCGGCACGAGGCCGCGAACGGCAACGCCCGGGCCGGCGTCCTCGGCGAGACCCTCGACCGGGCCACCGAGTCGCTCCTCGACGAGAACAAGTCCCCGTCCCGGCGGATCGGCCAGATCGACAACCGGGGCAGCCACTTCTGGCTCGCGCGGTTCTGGGCCGAGGAGCTGGCGGGCCAGACCGAGGACGCGGCGCTGGCCGAGATCTTCGCGCCCGTGGCCCAGCAGCTCGTCACCGAGACCGACACCATCGACGCCGAGCTCATCGCCGTCCAGGGTGAGCCCGTCGACATCGGCGGCTACTTCCGGCCGGACGAGGACAAGGCCGCGGCGGTCATGCGCCCGAGCGGGACCTTCAACCGGATCCTCGCGACCCTCGGCTGAGCCGGAGGCTTCCAGGGGTACGAGACCCCCGGGGTCGCGTCGGCCGCCGCCGTCGCGACCCCGGGGGTCTTCCCCGTCCTCGCCGTGTCAGTGGTGCTCGGGCGCCGTCCCCGACATGCTGTGCCTCATGACGCCCCCGCCCATGCCGCGCCGCCTCGCCGCCGAGTTCCTCGGGACCTTCGTCCTCGTGCTGGCCGTCGCCGGCACCGCGGTCCTGGCGGCCGAGGCCGTCACGCCGAACGTCCTCACCGGCCAGAGCCTCGTCGTCGGGGTCGGGTACCTCGGCATCGCCCTCGCCGCCGGGCTCGGCTTCATCGCCATGGCCTACGCCGTGGGGCACGTGTCGGGCGCGCACTTCAACCCGGCGGTGACGCTGGGCGCCGCGGTCGCCCGACGGTTCGAGTGGCGCGAGGTGCCGCTCTACGTCCTGGCCCAGGTGCTCGGGGGCCTGCTGGCGGGCCTCGCGGTCTGGTCGGTCGGCCGCGGCCGGGCGGGACGCCCTCTGGCGCCGGACCCGGCGGTCACCGGCTGGGGCGACCTCTCCCCCGGCGGCTACTCCCTCGTCGCCGTCCTCGTGCTCGAGGTCCTGCTCACCGCGGTCCTGGTCTACGTCGTCCTCGGCGTCACCGACTCCCGCTCGCCCGACGGTGTCGAACCGATCGCGATCGGCGCGGCCTACGCGCTGGTCCACCTGCTGGCCCTGCCGGTGTCGGGCGCCGGGCTGAACCCGGCACGCTCGACGGCGGTCGCCTTCTTCGTCGGTGACGGCGCGCCGGGTCAGCTGTGGCTCTTCTGGCTCGCACCGCTGCTCGGCGCCGCCATCGCCGGCGCCACGTTCCACCTCGTCACCGGGGTCGACCGGCGGGACCGCGACCTCGTCGGCGGCATCACGGCTGCGGACGTCGTCGTCGCCGACGGGGTGGACCCGGACGCCCCGCGCTGACCCTCACCGCGGCGCCGGGCGCTCCGCGACGTAATGCCGGAACAGCAGGTAGGCGGCCACGGCGCACAGCACATGCCAGAGGCCGTGCCACTGCAGGAGCGACTCGGGGTCGCACCAGGGGTGACCCCGACGGCCGAACTGCCAGACCGTGTAGGCGACGAGCAGCGTCATGACCGAGG
>CAWFGY010000010.1:0-362295 GCA_963815545.1 uncultured Actinomycetota bacterium
CATGGGCCAGACGCCCGACACGGTGACGGTCCAGGTGTTCGTCAACCAGGCGAAGACCGCCGAGGGTGAGGAGCAGCCCTCCATCGACCAGAACCGGGTCATCGCGACGATGAAGCGGGTGCAGGACCGGTGGCTCATCGAGCAGCTCTCGGCCTTCTGACCACGGCGTCCGCAGCCTGGGTGGCGCGCCGAAAAGGCCGTACTGCTTGACGGGCGGGCCGGGGCCGGGGCCATCCTGTCTGCGTCGCCCGCTGGCGGGCCGCCGGCACCGGGAGCCCCGAGGGCTTGACCCGGTTGGACGGTGCTGCCTTCTTCGGGTATGCTATCTCTTTGCGCTGCCCCCTACCTTCCTCCGCTCATCGCTGAGCTGCGTCTGTCGCCATGCCCCCGGCTGTCCCGGGAGACCTTCGACGGTCACGGATCACGACGTCCGGTGGGTCGGGAGCGGCCGACCGCACGTCATCAGGCCCGTGGAAGGAACCCTCCTTGGCTGCCTCGCGCACCACGTCGAACACTGTGAACTCCGCTCTGACGGCTTCGGGCCGTCTGTCCTTCGCCAAGATCCGTGAGCCCCTGGAGGTCCCCGACCTCCTCGCGCTGCAGACCGAGAGCTTCGACTGGCTCCTCGGCAACGAGCGCTGGCAGGAGCGTGTCGCCGCCGCCCTCGAGGCCGGTCGTGACGACGTCCCCGAGCGCTCCGGCCTCGAGGAGATCTTCGAGGAGATCTCGCCGATCGAGGACTTCAGCGGCTCCATGTCGCTCAGCTTCCGCGACCACCGCTTCGAGGAGGTCAAGTACTCCATCGAGGAGTGCAAGGAGCGCGACCAGACCTACTCGGCCCCGCTGTTCGTCACCGCCGAGTTCATGAACAACACCACCGGCGAGATCAAGAGCCAGACGGTGTTCATGGGTGACTTCCCGCTCATGACCGAGCGCGGCACCTTCATCATCAACGGCACCGAGCGGGTCGTCGTCTCCCAGCTCGTCCGCAGCCCGGGCGTGTACTTCGAGCGCACCGCCGACAAGACCTCCGACAAGGACGTCTACACGGCCAAGGTCATCCCGAGCCGCGGCGCCTGGCTCGAGTTCGAGATCGACAAGCGCGACATGGTCGGCGTGCGCGTCGACCGCAAGCGCAAGCAGTCGGTCACGGTGCTCCTCAAGGCCCTCGGCATGTCCGAGGCCGAGATCCTCGAGCAGTTCGGCGACTACGAGTCGATGCGGCTGACCCTCGAGAAGGACAACACGACCGACCAGGACGACGCCCTGCTCGACATCTACCGCAAGCTGCGTCCGGGCGAGCCGCCGACCAAGGAGGCCGCGCAGACGCTGCTCGACAACCTCTACTTCAACGGCAAGCGCTACGACCTCGCGAAGGTCGGCCGGTACAAGATCAACAAGAAGCTCGGGGTCGACTCCGAGCTGTCGACCTCGACGCTGGCCCTCGAGGACATCGTCGCGACGATCAAGTACATCGTCGCCCTGCACGCCGGCGAGGAGACCCTCCCGGGTCAGCGTCGCGGCGAGGCGGTCGACGTGCGCGTCGAGACCGACGACATCGACCACTTCGGCAACCGCCGCCTGCGCAACGTCGGCGAGCTCATCCAGAACCAGGTCCGCACCGGCCTGTCCCGGATGGAGCGCGTCGTGCGCGAGCGGATGACGACCCAGGACGTCGAGGCCATCACGCCGCAGACGCTGATCAACATCCGCCCGGTCGTGGCGTCCATCAAGGAGTTCTTCGGCACCAGCCAGCTCTCCCAGTTCATGGACCAGAACAACCCGCTCGCCGGCCTGACGCACAAGCGTCGCCTGTCGGCGCTCGGCCCGGGTGGTCTCTCCCGTGACCGCGCCGGCATGGAGGTCCGTGACGTCCACCCGTCGCACTACGGCCGGATGTGCCCGATCGAGACCCCTGAGGGTCCGAACATCGGCCTCATCGGCTCGCTCGCGTCCTACGGGCGGATCAACTCCTTCGGCTTCATCGAGACCCCGTACCGCAAGGTCGTCGACGGCCGCATCACCGACGACATCCACTACCTGTCCGCCGACGAGGAGGACGAGCACGTCATCGCGCAGGCGAACGCCACCCTCACCGAGGACGGCACCCGCTTCGCCCACGAGCGTGTGCTCGTCCGGGTCAAGGGCGGCGAGGTCGAGTACATCCCCGGTGACGACGTCGACTACATCGACGTCTCGCCGCGCCAGATGGTCTCGGCGGCCACCGCGCTCATCCCGTTCCTCGAGCACGACGACGCCAACCGCGCGCTCATGGGCTCGAACATGCAGCGTCAGGCCGTCCCGCTCGTGCGGGCCGAGGCCCCGCTCGTCGGGACCGGCATGGAGTTCCGCGCCGCCGTCGACTCCGGTGACGTGGTCGTCGCCGACAAGGCCGGTGTCGTCACCGAGGTCTCCGCCGACCTCGTCACCGTCGCCGGTGACGACGGCACGACCCGCACCTACCGGATCGCGAAGTTCGACCGCTCGAACCAGGGCAACAGCTACAACCAGGTCGTCCGGGTCGACGAGGGCCAGCGGGTCGAGGCCGGCCAGCTCATCGCCGACGGTCCCGCGACCGAGGGCGGCGAGATGGCGCTCGGGCGCAACCTGCTCGTGGCGTTCATGCCGTGGGAGGGCCACAACTACGAGGACGCGATCATCCTCAGCCAGCGCCTGGTGCAGGACGACGTCCTCTCCTCGATCCACATCGAGGAGCACGAGGTCGACGCCCGCGACACCAAGCTCGGGCCCGAGGAGATCACCCGCGACATCCCGAACGTCAGCGAGGACGTCCTCGCCGACCTCGACGAGCGCGGCATCATCCGCATCGGTGCCGAGGTCCGCGACGGCGACCTCCTCGTCGGCAAGGTCACGCCCAAGGGCGAGACCGAGCTGACGCCCGAGGAGCGCCTGCTCCGCGCGATCTTCGGGGAGAAGGCCCGTGAGGTCCGCGACACCTCCCTCAAGGTCCCGCACGGCGAGACCGGCACCGTCATCGGCGTCAAGGTCTTCGACAAGGACGAGGGCGACGAGCTGCCCCCCGGCGTCAACCAGCTGGTCCGCGTCTACGTCGCGAACAAGCGGAAGATCACCGACGGCGACAAGCTCGCCGGCCGGCACGGCAACAAGGGCGTCATCTCCAAGATCCTCCCGGTCGAGGACATGCCCTTCCTCGAGGACGGCACGCCCGTCGACGTCGTGCTCAACCCGCTCGGTGTCCCCGGTCGTATGAACGTCGGCCAGATCCTCGAGCTGCACCTCGGCTGGGCCGCCAGCCGCGGGTGGAACATCGAGGGCACCCCCGAGTGGGCCGAGCTGATCCCGGAGGACGCCCGCCAGGCGCCCGCCGGCACCCGCGTCGCCTCGCCGGTCTTCGACGGCTGCCGTGAGAACGAGATCGTCGGGCTGCTCGACAGCACCCTGCCGACCCGGGACGACGTGCGCCTCATCGACGGCACCGGCAAGGCCCGCCTCTTCGACGGCCGCTCCGGCGAGCCGTTCCCGGAGCCGGTGTCCGTGGGCTACATGTACATCCTCAAGCTGCACCACCTCGTGGACGACAAGATCCACGCGCGCAGCACCGGGCCGTACTCGATGATCACCCAGCAGCCGCTCGGCGGTAAGGCCCAGTTCGGTGGCCAGCGCTTCGGTGAGATGGAGGTCTGGGCCCTGGAGGCGTACGGCGCGGCCTACGCGCTGCAGGAGCTGCTCACCATCAAGTCCGACGACGTCAACGGCCGCGTCAAGGTGTACGAGGCCATCGTCAAGGGCGACAACATCCCCGAGCCCGGTATCCCCGAGTCCTTCAAGGTGCTCATCAAGGAGATGCAGAGCCTCTGCCTCAACGTCGAGGTGCTGTCCAGCGACGGCAGCACGATCGAGATGCACGACGCGGAGGACGACGTCTTCCGTGCCGCCGAGGAGCTCGGCATCGACCTGTCCCGGCGCGAGCCGAGCAGCGTCGAAGAGGTCTGACAGGTGACCCGGCCCGGTCGCAGCAGCGACCGGGCCGGGGACCCCGCCCGACTCACCTCAGTCAGACCACAGATTTCGCAATAACGAGAGAAGGAACCACGTGCTCGACGTCAACTTCTTCGACGAGCTCCGCATCGGCCTCGCGACGGCCGACGCCATCCGTGCCTGGAGCCACGGCGAGGTCAAGAAGCCCGAGACGATCAACTACCGCACCCTCAAGCCCGAGAAGGACGGCCTCTTCTGCGAGAAGATCTTCGGCCCCACCCGGGACTGGGAGTGCGCCTGCGGCAAGTACAAGCGGGTCCGCTTCAAGGGCATCATCTGCGAGCGGTGTGGCGTCGAGGTCACCCGCGCCGCCGTGCGGCGTGAGCGGATGGGCCACATCGAGCTCGCCGCGCCCGTCACCCACATCTGGTACTTCAAGGGCGTCCCGAGCCGGCTCGGGTACCTCCTCGACCTCGCCCCCAAGGACCTCGAGAAGGTCATCTACTTCGCGGCGTACATGATCACGAGCGTCGACGAGGACCAGCGGCACGCCGACCTGCCCTCGCTCGAGGCCCAGATCCAGGTCGAGAAGAAGGAGATCGAGAACCGTCGCGACGCCGACGTCGAGGCCCGCGCCAAGAAGCTCGAGTCCGACATCGCGGCCCTCGAGGCCGACGGCGCCAAGTCCGACGCCAAGCGCAAGGTCCGCGACTCCGCCGAGCGCGAGATGAACGCGATCCGCCGCCGCGCCGACGCGCAGGTCGAGCGTCTCGAGCAGGTCTGGGACCGCTTCAAGAACCTCAAGGTCCAGGACCTCGAGGGCGACGAGGTCCTCTACCGCGAGATGCGGGACCGCTTCGGTCTGTACTTCGAGGGCGGCATGGGCGCCGCGGCGATCCAGAAGCGCCTCGAGACCTTCGACCTCGACGCCGAGTCGGAGTCCCTGCGCGAGACCATCACCACCGGCAAGGGCCAGCGCAAGACCCGCGCCCTCAAGCGGCTCAAGGTCGTCTCGGCCTTCCAGACGACGACGAACCAGCCTGCGGGCATGGTCCTGGACGCCATCCCGGTCATCCCGCCGGACCTGCGCCCGATGGTCCAGCTCGACGGTGGCCGGTTCGCGACGTCCGACCTCAACGACCTGTACCGCCGGGTCATCAACCGGAACAACCGCCTCAAGCGGCTCCTGGACCTCGGGGCGCCCGAGATCATCGTCAACAACGAGAAGCGGATGCTCCAGGAGGCCGTCGACAGCCTCTTCGACAACGGCCGCCGTGGCCGTCCCGTCACCGGGCCGGGCAACCGCCCGCTGAAGTCGCTCTCCGACATGCTCAAGGGCAAGCAGGGCCGGTTCCGCCAGAACCTGCTCGGCAAGCGCGTCGACTACTCGGGCCGTTCGGTCATCGTCGTCGGCCCGCAGCTCAAGCTGCACCAGTGCGGCCTGCCGAAGCAGATGGCGCTCGAGCTGTTCAAGCCCTTCGTCATGAAGCGGCTCGTCGACCTCGACCACGCCCAGAACATCAAGTCGGCCAAGCGGATGGTCGAGCGTCAGCGCCCGGTCGTGTGGGACGTCCTCGAAGAGGTCATCACCGAGCACCCCGTGCTGCTCAACCGTGCGCCCACGCTGCACCGCCTCGGCATCCAGGCCTTCGAGCCGCAGCTCGTCGAGGGCAAGGCCATCCAGATCCACCCGCTCGTCTGCACCGCGTTCAACGCGGACTTCGACGGTGACCAGATGGCCGTGCACGTGCCGCTGTCGGCGGAGGCCCAGGCCGAGGCCCGCATCCTCATGCTGTCCTCGAACAACATCCTCAAGCCGGCCGACGGCCGCCCCGTGACCATGCCCACCCAGGACATGATCATCGGCCTGTACCACCTCACCTCCGAGGTGGAGGACGGCAAGGGCGCCGGGCGCTTCTTCAGCGGCCCGGCCGAGGCGCGGATGGCCTTCGACGCCGGCGAGATCGAGCTCGGCTCGGTCGTCAAGATCCGCCTCGAGCGCCTCGTCCCGACCCCGCTGTCGGAGCTGCCCGAGGGTGTCGAGGTCGACGAGTTCGGCTTCGCCGAGGCCCTGACGCTCGAGACGACCCTCGGCCGCGCGCTCTTCAACGAGACGCTGCCCGAGGACTACCCGTTCGTCAACGACCAGGTCGACAAGAAGCGGCTGTCGACGATCGTCAACGACCTCGCCGAGCGCTACAGCAAGGTGCAGGTCGCGGCGAGCCTCGACGCGCTCAAGGAGTACGGCTTCCACTGGGCGACCCGCTCGGGCATCACGGTGGCCATCTCCGACGTCGTCACCCCGCCCCGCAAGATCGAGATCCTCGAGGCCTACGAGGACAAGGCGACCAAGGTGCAGACCCAGTACGAGCGCGGTCTCATCACCGACGACGAGCGCCGCCAGGAGCTCATCGAGATCTGGACCCAGGCGACGAACGAGGTCGCCAAGGAGATGGAAGCCAACATCCCGCGGAGCAACACCATCTACCGGATGGTCAGCTCGGGTGCTCGTGGTAACTGGATGCAGCTGCGGCAGATCGCCGGGATGCGAGGGCTGGTGTCCAACCCGAAGGGCGACATCATCCCGCGCCCGATCCGTGCGAACTTCCGCGAGGGCCTCACGGTGCTCGAGTTCTTCATCTCGACGCACGGCTCGCGTAAGGGTCTGGCCGACACCGCGCTGCGGACCGCCGACTCCGGGTACCTCACCCGGCGTCTCGTCGACGTCTCGCAGGACGTCATCGTCCGTGAGGACGACTGCGGCACCGAGCGTGGCCTGCCGATGCCGATCGCGGCCACCGACGAGCGCACCGGGACCCGCACGGTCCACGACGACGTCGAGACCTCGGTCTACGCGCGCTCGCTCGCCGAGGACGTCGTCCAGGGCAAGGAGGTGCTGGCGCAGGCCGGCATCGACCTCGGGGACGTCGTCATCGGTGCGCTGTTCGCGGCCGGCGTCGACTCGGTCAAGGTGCGGTCCGTCCTCACCTGCGACTCCAAGGTCGGCACCTGTGCCAAGTGCTACGGCCGCTCGCTCGCGACGGGCAAGCTCGTCGACATCGGTGAGGCCGTCGGCATCATCGCGGCGCAGTCCATCGGTGAGCCCGGCACCCAGCTGACGATGCGGACCTTCCACACCGGTGGTGTGGCCGGTGACGACATCACCCAGGGTCTGCCGCGTGTCGTCGAGCTCTTCGAGGCGCGCACGCCCAAGGGTGTCTCGCCGATCGCCGAGGCCTCCGGCCGGGTGACGATCGAGGAGACCGACAAGGCGCGACGCATCCTGGTCACCCCGGACGACGGCTCCGAGGAGCACGCCTACCCGGTCACCAAGCGTGCGCGGCTGCTCGTCTCCGACGGCCAGCACGTCGAGGTCGGCACCCAGCTGACCCAGGGCTCGATCGACCCCAAGCAGGTCCTTCGGATCCTCGGGCCGCGCAAGACGCAGGAGCACCTCGTCGACGAGGTGCAGCGCGTCTACCGCCAGCAGGGTGTGTCGATCCACGACAAGCACATCGAGGTCATCGTCCGGCAGATGCTGCGCCGGATCACGATCATCGAGGAGGGTGACGCCGACCTGCTCCCGGGCATGCTCGCCGAGCGTGGGCGCTTCGAGTCCGAGAACCGCCGGGTCGTGTCCGAGGGTGGCAAGCCGGCCTCCGGCCGTCCCGAGCTCATGGGCATCACGAAGGCGTCGCTCGCGACCGAGTCGTGGCTGTCGGCGGCGTCCTTCCAGGAGACGACCCGCGTCCTCACCGAGGCGGCGATGGAAGGCAAGTCCGACCCGCTGCTCGGCCTCAAGGAGAACGTCATCCTCGGCAAGCTCATCCCCGCGGGTACCGGCCTTCCCCGGTACCGCAACATCGCGGTCGAGCCCACCGAGGAGGCCAAGGCGGCGATGTACTCGATGCCGAACTACGAGGACTACGCGTTCTCGTTCGGTCCGGGCTCCGGCGAGGCCGTGCGCCTCGACGACTCCGAGCTCGGTCTCGACCGGCTCTGAGGCGTCGCTGACGTCCGCACGGGCGGGCACCACGGTGGGAGACCACCGGGTGCCCGCCCGTCGGCGTTCCGGGGGGGTGCGCGGTGCGGCGCCGCGCCCTAGGGTCCAGGACGTGGACGAGGTCGTGACAGTGGCGCGGGAGGCCACCGCGCAGGGGGAGGTGGCCCTGCGCCGCCGGGGCGAGGTCCTCGAGCTGGTCGTCGACGGCGCCTTCGCGATGGACACCGTCGACACCTCGACCGAGGTCCTGCTCGCCGAGACCCTGCGCCACCACCCCGACCCGCGGCGGGTCCTCGTCGGCGGGCTGGGCCTCGGGTTCACCACCCGGGCGGTCCTGGCCGACCCACGCGTCGCGCACGTCGACGTCGTCGAGCTGGCCGCGCCCCTCGTGGGCTGGGCGCGGGCCGGCGTCGTCGCGGAGCTCGCGGGCCTGGAGGGGCCACGCTGTGCCCTGCACGTCGGCGACGTCGCCCGGGTCCTCGACGGAACAGCGCCACCGCAGGGGCCGTGGGACGTGATCCTGCTCGACGTCGACAACGGCCCGGGCTTCCTCGTCCACGCCACGAATGCCCCTCTCTACGAGGCCGACACGCTCCGGTCCTGCCGGGCAGCGCTGCGCCCCGGCGGTCTCCTCGTCGTGTGGTCCTCGCACCGGGCGCCCGAGCTGCTGCACCGGCTGGCCGCCACCGGCGGACCCGGTGACGTCGCCGCCGAGGAGGTGCTGGAGGTGAGCCGGGAGGGCCGGACCTTCGAGTACGCCCTCTACTCGTTGGCGCGCGCCGGCGACGGCGGGGGAGGATGACCCGGTGCGCCCCGACCTCGTCATCCGCCCCGAGAGCCCAGCCGACCACGCCGACGTGGCGGCGCTGCTCGACGCGGCCTTCCCGGTGCCGCCGGGTGGGGCCCGCTCGGTCGAGGCGGTGCTCGTCGACGGGCTCCGTGCCGACGGCGACGTGCTGGCGGAGCTGACCTTCGTCGCCGAGCTCGACGGCGGGGTCGCCGGGGTGGTCGTGTGCAGCCGGGCGACGATGGGGGAGGGGCCCTCCGTGGGCCTCGGGCCGCTGGCCGTGCGCCCGGACCTCCAGGGACAGGGCATCGGCTCGGCGCTCGTCGCCGCGGTGGTGGTCACCGCCGACCAGCGCCGGGAGCCCTCCCTCGTGCTCCTCGGCGACCCGGACTACTACGCGATCTTCGGCTTCGAGACCGCCGCCGGGCGGGGGGTGGGGACGCCGGGGCCCTGGCCGGACCGCCTCTTCCAGGTGCGGCCACTGCAGGCCTGGCGGCCCGAGCTCGCCGGCCCGTTCCGGTACGCGCCCGCCTTCGACCGGATGGAGCAGCCGTGACGGACGAGCCGGACCGCGCCCTGCTCACCCGGCACCTGGCGGCCCAGCGCGGGCACGTCCTGTCCCAGCTCGACGGGCTCACCGACGGCCAGCTGCGGGCTGCGGTGCTGCCGTCGGGCTGGACGCCGCTCGGGCTCGTGCGCCACCTCACCCTCTCCGACGAGCGCTACTGGTTCGAGGTCGTCGTCGCCGGTGGGTCGCTCGACTACTGGCCCGAGGGGGAGAACGCGGACTGGCGCGTCGGGGACGACGAGCCCGCCGCGGGCGTCGTCGAGGCGTACCGCACCGCGATCTCCGTCTCGGACGGGATCCTCGCCGCCACCCCGCTGGACGCCCCGCCCGTGCGTCCCGAGGCGTGGTGGGCCGAGGCGGGCATGCCGTTCCCGGACCTGCGCAGCATCGTGCTCCACGTCATCGTCGAGACGGCCACGCACGCCGGGCACCTCGACGCCGCCCGCGAGCTCCTCGACGGACGCCAGCACATCGTCCTCTGAGCGGCGACGCCGGGCGACCGCGATTTGGAGGGGCTCCGCACCGGCCGGTACTCTGGGTCATCGTGTCTGGCTAGGTCCAGACCCTGGAGTCGCGGACATCGCCGAGAGGCGTCGGACGCGGCCTCGCCCACCTCTTGCCGGGCGCCCCGACCACACCACCCTCCCGGGGGTGGCGCATGGGGAATGCAGGGAAGAGCAGCCGGTGCGACACACCCGAACGCGGGGGTCGAGCAGCGGCCATGACAAGGAGCGACGGCACCACGCCGCCGCTTGACCAGACCAGACGAAGGACTCAGGTTGCCTACCATCAACCAGCTGGTGCGCAAGGGCCGGCAGGACAAGACCACCAAGGTCAAGACTCCTGCCCTCAAGGGCTCTCCGCAGCGCCGCGGCGTGTGCACGCGCGTGTACACCACCACCCCGAAGAAGCCGAACTCCGCCCTCCGCAAGGTCGCCCGCGTGCGCCTCACGAGCGGCATCGAGGTCACCGCCTACATCCCCGGTGTCGGCCACAACCTCCAGGAGCACTCGATGGTGCTCGTCCGCGGCGGTCGTGTGAAGGACCTGCCCGGCGTGCGCTACAAGATCATCCGCGGCGCCCTCGACACCCAGGGCGTCAAGAACCGTCAGCAGGCGCGGAGCCGCTACGGCGCGAAGAAGGTGAAGGGCTGATGCCTCGTAAGGGTCCCGCTCCGAAGCGGCCGCTCGTCATCGACCCGGTCCACCAGTCCCCCCTGGTGACCGCGCTCGTCAACAAGGTCCTCCTGGACGGCAAGAAGTCCACCGCCGAGCGCATCGTCTACGGCGCGCTCGAGGGCTGCCAGCAGAAGACCGGCACCGACCCGGTGCAGACGCTCAAGCGCGCGCTCGACAACATCAAGCCGACCCTCGAGGTCAAGTCCCGCCGCGTCGGCGGTGCGACCTACCAGGTCCCGATCGAGGTCAAGCCCAACCGGGCGACGACCCTGTCGCTGCGCTGGCTCGTCGGGTACTCGCGTCAGCGTCGCGAGAAGACGATGACCGAGCGCCTCATGAACGAGATCCTCGACGCCTCCAACGGCCTCGGTGCCGCGGTGAAGCGTCGCGAGGACACCCACAAGATGGCCGAGTCGAACAAGGCCTTCGCGCACTACCGCTGGTGACCAGCACCGGGGAGGCCGGCCGCCCCGCGGCGGCCGGCTCCCCGGACCACCGGTGACCGCCCACGGGCGCACCCGGACCGCACCCCCCGAAGCGACGAGACGAGAGCACTGAACGTGGCACAGGACGTCCTGACGGACCTCACGAAGGTCCGCAACATCGGCATCATGGCGCACATCGACGCCGGCAAGACGACGGCGACGGAGCGCATCCTCTTCTACACCGGCGTCAACCGGAAGATGGGCGAGACGCACGACGGCGCCTCGACCACCGACTGGATGGAGCAGGAGAAGGAGCGGGGGATCACCATCACCTCCGCGGCGGTCACCTCCTTCTGGGAGGACCACCAGATCAACATCATCGACACCCCCGGGCACGTCGACTTCACCGTCGAGGTCGAGCGCTCGCTGCGCGTCCTCGACGGCGCCGTCGCCGTGTTCGACGGCAAGGAGGGTGTCGAGCCGCAGTCCGAGACCGTGTGGCGCCAGGCCGACAAGTACGGCGTGCCCCGCATCTGCTTCGTCAACAAGATGGACAAGCTCGGCGCGGACTTCTACTTCACCGTCGACACCATCAAGGACCGCCTCGGCGCCGAGCCCCTCGTGCTCCAGCTGCCGATCGGTGCCGAGAACGACTTCATCGGCGTCGTCGACCTCATCTACAAGCGCGCGCTCGTCTGGGAGGGCGACGCCAAGGGTGATGTGACCCTCGGTGCGAAGTACGAGGTCCAGGAGATCCCGGCCGACCTCATGGACAAGGTCGAGGAGTACCGCCACCACCTCATCGAGCGCGTCGCCGAGGCCGACGACGCCCTCATGGAGAAGTACCTCGAGGGTGGTGAGCTCTCCCCGGAGGAGATCAAGGCCGGGATCCGCAAGCTCACCATCGCCTCCGAGGTCTACCCGGTCCTCTGCGGCTCCGCGTTCAAGAACCGCGGCGTCCAGCCGATGCTCGACGCCGTCGTGGACTACCTCCCCTCGCCGATCGACGTCCCCGCGATGCAGGGTCACGCGCCCGGCAACGAGGACGAGCACATCTCCCGCAAGCCGAGCAAGGACGAGCCGTTCTCCGCGCTCGCCTTCAAGGTCGCCTCGCACCCGTTCTTCGGGACGCTCACCTTCATCCGGGTCTACTCCGGCCACATCTCGTCGGGGACCCAGGTGCTCAACAGCACCAAGATCAAGAAGGAGCGCATCGGGAAGCTCTTCCAGATGCACGCCAACAAGGAGAACCCGGTCGAGGAGGCGATGGCGGGGCACATCTACGCTGCCATCGGCCTGAAGTCGACGACCACGGGCGACACCCTGTGCAACATCGACCACCCCGTCGTCCTCGAGTCGATGACCTTCCCCGAGCCCGTCATCCAGGTGGCCATCGAGCCCAAGACCAAGGGTGACCAGGAGAAGCTGTCGATGGCGATCCAGAAGCTCGCCGAGGAGGACCCGACGTTCCAGGTCAACCTCGACGAGGAGACCGGCCAGACGATCATCGCCGGCATGGGCGAGCTCCACCTCGACATCCTCGTCGACCGGATGAAGCGCGAGTTCAAGGTCGAGGCGAACGTCGGTAAGCCGCAGGTCGCCTACCGCGAGACGATCCGTCGCGGCCTCGAGCGCTTCGACTACACCCACAAGAAGCAGACGGGTGGGTCCGGCCAGTTCGCGAAGATCCAGATCGCGCTCGAGCCGCTCGACACGGCCGAGGGCGAGCTGTACGAGTTCGACAACAAGGTCACCGGCGGTCGCGTCCCGCGCGAGTACATCCCGTCGGTCAACGCCGGTATCCAGGACGCCATGCAGTACGGCATCCTCGCCGGCTACCCGCTCGTCGGGATCAAGGCGACGCTCCTCGACGGTGCGGCCCACGACGTCGACTCCTCGGAGATGGCGTTCAAGATCGCCGGCTCCATGGCGCTCAAGGAGGCCGTGCGCAAGTGCGACCCGGTCCTCCTCGAGCCGATGATGGCCGTCGAGGTGCGCACGCCCGAGGACTACATGGGCGAGGTCATCGGCGACATCAACTCCCGTCGTGGCCAGATCCAGGCCATGGAGGACATCAGCGGCGCCAAGATCGTCCGCGGGCTCGTCCCGCTGTCGGAGATGTTCGGCTACGTCGGGGACCTGCGGTCCAAGACCCAGGGCCGGGCGAACTACTCGATGGAGTTCGACTCCTACGCCGAGGTCCCCAAGTCCGTGGCCGAGGAGATCATCAAGAAGACTCGGGGCGAGTGACCGCTAGACTGGTCGCTGGTCTCTGTAGAGAAGCATCCCAACCCATCCCATAGACGACGCCACGTCCTGCCCGGTCGTTTCGGCGTTACCCAGAAGAGAGTCCTGAGGAGGACATCACAGTGGCGAAGGCAAAGTTCGAGCGGACCAAGCCGCACGTCAACATCGGAACCATCGGTCACATCGACCACGGGAAGACGACGCTGACGGCTGCGATCTCTAAGGTCCTGCACGACAAGTACCCGGACCTGAACCCCCAGTTCGCGTTCGACGACATCGACAAGGCGCCTGAGGAGAAGCAGCGCGGTATCACCATCTCCATCGCGCACATCGAGTACCAGACGGAGCAGCGTCACTACGCTCACGTCGACTGCCCGGGTCACGCGGACTACGTGAAGAACATGATCACGGGTGCCGCCCAGATGGACGGCGCGATCCTGGTCGTGGCGGCCACCGACGGCCCGATGCCCCAGACGAAGGAGCACGTCCTCCTGGCCCGCCAGGTCGGCGTCCCCTACATCGTCGTGGCGCTGAACAAGGCCGACATGGTCGACGACGAGGAGATCCTCGAGCTCGTCGAGATGGAGGTCCGTGAGCTCCTCACGTCCTACGAGTTCCCGGGCGACGACCTGCCGGTCATCAAGGTCTCGGCGCTCAAGGCGCTCGAGGGCGACGCCGAGTGGGGCCAGACCGTGCTCGAGCTCATGGACGCCGTGGACACCTACATCCCGGAGCCGGAGCGCGACACCGACAAGCCGTTCCTCATGCCCGTCGAGGACGTCTTCACGATCACCGGTCGTGGCACCGTCGTCACCGGTCGTATCGAGCGCGGCATCCTCAAGGTCAACGAGGAGGTCGAGATCGTCGGTATCCACACCGGTCCGCCGACCAAGACCACCGCGACCGGCATCGAGATGTTCCGCAAGCTCCTCGACGAGGGTCGTGCGGGCGAGAACGTCGGCCTGCTCCTGCGTGGCATCAAGCGTGAGGACGTCGAGCGCGGCCAGGTCGTGGTCAAGCCCGGCTCGATCACGCCGCACACCAACTTCGAGGCGAACGTCTACATCCTGTCCAAGGACGAGGGTGGCCGGCACACGCCGTTCTACGACAACTACCGTCCGCAGTTCTACTTCCGGACCACGGACGTCACCGGTGTCGTGAGCCTGCCCGAGGGCACCGAGATGGTCATGCCCGGTGACAACACCGAGATGTCGGTCGAGCTCATCCAGCCGATCGCCATGGAGGAGGGCCTGCGCTTCGCCATCCGCGAGGGCGGCCGCACCGTCGGCGCCGGCCGGGTCACCAAGATCAACCAGTGACCTGACGCCGGTCACCACCGGCACACGAAGGGCCCCCGCACCAGTCCTGGTGCGGGGGCCCTTCGCCGTCGCCGGCGGTCAGCGGGCGGCGAGCCACTCCGCGCGGGTCAGCTCGCCCGCCCAGGCCCCGTCGCGCAGGCCCGTCGGCCGCATCCCGAGGCGGCGCATCACCCCGCGGGAGCGGAGGTTGTCGACCGCGGTGTCGGCGACGACGCGCTCGAGCCCCGCCCGGCCGAAGCCGTGGTCCAGGAGGGCGCGGGCGCCCTCGGTGGCCAGCCCTCGGCCCCACGCCCGCACGTGCAGGCGCCACCCGATCTCGGCGAGGCCGGGGGCCGCCGGGGTGAGGAGCCACCAGCCGACGAAGCGGCCGCCCTCCAGGCCCGCCCAGTAGCCGAGCCCCATCGCGTCGTTGCCGGGGTCGAACCGGGCGAGCATCCGGTCGTGCACCTGGCGCGGTGTCCCGGCGGGCTCGAGGAACCGGGTGACCTCGGGGTCGGCGTCGAGCGCCTCGACGTCCGGTAGGTCGTCCCAGGTGAGAGGCCGCAGCGTCAGCCGCTCGGTCGCCAGGGTGGGGCGTCCCCGCGGGGCGTTCCGACGGCGGCGGGAGCTCATCGCCCCATCCTCCTCGCGGTCCGGGCCCGTGGGGGACGCGCCGCGTGTTCGGGGGTGCGTGGGGGAGGGGCCGAGCGGGTGTAGGGCCCGATTTGGAGGAGGGGCCCGGCCTCTGGCACACTGGCTGGGTTGCTTGGCGTGCGTGAGCGATCCGAGAGGGTCCATCACGCCCACCGCGACGAGGACTCGAACCGCCGGTCGGCGGGGCGGCTCGTCTGCGAAGAGCCAGGCCCCCCGGTTCCACCGGGCTGAAGATCCCACGGACGTGGTGCGGGTTCCCGCACGCCGCTCGTGAGCGGAGTTAGGGCGACACGCCCGACCTCGGGGGTCGGAGGCCCCGGAACCGCACCGAGACAGATGGACGGCGAGAGAGAGACGGAACATCAGATGGCGGGACAGAAGATCCGCATCCGGTTGAAGTCGTATGACCACGAGGTCATCGACAGCTCGGCGCGCAAGATCGTCGACACCGTGACCCGCGCGGGTGCGACCGTGGTCGGCCCCGTGCCGCTGCCGACGGAGAAGAACGTGTTCTGCGTCATCCGGTCGCCGCACAAGTACAAGGACAGCCGCGAGCACTTCGAGATGCGCACGCACAAGCGCCTCATCGACATCATCGACCCGACGCCCAAGGCCGTCGACTCGCTGATGCGTCTCGACCTCCCGGCTGACGTCAACATCGAGATCAAGCTCTGAGGCTCGCGATGACCACCACTGCCACGAAGACCCAGAAGGGTCTGCTGGGTACCAAGCTCGGCATGACCCAGATGTGGGACGAGACCAACCGCCTCGTGCCCGTCACCGTGATCCAGGCCGGCCCCAACGTCGTGACCCAGGTCCGCGACGCCGGGACCGACGGCTACGCCGCCGTCCAGCTCGGCTTCGGCGCGATCGACCCGCGCAAGGTGACCAAGCCGCTCACCGGCCACTTCGACAAGGCCGGCGTCACGCCGCGCCGCTTCCTCATCGAGATCCGCACCGCGGACGCCGGTGAGTACACCCTCGGCCAGGAGGTCGGCGCCGACACGTTCGAGGCCGGCCAGGCCGTCGACATCTCGGCGACGACCAAGGGCAAGGGCTTCGCCGGTGTCATGAAGCGACACGGCTTCCACGGCGTCAGCTCCTCGCACGGGTCGCACAAGAACCACCGCAAGCCCGGCTCGATCGGCGGGTGCGCCACCCCCGGTCGCGTGTTCAAGGGCATGCGCATGGCCGGCCGCATGGGCGGCGTGCGCCAGACGACGCAGAACCTCACCATCCACGCCGTGGACGCCGACAAGGGCCTGCTGCTGGTCAAGGGCGCCGTCCCCGGCCCGCGCGGCGCGGTCGTCCTCGTCCGCTCGGCCGCGAAGGGGGCCTGACCATGGCTACCAAGACGCTCGACGTCACCCTCCCCTCGGAGATCTTCGACGTCCAGACCAACGTGCCGCTGATCCACCAGGTCGTCGTCGCGCAGCTCGCGGCCGCCCGCCAGGGCACGCACGCGACGAAGACGCGCGGTGAGGTCCGGGGTGGCGGTCGCAAGCCGTACCGCCAGAAGGGCACCGGCCGCGCCCGTCAGGGCTCGACCCGCGCCCCGCAGTTCGCCGGCGGTGGCACCGTCCACGGCCCGCAGCCGCGGGACTACGCCCAGCGGACCCCGAAGAAGATGAAGGCCGCCGCCCTGCGTGGCGCCCTCTCCGACCGGGCCCGCCACGGTCGCATCCACGTCGTCGAGGCCATCGCCACCGGCGAGGCCCCCTCGACCAAGGACGCGCGCACCCTGTTCGCCGGTCTCACCGAGCGGCCGAACGTGCTCGTCGTGCTCGACCGTGCCGACATCGTCTCGATGAAGTCGGTGCGCAACCTCGCCGAGGTGCACGTGCTCGCGGTCGACCAGCTCAACACGTACGACGTGCTGTGCGCCGACGACGTCGTCTTCACCAAGGCCGCGTACGAGGCCTTCACCGGCGAGACGGTCGAGACCGCCAAGCCGGCCAAGAAGGCCGCGGCGAAGAAGACCGCCGCCAAGGCCGAGCCGGGCCCCGCTGACGGTGCCGCCAACAGCGACGAAGTCGGCGTTGCCGGCAGCGACAATGGGGAGGACGAGAAGTGAGCCAGACCAAGAACCCCCGCGACATCCTGATCGCGCCGGTCGTGTCCGAGAAGTCCTACGGGCTCCTCGACGAGGGCAAGTACACCTTCCTCGTCGACCCGCGCTCGAACAAGACCGAGATCAAGATCGCCGTCGAGCAGGTCTTCGGCGTCAAGGTCGACTCGGTGCACACCATGAACCGCCAGGGCAAGACCCGCCGTACGCGGTTCGGCATCGGCAAGCGCAAGGACACCAAGCGCGCGATCGTCACCCTCCGCGAGGGCTCGATCGACATCTTCGGCAGCGCCGGCGCCTGAGGAAGCTGAGGACTGAACAGACATGGGTATCCGTAAGTACAAGCCGACGACGCCGGGGCGTCGCGGGTCGAGCGTGGCCGACTTCGTCGAAGTCACCCGCTCCACTCCCGAGAAGTCCCTCGTCCGCCCGCTGTCCAAGAGTGGGGGCCGCAACAACAACGGCCGTATCACCACCCGCCACATCGGTGGGGGCCACAAGCGCGCCTACCGCGTGATCGACTTCCGTCGTCACGACAAGGACGGCGTCCCCGCCAAGGTCGCTCACATCGAGTACGACCCCAACCGCACGGCGCGCATCGCGCTGCTGCACTACGCCGACGGCGAGAAGCGCTACATCCTGGCCCCCAAGGGCCTGGTGCAGGGCATGGCCGTCGAGAACGGCCCGGCCGCCGACATCAAGCCCGGCAACAGCCTGCCGCTGCGGCACATCCCGACCGGTACGGTCGTCCACGCCGTCGAGCTGCGGCCCGGTGGCGGGGCGAAGATCGCCCGCTCGGCCGGTGTCCGCGTGCAGCTCGTCGCCAAGGACGGCCCCTACGCGCAGCTGCGCATGCCGTCCGGTGAGATCCGCAACGTCGACGTGCGCTGCCGCGCCACCGTCGGCGAGGTCGGCAACGCCGAGCAGTCGAACATCAACTGGGGCAAGGCCGGCCGCATGCGCTGGAAGGGCAAGCGCCCGACCGTCCGTGGTGTCGTCATGAACCCGGTGGACCACCCGCACGGTGGTGGTGAGGGCCGGACCTCCGGTGGTCGCCACCCGGTGTCGCCGTGGGGCAAGCCCGAGGGCCGCACCCGCCGCCCCGGCAAGCCCAGCGACAAGATGATCGTCCGCCGCCGCCGTACTGGCAAGAAGCGCTGATAGGAGCCTGGAATGCCTCGTAGCTTGAAGAAGGGCCCCTTCATCGACGACCACCTTCAGAAGAAGGTGGACGCTCAGAACGAAGCGGGCAGCAAGAACGTCATCAAGACCTGGTCGCGCCGGTCGGTCGTCTCGCCCGACATGCTCGGTCACACCCTCGCCGTCCACGACGGCCGCAAGCACGTCCCGGTGTTCGTCACCGAGGCGATGGTCGGCCACAAGCTCGGCGAGTTCGCACCGACCCGCACCTTCAAGGGTCACGTGAAGGACGACAAGAAGGGGCGTCGTCGCTGATGGCCACCGAGAACAGCATCCTGGAGGCGCGGGCGATCGCCCGCCACGTCCGGGTGACGCCGATGAAGGCGCGCCGGGTCGTCGACCTCATCCGCGGCAAGAACACGGTCGAGGCCATCTCGGTCCTGCGCTTCGCTCCGCAGAGCGCGAGCGAGCCGGTCCTGAAGGTCCTCGAGTCCGCGATCGCCAACGCCCGGGTCCAGGCCGACAAGACCGCCGAGCGCTTCGACGAGCGTGAGCTCGTCGTCGCCAAGGCCTTCGTCGACGAGGGCCCCACGATGAAGCGGTTCCGCCCTCGGGCGCAGGGCCGCGCCAGCCGGATCAACAAGCGCACGAGCCACATCACCGTGGTCGTCGCGCCCAAGCCCACGAGCACGAACGGAGGCACTCGCTGATGGGCCAGAAGGTCAACCCGCACGGCTTCCGTCTCGGGATCACCACGGAGCACAAGAGCCGTTGGTTCGCCGACTCCACCAAGGAGGGTCAGCGCTACCGCGACTACGTCAAGGAGGACGTGGCGATCCGCAAGCTCATGTCCACGGGCATGGACCGCGCCGGTATCGCCCGCGTCGACATCGAGCGCACCCGTGACCGGGTCCGCGTCGACATCCACACCGCGCGTCCCGGCATCGTCATCGGCCGCCGCGGCGCCGAGGCCGACCGCATCCGCGGTGAGCTCGAGAAGCTCACCGGCAAGCAGGTGCAGCTCAACATCCTCGAGGTCAAGAACCCCGAGGTCGAGGCCCAGCTCGTCGCGCAGGGCATCGCCGAGCAGCTGTCGGCCCGTGTCTCCTTCCGTCGCGCCATGCGCAAGGGCATGCAGTCCGCCACCCGCGCCGGCGCCAAGGGCATCCGTGTCCAGGTCTCCGGCCGCCTCGGCGGCGCGGAGATGAGCCGTACCGAGTTCTACCGCGAGGGTCGCGTGCCGCTGCACACCCTGCGCGCGCAGATCGACTACGGCCTGTACGAGGCCAAGACCACGTTCGGGCGCATCGGCGTCAAGGTGTGGATCTACAAGGGCGACATGACTGCTCGCGAGCTCGCGGCCCAGCAGGCCACCGCGCCGCGTCAGGGTCGTGGCCCGCGTCGTGACGGCGCCGACCGTCCCGCGCGTGCCCGTCGCACCGAGGCCCCCGCCGCTGAGCAGGCCCCGGCCGAGCAGGCCCCGGCCGCGAAGACCGAGGAGTCCTGACCATGTTGATTCCCCGTCGAGTCAAGCACCGCAAGCAGCACCACCCCGGGCGTTCCGGGATGGCCAAGGGCGGTACGACGATCGCGTTCGGCGACTACGGCATCCAGGCTCTCGAGCCCGCCTACGTCACGAACCGTCAGATCGAGTCAGCGCGTATCGCGATGACCCGATACATCAAGCGTGGCGGAAAGGTCTGGATCAACATCTACCCGGACCGTCCGCTCACCAAGAAGCCGGCCGAGACCCGCATGGGGTCCGGTAAGGGTTCGCCCGAGTGGTGGATCGCCAACGTGAAGCCGGGCCGGATCATGTTCGAGCTCTCCGGTGTTCCGGAGGACATTGCGCGCGAGGCCATGCGTCTCGCCATGCACAAGCTGCCGATGAAGTGCCGCTTCGTCCAGCGTGAGGGTGGTGACTTCTGATGGCAGTCGGTTCCAAGGACCTGAGCCCCACGGAGCTGCGTGGCTTCGAGGACGACCGTCTGGTCGACGAGCTGCGCAAGGCCAAGGAGGAGCTGTTCAACCTCCGGTTCCAGTCGGCCACCGGCCAGCTGGACAACCACGGCCGGCTCCGCGCCGTCCGCAAGGACATCGCCCGGATCTACACCGAGATGCGTGAGCGCGAGCTCGGCATCGGCGTGAAGGGTGAGGCCAAGTGAGCGAGAAGAAGGACGAGACCGTGACGTCGACGATCGACCGCAGCTACCGCAAGACCCGCCAGGGCTACGTGGTCAGCGACAAGATGGACAAGACCGTCGTGGTCGAGGTCGAGGACCGCGTCAAGCACGCCCTCTACGGCAAGGTCATGCGCCGCTCGAGCAAGGTGAAGGCGCACGACGAGGCCAACGCGGCCGGCGTCGGCGACCGGGTTCTCATCATGGAGACCCGACCCCTCTCGGCGACCAAGCGCTGGCGCGTCGTCGAGATCCTCGAGAAGGCCAAGTAATGCCCTGCGGGGGGCACGCCCCCCGCACCCCCCGCCGTAGTTCGGCCAGGCTCTACGCCCCTGGCGTGGAGAACCAGCACGACATCTAGGAGATAACAGTGATCCAGCAGGAGTCGCGACTGCGAGTCGCCGACAACACCGGTGCGAAGGAGATTCTCTGCATCCGTGTTCTCGGTGGCTCCGGTCGCCGGTACGCCGGCATCGGCGACACGATCGTCGCCACCGTCAAGGACGCGATCCCCGGCGGCAACGTCAAGAAGGGTGACGTCGTCAAGGCGGTCATCGTGCGGACGAAGAAGGAGCGCCGTCGTGCCGACGGTTCCTACATCCGCTTCGACGAGAACGCCGCGGTCATCCTCCGCACCGACGGAGACCCGCGCGGGACCCGCATCTTCGGCCCCGTGGGCCGCGAGCTGCGCGAGAAGCGCTTCATGAAGATCATCAGCCTGGCGCCGGAGGTGCTCTGACCATGGCCAACAAGATCAAGAAGGGCGACACCGTCCAGGTGCTCGCCGGCAAGGACAAGGGCAGCACGGGCAAGGTCATCGCGGTCAACCGCGAGACCGGGCGCGTGACGGTCGAGGGTGTCAACCGGGTCACCCGGCACACCAAGGCCGGCGAGTCCGGCCGGGGCAGCCGCACCGGCGGGCTCATCGTCCAGGAGTCCCCGATCCACGTGAGCAACGTGGCCATCGTCGACCCGTCCGACAACAAGCCCACCCGGATCAAGACGCGCGTCGAGACCGTCGAGCGCGACGGCCGCCAGAAGACGACCCGGGTGCGCGTCGGCGCCCGCTCGGGCAAGGACCTGTGAGAGAGATGGCAGACACCGCGACCAAGCCCCGCCTCAAGGCGCGCTACCAGGACGAGATCAAGACCTCGCTCCGGGACCAGTTCGACTACGCCAACGTCATGCAGATTCCCGGCGTGACCAAGGTCGTCGTCAACATGGGTGTCGGCGACGCCGCCAAGGACAGCAAGCTCATCGAGGGCGCGATCCGCGACCTCACGGCGATCACCGGCCAGAAGCCGATCGTCACCCGGGCCCGCAAGTCCATCGCCCAGTTCAAGCTCCGTGAGGGCATGCCGATCGGCGCGCACACCACGCTGCGCGGCGACCGCATGTGGGAGTTCCTCGACCGTCTCGTGACGACCGCCCTCCCGCGCATCCGCGACTTCCGCGGCCTGTCCCCGAAGCAGTTCGACGGGCGCGGCAACTACACCTTCGGTCTCACCGAGCAGTCGATGTTCCACGAGATCGACCAGGACAAGATCGACCGGGTCCGCGGCATGGACATCACGGTCGTCACGACCGCGACGAACGACGACGAGGGTCGCGCGCTGCTCAAGGCGCTCGGCTTCCCGTTCAAGGAGAACTGAGCCATGGCCAAGACCGCCCTCGTCAACAAGGCGAACAAGAAGCCGAAGTTCGCTGTCCGCGGCTACACCCGCTGCCAGCGCTGCGGCCGTCCGCACTCGGTGTACCGCAAGTTCGGCCTGTGCCGGATCTGCCTCCGGGAGATGGCCCACCGCGGCGAGCTCCCGGGCGTCACCAAGAGCAGCTGGTAGTCCCAGTCCCCGCCGCATCCGCGGCACCTCATCCACAGACCATCTACATCGAAGGTCCGCCGGGAGCACTCCCGGAGGAAACCGCGGTGAGAGAGGGCGGAGTAGCCCAATGACCATGACAGACCCGATCGCGGACATGTTGACCCGCGTCCGTAACGCCAACTCGGCGCACAAGGACGATGTCACCATGCCGTTCTCGAAGCTCAAGAGCCACATCGCCGAGATCCTCGAGGCCGAGGGCTACATCGCCGGCTGGACCGTCGAGGACGCCGAGGTCGGCAAGACCCTCGTCGTCCAGCTCAAGTACGGCCCCAACCGGGAGCGCTCCATCGCCGGTCTCCGGCGCGTGAGCAAGCCCGGCCTGCGCGTGTACGCCAAGTCCACCAACCTGCCCAAGGTGCTCGGTGGCCTCGGTGTCGCGATCATCTCGACGTCCTCCGGCCTGCTGACCGACAGGCAGGCCGCCAACAAGGGTGTAGGTGGGGAAGTCCTCGCCTACGTCTGGTAAGGGGTAGCAGCCATGTCGCGAATCGGACGTCTCCCCGTCTCCGTCCCCTCCGGTGTCGACGTGACCGTCAACGGTCAGCACGTCACCGTCAAGGGCCCGAAGGGCGAGCTCAGCCACACCGTGGCCGAGCCGATCACCGTCGCCCAGAACGACGGCACCATCGAGGTCAAGCGCCCCGACGACGAGCGCGAGTCGCGCTCGCTCCACGGCCTGACCCGCTCGCTCATCAACAACATGGTGCTCGGTGTCACCGAGGGCTACGAGAAGAAGCTCGAGATCCACGGCACGGGTTACCGCGTGCAGGCCAAGGGCTCCAACCTCGAGTTCGCCCTCGGCTACTCGCACTCGATCACCGTCGAGCCGCCGTCGGGCATCACCTTCGCGGTCGAGAACCAGACCCGGTTCTCGGTCCAGGGCATCGACAAGCAGCTCGTCGGTGAGACCGCTGCGAACATCCGCAAGCTCCGCAAGCCCGACCCGTACAAGGGCAAGGGCGTCCGCTACGCGGGCGAGCACATCCGCCGCAAGGTCGGAAAGGCTGGTAAGTAAGCCATGGCCATGATCGTCAAGCGCGCCAAGGGCAAGGTGGCCGCGCGCAGCCGTCGCCACTTCCGCGTCCGCAAGGTCGTCACCGGCACCGCCGGGCGTCCCCGCCTCGTCGTGTCCCGCTCCTCGCGGCACGTCTTCGTCCAGGTCGTCGACGACACGGCGGGTAAGACCGTCGCGTCCGCCTCGACCATGGAGCCGGACCTGCGCACCTTCGATGGTGACAAGGTCGCCAAGGCCAAGAAGGTCGGTGGGCTCGTCGCCGAGCGGGCCAAGGCCGCGGGCATCGAGGCCGTCGTGTTCGACCGCGGTGGCAACCGGTACCACGGTCGCGTCGCCGCCATCGCGGACGGCGCTCGGGAAGGCGGGCTGTCGCTGTGACCCACGCTGCCCGTACCACCACGAACGTCGAGAAGAGGAACATCTGATGCCAGGACCCCAGCGTCGAGGCACCGGGACCGGCGGCGCCGAGCGCGGCGACCGACGCGGCAACCGCGACGACCGTCGCGGCGGCCGGGACTCCCGGGAGCCCGAGAAGAACCAGTACCTCGAGCGCGTCGTGACCATCAACCGCGTCGCCAAGGTCGTCAAGGGCGGTCGTCGCTTCAGCTTCACGGCGCTCGTCGTCGTGGGCGACGGTGACGGCACCGTCGGTGTCGGCTACGGCAAGGCCAAGGAGGTGCCCGCGGCGATCGCCAAGGGTGTCGAGGAGGCGAAGAAGAACTTCTTCCGCGTCCCGCGCATCCAGGGCACCATCCCCCACCCCGTCCAGGGTGAGGCCGCCGCCGGTGTCGTCATGCTCCGCCCCGCCAGCCCCGGTACCGGTGTCATCGCCGGTGGCCCGGTCCGCGCGGTGCTCGAGTGCGCCGGTATCCACGACGTGCTGTCCAAGAGCCTCGGCTCGGACAACGCGATCAACATCGTCCACGCGGTCGTCGCGGCCCTCCAGGGCCTGGAGCGGCCCGAGGCCGTCGCGGCCCGCCGTGGTCTGCCCGTCGACCGGGTCGCCCCCGCGGCGATGCTGCGTGCCCAGGCCGCCGGCCTGGCCGAGGCGAAGGCGGGTGCGTGATGGGTCGTCTCAAGGTCATCCAGACCCGGTCCGGGATCGGTGGCAAGCAGAACCAGCGGGAGACCCTGCGCTCCCTCGGGCTGAAGCGAATCGGCGACGTCGTCGTCAAGGAGGACCGTCCCGAGATCCGCGGGATGGTCAAGACGGTGACCCACCTGGTCGCTGTCGAGGAGGTTGAGTGAGCATGGCCGACACCACGAAGGCCGCGAAGACCGCGGGGCGCGAGGCGTCCGCACTGAAGGTGCACCACCTGCGCCCGGCTCCGGGTGCCAAGTCCGCCAAGATCCGCGTGGGTCGAGGCGAGGGTGGCCGCCGCGGCAAGACCGCCGGTCGAGGCACCAAGGGCACCAAGGCCCGGTACCAGGTGCCGGCCGGGTTCCAGGGCGGCACCACGCCGCTGCACATGCGGTTCCCGAAGCTCCGCGGCTTCAAGAACCCGTTCAAGACCGAGTACCAGGTCGTGAACCTCGACAAGCTCGCGTCGCTCTACCCCCAGGGTGGCGACGTGACCGTCGAGGACCTGGTCGCCAAGGGCGCCGTGCGTGACGGGTTCCCCGTCAAGGTGCTCGGCACCGGCGAGATCGACGTGGCGGTCTCCGTGACCGCGCACGCGTTCTCGGCGAGCGCCGCGGCGAAGATCGAGGCGGCGGGCGGTTCGGCGACCACCGCCTGACGCCCACCGTGACCGCGTGTCGCAGGGCCGGCTCCGCAAGAGACCTTCGGAGCCGGCCCTGCGCCGCGTTCACCCCGCCCTGGGTTCCGGCACTGCCGGGACCTACGGGTATGTTGTGACGGATCGTTGACGACGCGGCCCTCGCTCCGGCCGCACTACTGGAGGACCCTGTGCTCACCGCCTTCGGCCGTGCGTTCAAGACGCCCGACCTGCGCAGGAAGCTGCTCTTCACGCTGTTCATCATCGTGATCTTCCGGCTCGGCTCGCACGTGCCGACGCCGGGCGTCAGCTACCAGCTCGTCCAGCAGTGCATCTCGGGGGCGGACAACAGCAACCAGCTCCTCGGCCTCATCAACCTGTTCAGCGGTGGGGCGCTGCTCCAGCTGTCGATCTTCGCGCTGGGGATCATGCCGTACATCACGGCCAGCATCATCGTCCAGCTGCTCACCGTGGTCATCCCACGGTTCGAGGCCCTCAAGAAGGAGGGTCAGGCCGGCCAGGCGAAGATGACGCAGTACACGCGGTACCTGACCATCGGGCTCGCGGTCCTGCAGAGCTCGACGCTCATCACCTTCGCGCAGAACCCGTCGACGCTGTTCAACAACCCCGCCTGCACGAACATCCTCACCGACGACTCCACGGTGACGATCCTCATCATGGTCCTCACCATGACGGCCGGCACCGGCCTCATCATGTGGCTCGGCGAGATGATCACCGACAAGGGCGTCGGCAACGGGATGTCGCTGCTGATCTTCGTGTCGATCACCGCGCAGTTCCCGTCCTCGCTGTGGGCCATCCAGCAGCGCTCCGGCTGGTCGATCTTCCTCAGCGTCATCGCCCTCGGCTTCGTCGTCATCGCCCTCGTCGTCTTCGTCGAGCAGAGCCAGCGGCGCATCCCGGTCCAGTACGCGAAGCGGATGGTGGGGCGCCGCGTCTACGGCGGGACGTCCACGTACATCCCGCTCAAGGTCAACATGGCCGGTGTCATCCCCGTCATCTTCGCGAGCTCGCTGCTCACCCTGCCGAGCCTCCTGGCGCAGTTCAACGCCAGCCCCGACGGCGTCAACGCGGGCTGGGTCGACTGGATCAACGCCCACCTCGTCCTCGGCGACCACCCGTACTACATGGCCCTGTACACCGGGCTCATCCTGTTCTTCACGTTCTTCTACGTCTCGATCACGTTCAACCCGACCGAGGTCGCCGACAACATGAAGAAGTACGGCGGCTTCATCCCAGGTATCCGCGCCGGGCGACCCACGGCCGAGTACCTCAACTACGTCCTCACCCGGATCACCGTGCCGGGCGCGATCTACCTCGCGCTGGTCTCCCTGCTCCCGCTCATCGCGCTGGTCCTCGTGGACGCGAACCAGAACTTCCCCTTCGGCGGCACCTCGATCCTCATCATCGTCGGTGTCGGGCTGGAGACGGTGAAGCAGATCGAGGCCCAGCTGCAGCAGCGTCACTATGAAGGGTTCCTCCGCTGATGCGTCTCATCATCCTCGGTCCCCCCGGTGCCGGTAAGGGCACCCAGGCGTCCCGGATCGCCGAGCACTACGGCATCCCCGCCATCTCCACCGGCGACATCTTCCGGGCCAACATCAAGAACGAGACCGAGCTGGGCCTGCAGGTCAAGCAGATCCTCGCCTCCGGCGGCTACGTGTCCGACGAGGTCACGAACGCCATCGTCCAGGACCGGATCGGCTCGGACGACTGCGCTCGTGGCTTCCTCCTCGACGGCTACCCCCGCACCCTCACCCAGGTCGAGGCGCTCGACGGCATGCTCGCCGCGCAGGGCACCGCGCTGGACCGGGTGCTCGAGCTGACGGTCGAGGACGACGTCGTCGTCGCCCGGCTCCTCAAACGCGCCGACTCCGAGGGCCGCTCCGACGACACCGAGGACGTCATCCGCGAGCGGATGGCCATCTACCACCGCGAGACGCGGCCGCTGTCGCGGACCTACCGCGAGCGCGGGCTGCTCGTCGCCGTCGACGGTGACGGCGCGGTCGACGAGGTCACCGACCGGGTCATCGCCGCGCTCGGCTGAGCACCGACCCCCCCAGCAGTCGAACGACGAGAACATGCCGTGTGGCCACGCAGCCACACGGCATGTTGTCGTCATGTCCTCGTCGTTCGACGGGAGGTTGGGGAGGGGGGAGGGCGCGCCGGTAGGGTGCGGCGTCATGGGAATGTTCAGCAGGGACCGGTGCGAGGGGCGGACCCCGGAGCAGCTCGCGATGATGCGCACCGCGGGGCTCCTCGTCGGGCGCACCCTCGACCTGCTCGCCACCTCCGTCCAGCCGGGGATGACGACGCAGGACCTCGACGCGCTCGCCGAGGCCCACATCCGCGACTACGGCGGCGTCCCCAACTTCCAGCTCGTCCCCGGCTACCGGCACACCGTGTGCACCTCGGTCAACGCCGAGATCGTGCACGGCATCCCCGGCGGCCGGGTGCTGGAGGCCGGTGACCTCCTGTCGATCGACTGTGGCGCCGAGGTCGCCGGCTGGAACGGCGACGCGGCGATCAGCCTGGTCGTCGGTGGCCGAGAGGCCGCCTCGGCGGCCGACCTCGAGCTGATCGACGACACCGAAGCCTCGCTCTGGGCCGGCATCGGCGCGCTGCGCGTCGGGGGCGACCTCTACGACGTCGGCGCCGCCGTCGAGGACTCGCTCACCGAGGCGGGCCGCCGACGCGGCCGCGAGTACGGCATCGTCGAGGACTACGTGGGGCACGGCATCGGGACCTCGATGCACATGGACCCGCAGGTGCCCAACTACCGCGTCTCCGGGCGCGGGCCCCGCGTCGTCGAGGGCACGACCATCTGCATCGAGCCGATGGTCACCCTGGGCGACCAGGACAACACCGTCCTCGAGGACGAGTGGACCGTCGTGACCAAGGACGGGTCCCGGGCGGCGCACTGGGAGCACTCGGTGGCGGTCACCGAGGCCGGCCTGCACGTGCTCACCGCGCTCGACGGTGGCGAGCAGCGACTCGCCGCGCTCGGGCTCCGGTTCGCGGCCCTCGCCCCGGCCTGACGAGCCGGGGTGTGCCCAATCTCTCGGTGAGGCCCGCCGCTCGCGTGGCTAGGGTGAACGGCGGACCCGACGCCGACGAGGAGGCCCGATGACGCAGGTGACCGAGGGCAGGATCATGCCCCTCGCCGACGGGTTCGAGCCCCGGACCCGCGAGGACTGGCAGCAGCTCGTGGCCCGGGTGCTCGACCGCGGACGCGACGACGGCGGGCACACCTCGCCCGAGGAGGCCGAGGAGGCCCTGCGGACAACGCTCGACGGCGGCCTCACCACGCGCGGGCTCTACCTGCGCACCGACCGGGCGCTCGGGGTGCCCGGCGCCATGCCGTTCACCCGGGGACGCGTCACCCGCGACGGGGCCGCGCCCTGGGACGTGCGCCAGCTCCACGACGAGCCCGACCCGCGGCGGGCGCGGACGGCCGTCCTCGACGACCTCGAGCACGGGGTGACCTCGGTGTGGGTCCAGGTCGGCGGCGACGGGCTCGCCGTGGCCGACCTGCCCGAGGTGCTCGCCGACGTCCGGCTCGACCTCGCCCCGGTCGTCGTGTCGTCCTTCACCGACCAGCCGGCCGCCGCGGGGGCGCTGCTCGAGGTGCTCGGCGACCGGGACAGTGCCGGCGGCAACCTCGGCCTCGACCCGGTCGGCGCCGCCCTGCGCACCGGGGTCGCGCCCGACCTGGACCCCCTCGCCGACCTGGTCCGGGCCTGCGGTGCCCGGCCCGGCTGGCGGGCGATCACCGTCGACGCCCGCGTCCTGCACGACGCCGGCGCGAGCGAGGTCGACGCGCTCGCCGTGGCGGTGGCGACCGGGGTCGACTACCTGCGCCACCTCGAGGCCGCTGGGGTGAGCCCCGCGGACGCCTTCCCCCAGGTCGAGTTCCGCGTCAGCGCCACCGTCGACCAGTTCCTCACCGCGGCCACGCTGCGTGCGCTGCGTCGCGTGTGGGCCCGGGTGGGGGAGGCGTGCGGGGTCCCCGAGGCCGACCGGGGCGCGCGGACCCACGCCGTGACGAGCCTGCGGATGGCGAGCCGTGAGGACCCGTTCGTCAACGTCCTGCGCAACACCGTGGCCACCTTCGGCGCCTCGATCGGCGGCGCCGACGCCATCACCGTCCTGCCCCACGACACGGTCGCCGGCCTGCCCGAACGCTTCTCCCGGCGCCTCGCCCGCAACACCCAGATCCTGCTGGCCGAGGAGTCGAACGTCGGGCGGGTCACCGACCCCGGCGGCGGCTCCTGGTACCTCGAGTCGCTCACCGACGACGTGGCCGAGCGGGTCTGGGCGCGCTTCCAGGAGATCGAGCGGGCCGGGGGAGCGGAGGCGGCTCGGGTCGGCGGGCTGCTGCGGCAGTGGGTGGACGCGACGGCGGCGGAGCGCGGGCGCCGCATCGCCACCAGGGCGCGACCCCTGACCGGCGTCTCGACGTTCCCCGACCTCGCGGCAGCCGTGGCCGACCGGCGCCCCCGCGCCGACCTGCCGACGCGGGCCGGAGCCTTCGAGCCCCGCCGGGACGCGGCGCCCTTCGAGGCACTGCGGGACCGGGCGCGCGCGCTCGGCTCCCCGCAGGTGACCGTGCGCGCCGCCGGCTCGTCGACCGACGGCGGAGCGGGCCGGGCCTTCGTCACCAACCTGCTCGCGGCCGGTGGCATCGGGGCGACCGAGGAGCCCCGTCCCGTCAGCGTCGAGGACGCGGTGCACGACGGCGTCGATGCCGTCGCCTTCCTCACCGACGTCCTCGACCGGCTCGGCGCCCCGACGACAGGAGCGACCCGATGAGCAGCATCCCCGACTTCGCCGCCCTCGACCTCGGGCCCGGTGAGCCGCAGGCCGCCACCGCCCCTCCCGCGGGCCGGACGTGGACGACGCCCGAGGGCGTCGACGTGCCACCGCTCTACACCGAGCGCGACCTCGCCGGTCTCGACTTCCTCGACACCGTGCCCGGAGCGCCGCCGTACCTGCGCGGCCCGTACCCGACGATGTACACGACCCAGCCGTGGACGATCCGCCAGTACGCCGGCTTCTCGACCGCCGAGGCGTCCAACGCCTTCTACCGGCGCAACCTCGCCGCCGGGCAGAAGGGGCTCTCGGTCGCCTTCGACCTCGCGACCCACCGCGGGTACGACTCCGACCACCCGCGAGTGGCCGGCGACGTCGGGATGGCCGGGGTGGCCATCGACTCGATCTACGACATGCGCACCCTCTTCGACGGGATCCCGCTGGACCGGATGTCGGTGTCGATGACGATGAACGGCGCCGTCATCCCCGTCCTCGCGCTCTACGTCGTCGCGGCCGAGGAGCAGGGGGTGAGCCCGGACCGCCTCACGGGGACCATCCAGAACGACATCCTCAAGGAGTTCATGGTCCGCAACACCTACATCTACCCGCCCGAGCCCTCGATGCGGATCATCAGCGACATCTTCGCGTTCACGAGCCAGGAGATGCCCCGCTACAACTCGATCTCCATCTCCGGGTACCACATGCAGGAGGCCGGGGCGACCCAGGACCTCGAGCTCGCCTACACCCTGGCGGACGGTGTCGAGTACCTCCGCGCCGGGAAGGCCGTCGGGCTCGACGTCGACCGGTTCGCGCCGCGGCTGTCCTTCTTCTGGGCCATCGGGATGAACGTCTACATGGAGGTGGCCAAGATGCGGGCGGCCCGCCTGCTGTGGGCGCGCCTCGTGCGGGCGCAGGGGGCCACCAACCCCAAGTCGCTCTCGCTGCGCACCCACTGCCAGACCTCCGGCTGGTCGCTCACCGCGCAGGACGTGTTCAACAACGTCGTCCGCACCGGTGTCGAGGCGATGGCCGCCACCCAGGGACACACCCAGAGCCTGCACACCAACGCCCTCGACGAGGCGATCGCCCTGCCGACGGACTTCTCGGCGCGCATCGCCCGCAACACCCAGCTGCTCCTGCAGCAGGAGTCGGGCACGACCCGGGTCATCGACCCGTGGGGTGGGTCGGCGTACGTGGAGCGCCTGACGCACGACCTGGCGCGCCGGGCCTGGCAGCACATCGAGGAGGTCGAGGGGGCCGGCGGCATGGCGAAGGCCATCGAGGCCGGCATCCCGAAGATGCGGATCGAGGAGGCCGCGGCCCGCGCCCAGGCCCGGATCGACTCCGGCCAGCAACCGGTCATCGGGGTCAACACCTACCCCGTCGACGAGGACGAGCCGATCGAGGTCCTGCGGGTCGACAACGCCGCCGTGCGGGCGAGCCAGATCGCCCAGCTCGAGCGGCTGCGCGCGGAACGCGACGAGGACGCGTGCCGGGCCGCCCTCGACCGGATGACCGCGGCGGCCCGGGCCGGGTCGGACGGCTCGAAGGACACCAACCTCCTCGCCCTCGCGATCGACGCGGCGCGGGCCAAGGCGACGGTGGGGGAGATGTCGACGGCGATGGAGGAGTCCTTCGGCCGCTACACCGCCCAGATCCGTACGATCGGGGGCGTGTACAGCGCCGAGGCGGGGGAGGACGAGACCGTCCGGCAGGCTCAGGCCGCTGTCGAGGCGTTCGAGGAGGAGCAGGGCCGCCGCCCGCGCATCCTCGTCGCGAAGATGGGCCAGGACGGGCACGACCGGGGGCAGAAGGTCATCGCGACGGCCTTCGCCGACCTCGGCTTCGACGTCGACGTGGGCCCGTTGTTCCAGACGCCGGAGGAGGTCGCCCGGCAGGCCGTCGAGGCCGACGTCCACGTGGTCGGGGTCAGCTCGCTCGCCGCTGGGCATCTCACCCTCGTCCCCGCGCTGCGCCGGGCGCTGGACGAGCTGGGCCGCGCGGACCTCGCCATCGTCGTCGGCGGGGTGATCCCCGACCAGGACCACGAGGCCCTGCGCGCGGCCGGCGCCGACGCCATCTACCCGCCGGGGACCGTCATCAGCGCCGCGGCGCTCACTCTCGTCGCCGACCTGCGCGAGCGCTTCGGGTGAGGCCCGTCCCCGTCGACGAGCTCGCCGCCGGGGTGCGGGAGGGCTCCCGCCAGGCGGTCGCCCGTGCCATCACCCTGCTCGAGTCCCGGCGGGAGGACCACCGCGAGCAGTCCCGCCGGCTGCTCGCCGCGCTCGCCGACCGCACCGGGGGAGCGGTGCGGGTCGGGATCACCGGCGTCCCCGGTGCCGGCAAGTCGACGTTCATCGACGCCCTCGGGGTGCGGCTCGTCGAGCGGGGCCATCGGGTCGCCGTCGTCGCGGTGGACCCGAGCTCGCGGCGCACCGGCGGCTCGATCCTCGGCGACCGGACCCGGATGGCGGCGCTCGCCGCCAGCGACGCGGCGTTCGTGCGCCCGAGCCCGTCGGGCCGCCAGCTCGGCGGCGTGGCCCGGGCGACCCGCGAGTCGATGCTCGTCCTGGAGGCCGCCGGCTACGACGTCGTCGTCGTCGAGACCGTCGGGGTGGGGCAGAACGAGGTCGCGGTCTCCGAGATGGTCGACACCTTCCTGCTCCTCACCCTGGCGCGGGCCGGTGACCAGCTCCAGGGCATCAAGCGGGGGATCCTCGAGCTCGCGGACGTCATCGCCGTCAACAAGGCCGACGGTGACGGCGAGGTCCCGGCCAGGGGTGCGGCCCGTGACCTGGCCGGGGCGCTGCGCCTCATGATGCCCGGCCGCGAGGTGCGCCGGCCCCCGGTGCTCACCTGCTCCGCCCTGACCGGGGCCGGGCTCGACGAGGTGTGGCAGGCGGTCCTGGACCACCGCGCGCACCTCGAGGAGGCAGGGTCGCTCGAGACGCGCCGGGCGCGGCAGCAGCAGGACTGGATGTGGGCGATGGTCGACGCCCACCTCACCGACGCGGTGCGGGACTGCGCGGCGGTCCGCGGGGAACGGACGCGGATCGAGGCGGAGGTGCGCGCGGGGGAGCTGAGCGCCGTCGAGGGGGCCGCCCGCATCCTCGAGCTGTACGCCGCGGACCTGCGCGCCGGCGGGGCCACGAGCACACCGCAGGCCTGAGGGCCGCGCGGCGGCGGCCCGGCCGGGCATCGGGTCACCGGCGCCGCGTGCCCGGCCCCCCGGTGCGTCTTTTCCGACCTCCGGAACTCCGCGGTGGGACCCCCGCGCCATCACCTGAATGGCCGATGGGGCGCGCAGGACGGGTGATGCGCCCGTGACTGAAGGGATGAACTTCGGGGGATGGGCCTGTCGGGCGTGTCGTCTCGTGAGCATCATCAGTTCCACGCCGTCGTCACGACTGTCACATCTGCATCCTCTGCCCCCCTGTCCCCGCATGGATGGTGCAGTCACCGGGCTCGCCCTCGGACCCCCGTCGCCGATGGCCCTGCACCCCTGAAGGAGACCCCTGTGCGTACCCCCACCACCGCACGCGCCGCTGCCGCAGCGGCCGTCGCGCTCGTGCTCGTCGCCGGTGCCGCCGGCTCCGCCGCAGCCGCCAAGGGCGGCAAGGGTGGCGGCAAGCCGTCCAAGCCCTCGACCACCACGTCCCTCACCGGCCCCTCCGCCATCCGGGCGGCCCACGAGGCGACGTGCCCCCTCGTCGCCGAGTACACCGTGTGCGGCGCGCTCACCGTGACCATCGCCGACTTCGGCAACACGGGGTGGGCTGCCCAGGCCGGCCCCGCCAAGGGCACCGTCACGTACAACAGCTACTACTCGTCGGCCACCCAGGCCGACTGGAGCGCGGTCGTGGCCCACGAGGTCGGCGGGCACGTCGACGTGTGGAACGAGATCGTCGCGACGGTCGGCGTCGGCCAGGCCTGGACCGACTACTACGACCTCGACCACTTCGCGGCCCCGTGGGCGACCGCCGCCTGGTCGGCCGTCACGGCTGCGTCCCGGCCGTTCGGGACCGCCGAGGCCAAGGAGGCGTTCCTCGACTGCGCCGGACCCGTCGCCCACGGCTACCGCGGCAACTACCTCTACCTGTGGGGGCTCACGTCCACGTCGGCGCAGCGGCAGTTCTGCGCCGGGTCGGACGCGGTCCTCACCTCCGCCCTGACCTCCTCGCGCTGACGAGGACCCGGACGAGACCCCCTGCACTCGTCCAGCGGGCCGGCCACGCCTCGCGCGTGGCCGGCCCGCCGTCGTCGTCGCCCCCGCGGATTTCGCGCCGACCCCCCCGCTGGCGTAGCATTGAACGTCGGTCACGTGTGCGTCCTTGCATGGGTGGTATTCCTGCGTGAGGCAGCACGGGGCCGATTTCCATGGGTAGCCCGACACCACGCAGGGTGCCCAACGGCGGATTGAGAGGGTATGGCCAAGAAGGACGGCGTCATCGAGATCGAGGGCACGATCGTCGAGGCTCTCCCGAACGCGATGTTTCGGGTCGAGCTCACGAACGGTCACAAAGTGCTCGCGCACATCTCCGGCAAGATGCGACAGCACTACATCCGGATCCTCCCCGAGGACCGGGTCGTGGTGGAGCTGAGCCCGTACGACCTGACCCGCGGCCGCATCGTCTTCCGCTACCGCTGAGACACAGAACATCGACGAGACAGCAAAGGCGACATGAAGGTTCAGCCGAGCGTCAAGAAGATCTGTGACAAGTGCAAGGTGATCCGCCGTAACGGTCGGGTCATGGTGATCTGCGAGAACCTGCGCCACAAGCAGCGCCAGGGCTGACGCGAGTCAGACGCAGTACACCGCCCCGTCGCGGGGCCGCACGGGTCACGGACTCGAGCAGACGCACACGAGAAAAGAAGTACGCAGCACCCGACCCCCGACGGGTCACCTGGATCGCAGGTGAGCGCGGGACGTCACCCTCGGCCCGGAGGCCGAGGACCGGACCAGGATGGGCCGGACCGGTGTTGCTCCAGACCTCCGGACCACATGAGTAAGGAACCATCCCCACATGGCACGTCTGATGGGAGTCGACCTCCCGCGCGACAAGCGCGCAGAGGTCGCACTGACCTACATCTTCGGAGTCGGTCGCACCAGCGCGCAGAAGGCCCTCGAGGCCACCGGAGTCAGCCCGGACACCCGGGTCAAGGACCTCGGCGACGACGAGCTCGTCAAGCTGCGTGACTGGATCGAGGAGCACCTCAAGGTCGAGGGTGACCTGCGGCGCGAGGTCGCCGCGGACATCCGCCGCAAGGTCGAGATCGGGTCCTACGAGGGCCTGCGTCACCGCCGGGGTCTGCCCGTGCGTGGCCAGCGGACCAAGACCAACGCGCGAACCCGCAAGGGCCCCAAGCGCACCGTGGCCGGCAAGAAGAAGGCCGGTAAGTGACCCGCGTCTGACGCGCGTCACCCCACTTCATCCGAAGACTTCGTAGGAGAAACACATGCCTCCCAAGGGCCGCACGACCGGCGCCAAGAAGGTGCGCCGCAAGGAGAAGAAGAACGTCGCGGTGGGCCAGGCCCACATCAAGAGCACGTTCAACAACACGATCATCTCGATCACCGACCCCACCGGTGCCGTCATCGCCTGGGCCTCCGCGGGCCAGGTCGGCTTCAAGGGGTCCCGCAAGTCGACGCCGTTCGCCGCGCAGACCGCCGCCGAGGCTGCTGCTCGCCGTGCCATGGAGCACGGCATGCGCAAGGTCGACGTCTTCGTCAAGGGCCCGGGTTCCGGTCGTGAGACCGCGATCCGCTCCCTGACCGCTGCCGGCCTCGAGGTCGGTTCGATCCAGGACGTCACGCCCCAGCCGCACAACGGTGTCCGCCCGCCCAAGCGCCGCCGCGTCTGAGCGACCACAGACTTCGCGAAAGGTAAGAGAGAGACATGGCCCGTTACACCGGACCCATCACGAAGAAGTCGCGTCGCCTCAAGACCGACCTCGTCGGTGGTGACAAGAACTTCGACCTCCGCCCGTTCCCGCCCGGCCAGCACGGCCGTCGCCGGATGCAGGAGAAGGAGTACCTGACCCAGCTGCAGGAGAAGCAGAAGGCCCGCTTCACCTACGGCGTCATGGAGAAGCAGTTCCGTCGGTACTACAAGGAGGCGGCCAACCGCCCCGGCAAGACCGGCGAGAACATCCTGACGATCCTCGAGTCGCGGCTCGACAACGTCATCTACCGTGCCGGCCTGGCGCGCACCCGCCGCCAGTCGCGCCAGCTCGTGAGCCACGGCCACTTCGAGGTCAACGGCAAGCGCGTCGACGTCCCCAGCTACCGGGTCGAGCAGTACGACATCATCACGATCCGCAAGCAGTCGCTGGAGACGTTCCCGATCCAGCTCGCACGCGAGACCTTCGGTGAGCGTCCGATCCCGGCCTGGCTCCAGGTCGTCCCCGGCACGCTGCAGATCCTCGTGCACCAGCTGCCGATCCGTGCGCAGATCGACACGGTGCTCACCGAGCAGCTCATCGTCGAGTACTACTCGAAGAACTGACCGGGACGGGATGCCGCGCCCGCCCCGCGCGGGGGCGGCATCCCGGCTCGTGAGTGGTCGCACGGACCGATGTGCGGCCACTGCGGGAGGAGACTCCCGCGCATCACGCGGCGTCATATAGCGGTCGCCCGTGGGAAGGAAGAATCACCGTGCTCATCGCACAGCGTCCCGTCCTCAGTGAGGACGTCGTCTCCGAGTCCCGGAGCCGTTTCGTCATCGAGCCCCTCGAGCCCGGCTTCGGCTACACGCTCGGCAACTCGCTCCGTCGCACCCTGCTCTCGAGCATCCCGGGTGCGGCCGTCACGAGCATCCGCATCGACGGCGTGCTCCACGAGTTCTCGACGATCCCCGGTGTCAAGGAAGACGTCACCGAGATCATCCTCAACATCAAGACCCTCGTCGTCTCCTCCGAGCACGACGAGCCGGTCGTCATGTACCTGCGCAAGCAGGGCGCCGGTGCCGTGACGGCCGCGGACATCGCTCCGCCGGCCGGTGTCGAGGTGCACAACCCCGACCTGCACATCGCGACGCTCAACGACAAGGGCACCGTCGAGATGGAGCTCACCGTCGAGCGTGGCCGTGGCTACGTCTCCGCCGTGCAGAACAAGGCCGGCGACCAGGAGATCGGCCGCGTCCCCGTCGACTCCATCTACAGCCCGGTGCTCACGGTGACCTACAAGGTCGAGGCCACCCGCGTCGAGCAGCGCACCGACTTCGACCGCCTCGTGGTCGACGTCGAGACCAAGAGCTCGATGGCCCCGCGCGACGCGCTCGCCTCCGCGGGCAAGACGCTCGTCGAGCTGTTCGGCCTGGCCCGCGAGCTCAACGTCGAGGCCGAGGGCATCGACATGGGCCCCTCGCCGACCGACGCCGCGCTCGCCGCGGACCTCGCCCTGCCGATCGAGGACCTCGACCTCACGGTGCGGTCCTACAACTGCCTCAAGCGCGAGGGCATCCACACCGTGGGTGAGCTCGTGGGGCGCAGCGAGGCCGACCTGCTCGACATCCGCAACTTCGGTGCGAAGTCGATCGACGAGGTCAAGGCCAAGCTCGTCGGCATGGGCCTGGCGCTCAAGGACAGCCCCCCCGGGTTCGACCCGAGCCTCATCGCCGACCGCTACGACGACTTCACCTTCGGTGAGGGCGAGGACGACTCGGCGTTCGCCGAGGACGAGCAGCTCTGACCGCACGCCTCCACGCCGGCACGTTTATCTAGGAGATCACCAATGCCCACCCCCACCAAGGGTCCTCGTCTCGGAGGCGGCCCCGCTCACGAGCGGCTCATCCTCGCGAACCTCGCGACCTCGCTCTTCGAGCACGACCGCATCACGACCACCGAGACCAAGGCCAAGCGGCTCCGCCCGCTCGCCGAGCGCCTCGTGACGTTCGCCAAGCGGGGTGACCTCTCGGCCCGCCGTCGCGTCATGACCGTCGTGCGCGACAAGGGTGTCGTCCACCGCCTGTTCGTCGAGATCGCGCCCGACATGGCCGAGCGCAACGGCGGCTACACCCGCATCACGAAGATCGGTCCGCGCAAGGGCGACAACGCCCCGATGGCGGTCATCGAGCTCGTGCGCGAGCCGGTCGCGAAGAAGGCCACCGTCAAGGAGGCCGAGGCCGCGACGAAGCGCTCGGCCAAGGACGACGCCGCCAAGCGCGACGCCGCCAAGGCCACCGAGGCGGAGGCCACGGAGGCGGAGGCCACTCCGGTCGAGGCCACCGAGGAGGAGCCGGCCGCGGTCGAGCTGCCCGCCGGTGCCGTCCAGGCCAACGAGGACGGCTCGTCCCCGGACGACGCGTACACCGTCAAGGGCAACATGGACTCGATGAAGTTCCACGAGCCCGACGGCCAGTGGTACGAGCAGACCCACGCCGAGGTGTGGTTCACGTCCGCCGACGACGCCGAGGCCGCCGGCTTCACCAAGGCCGGTTCCTGACCGGACGCCGCAGCGCACCGAGGGCCGTCTCCCGTCCGGGAGGCGGCCCTCGGCGTGGTCCGGGCCTCCGGGTTAGGGTCGGTGGATGACCCGTCCCACGGTCCGTGCCCTTCTCGCCGCAGTGGCCCTCGCGGTGCTCACGGCGTGCGGAGGCGCGGACGGGCAGGAGACGGCCGGCGGCGGGACCTCCCCGTCACCCGGGGCGAGCCCCGGGACCGCCACGGTGGACCCGTCCCAGCGCTTCCCCGACGTCGAGACGGCCGACCTGCGTCGCGAGAGCGACGGCACGTTCACCCTCGAGGTGACGATCTCCTCGCCGTACGACACCCCGGAGCGCTACGCCGACGGCTGGCGGGTGCTCGACCCGGACGGCACCGAGCTGGGCCGGCACGACCTCGCGCACGACCACGCCGACGAGCAGCCGTTCACCCGCACCCAGACCGGGCTCGTCATCCCCGACGGCGTCCCCGAGGTGCGGGTCGAGGGGCGCGACCTCGAGAACGGCTACGGCGGCACGACCGTCGTCGTCGCGGTCCCCCCGAAGGAGTGACGGTGCGGCTGCGGATCGACCTCGCCTACGACGGCACCGGGTTCTCGGGCTGGGCGGCGCAGCCGGGGCGGCGGACCGTCGAGGAGACCCTCGCCGGCGCCCTCACGACCGTCCTGCGGGCCCGGGAGCCGGTCCGCCTCACCGTCGCCGGGCGCACCGACGCCGGGGTGCATGCGCGCGGGCAGGTGGCTCATGCCGACGTGGACGCGGATGCCTTCGACCGCCTGGCCGGCCGGTCCGGACGCACCCCGGACGTGGCCGCCGTGGCCCGCCTCCGAGGGGTGCTGCCCCCGGACCTCGTCGTCCGGCGCGTCAGCGTGGCCCCCGCCGGCTTCGACGCCCGGTTCTCCGCCCTTCGGCGCCGGTACCTCTACCGGGTCGTCGACGACCCGGGGGGCGCCGACCCGCTGCGTCGCCACGACACCGTGGTGGTCCGTGACCTCCTCGACGTCACCGCCATGGACAGGGCCGCGAAGGCCCTCGTGGGGCTTCACGACTTCGCGGCCTTCTGCAAGCGGCGGGAGGGCGCGAGCACGGTGCGGACGCTGCTCGAGTACTCGTGGCGCCGCACCGACGAGGGGGTCCTCGAGGGCACTGTCGTCGCCGATGCCTTCTGCCACAGCATGGTGCGCGCCCTCGTCGGCGCCGTCGTGCCGGTCGGGCAGGGCCGGGCCGAGGTGGGCTTCCCTGCCGAGGTGCTCACCGCCCGGGTGCGGGACCCGCGGGTCAAGGTCATGCCGGCGCACGGGCTGAGCCTCGAGCAGGTCGTGTATCCCGCAGACGCCGACCTGGCCGCGCGCGCGGCCGAGGCCCGGGCCGTGCGGAGCCTCTGACGAAAACCCGGTGGGCTCGAAGCCCGCCGCCGTGGATGATGGTGTCCCGTGGGACATCTCGACGTCGGCGCCGTGAGCTTCTCCCTCCCGGACGGGCGGCCGCTGCTGCGGGAGGTCACCTTCCGGGTGGGCGACGGGGCCAAGGTCGCGCTCATCGGGCCCAACGGCACCGGCAAGACGACGCTGCTGCGGATCCTCGCCGGCGACGTGACCGGTCACGACGGCGCGGTGACCCGCAGCGGCGGCCTGGGCGTCATGCGCCAGTTCATCGGCAAGGTCCGCGACGGCTCCACCGTGCGCGACCTGCTCGTGTCGGTCGCGCCGGACCCGGTGCGCCGGGCCGCCGAGGCCGTCGACCGCACCGAGCTCGCCATGATGGAGCGGGAGTCCGAGCAGGACCAGCTCGACTACGCCCAGGCGCTCGCCGACTGGGGTGACGTCGGCGGCTACGAGTGGGAGACCCTCTGGGACGTCTGCACGGTGGCGGCGATCGGGATGCCGTTCGAGCGGGCGCAGTGGCGCGCGGTGACGACGCTCTCGGGCGGGGAGCAGAAGCGGCTCGTCCTCGAAGCCCTGCTGCGCGGGCCCGACGAGGTCCTGCTCCTCGACGAGCCCGACAACTACCTCGACGTCCCTGCCAAGCGCTGGCTCGAGGAGCGGCTCGTGGAGTCGCCCAAGACCGTCCTGTTCGTCAGCCACGACCGCGAGCTGCTCGACCGGGTGGCCACGCGGATCGCGACCCTGGAGCCCGGCAGCGGCGGCAACACCGTGTGGGTCCACCCCGGCCGCTTCGGCACCTACGAGCAGGCCCGCGAGGACCGCAACGCCCGGCTCGACGAGCTGCGCCGCCGGTGGGACGAGGAGCACGCGAAGCTCAAGGCCCTCGTCGTCATGTACCGCCAGAAGGCGGCCTACAACTCCGACATGGCGGCGCGCCTGCAGGCGGCCGAGACCCGGCTGCGGCGGTTCACGGAGGCCGGCCCGCCCGAGGCGGTGCCGCTGCGGCAGAAGGTGTCGATGCGCCTGCGCGGCGGGCGCACCGCCAAGCGCGCCGTCGTGGCGACCGGTCTGGAGCTGCGGGTGGACGGTCAGCGGCTCGTCGCCCCGTTCGACGACGAGATCTGGTTCGGGGAACGGCTCGGGGTGCTGGGCAGCAACGGGTCCGGCAAGTCGCACTTCCTCCGGCTCCTGGCCGCGGGTGGCAGCGACCCCGAGCGCGAGCACGAGCCGGTGGGCGACATCCGCCCCCAGCCGGTCGAGCACGGTGGGCGCGTGGTGCTGGGGTCGCGGGTCCGGCCGGGCTGGTTCGCGCAGACCCACGACCATGCGGCGCTGCACGGCCGGACGCTGCTGGAGATCCTGCACCGCGGGGACGAGCACCGCGCCGGGATGCCCCGCGAGTCCGCGGCCCGCACGCTGGACCGGTACGGCCTCGCGCGGGCCGCCGAGCAGACCTTCGACTCGCTGTCGGGCGGCCAGCAGGCCCGTCTCCAGATCCTGCTCCTCGAGCTCTCGGGGGCGACCCTGCTGTTGCTCGACGAGCCGACCGACAACCTCGACCTGCACTCGGCCGAGGCGCTCGAGGACGCCCTCGCGGCGTTCGAGGGCACCGTCGTCGCCGTCACCCACGACCGCTGGTTCGCCCGGGGCCTGGACCGCTTCCTGGTCTTCCGGCAGGACGGCACCGTCGTCAGCAGCGACGAGCCGGTGTGGGACGAGGGCCGGGTGGCCCGGCCGCGCTGAGTCGCCGCGAAGTTCCCCGCAGCTCGGGTCGCGCCCGGGCGCGGGGGAGGACTACCGTCGCGGCATCGGTAGAGGTCGCGGGCCCGTGTGGGCGTGCGGTGAACACGAGGAGCATCGATGCCCGGTCTGCGTCGCCTGTCCGCCGTCGTTCTGGGGGCAGTGCTCGCTGCCGTCCCGGCGATGGCCACCATGGTCCCGGCGGCAGCGGCGGCCGAGTCCGTCGCGCTCGTCGGTGACCTGCAGTCCGAGGTCGGCTGCCCGGCCGACTGGGACCCCGGGTGCGAGGCCTCCGAGCTGGCCCGGGAGGGCGGCACCGACCGCTGGAGCGCGACGTTCGCGCTTCCCGCCGGGACGTGGCAGTTCAAGGTGGCCCTGAACGACGGTTGGGCAGAGAACTACGGCGCGGGCGGCCAGCTCGACGGCGCGAACCTCACCGTGGTGCTCGCCGGGGACGCCCGGCTCGAGTTCGCCTACGACGACACCACGCACGAGGTGACGTACACCCCGGTCGACCTCGCGGGCGGGACGAGCCGAGCGGACCGCGCGCTGGCCCAGGACTCGCTGCGTGAGGCGCTGACCCGGGAGCGCTTCTACTTCGTGATGGCCGACCGGTTCGCGAACGGCTCGACCGCCAACGACCGGGGTGGGCTCACCGGCGGGCGGCTGAGCACCGGCTTCGACCCCACCGACAAGGCGTTCTACCACGGCGGTGACCTCAAGGGCCTGACGTCCAAGCTCGACTACATCAAGGGCATGGGCACGACCGCGATCTGGCTCACCCCGAGCTTCACGAACAAGCCGGTCCAGGGCGGGCCCGGCCAGGAGAGCGCCGGGTACCACGGCTACTGGATCACCGACTTCACCCGGATCGACCCGCACCTCGGCACGAACGCCGACATGAAGGCCCTCATCGCCGCGGCGCACCGCAAGGGGATGAAGGTCTTCTTCGACATCATCACCAACCACACCGCGGACGTCATCGACTACGAGGAGGGGCAGTACACGTACCGCTCGAAGAAGTCCGCCCCGTACGAGACCGCCGACGGCGATGTCTTCGACGACCGCGACTACGTCAACCAGGCGTTCCCCGAGATGGACCCGGCCACGTCCTTCCCGTACACCCCGTTCCTCCGCGCCGGCGACGAGGACGCCAAGACCCCGGCGTGGCTCAACGACCCGCTGATGTACCACAACCGCGGCGACTCCACCTTCGCCGGGGAGTCCTCGACGTACGGCGACTTCATCGGCCTGGACGACCTGTTCACCGAGCGGCCCGAGGTCGTCGAGGGGATGGGCGAGATCTACAAGACGTGGGTCGACTTCGGGATCGACGGCTTCCGGATCGACACCGTCAAGCACGTCAACCTCGAGTTCTGGCAGAAGTTCGTGCCGGACATCCTCGGCGAGGCCGAGCGGGTCGGGAACGACGACTTCTTCGCCTTCGGGGAGGTCTTCGACGGCAACCCGCAGGTCATGTCGGAGTACACGACCGCCGGAACGCTGCAGGCGACGCTCGACTTCGGCTTCCAGCAGCAGGGCGTCGACTTCGCCAAGGGCAACCCCGCGAACGTGCTGGCCGACTTCTTCGCCAAGGACGACTGGTACACCGACGCCGACAGCAACGCCTACCAGCTGCCGACGTTCCTCGGGAACCACGACATGGGCCGCGTCGCCATGTTCCTCAAGGACTCCTCGGCCACCGAGGCCGAGCACCTGAAGCGGGTGAAGCTGGCGGACGCCCTGATGTTCACGACCCGCGGCAACCCCGTGACGTACTACGGCGACGAGCAGGGGTTCATCGGCACCGGCGGCGACCAGCTCGCCCGTGAGGACATGTTCGCCAGCCAGGTCGACATCTACAACACCGAGGACGTCCTCGCCGGCCCCGAGGGGTCGCGCGACCGCTTCGACCCGAGGCACCCCCTGTACCGACACATCGCCGAGCTCTCGGCGATGCGGGCGAAGCACCCCGCGCTCGCCGACGGTGCCCAGGTACAGCGCTACGCCGCCGACGGCGCCGGCATCTTCGCCGTCTCCCGGATCGACGCGAAGAAGAAGTCCGAGTATCTCGTCGTCGCGAACAACGGCACGACCACGGCGACCGCGACCTTCGACACGTGGACCACACGAGGCGAGTTCGTCCCGGTCACGGGCGCGAAGAAGCCGATGCGGACCGCCAAGGACGGCCGGGTCACGGTGACCGTGCCGCCGCTGGCCGTGGCGGTGTACCGGGCCAGCGCCCCGATGGACACCAAGGTGCCGGCGCCGACGGTGACGGCGGTGGTCCCCGAGGACGGGGTGCACGGCCGGGCCGAGATCTCGGCCGAGGTCGAGTCCGGCACCTTCGCCCAGACGACCTTCCTCTACCGCCCGGTCGGCACGGAGACGTGGCGGACCATCGGCACCGACGACAACGCTCCCTTCCGGGTGTTCCACGACGTGTCGGGCATCCCGGTGGGGACGCCGCTCGAGTACCGCGCGGTCGTCGAGGACGTCGGCGGCGGGGTCGCCGCCGACGGGGACTGGGCGGCGGTCGTCGTGCCGGCGCCACCGGCGACGGAGGCCGAGATCGGCGACCCGGTGACGCAGCCCACGACGGTCGCGGTGGCGGGCACGCACAACTCCGAGATGGGGTGCGCCGCGGACTGGCTGCCGGACTGCGACCAGGCCCAGCTCGCGCTGGACCCCAAGGACCAGATCTGGAAGAAGGCCTTCACGTTGCCCGCCGGCCCGTACGCCTACAAGGCGGCCCTGGACCGGGCCTGGACCGAGAACTACGGCGAGAAGGGGGTCCGTGACGGCGCGAACATCTCGTACGAGACCGACGGGAGCGTGACCTTCTACTACGACCACGCCACCCACTGGGCCACGTCCGACGAGGAGACCACCATCGTCACCGCGGCGGGCTCCTTCCAGTCCGAGCTCGGGTGCCCCGGTGACTGGCAGCCCGACTGCATGCGGCCGTGGCTGCAGGACAAGGACGGCGACGGGGTGTTCGCCTGGGCGACGACGAAGATCCCGGCCGGGAGCTACGAGTTCAAGGTCGCGCACGGCCTGTCCTGGGACGAGAACTACGGAGCCGGCGGTGCCCCGAACGGCGCCAACATCACGCTGACGGTCCCCGCCGACGGCGCGAAGACGACCTTCGTCTACGACTCCTCGACGCACGTCACGACCGTCTCGAGCGCTGCGGGCGGCTGACCGGAGCCGGGTCGGCCGTCAGGGGCCGATCGCGACGTCGGCACCGTCGAGGCGGACTCCGAAGCCTGCGGCGTCGACGTCGACGTCGCGCAGGGTCAGGCCGGCGGGCACCCCCGGCACGTCCTGCCGGATCGTCACGAGTGCCCGGGCGGCGGCGCTGACCGCGGAGTCGAGGAACCCGGGGCCGCCCAGCTCGACGGTCTCGGGCTCGATGAGCAGCTGGCCCCGGTCGGCGCGCACCGTGCCGGTCGCCCGGACCGTGACGTCGCGGCCGAGGATCGTCGCGGTGCGCTCGACACCGGCGCGGCCGCCGCTCACCGCGTAGAGCCGCACCCCGTCGCCCACCTGGGCCGCGACGGTGTCGAAGGGCAGGGTGGCCTCGACCGCGAGCCGCCGGGCCCGCAGGCCGTCCGGGCCGAAGCGCACCCCCTCACCGTCGGCCGTGACGTCGACGAGCCCGCCGTCGGCGGAGACGACGTCCTCGCTGCTCAACGTCACCCGGCCGAGCCAGGTCTCGTCGGCGGAGAGGTCGTCCGGCGCCTCGACCCGGACCCCGGACGGTGCGGGGGAGGGGGGCGTCCCGGCCGGGTCCACACCGGACCCGACGGACGCGACGAGGAGGGCGGCGCCGATCGCGACGACGAGCACCGTGGTGACGGCGCCGAGGAGGAACTGCTTCATCGCGTCAGCCTGCCACGCAGGGGGACCCTAGGGGTCAGGCCGGGACGACGGTGTGGGCCTCGGCGTCGGGGATCGTGCGCTCCTGCAGCCGGGCGGGCCAGTAGAGCAGGGCTCCGACGATGCTGAAGGCGCCGGCGACCATGATGCCGGTCGCCGTGCTCGTGGCCTGGGCCAGCGGGCCGAGGACGAGCAGCCCCAGGCTGTAGCTCCCCCCGGCGACCATCGAGTTCATCGACAGCACGGTCGTCCGGTTCCGCGCCTCGGCCTGTCGGTGCAGCAGCGTGTTGTGGACCGGTCCGGCGGTGCCGTGCACGGTGTAGACGACGAAGAACGCGGTGATGAGACCCACCGGCCCGGTCATGAGCCCCATGACGACGATGAACGCGCCCTGGGTGACTCGGGAGAGGCCGGCTGCCCACGTGACGCCGACCCGTCTCGCGAGGAGCGGTACGAGGGAGGACCCGACGGCGAACAGGCCCCAGGCGGCCGCCGAGACCGGTCCCATGAGCGCTCCCGCGCGGGCCTCGCCGCCGACGAGCTCGGACAGCCGGATCGGCAGGAAGGTCTCGAACCCGATCATCCCGACGCTCCAGAAGACCTCCACGCCGACGAGGGCGAGGAGGACCCGGTTGGCGCCGAGCAGCCGCAGGCCGTCGCGGACGACGAGCGGCGCCTGCCGGGCCGAGGCGACGGCGCGGTGCAGGCCGCGGGAGTCGACGTGCGTCACGGGCTCGCGCAGCAGGAAGGCAGTGGCGACGAGATGCCCGACGATGAACCCGATGGACAGCCAGTACGGCACCTCGAGCGGTTCGAGGAACGGGACGGGGTCCCACGCGATGAGACCCCCCGAGAGGACGGCGCCGGCCGCGATCGCGACGCCGAGGACGGTGCCGGCCCGAGCCAGGCCCTCCTCGACCTGGACGTCGGGGTCGTCGGCGAGGGCGGTGTCGACGTACCAGGCCTCGAGGGGCCCGGAGTCCAGGGCGCGGTAGACCCCCTGGAGCAGGAGCGCGACGACGAAGGCCGCGAAGGTCTGGGCGAGCACGAACAGCAGCGACGAGACGAGAGCGACGACCGCGGCGGCGAGCAGCACGGGGCGGCGGCCGAGGGCGTCCGCGACACCGCCGGTCGGCAGCTCGAGGCCGAGGACGACGAAGCCCTGCATCGAGATGACGACGGCGAGCTGGGTCAGCGACAGCCCGCGCTCGAGCGGGATGAGGGTGACGACCCCGATGACGAGGCCGACCGGGAACCATCGGGTGAAGCTGAGGAGCAGCAGGACGCGCCTGGCCTGCCGGGCGCTCAGCGGTGCGACGTTCATCGCCCGGCCCGGCCGGGCACCCGGTCGAGGTCGACCGGGAAGTCGAGGTGGTAGACGGCGAGCCGGCGGGCGGCCGGGTTGCCCTGCCCGACCCGTCGGTACCGGGCGATGACCTCGAGGATCTCCTCGCTCATCGCCTCGGCCTGCTCCGGGGTGACGACGACGAAGGTGTCGCTCATGCCGCACGCGTCCCGCCACTCGGCGGGCCACGCGGGCTCGACGTCGAGCCAGCGCTCGAAGCGCTCGCCGAGGTGCCGGATGTAGTCGCGGGTGAGCCAGCCGAGCGCGGTCTCGGCGTCCTCGTCCCCGACGAAGTCGCTCGGCTCGTACTGGTGGCTGTCGGTCGACGCCCGCCACAGGCGGCGCTTGCCCTCACCCTCCCCGGTGTCGGTGACGAGCCCGACGACCTCCAGCCGACGCAGGTGGTACGACGTCGCGCCCGAGTTCGTCCCGAGGTCGGCGGCGAGCGCCGTCGCGGTCGAGGGGCCGCCGATCCGCAGGCGGCCCAGGAGCCGGGAGCGCAGCGGATGAGCGAGCACCTTGAGCGCGGCAGCGTCGAGGCGGACGCCGGTGAGGTCCGCGGTCGGGGTGTCGGGAGGGGAGTCTGCGGTGGACATGCGTGCACAATACCTGTGCACACTTTCCATGCACAAGAGATGTGCACAAGAATCTTGCACGTCGAACGTGCAGGTCAGGCTCGGTGCGGCGGGGGAGTATCGGCGATTTGGGCGGTTCCCAGAAGCGCCCTAGACTTGAGGACTGTTGTGCCGTGTGCCCTTGCGAGGGCCGCACTCCCTCCCGGGAGCACTCGGCATACGCCATCCGTCCCAGAGACCATGAGGAAGCTCCCATGCGTACCTACACCCCGAAGTCGGGCGAGATCACCCGTGCGTGGCACGTCATCGACGCCACGGACGTCGTGCTCGGTCGCCTCGCGACCCAGACGGCGACGCTGCTGCGAGGCAAGCACAAGCCGACCTTCGCCCCGCACGTCGACACCGGTGACTTCGTCATCATCATCAACGCCGACAAGGTCGCCCTCACCGGCGCCAAGGCCGAGCAGAAGCGGGCCTACCGCCACTCCGGGTTCCCCGGTGGCCTGAAGTCGCAGTCGTACACCGAGCTGCTCGCCAAGCACCCCGAGAAGGCCGTCGAGAAGGCCGTCCGCGGGATGCTCCCGAAGACCTCCCTCGGCCGTCAGCAGCTGACCAAGCTCAAGGTCTACTCCGGCGCCGAGCACCCGCACGCCGCGCAGCAGCCCAAGCCCTTCGAGATCACCCAGGTGGCCCAGTGATGTCCGAGAACGCCCAGATCGACGAGTCCGCCGGCACCGACGTCAACGACGCCCCGGTCAGCGAGTACACCTCCGAGTCCGAGGCCGGCTCCGTCGCCGGTGCCGAGGCCGCCCCCCGGCCGACCGCGTCGGCTCCCGGTGCCGCCACCGGCCGCCGCAAGCAGGCCATCGCCCGCGTGCGGATCGTCCCCGGCAGCGGGGAGTGGAAGGTCAACGGCCGCACCCTGGCCGAGTACTTCCCGAACAAGGTGCACCAGCAGATCGTGGCCGAGCCCCTCAAGGTGCTCGAGCTCGACGGCGCCTACGACGTCCTCGTGCGGGTGCACGGCGGTGGCCCCTCCGGCCAGGCCGGCGCCGTCCGCCTCGGTGTCGCCCGCTCGCTCAACGGGGTCGACCCCGAGCTCAACCGCCCGGCCCTGAAGAAGGCCGGCCTCCTCACCCGGGACGCCCGCGTCCCGGAGCGCAAGAAGGCCGGTCTCAAGAAGGCCCGCAAGGCTCCTCAGTACAGCAAGCGCTGATCGGCGCCCCGCGGTACGCCACGACGGCGGCATCCAGTCCGGATGCCGCCGTCGCGGCGTCTGCGCCCGCGTCGCGGTAGGTTCAGTCGCTGGTACACCAGAAAGGCCCGTCCCATGTCCCGTCTCTTCGGCACCGATGGCGTGCGGGGGCTCGCCAACGGCCCCCTCATCACCGCCGAGCTGGCCATGTCCGTCTCGATCGCGGCGGCCCGGGTGCTCGGCCAGGCCGGCGCCGAGCCCGGTCATCGGCCCAAGGCCGTCGTCGGCCGCGACCCGCGCGCCTCGGGCGAGTTCCTGTCGGCCGCCGTCGTCGCCGGTCTGGCGTCGGCGGGGGTCGACGTCTACGACGCCGGCGTCCTGCCCACCCCGGCCGTCGCCTACCTCACGGCGGACACCGGTGCGGACTTCGGCGTGATGCTCTCGGCCTCGCACAACGCGATGCCCGACAACGGGATCAAGTTCTTCGCCAAGGGCGGGCACAAGCTGCCCGACGAGGTCGAGGACCGGATCGAGGCTGCCATCGGCCAGGAGTGGGTCCGGCCCACCGGGCCCGACGTCGGCCGCGTCGTCGCGATGGTGGACGGTCACACGCGGTACCTCTCACACCTGCTGCGGGTGCTCCCCAACCCCCTCGACGGCCTCACCGTCGTCATCGACGGGGCCCACGGCGCCGCGAGTCTGGTCTCGCCCGAGGTCTTCCGCCTCGCCGGCGCGACGGTCGTCGAGATCGGGACCCAGCCGGACGGGCTCAACATCAACGACGGCTACGGCTCGACGCACCTCGACGTGCTGCGCGCGGCGGTCGTCGCGCACGCCGCGGACCTCGGCGTCGCCCACGACGGGGACGCCGACCGCTGCCTCGCGGTCGATGCCGACGGCAACGAGGTCGACGGCGACCAGATCATGGCGATCCTCGCCGTCGCCCTCAGGGAGCGCGGCTCCCTGGCGCACGACACCCTCGTCGCGACCGTCATGAGCAACCTCGGCCTCATCCAGGCGATGGAGCGCCATGGCATCCGGGTCGCCCAGACCGGAGTCGGGGACCGCTACGTCCTGGAGGAGATGCGGCGCTCGGGCCACTCGCTCGGCGGCGAGCAGTCGGGGCACGTCATCTTCCTCGAGCACGGCACGACCGGCGACGGCGTGCTCACCGGGCTCATGCTGGCTGCCCGGGTCGCCGAGACCGGCCGGCCGCTCTCGGAGCTCGCGACGGTCATGACGCGGCTCCCGCAGGTCCTGGTCAACGTCAAGGGTGTCGACACGAGCCGGGTCGAGGCCGACGCCGGGGTCCAGGACGCCGTGCGGGCCGCCCAGGGAGTCCTCGACGGCTCGGGCCGGGTGCTGCTGCGCAAGTCCGGCACCGAGCCGGTGGTGCGGGTCATGGTCGAGGCGGGCACCGAGTCCGAGGCCAGGGACACCGCCGAGCGGCTCGCGGCCGTCGTGCAGGAGCGGCTCGCGCTCTAGGGCCAGCGTCACACGTCCGGCTGTCGAAGGTCCGGAATCGACCGAGGGTCACCGCTGTTCCGCTCTGTGGCCACAGACGTCGACCCAAGGAGAGCCTTCGTGCCTCATGAGTGTGTGAACGAGACCCTGTACACCATCGCCGCGACCGCCACCGGCGGCCGAGGCGGGCGGACGGTCAGCGAGGACGGGGTCGTCGACCTCCCGCTCGGCAAGCCCGGCAGCACCTCGAACCCCATGGCGAACCCCGAGACGCTGTTCGCCGCCGGGTACGCAGCCTGCTACAACGGTGCGCTGGCGCTCGTGGCGAAGCGGGAGGGCTTCGACGCCTCCGCGGCGAAGACGACCGCGAACGTCCTGTTCGGCAAGACCGACACCGGCTTCGGCCTGGCCGTCGAGCTGACGAGCCACATCCCCGGCGTCGACGAGGCGACGGCGCAGAAGCTCGCCGAGATGGCACACGAGGTGTGCCCCTACAGCAAGGCCACCCGCGGCAACATCGACGTCACGATCGTCGGCAAGGCCGCCTGACCGCGCCCGCCCCGTCGGCCTCCTCCCGAAGTCACGGGAGGAGGCCGACGACGTGTCGGGCGATCTCCAGGGCGGCGGTCGCCGCCGGCGACGGGGCGTTGAGCACGTGGACGCACCGCGTCGAGCGCTCGAGGAGGAAGTCGTCGACGAGCCGGCCGTCGGGGCGGACGGCCTGCGCCCGCACCCCTGCGGGAGCCGGGAGGAGGTCCTCGTCGCGGATCTCGGGCACGAGCCGACGCAGGCTGTCGCCGAACCGTCGGGTGGACAACGAGCGGGCGACCTCGTGCACGCCGGTCCGCAGCTCGCGGCGGGCGAGCCGCCAGAAGCCGGGGAACCGTAACGTCGCCGCGAGCTCCCGCGGGTCGACCGCGGCCCAGCCGTAGCCCTCCCGGGCGAGCGCGAGGACGGCGTTGGGACCGGCGTGGACGTGGCCGTCGATGCCACGGGTCAGGTGGACTCCGAGGAAGGGCAGGTCGGGGTCGGGGACCGGGTAGACGAGCCCCCGGACGAGGGGAGCGGCCCCGGGGGTGAGCACCCGGTACTCGCCCCGGAAAGGCACGATGCGCACCGACGGGTCGTGGCCGAGCCGGCGGGCGACAACGTCGGTGTGGAGCCCGGCGCAGTTGACGACGAGGTCGGCGGCCAGGGAGCCGCGGGTCGTCTCGACGACCGTGTGCGTCGAGCCGTGGACGGCCCCGAGCACCTCGGTGCCGGTGCGCAGGTCGGCGCCTGCGGACTCGAGCCGGCGGACCAGGGCCGCGCACACGGCGGCGTAGTCGACGACGCCGGTCTCGGGCACGTGCAGGGCGGCCACCGCGGCGACGTGCGGCTCCAGCTCGCGTGCCTCGGCGGCGTCGACCCGCGTGACGCGCAGGCCGTTGGCCAGCCCGCGCTCGCCCAGCGCCGCGAGCCTCGGCACCTCGGCCGCGTCGGTGGCGACGACCAGCTTGCCGGTGACGGCGTGAGGAACGCCCTCGTCCCGCGCGAACCGGAGGAGCTGCTCGGCGCCGGCGCGGCACCAGCGCGCCTTGGCACTACCGGGCGGGTAGTAGAGGCCGGAGTGGACGACGCCGCTGTTGCGTCCGGTCTGGTGCCGGGCCCAGCCGACCTCCTTCTCGGCGACGGTGACGTGGGTCCTCGGGTCGTCCCGGCCGAGGCGCTCGGCCACGGCCAGGCCCACGATGCCCCCGCCGACGACGAGGACCCGGCGCGTCACCGGTCGTGGTGCGCGGCGATGATGCGCGCGTACTCCAGCCCCGAGTCCTTGATGGTGCGGACCTGGGTGTCGTAGTCGACATGGACGATCCCGAAGCGCTTGTCGTAGCCGTAGGCCCACTCGAAGTTGTCCAGGAGCGACCACGCGAAGTAGCCCCGCACGTCCGTGCCGCCCTCGATGGCGTCGGCGACGGCACCGAGGTGCTCCTGCAGGTACGTGACCCGGTCGGCGTCGTGCACCTGCCCGTCGGCGTCCACGGTGTCGTCCCAGGCCGAGCCGTTCTCGGTGACGTAGAGCGGCAGGCCGCTCTCGCGCGCCGACCGCTCGAGGGTGAGGCGGTGCGACTCGGGGGACTGCTCCCAGCCCATCGAGGTGAGCGGAGGGTGTGGCGCGACGTCGTCGACGCGCTCGCAGCCGGGGAGGAGGTGGGTGCTGCCGACCGGGTCGTCACCGTCACGGGTGGCCCGCACGCGGGTGGGGAAGTAGTTGTTGACGCCGAGGTTGTCGAGCGGTGTCGAGATCGTCGCGAGGTCGCCGTCGTGGACGAAGGACCCGTCCGTGAGGTGGGCGACGTCGTCGAGGAAGCCGTCCGGGTAGGCGCCGTGGAACAGGGGCCCGAAGTAGACCCCGTTGAGGACGTTGTCGGCCCGGCGCACCGCGTCGAGGTCGGCCTCGTCGGCGTCTGGCGGTCCGTAGACCTCCAACGGGTTGAGGGTGATCGACACCTCCGCACCGGGGCAGTGTTCGCGAATGACCGGCACGGCCGTCCCGTGCGCGAGCATGAGGTGGTGGGCGCTGAGCAGGCCCTCCATCGGATCGTGGTGGCCGGGGGCGTGCGCCCCGATGGCGTAGCTGAGCATCGAGGAGCACCACGGCTCGTTGAGGGTCGTCCAGTTGCGCACCCGGTCTCCGAGGGCACCGACCACGGTGCGCGTGTACTCGGTGAACCACTGGGCGACGTCGCGGTTCAGCCAGCCGCCGCGGTCGTCGAGGGCTTGGGGCAGGTCCCAGTGGTAGAGGGTCACGACCGGGCGGATGCCGGCGCCGAGCAGCTCGTCGACGAGGCGGTCGTAGAAGGCCAGCCCCGCCGGGTTCCGCGCACCCTCGCCGTCCGGGACGATGCGGGGCCAGGCGATCGAGAAGCGGTAGGCGTCGATGCCGAGGTCGGTCATGATGGCGACGTCTGCGGGCATCCGGTTGTAGTGGTCGCAGGCGACGTCACCGGTGTCGCCGTTCGCGACCTTCCCCGGGGTGCGCGAGAAGGTGTCCCAGATGGAGGGGCGACGGCCGTCCTCGGCCACCGCCCCCTCGATCTGGTAGCTCGCCGTGGCCGCTCCCCAGAGGAAGCCGTCGGGGAAGGTGCGCGCGAAGCTCGTCATGCCGCGAATCTAGCGGGTCGGGACCACGTCGTCGCCGACGCGCACATCCCCCGAGACCTCGGGGACGAGCTGGACGGCGAACCATGTCGCGCCGTCCCAGCGGCGGTGGCGCGCCAGGGTACGGATCGGTTCGTGCCCGGTGGCCTGCGTGCAGGGGTCGATCGTCGTCATGACGCAGCGGTCGACCGGCTTGACGACCCGGAAGGTGACGGCACCGACGGTCACCGTGCGCCACTCGTCCTCGGCGAAGGCCTCGAGCTCGCCGTCGACCACGAGGTTCGGCCGGAACCGGGTCATCGTCAGGTGGGCCGGGTCCTCGCCGCGCTCGAGCGCCGTCTCGCAGACCCAGTCCTGGAGCCGTCGGAGCGAGGCGCAGGAGGCGAGGGTGACCGGGTAGGCGTCGGCGAAGGCGGTCGCCTCGCCCGGCACGGCGTGGGCGGGGTTGAGCGCGCGAGGCGTCGCGACGTGCACGAGCCGTAGGTCGTCGCGGCCGAGGGCTGCCCGCAGCCAGCCGGCGGCCTCCGGAGCCACGACGCCGGTCAGGGGCCGGCCGTGGACGGTGACCTCGACGGGTTCCCCGGACGGCTCGGCGACGAGCAGGTCGTCGTGGCCTGCCGCCCGCAGCCGGAGCGCGGCGTCGAGACCGGGGTCGGTGGCCGGGGTGTCGCCGGTGACCGTGAACAGCCGGCGGTCCTCCCGGGCGGTGAGGCACTCACCGTCGGGCAGGGCGAGCATCCAGCGACGGTCGCCGCGCAGGCCCCACGGCTCGACCGTGGCCGCCGGCACGCGGCGGGCGACAGTGCTCTTGACGGGGTGCAGCGCGATGCGCTCGAGGCGGACGCTCACACGCGCCGGGAGAGCAGGCCGGTGTCGACGTCGTAGACGAACCCGCCCACGAGGGCGCGCTCGCCGATGAGCGGGTGGGCGCGGACCGCGGCGACGTCCTGCCGGAGCGCGTCGTCCTGGTCGGCGACGACGCCGAAACGCTGCCACGACGCGTCCACCCCGGCGGACTCGCCGACGCGCCGCCGGATGTCCTCCTCGGTGGCCGAGGCCATCGCACACCGGGTGTGCGGGACGACGAGGATGCGACGCACCCCGAGCAGGTGCACCCCGAGGACGAGTGCCTCGAGCGCTTGCGGGGTGACCCGTCCGCCGGGGTTGCGGAAGATCTTCGCGTCGCCCGGCGCGAGGCCGAGCATCCGCAGCGGGTCGATCCGGCTGTCCATGCACGTGACGAGAGCGATCCCCGCGTGGGCGACCCCGTCGAAGCCCGCGAGGTCGAAGTCCTGGGCGAAGTCCGCGTTGGCGGCGAGGAGGTCCTCGAAGCCGCTGTCGCTCCCTGTCGTCGAGTGCTCGCTCACACCAACCCTGCTCTCTTCTCGATGGTGAACGCGACGGGCTTGGTGACCGCCGCGAAGAAGTCCTCGCCCTTGTCGTCGACGACGATGAACGCGGGGAAGTCCTCGACCTCGATCTTCCAGATCGCCTCCATGCCGAGCTCGGGGTACTCGAGCACCTCGACGCTGCGGATGCAGTCCTGGGCGAGCCGGGCGGCCGGGCCGCCGATGGAGCCGAGGTAGAAGCCGCCGTGCGTCCGGCAGGCGTCGGTGACCTGCTGGCTGCGGTTGCCCTTGGCGAGCATGACCATCGACCCGCCCGCGGCCTGGAACTGCTCGACGTAGGAGTCCATCCGGCCGGCCGTCGTCGGCCCGAACGAGCCCGAGGGCATCCCTTCGGGGGTCTTGGCCGGGCCCGCGTAGTAGACGGGGTGGTCGCGCAGGTACCGCGGCATCTCCTCGCCGGCGTCGAGGCGCTCCTTGATCTTCGCGTGGGCGATGTCGCGGGCGACGACGAGGGGACCGGTGAGCGAGAGCCGGGTCTTGACCGGGTGTCTCGTCAGCTCGGCGAGGATCTCGTCCATCGGCCGGGTCAGGTCGATGGGGACGACGGCCCCGGCCGCGTCCTCCTCGTCGAGCGAAACGTGCGTCTGCTCGGGGAGGAAGCGCGCGGGGTCGGTCTCGAGCTGCTCGAGGAAGACGCCCTCGGGGGTGATCCGGCCCAGCACCTGACGGTCGGCCGAGCACGACACCGCGATGGCCACCGGCAGCGAGGCGCCGTGGCGGGGGAGCCGGACGACGCGGACGTCGTGGCAGAAGTACTTGCCACCGAACTGGGCGCCGATCCCGAACTGCCGGGTCAGCTCGAGAACCTGCTCTTCGAGCTCGGTGTCACGGAAGCCGTGACCTGTGGCGGGGTCGCCCGTCTTGGGCAGCTGGTCGAGGTACTTGGTGCTCGCGTACTTGGCTGTCTTGAGGGCGAACTCGGCGCTGGTGCCGCCGACGACGATGGCCAGGTGGTACGGCGGGCAGGCCGCGGTGCCGAGGCTGCGGAGCGTCGAGTCGAGGAAGCGCATCATGGCGTCCGGGTTGAGGACCGCCTTGGTCTCCTGGAACAGGAACGACTTGTTCGCGCTGCCGCCGCCCTTGGCCATGAAGAGGAACTTGTACGTCGTCTCGTGCCCCGGGGCGGTGTCGGCGTAGAGCTCGATCTGGGCGGGCAGGTTCGAGCCGGTGTTCTTCTCCTCCCACATCGTCACCGGCGCCATCTGCGAGTAGCGCAGGTTGAGGCGGGTGTAGGCGTCGTAGACCCCCCGGCTGATGGCGGCCTCGTCGGTGCCCGGGGTGAGGACGTGCTGGCCTCGCTTGCCCATGACGATCGCGGTGCCGGTGTCCTGGCACATCGGGAGGATGCCGCCGGCGGCGATGTTCGCGTTCTTCAGCAGGTCCAGGGCCACGAACTTGTCGTTGCTGCTCGCCTCGGGGTCATCCAGGATGTTCGCGAGCTGCTGGAGATGCGCGGGCCGCAGGTAGTGGGCGATGTCGTGCATCGCGGTCTCGGTGAGCATCCGCAGCGCCTCGGGGGAGACGTCCAGGAAGCGGCGCCCGCCCGGGCCCTCGACGACCTCGACCCCCTCGGTCGTGAGGAGTCGGTACGGGGTCTCGTCGGCGCCGACGGGCAGAAGGTCCGCGTAGGCGAACTCGGTCATCGGATCTCCTCTCGGGTGGGGGCGTAGGCGCCTGCGTGCCGGACGGTGACCCCGCTCGTGGCGAGGGCACGGTCGACGGCCGGGGTGACGTCCTCGAGGGTGGCAGCGCGGAGCCGGTCGCGGGCCTGCCCGCCGCCGAGCAGCCCGGCGTCGAGGAGACCGGAGACCAGGCCCGCCATGAAGGAGTCGCCGGCGCCGACGGTGTCGACGACGTCCTTGACCCGCGCCTCGGCCGAGCCTTCCTCGCCCGCGGACGTCCGCCATGTGACGCCCGACCCGCCGAGGGTGACGACGGTGAGCCCCGCACCGAGGCGCGTCCAGCGGGCCATGACGGCGGAGGCCGACTCGCCGGGGTAGAGCCACTCGATGTCGTCCTCGGAGCACTTGACGACATCCGACAGCGCCACGAGCTCCTCGACCCGGGGCCGGACCTCGTCGACGCCGCCCATGATCGTGGGGCGCATGTTCGGGTCGTAGGACACGGTGCCGGTCTCACGGGCTCGGCGGACCGCGGCCGTGACCTCGGCCTCGCCGGGGCGCAGCGTGGTGGCGATGGAGCCCGTGTGCAGATGAGTGGTCCCCGCGGGCAGCTGGACCGGCGGCAGGTCCCAGTGCAGGTCGAAGACGTAGGACGCGGCGCCGTTGGCGTCGATCGTCGCCTGGGCGGTCGAGGTGGGGTGCTCGGCGGAGACGCTGCCCGGAAGAAGGTGGACGCCGCCGGACTCGACGTGTTCGACGCAGCGGACGCCGTGCTGGTCGGTGCCGACGAGGCAGGCCATGTGCGTGTCATGGTCGAGCCGGGCCAGTCCGAGCGCGACGTTGGCGGGGGAGCCGCCGACGTGCTCGGCGGTCGTGCCGTCGGGATAGCCGACGATGTCGACGAGCAGCTCGCCGACGACGACCACGGGCGGATCGGTGGCGCTCACGACATCCTGACCTCTCTGCAGCGGACCTGCCGCGGCACGGCCGGGGAGGGGGCGCGCGCGGCTCGTGTCAAACCCTATCGCCGGGGGCGGTTGGGCGTGTCCGCGGTTCGTCGGCGACCATGGAGGGGTGAGCACACCCACCGCACCGAGGAGCCGGTACTCCCTCGGGTCGACGAAGAACCTCGTGTACTCCCTCCTCGCCGTCCTCGGGATGGTGCTCGTGCTCGTCCTGCTCGTCCCGCGGGTGAACAGCGTCGGTGGACCGCCGGTGAACGTCAGCGCGACGGCCGCGGATGTCAAGGAGCGGTCGGGCTGGCCCATCGTCGAGCCGGTCGGCCTGCCGTCGGGCTGGACGCCGACCTCGGTCCGCTACGTGCGAGTCACCGACAACTTCATGACCTGGCACGTCGGCTACCAGACCCCGTCGGGCACGTTCGTCGCCGTGGAGCAGACCGAGGACCCGAGCCGGGCCTGGATCGCGGCCCAGACCAACCGCGCGCCGCGCGAAGGCACCGTCGAGATCGCGGGCCGCACGTGGGAGAAGTACGTGCGTGACTCCAAGGTGCAGAACAGCCTGCTGTCGGTGCCGGAGGAGGGTTCCGGCGAGCTCGCGACCCTCATCACGGGGACCGCCACCTTCGAGGAGATGGGGACCTTCGTCGAGTCCCTCCGGCCCGTGGGCTGACTCCCTCCGCGTAGAGGTTGAGGGGCGAGGACCGGGGCGGAAGAATCAGCCCATGTCCCTCAGCGAGGCCTGGCGCGACGTCGAGGACTACCTGGCGGGTCTGGACGGCGTGAGGCTGCGCGACGACCCGCGGGGTCGTCGCTGGTGTGTGCGGAACCGGTTGGTGGCGCGGCAGGTCGACGAGTCGACCCTGTTGGTCCGAGCGGACCTGGAGTCGCGGGAGCGCCTGTTGGACAGGTATCCCGGCACGTTCTCGATGCGCCCGAACCTCGAAGCCCACATGAAGGTCCTCGCCGACGTCGGGGATGGTGACATCGCTGCCGTCTGCGGAGCGTTGCAGGCCGCGTGGGAGATGCAGCGGGAGATGTGACCCAGCGTGGTCGCCAGGCGCGGCATCGCGGAGTGGCGCCCGGCAATCAGTGCGGTGCAGGCACCTGTCGATGGGTGGGTTCGGTGGTGCGGACGGTCCCGGTGGTGCTGGTCCAGGTGAGGGTGCCGTCGTCGGTGAGGGTGGGGCGCCAGCGGCCCTGCTGTTTCATCCGGTGGTGTCGGCGGCACAGGGCGACGAGGTTCCGGGGTGTGGTGGCGCCGGTGGGCCAGGGCCGGGTGTGGTCGAGGTCGGTGTGGTCGGCGCGGCGGGTGCAGCCCCACATCCGGCAGGTGCCGTCGCGGGTGGTGACGAAGTCACGCATCGCCTGCGGTGGCCGGTAGGCGCCGCTGGTGTGGGAGAGCTGGGTGCCGGTGCCGGCCTCGATGACGGCTCGGGCCACCTCGAGCGGGAGGGTCTTGAGCAGCCCGGCCACGGTGGCGGCGTCGACCCAGCCGAGGCCGGGCAGCGCGGCCCCGGAGACCGCGCAGCCGCGGGCTGACCGGGGAGAGGACGGTCGCGAGGTCGCCCTCGGGTGCGGGGCCGATCTCGACCCAGGACATCTCCTCGCGGGAGGTCGCGTCGAGGTCGGCGAAGCGGGTCAGCTCACCAGTGACCGCGTCCATCACGGTCTCGTCGTCGTCCCGGTCCACCCGGACCCGCTCGAGCCCGGCGTCGAGACCGGCGTCGGTGGCCTCGGGGACCCCGGTGACGACCGGCACCCCGAGCGTGACCTGAGCAGTGACGGCGACGTTCCGCAGCAGCAGGTCCCCGAACGCGTCCGCGCGGGACTCCGGCACCGACAGCGTCGCGTCGAGGTCCCGGTACTCGGCGGCCAGGGTGTCGACCGCCGACCACGCCGCCGCGGATGTCGCCGTCGGCAGCGTCGCGTACCACTCGGTCAGCCCGTCCACACTCGGCCGCACCTGCACCGTCCGCCCGCGCCGGGCCCGCTCCGCCTGGGCGGCGACCTGCCCGGCCGCGACCCGGGCCGCGACCCGACGGGCCGCACCGGTGACCCGGGCCGGGTCCATCCCCGCCAACCGCGGCGCGAGCTCGGCATCCACGCGCCCACACGCCTCGACGTCGAGGCCCGCGCACGCGTCGACGACCTTGTGGGCACTCGACACCGGCAGGTCCCCCGCGAGCACCAGCGCCCGCACCATCGGGAACCGCTCAGCCGAGGGCCGCGCCGAGCGCGGCCTTGCGCCCCGCCAGCCCCTCGGTGACCCCCGTCGCCAGCGACACCTCCGCCGCCGCCATCGCATCGACGAACCCCACCGGATGCACCCGCTCCCACGGCCCCGACTCCCGCATCGTCGTCTCGACCCGAGCACCCCACGCCGCCGCGACCGCCTGCGCCCCCTCGGCCGCGTTGACCAGCCCCTGCAGCTCACCCGCGACCTCGAACGCGTCCTCCGCGGACAGCCCCCGACCCCCCACGGCCAGCCCGCGCCCCACCGCCGCGCACTCCACCCGCAGCGCCGCGATCCGGCTACTCAGCTGCCCCCTGTCCATGCCTCATCCTACTCGAACACGCGTACGAGAACAAGAACTCATCCACAGGGATTCCACTCCGGCAGAGGGCACCTCGCGCCGACAGCCGAATGGGCACGCGCTCGAGGTCGCGGCCAGCGGAAGCGCGTGGGATGGTGCTCTGTGCCGAGAGCGGCGCACCTGGAGCCAGCCGCTCGTACCGAGGGGAATCGTCATGGCACGGACCGTCACCGCCCATCTCTTCCACGCCGTCAACGGCGTCGCCGAGTCGCCCGACCAGTGGCAGTTCGGCGCGTTCGGACCCGAGGAGGGGGAGCGTATGGGCCGGACCATCGCGCCGGTCACCGACGTCGTCATCGGCCGCAAGCTGTGGCGCGAGTGGTCGGAGTACTGGCCGTCAGCGGCCGCCGACGACCCCTTCGCCGGGTGGATCAACCCGGTCCGCAAGCACGTCGCCACCTCGACCCTCGACGGCGACCTCGGCTGGAACAGCACGCGCATCGACGGGGACCCCGTGGCTTTCGTGCGGGACCTCAAGGCCGGCGAGGGCGGCGACATCGCGGTCGTCGGGGGCGTCGAGACGGTCCGCACGATGTTCCTCGGGGGCGTCGTCGACCGGCTCACCCTGACGGTGCACCCCGTGGTGGGCGCCGGGCGGCGCCTCTTCGACGACTCGGTGCCGGTGACCCGCCTCCAGCTGCTCGAGGCGGTGCCCACCTCGGCCGGCAACGTGCTGCTGACCTACGCCCTGCGGGCGGACTGACCGAGGGTCCGACGGCTCAGTCGTCGGTAGCGGTGATGCGCTCCTCGGCCTGGTCGAGCCACTGGCCGCAGTGGGCCGCGAGGGCCTCGCCGCGCTGCCACAGCCGCATGCTCTCTTCGAGACCGACCTGCCCGCCCTCGAGGCGGGCGACGATGTCGACGAGCTCGTCACGCGCCTGCTCGTAGCCGAGCTCGGCCACGTCGGCGTCGACGCCCGTGGCGTCCGGGGTCGCGGGGGCTGCGGCGTCCTTGGGCATGCCGCGAGCCTACGCGCCGGGCCCGACTACCCGCCGGAGCCCATGACCCGGGCCCCGAAGTCGCCGCGGGCGACCCGGATGTGGAGCATCTGGTCGGGGGCGAGGTCGGCGGGGTCGGTGACGACGGCGTCGGCGGCCGTGCTGACGACGGCGTAGCCGCGGTCGAGGGTGGACTGCGGCGAGAGCGCCCGGGCCTGAGCGCGCAGGTGGGCCACCTGGTCTCGCTGGCGGTGGACGAGCGCCTCGACGCGGTGGTGCGCCCGCCCCCGCAGTGCGGTGACGACGTCACGCTGGACCCGGACGAACGCCCCCTTGTCGGCGAGCACCGGGCGGCTCGTCAGCTCGGTGAGCCGGCGGCGCTCGTGGTGCAGCCGGCCCGCGAGCGCGCGATGGGCGCGGGCGCCGGCCGCGTCGACCCCCCGGCGTTCGGCGTCGGCGTCGGGCACGACGGCCTTGGCGGCGTCGGTGGGCGTGGAGGCGCGGTGGTCTGCGACGAGGTCGAGCAGCGGGGTGTCGACGTCGTGGCCGATCGCGCTGACGACGGGGGTGGTGGCCGCGGCCACGGCGCGGAGCAGGGTCTCGTTCGAGAACGGGAGGAGGTCCTCGACGCCGCCGCCGCCGCGCGCGATGACGACGACGTCGACCTCCGGGTGCGCGTCGAGCTCGGCGAGGGCGGCGGTCACCTCGGCGACGGCGTTGGCACCCTGGACCGCGACCTGGCGGATCTCGAAGACCGCGCTCGGCCAGCGGCGCCGCGCGTTCTCGACGACGTCCTTCTCGGCCGCGCTCGCCCGCCCGCAGACCAGGCCGATCCGGCGGGGCAGGAAGGGCAGGGGCCGCTTGCGGTCGCGGTCGAACAGCCCCTCCTGGGCGAGGTGCCGCTTGAGGTACTCGAGCCGGGCGAGCAGCTCGCCGACCCCGACGGGCCGGATCTGGCGGGCGTCGAGGACGAGGGAGCCGCGCTGGGTCCAGAACGAGGGCTTGGCCTGGAGCACGACCCGGGCGCCCTCGGCCAGCGGGCCCGGCATCGCGTCGAGGGCGTTGACGTGGACGCTGCACGACAGGCTCATGTCGACGTCCGGGTCGCGCAGCGTGATGAACGCGGTGCGTGCGCCCGGGCGACGGTTGAGCTGGACCACCTGGCCCTCGACCCAGAGCACCGACATCTTCTCGACGTACTCGCCGATCTTCATCGAGAGCAGGCGCACCGGCCACGGGTGCTCGGCGCTGGTGTCGGCGGCCTTCTCGGGCAGCGGGGGCCTCGCCGGAGTGGTCATGGGGGAACTCTAGGCAGCGGCACCGTCAGGAGCGGCGGCGATTCGGGCGAGCGGCGTGCCCCACCTACAGTGGAGGCATGGCTGACTCCACGAAGCGCGTGCTCCTCGCGGCCCCCCGCGGCTACTGCGCCGGGGTCGACCGGGCCGTCGTCACCGTCGAGAAGGCCCTCGACCTCTACGGGCCCCCGGTGTACGTCCGCAAGGAGATCGTCCACAACAAGCACGTCGTGATGACGCTCCAGAAGCGCGGGGCGATCTTCGTCGAGGAGACCGACGAGGTGCCCGAGGGCGCCACCGTCGTCTTCAGCGCCCACGGCGTGGCCCCGGTGGTCCACGAGGAGGCCAAGGCGCTGTCGCTGCGGACCATCGACGCCACCTGCCCGCTCGTCACGAAGGTGCACCGTGAGGCGGTCCGGTTCGCCGACAGCGACTACGACATCCTCCTCATCGGCCACGAGGGCCATGAGGAGGTCGTCGGGACCGCCGGTGAGGCGCCCGAGCACATCCAGCTCGTCGACGGCCCCGACGACGTCGTCAACGTCACCGTCCGCGACCCCGACAAGGTGGTGTGGCTGTCCCAGACGACGCTCTCGGTCGACGAGACGATGGAGACCGTCCGCCGGCTGCGCGAGCGGTTCCCCAGCCTGCAGGACCCGCCGAGCGACGACATCTGCTACGCCACGCAGAACCGTCAGCTCGCGGTCAAGCAGATGGCTGCCGACTGCGACCTCATGATCGTCGTGGGCTCGCGCAACTCCTCGAACTCCGTCCGGCTCGTCGAGGTCGCGCTGGAGCACGGCACCCGCGCGGGGTACCTCGTCGACTACGCCGAGGAGATCGACGAGTCGTGGCTCGAGGGGGTCCGCACGGTCGGGGTGACCTCGGGCGCGTCGGTCCCGGAGCTGCTCGTGCGCGGCGTGCTCGACTACCTGGCCGGGCACGGGTTCGAGGACGTGCAGGCCGTGACGGCGGCCGAGGAGTCGCTGATCTTCTCCCTCCCGAACGAGATCCGCCGCGAGCTGAAGGCAGCGGGCATGTCGGACAAGATGCGCCACGACGCCAGCTTCGCCGACGCGGGGTCGCTGCACTGAGCCGCTGAAGGGGGCTGCGAGTGGACGAGCGCATCATCCTCGTCACGACACCTGAGTCGTTCGCGCGCGCGGGGCGCCTCCTCCACGAGTTCAACACCTTCTACGCCGACCCCTCGCCAGGGCCGCTCGCACTCGCCCTCCGGCTCTCGGACCTCGTCGGGGACGGGTCCACCGAGGCCCTGCTCGCGCAGGACGTCGGGGTCTGCGTGCTGCGGTACCGGCCCTCGCTGTGGAGCCGCGCCGACGAGGCGTACCTCGCGGAGCTGTGGGTGGACCCGTCCGCGCGCGGGACCGGGCTCGGACGGGCGCTGCTCCGGGCGGCACTCGAGCGATCCAGGGCCCGGGGCTGCGACTACCTCGCCCTCGCGACGACCGAGGACGATGTCGCGGCCCGCGCCCTCTACGAGAGTGAGGGCCTGCACGCCACGGAGGGTGTCGGCGGGCCCATCGCCTACCACTACGAGATCGACCTCTGACACGGATCGGGCTCCCGCAGCCCGGGTTTGCGGCGTCCGTCGGCGTGTACGGATGTGACCGACGGGGTATCGGTCTGCCCTACACCTCGATACGGTCGAGGGACGACGCCATCGAACGAAGGATGTTGCGATGAACGACTCGAACGCTCTGGCCGACCTCGACTGGGGACAGATCCTCCTCAAAGTCGGGGCAGCGATTGTCATCCTGCTCATCACCTGGCTGCTCGCGAAAGCCGTCGTCTGGGCGTTCTCCAGACTCGCGTCCCGTGTCCCAGCGCTGGGCGGGAAGGGGGCCGAGGGGCAGTCGCTCGGGACCACCCTGGGCCGTATCGCCTCGCTCCTGATCTGGCTCTTCGGCCTCATCGCGGTGCTCCAGGTCTTCGAGCTCGGCTCGGTGCTCTCGCCGATCCAGGCGCTGCTGACGGGGGTGATGAACTTCCTGCCCAACCTCATCGGGGCCATCGTCGTGTTCGTCATCGGCGCGCTGCTGGCCAAGATCGTGCGCCAGCTCGTCGAGACCGCGCTCGAGGCCGTGCCGTTCCAGAAGTGGTTCGGCCGGGCCGGCGGTGAGGAGCTGACCGGCAACACGAACATCGCCAGGACCCTGGCGCTCATCCTCTACGCGCTCATCATGATCGTCGTCGCGATCGCGGCGCTGCAGATCCTCGGGATCTCCTCGATCTCCGACCCGGCGCAGCGGATGCTCCAGACGATCTTCGACGCCATCCCGAACATCATCGCGGCCGGCATCATGCTGGCGCTCGGTGTCGTCATCGCGCGGTTCGCCGCCGGCATCCTCGGGGACATCCTCGACGGCGTCGGCACCGACCGGGCGCTGCGCGAGCTGGACGTGCTGCCGGAGGGCCGGAGCGCGGTTCCGGTCATCACCCGGGTCGTGCAGGTCGCCATCGTCCTGTTCTTCGCGGTCATGGCCGCCCAGCTGCTGAACTTCCCGGTCATCACCCGCTTCCTCCAGCAGGTGCTCGAGCTCGGCGGGAAGGTGCTCTTCGGAGCCGCGGTCATCGCCGCGGGGTTCTTCCTCGCCAACCTCCTGGGCCGGATCCTCAGCGGCACGGCCGCGCTCGTGATCAAGTGGGCGACGATCGTGCTGTTCGTCGCGATGGGCCTGTCGTTCATGGGGATCGCGACCGAGATCATCGTGCTGGCCTTCGGCTCGCTCGTCATCGGCACCGCGGCCGCCGCGGCCCTGGCCTTCGGGCTGGGTGGCCGGGACGTGGCCGGGCGCTACCTGGAGCGGGCAGCCAGCCGCGCGCCGGAGCCGCCCACGAGCAGCAGCACGTCGACGAGCAGCGGCTCCTCGGCGAGCAGCGGCTCATCGACGGGCAACACCACTAGCACCGCCAGCAGCACGCCGCCGGACACCCCCCTCGTCTGACGCGCGCCACCGCGGGCGCCCGGGTCACCCGACCCGGGCGCCCGCCGCGGTGTCCGGCCCGTCGTCGCCCTCGTCGAGGACGAGCTGCGGGCGGTCGTCGGGGGCGGTGACGGCGTCGATGAGCTCCTGGGCGGTCAGCGGCCGTGGGCCCGAGCGCACCGGCTCGAGGACGTCGAGGTCGTCGGTGACGACCTCGAGGTCGCGCATCCGCCGGGCGGTGACGAGCACCCGCGACTCGAGTGCGCCGACCATGGCGTTGTAGGCCTCGACGCTGCTCTGCAGGCTGCGGCCGACCTTGGCGGTGTGCGCGCCGAGAGTACCGAGCCGGGCGTGCAGCTCGCGGCCGAGGTCGAGCAGCTCGCGGGCGCTCTGCGACAGTGCGTCCTGCTGCCAGGTGAACGCGACGGTGCGGAGCAGGGCGAGCAGCGAGCCCGGCCCGACGAGGACGACCCGCTGCGTCAGGGCCTTCTCGTGCAGCGCCGGCTGGGCCGCCAGCGCCGCGGCGAGCATCGCGTCGCTGGGCACGAAGCAGACGACCAGCTCGGGGCCGTCACGGAACGCCGACCAGTACTCCTTGGCCGACAGCGCGCCGACGTGCGAGGCGAGGGCGGCGGCGTGCCTGCCGAGCAGCGCGGCGCGCTCGTCGTCGGGGAGGTCCTCGGCCTGCGCGTCGAGGAAGTGCGTCATCGGTGCCTTGGCGTCGACGACCAGGGACTTGCGCCCCGGCAGCCGGACGACGACGTCAGGGCGGACCGTGCGCTCGTGCGCGCTCACCGCCGTGACCTGCTCGTCGAAGTCGCAACGCGCGAGCATGCCGGACGCCTCGAGGACGCGGCGGAGCTGGACCTCACCCCACGCCCCGCGCACCGACGAGGACCGCAGCGACCCGGCGAGCGAGGCCGTGGCCCTGCCCAGACCCTGGGTCTCGGCCTCGACCCGCCCGAGCAGGGCGCGCAGCGACCCGAACTGCTGGACCCGGTCACGCTCGAGCACCCCGACGTGCTGCTCGACGCGCACGAGGGCGTCCTTGAGCGGCGCGAGGAGCGCGGCGGTCTCCATGTCCTCGGCGAGCGAGGCCTCGAGGTCGAGGACCCGCTCGCGCAGCAGGTCACGCTCGGTCGCGACCGAGGCCGACCGCGCGGCGTGCACGAGCCGCGCCACCGACCAGGCAGCGACCGCGCCGACGACGACACCCACCAGCATCCACACCCATCCGTCCATGCCGCAGACTGTGCCAGCGGGCACCGACAGGGCCCGGCAATCCGCCCACGCCGCGGGTCCGAACCCCTCGCGACGTCGCGACCTGCCGTGGCGCCCATCGAAAGGACCCGTCGTGCCCGTGCTCCAGGACTTCTCCGCCACCACCCTGTCGGGGGCCCCGCAGACCCTCGACGAGTACGCCGGCAAGGTCGTGCTCGTCGTCAACACCGCCTCGCAGTGCGGGTACACGCCGCAGTACGACGGGCTCGAGCAGCTGTGGCAGGACCACCGCGACGAGGGCCTGGTCGTCCTCGGCTTCCCGTGCAACCAGTTCGGCGGCCAGGAGCCGGGCGACGCCGAGGACATCGGCGAGTTCTGCCGGGTCAACCACGGCGTCACGTTCCCGCTGTTCGACAAGGTCGAGGTCAACGGGCCTGACGCGCACCCGGTCTTCCGGTGGCTGTCCGACGAGGCCCGGGGTGCGCTCGGCAGCCGCAAGATCAAGTGGAACTTCACGAAGTTCCTCGTCGGTCGCGACGGCCGGGTCATCGCCCGATTCGGGTCGAGCACGGCCCCCGAGAAGCTCACCGGCGCCATCGAGAAGGCGCTGCGCGCCTGAGCGGTCCTACGCTCGGGGCATGCCACAGGACCTCGCGGACCGGGCGGCCACGGCCCTCGGCCGGCGGCACCCGCGGTTCCTCGCGGTCGAGGTGTCGGGCGGGGCAGCGCGCACGGCCGCCGTCGGGCTGGACCGGGACGCCGAAGTCGAGGTCGGGTCCGTGTCCAAGGGACTCACCGGGCTGCTCTTCGCGGACGCCCGCGGCCGAGATGCGGTGACCGACGCGACCCGGCTGGGTGGGTTGCTCGACGTCGGCGACATGGCCGCAGACGTGACGCTCGGCTCCCTCGCCACCCACCGCTCCGGGCTCCCGCGGCTCGCGCGCGGGGTGGGCCTGCGGGGTCAGTGGGGCCTCATGGCGCATGGCCGCAACCCCTACGGCGAGGACCTCGCTGCGCTGCTCGAGAGCGTCCGGCGCACGCCGCTGGGGCGGCCGACCCCGCGCTACTCCAACCTCGGTTTCATGCTCCTCGGCCACGCGCTCGCCGCCGCCGAGAGCACCACGTACCGCGACCTCCTCACTGCCCGGGTCCTGGGCCCCCTCGGGATGGACGGCGCCCGCATCCCGTCGACCCCGGCCGACCTCGGGCCGTACGCCGCGACGGGGACCTCCCGGCGCGGCCGGGCGGTCGAGGCCTGGACCGGCGAGGGTCTGGGCCCGGCGGGCGGGGTCCGCTGCACGCTGCGCGACCTCGAGTGCCTGCTCGTCGGGCTCGTCACCGGCTCCGCTCCCGGCATCGAGGCGCTCGACCCCGTCGCGTCGATGCGCGGCGACCGGCTCCGGGTCGGTGCGGCGTGGATGGTCCTGCGGCTGCGCGAGCGCACCGTGACCTGGCACAACGGGGGAACCGGTGGCTTCCGCAGCATGGTCTGCCTCGACCGTGACGGCGGGACCGGCGTCGCATTGGTCAGCGCCACGGCGCGGTCGGTGGACGCTGCTGGGTTCGCCCTCCTCGAGGCGCTGGGGCCGCCGGGGGGCAGGTAGCCTCGCTGGCATGGCGCGACGTGAGGAGTCCGAGCAGGAGCGCCGCACCCGGATCGCGATCCTCAACGCCCGGCTCCCCAAGAAGCGCAACATCGCCCAGGGGCTGCTGCGCAACCCCGCCGGCGAGGTGCTGCTGTGCGAGCTGTCGTACAAGCAGGAGTGGGACCTGCCGGGCGGGGTCGTCGACCCGGGCGAGCCGCCCGCCGTCTGCGTGGTCCGCGAGATCGAGGAGGAGCTCGGCCTTCAGGTCGTGGCCCGCGGGCTCGTCGTCGTCAACTGGCTCCCGCCGTGGCGGGGCTGGGACGACGCCCACCTGTTCCTCTTCGACCTCGGGGTGTTCGACGGCGAGCTCGACCCCGCGCGGTTCCTCCGCCGCGAGATCGCCGGCGCCCACTGGGTCTCACCCCGTGACGCCGCGCAGCACGTCGCCCCGTACACCGCTCGGATGCTCGAGGCGGTCGCGGACGTGCCCTCCGGCACCACCCTCTACCTCGAGAACAGCGAGGCCCCCGCGTGAAGGACGACCAGCACCGGCTGGCCCTGGTCCTGCTCGGGGCGCTCGTCCTGGTCAGCGTGGCCATCCTCGGGTACATCGTCGTGTCGGCCCTCACGGCCTGACCCGGCCCGGCCGCCGGCCGCTGATTTCGTCCGCCCCCGGCCCGTGCGGCACGATGGGTGGTCGCGCCGTGCTCGGAGCCGGCGGCTCGCACGTGGTCGTAAGAGAGGACGCGCAGTGGCGCTCACCATCGGAATCGTCGGGCTTCCCAATGTCGGGAAGTCCACGATGTTCAACGCCCTGACGAAGAACAACGTCCTGGCCGCGAACTACCCCTTCGCGACCATCGACCCCAACGTCGGCGTCGTCCCGCTGCCCGACGCGCGCCTGACCCGCCTCGCCGAGATCTTCTCCTCCGAGAAGATCCTGCCCGCCACGGTGTCCTTCGTCGACATCGCCGGCATCGTCCGCGGCGCCTCCGAGGGGGAGGGGCTCGGCAACAAGTTCCTCGCGAACATCCGGGAGGCGGACGCCATCTGCCAGGTCGTGCGGGCCTTCGAGGACGGTGACGTCGTCCACGTCGACGGTGCGGTCTCGCCCGAGTCCGACATGGAGACCATCCACACCGAGCTCGTCCTCGCCGACCTCCAGACCCTCGAGAAGGCCGTCACCCGGCTCGAGAAGGAGGCGCGGATCAAGAAGGAGTCCAAGCCGGTCCTGGACAACGCGCTCGCGGCCCAGAAGGTGCTCGAGGAGGGCAGGACCCTGTACGCCGGCGGGGCCGCGGCCGGGGTGGACCTCACGATGGCGGCAGCGCTCGGCCTGCTCACGACCAAGCCCTTCATCTACGTCTTCAACCTCGACGAGGACCAGCTCGCCGACGCCGACCTGCACGCCCGGCTCGCGGCCCTGGTCGCCCCCGCCGACGCGGTCTTCCTCAACGCCAAGCTCGAGATGGACCTCATCGAGATGGAGCCGGACGAGGCGCTCGAGATGCTCCAGGGCTTCGGCGCCGAGGAGTCCGGGCTCAACCAGCTCGCCCGTACCGGGTTCCACACCCTCGGCCTGCAGACCTACCTCACCGCCGGCCCCAAGGAGTCCCGCGCCTGGACGATCCGGCAGGGCTGGACCGCGCCGCAGGCGGCCGGGGTCATCCACACCGACTTCCAGCGCGGGTTCATCAAGGCCGAGATCGTCGGCTTCGGGGACCTCGACGAGCTCGGCTCGATGGCGGCGGCGAAGTCGGCCGGCAAGGTCCGCATCGAGGGCAAGGACTACGTCATGCAGGACGGCGACGTCGTGGAGTTCCGCTTCAACGTCTGACCGGGTGTGTGCTGGCGGCGCAAGGACCGCCCTAGCGGGAGGAGCCGCGGGCCTGGGAGGGAGCAGCCGCTCTCGGGCGAGATGACGCACCACTGGGTCCGCGATCCCGGGTAGTCATTCCGGGCTATTCCCCGCTCGTGGAGTCGCCACTAGCGTCGCGCCTCGGTGGCTCAGCGAGGAGGCCGGATGTCGTCAGGGGATTCGACCAGAGTGCCCGCTGCCAGAGTCCTTCTGGTCGCGTGCTTCGGCGCCTTCCTCGCCTTCCTCGATGCCACGATCGTGAACGTCGCGTTCCCGTCGATCCGCGAGGACTTCCCGACGGTGACGATCGCCGGGCTCTCCTGGGTCCTCAACGCGTACAACATCGTCTTCGCGGCCTTCCTCATCGTGTTCGGGCGGCTCACCGACCTGCTCGGCCGGCGCCGCTCGTTCATCGGCGGGGTCGTCGTCTTCACCGTCGCCTCCGTCCTGTGCGGCCTGGCCCCGTCGGTCCCGCTCCTCGTCGCGGCGCGGGTCCTCCAGGCCCTCGGCGCGGCTGCCCTCGTCCCCGCCTCGCTCGCCCTCGTCATCGCCGCCTTCCCCGGTCCACGGCGCGCCCACGCCATCGGGCTGTGGGGCGCCTCCGCCGCCGTGGCGGCCGGGCTGGGGCCACCGATCGGCGGCGCGCTCACCGAGCTGGGCGGCTGGCGGTGGGCCTTCCTCGTCAACCTGCCGTTCGGCGTGGCTGCGGTCATGACCGCCCGTCGCCAGCTCGTCGAGAGCCGCGCTCCCGGGCGACGGATGGTCCCGGACCTGGTCGGCGCGGCGACGCTGGCGGCGTCGCTGGCGCTGCTCAACCTCGCGATCATCCGGGGCACCGACTGGGGCTGGAGCAGCACCGCGACGCTTCTGTCGCTCGTCGCGGCCGTGACCCTCTTCGCCGGCTTCGTCGTCAGCTCGCGGCGGCACCGGTCCCCGCTCATCGACCCGCTGCTCCTGCGGGTCCGCTCCTTCGGCATCGGGACGGCGGCGACGGTCGTCGCGGGGTTCGGCTTCTACGCCTACCTGCTGACGAACATCCTCTGGCTCCAGTACGTCTGGGGCTACGACGTGCTGCGCGCCGGCCTCGCTCTGGTCCCGGGAGCCCTCGTCGCGGCCGTCGTGGCGTCCCGGCTCGGGCCGCTCGCCGAGCGCTACGGCTACCGCTACTTCGTCGTCCCCGGCGCCCTGTGCTGGGCCGCCGCGTACCTCTGGTACCACCAGCGGGTGGGCCTGCAGCCCGCGTTCTGGGCCGAGTGGATGCCGGGCCAGGTCCTCAGCGGGATCGGTGTCGGCGCGACGCTTCCGCTGCTCGGGAGTGCCTCACTCGCCGCAGTCCCGGGCGGGCGCTACGCGACGGCCTCGGCCGTCAGCTCCAGCGGCCGTCAGCTCGGCGGGGTCCTGGGCATCGCCGTGCTCGTCGTCATCCTCGGGGACCCGACGCCGGCGACAGCGGTCGCAGCCTTCCGCGACGGCTGGCTGCTGTCCATTCTCGCGTTCCTCGTGGTGGCGGTCATCGCCCTGCCGCTCGGGCGGCCGGCCCCGACGGTCGAGGAGGCGGCCGACGACGACCACCGTCCGGCCGTCGTCCATCGGCCCGACCCACCCGCGGACTGGACGGCCGCCGCGCCGCTCCCCGGCAGCCCCACCGACCTCTCGGTGGTGCCGCTGGTCGCGGGACTCCCACGCGATGCGCGCCGACGCCTCGAGGACGCCGCGCGGGTGCTCGAGGTGCCGGCCGGTGCCGACCTGGTCCGGGAGGGTGACCCCGCCGGGTCCGCCTTCGTCGTGCGCCGTGGCCGGCTCGAGGTGCTGCTCGGCAACCGGCGGGTCCGCGAGATCGGCCCCGGCGAGGTGCTCGGTGAGCTCGCGCTCCTCACCGACGAACCGCGCTCGGCGACGGTGCGGGCGCTGCGCGACTGCACGCTCCTCGAGCTGCCGCGCCCGGCGTTCGAGTCCGTGCTCGACGGGGACGCCGACGCCACCCGGTTCGTCCTGCACCAGGTCGCGGAGCGGCTGCGGACGTCCGGGGGACCGTCCGAGGTCACCCGTCCGGAGCGCACGACGGTCGTGTCCGTCGTCGCTGCCCATCCCGGGGCGCCGGCCGCCGCCGTGGCCGAGGCGCTCATCGCGCGGATGGCGACCCATCTCGACGTCGTCGCGCCCGGACGGGTCGACGCCGACGGCCTGATCCGGGCCGAGGCGCACCATGCCCGGGTCGTCCTCGTCGCCGCGGGTGGCCCGGAGCCCGACGACCTCGCCTGGCGTGACGGCTGCGTCCGCCAGGCCGACACCGTCGTCCTCGTCGCGCGCTCGGACCACTCACCACCCGCCACCACGCCGGCCGTCGCCCCGGCACGGCGACCGGAGGTCGTCCTCGTCGGCCGGGATCCGGGCCCTGCTGCCCGGGCCGCATGGTCCGGCGCGGTCGACGCCTGGCAGGTGACGCTCGTGGAGGGCAGCGTTCCCGTGGGGGTCCGGGCGCTGGCGGACCGGCTGGCGGGCCGCTCCCTGGGGCTGGTGCTCGCCGGCGGCGGGGCGCGGGCCTTCGCCCACGTCGGTGTCCTGCGCGAGCTCGAAGAGGCGGGGCTGCACGTCGACCGGGTCTCCGGGGCGAGCATCGGCGCCATCATCGCGGCGGGCCATGCGATCGGGCTCGACGGCGACCGGCTCGAGGAGGCCTGCTACGCGGAGTTCGTCCGCCGCCGCCCGTTCAGCGACTGGCAGGCGCCGGTGCACGCCCTGGCACGGGGCCGCCGGGTCCGTGCGGGCCTCGTGCGGGCCCTGGGCGCCGACACCGTCATCGAGGGGCTGCCCCGCCAGCTGCGCGTCGTGAGCGTCGACCTCGCCGCCCGGACCCGCGAGGTGCACGAGCGTGGGTCCGTGGTCGACGCGGTCGTGGCCTCGGCCCGTCTACCGGTGCTCTTCGCGCCCATCCCCACCGACGACGGCCGTCTCCTCGTCGACGGTGGCGTCCTGGACAACCTCCCCACCGACCTCCTCGTCCAGCGCGACGAGGGGCCCGTCGTGGCCGTGAGCATCGGCACCGGTGGCAACGGGCGGCGGCACGCCGGACGCCAGCGGGTCCCGGCCCTGGGGGAGACGCTGATGCGGACGATGATGATCGGCAGCGGCGGCGCCGTCGAGGCGGCACGCAGGCGGGGGGCGTGGGTCGTCAGCCCGGCGTCGATGGGGGTCGGCCTCCTGGAGTTCCACCAGCTCGACCGGATGGTCGCGGCGGGCCGGGCGGCCGCGAGGGCGCTGCTCGAGCAGACCGGTGGCGACCTGGGGGAGAGCGTCCTCGCGCCGGACCCGGCCCCTGCGGCCCTCGAGGTCCTGGAGTTCCCGGAGACCGCAGGGATCTAGGGGGCGCTCGCCCCCGGGTCCGCCAGGACCTCGCGCCACGAATGCCGGGGGGCGTACCCGAGGCGACCACGGGCCTTGTCGATGGAGTAGAAGGTCTCGTCCCGACCCATCGGCCGGCGCAGCTCCACCCCGTCGTAGTAGCGCTCCCGGATCTCCTCGGTGCTCGCCGCGACGGACAGGTCCGCGTTGGCGACGTTGAAGACCTCGTAGCCCAGCCCGTCGACCTCCAGACACCGCTGCACGAGCTGGGAGAGGTCGCGGGTGTCGATGTACGCGAAGACGTTGCGCCGCCGCAGCGACGGGTCGGCGAGGAACGCCGGGAACAGCTGGGAGTACTCGTGCGGCTCGATGACGTTGTTGATCCGCAGCCCGTAGATGTCTGCGCCGGTGCGGGCCTGGAAGGAGCGCGCGGTCACCTCGTTCGCCACCTTGGACATCGCGTACGAGTCCTCGGGGACGGTCGGGTGGTCCTCGTCCACCGGGAGGTACTGCGGGCGCCGCTCGCCCTGGGCGAAGCAGATCCCGTAGGTGGTCTCGGACGAGGCGAAGACGACCTTGCGGATCCCCAGGCGGGTCGCGGCCTCGAGGACGTTGTACGTGCTGAGGACGTTCGTCGCGTACGTCCTGGCGTCGGACGTGAGCAGGATCGCGGGCACGGCGGCGAAGTGCACGACGGCGTCGTAGCCGGGCTTCTCGGGCAGGTCCAGCTCGCCGAAGGTCGCCAGCCCGGCCAGCGCCGAGTAGGTCTGGCCGATGTCGGTGAGGTCGACCCGCAGGTCGGCGACGGCGGGGTGTCGCAACGGGACGAGGTCGGCGTTGGTGACGTGGTGCCCCAGCTCGGCCAGGTGGGTCGCGACATGCCTGCCGGCCTTGCCGCTGCCGCCGGTGAAGAAGATGCGCATGTCGTGATCAAACCACGACCGTCCACCGCCCCGGTCAGCCCGGCATCGGCCCGTGCCGTGCGGGCCGGCCCGCCGCCGTCCGCCGCTCGTTGTCGCGGACCCGCGGCTCGTAGTGGGTCCGGAACAGGAGGCTGACCAGCTCGCCACGGCTCCGCGCGCCGGTCTTGCCGAACACGCGCTGGACGTGCTTCTGCACCGTGTCCTCGGCGATCTCGAGGCGGCGGGCCGCCGCCGTCGTCGTGGCGCCCCGCAGGACGAGCCGGGTCACCTCCTGCTCACGGGGCGTCAGTCCGTACACGCGCATCAGCACCGCGGCCAGGTGGGCCGGCCGGGCCGCTTCGAGGACGACGGCGGCCTGGCGCCCCGCGGGCCCGTCGAGCCGGGTGCCGTGCACCGTGAGCCAGGCGCCGCTCACCCCGACGACCCGGACGACCGCCGACGCCGGGTCGGGGCCGAGGGCGCTCCCCGCCACTGCCAGCAGGGTCGGCGGCAGCGTGTGGACGTCGCCGGCGAGCTCGCGCAGCCACGACGCGGCCGTCGGCGACGCCGACACGAGGGCGAGAGCGTCGTCCAGCACGACCAGTCCCGGTGCGTCGGGGAGGTCGGGCTCGGCCGCCTGGGCCGCGAGCAGGGTCCGCCGGGCAGCCTCGGCCAGGGCCGGCGCCGCGGCCCGCACGAAGTCGATCTCGCGCCGCTCGAACAACGGCCGCCCGTCCTGCCGATAGAGGCCGACGGCGCCCCACGGCTCCCCGTGCCGGGTCCGCAGTGCGACGACGAGCTCCTGCTCGCACCCGAACGGCTGCATCTCCTCGTGGTACTTGCGCGCGAGCTCCGGTCGGCCGCCGGTCGCGTCGTGGAGGGTGCCGAACCCCTCTGGGGACGCGAGCACCGCGGAGAGCGAGTTGAACTCGGGCTGGGCGTACTCACGGCCCAGCCAGGCCGCCGGGATCTCGGGCAGGCCCTCCTGGAAGTGACTGGTGATGAGCCGCGACTCGGGGTCGACGGTGAAGAAGCACGGAGCCTCGAAGTGCGGCACGGCGGTCGCGAACACCTCGGCGCTGGCCCGCCACAGCGTCGCCAGGTCCGCGCTCGCACGGCAGACGCGCTCGAGCCGGTCCAGCAGGGACGCGTGGTCGGCCATCCAGCAGGAGTACCAGATTTCGGGAGTTCCCGCGCGGCCCCCGGTGAGCCACGCTGCTGCCATGGCGAGCATCATCAGAGCAGGACAGGGCCACGTGCTCGGTGCGGTCGACGGCTGCCGCGACCGGTTCCTCGTGGACTCCAAGGACTGGGGCGGCCGGCTGGCCGTGGTCGAGCACCTGTTGGCGCCGCGGTCCATCGCGGCCCCGATGCACCGGCACACCCGGGAGGACGAGTTCGGCCTCATCCTGGAGGGCCGGGTCTGGTACCACGCGGACGGTGCGGAGTACGTCGCCGAGGTGGGCGACTTCGTGGTCAAGCCTCGAGGCGAGTGGCACACCTTCTGGAACGCCGCGGACTCCCCGGCACGGGTGCTGGAGCTGATCACGCCGGGGGGCCTCGAGGAGGCCTTCCGCCTCATCGGCACCGCGGGGGACGACGTCGACCTCGGCCCGCTCGTCGAGCCCTACGGGTGCGAGGGCGACGAGGAGGCGACCCGGCCGATCATCGAGCGGTACGGGCTGACCTTCGGCTGACGTCCCGGTCCGGCCGCTCGGTCGTTTGCCGCCCGTGGCTCCCCGATGTGACCCACCAGACGGCGCCCTCTCGCGCGGCGGAGGACACTGGGGTCATGGACGACGACGTGACCACGCCAGCCCCGCAGTCCCTCGTCCCCGACGCGGGCCCGCCCGCGGTGGTGGCCGCCCTCGACGGGTCCGCCCACGAGGACGCGGTCGTGGCCTGGGCGGCGGCCGCGGCGGCCCGGCACGGGGTCCGGCTGGACCTCGTCCACGTCGTCGAGGTCGGGGTCTCGCTCACCTCGTACGACATGCTCGTCTCCGAGGCACCGCGGTTCGGCGAACAGCTGGAGGCCGCGGCCCGCGACCGCCTCGACGCGGTCGCTGCTCAGGTCCGCGACCGGTATGACGGGCTCGAGGTCGAGATCCACACCCCGGTCGGCTCGCCGCCGGCCGTCCTCGTCGCGATGTCCGAGCACGCCACCGTCGTCCTCGGTGCCGTGTCCCAGAGCCGCCTCCACCGGCTCGTGCTGGGGTCGACGGCGCTCGCCGTCGTGGCCCACTCGCACGGGACCGTCGTCGTCGTCCCGGAGGCGATGCCGCCGGTGCAGCCGCATCGCGTCGTCGTGGGAGCCGACGGGAGCGAGCCGGGTGCCCGGGCCGTCGCGCACGCCGTGGCCGAGGCCGCGGCGGCCGGCGGGACCGTCACCGTCGTCACCGCCTGGACGGTCGAGGTGGACGACGGGATCGTCGTGACCGAGCCGGGACCGCGGGCTCAGCGCGTCGAGGAACGGCTGCTGGAGGCGACCCGGACCGCCCGGGAGGCTGCCCAGGCGAAGCACCCCGAGGTGCCGGTCGAGGTGGTCGTGCGCCGGGGACGCGCCGCCGACACCCTTCTCGGTGTCGCCGACGAGATCGGGGCCGACCTGGTGGTCCTCGGCAGCCGAGGCCGCGGCGGATTCGCCGGGCTCCTCCTGGGCAGCGTGAGCCGGACGGTCGTCCAGCAGGCGAAGACCCCCGTCGCCGTCATCCGCTGAGTCAGCCCATGACCGCCCGGACGAGGGGCAGGAACCCGTCGCGGTAGCCGGCCCGGGTCGGGTGGTAGATGTCGAGGACGCCGGCCTTCTTGCCCCACACATAGGGGGTCGATGCGCAGACGTCATGGCCGGTGAACGACGGGACGGGGTCGAGGTAGGTGAAGCCCGCCGCGGTCGCGCGGTCCCTGACCACCGCGTCCAGGTGGGCGGCGACGCCGTTGAGCATCGGGGCCTCCCGGGAGTTGACCCCTGAGGCCTGGCCGCACGAGATGTTCGTCCCGAACGGCTTCGGGTAGCCGATGACCATGACCGTCGCCTTCGGTGCGCGAGAGCGGATGTCGGCGTAGGCGGCATCCAGCTTGGCGGGGAGCTCGCCGTCGATGCGGGCGTCCACCTTCGCGACCGTCGAACGGCACAGCGGCTCGTCCCAGGTGTTGACGCAGGACAGGATGAGGTCGACGAAGCCGACGTCGTTGCCGCCGACGCTGACCGTGACGAAGTCGGTCCCGGCGGAGAGCGCCGAGGTCTGTCCGCCGGTCACGTCGCCGGTCTCGGCGCCGGAGCACGCGCGGAACCGCAGGCTCGTGTTGGGCCTGGCCTTCGCGATGAGCGGCGCGTACGCGAGGCTGCTGCGGTAGCAGGACAGGCTGAGGTCCGGCCACCCCGTGCCGTTGCCGGCCGCGTAGGAGTCGCCGAGCGCGACGTACTCGTCCGGCTCGGCCGAGGCTGACGCCGGTGCCGCCACGAGGGCGACGGTGAAGAGGAGGGCCGTAGCGGCGGCGACGGACCGGAGGCGGGAACGGGCGGGCAACGGGCACTCCTTCGTGCAGGGTCGCGGGCGGTCGAGCGCCCCGCCCCGGACCCTCACTGTCACCCCCCGCGGCGCACCCCGCAACCGGAGCGCCGGGTGGCCGAGAGAACTCGGATCTTTAAGAATTCTTTACCAAGAGAGTCCCTCAGCCCCGGCCGAGGTGGGATCGTTGCTCCACCCCGACCGGCGCCGGCGCCACACCCCCGCCAGCACACGGTCGGCCCGGCATCAAGCCCCGGGCGCGGTCACGGCGGCCGGCCCTGTGGCGGGGTTCTCTCCGCCGCATTTGGTCGCCGTGACCGTTGGTGCACGCCACGCAGGCCCAGTGGGTGCGGACGGGTTGGTCAGCCCAGGGTGGCCGATGACGCCGCCTCCGGCCATGGCTAGACCGGGCCATCCCCGGTGGTGCAGGTGCTCCGCCCCAAGGTCAGAGCCGCGTGAACGGCCAACCGGTCACCATGCCGGGTGCGCGGCCCGGTTCGAGGTAGTGCTCGTAGCCGAAGACCGCCTCGAAGGCCTCCGCCGGCATCGCGAGCATCATTCCCACGTCGCTCGTCTGGCTCGCATGGCTGGCGAGAGCGGCCCGCTTGCGGTCGAGGAGGTCGCGCACGTCGACGCGCCAGTGCAGCTCGGCCTCGGGCGTGCCCATCGGGTTGCCGTCGTCCATCGGCCGGTCCGGGTCCCACTCGTCCTGCTGCCCGGCCTCGCGCGCCAGCCGGGCCAGCTCGCGCATCGCGTCGCGGTTCATCGTCGACTCCAGGACGCGTGGCCGCCGGGCCGCCAGGTCGGCCGCCCGGTGGAGAACGTGGTGGACCTTGACGTGGTCGGGGTGCCCGTAGCCGCCGTGCCAGTCGTACCCGACGACGACGTCGGCGTCCTCCTCGTCGAGCACCGCGGCCGCGCGCGCCGCCGCCTCCTCGACGTCGGCCGTCACGAACGCGCCCGGGGCCTGGTTCTGCTCCCACCCGGACATCCCGGAGTCGGCGTACCCGAGCCGCTCGACCCGGTGCAGCCCGATGGCCTCCGCGGACGCGTCGAGCTCACGGCGCCGCCGGTGCACCACGGTCTCGCCCGCAGCGAGGTCCTCGGGCGAGGTGCCGTGGTCGCCGTCGGTGGCGACGACGAGGACGACGCGGTGCCCCTCGTCGACGGCACGGGCCATGGTGCCGGAGGTCTGCGAGGCCTCGTCGTCGGGGTGGGCGTGGAGGAAGACGATCGTGGACACGGCCACATCCTGCCGGATCGCACCCAAAGCCCCGCTCGGGCGGCCGCGTGCCTACAGTTCCTCTCGGTCCGGGGGCCCCCGGTCATGCCCGCGCGGGAAACTCAGGAGGGTTCTGTGACAACGACAGAGAGGACCGGCGACGGCGAACACCGCCGCGACCCGGTGGACCACGACACCGCCCCTCCGGCCCGGACCGGGCTCCTCGTCGTCGCGGGGGTGCTGCTCCTCCTCCCGATCGTGGCGCTCATGTGGGTCGGCAGCTACGACCGCGTCGAGCCCCGCCTCGGGGCCTTCCCGTTCTTCGTCTGGTACCAGTTCCTCTGGGTGTTCCTGTGCTCGGTGCTCACGTACACGGCGTACCGGATCGTCCTCGTCGCCCGCCCGCACCGTCCCATGCGTGAGCCGGAGGAGCGGGCATGAGCGAGGTCAACGGCGTCGCGCTCGCCGTCCTCATCGCGCTGTTCGCCCTCGTCACCGGCATGGGGTTCTGGGCCACCCGCTGGCGCCGGCCCACCTCGATGGAGTCCCTCGACGAGTGGGGCCTCGGGGGCCGCTCGTTCGGCACCTGGATCACCTGGTTCCTGCTCGGCGGCGACCTGTACACGGCCTACACCTTCGTGGCGGTCCCCGCCGCGATGTTCGCGCTCGGCTCGGTGGCCGGGTTCTTCGCGGTGCCGTACACGATCGTGCTCTACCCGATCATCTTCGTGTTCATGGCCCGCCTGTGGTCGGTGAGCCACCGGCACGGCTACGTCACGACGGCCGACTTCGTCCGGGGCCGGTTCGGCTCGCGGGGGCTCTCGCTCGCGGTGGCGGTCACCGGGTTCCTCGCGACGATGCCCTACATCGCCCTCCAGCTCGTGGGCATCCAGGCCGTCCTCGAGGTCGCCGGGCTCGGGGGCGGCGGGAACATCATCGCCAAGGACCTGCCCCTGTTCATCGCCTTCGCGCTGCTCGCGGCCTACACCTACTCGAGCGGGCTGCGGGCCCCGGCGGTCATCGCGTTCGTCAAGGACACCCTGATCTACCTCGTCATCATCGTCGCGATCCTCTACCTGCCGGCGAAGGTCGGCGGCTGGGACGCCGTGTTCACGGCGGCCGAGGAGAAGATGGCCACGCCCGCCGCCGACGGCAAGCCGACCGGCGCGTTCATCCCGGCGGCGTCCCAGCACTGGGCCTACGCCACCCTGGCGCTCGGCTCGGCGCTCGCGCTGTTCATGTACCCCCACTCGATCACCGCGAGCCTGTCGGCGAAGTCCCGCAACACGATCCGGCGCAACGCCTCGATCCTGCCCGCGTACAGCTTCGTCCTCGGGCTCCTCGCGCTGCTCGGCTGGGTCGCGATCGCCGCGGGTACCCAGCCGATCGGGCTCGACGGCAAGCCCAACGCCCAGCTCGTCGTGCCGCAGCTGTTCGAGGACATGTTCCCCGACTGGTTCGCAGGCGTCGCGTTCGCGGCCATCGCCATCGGCGCCCTCGTGCCGGCGGCCATCATGTCGATCGCCGCCGCCAACACGTTCACCCGCAACATCTACAAGGAGTGGCTGAAGCCGGACGCGACACCGCAGCAGGAGGCCAAGGTCTCCAAGCTCGTCTCGCTCGTGGTCAAGGCGTTCGCCCTGGTCTTCGTGCTGGCGCTCGACAAGCAGAACGCCATCAACTTCCAGCTCCTCGGGGGCATCTGGATCCTCCAGACGTTCCCGGCCGTGGTCCTCGGGCTGTACACCCGCTGGCTGCACCGGTGGGCCCTGACCGCCGGCTGGGCGGTCGGGATGGTCTACGGCACGTGGCAGGCCTACGGGGTGGCGAACCCGCGCTCGGGCGTCGAGCACTTCGGTGGCTCGCTCGACCTCATCCCGGTCATCGGCGAGCTCGGCTACATCGCGATGACGGCCTTCGTTCTCAACCTCGTCGTCGCCGTGGCGGGCACCTTCGCGCTGCGCGCGCTCAAGGCGCCGGAGGGTGTCGACGAGACGATCCGGGGCGACTACTTCGCCGACGAGGACGACCCGCGAGTGCAGAAGGTCCTCGAGCCGATCCACCAGGAGACCCCCAGCCCCTGACGGGCCGGGACGGCGGCCGCGGACCGTGGTCCGCGGCCGCCGGAACTCTTGGCAGGATGGGCGCATGGAGTCCGCCCCGCCCGCCCGGCTCGTCGAGCTCGCCCAGGCGCACGGCGTCGCGACGGAGTACTGGGACTGGGTCGGGCGTCATGTGACCGTCGCGAGCGACACGATCCGGGCCGTCCTGGCCGCGCTCGGGGTCGCGGCGCAGGACGAGGCGCAGGTGGAGGCCTCGCTGGCGGACGTGGAGGACGCCCCGTGGCGGCGCACCCTGCCGGCGACCGTCGTCGCGCGGGCCGGGCGTCCGCACCAGGTGCAGACGCACGTCCTGGCGGGATCCGGCGTGCGGCTCGTCGTCGAGCTCGAGGACGGGACCGAGCGGGACGTGCCGCAGGTCGACCGCTGGGTGCCGGACCGGGTCGTCGACGGGACGCCGCTCGGGGAGGCGACCTTCGAGCTGCCGGGCGACCTGCCGCTCGGATGGCACGCCCTCGTCGCCCACATCGATGCCCCGGCCCTGGAGGCCACCTCGGCCCGCGCCACCCTCGTCGTGACGCCCGAGCGCCTCGAGCTGCCCGAGCCCGTGGCATCGCAACGGGTCGTCGGGCTCATGGCGCAGCTGTACCAGGTGCGGTCGTCGGGGTCGTGGGGCGTGGGGGACCTGCGGGACCTCGCCGACCTCGCCACCTGGGCCGCGGCCGCGCACGACGCCGACTTCATCCTGGTCAACCCCCTGCACGCCGCGGAGCCCGTCGCGCCGATGGAGCCCTCGCCCTACCTGCCGACGACGCGCCGCTTCGTCAACCCGCTGTACCTGCGGGTCGAGGACATCCCCGAGGTCGTCTCGCTCGATGCGAGCGCGCAGCGGCGGATGCTCGACCTCGCGGCCGCCGGCCGGGCCCTGAGCGCGGGCGACCGCATCGACCGGGACGCCGCCTGGGCCCTGAAGTCGCAGGCCCTGCACCTCGTGCACGACGCCGGGCTCACCCCCGCGCGGGCGGCGGCGTTCGCGGAGTTCTGCGCCCGTGAGGGCGAGGGCCTGCTGCGGTACGCGACGTGGTGCGCCATCGCCGAGCGTCGCGGGCTGCCCTTCACCGAGTGGCCGGCGGACCTGCAGGACCCGGACGGTCCGGCCGTGCACGCGTTCCAGGAGGCCGAGTCCGACACCGTCGACTTCCACCGTTGGCTCCAGTGGCTCCTGGAGCAGCAGCTGGCGTCGGTCCAGCGTGAGGCCCGGATGGCCGGGATGTCGCTCGGGGTGGTCCACGACCTCGCCGTCGGGGTCCACCCGGTCGGCGCCGACGCCTGGGGGCTCGGCGACGCCCTGGCCCGCGGGGTCACCGTGGGGGCGCCGCCGGACCCGTTCAACCAGCTCGGCCAGAACTGGAGCCAGCCGCCCTGGCGCCCGGACCGCCTCGCCGACCTCGGGTACGCCCCGTTCCGCGAGATGGTCCGCACCGTGCTGCGTGACTCCGGCGGGATCCGCGTCGACCACATCCTCGGGCTGTTCCGGCTGTGGTGGATCCCCGCGGGCGGCACGCCCGCCGACGGGACCTACGTCTACTACGACCACGAGGCGCTCATCGGCATCCTCGTCCTGGAGGCCCAGCGCGCCGGCGCGGTCGTCATCGGCGAGGACCTCGGGGTGGTCGCGCCGAACGTCCGGGACGTCCTCGTCGAGCGGGGCCTGCTCGGCACGTCCATCCTGTGGTTCGAGTGGGACGACGACACCGTGCGGCCGCCGGAGGCGTACCGCGACCTCTGCCTGTCGACGGTGACGGTGCACGATCTGCCGCCCACCGCGGGGTACCTGACGCTCGAGCACGTGGCCGTCCGTGAGCAGCTCGGTCTGCTCACCCGGCCGGTCGAGGAGGAGCGCGACGTCGAGCGGGCCGCGATCGGGCGGGTCGAGGCAGCGCTGGCGGAGCGCGGGCTGCTCCCGGCGGGAGCCGACCTCGACGAGACCGTCGTCGCGCTGCACCGCTGGCTGGCGCGCACCCCGAGCCGGATGCTCGCGGTGGCGCTGCCGGACCTCGTCGGCGACCGGCGGGCCATCAACCAGCCGGGGACCAGCGACGAGTACCCCAACTGGCGGCTGCCGCTGGCCGGGCCGGACGGCGAGCGCGTGGACCTCGACGACATCCGTGAGTCCCCCCTGGCCGACGCCCTCTTCGAGGCCCTCCGCACCCCCTGACGTCCCCCGACTTTTCATGCCAGCGTCCGCGTGACACGCCGTGTCGACGGCGTGTCACGCGGAGCCCAGCATGAAAAGTCGGGAAAGAAGGGGAGGGGAGGGTCAGGGGAGGAGGGCGGCGAAGCGGGCGGCGAAGGGCTGCCAGGCGGTGCGCAGCGGCACCCGCGCCGCCGCGACCTCGGCCACGACACGGTCCGCGTCGTCGTCCAGGCCGTCCGGGCGCTCCGAGCGCACCCAGTCCTCGAAGATCTCGGGTGAGGTCTCGGGGTGGAACTGCACGCTCCACGCCTGCAGGCCGAGGCGGAGCGCCTGCGGCGAGCCGTCGGGCAGCCGGGCGAGCACGGTGGCCCCCGGCGGGGTCGTGGTCACGACGTCGTCGTTGAAGTGCACAGCGGGCGACCCGTCGAACCCGGCCAGCAGCGGGTCGTCGGCGCCGTGCGCGGTCAGCGCCACCGGAACGAGCCCGAGCGTGCGCCCGTGCGGGTTGCGTGCGACGGCCCCGCCGAGCGCCACCGACGCCAGCTGGTGGCCGAGGCAGACCCCGAGCACCGGCTCCCCGGCCCGAACGGTGTCGCGGACCAGGTCCTTGGTCGGCGTGAGCCACGGGTGCTCGGCGTCGTCACCGGCACCCATCGCGCCACCGAGGACGACGAGCCCGTCGGCCCCGACGTCACCGAGCCGGGCCGGCACCGGCTCGCCGAGGTCGCCGCGGACGACGACGAGGGTCAGGCCGGCCGCCTCCCACCACTCGCCGAGCCAGCCCGCTGGGGCATCGGGCTCGTGCTGGACGACGAGGAGCCGCCCGCCCATCAGCCCACCTGGGTGCCGACGAGCGAGCCGATGGCGAACGTCACGGCCATCGCGAGCAGGCCGCCGATGACCACGCGCAGCGTCGCTCGGCGGGCGTCGGAGTCGCCGAGCCGCGCGCTGATGATCCCGGTCCCGGCCAGCGCGACGACGACAGCCAGCACCGTCACCGGCACCCGCCACGACACCGACGGGAGGACGATCGCGATCAGGGGCAGCAGCGCGCCGACGGTGAACGCGACCATCGAGGCCCAGGCGGCATGCCACGGGTTCGTGAGGTTGTCGGGGTCGATCCCCAGCTCGGCCTCCGCGTGCGCGCCGAGCGCGTCGTGCGCGGTGAGCTCGACGGCCACCCGGTGCGCGAGGTCGGGGGAGAGGCCCTTGCCCGCGTAGATCCCGGCGAGCTCGGCGAGCTCGGCCTCGGGCTCCTCCTGCAGCTCGCGGACCTCCTTGGCGAGGAGGGACCGCTCGGTGTCGCGCTGGGTGCTCACCGAGACGTACTCGCCGACGCCCATGCTCATCGCCCCGGCGGCGAGCCCGGCGAGGCCGGCGGTGAGGACGATGCCCCGGTCCGTCGTCGCCGCGGCCACGCCGATGACGAGCCCGGCGGTGGACACGATGCCGTCGTTGGCGCCGAGGACCGCGGCCCGCAGCCAGTTGAGCCGCGTCGCGAAGGACCCGTCGTGCGCCTCGTCGTGGTCCTCGAGCGCCGCGGCGGCCGCAGCGGGGTCGACCGACCGGGAGGGTCCGTCAGCCATCGAGGACCGCACCCTCGGACCGGGCCGCCTGGGAGATCCGGTGCGCCAGCTCGATGTCGAGCTGGGTCAGCCCGCCCGCGTCGTGGGTCGACAGGAGCCACCGGGTCGTGCGCCACCGGATGTCGATGTCCGGGTGGTGGTTCATCTGCTCGGCCTCGTCGGCCGCGGCCGCGACGATGCGGATGGCCGCAGGGAAGTCGGGGGCCTCGATGGTCGCGACGATGGCGTCGCCGTCCCGGGCCCACCCGGGCAGGTCGGCGAGCTGGCGGGTGACCTCGTCGTCGGTGAGGAGTCGGCTCATGCCGCCATTCTGCTCCACCGTGCCGGGCAGTGGCAGTGAGGCGGGCCTCACCCGGTCAGGGGCCCGTCGCCTCCCCGATCGACTGCGGCCCGATGGCGTCGCCGTCGTCGGGGGAGTAGTCCTCCTGGACGGTGGCGGTCGCGGCGACCTGGTGCGGCTGGATCTCGCCGCTGGCGATCTGCTCGGCCCAGTGGCACGCCACCCGGTGCGACGCGGGCGTCCCCTCGATGCTCGACGACCCGCAGCTGCGGCCGTTCCTCGTCGCAGCGGGTCTCCTGCCGCCACGGGCAGCGGGTGTGGAACCGGCAGCCGGGCGGGGGGTTGGACGGCGAGGGGAGGTCGCCGACGAGCAGGATCTGCTCGCGGGAGTCCTCGGCCACCGGGTCCGGGACCGGCACGGCGGACAGCAGCGCCCGCGTGTAGGGGTGCAGCGGCGTGGCGTACAGGTCCTCGGCGTCGGCCTCCTCGACGAGGCCGCCGAGGTACATGACGCCGATCCGGTCGCTGATGTGCCGCACGACGGCCAGGTCGTGCGCGACGACGAGGTAGGTGAGGTCGAACTCGTCCTGCAGCTGCTCGAGGAGGTTGATGACCTGCGCCTGCACCGACACGTCGAGGGCGCTGACCGGCTCGTCGGCGACGATGAGCTTGGGCTCGACCGCCAGGGCCCGGGCGATGCCGATGCGCTGACGCTGGCCGCCCGAGAACTCGTGCGGGTACTTGCGCAGGGCCGCCGCGGGCAGGCCGACCGCGGCCAGCAGCTCGCGCAGCCGCGCGGCGGTGGCCTTCTCGTCGCTGGCCAGGCCGTGCGCCTTCATGCCCTCGACGAGCAGGGACTCGACGGACTGGCGCGGGTCCAGGCTGCTCATCGGGTCCTGGAACACCATCTGGAAGTCCTTGCGCCGCCGGCGCAGCGCCTCACCCTTGAGCGAGGCGATGTCGGTGCCGTCGACGAGGACCGAGCCCTCGGTGGGGGGCTCGAGGTTGAGGATCGCCTTGCCGAGGGTGGACTTGCCGCACCCGGACTCCCCGACGAGGCCGTACGTCTCCCCGCGACGGATCTTGAGGTCGACGCCGTCGACGGCGTAGACGTGGCCGACGACCTTGTCGAAGATGACGCCGCGCTTGATGGGGAAGTGCACCTTGACCCCGCGGGCGTCGACGAGGAGGTCGTCGTCGTCGAACACGGGGGCCGGGTCGGGGGTCTCTGTCGTCGTCGTCATCGGGTCACCTCACGGGGTTGTGGCAGCGCAGGGCCCGGCCCGCGGACTCCTCGAGGACCGGGGTCGTGCGCGTGCAGATGTCGATGGGCTGGGAGCAGCGCGGGGCGAAGGCACACGCGTGATCCCAGGGGAGGTTGTCCGACACCGACCCGGGGATCGGGGTGAGGGGCGCGCCCCGCGCCCCGTCGAGGCGGGGGATGGAGGCGAGCAGCCCGTTGGTGTACGGGTGGCGCGGCTGCGCGAACAGCTCGTGCCGCGACCCGCGCTCGACGATGCGGCCGCCGTAGAGGACGTTGACCTCGTCGCACAGCCCGGCGACGACGCCGAGGTCGTGGGTGATCATGACGAGCGCGGTGCCGGTCTCCTTGACGAGGTCCTTGAGCAGGCTGAGGATCTGGGCCTGGATCGTCACGTCGAGCGCGGTGGTCGGCTCGTCGGCGATGAGCAGCCGGGGCTCGCACGCCAGGGCCATCGCGATGAGGGCGCGCTGGCGCATCCCGCCGCTCATCTGGTGCGGGTAGTCGGTGAGCCGCCGGTCGGGGTCGGGGATGCCGACCCGGTCGATCAGGTCCCGCGCCAGCGGGGTCGCGGCCTTGCGGGACATCCCGCGGTGCCGCTCGAGCACCTCGGTGACCTGCCGCCCGACCGAGATGACCGGGTTCAGCGAGGACAGCGGGTCCTGGAAGATCATCGCGATGTCGCGCCCGCGGCGGTCGCGCATCTGGTCGCCGGGCAGCCGGAGCAGGTCCGTGCCGTCGAACATGGCGCTGCCCTCGACGGTGTTGCCGCGCTCGGGCAGCAGCCCCATGATCGCCAGCGACGTGACCGACTTGCCGCAGCCGGACTCGCCGACGAGGCCGACGGTCTGGCCGGGGCGCACGTCGAAGCTGACGCCGTCGACGGCGGTGAAGGGCGCCTCGCCCTGGCGGCGGAAGGTGACGGTGAGGTCGCGCACGGACAGCAGCGGCTCGTCGCCGTGGCGGGACGTCCCGGGCGTGGTCGCGGTGGCGGTCATCGGGCGGTCACCTCCTGCTCTTGGGGTCGAGGGCCTCACGCAGCGACTCGCCCATGAGGGTGAAGCCGAGGGCGACGACGATGATGCAGAGCGCGGGGTACACCGCGAGCTGCGGGTTGTCGTAGATGTACTTCTGGGCCCGCCCGAGCATCTGGCCCCACTCGGGCTGGCGGTCGTTGGGGTTGCCGAGCCCGAGGAAGGACAGGGCTGCGGCGTCGATGATCGAGATCGCGAGGACCAGGGTCGACTGGACGATGACCGGCCCCAGCGAGTTCGGGATCATGTGCCGGAAGACGATGGCCCGCTGGTTGACGCCGAGGGCCCGCGCCGCGAGGACGTGGTCGCTGCCGCGCTGGGCGAGCATCGAGCCGCGCAGCAGCCGGGCGAAGACCGGCACCTGGACGGCGGCCACCGCGATGATGACCGTGATCTGGCTCGGTCGTGCGGCGATCGCCGCGATGGAGAACGCGAGGAGCAGCGAGGGGATCGAGAGCAGGACGTCGACGATGCGCATGACGAGGGCGTCGACCCAGCCGCCGAACGCGCCCGCGGTGATGCCGAGCGTCAGCCCGCCCGCGAGGCCGAAGAGCGTGGCGAAGACCCCGACGATGAGGGTCTGCTGGCTGCCGACGAGGAGCCTGGAGAGCAGGTCGCGGCCCGCGTCGTCGGCCCCGAGCGGGAAGCCGGGCTGCGGGCCGGGCACCGGGTTGGACTGCGGCCGCACCTGGTCGATGAGCAGGTTCGCCGCCGGGTCGTGCGGCGCGATGAACGGGGAGATGATCGCGAGCACGACGAAGACCAGGGTGATCGAGGCGCCGAGGAGGAAGACCGGGTTGCGCCGCAGCCGCTGCCAGGCGCTCGCGATGAGCGAGACCCCCGGCTTGTCGTCGATGCTCCCGGCCTCGAGCACCGTCGTGCCACGCCCCGCGGCGGAGGTCTCGGCGAGGGCGTCGATGCGGTCCTTGCGGCGCTTCATCGGGTTGGCGGGGGTCATCGGGTCCTCACCCTCGGGTCGATGACGGCGTAGGAGATGTCGACGAGCAGGTTGATGACGACGTAGATCATGGCGGCCGCGAGGATGAGCACCTGGAGCACGGAGTAGTCGCGGTACTGGAAGGCGTCGGCCAGGGCGTTGCCGATCCCGCCCCAGTTGAACACCTTCTCGGTGAGCACGGCCCCGGCGAGCAGGCCGCCGGTCTGCAGACCGATCGTCGTGACGACCGGCAGCAGCGCGTTGCGCATGACGTGGCGGCCGCGCACGACCCGCGCCGTGAGCCCCTTCGCCTCGGCGGTGCGCACGTAGTCCTCACTGAGCACCTCGAGGACCGAGGCGCGGGTGATGCGGTAGATGACGGCGAACGGGATCGTCGCCAGCGCCACGGAGGGCAGGACGAGGTGTTTGAGCGCGCTGGCCGTGCAGTCGAGCTCGCGGGTGAGGAGCCCGTCGAGGACGAAGAAGTTGGTCACCCGCGTGCAGCCCAGGGAGTCCTGACGCCCCGAGACCGGGAGCCAGTTGTGCTCGACGGCGAACTGGTACTGGAGGAAGAACGCGAGGAAGAAGACCGGGACGGCCACGCCCACGAGGGAGAGGATGACGAGGCCGCTGTCGACCGGTGAGTTCGCGCGCTTGGCCGAGATGTAGCCGAGCGGGATGGCGATCGCGACGGCGAGGGCGAGGGCGAAGAAGCTCAGCTCGATCGTCGCCGGCAGCCGGGTGAGGAAGATGTCGAGGGCGTCGGCGCCCGGCAGCACCCGCGTGGAGGCGCCGAAGTTGCCCTCGGCGGCGCGCTGGAGGAACTTGCCGTACTGCACCCAGATCGGCTCGTCGAGGCCGAGCGCCCGGGTGAGCGCCTCACGGGTCTCGGGCGTGGCGCGCTCACCGAGGATGGCCGACACCGTGCCCCCGGGCAGCGACCGCAGCCAGAGGAACAGGAGCAGGGAGAGGATGAAGACGACTCCCACCATCTGGAGGAGACGTCTGATGATGAATCTCGCCAACGCAGGGCTCCTGGTCTAGCGGTCGGACGACGATGGCCGCCCCGAACCTAGTGGTTCGGGACGGCCACCGTACAGACGCGGGTCAGTCAGGCAGTACCTGGGACCTCACTTGCCGACCGTGACGGTGTCGAACACCTCGGCGGTCAGCGGGCTGGCGACGAGACCGTCGACCTTGCCGCTGGTCACGAGGGCCGGCGGGGAGTGGCTGATCGGGATACCGGGGAGGTACTCCTCGGCGATCCGCCGGTTGATGTCCTGGTAGGTGGTGGCGCGCTCGTCCTCGTCGACGACCGCGTCGGCCTTCTTCAGGTCCTCCGCCAGCGTCTTGCCCCACGGCATGACGCTGGTGTGGAAGTCGTTGCTCTTGAGGTTGCTGAAGAACGTCCCGAGGAAGTTGTCCGCGGCGTTGTAGTCGCCGGTCCAGCCGAGCAGCCACGCGTCGTACGCGCCGTTGGCGGACACGTCGTCGAGGTAGCCACCGTTCCACGGCTTGCTGACCTGCTCGACCGTGAAGCCGGCGGCCTCGAGGTCCTTGACGAAGGCCGCGTGGATCTTCTGCGGGTCCGGCATGTACGGCCGCGAGACCTCGGTCGGGAAGGCGAACTTCAGGGTCATGCCCTCGGCGCCCGCCTCCTTGAGGAGCGACTTGGCCTTCTCGGTGTCGTACGGGTACGGCTCGAGCGACTCGTCGTAGCCCGAGACGGCCTCCGGCATGAACTGCGAGGCCACCGTGGCGCCCTCGGGCAGCTGGCTCTGGACCATCTGCTCACGGTTCAGGGCGTAGGCGATGGCCTGGCGCACCTTGAGGTCCTTGAGCTTGGGGTTCCGCTCCGGGTTCAGGCCCATGTACAGGACGTTGAACGCGGGACGGACCTCGACCTTGTTGCCGGCGTCCTCGAGGCCCTGCCAGTCGACGGGGTTGGGGAGGTCGTAGCCGTCGATCGAGCCGGCCTGGAGCTCCTGACGACGGGTGCTCTCGTCGGGGATGATCTTGAAGACGAGCTTGGCGGTCTTGGGCTGCTCGCCGTAGTAGGACTCGTTGGCGACGAGCGTGACCGTCTTGTTGGCCTCGTCGTAGCTCTCGAGCTTGTACGGCCCGATGCCGACGGGGTTCTTCGAGTACTCGGGGTAGGTGAAGCCCTCGCCCTCGGCCTGGACGTTGTTCGCGTCGCCCGCCTCGAGCGCCTTCGGCGACTGGATCGAGAACGAGTCGAGCGTGAGGATCGTCGGGAAGCTCGAGGTGGTGCGGGTGACGTTGATGACCGCGGTGCTCTCGTCCTGGGCCTCACACGACTTGTACAGCGAGCCCTCGGGGTCGTCGCTGAACGAGCCGAAGAAGTACGTCCAGTACTCGGCGGCGGTCTGGCCGGCGCCCTCCTGGTTGTACATCCGGTCCAGGTTGTAGCAGACCGCCTCGGCGTTCAGCGGCTCGCCGTCGGAGAACGTCACGCCCTGGCGGAGCTTGAACGTCCAGGCCAGGCCGTCCTCGGACGGCTCCCAGCTCTCGGCGAGCTCGGGCTGGACGTCGGCGGTGCCCGGCTTGATGCCGAGGAGCCCCGAGTGGATCTGGCGGGTGACCCGGAAGGTCTCGCCGTCCGTGGCGTACAGCGGGTCGAACAGCTCGGGTGCGCCGGCCGCTCCGAACGTGATGGTGTCCTTGACGTCGGAGCTGCCGTTCCCCCCGGTGCCGCTGTCGTCGCGCTGGGACTCGGCGCACGCCGAGATGCTCAGGGCGGCCGCCGTCAGGAGGACGAGGGGCGCCGTGCGCTTGAGTGTCATCTCTATGAACCTCGCTTGGGTGTGCGAACGCTCGATCCGTCCGGGTCGGACGCTCGAGTAGACCGCGACGAGGCCAAAGAACCGCCCCGCTGCGTGGATGCGCAGGACGATAGCCTCAAAACGGGCCGCTGCACCGGAAGGTCGGAAGTGGTTACCCAAGTGATACCGAAAGGTGCGCCTGCCGTGCCCTCCCGGGTCGACCGGCGGCCGATTCGGTCCGGAGCCCGATCCCTGAGAGACTGGCGGGTATGCCTGCCTCCCGCCGCGACGACATCCGTAACGTCGCCATCGTCGCGCACGTCGACCACGGAAAGACCACGCTCGTCGACAAGATGCTCTGGCAGTCCGGCGCCTTCGGCGAGCACGACCACATCGCCGACCGCGCCATGGACTCCGGTGACCTCGAGCGCGAGAAGGGCATCACGATCCTCGCGAAGAACACCGCCGTGCACTACGCCGGCAAGGCCGCGATCGACGCCGGCCTCGCCGACGGCATGACGATCAACATCATCGACACCCCCGGCCACGCCGACTTCGGTGGCGAGGTCGAGCGCGGCCTGTCGATGGTCGACGGCGTCGTCCTGCTCGTCGACGCCAGCGAGGGCCCGCTGCCGCAGACCCGCTTCGTGCTGCGCAAGGCGCTCGCGGCCCAGATGCCCGTCGTGCTGTGCGTCAACAAGGTCGACCGGCCCGACGCCCGCATCGCCGAGGTCGTCGACGAGGTCTACGAGCTCTTCATGGACCTCCTCGTCGACGCCGAGCACCACCAGGACCAGCTCGACTTCCCGGTCGTCTACGCGTCGGCCAAGGCCGGCATCGCGTCGCTGACCCGCCCGGGCGACGGCGCCCTGCCCGAGGGCGACGACCTCGAGCCGCTCTTCCGCACCATCATCGAGACGATCCCGGCGCCGTCGTACGACCCCGAGGCCCCGCTCCAGGCGCACGTGACCAACCTCGACGCCTCGAACTTCCTCGGCCGCCTCGCCCTGCTGCGCGTCAAGAACGGCACCATCCGCAAGGGCCAGCAGGTGGCGTGGTGCCGCCGCGACGGGTCGATCTCGACGGTCAAGATCACCGAGCTGCTCATGACCGAGGCCCTCGAGCGCAAGCCCGCCGACGAGGCAGGCCCGGGCGACATCGTCGCCGTCGCGGGGATCCCGGAGATCACGATCGGCGAGACCCTCGCCGACGCCGACGACCCGCGCCCGCTGCCGCTCATCACCGTCGACGAGCCCGCCATCTCGATGACGATCGGGATCAACACCAGCCCGATGGCCGGCCGGGTCAAGGGCGCCAAGGTCACCGCGCGCCTCGTCAAGGACCGCCTCGACCGTGAGCTCATCGGCAACGTCTCGATGCGCGTGCTGCCCACGGAGCGCCCGGACGCCTGGGAGGTGCAGGGCCGCGGCGAGCTCGCCCTGGCCATCCTCGTCGAGCAGATGCGCCGCGAGGGCTACGAGCTCACCGTCGGCAAGCCGGTCGTCGTGACCCGCGAGGTCGACGGCAAGGTGCACGAGCCCGTCGAGCGCGTCACCATCGACACCCCCGAGGAGTACCTCGGCGCCATCACCCAGCTGCTCGCCTCCCGCAAGGGCCGGATGGAGCAGATGACCAACCACGGCACCGGGTGGGTCCGGATGGAGTACCTCGTGCCGTCCCGCGGGCTCATCGGCTTCCGCACCCAGTTCCTCACCGACACCCGCGGCACCGGCATCGCCAACCACGTGTTCGAGGGCTACGAGCCCTGGCTCGGCGACATCTCGACCCGGATCAGCGGCAGCCTCGTCTCGGACCGCTCCGGGGTCGCCACCGGCTACGCGATGGCGAACCTCCAGGAGCGGGGCACGCTGTTCATCGCCCCCACCACCGAGGTGTACGAGGGCATGATCGTCGGCGAGAACTCCCGCGTCGACGACATGGACGTGAACATCACCAAGGAGAAGAAGCTCACCAACGTGCGCTCGGCCGGCGCCGACATCCTCGAGCGGCTCGCGCCGCCGCGGGCGCTCTCGCTCGAGCAGTCCCTCGAGTTCTGCCGCGAGGACGAGTGCGTCGAGGTGACCCCGGAGGCCGTCCGCATCCGGAAGGTGGAGCTGGACCAGACCCTGCGCGCCCGGGCGGCGGCGCGCGCCAGGAGGAGCTGACCCGGCGTGCCCCCCGCGCACCAGGACCCGACCCCGACCCCGACCCGCTCCCAGCGCCGGCGGTCCGTCAACCGACGCCGGCCGTGGCGCGTCGGCATCATCGCCGGGCTCGTCGTCGTGGGGGTCGGGACCGCGGCCGGTGTGGCCCTGAACCAGCGCGAGGCTCCGACGTCCCCCGAGACGATGCCCACCTCGGTGGTCGGTGACCGGGTCGACACCCGCGGCGGGGTGGTGCACGCCCTGTCGCTCGGCCCGGTGACCACCTGGGACCCGCAGCGCCTCGCGTCCCGCAGCGACATGGCCTTCGCGGGCCGGGTGTTCGCCCGGACCCTCACGGCGTACGCGCCGAGCACCGACCCGCAGGACCAGGCCCGCCTCGTCGGTGACCTCGCGACGGACACCGGCTCGCCGAGCGACGACCTCCGCTCGTGGACCTTCACCCTCCGCGACGACGTCCTCTGGCAGGACGGCACGCCGGTGACCTGCGAGGACGTCGCGTACGGCATCTCGCGCACGTTCGCGTCCGCGGACATCACCGGCGGCCCGACGGACGCTCTCGCGGTGCTCTCCATCCCGCGCAACAGCGACGGCACGAGCACCTACGAGGGCCCCTACGCCACCGGCTCGGCGGCCGAGAAGGGGCAGGAGGCCTTCGACAAGGCCGTGGCCTGCGACGGCCAGAAGCTCACCTTCAGCCTGAGCACCCCCATCGGGGACTTCGACGAGATGCTCACCCAGCCGGCGTTCGGCCCCGTCAAGGAGTCCGTCGACCGCGGCGCCGACAGCGCGTACGACGTGTTCTCGGCCGGCCCGTACATGCTCCGGGGGACGTGGGAGCCGGGGCGCGGGGGGACGTTCGTCCGCAACCCGCACTGGGATGCCGCGGCGGACCCGGTCCGCAAGGCCTACCCCGACGAGATCGTGTACCAGGAGGGCCTGGAGACCCAGACGGTCGCGCAGCAGGTGATGGCCGACAACGACACGGGTCGCCAGTCCGTCTCGCTGGGGTCGGCGCCGCCGGCCATCCAGCAGCACATCACCGCGGTGCCGAGCCTCGAGGAGCGGTCGGTCAACCCGCGCACCGGCATCGTCGACTACCTCGCGCCCAACACCAAGAGCCCGGTGTTCAAGGACCCGGAGGTCCGGCGCGCCCTGGCCGCGGCGACCAACCGGGACGCCTACGTGACGGCCATCGGTGGTACGTCGGCGGCGGACCCGTCGCTCTCGGTGCTGCCGCACGCACTGCCCGCGTCCCACGATGCCGACCCGGTGGGCACCGGGACGCGGGGCGACCCGGCGCGGGCGAGCGCCATCCTCGCGGAGGCCGGGGTCGACACCCCCGTGAAGTTCACCATCGCGTACCGGTCGGACCCCACGTCCGACAAGGCGGTGGCCGCGCTGGTGGCCGGGTGGCAGCAGGCCGGGTTCGAGCCCGAGACCCGGCCCATCACCGACGACTACTTCTCGACGATCGCCGACCCCGAGGCCGCGAAGGACATCGACGTCTTCTGGTCGAACTGGGCGCCGGCCTGGGCGTCGGCCTCCACCGTCCTGCCGCCGCTGTTCGACAGCACCATCAACCTCACCGACGAGGGCCCGGGCCGTGACTACGGGTACTTCGCCGACAGCGACCTCGACGAGCAGATGGGCAAGACCGCCGCGATCGTCGACCGCGCGGAGCGTGAGAAGGCGTGGGCGGACATCGACCGGCGGCTCCTGGAGCAGGGGGCCTACATCGGCCTCGCCGAGCGGCGGGCCCTGTACATCGCGGGGTCGGACGTGCGGAACCTCTCCGCGAACGCCGTGCTCGGCGGGGTCGTCGAGTTCGCCGACATCGCGGTGACCCGGTGAGGGGACTCCTCGACGGCGTGCGGGCCGCCGGGGAGCGGCCCCGGCTCCTGTTCGTCCACGCCCACCCCGACGACGAGACCCTGACGACCGGGGTGGCCCTCGCCCACCACGCCGCCCGCGGGGACGACGTGCACGTCCTCACGTGCACCCTCGGTGAGGAGGGCGAGGTCATCCCGGAGCACCTCGCGCACCTCGAGGGCGCACCGGGCGACCCGCTGGCCGCGCACCGGCGCGACGAGCTGGGCCGGGCCGTCGCCACCCTCGGCGCGACCCTCCATCTGCTCGGCGCGGCCGGACCCGACGGCGAGCCCGCGTTCCGGGACTCGGGGATGGCCGGGACCCCCGCCGCCACGCATCGGCGGGCGTTCGCCGGCGCCGACCCGGCCATCGCGGCCACCGCCGTCGGCGACGTGCTCGAGCGCGTCCGACCCGACGTCGTCGTCACCTACGACGCCGGGGGCGGCTACGGGCACCCCGACCACGTGCGGACCCACGAGGCCACCCGGGCCGCGGTGGCGGCCCGTCCCGCCGCGGCCCGCCCGGTGCTGTACGGCACCCATACCCCCCTGACCTGGGCCACGGAGGACCGGCGGTGGCTGGCCGCCCACGTGCCGGCCGGCGCCGGGTGGGTCGTCCCCGGCCCCGACAGCCCGTACCAGTCCGGGGTCGTCCCCGACGAGGTCGTCACCCACGCCGTCGTCGACGCCGAGGCGGTGCCCGCCCAGCAGCGGGCGTTGCGGGCGCACGAGACCCAGGTGGTGCTCGGCGACGGGTGGTACGCCCTGTCGAACCATGTCGTCTTCCGGCTCTCGGGCCGGGAGGGATACGCCCGGCTCGACCCCGTGACGGGGCGGCCGATCCCAGAAGGAGCACCGTGAGCGAGCACGACGTCGACCTCGACCCGGCGCGGTTCCGGCAGGCCATGGGGCGCCTCGTCCAGGGCGTCAGCGTGCTGACGACGACCTGCGACGGGCACGACCACGCGATGACCGCCGACACCGTCACCTCGGTGTCGCTCGAGCCGCTGCTCGTGCTCGCCTGCGTCGAGACCGAGAGCCGCTTCCACGACGCCGTGCTCGACTGCGGGGTGTGGGGCGTCAGCGTGCTGAGCGCCGACCAGCGGCCGCTGTCGGAGTGGTTCGCCACCCGGGGGCGCCCCCTGCACGGCCAGCTCGACCGCGCCCCGTTCCGCCGGGGCGAGCACACGGGGGTCGCGCTGCTCGACGGCGCGCTGACCCATCTCGAGGTGCGCACGACCTCCACCCATCCGGCAGGTGACCATGTCATCGTGGTCGGTGAGGTCCTCGGCCTGGACATCCCCGACACCGTCGGGCCCGCCCTCGTCCACTACCGGGGCCGCTACGGGAGCATCGCATGACCGACCTGCTCGAACACGCCCGCTGGGAGGAGCCCAGCTGGGAGGACCGCGCGCCCGGGCCGCGCCGCTGGCCGTACGTGCTCCTCGGCGGCCTGGCCCTGCTCGGTGTCCTGTACGCCGGGGCGGCGTGGTGGTTCGGTGAGCGGGTCCCGCGCGGCACGACCGTGGCCGGTGTCGCCGTCGGTGGCCAGAGCGCCGCCGCGGCCGAGGCCACGCTCACCCGCGAGCTCGCGGCCCGGGCCGAGCAGCCGATCATCCTCACCTCCAGCGCCGGCGAGGCCGAGCTGGACCCTGCCGAGGCCGGCGTCACCGTCGACGTCCCGGCGACCGTGCGCGAGCTCACCGGGTTCAGCCTGGCGCCCCAGGACGTCTGGGCCCACGTGGCCGGCGGCTCCGCCGAGCCCGTGGCGGTCGTCATCGACGACGCGGCGTTCGCCAAGGCCGTGGACGCCGCCCGCAAGACCCTCGATGCCGAGCCCGAGGAGGGCTCCCTGTCGGTCGAAGGGGGCACGGTCGCCTACACCGCGCCGGTGCGCGGCACCGACACCGACGCCGCGGCCACCGCCGACGTCGTCCGCCGCTGGTGGCCCGGCCAGGAGTCGGTGGAGGTCGTCGCCACCGAGGTGTTCCCGAAGGTCACCGCCGCGGAGCTGCAGCGGGTCCGGCGCGAGTTCGCCGACGTCGCGATGTCGGGGCCGGTCACGATCGAGGCCAACGGCGTCGACTTCGAGATCGCGCCGGCCGACTTCGCCCCCGCGATCGACCTCACCCCGGCCGACGACGGCACGATCACCCCGCAGGCCAACGACACCGCACTGCGCAAGATCGTCCACGCCGCCGCCAAGGAGGCCGAGGCGGAGGTCTCGGCGCGCGACGCGGTCGTGACGTTCAAGGGCCGCACCCCGAGCGTCAAGCCGTCCGTCGTCGGCGTCCGCCTCGACGACGCCTCGATCTCGGCGGCCGTGTGGGCCGCGATCTCCTCGACCGAGCGCACCGCGACCGTGACGACGAAGTCGGTCCAGCCCGAGTTCACGACCAAGATCGCCAAGGCCACGCTGCCGAAGGAGACGATCTCGAGCTTCACGACCTACTTCGACGCCGGGGGCTCGCGCGTGCACAACATCAAGCTCGCGGCGCGCACCATCAACGGCACCTACGTCCCCCCGGGTGAGCAGTTCAGCATGAACGGCGTGCTCGGCGAGCGAACCCCCGAGAAGGGCTACCAGCAGGCGGGGATCATCCGGTACGGGCGCCTCGCCGAGAGCTACGGCGGCGGCATCTCGCAGGTGTCGACGACGATCTTCAACGCCTCGTTCTTCGCCGGGGTCCAGCTCGACGCCTGGCAGGCCCACTCGTTCTACATCTCGCGGTACCCCGAGGGCCGGGAGGCCACCATCTCCTGGCCGGACCTGCACAACAAGTGGACCAACACCCTCGACGGCGGGATCCTCGTGCAGGTCACGACGACCGACACCTCCATCACCGTCACGTACTACGGCACGAAGAAGTACGACGTCGAGGCGACCAAGGGCAAGCGGTACGACATCGTCAAGCCCAAGAAGGTCGTCGACGACAGCGAGTCGTGCAAGCCCCAGAACCCCGTCGACGGGTTCAAGGTGGACATCGGCCGGGTCTTCCGCCAGCAGGGCAAGGTCGTCAAGACGCAGTCGTTCACGACGCGCTACGACCCCGCCGACGACATCACCTGCCGGTCCGGCGGCTCGTCGGGCTGAGCGGCCCGAGCGGCCCGAGCGGTCACGCGCGGCGCAGCGTCACGTAGTCGTGGTGCGGGGCGAAGCCGTGCCGCCGGTACAGGGCGAGGGCCGCCGCGTTGTCGGTGTCGGTCTGCAGGTGCAGCGAGCGCACCCGCCGCCGGCGGGCCTGTGCGGCCAGCGCCCCGAGGACGGCGGTGGCGAGCCCGCGGCGGCGCGCGGCCGGAGCCACCCACATCGCCGCCACCCCACCCCACGCGGAGGCCACGCCGAGGCGGCCGACCGCGAGCACCGCGCCGTCGGCGTCCGGGACCGACGCGAACACCTGCTCGGGCGACCCGGTGAGCACGGCTCGCGCGGGGCCGGGGGGCGCGTGCCGGTACTGCATGAACGCGGCGAGCCAGGCGTCGTCCAGGGCGGGGGAGCACCTCACCTCCGGTGACGGGCCGCTGCCGCCGGTCGAGGCGAGGACCGCGTCGACGGCGGCCGTCATCGTCGTCGTCGGCACCCGGCGCGCGTAGCCACGCTCGAGGAGCAGTGCGCCCAGAGGGTCCTCGGCGACGTCGTGGCCGGCCGGCCCGGCCACGGTGAGCGCCGGGGGCAGGCTCCGGGCGTCGTACCAGCGCTCGACCGCGTCGACGGCCCCGGCCAGCGGCAGGCCGGGGTCGCCGGCCGTCATGACCGAGTTGGCGCGCTGGGTGAAGCCGCCGGACGCGCGGAGCACCCACCCACCGAGGTGCTCGGACTCCGCCGCGGGCCAGGCCCCGACCATGACGCGCTGGAGGTCCGCGGCCGACAGGGCGCGATGCGGCGCGCCGCGGCGGGCCGGGGCGGGCGGGATCTCCTTGACGGCGGTCACCGCGTGCGCAGCGACGGTGACCTCGCCCCGACGGGTCAGGACGACGAGCCGGTGCCGGTCGGCCTGGACGAGGTCGCCGACCACATCGGTGAGCGTGGCGCCGGTGCGCGGGTCGGGGGCGGGGAGCCGGTGCCGGACGACGACCCTCGACCCGACGGGTGGAAGCCCCGCGAGCCCCTGCTCCGACGCCTCCATGCGGTGAATAGTATGAGTGGCATGACGTACGTGATCGCGCAGCCCTGTGTGGACCTGAAGGACAAGGCCTGCATCGAGGAATGCCCCGTCGACTGCATCTACGAGGGTGAGCGCAGCCTCTACATCCACCCCGACGAGTGCGTCGACTGTGGCGCGTGCGAGCCGGTCTGCCCGGTCGAGGCGATCTACTACGAGGACGACGTCCCCGAGCAGTGGGCCGACTACTACAAGGCGAACGTCGAGTTCTTCGACGACCTCGGCAGCCCCGGGGGCGCCGCCAAGCTCGGGGTCATCCCCAAGGACCACCCGATCATCGCCGACCTGCCGCCCCAGGAGCACGACGAGTGAGCGGGTGCTGACCCTCCCCGACTTCCCGTGGGACTCGCTCGCGGCGGTCAAGGAGCGGGCGAGTGCCTTCTCCGACCCCGACCTCCCGGGCCCCGCCGGCCACGGCCTGGTCGACCTCTCGGTCGGGACCCCGGTGGACCCCACCCCCGAGGTCGTGCGCGCGGCGCTCGCCGCTGCCGCCGATGCGCCCGGCTACCCCCAGACCTACGGCACCGCCGACCTGCGTGAGGCGGTCGCCGGCTGGTTCGCCGCGCGCCGCGGGGTCCCCGACCTCGACCCGGCCGGGGTGCTGCCGACGATCGGCTCCAAGGAGCTCGTCGCCTGGCTGCCGACGCTGATGGGCCTCGGCGCCGGCGACGTCGTCGCCTTCCCGCGGGTCGCGTACCCGACGTACGACGTCGGGGCCCGGCTCGCCCGGGCGGAGCCGATGGCCGTCGACTCGCTCACCGCGCTCGGGCCGCTCACGCGCGCGACGACGCCGAAACTGTTGTGGCTCAACACTCCTGGCAACCCCACGGGCAAGGTGCTCGGGGTGGAGCATCTCGCGAAGGTCGTCGGCTGGGCCCGCGAGCACGGGGTGGTCGTGGCCTCCGACGAGTGTTACGCGGAGCTCGACTGGCGGCCGCGCCGCGAGGGGTCGGCCGAGCCGCCGTCGACCCCGTCGATCCTGGACCCGCGGGTGTGCGGCGGCTCGCACGACGGGCTGCTCGCGGTGTACTCGCTCTCCAAGCAGTCCAACCTCGCGGGGTACCGGGCCGCGTTCGTCGCCGGTGACGCCGCGCTGGTCGGCCGGCTCCTCGAGGTGCGCAAGCACGCCGGGATGATCGTCCCCTGGCCGGTCCAGCGGGCGATGCTCGCCGCTCTCGGCGACCCGGCGCACGTGCAGCAGCAGAAGGACCGGTACGCGGCCCGCCGAGCGGTGCTGCGCCCGGCCGTGGAGGCCTTCGGGTTGCGCGTGGACGACTCCGAGGCCGGGCTCTACCTGTGGGTGAGCGCGGACGAGCCGGGCCGGGTCACGGCCGACCGGCTGGCCGGCCGGGGCATCCTCGTGGCTCCCGGCGACTTCTACGGGGCGGCCGGGCGGGACCACGTCCGGATCGCCCTGACCGCCACCGACGAGCGCGTGGAGGCGGCGGCCGCCCGCCTGGCCTGAGCGGAGCGGTCCGGCTGCGGGGACGCCCCCATTTCACGGTGTGCCTACGGGCGGGTAGGGTCGAAAGGACGTCCGACCCCCGACGAAACCCCCCAAGGATCGCGACATGACCGACGGAGCAACCCTCCACGCTGCGGGCAAGCAGCTCGACCTTTCCCTCGTCCCCGCGACGGAGGGCAACGGCGGTTACGACATCTCGAAGCTCCTCGCGGAGACCGGGAACGTCACCCTCGACGGCGGCTTCACCAACACCGCCAGCTGCACGAGCGCCATCACGTACATCGACGGCGACGCCGGCATCCTGCGGTACCGCGGGTACCCCATCGAGCAGCTCGCGAAGAGCTCGACGTTCCTCGAGACCTCGTACCTGCTGATCTACGGCAACCTGCCGACGGCCGCCGAGCTCGCCTCGTTCGAGTCCCGGGTGAGCCAGCACACGATGCTCCACGAGGACCTCAAGGGCTTCTTCCGCGGCTTCCCGCGCGACGCGCACCCGATGCCGGTGCTGTCCTCGGCGGTCTCGGCGCTCTCGACCTTCTACCAGGACAGCCTGGACCCCTTCGACTCCGAGCAGGTCGAGATCTCGACGATCCGCCTCCTCGCGAAGCTGCCGACCATCGCGGCGTACGCGTACAAGAAGTCGATCGGGCAGCCGCTGCTCTACCCCGACAACGACCTGTCGCTCGTCGAGAACTTCCTGCGGATGACCTTCGGGGTCCCGGCCACCCAGTACGAGGTCGACCCCGACATCGTCAAGGCCGTCGAGCTGCTGCTCATCCTGCACGCCGACCACGAGCAGAACTGCTCGACGTCCACCGTGCGGCTCGTCGGGTCCTCCCAGGCCAACCTGTTCGCGTCGGTGTCGGCGGGCATCAACGCCCTGTTCGGCCCGCTGCACGGCGGCGCCAACCAGGCCGTCCTCGAGATGCTCGAGAGCATCCAGAACTCCGAGTACTCCACCGACGAGTTCATGGCGAAGGTGAAGAACAAGGAGGACGGCGTCCGCCTCATGGGCTTCGGGCACCGGGTCTACAAGAACTACGACCCGCGCGCCGCGATCATCAAGGACACCGCGCACGACATCCTCGCCAAGACCTCCGGTGGGGACGAGCTGCTCGAGATCGCGATGCGCCTCGAGGAGATCGCCCTCGCCGACGACTACTTCGTCGAGCGCAAGCTGTACCCGAACGTCGACTTCTACACGGGGATCATCTACAAGTCGATGGGCTTCCCCACGCGGATGTTCACCGTCCTGTTCGCCCTCGGCCGGCTCCCCGGCTGGATCGCGCAGTGGCGCGAGATGATCCAGGACCCGACGACGAAGATCGGCCGCCCGCGCCAGGTGTACACCGGTGAGGGCGAGCGCGACTACCTCTCGCTCGACCAGCGCTGACCCCCCTCCACCACCCCGGGGCTTTCCCGACTTTTCATGCTCGCGTCCGCGCGACACGCCGATTCCGGCGCTGTCGACGCGGACGCCGGCATGAGAAGTGGGGGAGTCGCCGGTGGGGCGCGGGCGTCGTCCACAGGCCCGGGTCCAGCGCTCGGCTGTCCACAACCTGACGTCGGGGCGGGTGCGGCCCTACGCCGCGGTGTCAGGGTCCGGGAGTGCTCTCCCTCGACCCGTTGCCGCTCGCGTTCGACCGACGCGACGCGATGCGCGCTGGATGGACGCGCCACCAGTTCCACCGGCGGGTGGCTGCTCCCGACGTCGTCGAGGTGGCTCCGCGGCTCTTCGCCGACGCCCTCCGCTGGCACCTCTCCGGCCGAGACGAGCGGCACCGGGCGCTCGCCCGTCATGCGGAGGCGAGGTACGGCGGAGCCGTCGTCAGCCACGCGTCGGCGGCGCTGCTGCACGGGCTGCCGAGTCCGCGGTTCCTCGACGACGCGGTCGTGCTCACCGGCGACAAGGAGCATGCGATCGGCGACGACGCCGCGTGGGTGCGGCTGCAGCGCTCCTGCCTTCCCGACCGGCTGACGACCGAGGTCGACGGGGTGCGCGTCACCTCACTGGCCCGAACTGCGGTCGACTGTCTCCGGGTAATGCCGCGGATGGACGGGCTCGCCGTCGCCGACGCGGCGGTCCGTCGCGGCGTCGCACCCGGCGAGCTGGTCGCCATCCGCAAGGCCCAGGCCCGATGGCCGGGGGTGCGGACCGCGCGCTGGGGGATCGGGGTCGTCGACGGGCGACGGGAGTCCTGGCTCGAGTCCGCCTCGGTCGCGGTCCTCGACGGATGGCTCCCGCTCCCCGTGCCCCAGGTCGCGGTACGGGACCGTGCGAGCGGCCTGTTCATCGGGCGGGTCGACAACTTCTGGCGCGGGCTCCGGGTCGTGGGTGAAGCCGACGGGGCGGCCAAGTTCCGAGGGCTCGACGGAGCCGACACCTCCGAGCAGGCGGTCGCGGACCGGCTGATCGCAGCATCCAACCGCGTCGACCGGCTGCGCGACGTCGGTCTCGGGGTCGTCCGCTGGGGCGCGAGCGACCTGCGTGCGCCGGGCGTCCTGAGCGCCCGGGTACGCGCGGCCCGGCCGACCGGACCGTGCCGGGCGGAGTTCAGCTGCGGCGTCTGTGGTGCGGAGCTCGAGGACTGCCGCTGCGCACCCGCACTTTTCCTGCCCAGGTCCGCGAGAGAGGCCGCCTGAACGGCGTGTCGGGCGGGCGCCGGCCTGAAAAGTCGGGAAAGCGGGGGTGGGGGTGGGGGTCAGGCGAGGTGGATGGTGACGAGGCGGGGGTCGGGGGCGTCTTCGGCGGGCCCGTACTCGATGGGGTCCCAGCGCAGCGCTGCGTCGTTCATGCCCCGCACCCACTGGCGGCGGTCGACGCTCACCCGCACGGCGCCGGTGTCGGTGGCCCGGGCCACGGCCCACGAGGCGACCGCCCAGGCGAGGTCGTCGGACTCGGCGGTCAGCGTCACCGTGGTGCCCTCGACGGTCGAGCCGAGGCCGAAGTCCTTCTCGATGAGCGCCGCCACCGCCTCCCCGTCGCCGGGGGTCTCGGGGTCGCGCAGTGCGCACCCGATGCCGGCGTGGGTCTGCCCGGACAGGACCGACGCCGTCGCGCGGGCCTTGTCCTCGTGCTGCGCGTAGGCCGAGCCGGCCGCCGAGCGCTGGACCTCCTGCGCCGCGACCGCGATGTCCATGTCGGCGTAGCCGTCGACCTTCTCGAGGGCGTCGTAGAACGTGTTCGTCGCGTACTCCGGGTCCAGGATCTGCTCGGCGGTGCCCCAGCCCTGCGACGGCCGCTGCTGGAAGAGACCGAGGGAGTCGCGGTCGCCGAAGCGCACGTTGCGGACCTTCGACTCCTGCATCGCCGTCGCGATCGCGATCGAGGCCGCCCGCGCCGGGAGGCCGCGCTTGATCGCGATGGCGGTGATGGCCGCGGTGTTGCTCGCCTGGTCCGGCGCCCAGCCGTACGTCGAGCCGGTGGCGGTCACCTCGCACTGCTCACCCGACACGGTGTGGATGATGCGGTCGATCCCGACGTACCCGGCGGCGGCGACGCCCGCGAGCGCGACGACGACGAGCAGCCCGGTGACGCGCCGCCGTGCGCGGCTGCGCGGGCGCTCCTCGGCGAGGGTCAGCCCGCCCCGGGCGGTACGCGGCATCGTCGGTGGTCCTCCGGTCGGTACGGGTGGTCGGTCAGTCGTTCGCGTGGAGCGCGGAGTTCAGGACGATGCCGTGCCCGTCCCTCGGCCGCGCCTCCACCGTGCCGGTCACCGAGTTCCGCAGGAACAGCAGGTTGCCCTGACCGGACAGCTCGCGGGCCTTGGCGACGGTGCCGTCGGGGAGGGTGACCTTGGTCCCGGCGGTGAGGTACAGCCCGGCCTCGACGACGCAGTCGTCCCCGAGTGCGATACCGAGCCCGGACTCGGCTCCGAGCAGACAACGTGCGCCGATGCTCACCCGTTCCGTGCCGCCCCCCGAGAGGGTGCCCATGGTGGAGGCGCCACCGCCGATGTCCGAGCCGTCGCCGACGACCACGCCCTGGCTGATCCGGCCCTCGACCATCGAGCCGCCGAGGGTCCCGGCGTTGTAGTTGACGAACCCCTCGTGCATGACGGTGGTCCCCGCCGCGAGGTGCGCGCCGAGCCGCACCCGGTCGGCGTCGCCGATGCGGACCCCCGCAGGCACGACGTAGTCGACCATCCGCGGGAACTTGTCGACACCGAGCACCTGCACCGGCCCCCGGGCCCGCATCCGGGCCCGGGTCAGCTCGAAGCCGTCGACCGCACACGGCCCCTGGGTGGTCCACACGACGTTGGTGAGCACCCCGAAGATGCCGTCGAGGTCGACGGTGTTCGGGGCGACGAGCCGGTGCGAGAGCAGGTGCAGGCGCAGGTAGGCGTCGGGCGCGTCGGCCGGCGGCACGTCGAGGTCGACGGTGACGAGGCGCAGCTCCCGGCGTACCTGCCGGGTCTCGTCGGCGCCGACGAGCGCCTCGAGCCCGGGCGGCGCCTCGAGCTCACCGGCACCCCCGGGCTCGCCGAGCGCGGGAGCGGGGTACCAGACGTCGAGGACGGATCCGGAGTCGTGGACGGTGACGAGGCCGTGGCCCCAGGCGCTGCGCGTCATGGACGCAAGCCTACGGGCGACCTCCCGAACCGCCCGCAGCGCCTCCGCGCCGTCACTAGGGTGGTTCGCATGGAGCCCCGGACCCTCTCTCTCGACCTGACGATGGATGTCACGAGCCTCACCGCGGCGGTGTGCGACATCGAGTCCGTGAGCCTCGGCGAGGCTGCGCTCGCGGACGCGGTGGAGACCGCCCTGCGCGGCCTCGGTCGCCTCGAGGTCACCAGGATCGGCAACACGGTGGTCGCGCGGACCGCTCTCGGGCGGCCGGAGCGGGTCGTCCTCGCGGGGCACCTCGACACCGTGCCGCTGACCGTCGACCCACCGAACCTGCCGGTCGTCCGGGAGGACGGCCCGGCCGGCGAGGTGCTCCGCGGCCGCGGCACCGTCGACATGAAGGGCGGGGTCGCGGTGATGCTCCGGATCGCCCAGGTGGTCCCGGAGCCGCCGCACGACCTCACCTACGTCTTCTACGACGGTGAGGAGATCGACGAGCGGTTCAACGGCCTGCTCCGGGTCCAGGAGGAGCAACCCCACCTCATCGAGGATGCCGACTTCGCCGTCCTCCTCGAGCCCACGAACGGGGTCATCGAGGGGGGCTGCAAGGGGACGCTGCGCGCGGTCGTGACGACCAAGGGCGTCGCGGCGCACTCGGCTCGGCCCTGGAACGGGCACAACGCCATCCACGAGGCGGCCGAGGTCCTCTCCCGGCTCGTCGCCTACGAGCCCGTCACCCGCACCGTGGACGGCCTCGATTTCCACGAGGCGATGAACGCCGTGTCGGTGACCGGGGGGATCGCGGGCAACGTCATCCCCGACCGCTGTGAGGTGACGGTCAACTACCGGTACGCCCCCTCGGTCACCCCGGACGACGCCGAGGCGCACGTCCGCGAGCTGTTCGCGGGTTTCGTCGTCACCGTCGTCGACAACGCCGGCGGCGCCCGGCCCGGTCTGCACCTGCCGGCGGCCCGTGACTTCGTGGATGCGCTCGGGCTGACGGTCGTGGCGAAGCAGGGCTGGACCGATGTCGCCCGCTTCGCCTCGATGGGCATCCCGGCGATCAACTTCGGCCCGGGTGACCCCAACCTCGCGCACCACGACGAGGAGCGGTGCGCGATCGAGCAGTACCGCCGCTGCGAGCACGCGTTGCTGCGCTGGCTCGCCTGACCCGGCCACGACGGTGGCTAGGGTGACCGACGTGAGCACCGAGACGCCGCGCCCGCAGGACCGCGACTACTACCAGGGCCCGGTCGTCATGCGACGCTCGAGGGTGCCGGGGTCGACCACCGACCAGCGGCTCCTGGACTCCCGGGGCTCCGCCGACTGGCTCCACACCGACCCGTGGCGCGTCATGCGCATCCAGTCCGAGTTCGTCAACGGGTTCGGGGCGCTGGCCGAGCTCGGGCCGGCCGTCAGCGTCTTCGGCTCGGCGCGCAGCGCCGCCGACTCTCCGGAGTACCGGCTCGGCGAGGCGGTCGGCAGCGCGCTCGTCGCCGCCGGGTACGCCGTCATCACCGGCGGCGGGCCCGGCGCCATGGAGGCCGCGAACAAGGGTGCGCTGGAGGCCGGCGGCACGAGCGTCGGGCTGGGCATCGAGCTGCCCTTCGAGGCCGGGCTCAACCCGCACGTCGACCTCGGGGTCAACTTCCGTTACTTCTTCGCCCGCAAGACGATGTTCGTCAAGTACGCGTGCGGCTTCATCGTGCTGCCCGGCGGCTTCGGCACCCTCGACGAGCTGTTCGAGGCGGTGACCCTCGTGCAGACCCAGAAGGTGACGAGCTTCCCCATCGTCCTGGTCGGCTCCGAGTACTGGGGCGGCCTGCTCGACTGGCTGCGCGACACGGCCGCCCGCACCGGGACCGTCAACGAGAAGGACCTGTCGCTGCTCACCCTCACCGACGACCCCCACGAGGCCGTCCGGGTCATCGTCGAGGCCGACCAGGCCGCGGGTCGCGGGCACCGCCGGAGCGCGGTGCACCCCGAGTAGCAGATGCTCCCGGGACCGTAGGATCGGGCCGTGGTCCCGGTCCTGCTCCTCGTCCTCGTCGCGGTGGCGCTCGTCGTCGTCGTGCTGGGGGTGGCGAGCGGGCGCGTGGACGTCGACGGGCTCGCCGCGCCCGTCCGCAGCACCCCCGACCACGGCCTGCCCGCGGAGCCCACGGCCACCGACGTCGACGGGGTCCGCTTCGACACCGCCGCCCGCGGGTACCGGATGGCGGACGTCGACGACCGGCTCCAGCACCTGCGCGACACCCTGGCGGCGCGCGAGCGCGAGCTGGCCGACCTGCGATCCCGGGAGGACTGATGGCCTTCACCATCCGCCGGGTCACGACCCTCCCGCGCGAGGTGGCCTGGGCCGCCGTCACCGACCTGCCCGAGCACACCCGCCACGTGCCGCTCACCGAGGTCAGCGTGCCCGCCGACGGCCTCGCCCTCGGGGTGGAGGTCGCGGCCGTCACCCGGCTGGGCCCGCTCGCCGGGGCAGACCGCATGCTCGTCACCGCACTCGAGCCGGGGCGCCGGCTGCGGCTCGTCAAGACCGGATGGTTCCTCCGGGGCTGGGCCGACATCCGCGTCGTCGACGAGGAAGCCGGGTCCGCGGTCGAGTGGACCGAGGAGCTGTGGCTCCCCGGGCTGCGCCGTCTCACGACCCCGGTCGGGGACCTCCTGGGCCCGCGTCTGTTCACCGGGGTCGTCGAGGCGCTCCTCACGGCCGCCGAGGCCCGAGGGCCGGGCCCCGGAGCCACCTGATGGGGTGGTCGCTGCTCGCGGGGGGCGCCGCGCTGCTCGTGGTGTTCGGCGGCGCGTGGTGGCTGGGCCGTGAGCGGGCCATGGGCGGCGCCGACGCGGGTGCGATGCTCGCCGACCGGCTCGGCCTGACGTTCCGCGGGTACCGGATGGACCAGGTCGACGAGGTGCTCGACCGTCTCGAGGCGCGGGTCGCCGCCCGTGACCTCGAGATCGCCGCGCTGCGGTCCGCCGACGCCGACGCCGGCCGGCCGGCCGGCCCTCCGGCGACACCCCCGCCGGCCGTCCCTCCGGCGACGCCCCCGCCGGCGCGCGACGCGCCGCCGCCGGCAGCCGCCCCGCCGGCGCCCCGACGCGCGGCAGCCACCGACCTCACCGGGGGGACCCCGGCGCCCTGGTCGCGGGTGGACCTGGTCGCCCCGGCCGTCTACCTCCTCGTCGCCGGGTACGTGCTGATGGACCTCCTGACCGCCGTGCACACCGGCTTCCTGTCCCAGGGGGTGCGGGACCAGCAGGCGTTCGAGTGGTACTTCGGGGCGACCGCGCACAACCTCGTGACCCTGTCCAACCCGCTCGCGAGCGACCTCCAGAACTTCCCGGCCGGGGTCAACCTCATGGCCAACGCCTCGGTGCTCGGCCTCGGGGTGCCGCTGGCGCCGCTCACGCTGCTCGCCGGCCCCTCGGTGACGTTCGTGCTCGTCGAGCTGCTCGGCCTCGCTCTCACCGCGTCGGCCTGGTACTGGCTCGTGCGGCGCCGGCTGCCGATCCACCGCGTCGCCGCGTTCCTGGGGGCGCTGCTCGCCGGCTTCGGCCCGGGCCTGGTGTCGCACGCCAACGGGCACCCGAACTTCGTCGTCCAGGCGCTCGTCCCGCTCATCGTCGACCGGCTCCTGCGGCTCGCCGAGGGGTCGAGCCGCCCGGTGCGCGACGGGGTCGTGCTCGGCGTGCTCACGGCGTGGCAGGTCTTCATCGGCGAGGAGGTCCTGCTCCTCACCGCGGTCGGGGTGGCGCTGTTCGGGCTCGTCCTGCTCGGGCACGGGCGCCGGCCGGCGCGGTCCGCGGCCCACGGGCTGGGCGTGGGGCTCGGCGTCGCCCTCGCGATCACCGCCGTCCCGCTGTGGTGGCAGTTCTTCGGACCGCAGAGCTACGCCTCGATCTGGCATCCGCCCGCCGGCAACGACCTCGCCCAGCTGTGGAGCAGGGCGACGCGCACCGTCGGGGCCGACCCGTGGGCCTCGGCCGCGCTGTCGATGAACCGCACCGAGGAGAACTCGTTCTTCGGGATCCCCCTGTGGGTGGCCGCCGCCGCGACCGTCGCGGTCCTGTGGCGCCGTGCGCTCGCCCGGTCCCTGGCCGTCGTCGTCGTCGTGGCGTGCTGGCTCTCGCTCGGGGAGGAGGTCACCCTGCACGGCACCCCGCTCGGCATCCCCGGTCCGTGGGCGCTCCTCGAGCACGTGCCGGTCGTCGAGAACGTCCTGCCCACCCGGTTCGCGCTCGTGGCGCTCCCGGCGCTGGGAGTCCTCCTGGCCCTCGGGGTCGACGTGGTGCGGCGCGTCGTCGATGCCGCCCTCGAGGACGCGCGCGGGCCCGGGGTGGCTCTCGGGGCGGCCGCGGCCGCCGTCGTGCTGCTCCCGGTGGTGCCCACGCCGCTCACCGTCGACCGGCGGGACCCGGTGCCGGCGTTCTTCAGCGACGGCACCTGGCGCGAGTACGTCGACGACGGGGGCTCGGTCCTCGCGGTGCCCCCGCCGAACGTCGCCGACACGCGTGCCCTGGAGTGGCAGGCCGAGGCCCGCTGGGGCTTCCCGGTCGTCGCGGGCTACTTCGTCGGCCCCGGCGGCACACCCGAGCGGGTCGGCCAGTACGGCGCGACGCCCACCTCGCTCACGGTCTGGCTCGCCGAGATCGCCGCGTCGGGGGAGGCCGCCCCGGCCGACGGTGGCCAGGTCGCCCGGTTCGAGGACGACCTGCGCGACGGCCGGGTCGACGCCATCGTCCTGCCCGTCGACCGGCCGTCGGCCGAGGCGCTCCTGGCCTCCGCCTCCGGGGCGTTCGGGCAGCCCGACGAGGTCGGCGGGGTCTACGTCTGGGACGTGCGGGATGTGACCGATGGCGCGGGCTGAGGCCTCCCCGGTGCCCAGCGAGCCCGTCGCCGCGGAGCCGCGACCGGGCATGCTGCGCACGGCGCTGACGTCGGCCGGCCGGCACGAGCTGGCGGGCCACGCGCTGCGGCACCCGGTCCGCACGATCCTCGCCGTCTACGCGCTGTCGAGGGTCGTCGCGTTCCTCGCGCTCTGGGTGGCGGCCGTGTGGTTCCAGAACCCGGCAGGCGTCGGCCACGCGGACCCCTCCGTCGGCGACCTGGTGGGGCTCTGGGACAGCGTCTGGTACCGGCGGATCGTCGAGGACGGGTACCCCGTGCCGCTGCCGGTGGACGCCGACAACGGCCGCATCACCTACAGCGCCTGGGCCTTCTACCCGCTCTACCCGTACCTCGTGAAGGCCGTCATGGTCACCGGTCTGCCCTTCGAGGCCGCCGGCGTCGCGGTCAACCTCGTGCTCGGCGCGGTGGCGGCGGTCCTCATCCACGCCCTGCTGCGCTCGACGTACCACGCGGGCCGGCAGCCGCAGCGGGAGCGGCTGGCCCTGGTCGCCGCCTGCCTCTGGTGCTTCTACCCGACGACCGCCGTTCTGCTCAAGCCGTACACCGAGGCCCTCGCGGTCACCCTCGTCGCCCTCGCGCTGCTGTTCCTCGTCCGGCGGCACTACCTCCTCGTCGCCGCCGTCGCCCTGCCCCTGGGTTTCACCCGTGGGGTGGCCCCGGCGGTCGGCTTCGCCGTGCTCATCCACCTCGTCGTCCGCTGGCGCGAGGAGCGTGCCGTCGGGGTGCGCCCGCTGGCGGGCCAGTGGCCGAAGGTCGTCGTCATGCTCGGCGCGCTCGCGGTCAGTGCCGTCGCCTGGCCGGCCGTCGCCGGGCTCGCGACGGGGGTCCCCACGGCCTTCTTCGACGTCCAGGCGGCCTGGGGCCAGAAGCCGGCCGAGGGGCCCTTCGTGCTCTGGTTCGAGTGGGCGTGGGACGCCAAGGGCATCTTCGGCGTGGTCGTCCTCGTGGCGCTCGCCGCCACGTACGTCGCGCTCGTCCTCGGCCGGCACGGGCGCTGGCTCAGCATCGAGATGCGGGCCTGGGCGCTGGCGTACCCGTTCTTCCTCTTCGCCGTGGTCCGGCCGATCACCTCGATGTGGCGGTTCCTGCTCCTCGACATCCCGCTGGCGGCGCTCGTGGCGTCCGTCGCGATGCGCACGGCCAACGGCCAGCGGGTCGTGCCGCACTGGCGGCGCCGGGTCGGCGTGGTCGTCGCGCTCCTCGTCGTGGGGATCGCCTGGTGGACGACGAGCCTTCTCACGTACACACCGTGGGGCTCGTTCCCGCCCTGACCTGGGGGAGTGGATTTCGTCACGTCGCAGGACTACGGGATAATGGGCACTTGTCCGACGGTCCGGCGCCGGGCGACGCACGCGGCGCGACATGCGCAGCCGCGGTGAGGAAGGGATATGAGCCAATGGCGGCAATGAAGCCCAGGACGGGCGACGGCGACCTGGAGGTCGTCAAGGAGGGACGCGGCATCGTGCTGCGCATGCCCCTCGAGGGTGGGGGCCGCCTCGTCGTCGAGATGACGCCCGACGAGGTGCGCGCGCTCGGCGAGGCCATCGACAACTGCGAGGGTCTGCGCTGACCTCGGCCTGACTCGACGACGGGGCCCCCACCGGTGCGGTGGGGGCCCCGTCGTCTGCCGGTCGGTAGGGTCGGGCGGGTGCCTGCAGACGTCATCCTCGACCCGCCCGTCTCCGCCTGGACCACCCGTGCCGACCTCGCCGCGGTCCTGGCCGGCCCCGCCGAGGACCGCGTGCTCGTCGTGCCGTTGTCCGCTGGGGCAACCGCCGACGAGGACGCCGCGCTGGCCGCGGCCGGTCTGGACCCGGCGGACGTGCTCGACACCCACGAACCCGACCGGGCCGCCGGGGCGGTCACCCGGGTCCCCCTGCGCCCCGGCGCTCATCCCGTCCGGCGCCTGCTCCTCGTCGGGGTGGGCGACGGCTCACCGGACGCGTGGCGCAGCGCCGGCGCCGAAGTGGGCCGGGCCACCCGCGGCCTGGCCGCGGCCGTGCACGCCCTCGGACGCCCGGACGCCGTCGCGCTCGCCGCGTGGGTGGAGGGCTGTGTCCTCGGCGGGTGGACCTCGCCGCGCTGGACCAAGGAGGGGCCGGTCGCCGCCGTGGAGCCGACCGCCTCCGCGGTCGTCGTCGCCGACACCGACGAGGCCGACGACCTCGTCCGGCGCGCCGTCGTCGTGAGCCGCGCCCAGCTCGTCGCCCGCGGGCTGGCGATCACCCCGGCGAACATCAAGAACCCCGCCTGGATGGCCGCGCAGGCACGCAGCCTCGCCACGCGGCACGGGCTCGACGTCACGGTGTGGGACGAGAAGGCGCTCGCGCGCGAGGGCTTCGGCGGCCTGCTCGCCGTCGGGGCCGGGTCGGCCAGCCCACCCCGCCTCGTGCGCGTCGACCACGCCCCGGCGGGGGCCGTCCCGACGACGCCGCGCGTCGTCCTCGTCGGCAAGGGCATCACCTTCGACACCGGCGGGCTGCAGATCAAGCCGAGCGACGGCATGCTCGCGATGAAGACCGACATGTCCGGGTCCGCCATCGTGCTGGCGGTCGTCGCGGCCTGTGCCGAGCTCGCCGTGCCCGTCCGGGTCACGGCCCTGCTCGCCCTCGCCGAGAACGCCGTCGACGGCGCCTCGTACCGGCCCGGTGACGTCGTCACCCAGTACGGCGGCACGACGGTCGAGATCGGCAACACCGACGCCGAGGGGCGCATCGTCATGGCCGACGCCCTCGCCTACGCGGACGAGCACCTCGACCCCGACGTCCTGCTCGACATCGCCACCCTCACCGGGGCCGCCCGCATCGCCCTGGCCCGGGTCATGGCCCCGCTCTTCGCGACCGACGACGCCCTCGCCGACGCGCTCGCCCGGGCGGGGGAGGCCAGCGGTGAGACGGTGTGGCGGATGCCCCTGGCCGACGCCTACCGTCGAGCACTCGACTCCGACGTCGCCGACCTCACCCACATCGCGGACGGGGTCGGCGGTGGTGCCGTCACGGCGGCGCTCTTCCTCCGCGAGTTCGTCGGGCAGCGCCGCTGGGCGCACCTCGACATCGCGGGCACCGGGCGCTCGGACGTCGATGCCGGTGTCAACGCCAAGGGTGGCACCGGGTTCGGGACGAGGTTGCTGCTGCGGTGGCTGGAGGAGACACGATGAACGCCGGGTACGGACTGACCGTCCGCTGGTCGCTCGAGGGCGCCCCCGAGGGGGTCGCCGAGCAGCTGCGCGAGTACGTCGTCGGCACCTCGATCGCGCGCTTCATGTTCCTCGACGGCCTGGCCTTCAAGGTGTGGCGGATGCGCGAGGGGGAGTGGTTCGAGGGCACCTACGTCTTCGACAGCGAGGAGGAGCGTCGCGGCTTCCGGGCCGACTTCGAGCCGGGGGCGGCCGCGGCACCGGGCAGCGAGATGATCGGCTCGTCGCCGGCCCTCATCGAGGAGTGGGAGGTCGTGGCCATCGCCGAGGGCCCCGCCAGCTTCCGCCGCGGCGCCGGGCCAGCGGTCAGCTGAGCGCCGTCAGCGACGCACGGCGACGAGCAGGCCGTCGCTGACCGGCAGCAGGACGGTGACGAGGTCGTCGTGGTCCCGCAGCTCCTTCCCGAGCTCGCGCAGGGTGGACGTCGTGTCGTCGCGCGCGGCCGGGTCCGCCACCTGGTCGTGCCAGAGCATGTTGTCGACCGCGAGCACCCCGCCGGGGCGCAGCAGCCGCACCGCGTGCTCGACGTAGGTGGGGTAGGTCTCCTTGTCGGCGTCGACGAGCACCATGTCGTACGCGCCGTCGGTCATCCGGGGCAGCACCTCGGCCGCGGCGCCGGTGATGACTCGCGTGCGCTGGTGCGGGTAGCCCGCCGCCGTGTAGGCCTGCCGGGCGGCGCGCTGGTTCTCGGCCGAGACGTCGATGGTCGTGAGCACGCCGTCCTCGGGCATCCCGGCCAGCAGCCAGAGCCCCGAGGTGCCCGCTCCGGTGCCGACCTCCACCACGTGCCGGGCGCCCACCGCGGCCGCCAGCAGGCGGAGGACGGCCCCGGCACCGGCGCCGACCGGGGGTGCGGTCCCCAGCTCGACACCGCGTCGCCGGGCGGCCTCCACGACCTCCGGCTCGGGCACGAACTCCTCGGCGTACGACCAGCTGGCCGGCTTCATCCCGCTCATGCGACACACCCTACGGCGCCGCCGGGTACCCGGGCGCGCCCAGCGGTTCCCAGCGGACACCCAGGTTCCCCGGGAACAATTCACGGACACGACGCGTATCGATGGGTGACATGGACAGCCTGGTGAGGGACGAGCCGATGACGACGCAGGACACCGCGGGAGCCGACGCGGCCTGGGCCCCACCGACGTGGGAGGAGGTCGTCGAGCAGCACTCTGCCCGGGTGTACCGCCTCGCGTACCGCCTCACCGGCAACGTGCACGACGCCGAGGACCTCACCCAGGACGTGTTCGTCCGGGTGTTCCGGTCGCTGCACACCTACCGGCCGGGGACCTTCGAGGGCTGGCTGCACCGGATCACGACGAACGTGTTCCTCGACAAGATGCGACGCAAGCAGCGGATCCGCTTCGACGCGCTGTCCGACGAGTCCGCCGCACGGCTGCCGAGCCGGGACCGCGGCCCCGAGCAGGCGTTCGCCGAGACCCACCTCGACGACGACGTGCAGCGTGCCCTGGACGCCCTGTCCCCGGACTTCCGCGCCGCCGTCGTGCTCTGCGACATCGAGGGCCTGTCCTACGAGGAGGTCGCCGCGACGCTCGGGATCAAGCTGGGGACGGTCCGCTCGCGCATCCACCGCGGCCGCTCCCAGCTGCGCGAGGCGCTCGCCCACCGCGCACCCGAGCCCCGCACCCGGGCCGCCCTGCCGGTCCGTCGCGGCCCGATCGTCCGACGGCCCGCAGCGGGAGCCGTATGACCGTCCGGCGCCCGTCCGCTGCCTCGACGACGAGCTGTCCGAGTACGCCGCCGGGCGGCTCGACGACGCCCGCTCGCTCGCCTGGGACCGGCATCTCGTCGCGTGTGAGATGTGCCGGCGCGCCGTCGGGGAGGAACGCCGGCTGCGGGAGGCCCTCGCCGGCGGCCCGTCGATGCCGGGCGACCTGCGCACGACCCTCATCGCGCTCGGTCGCGACCTCGACCCGGGCCCGGTCGGGTTCCGCGAGCCCCTGACCCTGCTCGCGCCCGGGGACCGGCCCTGCCACCGCAGCCCGCTGCGCGCCACCGTCGTGGCTGCCGCGGCGGTCGGGGTGTCCGCGGCCGCGGCCTGGAGCCTCACCGTCATCGGGGCTCCCGCCACCCGGGTCGCCGTCGTGTCCGGGTCGCCGTCCCCCGCCGCCTCTCCGGTCGGCCAGGTGCGCTCGGTGCCGCCCGCGAACACGGCGTCGCTCGTGTCCGTCCGGTGGATGAGCGGCACCTCCGTGTCGCAGCCGCCGACGCGCGAGGCAGAATCGACCCCATGAGCGAGCGGCAGCCGGGGTCCGACCAGTGGCATCCCTGGGACCAGGGCGGGCCGCAGGACGCGCCTGAGCCCACCCCGGAGCATGTCGACCCCGAGCGCCCGGCGGAGCCGACCTGGGCGCAGACCCGGCCCGTGCCGCGGACCGAGGCGACCCAGCCGTACCAGCCGATCAGCGGCTCGTGGGCCGCGGTGCCCGGTGGCCCGCCCCCGTCCCCGCCGCAGGGCGACCCGCCGCTCGAGCGTCGCCGCCGCGGCCCCGGCTGGGGCGCGCTCGTCGGGGCCACCGTCGCCGCCGGGCTCATCGCCGGGACCACGGGGGGCGTCGTCGGGGGCTACCTCGCGGACGGGGGCGGCACCACCACCCGCACCGGTCCGTCGGCTGCGGCACCCCAGCCCGGTGCCGGCGCCACGACGCGCCCCGAGGGCTCGATCGCCAACATCGCCGCGAACGCCCTGCCCAGCGTCGTCACGCTGCGGATCGAGGGCGGGGGCAGCGGCGGCGCGACGGGCTCGGGGTGGGTCTACGACGACGCCGGGCACGTCGTGACGAACAACCACGTCGTCTCGGGAGTGGGCAGCGACAAGGCGGTCACCGTCGTGCTCTCCAACGGCAAGCAGGTCGACGGCACCGTCGTCGGCACCGACGCCTCCTACGACCTCGCGGTCGTCGAGGTGACGGGCGCGGACCTCGCGCCGCTGCCGCTCGGCCGCTCGGCCGACGTCGTCGTCGGTGACCAGGTCATCGCCGTCGGGGCGCCGCTCGGCCTGGACTCGACGGTCACGACCGGCATCGTCAGCGCGCTCGACCGCCCGGTGACCCCCGGCGGCGAGGACGACCAGTCCTTCATCAACGCCATCCAGACCGACGCGGCCATCAACCCCGGCAACTCCGGCGGCCCCCTGCTCGACATGTCCGGCAACGTCATCGGGGTCAACTCCGCGATCGCCCAGGTGCCGGGCAGCTCGATCGGCGGCCAGTCGGGCAACATCGGGGTGGGCTTCGCGATCCCCAGCGACCAGGTCGCCACGACCGTCGAGCAGCTCATCGCGACCGGGACGGCCCAGCATCCGGTGATCGGGGTGTACCTCGACAGCACCTACGACGGCGAGGGCGTCCGGATCGCCGAGGACGGCCCGGCCGGCGAGCCGGCCGTCAACCCCGGAGGCCCGGCCGACAAGGCGGGCCTGGAGGCCGGGGACGTCATCGTCGCGTTCGAGGGGAACCCGGTCACCGACGACGGCGAGCTCGTCGTGAAGATCCGGGCTCGCCGGGTGGGCGACTCGGTCACCCTGACCATCCGTCGCAACGGCGACGAGCGGGATGTCACCATGGTGCTCGAGGGCTCGGACTGACCTGCGCCCTCGCACGGTCCACAGAAGGGGAGTGACGCGGTGGCCGGCATCAACGGGTGGGAGTTCATCCTGCTCGCCCTCATCGCGGTCTTCATCCTCGGGCCCGACCGGCTGCCGGAGTACGCCGCGAAGCTGGCCCGCGGCATCCGCAAGCTGCGGGTGATGGCCGAAGGCGCCAAGGACCAGCTGCGCGACCAGCTCGGGCCCGAGTACGAGGACATCAACTGGCGCCAGTACGACCCCCGGCAGTACGACCCGCGCCGGATCGTGCGGGAGGCGCTCATCGAGCCCCTCGACGACGCCGTCGCGCCGGTGCGCGACGAGATCTCCTCGGTGCGCTCGGCGGCCAGGCTCCGCGGCGACGAGACGGCCGCGGTCGAGCCGAGCACCGACGGCGGGGTCGCGGCCGGTGCCGTCACCGCCACCGTCGCGGCCTCCGGGTCACTGCGTCCCGGGAGCCCGGAGGCCGACACCTCGGCCGCGTCGGAGGCAGTCGACGGCGCGGTGGCCGACCGGGCCTGGGCCGCGCCGCAGGCGTTCGACGAGGCCCGCCCGGTGCCCTACGACGTCGAGGCCACCTGAGCGAGCCGGGGGAGCCGCGTCAGCGGCCGACGGGCGAGAGCCCCAGCGAGCGCCCGGCGAGGCCGCGCGAGCGTGCTGCGAGGCCCTTGGCGATGCCGCGCAGGGCTACGGCGGCGGGGGAGTCCGGCTCGCCGAGGACGACGGGCATGCCCTGGTCGGCGCCGATCCGCAGCCGGGTGTCGATCGGGATCTGACCCAGCAGCGGCACGTCGGCGCCGATGGCCTTGCTCAGGGAGTCCGCGACGTCCTGGCCGCCGCCGGCACCGAAGATCTCCTCGCGCGAGCCGTCGGGCAGCTCGAGCCACGACATGTTCTCGATGACGCCGGCCAGCCGCTGGTGGGTCTGCAGGGCGATGGACCCGGCGCGCTCGGCCACTTCGGCCGCGGCCTGCTGCGGGGTCGTGACGACGAGGATCTCGGCGCCGGGGATGAGCTGGGCGACCGAGATGGCGATGTCGCCGGTGCCCGGCGGCAGGTCGAGCAGCAGGACGTCGAGGTCGCCCCAGAACACGTCGGCGAGGAACTGCTGGAGCGCGCGGTGCAGCATCGGGCCGCGCCACACGACAGGCTGGTTGCCCGGGACGAACATCCCGATCGAGATGACCTTCACGTCGTGGCTGACCGGCGGCATGATCATGTCGTCGACCTGGGTGGGCCGGCGCTCGACGCCGAGCATGCGCGGGATCGAGAAACCGTAGATGTCGGCGTCGACGACGCCGACCGCGAGACCCTGCTCGGCGAGGGCCGCGGCGAGGTTGGCGGTGACCGAGGACTTGCCGACCCCGCCCTTGCCGGACGCGACGGCGTAGACGCGGGTGAGGGAGCCGGGCTTGGCGAACGGCACCTCGCGCTCGGCGGTGCCACCGCGGAGCATCGTCTTGAGGTCGGCCCGCTGCTCGTCGGTCATCACCCCGAGGGTGACGGTGACGTCGGTGACACCGTCGACCTTGGTCAGAGCCGCGGTGGTGTCCTTGGTGAGGGTGTCCTTGAGCGGGCAGGCGGCGACGGTGAGCAGGATCGTGACCGCCACCCGGCCGTCGTCGTCGCAGGTGAGGTCACCGACCATCCCGAGCTCGGTGACGGGGCGCCGGATCTCGGGGTCGATGACCGTCTCGAGAGCGGCGTGAAGGGCGTCTTGGCTGACCTGCGGCATGTCCTCGAGTCTAGGTCGGGTCGGGGCGATCGCCGTCCTCGCCCCTGGCCACGTCCTCCTTGCGCGCCACGACGAGGCCGCGCACCTCCATCTCGTCGAGGAAGTCGCGCAGCTCGCTGCGCACGAAGTCACGCGTCGCGTTGTCGCGGATGGCGATGCGCAGGGCCGCGACCTCGCGGGTGAGGAACTCGGTGTCGGCGAGGTTGCGCTCGTCGCGGGAGCGGTCCTGCTCCAGGGCCACCCGGTCCCGGTCGGCCTGCCGGTTCTGCGCGAGGAGGATCAGCGGCGCCGCGTACGAGGCCTGGAGGCTCAACATCAGGGTGAGGAAGATGAAGGCGTACGGGTCGAAGCGCAGGCCCCCGGGCGCCAGGGTGTTCCACAGCAGCCACACCGCGACGAAGAACGTCATCCCGATGAGGAAGAACGCCGTCCCCATGTACCGGGCGAACTGCTCGGCCAGGACGCCGAAGGCCTCCTGCGAGAACGCGGCGGGCAGGCCCAGCCGCCGGCGCCGCACCTCGCGGGGCTGGTCGATGCGGGGCCGCCGCTCGCGCTCAGCCACTGGAGACCTCCGTGTGGGCGACGACGTCGTGGCGCTCCTCGCGCCAGTCCTCGGGGAGGATGTGGTCGAGCACGTCGTCGACCGTCACCGCACCGAGGAGGTGCCCGGCCTCGTCGACGATGGGCATCCCCACGAGGTCGTAGGTCGCGAGCATCCGGGTCACCTGGCCCAGGCTCGCCGTGGGGGGCAGTGGCTCGACGTCCCGGTCGATGATCCCGCCGACCGGGTTGTGCGGTGGTTCGCGGAGCAGCCGCTGGATGTGCACGAGGCCGAGGAACTTGCCCGTGGGGGTCTCCAGCGGGGGCCGGCAGACGAACACGGTGCAGGCGAGCGCCGTCGAGAGCTCCTGGCGGCGGACGACCGCCAGCGCCTCGGCGATCGAGGCCTCCGGGCCGAGGATGACCGGCTCGGTCGTCATGAGACCGCCGGCGGTGTTCTCGTCGTAGGTGAGGAGCCGGCGCAGGTCGGCCGCCTCGTCCGGCTGCATCTTCTGGAGCAGCTCCTCCTGGCGCTCCACCGGCAGCTCGGCCAGCAGGTCGGCGGCGTCGTCGGGCTCCATGGCCTCGAGGACGTCGGCGGCCCGGGAGACCTCGAGCCCGGTGAGGATCTCGATCTGGTCGTCGCCGGGGAGCTCCTCGATGACGTCGGCGAGGCGCTCGTCGCTCAGGGCGGCCGCCACCTCGGCGCGGCGCTGCGGGCTCAGGTCGTGGATGACCTCGGCGAGGTCGGCGGGCTTGAGGTCCTCGTAGGCCTCGAGCAGCTTGGCGGCGCCCTGGCCCTCGTTCGCGTCGCGCAGACCGCGCACGTCCTCGATGGGGGCGACGAAGGTCTCGCCGCGGCTGCGGCCGAGGCGGCCGAGCCGGCTGGGGCGGGAGGCGCCGAGCCGGACCGCCACCCGCGAGACCGCCCAGCCCCGGGTGCCCATCTGGTCGATGCCGACGTCCTGGATCGTGGCCGAGACGACCTCGCCGCCCTCGATGCTGACCTGGACCTGCCGGTCGAACAGCTCGGCCACGACGAGGGTCTCGTTGGGACGCTGCTCGAAGCGGCGCATGTTGACCAGCCCGGTCGTGATGACCTGGCCGCCCTCGACGGAGGTGACCCGGGTCATCGGGACGAACACCCGGCGGCGGCCGGCGACCTCGACGACGAGGCCGATCGCGCGGGGGCGGGCGCGACTGGCGCTGAAGGTGACGACGACGTCGCGCACCCGCCCGACACGGTCGCCGAGCGGGTCGAAGACGTCCAGCTCGGACAGTCGGCCGACGAAGGCGCGGGTCGGCGTGCTCACGTCCGACAGGCTAGCCGCCGCGGGGCGTGCGGCCAGTGCCTCACGAGGTCGTGTTGCGCCTCGCTCCGGCGCGCCCGCGCCAGTGCCAGGGCCGCCAGCGGGCCGTCGCCGGGGCCGCGGGACGCACGGGGGCGGCGCCGGAGCCGTCGTCGTACCGGCCGGGTGCCTCGAGCGGGACGACCGTGGGGGGTGATGACGTGGATCGTGTTGTCGTCGCGCCAGCGGGCGGCGACGTCGCCGGTCGCGTTGAGGCGTTCGGGGCGCAGGACCTCGACGGCGGCGTCCCAGGCGTCGGTGCCGGGCTCGAGGCGCCGCGTGGTGGCCTGGAGCGGTGAGGAGCCGGCCGCCGGTGTCCTTGCTGCGCAGGATCAGCTCGACCTCGTCGGGGAGCCACGGCAGGTGCTGCTCACCGGGGCCGGAGACCACGTAGGCGGCCGGGCCCGGGCCGCGCTCGTCCCCGTCGTCGTGCCACGCGTGCCACACCGGGTGGCTGGCGCCGCCGGGGACCCGGACCCACAGCAGGCCCGACTTGCTCGCGGCCTCGTGGATGAGGCGGGTGACGTCCACCGCGGGCGGGGCCTGCGTGGGCAGCTCCTCGGTCCGCGGTGGCTGCTCCGCCGGGTCGTCGGTCACGTCGGCACCTTCCCACATCGCGGCTCGCGGCGTCGCCGGCCTACTCGACGCGGAGCTCGTCGCCCTCGACGATGACGCTGCCGCGGCGCAGCGGCCACACCTTGGTGAGCGCGACGAAGGCCGCACCGAGGCCGGGGATCTTCGCGAAGACGCCCTGCGGGCCTCGGACCATCTCGCCGGTGGTCACGTCGTACTTCGACTGGTGCCAGGGGCAGACGAGGCAGCCGTCCTCGTCGATGCTGCCCTCGGCGAGGTCGGCGCCGCAGGTGCCGGCACTTGCGCCCGACGGCGAAGTAGTCGCCGTTGTTGCCCACGGCGTAGTCGCCGGACCCGACGACCGACCCGCGTGGAACGTCGGATCGTGGGACCCGGGTGATGGCCATGGTGTGCTCCCTCGCGTCGACGTCGACCCGGCCATCGTCGCACGGTTCCGACCGTCCTGCTCGGCGAGGAGCGGGTCGATCTGCCGGTGTTGCCCTGTCGCGCGCGAAGCGACGAATCAGGTTCTGCTGGAGGCGAACATCTGTGGATATGGCCTTCCGCTCGTACGTGTGTTCGGGTAGAATCAGGGCATGGACAGGGAGCAGGCCAGCCGCCGCATCGCGGCCCTCCGCACGGAGGTCGCGGCGCTGGGTCGTGAGCTGGCCGAGGGGGCGCGGGGGTGGCAGCCGGAGGAGTGCTTCGAGGTCGCCGGCGAGCTCCAGGGGGTGGTGACCGCCGCCGAGGGGGCGCAGGGCGTCGTGGCCGCGTTCGGGGCCCGGGTGGAGACCACGATGACCGAGTCGGGCCCGTGGGAGCGCACCCACCCGGTCGGCTTCGTCGACGCGATGGCCCCGGCGGAGATGTCCCTGGCCACCGGGCTCACCGAGGGGCTCGCGGGGCGCAGGGTGGCCCTCGCGGCGGCCCTGGCGCAGCGGTTCCCGATGACGCAGGGCCTCGTCCTCGCCGGTGACCTGCCCGCGGCGTCGGCGCACAAGGTGGTCGACGCCTGCGCCGGTCTCGACGTCGACGCCTGCGAGCGGGTCGACGCCCAGCTGGCCGGGCGGCTCTGCCCTGATGGACCCGGCGCGGGTCGCCGCCGAGACCCGCCGGGTGGCGGCGCGGGTCGCTGCCGACCAGGTCGCCGCGCAGGCCGAGCGCACCGCGCGCGGCCGCACGGTGGGGGTCCGGCCCGGGGAGGACGGCCTCACCGACTGGTACGCCCTGCTGCCGACCGCCACCTCGGCGGCGGCATGGTCGGCAGTGACGACGCTCGCCGACGAGTACCGGCAGCTCGACGACTCCCTGACCCAGGCCGAGGCGCGCGCCGACGCGTTCGGCGACCTTCTGCTGCGCAACGTCCGGGTGTCGGCCCAGGTCACCCTCGGGGTGCCCGTCGTCACCGGGGCGGCGGCGCCGGAGCCGGTCGCCACCGAGTCCGTCCATGTCCAGTGGGACGACGACGAGACGGTCGTCGACTGCGTCACCGGGCAGGAGACCCGCTTCGCCGACCTGGCCCCCGAGTCGCGCGAAGCCCTCTCGTGGAGGGAGCTCACCGTCGAGGACGTCGGGGGCTTCGCGACGACGATGGCTCCGGTCGCGGCCGGGTTCGCGGTCTCCGGCACCCAGCTCGCCGGGCTCGGGTGGGTCGACGCCGGCACCGTCGCCGGGCTGCTGAGGACCCTGCCGCTCGACGTCGCCCGCGCGGTCCTCGACGCCGAGACCGGCACCCTCGCCGCGCACACCACCAGCGCCTACCGCCCGCCGAAGGGCATGCGCGAGTTCGTCACCGCCAGAGACGGGACCTGCCGGATGTGGGGATGTGCCCGACCCGCGGAGTCCTGCGACCTCGACCACACCAGGCCCTGGCCCACCGGCGCCACCACGCCGGCCAACCTCGTCGCCCTCTGCCGCCGGCACCATCGGATGAAACAGCCACGGCCGCTGGCGCTACCGCGTCGACGACACCGGCACTGTCACCTGGGTCAACCGGTCCGGCACCACCCGAACCACCGAGCCGGCGCATCGCGCCCTGCCGACCCTCGCCGGCGAGGAGACCCCACCCTTCTGACGGGCGGCTGGGGCCGGGCCACCGCACGGTCGACGCGGATTGCGTGCGTTGGGCATGCCCAGGGGAGTGCTGAGGCCGCATGATCGGTCTGTGCGCAGAGGGATGTGGCGTCTTGCCGTGCCGGCGGCCGTGGCGGTGCTGGCGGTCGGTTGCTCCGGCAGGGAGGCCGGCCACGCGTTCGTGGCCCCGGAGGGCTTCGCCCGGTCCGGGATCTCCGTCGTGCCCGGAGAGACCGCTGTCGTCGGTCTGGGCAGGCTGCGGCTCGCCGACCCGGACACGACGGCGACGCTCGTGTCGCTGGACGTCGAGGGCGAGCACGTCTCTGCCCGGGCGGGACGGGTTCTCGGGGTGACGGTGTACCCGATCACCGACAGCGGAGGGATCGGCGCGATCACGGCGGCGGACCTGCCGGGAGCGGACGGCAACGGCGGCTGGCAGCTGACGTCGCCCCACGGCGCCGTAGTCAGTGCTGGGGAACCGCTCGGGGTGGCCGTCGTGGTGCTGGGTGACTCGGTGGGGTCCTGGTCGTCGGACTCGCTGGTGGTCGAGTACCTCGTGGACGGGCGCGAGCAACGACAACGGATCGCGATCGGTGCCGGGGTCTGTGTCGTCACGGCAGCCGGCGAGGACTGCGACCCCGTCCGCGTGGGCTCGGACAGCACACCGTAGGAGGCACGAGCGCGCGACGGGGCAGGCCGCGGGCCGTTGCGGTTGACGGCGCCCCGAGGACGTCGCACGATGGTGCGGTCGTCGGGGGCGGAAGGGGTGCCATGGGGAAGCTGATCTACGCGGCCAACATCTCGCTCGACGGTTTCCTCGAGGACGAGACGGGGTCGTTCGGCTGGTCGGTGCCGGACGAGGACGTGCACGCGTTCTGGAACGAGCACGAGCGGCACATCGGCACCTCGCTGTACGGGCGGCGGATGTACGAGACCATGCGCGTCTGGGAGAACGACGACTGGTTGACCGACCAGCCCCCGGTCGTCCGCGAGTACGCCGGCGTCTGGCGTGACGCCGACAAGGTCGTCTACTCGACCTCGCTCGCCGACGTCTCGACCGCGCGCACGAGGATCGAGCGGCAGTTCGAGCCCGAGGCGGTCCGACGGCTCAAGGAGACCGCCGGGTCGGACCTGAGCATCGGAGGCGCGGGGATCGCGGCCGAGGCCTTCCGGCACGGCCTCGTCGACGAGTGCGTGCTGCTGGTGTGCCCGGTCACCGTCGGCGGCGGCAAGCCTGCGCTGCCTCGAGGTGTACGGCTCGACCTCGAGCTGCTCGACGAGCGACGGTTCGACAACGGCGTGGTCTACCTCCGCCACGCGGTCCGGCGCCCCGCCTGACCCGCGTCCGGGACGGCCGCCGGGAGAGGTCGCCTCACCGGTGCGGTGGATCGGGTCGGAGCCCCGGTGGACCACACCGCTGATCCCGCCGCTTCCGAACGTGCGGGTCACGCCACCCCCGGGAGTATGGTCGCGTTCAGTCGACGAGAGGCACGCCATGGCCCGACCAGAGAAGCGCATCCCGGGGCAGAGCAACGCCGACTACGGTCGTGCTCGCTCCGACCCCAACGCGAACTTCCTCGGGACGCAGTCCCTGCGGGGCGGGGGCGACCTCACGTGGATCCCCAACGCGGTCAAGGCACTGTCGGACTGGTGGAGACGCCGCAAGCGCTGATCCAGACCGCGCCATGATGCCGATCGCACCCCTCATCGGTGTGTGCCAGGAGTCGGTCGCGCTGCGGCACCGAGGTGCCGTCACGCCCCTGTCGCGGATCCGCTCAGGAGCGGTCTGGCCGCCTCACGTCCTGGACGACCTCGTTGTGCCGCAGGAACCACGGCATGTACGGCGGGTCGAACCTGGCGAACCTCGGCCGGCCGATCGGACGCAGCCCCGCCCGGGCGATCTCGGACTCGAGGTCGGCGAGGTGGCGGCGGTAGGCGGACTCGGTCCATCGGCCGGAGAAACGCCTGGCCGCCGCCAGGCGCTCAGGCAGCGCCCGGACCCGCACCTGGGGGTTGGAGGGGACCGGCGCAGTCTCAGCCGTCAGCGTCGCGGGGAGCACGAAGGCGATGAGGTACTCGCCGTCCGCAGTCTCGGTCTGGACCACCGGTGCAGTCATCGCCACCCTCTCGGACCCGGCCACCTCCTGGACGACGGGCGCGGTCATGGCGACGGAACGCGCTGACTCGTTCTGCCCGGAGATGTAGCCGAACAGGGCGCGGAACGCCCGGCTGCCCGCCTCCTCGAAGGACCCACGGACAGAGACCTCCGCGACGACGTGGGAGGGGTAGCGCCGCAGTTCGAACCCGGAGTACCGCTCGACCAGCTCGTACGGCTGTTGCTCGGTCACCTGGACGACACTACGCAGGCCCGGGCGGATCCGGTCACACCGTGATGTGGCTCATGCGCTGTGGGGCCGTGCCGCTGCTAGCGTCCGACCCGACCCTGCACCCGCCTCGGAAGGCCCGTCGATGCGCAGCGCCAAGGACTTCTTCACGCCCCTCGCCGTGGGCGCGCCCGACCCGATCCGCGAGGTGCCGGCCCGGCCCTCCCGGATGATCCACTTCTTCGACCCGAGCAACCCGAAGATGGCGGCCAAGGTGCCGGACATGGTGGGCAGCGTCGACGTCCTGCTCGGCAACCTCGAGGACGCCGTCAAGGCGGAGAACAAGGAGGCCGCCCGGCAGGGCCTCGTCGACATCGCCAGCGGCCACGGACTTCGGCGAGCACACCCAGCTGTGGACCCGCATCAACGCCCTCGACAGCCCCTGGGCGCTGGACGACCTGACGACCCTGGTCACCGAGATCGGCGACCGGCTCGACGTCGTCATGGTCCCCAAGGTCCAGGGCCCGGAGGACATCCACTACGTCGACCGGCTGCTCGCCCAGCTCGAGGCCAAGGCGGGCCTCACCCGGCCGATCCTCGTGCACGCCATCCTCGAGACCGCCCGGGGGATGGCCAATGTCGAGGAGATCGCCGGGGCGAGCCCGCGGATGCAGGGGATCAGCCTCGGCCCGGCCGACCTCGCCGCCGACCGCCGGATGAAGACGACCCGGGTCGGCGGCGGCCACCCCGGCTACCTCGTGCGTCAGGACCCGAAGGACGGCGACATCCAGGGCCACCGGCACACCTACCAGCAGGACCTCTGGCACTACACGATCGCGCGCATGGTCGACGCCTGCGCGATGCACGGGATCTTCCCGTACTACGGCCCGTTCGGGGACATCCAGGACGTCGTCGCGTGCGAGGACCAGTTCCGCAACGCCTTCCTCCTCGGCTGCGTCGGCACCTGGACCCTGCACCCCGTCCAGATCGCCATCGCGAAGAAGGTGTTCAGCCCCTCCGCCGAGGACGTCGCGCACGCCCGCCGCGTCAAGGAGGCGATGGGCGACGGCACCGGCGCCGTCATGCTCGACGGGAAGATGGAGGACGACGCGAGCCTCAAGCAGTGCCTCGTCATCCTCGAGCTCGCCGACCGGCTCGCGGCGAACGACCCCGAGCTCGCCGACCTGTACGCCCCGAGCGCGGGGGAGGCGGGCGCGTGAGCGAGCAGTACCGCCCCCGCCGCTCCGTCCTCTACATGCCGGCCAGCAACGAGCGGGCGCTCGAGAAGGCCAAGACCCTGGTGGTCGACGGGCTGATCCTCGACCTCGAGGACGCCGTCGGACCCGACGACAAGGACGCGGCGCGCGAGAACGCCTGCGCTGCGGCCCGATCGGGTGACTACGGGCACCGCGAGGTGACGATCCGGGTCAACGGGCTCGGGACGCAGTGGCACGACGCCGACCTCGAGGCCGCCTGCGCCGCCGGCCCCGACGGGATCGTCGTGCCCAAGGTCGGCTCGGCCGACGAGGTGCGGGCGCTCGTCGACGCGATGGAGCGGCACGGGGCGCCCGAGCACACCCGGCTGTGGGCGATGGTCGAGACCCCCGGTGCCGTCCTCGACGCCCGGGCCATCGCGGCCGCCTCGGACCGGCTCGCCGTCCTCGTCCTCGGGACCAACGACCTCGTCAAGGAGCTCCAGGCCCGCTTCGTCCCCGGCCGGGCTCCGCTGCTCACCGCGCTCTCGACGGTCGTGCTCGCGGCACGGGACGCCGGGGTGGCCGTCCTCGACGGTGTCTACAACGACGTCCGGGACCTCGAGGGTTTCGAGGCGGAGTGCCGCCAGGGCCGTGACTGGGGGTTCGACGGCAAGACCCTCATCCACCCCGGCCAGATCACGCCGTGCAACGAGGCCTTCGCGCCGTCCCGGGCCGACGTCGACGATGCCCGCGGCCTGCTCGACGCGTGGGAGGCCGGCGCCGGTCGCGGCGTCGTCACCTACGACGGGCGGATGGTCGAGAACCTCCACGTCGACGTGGCCCGCCGGATCCTCGCGACCGACGAGGCGATCCGCGCCCGGTCCTGACCGAGCGGACCGCAACGATGCGGTCACGGGGGCGCGTGTCGGTTGCGCCGGTGGCCCGCCGTGTCGTCCGATGGGGGTTCGGCCATCGACCACGACGCAGGGACCCAGGATCCGGATGAGCACCTCCGCCGCACGCGCCACCACGGTGACGGCGCTCCTCCTCGCCGCGACGACGGCGCTCGCGGGGTGTGCCCGGATCGAGCAGTGGACCGGCGCCGACGCGCCGCAGCCCGGGTCCACGCCCTCGACGACGAGCCCCCGCCCGACGATCGCCCGCCCGAGCGTCACGCCGACCTGGAGCCCGACGGCGCCGCGCACCGCGACGCCGACCACTCCTGCTCCCACACCGTCGAGCACGCCGTCCCCCAGCCCGAGCACCACACCCACGGCGACCCCCACCCCGAAGCCCACCGCCACCCCGAAGCCCAGCCCGGATCCCGCGCCGCCCCCGGCGCGCACCTCGCTGCGGTACGGCGACAGCGGCCAGGAGGTCCGGGCCCTGCAGCACCGCCTCGTCGAGCTCGGCTACTGGCTCGGCCACCGCGACGGCAGCTTCGGCCCGCTGACCCAGCAGGCGGTCTTCGCTCTCCAGAAGTCGGCGGGCCTCCAGCGCGACGGGGTGGTCGGGCCCAAGACCGCCAAGGCGCTCGAGCGTGGGGTGCGGCCCCAGGCGACGCTGACGGGCAACGGCATCGAGATCGACCTCGCCCGCCAGATCCTCATGGTCGTGCGGGGTGGCAGGCCGGCGCTCGTCCTCAACACCTCGACCGGCAACGGCGAGCCGTACATCTCGACGGCCGGCAACCCCGCCCGGGCCATCACTCCCCGGGGCACGTTCGCGGTCTTCCGGCAGGTCGACGGCCAGGACGACAGCGCCCTCGGCGAGCTGTGGCGCCCGAAGTACTTCTATCGCGGCTGGGCCGTGCACGGGTCGCCGAGCATCCCGCCCTACCCCGCCTCGCACGGCTGCGCCCGGGTCAGCAACGCCGCGATCGACATGATGTGGTCGGAGGGGCTCATGCCGATCGGGGCGACGGTCCGCGTCCGCTGACCGCCGCCGGCCGGTGCCTGGCTCAGGTGCGGGCGCGCTGGGCGTCCTCGAAGGCGCGCCGCGCCTCCTGCCACGGGCCACGACGCCCGAGGAGCTGGGGCACCAGGCCCACGAGGTCGGCCGAGAAGGCCATGCTCGCCTCGCGGGGCAGCAGTGAGGGCAGGTTGTCGACGGCGATGACGTCCAGGGGCGGCTCCCCGGCCACCCGCCGCGCCGGCTCGGCCCACGAGGTCACCGCGGTGTTCACCGGCACGAGGTTGTGCTCGGACGTGACGTCGCACGTCACGTCGGCCACCACCCGCAGCGCACGCGGGGCGGTGAGGTCCCCGGGCCCGACGAACGGCTCCCGCGGCACCGTCGACAGGACGCAGTTGACGAGCAGCTCGCGGGCCCGCAGCGCGGCCCGGTCGAGCACCGCGGTCTCGGTGCGGTCCCACCCGGTGGTCTCGGCCCCCGCGACGGCGAGGGCGTCCACGGCGCCACGTCCGCTGCGCCCCCGCGCCCCGGTCACGAGTGCGGGCAGACCCACGGCGTCGGCGCCGCGGGTGAGGTCGTCGAGCTCGGCCCGCTCCATCGGGTGCAGCGGGGCGAGCCGGCCCCGGGCGGCGAGCACGCCCAGCGATGCGCCGACGTACCCGGCCCAGTAGCCGAACGCGATGACCCGGCGTCCGTCGGCGGTCAGGTACTCGAGGTCGAGCAGGTCCCCGCCCCCCGCCGAGAAGCGGGCGAGCAGCGCCTCGGCGCCGTCCTGGCCCTTGTAGGAGTGCCCGAAGAAGATGTGGGTGTGGCGCAGCTCGACGGGCTCGTCCGGCAGCTCCTTGATGCCGAGGACGTGCGCGTCGTCGGGGGCCTGCGGCCAGGACCCGGCCAGGGCCACCTCGCACCCACCGGCGCGGTAGGCCTCGATGTCGAACACCCGCTGCGGGGACTCCTCGACGGTGACGCGGGCGCCGGCGGCGACGAGGCGGGCGGCGTCGTGCGGGACGAGCGGGGCGCGGCGTTCGGTGGGACGCGTCTCGTGGCGCATCCAGAGGTGCAGTGATGACATGCGGGTCATTCTCCCGGGTAGCCGACCCCGACCTGACGCCGGACCTCGTCCATGACGGTCATGACCCGCCGGGTGGCCGCCCACGGCATCGACCACGTCTCGGTCCGCCCGTCGGCGAGGGCCCGCGCGACCTCCGCCGCCTCGAACCGGAAGCCGTGCTCGGCGTCGTCGGGCTCCCAGGTGTCGAGCAGCGACCCGTCCGGGGCGACCAGGCGCACGGTGGTGGCGGACCCGTAGAACGCGCCCGGCCCGGCCAGCTCGACCCGGCCCGCCGAGCCCGCGACGAACGCGCTGCACGGGGTGGCCGCCGCCATCGTGGAGGTCATCCGGGCGAGGGTGGCGCCGACGCGAGCCGTGACGCCGACGCTGACGTCGACCCCGAGGTCGCTCAGCGTCCCGCGTGCGGCGACGTCGTCGAGGTCCGCGAGCAGGTGGTCGACGAAGGAGATCGGGTAGACGCCGAGGTCCAGGAGCGAGCCCCCGGCCAGAGCCGGGTCCGAGAGCCGCTGCGGCCCGTCCGGCCAGAGCCGTTGGCCGTGGTCGGCCTGGACCAGCGCCAGGTCGCCGAGCACGCCGGACGCGACGGTCTGCCGGACCACGTCGTACTGGGGCAGGTAGCGGCTCCACATCGCCTCGGCGACGAGCAGCCCGGCGTCGCGGGCCGCGTCGAGCACCTCGTCGGCCTCGGCGAGGCTGCGGGTGAAGGCCTTCTCGACGAGCACCGGCTTGCCGGCCGCGAGGGCGAGCAGGGCGTGCTCACGATGCTCGCTGTGCGGGGTCGCGACGTAGACGGCGTCGATGCCGTCGTCGGCCACGAGGGCCTCGTAGGAGCCGTGGCTGCGCGCGACCCCGTGGCGGCGGGCGAAGGCGCTCGCCCGCTCGGCCGAGCGCGAGCCGACGGCCACGACCTCGGAGCGGGTGCCCGAGCGCACGGCGCCGGCGAAGGTGTTCGCGATCCCACCCGGCCCGAGGACGCCCCACCGCAGCGGCGGCGCCTCCATCGGGTCGGGGACGGTGTGCGCGGCGAGGCGGGGCGTCGAGGGCGGCATGCCCCCGACCCTACGGCTCAGAACGCGGCCGTCGCCTCGGCCACGAGGTCCGCCACGAGCACCCCCGCGTCGACCTCGAGCCCCCGGCGCCGGAACCACGCCGCCATCGTCGTCGCGTCCCGCTCGAGGAAGTCGAAGCCCTGCGGGTTGCCGATGATGTCGACGACCTGGGGCCAGTCGATGAGGACGAGGCGGTCGTCGTGGACCAGCGCGTTGTACGGGCTGAGGTCGCCGTGGGTCCACCCGTGCCGGGCCAGGGTGAGCATCGCGCTGCGCAGCTGCTCGAACAGGTCGGCGAGCAGGTCGGGGTCCGGCCGGGTCTGCACGAGCCGCGGCGCAGCGACAGGGGCCTCGCCGTCGGTCGTGCCGACGAACTCCATGAGCATCTCGGCCTCGTCGAGCTGGACCGGGTAGGGGACGGGCAGTCCCAGCTCCCAGAGCCGGCCGAGGGCGTCGAACTCGGCCGCCGCCCATTGCCCGGCGATCATCTGCTTGCCGAAGTCGGTGCGCCTGGCCATCGCGCGCATCTCGCGGCTCTTGCGGACGCGGCGGCCCTCGAGGTAGCCGGCGTCGCGGTGGAAGAGGCGATGGTCGCCGTTGCGGTACCGCTTGGCCGCCATCGTCACGACGTGCTCGCGGCCGGGGACCCACCGCCGCAGGACGTGGACGTCGGCCTCCTTGCCGGTCTTGAGCACGCCGAGGTCGGCGTCGACGGCGCCGAGGTCGGTGACGACCCAGGACGGTCGGGGGGTCGGGCCGCGGGTGGCGCCGTCCCAGCTGGACCAGCGCTCGCCCTCGGGCGGGGCGTCAGGGGAGGTGTCGAGGGAGAAGGCTGCCTGCTTCTCGGGAAGGTGGAACGGCATGTGTGCCAACGGAGTGCTCCTGGTCGAGGAAGGGGATCGGGGCCGTGGAACGGCCCGGGACGGTCATCGACATGTCGGCCTCCTCCTTCGCTCGTGGACGCGGCACTCCGCCGCACATCCCCAGCGTGCCGCAGCGGCACGTCCACCGCCACGCCTTTTCGCCGCGGCCCCGTGTCCCGGGGGTCACCCGATGCGCTCGAGCCGCGCCAGGACGGGCTCGACCGGAGCCAGCGTGACGAGCGAGGTCACCCGCAGGTGGTCGGTGCCGGCCAGCGCCGTCACGCGGTGGTCGCGCAGCAGCACGGCCAACGCGAGCACCGCCTCCACCATCGAGAAGTGCTGGCCGATGCACCCCCGGGGACCGCCGCCGAAGGGCATCCAGGCGTACCGGTGCGCGGGCTCGGGCCGGGCGCCGGTGCCGCGAAACCGGGACGGGTCGAAGACCAGAGGGTCGGCCCACACCCCCGGGTGGCGGTGGATCGTCCACGGCACGACGACGACCGTCGTCCCAGCGGGAACGGGGTGCCCGAGCATCTCGTCGTCGACGGCGGCGATCCGTCCGATGAAGGGCGCCGAGGGGTAGAGCCGCATCGCCTCCTTGAGCACCGCCGTCGTCTCGGGGAGGTTGGCGGCGCTCGCGGCGGTCGGTCTGCCGTCCCCCACGACCCGGCGCACCTCGTCGCGGACCCGGTCCTGGACGTCCCGGTGCCGGCCGAGGAGGTGCAGGGCGAAGGCGAGGGCGATCGACGTCGTCTCGTGGCCCGCGAGAAGGAAGGTCAGGACCTGCCCACGCACCTCGTCGTCGGTGAGCTCCTCGCCGCTGTCCCTGACCGCCTCGAGGCGGCCGAGGAGGTCGGTCCGACCGGAGGTGCGGCCACCCCGACGGGACTCCACGATCGCATCGCACACCGCGAACAGGTCGGCAGCGGCAGCGCGTCCCCGGCGCGCCCGGACCGTCGGCACCCACGCCGGCAGCCGGACCGGGACGAACGCGCGGCGGATGATCGTGTCCGACACCGTGGGGAACGACCTGCGGACGTGCGCCACGACTCCCTCCGCCGAGTCCCCGAAGAGGGTGCGGACCACGACGCGCAGGGTGAGCCGCTGCATCTGCACCGACAGGTCGACCGTCGGCGCCTGCGAGACGTCCCACTCGGCCACCACGTCCTCGATCTCGTCGACCATGAGGTCGGCGTACCCCTCGACGGCCGCCCGGGTGAACACCGGCTGGAGGTAGCGCCGTTGCCGCGTCCAGTCCTCACCCTCGGCGGTGAGCAGGCCGGGGCCGAGCCACGTCGTGATCTCGTCGTGCACCTGGTCGCGCTTCGCGTAGGCGTGCGAGGTGCTGGCCGACAGCAGGCGGGTCGCCCCGTCCGGGTGGTGCACCAGCCACATCTCGCGGTTCTTGCCGGGAGGACCGATGACGTGCCGGACGATGTCGCCGTGCGCCTGCCACATCGAGGCGGCGTACTCGACTCCGTTGCGCCGGAAGCCGAGCGCCGGGGCGTACCGGCCCCCGACGACCGGGAGGGGGTCGCGTGGGGCCTGTCGGGCCTCGGTGACTGACGTCACCCGTCCATCATCCACCGGTCCTGTCGGGGTGTCGACGGTCCTCCGGCCGTTGAGCGCGGGGTGGGGGGACTCACACCCCGTCGACGTCCCGGCGAATCGGCGGCCCCGGCATACTCGGGAATCCCAGTCCCACCCCCGACGACGAAGGCGGCGACGCATGTCCCGACTCCAGACCACGGACGGTCTCACCGAGGAGCAGCACGAGCTGGTCAAGCTCGTCCGCGAGTTCGTCGAGGAGCAGATCCTGCCGGTCGCCACCGAGCTGGAGCACAAGGACGAGTACCCGACGGAGATCGTCGAGGGCATGAAGGAGATGGGGATCTTCGGTCTGATGATCCCCGAGGAGTACGGCGGGCTCGGGGAGTCGCTGCTCACCTACGCGCTCGTCGTCGAGGAGATCGCCCGCGGCTGGATGAGCGTCAGCGGGATCATCAACACCCACTTCATCGTCGCGTACCTGATCCTCCAGCACGGCACCGACGAGCAGAAGCAGCGCTACCTGCCGCGGATGGCCACCGGCGAGGTGCGCGGCGCGTTCTCGATGTCCGAGCCGGGCCTGGGCTCCGACGTCGCCGCCATCCGCACCAAGGCCGTCAAGGACGGCGACGACTGGACGATCAACGGCCAGAAGATGTGGTTGACCAACGGTGGGTCGGCCAACCTCGTCGCGGTCCTGGTGCGCACCGACCTCGGGGAGTCCGACAGCCCGTACAAGAACATGACGACCTTCCTCGTCGACAAGGAGTCGGGCTTCGGCGAGACCGCCCAGGGCGTCACCGTCCCCGGCAAGATCGACAAGATGGGCTACAAGGGCGTCGACACCACCGAGCTGGTCTTCGACGGCCACCGCACCACCGACGCCCAGATCCTGGGCGGCGTGCCGGGCCAGGGCTTCTACCAGATGATGGACGGGGTCGAGGTGGGTCGCGTCAACGTCGCCGCCCGGGCCTGCGGCCTGTCCCGGCGCGCGTTCGAGCTGGGGATCGCGTACTCCCAGCAGCGGGAGACGTTCGGCAAGAAGATCGCCGAGCACCAGGGCATCCTCTTCCGGCTCGCCGACATGGCGACCAAGGTCGAGGCGAGCCACCAGATGATGGTCATGGCCGCCCGGCTCAAGGACGCCGGCGAGCGCAACGACCTCGAGGCCGGGATGGCCAAGTACCTCGCGTCGGAGAACTGCGCCGACGTCGTCGAGCAGTCGTTCCGGATCCACGGCGGCTACGGGTACTCCAAGGAGTACGAGATCGAGCGGCTGTACCGCGAGGCCCCGATGCTCCTCATCGGCGAGGGCACCGCCGAGATCCAGAAGATGATCATCGGCCGGCGGCTGCTCGAGGACTACAAGGCCCGCTGACGGGACCCCGGGCACCCGGCCCCCGCACAGCCGCCGTCCAGCGATCGGTGGGACACTGGAGGCATGAGCACCCAGCCGATGCGCCCGGGCCTGCGCGCCGCCCTGTCGCTGGAGTACCCGATGTCGCTCGGGGTCCACGACACCTACGAGGAGGCGCAGAAGGCCGTCGACTACCTGTCCGACAACGAGTTCCCGGTGCAGGACGTCCTCATCGTCGGCACCGACCTCAAGCAGCTGGAGCGGGTCACCGGGCGGCTCACCCAGGGCCGGGTCATCGGGGCCGGCGCCCTGTCGGGAATGTGGCTCGGGCTGTTCGTCGGGACGATCTTCGCGGTCTTCGACCCCAGCGGTGTCAACCTCGGGAACATCGCGGCCACCGTCGCCTTCGGTGCCGTGTTCGGCACCGTCTGGGCCACCGTCGGCTACCGGCTGACCCGGGGCCAGCGTGACTTCACCTCGGTGAGCCAGGTCGTCGCCGCGAAGTACGAGGTGCTGTGCGAGCACAAGCACGTCCAGCGCGGACGCGAGATGCTCGCCGAGATGGACCCGATGCGCGCCGCCGCCGAGCAGGTGCGGCTGGCCCAGGAGCAGGAGCGGGCGCGCCTCGCGGGCGAGCGGCAGCAGGACCCGCGGACCTGATCGGGGCGTATCGTCGCGTCATGGCTGACGAGCGTCCCGCCCTGCGCCCCCTGGAGGGGCCGTTCTCCTCGATCCTGTGCGTCGTGGCGCACCCTGACGACATCGAGTACGGGACGGCCGCCGCCGTCCACCGCTGGGTCCAGGAGGGCGCGACGGCCGCGTACTTCCTGCTCACCCGCGGCGAGGCCGGCATCGACACGATGGAGCCCGAACGCGCCGCGGCCGTCCGTGAGGAGGAGGAGCGCGAGAGCGCCCGCCGGGTCGGGGTCGAGACCGTCGAGTTCGCCGGGTGGGCCGACGGCAGCATCGAGTCCGGGGTGCCGCTCCGGCGTGAGATCGCTGCGGCGATCCGGCGGCACACCCCCGACCTCGTCATCGGCCAGAACTGGGCCGACCGGTTCGGGCAGGGGATGCTCAACCAGGCCGACCATCGGGCCGTGGGGCTCGCCACGGTCGACGCCGTCGCCGACGCCGGCAACCGGTGGCTCCACCGGGACCTGCTGGACGAGGGGCACGGCCCCTGGGCCGGGGTCAAGGTGCTCGCCGTCGCGGGATCGCCCACGTCGACGCACTACGTCGACGTCACCGGTGAGCACTTCGAGGCCTCCGTGCACTCCCTGGAGGCGCACGCCGAGTACAACGCGGCGCTGCCCAGCGACTTCCCGGCCCCGCGCGAGCTGTTGACGATGATCCTCGGCGGTGGCGGCGAGGCCGCAGGCGTCGACAAGGCCCTCACCCTCGAGGTCCTGTTCGACCGCCGCTGAGCGGCTCCCGCCGTCAGCGCCCCTGGACCCGGGCCACCCAGGCCTCGACGTCGCCGGCCGCGCGCGGCATGGCGTCGGAGAGGTTCTCGCAGCCGTCCGCCGTGACGAGCACGTCGTCCTCGATCCGGACCCCGATGCCGCGGAACCGCTCGGGGGCCAGGAGGTCGTCGGCCTTGAAGTACAGCCCCGGCTCGACGGTGAGGACCATGCCGGGCTTCAGCTCGGCGTCCATGTACTCCTCGCGGGTCGCGAGGGCACAGTCGTGGACATCGAGGCCGAGGTGGTGCGAGGTGCCGTGGACCATCCACCGCCGGTGGTACTGCCCGTGCTCCTTGTCGAGGGTGTCCTCGACCGAGACGCCGTCGGGCAGCAGCCCCCAGGCGTGCAGGTGCTCGGCGATGACGCGGATGGCGGCGGCGTGCACGTCCGAGAACTTGTTGCCCGGCTTCACCGCGGCGATCCCGGCCTCCTGGGCGGCGTACACGGCGTCGTAGATCTCGCGCTGGGCGTCGGTGAACGTGCCGTCGACGGGCAGGGTGCGGGTGATGTCGGCGGTGTAGAGGCTGTCGACCTCGACCCCGGCATCGATGAGGACCAGCTCGCCCTCGCCCACGTCGCCGGTGTTCTTGATCCAGTGCAGGGTGTTGGCGTGGTCGCCGGCAGCGCAGATGGCGTCGTAGCCGACCCCGTTGCCGCGGTGGCGCGCCGTGAGCCCGAAGGTGCCCTCGAGCCAGCGCTCGCCGCGCCCCTTGGCGGCGGCGTCGGGGAGGGCGGCGATCATCGCGTCGAAGCCCTCGTGGGTCGCGGCGACGGCCGCGCGCATCTGCTCGACCTCGTAGTCGTCCTTGACCATCCGCGCGTGCGAGACGGTGTGGGCGAGGGCGTCGTCGGACTCGGCGAGCGACTCCTCGGCGGCGCCGTTCTCGACCCGGGCGGCGTCCAGGCGGGCGGTCAGCTCGTGGTCGGCGTCGCGGACGACGCGAACGGTGAGATGTCCCGCGTCCTTGGCGACGGCGTCGACGAGGCCCTCGACGTGCCGCGCGGTGAGCCCCAGCTCGAGCTCGACGTCCTCGAGGGTCGGCCGGGCGCCGACCCAGAACTCGCCGTACCGGCTGTCCGAGAAGAACTCGTCGTTGTCGCGCTCGCCGAGCGGACGGAAGTACAGCACCGACTCGTGGCCACCCTGCTCGAGCGGCTCCAGGACGAGCACCGCGTCGGGCTCGCGGTCGGCCCCGAGACCGGTGAGGTAGGCGAAGGCGGTGTGCGGGCGGAACACGTAGTCGCTGTCGTTGCTGCGGACCTTGAGGCCACCGGCCGGGATGACGAGGCGCTGCTTGGGGTAGGCGGCGCTCAGGACGGCGCGGCGTGCGGCCGCGTGGGCGGCGGCCGGGGACGGCGCGGTCACCGTCGGGCGGCGCGGCGCCCAGCCTTCCCGGATGAAGGTGCGCAGCTCCTCGGTCGTCGCCCGGGCACGGTTGTCGGCCTGCTTCTGTTCCTCGCTCACCCGTCCATGCTGCCACGGGCCGGGCGTGACATCGGCCACGGGAGACCCGTCTCGGTTTGCCAGCCCGGCGGGGTCCTTGCGAAACTGGCCGGATGGGTAAACACAGTCCGGCACGCCGTCGTGGGCCCGTGACCGTCACCGCCGGAGCAGCGGCAGTGCTCGTCACCGGGGCCCTGGCCACGTCCGTCGTCGACTCCTCGCGGGACCTCCCGGCTCAGGCGGCCGCGCCCGCGAGCAGCACGCAGTCGCGCACGACGACCCCGACGACGGCCGCGCCGACGGCGACCCGCAGCACCGACACCGACCGGGCCTCCCGGGCGCAGGACCGCTCCACGCCCGACCCTCGGCCCACCACGACGCCGGACGCGCCGGCCGCCCCCGGGTCGAGCACGTCCGGCTCGGCCGGCACCACGGCCACCACGACTCCGAGCCCGCGCCGGTCCGAGAAGCCCACCCCCCAGGGCAAGGCGTCGCCGAAGGCGAGCCCCAAGGCGACCCCGTCGCCCAGCGCCACCCCGAGCGGCACCCCCACCCCGACGCCCACCCCGTCCGACCCCGGCAGCCTCCTGGACATCCTCACGGGAACCGTCACGAACCTCGTGCCGTGAGCTCGACGCTCTCCGACCGGCTGCGGGGCCACTTCGGGCACCGCGACCACCTGTACGGGGTGCTGCTGGCGGAGATGGCCGACGACTGGGACGGCGGCGGGGTCACCCGCGAGCTGTTCGAGGGCTGGGACGACGCCGAACCGCGTCAGGTGCCGCAGCTCCGCGCCCTCGCCGGGCTCTTCCGCATCCTGCTGCGCGGGGACGCCCCGCAGCTCGCCCCGTTCTACGCCTCGCTCGGCGGCGACGCCGACCCCGAGGAGGCCTGGGCCGCGGTCCGCCCCCTTCTCGCCGCGCACGTCGACGAGCTCCGCGAGGCGCTGGCCGAGGCACCGCAGACCAACGAGCCCGCCAGGACGGTCGCCCTCCTCGTCGGGATGTCCGAGGCCGTCCGGCGCACCGGGCTGCGGCGGGTCCGGCTGCTCGAGCCCGGGGCCTCGGCGGGCCTGGGGCTGCTCGTCGACCGGTACCGGTTCGTGGGCGACGGCTGGACCGCCGGGCCGGAGGCCGCCGACCTCGTCGTCGACGGCTGTGGCGCGGCCGGGTTCGTCCCCGAGCCGTTCGAGGTGCTCGAGCGCCGCGGCTGCGACGTGGCGCCGGTCGACGCCGCGTCGGAGGACGGCGCCACCTACCTGCGCTCGTTCGTGTGGCCGTGGATGCTCGAGCGGCACGGCCGCCTCGACGCAGCGCTGGCCACGCTGCGGCAGGAGCCGGTGGCCATCGACCGGGCGCCGGCCTCGGAATGGGTCGAGCGCCGGCTGGCCGAGCCCGTGGCCGACGACGTGCTCACCGTCGTGTGGCACTCCGTGACGCGGATGTACTGGCCGCCCGAGGAGACCGGCGCGATGACGGCGGCCATCGACGCGGCCAGGGCCCGGATGCCCCTCGCCCACGTCGCGATGGAGGCCCCGTGGGGCGAGGGTGGGGCCGCACCAGCCTCTGCACCGCCGCATCAGCAGATCGAGCTCGACGGTGAGGTGCTCGGCATCTGCGCCCACCACGGACCGCCCGTGGAGCTGGCCGGGCGGTGAGCGCGGGTCAGTCCTCGGCCCAGTCCAGGGTGCGCTCGACCGCCTTCTTCCAGCCTGCGTAGCCGTCCCGGCGCTGCTCGTCGGACCAGGTCGGCTCCCAGCGGCGGTCCTCGGCCCAGTTGGCCCGCAGCTCGTCGGTGCCGGCCCAGAACCCCGAGGCCAGGCCGGCCGCGTACGCCGCCCCCAGGGCCGTCGTCTCCGCGACGACCGGGCGGGAGACCGGGACGCCGAGGATGTCCGCCTGCAGCTGCATGCACAGCGCGTTCTGGGTGACGCCGCCGTCGACCTTGAGAGTGGTGATCTCGACGCCGGAGTCGGCCGCCATCGCGTCCGCGACGTCGCGGGACTGGTAGCAGATGGCCTCGAGCGTCGCCCTGGCCAGGTGCGCGTTGGTGTTGAAGCGGGACAGCCCGACGATGGCCCCGCGGGCGTCGCTGCGCCAGTACGGGGCGAAGAGGCCGCTGAACGCGGGGACGAAGTAGACCCCGCCGGTGTCCTCCACCGAGGCCGCGAGGGTCTCGACCTCGCTCGCCCCGCTGATGATGCCCAGCTGGTCGCGCAGCCACTGCACGGCGCTGCCCGTGACCGCGATCGAGCCCTCGAGCGCGTAGACCGGCTTGGCGTCGCCGAACTGGTAGGCGACCGTCGTCAGCAGGCCGTTCTCGGAGCGGACGAGGTCCTCGCCGGTGTTGAGCAGGAGGAAGTTGCCGGTGCCGTACGTGTTCTTCGCCTCGCCCGGCTCGAAGCACACCTGACCGACGGTGGCCGCCTGCTGGTCGCCGAGGACCCCGGTGATCGGGACCGCGCTGGTGCCGCGCTGCCCGGCCGTGACGCCGAACGCCTCGGCGTGGCTGCTCGGGTGGATCGTGGGCAGCATCGAGCGGGGGATGCCGAAGAAGTCGAGCAGCTCGTCGTCCCAGTCGAGGGTCGTGAGGTCCATGAGCATCGTCCGGCTCGCGTTCGTCACGTCGGTGACGTGGAGCCCGCCCTCGGTGCCGCCGGTGAGGTTCCAGATGACCCAGGTGTCGGAGGTGCCGAAGACGGCGTCGCCGCGCTCGGCGGCCGCGCGAAGACCGTCGACGTTCTCGAGCATCCACTGCACCTTGCCCGCCGAGAAGTACGTGGCCGGCGGCAGCCCGGCGCGCTCGCGGATGACGTCGCCGCGGCCGTCGGCGTCCAGGGCGCGGGCGATGGCGGCGGTGCGGGTGTCCTGCCAGACGATGGCGTTGTGGAAGGGGCGGCCGGTGCGGCGGTCCCACACGAACGCGGACTCGCGCTGGTTCGTGACCCCGACGGCGTCCAGGTCGGAGGTGCTGATGCCCGCCCGCGTCAGCGCGGAGCCGATGACGGTCTGGGTGCGATCCCAGATCTCGAGCGGGTTGTGCTCGACCCAGCCGGCGCGGGGGAGGACCTGCTCGTGCTCGAGCTGGTGCCGCGCCACCTCCCGCCCGTCGTGGTCGAACACCATGAACCGGGTGCTCGTCGTGCCCTGGTCGACCGCGCCGATGAAGTCCGCCATGAGGCGAGCCTAGGACCCCGCCGGCCGGGGCGCCCGTGAGCGTGACGCATGCGCCCGGACGGGGTTGTCGGTGTGGGACGGGGCTACTGCCGGGTCTGGCGCCGACTTCCCGGTCCTCGCGGTGGGCTGTGGATATCTCGGCGGGTGCCCGGGTCGATCCGAGGACGATCGGGCGATGGATCGAAGACTCCACACGTTCGCCTCGGCGCGAGGCTTCGTCGTCACGAGCGGCCAGGCCGGCGCCCTCGATGTCGACGAGTCGGCGCTGCGCCGGCTGCGGCGGGCCGGGGAGCTGGTGCGGGTGCGGCGCGACGCCTACGTCCTCGGCGTGGCGTGGGCCGAGTCGGGCCCCGAGCAGCGGCTGGCGCTGCGGAGCCGCGCCATCCTGGCCACCCGCGGCGCGGACGTGGCGTCCCACCAGGCGGCGCTCGCGCTACAGGGGCTGCCGCTGTACGGCGTGGATCTCGTCACGGTCGACGTCCTCACCAGGACGCGCAGGGTCCGCCTCGCCGCCGGCCTGCGCACCCACCCGCACCGCCCCGGCGGCGAGCACGTCGTCGCCGACGGGTACCGGTGCGTGCCGGTCGCGGTCGCCGTGGCGCAGGTGACGATGCGCGACGGCCTGACTGCGGGCCTCGTCCCGCTCGACGCCGCCCTCCACCGCCACCTCTGCACCGTGGGCGGCGTGCGGTCGGCTCTGGACGAGCGCGCCACCACCGCACGGCTCCGGGCTCGGCGGGACGCGCTCCTCCGGCTGGCGGACGGGGCGTCGGAGTCGGTGGGGGAGACCCTGACCCGGCTCGCGCTCGTCGACACGGGGTACGACGTGCGGTCGCAGGTCGAGATCAGCGACGAGCTGGGCGGGCTGGTCGGGCGCGTCGACCTGCTGGTCGCGGGTCGGGTCGTCGTGGAGTTCGACGGCGCCGTCAAGTACGGCGGTGCCGACGGCCGTGAGGCGCTCGTCCGGGAGAAGGCCCGCGAGGATGCGCTGCGGGCCCTCGGCTATGCCGTCGTGCGCGTCACGTGGGCCGACCTCGCGTGCCCCGAGCGGATCGTCGCCGCGGTCCGCCGAGCCGTGACGGGGTTGTCGGCGGCGGACGGGCACGTGTCCGCGTCCTGAGCCGACAAGCCCGTCCGTCGGCGGTGTGGGCAAGGGCACGCGCCGCAACGGTTGGGCGGGTGCGGGCGGCGCGGCAGGATGGGCCGCACCGCGGCGGGCAGTCCGCCGCGACCACCTCCGGAGGAGACGACGTGCAGTTCGGGCGCAGCTACGAGGAGTTCGAGGTCGGGGCGACGTACAAGCACTGGCCCGGCAAGACGGTCACCGAGTACGACGACCACCTGTTCTGCCTGCTGACGATGAACCACCACCCCCTGCACCTCGACAGCCACTACGCGCAGGAGACGACGCAGTTCGGGAAGAACGTCGTCGTCGGCAACTACGTGTACTCGATCCTGCTCGGGATGTCGGTGCCCGACATCAGCGGCAAGGCCATCGCCAACCTCGAGGTCGAGAGCCTGCGGCACGTCGCGCCGACCTTCCACGGCGACACCCTCTACGGCGAGACGACCGTCCTGGACAAGCGCGAGAGCGCGAGCAAGGACGACCGGGGTGTCGTCCACGTCGAGACGATCGGCTACAACCAGGACGGCACGGTCGTCTGCGTCTTCCGCCGCAAGGTCATGGTGCCCAAGGAGAGCTACCTGCAGGCCCGCGGCGGCGAGCAGCCCGGCCGGCCCACCCCGGTCCCCGACAGGCACTGGCCCGGACCGGCGCCGACCGGCGCCTGACCTCGCCCGCCGGTCAGGGCCGCTGGGTCACCACCCGGCCGTCCGGCTCGGTCCAGGTGACGGTCTCGTAGGGACCGCGGTGGCCGTCCGCCTGCCTTTCGTAGGCGGCCCACAGCACCGCCACCGTCGTCCCCGGCACCGCGACCACGGTCAGCGGGTGGGTCACCGTCGTGCCGGCCGTCGGCGTGAAGGTGCCGGCGCTCGAGCCCACGGGGACGAGGACGACGTGCGTGCCGGTCAGGGTGTCGCGGTCGCCCTGGGCCATGGAGAGGACGGGGCGCCCCGTGCCCGCGTCGACGTCGCTCAGCACTGCGGAGGACGAGCCGTTCCCGGAGAAGGTGCCCATCCGATCCACCGAGCCGGCCACGTACACCGTCGTCCCCGACGCGTCCCCGAGGCGCACGGAGGGCACCACCGTGCCCGTCTCGTCGCGCACCGTTCCGGCGCCGTCCCACCACAGCAGATGGCGGGCGGCCGCGGCGTCCGAGGCCTCGGCGAACCGGACGGCGAACGCCTGCCGGCCGGTGCCCGGCAGGTCGGCGGTGTCGGTCGTCGACGGGTGCCCGCCGTCCTCGCTGATGTGCGTCACGAGCTGGAAGGCAGTGGCCTCGGCGGGGAGCACCCCGGCGACGACGTGGGAGCCCTCGCCGGTGGCCGCCCACGTCGCACCCGAGGACGGAACACCCTGCAGCGTGGACGAGCCGACCGCCGAGAGGGCCCCGTCCGCGTCCACCTCCGACAGGACGAGGTCGGGTGTCACGGAAGGGTCCACGGTCACGGCGACCTGCCGGGGGCCGGGGATCTGCAGCGGCTCGCCATCCGGCCCGTTCAGGCCGCTGAACTCGTCGAGGACCGCGGTGACCGGGCCACCAGGGGTGGCGGGGACCTCCTCGAGCGCGCGGTCGACGGATCCGCCGACCGCCGCCCAGGTCCCGACGGCCACGACGAGGGTGGCGGCGAGCGTGCCGCCCGCCATCGCCAGCCGGCGGCGGCGGACGACCCGATGGCCTGAGCCGAGCACAGCCCCGGTGTCGACGTCGCGGAACGCGGGGGACTCGGCCTCGGTGGCGTCGTGCAGCAGGGTGCGGAGCTCGTCCTCGAAGACGTCGGGGCTCATCGCAGGCCTCCTTGGGAGGTGGTCAGCTGGGTGCGCAGGGCCGCCAGGCCGCGCGAGGCGGTGGACTTCACAGTGCCCACCGAGATGTCGAGCAGGTCGGCGACCGCCTGCTCGGAGAGGTCGGCGTAGTAGCGGAGGACGACGACCCGGCGCTGCTGGTCCGGCAGCGTCGCGAGCAGCCGGACGACGAGGTCGCGGTCCTCGCTCGCAGTGCCCGCCGGCCGGGGTGCCTCGGGCACCTCGTCGACGGCGACCTCGCCACGCCGCCGGCGCCACGCGTCGGTCCGCTCGTTGGCCAGCACCTTGCGGGCGTAGGCGAGCGCCCCCTCGCGGCGTACCCGCGGCCAGGCGACGTAGGTCTTGACGAGCGCCGCCTGGACGAGCTCGTGGGCCGCGTGGTGGTCGCCGGTGAGCAGCCAGGCGGTGCGCACGAGCGAGGGCGAGCACTGCTCGACGAACGCGGTGAACGCGGCGTCGCGCTCGACTCTGCCGCGCATGGTCATCGCCCCTCCTGGTGGTGGCTCATACCCTCTCCTACGGCGGCGGGGACCGAAAGGTTGCCGCGCGCGAAGGACTTTCTCGCGCCACTACGATTTCGCCTGTGATCGACCTGCACACCCACTCGAGCGCGAGCGACGGCACCCAGCCGCCGGCCGCGCTCGTGGCGGCGGCGGTGGCGGCCGGACTCGACGCCTTCGCCCTCACCGACCACGACACGACCCGCGGCTGGGACGAGGCCGCCCGCGCCGCCAGGAGGACGGGGATGACGCTCGTCCCCGGCATCGAGGTGTCCTGCGCCCGTGACCACCGGTCGGTCCACCTGCTCGCGTACCTGCCCGACCCCCAGCACCCCGACCTCGTCGCCGAGCTCGACGAGGCGCGGGCGAGCCGGGCCACCCGGCTCGATGTGATGGTCGAGCGGATGGAGGCCGACGGGGTGCCGGTCAGCGTGGACGCGGTGCGGGCCGAGGTCGAGGACGGGGCGACCCCGGGGCGCCCGCACATCGCCGACGCGCTCGTGCGGGCCGGCGTCGTCGAGCACCGCGACGAGGCGTTCGACCGCTGGCTCGGTGATGCCAGCCCCTACTACGTCGCGCACTATGCGCCCGACCCGGTGCGCGCCGTCGAGGTGGTCCGCGCCGCGGGGGGAGTCCCGGTGGTCGCTCACCCGTACTCGCGCACCCGGACCGGGGTCATCGCCGTCGAGCTCATCGAGGAGATGACGGCCGCGGGGCTGGCCGGGCTCGAGGTGCATCACCGCGACCACGATGCGCAGTCGGTGCACGAGCTGACCGACCTCGCGGGTGCCCTCTCCCTGCTCGTCACCGGCTCGAGCGACTACCACGGGGAGGGCAAGCTGAACCGCCTCGGCGAGTACACGACCACCCCCGAGGTGCTCGCCGCGATCGAGGACCTGGCCACCGGGACCAAGGTGGTCCGCCCGTGAGCTGGTTCGACGTCCCCGTCTTCATGACGACCTTCGTCACGCTCGTCGTCATCCTCGACCCGCCCGGCGCCATCCCGATCTTCCTCGCCCTCACCGGGCCGCTGACCGCGAAGCAGAAGGCCTCGGCGGCGCGCCGGGCGAGCCTGGTGGCCCTCGGAGTCATCGCCTCGTTCGCGGTGTTCGGCCAGCGGATCCTCGACTACCTCGGCATCACCCTGCCGGCGCTCCAGGCGGCCGGCGGCCTGCTGCTGCTCGTCGTCGCCCTCCAGCTGCTCACCGGCTCGGAGTCGGAGTCGCTCGCCGACGCCGGGGTCAACGTCGCGCTCGTACCGCTCGGGACGCCGCTGCTCGCCGGACCCGGGGCGATCGTCGCGACGATGCTCGCGGTGCAGCGGGCCGACGGCGCGGGCGGCCTCGCCGCGGTGGCGACGGCGCTCACCGCGGCCCTGCTCGTCGTCTACCTCGTCTTCCGGTTCGCCTCACCGCTCGCCCGCTTCCTCAAGGACAGCGGCATCGTCCTGCTGACCCGGATCGCGGGGCTGCTCCTGTCGGCCATCGCGGTACAGATGGTCGCCAACGCGATCATCGCCTTCGCGAACGGCGAGGGCACCCCCGGACACTGAGCGGACGCCCCGGCGCGGCAGGTCCGGGGGTCCGTACGGTGGGAGCGTGTCCGAGTACGTGCTCCTCCTGTCCTGCCCCGACCGCCGCGGCATCGTCGCGACCGTCACGGCCCTCCTCTTCGAGCGCGGCGCGAACATCGAGGAGAGCCAGCAGTTCGACGACGTGCGGACCGACCAGTTCTTCATGCGGATCCGCTACTCCGTCGAGGACGCCGACCCGGGGGTCGACGGCTGGCGCGAGCTCTTCGCCCCGGTCGCGGCCGAGTACGCGATGGAGTGGACGATCCGGGACGCGGCCCAGCCGTACCGGGCGGTGCTCATGGTGAGCCGGTTCGGGCACTGCCTCAACGACCTGCTCTTCCGGTGGCGCTCCGGCGCCCTCAACCTCGAGATCCCGGCCGTCGTGTCGAACCACGCCGACCTCGAGCCGCTCGTGCGGTCCTACGGGCTCGAGTACACCCACGTGCCCGTCACCGCGGCGACCAAGGCCGAAGCGGAGGCGGCGCTGCGCGGCATCGTCGCCGAGCACGATGTCGACCTCGTCGTGCTCGCGCGGTACATGCAGGTGCTCTCGGACGACCTCGCCGCCGACCTCGCCGGGCGCGTCATCAACATCCACCACTCGTTCCTGCCCTCGTTCAAGGGCGCCAAGCCGTACCACCAGGCGTTCGAGCGCGGCGTGAAGATCATCGGGGCGACGGCGCACTACGTGACGCCGGCGCTCGACGAGGGGCCGATCATCGAGCAGGACGTCGTGCGCGCCGACCACCGGATGACCCCGGAGGAGCTGGTGCGCGCCGGCGAGGAGGTCGAGTCGCGGGTGCTGGCGCGGGCGGTCCGCTGGCACTGCGAGTCGCGGATCCTCGTCAACGGCACCCGGACGGTCGTCTTCAGCTGAGCCGGGTCAGTGCGCCCGCGACCGGCTGTGCAGGTGCGGGAGCGCGACGTGCGGCAGGTGCGGCCGCGGCAGGTGCAGCCGCGGCACGCGGAGGGTGAACGTCCGCGGCGCGCGCTCGGGGCGCTGCGGACGGCGGGGCTCCCACTCGCGGGGGGTGAGGGCTTGGGCGATACCGGGCGTGATCATCTTCATGGGGGGCAGGAGCAGGCCCGGCCCCCGGTGATACCTCGCCGGCCACTCGTGATCAGCCGAGGCCGCTGTCCTGCGGGGTGGCGGCGTGGCCGGGCCGCCCGTGGGTGCGCCGGTCGTCCTTCATCTCGGCCTCGAAGACGTGTCGCCGGCCCGCCATGAGCGCGTCGCGCGCCGCTCGCTCGTGCTCGCGGAACGCCGCGTAGTAGCCGTCGTCGTACTCCTCGACGACCTGGAACGACCACCGGCCGGCCAGGATGTTCCGCCCCACGAGGTCGGTGTCGATGCGGTCGGCGAGGTCGCCGTGGCCGGCCTCGCGGAGCTGGTCGACGGCCTCCCCGAGCGTGAGGTCGGCGGTGCCGCAGCGCCGGTGGAACGCGTACAGGTGGCCGCGCGCCTCCTCGACGACCTCGAGCGCCTCGGACAGCTTGCCGAGGGCGGCGACGGTCGCGTCGGACGTGGCGGCGGGACGGGCGTGGGCGTCGTCGAGGGCCATGGGCCCACGCTAGGACGACTGCGCTGCCCGGTGGCGGCCGAGCGACCGGCGGACCGGGCCTGTGGAAAACCTCGCGGCGGGCACGGCGGTCCGCGGCAGGCTCGGGCCATGAGCTTCGAGAACCTCCCCGAGTCCTTCGACCACCTCCCGCTCGACGACCCCACCATGGCGGCCGACGTCGTCGACCTGTTCGTCGGCCATGCCGACCGGCTCGGAGGCTCGGTGTGCCTCCTCCTGCTCGACGAGGAGCTACGGCTGCGCCAGCCGTGCCTCATCGGCGACGTCCCGGACGACGCCGACCCCGGGCAGATGGCACCGTTCCTCACCGAGCTCGCGCGGATGGTCGCCGGCGACGGGGGCGCCGTCCTGTTCGCCCGAGGCCGCGACGGGTCGGTGCTGCTCACCGACGCCGACCGGGCGTGGCACGAGACGGTCCTCGACGCGTGCCGGGCCGGTGGTGCCCGGTTGGTCGGGGCCTACCTCGCGACGCCGGCGGCGGTACGCGCGTTCCCCGGGCCGCTGGGTGCGGTCGGGGCCGTGGCCTCCTGAGGGGCGGGTCGGCGGGTCAGGAGGTCGTCGAGTCGGTCAGTCGCAGGAACTCCAGGTGCCGCTCGTAGTGGTCGAGGCAGTCGTGGATGACCTGACCCTGGCTGTAGCCCATGATGTCGTAGCCCTGGCCGCCCTCGGCGAGGTGCACCTCGAGGCGGGCGTAGGTGTCGCGGCTCTGGATCATCCGGCCGCCGTAGGTCGGCACCGGCAGCATCCGCAGCTCGACCCGGTACACGAACGGGTCCTCCCCGGTGGTGCTCAGGGTCACCGTGGGAGTCTCGCCGTCCAGGTCGACCTCGCAGGTCGTCGCCACGTCGTGCTGGCACAGCTCCTCGGCGACCTCGGCAAGCGCGGGCGCGACGATGTCGCGCAGATGCTCGTGCGCGGCCTCGCGGTCGACGAAGTTCGTGGCGCGGGCGAGGCGGGTCTTCCACGACGCGGCCCGGTCCTCCTTGGGCGAGGCGCTGCGCGCCGAGATCAGCGCGTGCATCGTGTGGTCGCGGCTGTCGACGCGCCGGCCCTCGACGCGCAGCGCGCGCAGCAGCCCGACCATGACGAGGACGAGCACGACCGCGAACGGCAGCCCGAAGATGATCGTCGCGTACTGGAGGGCCACGATGCCGCCGACGAGGAGCATCGCGATGGTCAGCAGGCCCGTCACCGAGGCCCACAGGATCCGCAGCCACGGCGCGCCGTCCTCGGTGATCGAGCCGAGGCGGCTCGTGAGGTTCGCCATGACCAGCGCCCCGGAGTCGGCCGAGGTCACGTAGAAGAGCAGGCCCACGAAGAACGCCAGCCCGATGGCGGCTTGGCCGGCGGGGTAGCCGTCGAGCAGGTCGTAGAAGCCGATGCCGGTGAAGTCCTGGGCCGTCTCGGCGAACGTGGCGTCGCCGCTGCGGATCCGGTCGATCGCCGCGTTGCCGAAGATCGAGATCCACATGACGATGTAGAGGAACGGGATGACGAGCGTGCCGGCCACGAACTGCCGGATGGTGCGCCCCCGCGAGATCCGGGCGAGGAAGAGCCCGACGAACGAGGCCCACGCCACCCACCAGGCCCAGAAGAACAGCGTCCAGTAGCCCATCCACTCGACGTTGTCGACGAACGGGAAGGTCTCCATCGTCTTCGCGGGGAAGGTGCGCAGGAAGTCGCCGACGTTCGCGACCGTGGCGTTGAGCAGCATGCTCGTCTTGCCCGTCACCAGCACCCAGGCGGCGAGGCCGAGCGCGAGGATCACGTTGAGCTGGGACAGGAAGCGGATGCCCTTGTCGACGCCGGTCGTCGCCGAGATCGCGGCCATGACGACGGCCAGCACGGCGAGAGCCACCTGGGCGCCGGTGCCGACGCCCACGCCGAAGAGGACGTTGAGCCCGACGTTGAGGAACACCACGCCGATGCCGAGGGAGGTCGCGACGCCGAAGATGGTGCCGAGGACGGCTGCGGTGTCGACGGCGTGGCCGAGCGGGCCGTCGATCCGCTTGCCGAGCACGGGGGCCAGGGCCGAGCGGACGGCGAGCGGCAGGTTGCGCCGGTAACAGAAGTAACCGAGGGCCAGGCCCATGAGGGCGTACATGCCCCAGCCGCTGATGCCGTAGTGGAACAGCGTCCAGACGGTCGCCTCGCGGGCGGCCTCGACCGACTCGGGGGCGGCGGCGCCGGCGGGCGGGGCCATGTACTGGGTCGCGGGCTCGACGACCGAGAAGAACATCACGTCGGTGCCGATGCCGGCCGCGAAGAGCATCGAGGCCCACGCGAAGGTCGAGAACTCGGGCCGGGAGTGGTCGGGGCCGAGCCGGACGTGGCCGTACCGCGACAGGCCCAGCCCGATCACGAACACGAGCACCGCGGTGGCGAGGAGCACGTAGAACCACCCGAACCACTCCGTCACCCACCCGGTGACGGTGCCGAGACCGCTCTCGGCGGAGGTGGGGCTGATCAGGGCCCAGGCGGCCATGGCCAGCACCCCGGCGAGCGAGGCGACGAAGACCGGCATCCGCACCGGGGCGCCGCCGAGGAACCTCGGGCCGACCGGCGGTGGGGTCGCGTGCGCGGCAGAGGGGGCGTCGGTGGTGGTCATGGGCTCTCCTCGGCGACGGGACGGTCGGTCAGCGACGGGTGGGTGGGTCGAGCGGGCTGCCGGCGCGCAGGTCGTACCAGGGCGCGTCCGACGGGGGGAGAGGCGTGGCGCCGGTGATCAGGTCGGACGCCTTCTCGGCGAGCATCATCACGGGGGCGTAGATGTTGCCGTTCGTCACGTACGGCATCGCGGAGGCGTCGACGACGCGCAGGCCCTCGGTGCCGTAGACGCCCATCGTCGTGGGGTCGAGGACGGAGAGGTCGTCGACGCCCATCCGGGCCGTGCAGCTGGGGTGCAGCGCGGTCTCGGCGTCGTCGCGGACCCAGTCGAGGATCTGCTCGTCCGTCTCGACCTGCGGCCCGGGCGAGATCTCGCCACCGTCGTAGGGCGCGAGCGCCGGCTGGCGCATGATCTCGCGGGTGACCCGGACGGCCTCGACCCACTCGCGCCGGTCCTGGTCGGTGGAGAGGTAGTTGAAGAGCAGGGCCGGCTTCTGCCGGGGGTCGGTGCTGCGGATGCGGCAGGTGCCGCGGGCATCGGAGTACATCGGGCCGATGTGCACCTGGTAGCCGTGCCCCTCGATGGGGCTCGAGCCGTCGTAGCGGATCGCGATCGGCAGGAAGTGGAACATGAGGTTGGGGTAGTCGACGTCGTCGTTGCTGCGGACGAAGCCACCGCCCTCGAAGTGGTTCGTCGCGCCGAGGCCCTTGCGGAAGAACAGCCAGTCGGCGGCCAGCTTGGGCCGGTTCTTGTACGCGAGCCCGGGGGCGATCGACACCGGCTGGGTGCACGCGTGCTGGATGTAGACCTCGAGGTGGTCCTGGAGGTTCTCGCCGACGCCGCGCAGCCCCGAGACGACGTCGATGCCGAGCGGCCGGAGCAGCTCGGGGTCGCCGACGCCGGACAGCTGGAGGAGCTGCGGGGTGTTGATGGCGCCGCCGCAGAGGATGACCTCGCCGGCCCGCACCGTGTGCGTCCGGCCGAGGGCGGAGTACTCGACCCCGACGGCGCGCTTGCCCTCGAAGAGGACGCGGGTCGTGAGCGCCAGCGTGCGTACGTGCAGGTTGGGGCGGTCCAGCACGGGGTGCAGGTAGGCGCGGGAGGCCGAGAGCCGGCGGCCTCGGGACACGTTGCGGTCGAACGGCGCGAAGCCCTCCTGCCGGTAGCCGTTGACGTCGGTGGTGCGGGGGTAGCCGGCCTGCTCGGCGGCCTCGAAGAACGCACCGAACAGGGGGTTCGTGGCGGGGCCGCGCTCCATCCGCAGCGGCCCGTCGCCGCCGCGCCACTCGTCGGCGCCGGCGACGCAGGTCTCCATCCGCTTGAAGTAGGGCAGGCAGTGGGCGTAGTCCCAGTCCCTCATCCCCTCGTCGGCGCCCCAGCGCTCGTAGTCGCGGGGGTTGCCGCGCTGGAAGATCATCCCGTTGATCGAGCTGGAGCCGCCGAGCACCTTGCCGCGGGCGTGGTAGACCTTGCGCCCGTTCATGTGCGGCTCGGGCTCGGACTCGTACTGCCAGTCGTAGAACCGGCTGCCGATGGGGAACGGCAGGGCTGCCGGCATGTGGATGAACGGGTCGATCCGGTAGTCCGAGCGGCCCGCCTCGAGGACGAGGACCGAGGTGCCGGGGTCGGCGGAGAGCCGGTTGGCGATGACGGAGCCGGCACTGCCGCCGCCGACGACGACGACGTCGACCCGGTCGGGGACCTCGGCCAGCGTCGTCCGGTCGCGGAGCCGGGCCGCGACGTCGGTGGCGCGCTCGGCGGCCTGGGCGAGGCGGCTCACGAGAACCACCCCGTCGGTGCCGGGTCGGTGTTCTCCCACACGTGCTTCAGCTCCTGGTACTCCTCGAGGCCGAGCTCACCGAGCTCGCGGCCGATGCCGGACTGTTTGTGCCCGCCCCATTCCGCGGGGGCGACGTACGGGTGGTAGTCGTTGATCCAGACGGTGCCGAGGCGCAGGCGCCGGGCGACGCGCTGGGCCCGCTCGGCGTCCGAGGTCCACACCGCGCCGGCGAGCCCGTAGATGGTCCCGTTGGCCAGGGCGACGGCCTCGTCCTCGGTGCGGAAGGTCTCGACGGTGAGCACCGGGCCGAACGACTCCTCCTGGACGACATGCATGTCGACGCTGCACCGGTCGAGCACGGTCGGGAGGTAGTAGTAGCCGTCTGCGAGGGCCGGGTCGTCGGGGCGGGCTCCGCCGCACCGGAGCCGGGCGCCCTCCGCGAGGCCCTTGGCGACGTAGTCCTCGACCTTCTTGAGGTGTTCGGCGCTGGTGAGCGAGCCGGTCTGGGCGTCCTCGTCGAACGGCGGGCCCATCCGGATGGTCCTGGCGCGCTCGACGATGGTGTCGACGACCTCCTCGGCGCAGGACTCCTCCACGAGCAGCCGGGCTCCGGCGGAGCAGACCTGCCCGGAGTGCAGGAACACCGCCGTCATCGCGTTGTCGATCGCGGCCTCGCGGGGGGCGTCGGCGAAGACGATGTTCGGGTTCTTCCCGCCGAGCTCCAGGGCGACACGCTTGACCGTCTTCGCCGCCTCGGTCATGAGGTGCTTGCCGACGGCGAGGCTGCCGGTGAACGACACCATGTCGACCCGGGGGTCGGTGGACAGCGGTGCCGCGCAGCCGGGCCCGGTGCCGAGGACGAGGTTGGCGACACCGGCGGGGACGCCGGCCTCCTCGATGGCGCGGACCATGAGGATCGTCGAGTGCGGGGTGATCTCGCTCGGCTTGAGCACGAAGGTGTTGCCCGCCAGGAGGCACGGGGCGACCTTCCAGCTCGCCTGCAGCAGAGGGTAGTTCCATGGCGTGATGAGAGAGCAGACCCCGATGGGCTCGCGGTCGACGCGGCTGACGACGCCCGGCTGCCCGGGATCGACGGTCCGCGACCGCTCGACGTCCTCACCCTTGCCGGCGTAGTGCCGGAAGACGCTGACGACGTCGGCGACGTCCAGCTTCGCCTCGGCGAAGCGCTTGCCGGTGTCGAGCGCCTCGGCGCGCGCGATCTCGTCGGTGTGCCTCTCGAGGATCTCGGCGACGCGTCCGACGGCTGCGGCGCGCTCGGTGGGGGGCGTGTCGCGCCACCGGCCGTCGTCGGCGGCCCGCCGGGCCGCGTCGATGGCGCGGAGGGTGTCGGTCTCGTCCGCCTCGTCGACGTCCCCGACGACGGTGCCGTCCGCCGGGCAGACGATGGTGCGCCGGCCGTGTGCCGTGGCTCCGCCCCAGATGCCGTCGATGTAGAGGTCGTCCATCGCGGTCCTTCCCGTTGTCGGTCAGGGCAAGTGCTCCACCTTGGCCGCACCGCGGCACGGTCGTCAAGCGTCGGGGCCTCGCCGTTCGCGGCGGGGCCGGCGGACGCCCGGACGGCTAGAGTCATCACGCCTGGGACTCGGCCGCAGGCGGACGATCCAGGAAGAGGTGAGAGCTCGGTGCGCATTCTCGTGACGGGGGCGACGGGCTACGTGGGGAGTCGGCTGGTGCCGGTCCTGCTCGAGCGCGGCCACGAGGTGCGCAGCACCACGAGCGACCCGGAACGGGAGCAGCCGTGGTGGGGCGAGCGGGTCGAGACGGTGGTGATGGACGCGCTCGACGCCGGCCAGGTCGCGGCCGCCTGCGAGGGCATGGACGCCGTGTACTACCTGATCCACGGCATGGGCGGCGACGACTTCGCCCGCACCGACCGCCAGGCGGCGACCAACGTCGCGGACGCCGTGCGGGCGCAGGGCGTGGGCAGGGTCGTCTACCTGTCGGGCATCGTGCCGGACGTCGCCGACGACGAGCTCTCGGAGCACATCACGTCCCGTCGCGAGGTCGAGCGGATCCTCAGCGACAGTCCCGCGACAGTGGTCGCCCTGCGCGCCGCGGTGCTGCTGGGCAGCGGGTCCACGTCCTTCGAGATCATCCGGCAGGTCAGCCAGCGCATGCCCGTGCACACCATCCCGACCTGGATGGGCTCGCTGGTGCAGCCGATCGCCGTCGTCGACGTGCTCGAGGCCCTGATCGGCGCGCTGGACTACGACGGCCCGTCGCGCCACTTCGACGTGGGCGGCCCCGACCGGCTGCCGTACGACGAGCTGCTCGACGCCTACACCGAGCGTGCGGGGCTCGACCGGCCCCAGGTCGAGGTCCCCCTGCTGCCCACGTCGCTCGTCGGGACCCTGGTCGGCAGCCTCACCGATGTGCCCCGGCCGACGGTCGAGGCGCTCGTCGAGAGCCTCCGCCACGACATGGTCGCCGCGAACGACGACTTCCAGCGCCACCTCCTGCCCGAGGGGTACCGGCTCCTCGGGCTCGCCGAGGCCATCCGCCGCTCGCTGGCCGAGCGCGCCACGCGGCCCGAGGACGCCGACCCGATGGGGCCGCTCCCGCAGGACCCGGTGTGGGCCAGCGGCGGCGACGACCGGCCCGCCGTGGCGAAGGTCGTCGACGCGGTCAAGGACGTGCTGACCGACCCCTGAGCCCCGTGCCGCTGATCCGCTCGGACGGGGTCAGCACTCGATGACGTTGACGGCGAGGCCGCCGCGCGCGGTCTCCTTGTACTTGACCTTCATGTCGCGGCCGGTGTCGCGCATCGTCTTGATCGCCTTGTCGAGGCTGACGATGTTGCGGCCGTCACCGCGCAGGGCGATCCGCGCGGCGGTGATGGCCTTGACCGAGGCGACCGCGTTGCGCTCGATGCACGGGATCTGGACGAGCCCGCCGACGGGGTCGCACGTCAGGCCCAGGTTGTGCTCGATGCCGATCTCGGCGGCGTTCTCGACCTGCTTCGGGGTACCGCCGAGCACCTCGGTCAGCGCGCCCGCGGCCATCGAGCACGCGGAGCCGACCTCGCCCTGGCAGCCCACCTCGGCGCCGGAGATCGAGGCGTTCTCCTTGTAGAGGGTGCCGATGGCGGCCGCCGTGAGGAGGAAGCGGACGACGCCCTCGTCGTCGGCACCCGGCACGAAGCGCCGGTAGTAGTGCAGGACCGCCGGGATGATGCCGGCGGCGCCGTTCGTCGGGGCCGTGACGATGCGTCCGCCGCTGGCGTTCTCCTCGTTGACGGCGAGGGCGTACAGGGTGACCCAGTCCATCGCTGCGAGCGGGTCGCCGGGGTGCTCCTGGCGCAGCTGGCGGGCGAGCCGGGGGGCGCGGCGCTGGACCTTGAGCCCACCGGGCAGGACGCCGTCGGTGGCGCAGCCGTTGACGACGCACTCCTGCATCACCGACCACAGGTGCAGCAGGCCGTCGCGTACCTCCTGCTCGGTGCGCCACGACGTCTCGTTGGCGAGCATGACCCCGCTGACCGGCAGCCCGCTCTCCTCGCACCGGGCGAGCAGCTGGTCGCCGGTGGTGAACGGGTACCGGACGGGGGTGTGGTCGGGCACGATCTCGCCCTGCCCGACCTCGTCCTCGTCGAGGACGAAGCCGCCGCCGACGGAGTAGTACTCGCGGGTGCGCAGCGGCTCCTCGCCGTCGGTGGGCTCGGCCGAGGCCCACGCCGTGAAACGCATCCCGTTGCTGTGGAACGGCAGCGAGGCCCGGCGGTGCAGGAGGACGTCGGTGTCGGGGTCGCAGGCGATGTCGTGGGTGCCGCCGAGGTGCAGCACGCGCGAGGCGCGCACCTCGTCGACGCGCCCTTCGGCCGCACGCGGGTCGGTGGACTCGGGGGCTTCGCCCTCCAGGCCGAGGAGGACCGCCTTGACGGAGCCGTGTCCGTGGCCGGTGGCGCCGAGCGAGCCGAACAGCTCACCCCGCACCCGCCCGACGCGCTCGAGCAGCCCGTCGGCCCGGAGCCCCTCGGCGAAGGTGTGCGCCGCCCGCATCGGGCCGACGGTGTGCGAGCTGGAGGGCCCGATGCCCACGGAGAAGAGGTCGAACGATGAGATGGCCATGGCGGGGCCAGTGTGCCACCCCGCGGCGCGTCCTGGGGACGGGTGGGCGGCCCCGTCGGTGGCAGCCGCTACCGTCGAGGACGTGACGACGACGGGGGAGCAGGCCGGGCCGCGCCAGGCGGCGTTCTCCGGCATGCCCGAGCCGCTGTGGGGTGGCAGCCCGAGCAAGCTGCTCACCTTCCTCGACTGCCCGCGCCGCTACCGGATGGCCTACCTCGACCGGCCGCGGCCTCCGGCGCGGCCGCAGCGGGCGCACACCTCGCTCGGCATCGCCGTGCACAACGCCCTGCGCGACGTCTGGGACCAGCCCGACCGGTCCCCGCAGTCCGGCGGCCGACTCGTCGACAAGGCCTGGATCGACGTCGGCTTTCGCGACGGCGACCAGTCGCGGCGGTTCAGAGCGCGGATGCGGGAGGCCGTCACCGCCTACCTCGAGGCCGCCGGCCCGACGCCCCGGCCCGTCGGCATCGAGCGCACCGTCTCGTTCGTCAGCGACGACCTGCGTATCCAGGGCCGCATCGACCGCCTCGACGACCGCGACGGCGAGCTCGTCGTCGTCGACTACAAGACCTCCCGGCAGGTCTCCACCGAGGACGAGGCGCGCACCTCGCTGCCGATGGCGCTGTACGCCGCCGCGGTGTGGAAGATGTTCCGACGCCCGGTGCGCCGCGTCGAGCTGCACCACGTGCCGTCGGGGACCATCGCGGCCCACGAGCACACGGGGGAGTCCATCGGCCGGCACGTCGAGCGCGCCCGCTCGATCATGCGCGACGCGCGCCGCGCCGACGCCGACTACGCGCGGCACGGCGCGGAGTCGACGATTTCCCGGCGGTCACCGGGCCGTTGTGCGGGTGGTGCGACCTGCGCGCTCACTGCCCCGAGGGGCAGGCGGCGGGGCCCGAGAAGTCCGACTGGGCCGCGCTCGACGACGACTGACCGCGGGCCGGTTCGTCGGCTGCCGCTCAGCCCAGCTCGTCGAGCACGGCCGGCAGCACCTCGTGCATGTCGCCGATCACCGCGTAGTCGGCCTTGGTCACCATCGGCGCCTCCGGGTCGGTGTTGACCGCGATGATCGTCCGGCTCGACGCGCAGCCGGCCCAGTGCTGGATGGAGCCGGAGATGCCGCACGCGAGGTAGAGGTCGGGCGCGATCCGGGACCCGGTCTGCCCCACCTGCTCGTGGTGCGGTCGCCAGCCGAGCGAGGTGACGACGCGGGAGACCCCCACCGCGCCGCCGAGCCGCTCCGCGAGGGCGTCGACCGCGGCGAAGCCGTCCGGGCCACCCGCCCCACGCCCGGCGCCGACGACCACCCGGGCGCCGGAGAGCCCGGCGCTGTCGCCCTTCTCGCGACGCTCCACCCGCACCACCTGGGCCCGCAGGTCGCGGGGGTCGACGGCAACGGCCAGCGACGAGACCCGTGCCTCGCCGGGCGCCGCCGCGGGGGAGGGCTCGACCGCGTGGCCGGCCATCGTCAGGAGCCGGACCCGGCTCGAGACGGTGGCCCGTTCGAGCGCCGCACCACCGACCACCTGACGCTCGACGACGAGCGGGGCGAGCGAGGTCACGGACACGACGTTGGCGGCCATCTGCAGGCCCCGGCGGGCGGCGACGTGCGCGAGCACCTCGTTGCCCCGGCCGGTGCCCGGGGCGACGACGAGGTCGGCCCGCGCGGCCCGGCCGGCGACCTCGACGACCGCGGCCCAGGCCGCGGCGGCATACCGCTCGAGTGCCGGGTCGACCGCCTCGTGGACCACGGCGACGCCGGCGTCACGGCAGTCGGCGACGGTCGCGTCGGGGGCCGCCCCGACGACGACCGCGTGCACGTCCCCGGCGCCGAGGGAGCGGGCGAAGGTCAATGCCTCCCGGGACACGAGCGAGGCCCGGCCCTCCTCGACCTCGACGAGGACGAGCACGCTCATCCGTGCACCACCTTGAGCTCGCGGAGCACCGCGACGAGGGCCGGCGCGGCGGCGGCACCCTCACCGAGGACGGTGACCTGGCTGGGCGGCGGCTCGGGGACGACGAGCGCCTCGCGCCCCGACCCCACGGGGCTGCCGGACCACGTGCGGGTCTCGACCTCGGCCTTCTTCGCGCGCATCCGGCCCAGGACGCTGGGGTAGCGCGGGGCGACGCCGCCCTCGAGGACGGTGGCGACGGCGGGCAGGGTCACCTCGTACACCTCGGTGCCCTCCGGGCCCTCGCCGTGCAGGGTCGCGACGTCGCCGTCGACCTCGACCGTCTGGATGCCCGCCGCGACGGGGCGGTCGAGCAGGTACGAGAGCCGCACCCCCACCTGGAAGTCGCCGGTGTCGGCGGCGTCGTTGCCGAGCAGGACGAGGTCGTACGTCGTGCCGGCGGCCTCCCGGGCCTGCACGGCCTCGGCGATCGCGGCCGCGACGTCGGCCGGCCCGAGCAGGTCGGAGTCGGCCTCGACGAGGATGCCGTCGGTGCCGCCCACCGCCAGCGCGGCGCGGATCTGCTCGATGCTCTCCTGCGGGCCGACCGACAGCACGGTCACCGTCCCTTCGGTGGCCTCGGCGACCGCGACCGCCAGGGCGACGGCGGCCTCCTCGTGCGGGCTCGTCGTGTAGCCGGCGAAGCGGCCGTCGACGCGCATCCCGTCGCCGGTGAGGACGACCTCACCGGTGGGGTCCGGCACCCGTTTGACGCAGACGAGGACGTGGCTCACGAGAGCCCCCGGATCCGCTCGTTCCCGGGGTCGAACAGGGGCGTCGCGTCCACGGCGGCCACCGTCACCGGGTACAGCTCCTCCATGTAGGAGACCGCCAGCTCGTTGCCGAGCACGGCCGCGTCGGGCGGCAGGAACGCCATGAGCACGTGCGTGCCGAGGCTCGGGGCGGACCCGGCGGTCGTGACGTAGGGGTGCCGCCCGTGGCCGTCGGTGAGCGTGCCTCCGTCCCGGGTGAGGATCGGCTCGCCGCCGAGCATGTAGCGCTTCATCCCGCTCGCGGAGGTGTGGTCGTCGACGGTCAGGGAGCAGAGCACCGTCTTCGGGGGCTCGCCCGCCTGGGCGAGCACGGCGTCCTTGCCGAGGAAGTCCTGGTCCTTCCACTTCGCCCGCGACATGCCGGTCTCCATGAGCGTGCGCTCGGTGTCGAGCTCGGTGCCGTACGCGCGGTAGCCCTTCTCGAGGCGGCCCGTGGTGCCGTAGACGCCGATGCCGACCGGCACCATCCCGTGCGGCGTCCCGGCCTCGAGCAGCCGGGCCCACAACGCGGCCCCGGCCTCCATCGGGGTGTACAGCTCCCAGCCGAACTCCCCGACGTAGGAGATGCGGGAGGCGAGGACGTGGAGGCCGCCGACCTCGATCTCGCGGCAGCTGCCGAAGCCGAGGCCCGCGGGGGAGATGTCGGCGTCGGTGACCGACGACAGGATGTCGAGCGCTCGCGGGCCCCACAGGCCGATGGTCGTCCAGCTCGAGGTGAGGTCGACGACCACCGCTCCACCGTCCTCGGGCATCCGGTCGGCGAACCACTTCTTGTCGGCCATGCCGTGCGCGCCGCCGGTGACGACCCGGAACCGGTCGTGGGCCAGGCGCATGACGGTGAGGTCGGAGCGGAAGCCGCCGCGCTCGTCGAGGACGGGGGTGTAGACGACCCGCCCGATCCGCACGTCGGCCTGGGCGACGATGATCCGCTGGACGGCGTCGAGCGCGCGCGGCCCGACGACGTCGAAGATCGCGAACGCCGAGAGGTCGACCAGGCCCGCGGCCTCGCGCATCCGCAGGTGCTCGGCGTTGATGATCGGGCTCCACCAGCGCGCGTCCCACTCGTGCTCGCGCGGCATGCACGCGTCGCCGTACTCCTGCACGAGGTCGGCGTTGGACTCGTACCAGTGCGGGCGCTCCCAGCCGGCGGCCTCGAAGAACACGGCGCCGAGGTCCCGCTGCGAGGCGTGCATCGGCGCGAGCCGGACGTCGCGGTTGCTCGACCACTGCTCGCCGGGGTGGACGATGCCGTAGGTCTTGTTGAAGGCCTCGGAGGTGCGCGCCTTGACGTGGGCGCGGGTGCGCTGGTGCGGGTGGAAGCGGGCGATGTCGCTGTGCCCGAGGTCGATCTCGGGGTTGCCGTGGGTCATCCACTCGGCGACGGCGCGGGCGGTGCCGGGGCCCTCCTTGATCCACACCGCGGCGGCCGACCACAGGCCCTTGACCTCGGGGGTCTCGCCGAGGATCGGGTACCCGTCGGGTGTCAGCGAGAGCAGCCCGTTGATGGCGTAGCGGATCTCGGCGCGCTCGTCGCCGAGCAGCTCGGGCATCAGCTCGAGGGCCTGCTCGAGCTGGGGGTCGAAGTCGTCCTCGGTGAACGGCATCTCGGTGGGGGAGAGCTTGGCCTGCTCGATCGAGGGGATGTCCTCGGGGTCCCAGAGGATGGCGCGGTGGGCGTACGAGCCGACCTCCATGTCGGAGCCGTGCTGCCGCTCGTAGCAGAAGGTGTCCATGTCGCGCACGATCGGGAAGCTGATCTCGCCCGGCCGCTCGGCGAGGACCTCGCACGGGCCGACCGAGATCATCTGGTGCACCGCCGGGGTGAGCGGGATGTGGGCGCCGGCCATCCGGGCGATCCGCGGGCTCCACACGCCGCAGGCGATGACGACGGTGTCGGCCTCGATGCGTCCCTGGTTCGTCTCGACCGCGCGGATCCGGCCGTCGACGACCTCCATCCCCGTGACCTCGACGTTGGGGACGGTCGTGAGCGCCCCGCGCTCGACGGCGCGCTCGCGGAAGATCGTGCCCGCCCGGAGGCTGTCGACGACGCCGACCGTCGGGAACCACGCGGCGCCGACGATGACGCTCGGGTCGAGGAACGGGACCTGCTCGGCGACCTGCTCGGGGGTGACCAGCTCGGCGGGGATGCCCCACGCCTTGGCGCTGCTCATCCGGCGGCGCAGCTCCTCCATCCGCTCCTCGGTCCGGGCCACCTCGTAGCCGCCGGACTGGGTGAACACCCCGATCTCCTGGTACTGGCGCACCGAGTCCAGGGTGATGTCGGCGAACTCGCGGGAGTGGTCGACCGGGAAGATGAAGTTGCTGGCGTGCCCGGTGGAGCCGCCGGGGTTGGGCAGCGGCCCCTTGTCGAGCTGGACGATGTCGGTCCAGCCGAGCTCGGCGAGGTGGTGGACGAGGGAGTTCCCGACGATGCCCGCGCCGATGACGACGCAGCGGGCGGAGGAGGGGAGATGGGCCATGGGCGGGTCCTTCCTGGCACGTGCAACGGTGCGTAATACGCAACGTGACGCTCATCGTGCAACACGAGGTCCCAGCATGGCAGAGCGACGGGGGCCTGCCAAGGACCTGTCCACGCGGGGTGGACAGGCCTCGAAGGGGTGCGGTCAGCGGCCGGCGGGGCCGGGGGAGAGCCGCCCGGAGACCTCGGCGGCCGCGCCGCAGACGAGCGCCGCGACCTCCTCGACCCGGGCCCGGCCGAACCGGAAGGTGGGGCCCGAGACGCTGACCGACGCGACGATGTCGCCCCGCGCGTCGCGTACCGGCGCGGCCACTGCCGTGAGTCCCACGTCGAGCTCGTCGGTGGCCACGGCCCAGCCGCGCTCGCGGACCTCGGCGAGCTGGCGGTCGAGGGCCGCGCGGTCGGTGAGCGTCGCGGGGGTGTAGCCGGTGAGGTCGCCGAGCACCCGGCCGAGCTCGGGGTCCGTCAGCTCGCTGACGAGGACCTTGCCGTTGCTCGTGGCGTGCAGCGGGATGTGCTGGCCGACCCAGTTGTACGACGACAGGGTGGAGGCGCCCGAGACCTGGTCCACGTAGAGCGCCGCGCCGCCGGCGAGGACGGCGAGGTTGACGGTCTCGCCGGTCTGCGAGGCGAGCCGCCGGACGACGGGCCGGGCCTCCTGGACGAGGTCGGGCCGGGCGCTCGTGGCGCCGGCGAGCTTGAGGATGCCGACGCCCAGGCGGTACCGGCCGCGCTCCTCGACCTGCTCGACGAGGCGCCGGCGTTCGAGCGCGGCCACCAGCCGGCTGGCCGTGGACTTGTGCACGCCGAGCTCCTGCGCCAGCTGGGTGATGCCCGCCTGACCGTGCAGGGCCAGCAGCTCGAGGATCGTGACGGCCCGGTCGACGGACTGGACCGTGCTCCCGCCCTCCGGACCCGTGGTGCGCATGACGCAACGGTAGCGAACAGCGCAACCGGTGATCGGGAGCGTCCCACCGCCGCGACCGCGGCTCCTCCCAGAGCTGGCTCGTAGATCGCCAGGACGAGGGGCGGGCTCTCGGCGACCTGGGGCGCGGACGCACGTCAGGCGTGCTGCTGCGTCCGACGAGGTGCCATGTCCCGGCCGGCCGCCGTGGTCGCCGGCGACGCACTGCGGCGGGGCCAGGTCCAGGCGTACCGCAGGATGAGGGCGAGAAGGGCCACTTCAAGGACGACGCCCAGGCCGTAGAAGTACGTCCAGGACTCACCCACCACGTTGAAGGCCGCATAGGGGATCTGTACCGACGCCACGACGAGGTTCGTGATGCGGTTCGCCCGGGCGGGCAGCGTCATCGACAGCACGATCATGAGGATCGGGATCGCCATGAGGGCGAGGAAGGTGGCCAGCAGCGGCTGGCTGACGTCGAACTCCCAGACCCTGCCGACGAGGATGCCGTCGACGACGCCGGGCTTGAAGAAGGCGATGATGTCCACATAGGCGTAGAGGAACATGACGCTTGCCCACGCTGCGGCGAGCTTGGCTCTCACGGAGATCGGCTGATCGTCCAGCGTGGTGGTGGGTTGACGTGCTCTCATCGTCTGCTCCGGTGTCTCGGTGGGGGTGTGGCTCCTCCACGATGGTCTTCGACACGATGGTCCGCCGACATCGGGAAACACCCTTGGAGCACCCTGGGAGCACCCTGAGTCCCCGGGGATCCGCCTGGCAGCCGTGCCGCCCACCCCCGCGGCACGTCGGGACTCGAGGGGCTCCGCAGCCGGGGACCGGGTCCAGCGTGGTCCGTCGGTCCAGGGGCCCGTCAGGCAGGAACGTAGGTCAACCGGACCACGTCGTCGATCCGGTCGTGGCCGGTCAGGCGGAGCCGCGGCTGGGGGCCGGGAAAGAACGGCTTGCCGTGCCCGAGCACCACGGGATGTGGAAGAGCTCGGGGCCGGGCCCGAAAGCCGTGTGGTCGACGTAGCCGTCCAGCGACTGGTTCATCCCGAACACGAACGTGGCCATCCTCGGATCCTCCCTTCGGCACCCTCGTCGATCATCGCACCGACATGGCGCGCGGCGTCTCGACGTGGATCAGGGAGGGCGCCCTGTCAGGCATCCATCCTGTCGGCGGCCCCGTCCTGGGCCTCCTCGGTGACGAGGATGCGGGTGATCGGGTCCCCAGCCAACGCGGGGCTGTTCGCCGGCGTCGACCACACCCGGGTCCGCAGCATCTCGAGGAAGGCTTGGGCTTCCTGGCTGGAGTCGAAGTCGAGGTCCACGATGACGTACTGCGCGTCATCGACGGGACGCCTGATGAGGTAGCCGCGGGCCCCGGCCGCCGTGCGCATGTCGGCGAACCTGTCGAACGCCCCCTTCCAGACGGTGTAGTCGGTGATCTCGTGCTCGATTCGTAGGGTCTTCATCCACCGAGCATGGGCCGTGGCATGACCGAGCGGCATCCCAGATGTTTGGGGTGTTCCCGCCCGATATCCTGACGAGATGGCTCGGGCCAGAGCTGGCGGACCGCACCGCGACGCTGTCGATCGCCTCGCTGCGAAGCAGAGCGACTCGAGGGTGTTCCGGGCCGCAGTCCTGGAACACCTCCGACGCACGGTCGGGTTCGACTGGTTCGCGTGGGTGGTGACGGACCCGAGGACGACGGTGGGCGTCGACCCGCTCGCGCACCTGCCCGACCTCGCCGTGTTGCCGACGGTGATCCGGCTGAAGTACCTCACGGCTGTCAACCGGTGGACGACGCTGCACGACGTCTCGTTGCTGGGCGACGGGGCCTCGGAGAGTCCGCTGTGGCGGGAGGTCCAGCGGCGCTACGGGGTGGAGGATGTCGCCTCGGTCGTGTGTCGGGACCGCTTCGGTTGCTGGGGCTTCCTCGACCTGTGGTCCAGGCGCGCGTACGGCGCCGACGACGCCGAGCTGTTGCGTGATCTGGCGCCCGGGCTGACGGCGGCTCTGCGGGTGCGACAGTCCCGCACCTTCGGCGTCGTCCCTGCCCGCACCATCCGGTCCCTTCCGGGCCCGGCGGTGCTCCTGCTGCGAGACGACCTGTCCATCGTCGGCCGGACCGACGCGGCCCAGGAGTGGTTGCGCATGATGCTCCCGCAACCCGACGGCGTCCCCCCGATCCCGGCGGGTGCGTACAACGTCGCGGCCCAGCTCCTCGCGGGCGAGAACGGCGTGGACGAGCACGAGCCGATGGCCCGGATCCACCTGTCGGACGGCCTGTGGGTGACGTTGCGGGCGTCGCGGGTGGACCCGAGCGACCTGATCGCCGTGGCGATCGAGCCGACGGCTCCGGACGACCGGCTCGACGTGTTCGCCCGCGCCAACGGTCTGTCCGGCCGTGAACGTGAGCTCGTGGAGCTTCTGGCGCAAGGCGCCGACACGGCAGAGGCGGCGTCACGCATGTCGGTGTCCCCGCACACGGTGCAGGACCACCTCAAGGCGGTCTTCACCAAGACGGGAGCTCGGAACCGGCGCGTGCTGCTCTCGCACGCTCTGGGCGTGCGCAACGACACCGATCACCCACTCGCACCCGAGGTTCCACACGTGGGCGCGCAGTAGGCGGCATGCCTCGATCGACGTCGCCCGGTGGACGGCTCCGCGATCGGGCAGGTCAGCCCCTGCGCTGGAGGGTTTCCATCATGCGACGGATCTGAGCCTCGTCGGGTTCGCTCGCGAAGTAGACGTCCCACCCGTGCAGGACCACCCCGATGCCCCATCCGACGATCGGGAAGAGCGGCCAGAAGAACGCTCCCGGGCTGCTGATCGCCCAGATCCCGACGAGCAAGCCGTTCACCAGGACGTACACGAGCAGGTGGCTCTGGAACTCCCGCCGCCTCTTGAGCTCCTTGATCGCCCGCTCACGCAGGGCGCTGTCGCCGGACATCTGTTCCTGGACCATGGCGACCTCCTTCACCCACGACGCTACGGCGGTCACTCCATCCCGCACAGTGACCTTCGGCCCGCGGCCGCGCGACCTCCGTCGACAACCGAGGCGTTCCGGCGTGCCGGGGGCCCTTGTGCCCTACAGGCCGCCCGGCCCTGCTCCTAGCGTGGAGGCAACTCAGCACGGGCGGGAGCACCACATGGCAGACATCGACACGGCAACAGTCCGGCGGGACGTGCAGCTGTTCCGCGGGCTCGTCCTGACGGGCGCATGGTGCGCCTTCGCGGCCGTCGGAATGATCGTCGTGGAGATCGGGCGCTTCCTCATCTGGCCACCGCCGCCCACCGCGGCGGGGTTCTTCGACCTGCTGCTGGACAACCCGGTGCTCGGCCTGGTCTCGCTGGACCTGCTCTTCATCGTGTCGAACACCTTGACGTACCTGGTCTACCTCGCGCTGGCCGTCGTGCTGTGGCGGGTCAACCGGTCGGCCGTCGTCATCGCGCTCGCGTTCGGCGTGGTGGGCACGGCCGCCTTCATGTCCTCCACCCGGCCGGTCGAGATGCTGACGCTCGCCCACGCGTACGCGGATGCCGACGCCGCCGGTCGCACCGCGCTGTCGGCCACCGGAGACGGCATGCTCGCGACGTGGACGGGCACCGGGTACGACGTCTACTACTTCTTCGGGTTCGCGACCCTGCTGATCCTGGCGGTCCTCATGCTGCGGTCGACGGTCTTCACCCGGGCCACGGCCGTGTGGGGCCTGGTGGCCGCCGTCCTCATGGCGGTCCCGGCCAACTTCGGTCAGGTGGGGCTGGTGTTCGCGGTGCTCTCGCTCGTGCCGTGGTCCGTCTTCGCCCTCCTCGTCGGGCGCCGCCTGTTGCACCTCGCCGGCCCGGCGGTGGCGACGCCGGCGACGGTGACGATGGACACCTCAGGCGTGGCCTGAGAGCCGCCGACGACCCGGCAGCCGGTCCGTGGCCACCGCCGCGCGATGAATGCGCCCACCGTGAGGGGTGCCAGCAACGCGAAGTGCCCCCCTTGGCGGCGCATCCAGGCAGGGACTGGTTGATCCCGGAGTCGGGAGTTCGGAGGCGTTGAGCGACGATGCCGGCGTCGTTCACTCGCTCAGCTCTGCAGCGACCTGGCGTGCCCAGTCCTCGATGTCGCCCCAGTCCCGGAAGTCCCCAGCGGGCAGTGCGGGGGCTGCCGGCAGGTGCCGGACCACCCGCTCGCCCAGTCCGACGGGCGTCTGCTCGGGGTCGTACGCGCCGAAGAAGACCTGCTCTCCTCGGGGTGACAGCAACTCCGTCAGCTCGGCGAACTCCTTCGGTCGGGCGGCCTGCCGGACGTCCTGACCCTGTTCGTCGACGTGCTCGGTGCCGAGGGGCCCGCTGCTGAACAGCCACACCGGCCGAGCGGCCAACGCAGTCCGATGATGGTGCGCGAACCTCACCACCGGCTTGAGCAGGTGAGCCATGTAGGTCGCCCCACCGAGCACGACCGCGTCGTACCCTTCCAGGTCTCGGACGTCCTCGACGGCAACCGCCTCGGCCTGGTGGCCGTTCCGGGACAGCACCTCGGCGACCCTCGCAGCGATCCCAGCCGTGGATCCGTGCCTCGTCGCGAACGCTACGAGAACCTTCATGTCCCGCTCCTCTCCCGGGGGCCGACCGGCTTGGGTGCGAGACGCCCCGACCGGAGACGACTCCAGCGTTTCCCCGGCGCAAGGTCACGCCTAGGACGCAGGTCACCTCCGGGGTGTGACGTGGCAGCCACCCTTGTGCCGCGTCTCGGGCGCCGGTGGTCCAACGGATGGCCTAACGCCTGGCCGAACTGGCCGAGCTGGGGATCGAGGCGATGGACGACTGACCACGGGTCCCGAACGGGAGGCGCTCGTGCGCTGACCCTCAGCCCGCGTGCAGTGGCTTCGTCAGGTGCAGCTGGCTGTACCCCACGGGGTAGTCCGGGAACCGACCGCACTCGAGGTAGCCGCGGCGTCGGTAGAACTCCGGGGCTTGGAAGGAGTGCGTGCTCAGCACCACCCGGGTACATCCCCGCTCACGCGCCTCCCCCTCTGCGGCGGCCAGGAGCCGCCCACCCAGGCCAGATCGCCGGGAGTCGGCACGCACCCAGAGCACGTCGACGTAGCCGGTCCCACCCCACGTCCACCCCGTCAGTCCGGCCTGCAGGTCGCCGGCGGGGTCGAGGAGCCGCAGGTTCAGGGCGCGAGCATCCCGGAAGCCGGTGACGTCCTCGTTGAACCGGTTGATCTCCGCGTTCAGGCGGTCCTTGAGGTGGTCGTCGCTGTCCGTGATGAGGATTCGCAGGTCGCCCATGGGCTTGATTGTGCCGTCGGCAGGACACCCACAGCTGCTGGAGGCGTGCTGGTCGGTTCGACGCATGCTGCAATCGGAGCCGTCGCGTGGACGTCTCGGACCTGCACAGCGCCGGAGCCTTCCGGTCCGATCCTCTGGGCTCCGCGAGGCGACCGCACGACCCCGCGTTCCTGATCCCCGACGTCAGCGGGCGGCGGGGCTCGGACTGTGCCAGCCTCGACCAGACCATTCCAGCCCAGGTGACCCCCACGAATGACGAGGACCCGAATGAAGGCCGACCACTACGACAGCTTCGCCCAGAGCTACGCGACGGACAACGAGTCCAACCTCTTCAACGGCCACTACGAGCGGCCGGCGATGCTCGGGCTCGCCGGGGACGTCGCCGGCCGCCGGGTGCTCGATGTCGGGTGCGGCTCCGGACCCCTGGCCGCGGCGTTGCGCGCGAAGGGGGCCGTCGTCACCGGCCTGGACTCCAGCCCGGCCATGATCGACCTCGCTCGGCAGCGACTGGGTGCGGACGCGGACCTGCACGTGGCCGACCTCGGCCGCCCCCTGCCGTTCGGCGACGGGGCCTTCGACGACGTCGTCGTCTCGCTCGTCCTGCACTACCTGCCGGACTGGACGGCGCCCCTGGCCGAGCTGCGGCGCGTGCTGCGGCCCGGCGGCCGCCTCCTGCTGTCGGTCAACCACCCCCGAATCCTCGAGGCGAGCGACCCCGGCGCCGACTACTTCTCCGTCACGCAGTACTCGGACGAGTACACCTTCGGCGACCAGCGCGCCGTGCTCACGTACTGGCACCGGCCGTTGCACGCCATGAGCGACGCGTTCACCGAGGCCGGCTTCCGCATCTCGGTCATCAGCGAGCCGCCCTTCGCCCCCGACACCCCGCGCGAGCTCCTGCCGCCGGACCTCGGCGACCGGACGGCGTTCATCTGCTTCATCTTCTTCGTGCTCGAGGCTCACTGAGCCGTGGCGGACGTCAGGTGGCTCAGTGCTCGCGGAGTCGTCGGCGACGGAGGGCGAAGCCGACCCACGAGGTGAGGACGACAGCGGCGACGAGCCCCTGGACCAGGGTCTCGTGCTCCTGCGGGTAGATGACGCCGGCGAGGTAGTGGTCGATGAAGCCGGTGGCGACCAGGGTCGAGTCGCCGGCCCGCGCCCGCCCCCAGTTCTCGACGTGGGTCAGCGGGCACGCCCAGCCGACGAGCACGTTGAAGAGCCCGTAGAGAGCGACCGCGGCGTGCAGCCAGATGGTCCGTGGCCACCTCCACGCGACGAACCCGCCCACCGTGAGGTACGCCAGGAACGCGAAGTGCGCCACCATGGCGGCGTCGGCGACGAGTCGGAACCCCATGACTCCTCCACCCTGCCGCACCCTCGCCGGGGCGTGCCGCGCCCGTCAGTCGCCGAGCTCGCGACGGCGCCGCACGACGAACTCCTCGAGCTCGGCCCGCACGGCGTCGTCGAGCGGCGGCTGCTCGTACTCCTCGAGCTTCTTGCGCCAGATGCCCGCCGCGCGGGTCGCGGTGTCCTGGGCGCCGTTGCGCATCCACCGCTCGTAGTTCTCGGAGGAGTTGAGGAACGGCCGGTAGAAACAGGTCCGGAACCGGTCCATCGTGTGCATCGACCCGAGGAAGTGCCCGCCGTGCCCGACCTCCTGGTGGGCGTCGAACGCGAGCGAGCCCTCGTCGATCTCGAGCGGGGTGAACTCGTGCTGGAGCATCTCGACGAGCTGACAGTCGATGACGAACTTCTCGAAGCCTGCGACGAGGCCGCCCTCGAGCCAGCCGGCGCTGTGCATCACCCAGTTGGCGCCCGCGAGGAACGTGGGCAGCAGGGTCATCAGCGCCTCGTAGCCCGCCTGGGCATCCGGGACCTGCGAGGAGGTCAGCCCGCCGCCGGTGCGGAACGGCAGCCCGAAGTGCCGGGCGATCTGGCCCGTGCACAGCAGGCCGATGCCCGACTCGGGGGTGCCGAACGTCGGCGAGCCGGACTGCATGTCGATGTTGGACAGGAACGACCCGAAGATCACCGGGCACCCCGGCCGGATCAGCTGGGCGAGCGCGATGCCCGACAGCGCCTCGGCGATCTGCTGGACGAGCGCCGCGGGGATGGTGACGGGTGACATCGCACCCATGAGGATGAACGGGGTCAGCACCACCGGCTGCGCGGCCTCGGCGTACTCGAACAGCGCGTCGAGCATCCGGTCGTCCCAGCGCAGCGGCGAGTTGCAGTTGATGAGGCTGATCGACGCCGGGGTGGCCTCGATCGCCGCGCGCCCGCCGAAGAGCATCTCGGACATCGCGATGACGTCGCGGGCGTTCTCCCCGGACACGACGTTGCCCATGAACACCTTGTCGGTGAGGGTCATCAGCGCCAGCGTCATGTCGAGGTGGCGCGAGTCCAGCGGAGCGTCGTTCGGCTCGCAGACGACCCCGCCGGCGGAGTCGAGCACCGAGAACGACTGCGACAGCCTCGCGAAGTTGCGGTAGTCCTCCATCGTGCCGTCCCGCCGGGTCTCGCCGTCGCGCACGAACGGCGGCCCGTAGACGGCGCCGAACGCCATCGAGTCCCCGCCGATGTGGATGCTGCGCTCGGGGTTGCGGGCCTGCACGTCGAACTCCCGCGGGGCCTTGGCGGCCTGCTCCAGGAGGAAGTCGGGGTCGAGGAACACGGTGTTGTCCTCGACCCGCTGCCCGGCCGCCCGGAACAGGTCGAGGGCGCGGTCGCTCATGAACTCCACGCCGATCTCGCTGACGAGCCGACGCCAGGCCGTGTCGAGCTGGGCCATCGCATCGGCCGAGAGGATCTCGTAGCGCGGCATCCGGTTGGTGAACATGCGGCCTCCGGGGAGCGGGTCGTCGTTGACGGTGAGCCGGGTCACATCCTAGCCTCATCATGTGGTGCCATTGGTTCCACATGATGAGCATCCACCGGCCCCAGGCGGGCCCCCGAGGAGGACCCCCCACCGTGACGGCCTCGACCCCGAGCACCGGCACCCAGTCGATCGACCGGGCCGCCGACCTCATCGCGCGCGTCGTCCGCGGCGACGGCCCGGTCACCGCCGCCGCGCTCGCCGACGCCGCCGGCCTGGCGCGCTCCACCACCTCCCGACTGCTCGCGGCCCTCGAGCGCGCCGAGCTGCTCGCCCGCGACGACGCCGGAGCCTGGGCGCCCGGACCCCTCTTCGACCTGTACGCGACCCGCCGGTCCGGCGACCGCGTCATCGCCGAGGTGGCGGGCCCGACCATGCGCGCGCTCGGCGAGCAGACGGGCGAGACGGTCAACCTCGGGGTGCCCCGGCGCGGCACCGTCGTCCAGGTCGCCCAGGTCGACGCCGCCTACTACCTCGGCTCCCGCGACTGGGTCGGCACCGACGTGCCCGCCCACTGCTCCGCCCTCGGCAAGGTCCTCTACGCCTACGGAGCCCTGGCGGTGCCGTCCGGCCACCTCGACGGGCCCACCTCCGTGGCGGTCTCCTCGGGGGCCGCGCTGACCGCCCAGCTGGCCGGCATCCGTCGGGCCGGCTTCGCCGCCACCGTCGACGAGCTGGAGCCCGGGCTCACCGGCATCGCGGCCCCGGTCCGATGGCGCGGCGTCGTCGTCGCGGCTCTCGGCATCTCCGGCCCGACCTCGCGCCTCGCCGACGGCCTCGCGGCCACCGGCTCCCTCGTCGCCACCCACGCCGCGGCCCTCTCGGCCCGGCTCGAGGACCACCCACAGGAAGGTGCCGCATGACCCCCGACGACATCCTCAAGGGGCTGTACGACGAGACCCTCGTCGGCAACGCCCCCGCGGTGCTCGACCTCACCCACCAGGCCCTCGCCATGGACATGATGCCGGGCGACCTCCTGTTCGAGGCGCTCATCCCGGCCCTCGAGGAGGTCGGGGCGCGCTTCGAGCGCGGCGACTTCTTCGTCCCCGAGATGCTCATCGCCGGTCGCGCCATGGCCGGGTCGATGGAGGTGCTGCGGCCCCTGCTCGCCGACACCGGCGTGCAGACCATCGGCCGGTTCCTCATGGGCACCGTCAAGGGCGACGTGCACGACATCGGCAAGAACCTCGTCAACATCATGCTCGAGGGCGCCGGCTTCGAGGTGATCGACCTCGGCGTCCAGGTGGCGCCCGAGAAGTTCGTCGCGGCCATCGAGGAGCACCAGCCCGACATCGTCGGCTTCTCGGCCTTCCTCACGACGACGATGCCGATGTTCAAGGCGAACATGAACGCCCTCGAGAAGGCCGGGCTCCGCGACTCGGTCATCGTCATGGTCGGCGGCGCGCCGGTCACCCAGGAGTACGCGGACGCGGTCGGCGCCGACGGCTACGCGTCGGACGCCTCGGCCACGGTCAAGCGCGCCAAGGCGCTGCTGCACGAGCGTCGTGCCCGGGTGTCCGCATGAGTGCACCGCTGCGGCACACCGTCCTGCGCTCGGCGACCAAGGAGGTCGTCCTCGGCGCGGACCGGCCGTTCTGCGTCATCGGCGAACGGATCAACCCCACCGGCCGGCCGGTGCTGCAGGCCGCGCTGCGCGAGGGCGACCTGTCGATCATCGCCAAGGACGTCGCCTCGCAGGTCGCCGGGGGTGCCGACGTGCTCGACATCAACATGGGGGTGCCGCTGACCGACGAGGCCGAGCTGCTCGTCAAGGCCATCACCATGGTCCAGGGGCTCACCGACCTGCCGATCTGCATCGACTCCTCGGTCGTCGAGGCGCTCGAGGCCGGGCTCGCCGTGTACCAGGGCCGGGCCCTGGTCAACTCGGTCACCGCCGAGGACGAGCGGCTCGAGGCCGTGCTCCCGCTCGTCAAGAAGTACGACGCCGCCGTCGTGGCCCTGCCGAACGACGAGGACGAGATCCCGATGGAGGCCGAGAAGCGGCTCCTGCTCACCGAGAAGATCGTCCGGGTCGCGACCGAGGAGTACGGCATCGCGATCGAGGACATCGTCATCGACCCGCTCGCGATGCCCATCGGTGCCGACTCCACCGTCGGGCGCGAGACGCTCGCGACGATCCGGGGCATCCGCGAGCGGTGGGGCCTGAACACGACGTGCGGCGCCTCGAACGTCAGCTTCGGCATGCCGCACCGGCACGCGATCAACGCCGCCTGGCTCCCGCTGGCGATGTCGGCCGGGATGACGAGCGCGATCATGGACGCCCGCACCCCGCAGGTCGTCGACGCCGTCCGCGCCGCCGACCTCCTGCTCGGCAACGACGAATGGGGGATGTCGTGGATCGCGGCGCACCGGGCGCGGCAGGCGGCGGAGGCCGCCGCCGGCGGCACGTGAGCGCGGACCGGGGACCCGGGACGCCGTTCGAGGACGTCGTCGAGGGCCTGCGGCGCGAGGGCCTGCTCGAACGCCCGCCGCAGCTCGACGGCGAGCCCGAGGAGACGCCCGCCGGGACCGGCCGGGTCACGCTGACCTTCACCCCGGCCGACCGCACGGTGCGGGTCCCGCCGGGAGTCTCGGTGTTCGACGCCGCGTCCTGGAACGGCATCGCCGTCGACTCGACCTGCGGCGGGCACGGGACGTGCCGCAAGTGCCGCGTCCGGCTCACGGCAGGCACCGCCGCCGTGACCCGCCACGACCGGCGGACCTTCACCGACGAGCAGCTCGAGGGCGGGTGGCGCCTCGCGTGCCTCGTCCGGGCGGGGCACGACCTGGGCGTCGAGGTGCCCCCGCTCGTCACCCGGCCCAAGGCCTCGACGGTGGGGGTGGGGCGCCAGGTCATCCTGCGCCCCGCCGTGCAGAAGCGCTACGTCGAGCTCACGGAGCCGACTCTCGCCGACCAGCGCACCGACCTGGCCCGGCTGCGCGACGCCGTCGACGACCTCACCCTCGAGCCCGACCTGTACGCCCTGCGGCGGATGCCGACGGTCCTGCGGCAGAGCGACTTCAAGGTCACCGCCGTCGTCGTCGACGAGACGCTCGTCGACGTCGAGCCGGGTGACACGACCGGCAGCCGGTACGCGATCGCCTACGACCTCGGGACGACGACCGTCGTCGCGACCCTGCTCGACCTCGAGACGGGCACCCCGGTAGCGGTCTCGTCGGTGCTCAACCGGCAGCAGCCCTTCGGCGGGGACGTCATCACCCGGATCAGCGCCACGATGATGGACCCGGACGCACTGGGCAAGCTCTCGGCGCTTGCCCGCGAGACGCTGGCCGAGCTCGCCGCCGAGGTGTGCGCCGAGGGCGCGGTCGACCCGGCCGGCGTCTACGAGGTGGCGGTCGCGGGGAACGCGACGATGACCGCCCTGCTGCTCGGGGTCGACCCGGAGCCGCTCGGGGTGGCGCCCTTCGTCCAGGTCAGCGCGCAGTGGCCGGTGTTGCGGGCCGCCGACATCGGGCTCACCCTGCACCCCGGCGCCCGGGTCGTCGTGTTCCCGTCGCTCGGGGCGTACGTCGGCGGCGACATCGTCGCCGGGATGCTCGCGAGCGGCCTCGACCGCGACAAGCGGGTGCGGGTCTTCATCGACGTCGGGACGAACTGCGAGATCGCGCTGACCGACGGCGAGCGCATCGTCACGACCGCAGCCCCCGCCGGGCCGGCGTTCGAGGGCGGGGCGATCCGCTGCGGTATGCGCGCCTCCGACGGCGCGATCGAGGTGATCCGGCTCGAGCCCGACGCCGCCGACCCCGCCGCCGCCGTCGTGCTCGGCGTCATCGGGGACGTCGAGCCGCGCGGGCTGTGCGGGTCCGGGCTCGTCGACGCCGTCGCCGAGCTCGTGCGGGTCGGGCTGCTCGACGCGTCGGGGCGCCTGGTCCCCGACGAGGCCGCGGCCACGATCGCGCCCGCCCTCGCCGACCGGCTCACGACGGTGCGCGACGGGGAGCGGGTGTTCGTGCTGCACCGGCCGGAGCCCGACTCCCCGGCCGCCGAGTCGGTGTACCTGTCGCAGCGTGACGTCCGCGAGCTCCAGTTCGCCAAGGCCGCGATCTCGACGGGCTGGTCGCTGCTGCTCGAGGAGCTGGGGCTCGACGCCTCCGACATCCAGCAGGTGCTGCTCGCCGGCTCGTTCGGCTCGTACCTGTCGCCCGCCTCGGCGGTGCGGATCGGGCTGGTGCCCAAGCTGCCGGTGCTGCGCATCGTCTCTGCGGGCAACGTCGCGGGAGAGGGCGCGAAGATGGTGCTGCTGTCGGCTCGCGAGCGGGCCGGCGCCGACGCCCTGCTCGAGGAGGTGCACTATGTCGAGCTCTCCGACCGCCCGGACTTCAACGACCGGTTCGTCGACCAGCTCGCCTTCCCCGGCTGACGGGGGAGCCGCCGGCGAGCGGGTCGCCCTCGTCGCGTGCGGCGCGCTGGCCCAGCCTGCGGCCGACGCCGCCGCCCGGCACGGCTGGCCGCTGGACGTGCACCCGCTGCCACCGCTGCTGCACAACCGTCCCGAGCGGATCGCCGGGGAGGTCGAGGCCCTCGTGCGGTCCCTCCGCGGCCGCTACGCGCGGGTCGCCGTCGGGTACGCGGACTGCGGCACCTACGGCGCGCTCGACGAGGTCTGCGCGCGGCTCGGGGTGCAGCGCCTGCCCGGGCTGCACTGCTACGACCTGTACGCGGGTGGCGCCGTCGTGGAGGACCTCACCGCCCACGAGCCCGGCACCTACCTGCTCACCGACTTCCTCGTGAGGTCGTTCGCGCGCACCGTGGTCCACGAGCTCGGCCTCGACCGGTACCCCGAGCTGCGCGAGGACTACTTCCGCCACTACACCCGCGTCGTCTGGCTCGTGCAGACCACGGACCCGGCCGAGCGGGCCGAGCTGCGCACGCTGGCGCAGGCGGCCGCCGAGCGGATCGGGCTCCCGCTGGAGGTGCGCACGACCGGCCCGGGCGGCCTCGACCGTGCGCTCGCGGCGCTCGTCACCGGCGGCGACCAGCCGCCAGCGCCTCCTCGAGCATCCGCTGACGCCAGCCCTCGATGACCTCCACCTGGTTGAACGTGAAGACGTGCAGGCCCTCGATGCCGAGCGCGGGGTTCGCGGCGAGGGCCGCGACCCGGTGCACGAACCGGTCGGTGGAGAACCCGGGCGCGGCGATCCGGGCGAACACCGAGCGCTGCTTGCGCAGGAAGCGCAGCGACTCGCCGACGCCGATCTTGCCGGCCATGCCGAGCAGCTTGGCCCGCTCGACGGGACCGGGGACCCCCACGAGGAGGGGGAGGGTGACCCCGCGGCGCCGCACGCGTTCGCACCACGTGCCGACATGCTCGTCGTCGAAGGTCATGTTCGAGACGATGTGGGTCGCGTAGCGGCGCTTGTCCCACATCGACTGGATCGTCACGTCGTCCGCGATCGTCGGGTGCGACTCGGGGTAGCCGGTGATGCCGACCTGGGTGAACGGGTGCTCGATCTCGGCGAGGTCGCGCAGCAGGTCGAGGGCGGCGGTGTAGTCGCCCACCGGGGGGTCCGCGTCGCCGCCGGGGACGAAGACGTCGGTGACGCCGGCCGCGCCGAGCCGGGCGACGATCTCGGCGAGCTCGGACCGCCCGCTCACCATCCGCGCCGCGAGGTGGGGGACGACCCGGTACCCGGCGCCGGCCAGGTCGGTCGCCACCGCGAGGGTGGCCTCGAGGCCCTTGCCGGGGGCGGCGGTGACGGTGACCGGGACGGAGCGGGGCACGTGCCGGGCCACGGACTCGAGCACCGAGGGCGTGGGCATCACCTCGTACCGCGCGCCGTCGAGGAGCCGGGCGAGCGCGGCGGTCGGCAGCTCGTTGCTCATGGGGCAACCTGTCTCGTCATACGCACCAGAGGGGGCCAGCGTAGGGCGCGGCATGGTGACGGCGCCAGCACCGGTGTGCGACCGGGGTGCGATCCTCGGCGGATGGAGCAGCGGATCTCGTTCGTCACCCTCGCCGTCGCAGACCTCGCGGCCTCGCGGCGCTTCTACGTCGACGGTCTGGGGTGGGAGCCCGAGCTCGACGACCCGGAGGTCGTGATGTTCGAGGCAGGGGAGCGCCTCGTGTTCGCGCTGTGGGACCGTGCCGCCTTCGAGGCGGAGGTCGGGGGGCGGGCGGCCTCGGGGTCGGGCCTGCTGCCGTTCACGCTCGCGCACAACGTCGAGACCCCCGCACAGGTCGACGAGGTGTTGTCACTCGCCGCGCGTGCGGGGGCTGAGGTCGGTCCGGCGACCGACAGGGAGTGGGGTGGCTACACCGGCTACTTCGCCGACCCCGACGGGGTGCGCTGGGAGGTTGCGTGGAACCCCGGCCCGATCGGGCGCAGGGTGGTCCCGGGCACCGACCCGGCGCCACGCACCTGAGCCGGTCGGCTCAGAAGCCGGCGGCGCGACGCACGGGCGTCTGGGAACGGTAGAACTCCTGGAGGTTCTCGCTGAGGATGCCGCGGATGACCGGAGCCTCGGCGAGGCCACGGCCGGCGGCCTCCTGGGTGTCGACCATCGCGAGGAGGTCCTCGATCTCGGCGGGGGTGCGGTAGGTGGCAAGGTCGGCACGCAGCTGGCGGGCAGCAGCGCGCTGGGCGCGGCGCTCGCGGAGGTCGTCCTTGACAGTGGTCCAGAGGGCGGTGTTCTTCGTCATGTCCACCAGTCTCCGTGATCCAGAACCATGCGTCCAATGAATTCCAGACATATGTCGTATGCGATAACATCATGGGATGGAGACCGATGCGCTGCGCTGGTTCCAGCTCGTCGCCGACGGCTATACGGTCACCGAGGTCAGCGACGTCTTCGGGGTGAGCCAGCCGGGCGTCTCGCGGGCGCTGCGCCGCCTCGAGCAGGAGGTCGGGACCCCCCTGCTGCACCGGCAGGGCCGCGTGCTGCGGATGACGCACGCGGGGGCGGCCTTCAAACGGCACGTCGACGCGCTCGTCAACGACCTCGACGACGGGCTCGCCGCCGTCACCGAGCTCGTCGACCCCGAGAGCGGTGTCGTCACCCTCGCCTTCCCGCTGAGCCTCGGCAGCTGGCTCGTCCCCGGCCTCGTCGGCGAGTTCCGGCGGCAGCACCCCCGGGTCGGGGTCGCGCTGGAGCGCACGTCGGTGGGCGAACACGGCCGGATCTCCACCGAGCTCGCCACCCGCCGGGCCGACCTCGAGCTGACCGCGCACCGGGTCGCCGGCCAGGGAGTCAGCTGGCAGCCGGTGCTCGTCGAGCCGCTCGTCCTCGCCGTCGCACTCGGCCACCCGCTGGCCGGGCGTGACGAGGTCGGCCTCGCCGAGGTCGCCGACGAGCCGTTCGTGCTGCGGAGCGCCCCGTCGGGGATGCGCGAGCAGATCCGCGAGCTCTGCCGGGCCGCCGGGTTCGAGCCGCAGATCGGCATCGAGGCCGAGGACCTGCCCACCATCCGGGGCTTCGTCGCGGCCGGCCTCGGCGTCGCCGTCGTCCCGGCGCAGGGGCTGCGGGGGCCGACGACGTTCGCCCGGGCCCGGCTCATCCCGCTCACCGACCCGGGCGCCGAGCGAGAGGTGGGGCTCGCCTGGCTCGAGCGCCGGCCGTTGCTGCCGTCGGCGGAGGCGTTCCGCCGGTTCATCCTCGAGTCCGGCTCGTACCGACCCGGATGACAGAATCGGTCCGTCCCCGCCCGCACGTCCGAAAGGCTCAGTCGATGCCGCCGTCGCGCAAGGCCACGATCATCGCCCTGGCCAACCAGAAGGGCGGGGTCGCCAAGACGACGTCGGTCGCCTCGCTCGGCGCCGCGTTCGCCGAGGCGGGCAAGCGGGTGCTCCTGGTCGACCTCGACCCCCAGGCCTGCCTGACCTTCAGCCTCGGCGTCGACCCCGACGCCGTCGACGCCTCGATCCACGACGTCCTCCTCGGCGGGGCGGACCTCGCCGACGTCGTGCAGACCTGCGAGGACGGTGTCGACCTCGTCCCCAGCTCGATCGAGCTGGCGGGCGCCGAGGCCGTCCTGCTCGGCCGCCCGGCCCGCGAGTACGTCCTCCAGAGCGCCCTGGACCCCGTGCGCCGCAGCTACGACGTCATTCTCCTCGACTGCTCGCCGAGCCTCGGGGTCCTCACCCTCAACGCGCTCACCGCCGCCCAGGGCCTCATCGTCCCCATGCCGTGCGAGATGCTCAGCCACCGCGGGGTGGGCCAGCTGCTCGACACCGTCGCCGACGTCAAGCGCATCCTCAACAAGAAGCTCAAGGTCATCGGGATCCTGCCGACGCTCTACGACGGCCGCAGCACGCACTCCCGCGAGGTGCTCGAGGACGTCGGCCAGCGCTACGGGATGCCGGTGCTGACGCCGCCGATCCCGAAGACGGTGCGCTTCGCCGAGGCGCCGGCGGTCGGCCGCTCGATCCTGGCCACCGCCCGCACGTCCAAGGGCGCGAAGGCCTACCGCGAGGTCGCCGCGAGCCTGCTCGAGCGGCTCTGAGGTATTCCCCGGCGGGCGGTGAGACTGTTCACCGCTGCTCGGCGCGGACGGGCTGGGTCGGGCGGGGACCCGCTGCCTAGAGTCTGACCATGACCACGACCACCCCCGCCATCCTCGTCGACGAGGCCAAGGGCTCGTTCCGCCAGGGCACCATCGAGCGCCGCGACCTGCGCCCCGACGACGTCCGTATCGAGATCGCCTACGCCGGCATCTGCCACAGCGACATCCACCAGGCCCGCGAGGAGTGGGGCTCGGCGCTCTTCCCGATGGTCCCCGGCCACGAGATCGCCGGCACCGTGACCGAGGTCGGCCCCGACGTCACGCGCTACGCCGTCGGCGACCGCGTCGGCGTCGGCTGCATGGTCGACTCCTGCGGCGAGTGCGAGATGTGCCGCACCGACCACGAGAACTTCTGCGAGAAGAAGACCGTGTGGACGTACAACGACAGGTTCACCGACGGCGAGGTGGCCTACGGCGGCTACAGCCGCGAGACCGTCGTCAGCGAGCGCTTCACGTGCCGCATCCCCGACGGGATCGCCCTGGACGAGGCCGCGCCGCTGCTCTGCGCCGGCATCACCGTCTACACCCCGCTCAAGCGCTGGGGCGCCGGGCCCGGCACCAAGGTCGCCGTCGTGGGGATGGGCGGGCTCGGCCACATGGCCGTCAAGCTGGCCGCCGCGATGGGCGCCGACGTGACGGTCCTGTCCCAGACGACGTCCAAGGAGCAGGACGGCCGGGCGTTCGGCGCCTCCGACTACCGCGCGACGAGCGAGGACTCGACGTGGACCGAGCTGAAGGGCTCCTTCGACGTCATCATCTGCACCGTCTCGGCGGACCTCCCGGTCGACAGCTACCTCGCCCTCCTCAAGCCGTTCGGCGCCTTCGTCAACGTCGGCCTCCCGGAGAACCCGCAGTCGGTGTCCTTCGGCGCGCTCGTCGGCGGCGACCGGACCATCGCCGGCTCGAACATCGGCGGGATCAAGGGGACCCAGGAGATGCTCGACTTCTGCGCCGAGCACGGGATCGGGGCCACCGTCGAGGTCATCTCGGCCGACGACGTGGACCGTGCCTACGACGACGTCGTGGGCTCGAAGGTCCGCTACCGGTACGTCATCGACACGAGCACCATCTCCCCGGCCGGCTGAGCCGGGCCGGACACGGCGAACGGCCGTCGGTCTCCCTCTGTCGGGGCCGGCGGCCGTCGCACGTGTTCAGCGTCGCACGTCGTGGAATCCGGCGTGCTGCTTTGGGGAAAGACCCGGCCGGGTCAGCCCTGGGGCTGGCTGCCGGTCGGCTCGCCGCCGTGGGTGCGGCGCCGGTTGCGACGCCGGCGCGGCCGGTCGCCCTCGGCCCGCTCGCCACCGCCGCGGTTCTCGGTCCGCTCGCCGCGGCCCGGGCCGCCGTCGCCGCGACCGCCACGGTCACCGCGACCGCCTCCGGTACCGCGCCCGCCACGGTCGCCGCCGCGTCCACCGCCGCCGCCGCGGGAGGCGGACTTGCCGGTCTCCCCGAGGTCCTCGAGGCGCTCGGCCTCCAGGCCCTCACGGGTCCGGGCCGACCTCGGGAGCCGGCCCTTGGCGCCCTCGGGGATCTCGAGGTCGGAGTACAGGTGCGGCGAGGACGAGTAGGTCTCGAGCGGCTCGGGGATGCCGAGGTCGAGGACCTTGTTGATCATGGCCCAGCGGTGCAGGTCGTCCCAGTCCACGAAGGTCACCGCGATGCCGGTGTTGCCCGCGCGGGCGGTGCGCCCGATGCGGTGCAGGTAGGTCTTCTCGTCCTCGGGGCACTGGTAGTTGATGACGTGGGTGACGTTGTCGACGTCGATGCCGCGGGCCGCGACGTCGGTGGCGACGAGGATGTCGACCTTGCCGTTGCGGAAGGCCCGCAGCGCCTGCTCGCGCGCGCCCTGGCCGAGGTCGCCGTGGATCGCCGCGGCGGCGAAGCCGCGCTCGGCGAGGTCGTCGGCCACCTTGGCGGCGGTGCGCTTGGTGCGGCTGAAGACGATCGTCAGACCGCGGTCCTTCGCCTGGAGCATCCGGGCGAGCATCTCGACCTTGTCCATCGCGTGGGCCCGGTAGACGAACTGCTCGACGGCCTTGACCGTGTGCGCGTTCTCCTGGTCGTCGCCCATCGCGCGGATGTGGGTCGGCTGGTTCATGTACCGGCGGGCCAGGGTGACGACGGCGCCCGGCATGGTCGCCGAGAAGAGCATCGTCTGGCGGCCCGCGGGGGTCATCGCGAGGATCTTCTCGACGTCGGGCAGGAAGCCGAGGTCGAGCATCTCGTCGGCCTCGTCGAGAACGACGATGCGCGCGTTGCCGAGCTTGAGGTGGCCCTGCTGGGCCAGGTCGATGAGCCGACCCGGGGTGCCGACGACGACCTCGACGCCGCGGCGCAGCGCCTCGATCTGCGGCTCGTACGCGCGGCCGCCGTACACGGTGAGCACGCGGATGCCGCGCTTCTTGCCGGCGCGCTCGAGGTCGCCGGCGACCTGGACGGCGAGCTCGCGGGTCGGCGCGACGGCGAGGGCCTGCGGCTGGCCGGCGGCGTGCAGGTCGGCGAAGGCGTCGTCGCCGGGGGCGATGACCCGGTTCAGGATCGGGATGCCGAACCCGAGGGTCTTGCCCGTGCCGGTCTTGGCCTGGCCGATGATGTCGTGGCCGCCGAGGGCCACCGGCATCGTCATCGACTGGATGGGGAACGGGGTGATGATCCCGGCCTCGGCGAGCGCCGCGACGATGTCCGGGTGGACGGGGAAGTCGGCGAAGGTCGGCTCGGGTGCGGCGGGGGCGACGGGGGCGTCGCTGGTCTCGATCGGGGCGTCGGTGACGTCGGTCATGGACTTCTTTCCGGTCGGCAGGCGCGCAGGTGCGCCAGCGCAGTGGCTGCGGGCCGATCGGGGGTCTTCGGGGGCGGGCGCGGACTCCGTGGACTCCGGCACCGCCCAATGACGTTCACTCACGTTCGTGCCGACCGGGCACCGTGGACGCACCCAGAGTACCGGTTAGGCTCGTTCGTCATGGACGACAGCCCGCAGGAGCAGGTGCCGGAGCCCGACGCCGAGCCCCAGTACCAGGCGGCGGTCGTCGACCTGCTCGGCGTGCTCGCCTACGGGGAGCTCACCGCCTTCATCCGGATGGCCGTCGACTGCGACCTCGCCCCGACCCTGGCGCTGAAGTCCGCGATGGGTCAGCTGGCGGCCACCGACTACGCCAACTACAAGACCCTCGTCGAGCACATGCGCTCGCGCGGGATGGACCCCGAGGCCGCGATGGGCCCGTTCGTCGCGCCGATCGCGGTGTACCACGAGCGGACCAAGCCCAAGGGGTGGCTCGAGGGGCTCGTCAAGGCGTACGTGGGCGAGGGGATCGCGAAGGACTTCTACCGCGAGATGTCGGCGTACGTCGACGAGGACACCCGCACCGTCATGCAGAGCGCGCTCGACGACGAGGGGCACGCCGAGTTCGTCGTCCAGATCGTGCGCGACTCGATCCACACCGACCGCACGCTGGCCGGACGGCTGGCCCTGTGGGGACGGCGGCTCCTGGGGGAGGCCCTCTCCCAGGCGCAGGCCGTGGCCGTCGAGCGGGACGCGATGTCGGCGCTGCTCGTCGGCGGCGGGGTCGACCTCGGCGAGGTCGGGCGGATGTTCACCCGGCTCACCGACAACCACCAGAAGCGGATGAGCCGGATGGGGCTGGAGGCCTGAGCCCGGGCGGCATCGCCCGGGACACACACGAGGGCCCCCGCCAGTCGGCGGGGGCCCTCGCGTGCTCGACCTCGAAAGGTCAGAGTCGGGGATGGCCCGACGTCAGTGGGACACGCCCTTGCGGGCGGTGAAACGCTCGTAACCGACGATGAGGATCGCGGCGACGATGACCGAGATGATCCAGCGGATCCAGTCGACACCGCTCGTGCTCTCGACACCGAGTGCTCCGGCGAGGAACCACCCGATGATCGCGCCGAGGATGCCCAGGACGATGGTCATGACCCACCCGATGGCCTGGCGGCCGGGCAGGACGAGGCGGGCGATGATGCCGACGATGATGCCGGCGATGATCGAACCGAGAATGGACACGGTTCTCCTTCCGAGGCGGACGAATAGGGCCGGATGTCCCGGCCCCACGGAACGAGCCTAAAGGGTGACGGCGGGCGTCACGACGTCACGTGCAGACCAATCTGCGCGGACGTTGCCGCTGGTCAGCCGAGTGAGCCGGCGGGGATGTCACTGCGCCGCGAAGCCGACCTTGCCCTTCTCGGACTCGCCCACCTGGACCCAGCCGATGGCGCGGCCGGGCACGAGCACCGTGCGGCCCTTGCTGTCGACGAGCCGCAGGATGCTCTCGGGTGAGGCGAGCGCGGCGTCGACGGCCTTGGCGACCTCGGCGGGGGCGGCGTCGGTCTCGACGGTGAGCTCACGGGAGACGTTCTGGACACCGATGGTGACCTCCACGGGGCACGACCTTTCGCTGGATCGGGGATGGGCGCGGGGTGCCGCGCCGGGATCCCGCTCAGGCTAACCCGCGCCCACGACCCTGGGCTCAGTCGCCCACCTTGGGGAACGAGCCGAGCCCCCGCCACGCCAGCATGCTGATGATCGAGGCGGCCTCCTGCTCGGGGATGCCGCTGTCCTGGGCCAGCCAGTGCCGGGCCGCGACCTGGGCCATCCCGGCCAGCGCCGAGCCGAGGAGCAGCGCGCGCTGCTCGTCGGCGCCGGTGTCCTCGGCGATGACGTCGGAGATGGCCTCCGCGCACGTCATCTCGAGGGAGTCCAGGCGTGCCCGCACCTGCGGGACGCTCGTGAGGTCGGACTCGAAGACCATCCGGAACGAGGCGTCCTCGCGGGTCACGAAGTCGAAGTACGCGGCGACGGTGGCCCGCACCCGGACCTCGTTGTCGCCGTCGGTGGTCTCGAGGGCATTGCGGACGAGCTGCTCGAGGGTCTCGCAGTGGGTGTCGAGCAGCGCGAGGTACAGGTCGAGCTTGCCGGGGAAGTGCTGGTACAGCACGGGCTTGGAGACGCCGGCACGCTCGGCGATCTCGTCCATCGCGGCGGCGTGGTAGCCGGACTGGACGAACACCGCCTGGGCGGCGTCGAGCAGCTGGGCGCGCCGCTCGCTGCGGGGCATCCGGGTGCTGCGGGTGGGGGTCGAGCTCGTCATGGGTCCTCCGGCCGTGGCGGCAGTGCCCCGTCATCCTACGGACGGGTAGCCCGGCGCGAGCCCTGACGCGGCGTCGGGTGTTACGTTCCGGGCATGGCGCGACCCCCGCTGGTGCCGCTCGGTCCCGAGCTCACGGCGGCGGAGCGGACCCGCTTCGCCCGGCACCTGCTGCTGCCCGATCTCGGCGTCGACGGTCAGCGGCGGCTGCGCGCCGCCCGGGTGCTCGTCGTCGGGGCCGGAGGCCTGGGGTCGCCGGCCCTGCTGTACCTGGCGGCCGCCGGGGTGGGGACGATCGGGGTCGTCGACGACGACGTCGTGGAGCCCACCAACCTCCAGCGCCAGGTCGTCCACGGGGTCGCCGACGTCGGGCGGCCCAAGGTCGACTCCGCGGCCGAGGCGGTCGCGGCGATCTCGCCCGACACCCGGGTCGTCCGCCACCACGCCCGCCTCGACGCGCTGACGGCGATGGACGTGCTCGCCGACTACGACCTGGTCCTCGACGGTGCCGACAACTTCCCGACCCGCTATCTCGTCGGTGACGCCTGCGCGCGGCTCGGTATCCCCCACGTGTGGGGGTCGGTGTACCGCTTCGACGGCCAGGTCTCGGTGTGGTGGGCGGGCGAGGGGCCCTGCTACGCCTGCGTCTTCCCGCGGCAGCCGGCTCCCGACGCCGTGCCCTCGTGCGCGGTCGGCGGGGTGCTCGGGGCGGTGTGCGCCTCCGTCGGCTCGGTCATGGCGACCGAGGCGGTCAAGCTCGTGACCGGGACGGGGGAGGCCCTGGTCGGCCGCCTGCTCGTCCACGACGCGCTGCGTCAGACGTGGGACGCGCTGCCGGTGCGACGTGACCCCGGGTGCCGGGTGTGCGGCGCCGGGGCCGACGCGGCCCGGCCACTGGGGTGGGCGACGGCGCGTGTCGAGCCGCACGACGGGCAGGACTCCGATCCGACGGCCCGGCCCGTGGTCGACGTCGCGGCGCTCGCCACCCTGCTGCGTGCTCGGGCGAGCGGGAGCGAGGACTTCGTGCTGCTCGACGTCCGCGAACCGGGCGAGCGCGACGTCGCGGTGATCCCCGGGTCCGAGGCGATGCCGATGGCCCGGGTGCGGGCGGGGGAGGACCCGCCGGTGCCCGGGCGGGTGTACGTCTTCTGCAAGTCCGGGATCCGCTCGGCCGAGGCCGTCGACGTGCTGCGGGCCCGGGGGGTCGACGCGGTCGACGTCGAGGGCGGCATCCTCGCGTGGTCGCGCGAGGTCGACCCGTCGGTCCCCACCTACTGACCCGTCGGTCCCCATCTACTGACCCGTCGGCCGCGCGCGCGGACGGGGTTGTCGGTGCCGGACGCGGACGTTTCCCCGTCCCGAGCCGACAACCCCGTCCCCGCGGGGGCACGATGGGGACATGGACCACGACCTGACGAGGTTCGTCGCCGCCCAGGACTCCGGCGGCACCTACGACGCGGCGCTCGCGGAGCTGCGGGCCGGCCGCAAGCGGGGGCACTGGATGTGGTTCGTGTTCCCGCAGGTCGCCGGGCTCGGAATGAGCCCGACGTCGCAGATGTACGGCGTCGACGGGCTGGAGGAGGCCCGGGTCTACCTCGACCATCCGGTCCTCGGCCCGCGGCTGTTCGCCTGCGTCGAAGCCCTCCTGGACCTCGACGGCCACGACCCCGTCGCGGTGCTCGGTGCCATCGACGCGGTGAAGCTCCGGTCCTCGATGACGCTCTTCGCCCTGGCCGCTGGTGCGTCGGGCGACGAGCCGTTCCGGGAGGTCCTGGGCCAGTACTTCGGCGGGGACGAGGACGAGGCCACGCTCGAGCGGATCTGACCGCTCGGATCCTCCGGATCCGGACGAATTCCGTTCTGGTGTGGGCAAACTCCTGCGGATGAATGCTTGTTCTCGTACGTCTGTTCGGGTAGAGCCAGGTCATGGCCAGGGGGACGATCGGCAGCCGGATCGCGGCGTTGCGCGCGGAGTGCGCGGAGTGCGCGGCGCTCGGTCGTGAGCTCGCCGAGCACGGGCGGTCCCTCGACGCGTCGGAGGCGTTCCAGGTCGCGGGTGAGCTGCAAGGGGTCGTGAACGCGGCCGAGGGCGCGCAGGCCGTCGCGGCCGCGCTGGGGGCTGGCACGTCCCCGACGGCCGCACCCGCGTCACCGAACCAGCCCACCGCACCCTGCCGTGCACGCCGCCGGCGATCCCGCCGATGGCGTCCCAGTCGCTACGCAGGGCCGCCCCTCTCTGACGTTGTCCGCGGCGGTGGCGTGACATCGCGGAGATTCAGCTCGGCGACGACGGAGTCGATGGCGTCGAGGGCGCTGCTCGTGTCGACGCGAAGCCTCGGGCCATCCCTGGCCTCCTCCCACGGGACCCACCCGTCAGCGGCAACCTCCTCCCACGTCGGCACCACGTGGTCCGGGATGTCGGCCTGGCGACCCTCTACCCGTCGGCGATGCTCGACGTCGTCGGCGAGTGCGGTCTCGATGTGAACGAGCCGGGCCCCCGCCCGGTCGGAGGCGTCACGCCACCCGGACCGAGCCGCCGGAACCGGGTTGACGGCGTCCACGACGACGTCGAGGCCGAGAAGAAGGTTCGAGACAGCGATCTCGTGAATCACCGCGTAGCCCTCGGTCCCGACCCGAAGTCCCATGGGGCCCAGGGCCGTCTCGGCAGCATCAACACGGAGATAGCACGCCTTCCAGCGTCGGCAGAGGGCCTTGGCAAGGGTGGTTTTGCCCGTCCCGGCCCGCCCGGAGACCACCAACAGCACCGGTGGGCGCGCGTCGGTCTGCGAGATGCCGTTGTCAGAGTGGTTCATCCGACCATCCAAACAGTGGTGCCACGTCTCGAGAACGACGTCGCGGGGATGGCCGGGTCGGAGCGGTTCGCGAAACGACACGTCGGGGATGTCGGGGCGGCATGGTGGAATCGCAGGCGTGCTCGTCCTCACCCGCCCGGCCGCCCCCGCCGCGGGGCCGGTGGTCCTCGACCCCTCGCAGCAGGCCGTCGTCGACCACCGCGGCCCGGTGCTGCGCGTCGTGGGGGCTCCGGGCACCGGCCGCTCCACGACCGCGGTCGAGGTCGTCGCCGAGCGGGTCCGGGCCGAGGGGCTGCGGGCCGACGCCTGCCTCCTCCTGGCCCCCACCCGTCTCGCCGCCGCCCGGCTGCGCGACGCGCTGACGGCCCGGGTCGGCGGCACGACCACCACGCCGCTCGCTCGCACCCACCAGTCCTTCGGGTTCGGCATCCTGCGCGAGGCGGCGGCTCTCGCGGGGGAGCCCACGCCGCGCCTCCTCTCCGGACCCGAGCAGGACGTCGTGCTCGCCGAGCTGCTGCGGGGGCACGCCGTCGGCGACTCGCCGGCACCGCCGTGGCCGGCCTCCCTCGAGCTGGCCCTGCCCACCCGCACCTTCCGCGGCGAGCTGCGCGACATCCTCATGCGCGCCGTCGAGCTCGGCCTCGACCCCGACGACCTCGCGGCGCTCGGGCGCCGGCACGCGCGCCCCGAGTGGGTCGCGGCGGCCGCCGTGCTCCGCGAGTACGACGAGGTGACGGCTCTGTCGGCGCCCGGCGCCTTCGACCCCGCGTGGGTGCTCGGGGCCGCGGCCGACCACCTCGAGGACGACCCGGACGCGCTCGACCGGCTGCGCGCCCTGGTGCGGCTCGTCGTCGTCGACGACGCCCAGGACCTCACGCCCGCCGGGCTGCGGCTCCTGCGCACCGTCGTCGGCGACGGTGCGGTCGAGCTCGTGCTCCTCGGCGACCCGGACGCCGCCACCCAGACCTTCCGCGGCGCCGACCCGCGGCTGTTCCTCTCGGCCTGGCCCGACGCGCCCACGGTCACCCTGGCCCGGGGCCACCGCTGCCCGAGCACCGTCCAGGAGGCCGCCGACCGGGTCGCCGCGCACATCGGCGTCGTCGGCGTCGCGGCGCACCGGCGCGCCCGGCCGTCCGCCGACGGGGGCAGCGTCGCCGTCCACCTCGTGCGCACCGCCGCCCAGGAGGCCGCGCTCGTCGCCGGCATGCTCCGTCGCGCCCACCTGCACGACGGTGTCCCGTGGTCGTCGATGGCGGTGCTCGTGCGCGGGGGAGCGCGCACGGCCACCCTGCGGCGGGTGCTCCAGGGCTCCGGCGTGCCGGTGAGCACCGCGACGGCCGACCTGCCCGTGCGGGACGAGCCGGCGGTGCGACCCTTCCTCGCCCTGCTCCGGTGCGGCATCGACGTCGCCGCCGGCGCCGACACCCTCGACCCCGACGTCGTCGTCGACGCGCTCACCTCGCCGGTCGGCGGCGCCGACGCGGTGCTGCTCCGGCGGCTGCGGCGGGCCCTGCGGCGCCTCGAGCTCGACTCCGGCGGAGGCCGGCCCAGCGACGCGCTGCTCGCCGAGGCGATCCTCACGCCCGCCGCCCTCGAGCACCTCGGGCCCGAGGCCACCCCCGCCCGGCGGGTCGCCCGGGTCCTCGGCGCCGCGGTCACGGCCCTGCACGACGGGGCCGGGGTCGAGGCCGTGCTCTGGGCGATGTGGCGCGCCAGCGGGCTCGCCGAGCCGTGGCACGACGCCGCCCTGGCCGGCGGGGCCGCGGGCCGGCGGGCCGACCGCGACCTCGACGCGGTCCTCGGGCTCTTCGACGCCGCCGAGCGCTTCGTCGAGCGGCTGCCGGCGGCGCCGCCCCGCGAGTTCCTCGACCACCTGCTCTCGCAGGACGTCGCGGGCGACAGCCTCGTCGCCCGCGCCCCGGTCGGCGAGGCCGTCGCACTGCTCACCCCGGCGGCGTCCGCGGGGCGCGGGTGGGACCTCGTCGTCGTCGCGGGGGTGCAGGAGGGGTCGTGGCCCGACCTGCGGCTGCGCGGCTCGCTGCTGCGCTCCAGCGAGCTCGTCGACGTCGTCGCGGGGCGTACCACGGACGTGCGGTCGGCCCGGGCGCAGGTGCGCCACGACGAGACCCGGCTCTTCCACGTGGCCGTCACCCGGGCCCGCCGACGGCTCGTCGTGACAGCCGTCCGCAGCGAGGACGAGCAGCCGTCGCCCTACCTCGACGTCCTCGACCCCCGCACCGAGGCCCGGCCCTTCACCGACGTCCCGCGCCCCCTCACCCTCCCCGGACTCGTCGCAGAGCTCCGGCGCGAGCTCGTCGGCCCCGACCCGCGGGTCCGCGCCGGCGCCGTCACCGCCCTCGCCCGGCTCGCCGCCGCCGACGTGCCCGGGGCCGACCCGGGCCAGTGGTGGGCGCTGCGCGGCCTCACCGACGACCGGCCGCGCCGGGCCCCGGACGCCGAGGTCACGGTCTCGCCGTCGGCCCTCGACCGGTTCGGCAAGTGCGGGCTCCAGTGGGCGCTGCGTGCCGCCGGGGGTGAGGGCCCGTCGATCGGCGCCGCCGACATCGGCACCCTCGTCCACGAGGTCGCCCACGACCTCGGCGACACCGACGCCGCCGCGTACGCAGCCGAGCTCGAGCGGCGCTGGGGCCGCCTCGGGATGGGCCCCGGCTGGCTGTCGCGGCGCGACCTCGGCCGGGCCCAGCGGATGACGGACCGGCTCGCCACCTACATCCGGGAGTCCGACGCGCAGGGCTGGCGCCGGGCCGGCTCGGAGGCCGCCATCCGGGCCGCGCTCGGCCGGGCCGTCGTCGCCGGCCGGGTCGACCGGATCGAGATCGACCCGCACGGGCGCGTGCGGGTCGTCGACCTCAAGACGGGGTCGAGCAAGCCGAGCGCCGACGACGTCCGCCGGCACGGGCAGCTCGGGGCCTACCAGCTGGCCGTCGAGGCCGGGGCGCTCGCCGAGATCGGGCACGTCTCCGGCGGCGCGGCGCTGCTGCAGCTCGGCCGGGCCGCCAACAAGGCGACGACGCTGCAGACCCAGGCCCCGCTGGCCGAGGACCCCGAGCCGGGGTGGGCGGCCGGCCTCGTCGCTGCCACCGCCGACGCCATGGGCGCCGCGACCTTCCGGGCCACCCCCGGCGACTGGTGCGGCTCCTGCCAGCTGCAGTCGTCGTGCCCGGCCCGCGAGGAGGGGAGGCGGCTGTGACCGCGACGAGCACCGGCCTGCGGTGGTCCGCCGTCGCTCTCGCGAAGGCGCTCGGCCAGCCGTACGCCCCCACCGCCGAGCAGGCCAGGGTCATCGAGGCGCCGCTGCGGCGGCCGCTCCTCGTCGTCGCCGGGGCCGGCTCGGGCAAGACCGAGACGATGGCCGCCCGGGTCGTCTGGCTCGTCGCCAACGGGCTCGTCCGGCCCGACGAGGTGCTCGGGCTCACCTTCACCCGCAAGGCCGCCGGCGAGCTGGGTGAGCGCCTCGCCGCCCGCCTCACGACACTGCGCGAGACCGGCCTGTGGACCCCCGACGCCGAGGACGGTGCGCCCGTCCTCGACGACGGGCCCACGGTGTCGACCTACCACGCCTACGCCGCCGGCATCGTGCGCGAGCACGGCGTCCGGCTCGGTGTCGAGTCCGAGAGCCGCCTCCTCAGCGAGGCCGCGGCGTGGCAGTTCGCCCACGAGGCGGTCACGTCGTGGGACGGGGAGGTCGCGGGGGTCGAGAAGGCGGAGTCCACCGTCACGACCGCGCTCGTCGACCTCGCGGGCGAGATGGCCGAGCACCTGCGTGACGTCGACGAGGTCGCCGCCCACCTCGACGACGTCATCGCGACCCTCGAGGCCGTGCCCCGTGGAGAGTCCACGCGCAAGGTGTACCCGGCCTCGGTGCGGGACGCGCTGGTGGTGCTGCGGGAGCGGCGCGCGGTCCTGCCGCTCCTCGCCCGCTACGCCCAGCTCAAACGGGCCCGCGACGCGATGGACTTCGCCGACCAGATGGCCCTCGCGGCCCGCATCGCCCGGGCCGTCCCGGACGTCGGTCGGGCCGAGCGGGCGCGCTACCGGGCCGTGCTGCTCGACGAGTTCCAGGACACCTCCGAGGCCCAGCTGCAGCTGCTCCGCAGCCTGTTCGTCGCGCCGGGGGAGCCGGTGCCCGTCACGGCCGTCGGCGACCCCAACCAGTCCATCTACGGGTGGCGGGGCGCCAGCTCGACGACGCTCACCCAGTTCCGCACCGACTTCGCCGACGACGAACCGGCCGAGGTCCGGCAGCTGTCGACGAGCTGGCGCAACGACGAAGCCGTGCTCGCCGTCGCCAACCACGTCGCGGCACCGCTGCGGGCCGAGGCCACCGTCCCGGTCGAGCCGCTCGTCGCGCGCTCCGGGGCCGGGCCGGGGCGGGTCGCCATCGCGCGGCTGCACACCGTCGAGGACGAGGCGGCGCACGTCGCCGCGTGGCTGGGCGAGCGGGGCGCCGGACGAGGCGGGGTCACCGCGGCGGTCCTGTGCCGCAAACGCTCCCAGTTCCAGCCGGTGGTCGACGCGCTCGAGGCGCGCGGCATGCCGTACGAGGTCGTCGGGCTCGGCGGGCTGCTGCACACCCCGGAGGTCGCCGACCTCGTCGCGATGCTCTGGGTCGTGCAGGACCCCACCCGCGGAGACCACCTGATGCGGCTGCTCACCGGTCCCACGTGCCGGCTCGGCGTCGCCGACCTCGACGGCCTGGGGGAGTGGGCCCGGGTCCGCCAGCGGGCCGCGCGGGCGGCCGACCCCGACCAGCGCCGCGACCTCGCGCCCGACGCCAGCGAGCGCGCGAGCATCGTCGAGGCCCTCGACGACCTCCCGCCGCCGCGGTGGGTGGGCGAGCAGGGGCAGCGCATCTCGCCGGTCGCGCTCGAGCGGCTCACCGGCCTGGCCGCGGCGGTCCGGCGGCTCCGGTCGATGACCGGGCTGGGCCTGGCCGAGCTCGCGGCCGAGGCCGAGGCGGTCCTCGGCCTCGACGTCGAGGTGCTCGCCCGGCCCGAGTGGTCGCCCGGAGCCGCGCGAGCCCACCTCGACGCCTTCGGTGACGTCGCAGCCTCGTTCTCGGCCAGCGCCGACCGCACCTCGCTCGGCGGCTTCCTCGCCTGGCTCGACGCCGCCGTCGACGAGGAGCGCGGCCTGGACCTCGGCTGGGTCGAGGCCCGGCCCGACGCCGTCCAGGTGATGACCGTCCACGCCGCCAAGGGCCTGGAGTGGGACCTCGTCGCGGTCCCCGGGCTCGTCGAGGCCTCGTTCCCCACCCACACGTGCAGCCCCACCAAGCCCGTCGACGGCGAGTGGACCCACGGCGACCCCAAGGACAAGGGCTGGCTCGTCGGCCTCGACTCGCTGCCCTACGACCTGCGAGGCGACGTCGACGGTCTGCCCCGGCTGCCCTGGCGGGAGGCGGCGGACTGGGACGACCTCGCCGCCGGGTACGACCGGTTCGTCCTCGCCGGGGCCGAGCACGCGGTCACCGAGGAACGGCGCCTCGCGTACGTCGCGGCGACCCGGGCGCGCACCGACCTGCTCCTGTCGGCGCACGTCTGGGGTGGGCAGAGCACCCCGCGGGTCACCTCCCGCTTCCTGCGGGAGGTCCGCGCGGCGGGGCTGGCGCACCTGGACCGGCCCTGGGTCCCGCTGCCACCCCCGGACGACCCCAAGCCGCAGAACCCGCGGACCGCCGAGCCGGTGTCGTACGAGTGGCCCGCCGCGACCCGTCTCGAGCGGCACGCCCGGCTCGCCGCCCCCGCCGAGGCCGTCGCCGGGGCCGCTCGGGCGCTGCGGTCAGGGCAGGACGTCGAGACCGCCCGCACGCGCTGGGACGACGAGGCGCGCCTCCTGCTCGCCGAGCGCGCGGCCCGCCGCCGGGGCCGCGACGTCGTCGTCGAGCTGCCGCCGCACCTGTCGACGTCCTCGCTCGTCGCGCTCGCCGAGGACCCGGAGTCGTTCACGGCCCGGCTGCGGCGCCCGATGCCGCAGCCGCCCGCCCTGGCGGCGCGGCGTGGCACGGCCTTCCACGCCTGGGTCGAGGAGCACTTCGCGCGGGCCGCGATGGTCGACATCGACGCCCTCCCCGGGTCGGCCGACGACGACGCCGCCGACACCGACCTCGGGCGGCTGCGCGCCGCGTTCCTCGCCAGCGAGTGGGCCGACCGCGAGCCCGCCGAGGTCGAGACGAGCATCGAGACCGTCATCGACGGCATCGCCGTGCGCGGGCGCGTCGACGCGGTGTTCGAGGAGACCGGCGCCGACGGGCAGCCGGTGTGGACGGTCGTCGACTGGAAGACCGGGCCCCCCGCGACCGGGGCGAAGGCGCGGGCCCGGGTGCTCCAGCTCGCGGCCTACCGGCTCGCGTGGGCGCGGCTGCGCGGGGTGGACCCCGAGCGGGTGGGGGCCGCGTTCTTCCACGCCGCCACCGGCGAGACGGTGCGCCCCGACCTGCCGGGGCTCGACGAGATCAGCCGAGTCCTCGCCGCGGCTCGTCCGCGCTGACGTCATCGGGCTCGCCCGCGACGTCGTCGGCGTCCTCGACCTCGGGCAGCACGTCGTCGTCATCGTCGTCGACGACGAGCTGCGGCGGCGGCATCGGCCGGTCGCGGACCGTCACCGGGGCCAGTGAGAGGTGGCGGTAGTCGTCGCTGCCGTCGTCCGGCACGTGCACCTCGTCGTCGAGCCGGCGTAGCTGGGTGGCGAGCACCTCGACCGCCCCGACGTCCTTGCGGGCGAGGGCGTCCATGAGCCGGGCGAGGAGCCCCAGCTCGGCCCCGAGCCGCGCCCGGACGAGCAGGTTGACGTCGGGCCGTTCGACCCGGTGGTGGGCGTACGCCTCGAGCACGGTCTCGACCGCCGCGGGCGGCGCCTCGGCGACGAGCGCGGCGAAGTCGTCCGCCGGGTCGGCGACCTTCGCGTCCTCCCAGCCCGTCATCGCCTTGACGGCGCCCGTCGTGGAGTCGCGCTCGTCGGCGAAGACCGCCAGGACGTGGTCGCCGGTGAGGTTGCCGTGCACGGGGGTCGCCGCGAAACGCCACAGCGTGACGTCCTCGAGAGCCGTCTCCCAGCGGGTCAGCAGCGTGGTCGGGACCCGACCCGTCGCGGCCGCGCGGTCCAGCTCGACGAGGCGGCGGGTGCGGTACGCGTCGGCGTCGTACGCGGGGAGCCCGGCTTCCTCGTAGAGCCCGGGGTCGGTGTTGTGCAGGGCGGCGAGCGCCTTGCCGAGCTCGACGGCGAGCCCGCGGCCGGGCGGCAGCTCGGCCAGGTCGAGCGGGTGCCCGGGCAGGTAGGGGTAGACGGCGGCGCGGCCGCCCTCCTCGAGGGCCACGAAGCCCCTGGGGGCCGGCACCCCGAAGGGCAGCCGGCGGGCGAGCAGGCCCAGCACGGCGACGGCGCGGTCCATCTCGGCGCCGGCGACGTCGGTGCGGGGCGCCCGCACGACCCACCGGCGGTGCTCGACGTCCTGGACGAAGGCGACGTCGAAGGACTGGCCGGGGGCGCTCGGCAGGGCCTCGACGCTCACCGGGTCGAGGCCGGGAACGGCGGCACTGGCGAGCGCCGCGAGGAAGGCGGGGCTGCGGTCCACGACCCCACGGTATGCCGCGGACGCCACGTACGCTGGGACCCGTGGCCCGTGCCGAGCGAACTCTTCCCCCGGTCCCCCTCAGTACCTCGGCGCTCGAGCGCCGCTCCGAGCTCCGGTCCGACACCGCTCTCGTCCCACGACTCCTCGCCGACCCCGCCTCGCGGGTGCTCCGGCTGCACGGGGACGCCGTCGCCGTGCAGGAGGGTGACGACGGCTCCCGGCTCGTGCTCGGGCACCCCGAGCCGGGTGACGCGCTGCGGCTCGTCGTCTACCTCGGGGAGGCCGACGGCGTCGCCCACCTCGGTGTCGTCGACGACCCGCCGACCGGTGCGGACCCCGCCCTGCGCACGCTGCGGCAGGTGGGTGCCCACCTCGGCGCGGTCGACGCCGCGCTGTTCGCGACGACCCTCGCGCTCGCCAACTGGCACCGGACCCACGGCTTCTGCTCGCGGTGCGGCAGCCCCACGACGGCGGCGCTGGCCGGCTGGCTGCGGCGGTGCACCGTCGACGGCAGCGAGCACTACCCGCGCACCGACCCCGCGGTCATCATGTCGGTCGTCGACGACGACGACCGGCTGCTGCTCGCGACCGGCCGGGACTTCCGGCACGGGGGCATGTCGGTGCTCGCCGGCTTCGTCGAGCCCGGCGAGACGCTGGCCGCCGCCGTGGCGCGCGAGGTGTACGAGGAGGTCGGGATCGAGGTCGACGACGTCACGTACCTCGGCGACCAGCCGTGGCCCTTCCCGAGCTCGCTCATGGTCGGCTTCACCGCACGGGCGCGCGCCACGACACTGCGCCTGCAGGACGAGGAGATCGCGGCGGCGCGCTGGTTCTCGCGCGCCGAGCTCGTCGCGGCCATCGCCGACGGCTCGTTGCACATCCCGGGGCCGCTGTCGATCGCCCGACGCCTGCTCGAGCACTGGTACGGCGGGCCGGTGCAGGCCCCCGAGGTCGTGTCGCTGCGCTGAGCGGTCCGGAGCCGGGGTCAGCCGATGCGGTCGCGGACCTCGCGGGCCGAAGGGTTGGTGGCGGCGGAGCCGTCGGGGAACACGACGGTGGGCACCGTCCGGTCGCCCCCGTTGACGGACATGACGTAGTCGGCGGCCTCGGGGCGTCGCTCGATGTCGACCTCCGTGTAGCCGACGCCGGCCCGGTCGAGCTGGGACTTCAGGCGGCGGCAGAAGCCGCACCACGCGGTCGTGTACATCGTCACCGTGCCGGCGGAGGGGAGCGAGACATTCATGCCGTGTGGAACACGGCTCGGCCCTCGATCCTTCCCGCCCGACCCGGCGTCGGACCCGCGACCTAGGATCGGTGGGCGATGACCAGCCTCCCCGTGCACCCCGGCGCCGACGCGGTCCTCGACGCCCTCGACCCCGAGCAGCGCGAGGTGGCGGCGCATCCGCTCGGCCCGATGTGCGTGCTCGCGGGGGCCGGCACCGGCAAGACCCGCGCCATCACCCACCGCATCGCGTACGGCGTGCTGTCGGGCACCTACCAGCCGCAGCGGGTCCTCGCCGTCACCTTCACCGCCCGTGCCGCCGGCGAGATGCGCACCCGGCTGCGCGACCTGGGCGTCGGCGGCGTGCAGGCCCGCACGTTCCACGCCGCGGCCCTCCGGCAGCTCCACTACTTCTGGCCGCAGACCATCGGCGGCGCCGCCCCGGAGGTCATGCCGCACAAGGCCAGCGCCGTCGCCGAGGCCGGGGGGCGCCTCCGGCTCCGCCTGGACTCCCCGGCCATCCGCGACGTCGCCGCCGAGATCGAGTGGTCCAAGGTCTCGATGCTCACCGCCGACACCTACCCCGCGGCCGCCCGCGCCCAGAAGCGCGAACCGCCCGCCGGGCTCGACCACACCGCGATGGCCCGGGTCATCGCCACCTACCAGGAGGTCACCTCCGACCGCGGCGTCATCGACTTCGAGGACGTCCTGCTCCTGCTGGCGGGCATCCTCGGCGAGCACGACCAGATCGCGCGCACCGTGCGCGGCCAGTACCGGCACTTCGTCGTCGACGAGTACCAGGACGTCAACCGGCTCCAGCAGACCCTGCTCGACCAGTGGCTCGGCGGCCGCGACGACGTGTGCGTCGTCGGCGACCCCGCGCAGACCATCTACTCCTTCACCGGGGCCTCCCCGCAGCACCTCCTCGGCTTCCGGTCGAGGCACCCCGACGCCCGCGTCGTCGAGCTCGTCCGCAACTACCGGTCCACCCCGCAGGTCGTGGGGCTCGCCAACCTCGTGCTCCGCTCACCCGGTGGCGGCCGACGCTCCGGCTCGGTCGAGCTGCGGGCCCAGCGTCCCGACGGCGCGACGCCCGAGCTCGTCGTCGCCGACGACGACCCCGCCGAGGCCGAGCAGGTCGCGAGCCGCATCGCGGGTCTCGTCGAGCAGGGCCACCCGCCCTCAGAGATCGCGGTGCTCTTCCGCACCAACGGACAGAGCCAGGGCATCGAGACCGCCCTGGCCGAGCGCGGCATCCCCTACCTCGTGCGCGGGGGTGAGCGCTTCTTCGCCCGCAAGGAGGTGCGCGACGCCGTCCTGCTGTTGCGCGGTGGCGCCCGCTCCGACGACGGCGAGGTCCCGCTGCCCGAGCTCGTCCGTGACGTGCTGCTCGGCGCCGGCTGGACCCGCGAGCCCCCGACGTCCGGGGGGGCCGCCCGCGAACGATGGGAGTCGCTGGCGGCGCTCGCCGCACTCTCCGACGACCTCGCCGCCACCGACCCCGAGGCCCGGCTCCCCGCCTTCGTGCGCGAGCTCGACGAGCGCTCCGCGGCCCAGCACGCACCCACCGTGCAAGGGGTCACGCTCGCCTCGCTGCACGCGGCCAAGGGCCTGGAGTGGGACACCGTCTTCCTCACCGGCTGCTCCGACGGGCTCATCCCGATCTCGATGGCGGAGACCCCCGAGGAGATCGAGGAGGAGCGCCGCCTGCTGTACGTCGGGGTCACCCGGGCCCGCGAGCGACTCGTGCTGTCCTACTCTCGCGCCCGCACCCCCGGTGCCAAGGGCACCAGACGGCCGTCGCGCTTCCTCGACGGCACCGAGGCCGTCCTGGGGGCGGCCGCCCGCAGCCTGCCCAAGCGACGCCGCAAGGTCGCGGCCGAGCGAGCCGCGGTCCGGACCACCTGCCGGGTCTGCGGTGGCGCCTTGGCGACGGCCAAGGAGCGGACGATCGGGCGCTGCACGGCGTGCCCGCCGTCGATGGACGAGCAGCTGTTCGAGGCGCTGCGCGAGTGGCGGCTCTCGACCGCCAAGGAGGCCGACGTCCCGGCGTTCGTGGTGTTCACCGACGCCACGCTCACGGCGATCGCCGAGCGGGTCCCCGCCGACAGCCAGGAGCTGTCGCGGATCACGGGGGTCGGCCCGGCCAAGCTCGAGCGGTTCGGGGACGCCGTCCTGACCATCGTGAAAGAATTTTCCGACGCTGAATCTGGCTGAGCCACAACGGAATCACGACATGCGCTGGTGGCCTCCCGGAAAATTTCGCAATAAACCCGTTGCCTGCCGCCAGCGGGCGGTTCTACAGTGCTTTCCAGCACCTCGCGTGCCCGCCCGGGCATGTGTTCTACCGAGACCCGTGAGGAGGGTTGGCCTGATGGAGACGACGACGAAGACCGCCGCGGCGATGACCGCTGCCCACGTGACGTGCGACGCCGTCTGGATCGGCGCCACCACCGCTCACTCGGGCGATCTCGGTCAGGTCCAGGGGCGTGGTGTGTCCGCATTCGGCACCGCCGCGCGTGACCGCGCCGACCAGGTCGGCGTCGCCGTCGCCGGCATCGACGCCCCGACCCAGGGATCCGTGTACCCCCGCCTCGAGGGGCCACCTGTCTAGACCACAGGTCGCCCACCTCGAGGCCGCGGATCCCCACCGGGATCCGCGGCCTTTTTCGTCGTCCGAGGCGCCCCACCCGCACAGACCACAGACCACAGACCAGCACCCAGCACGCGAGGACCACAGCGATGAGTACCAGGAGCGAGCGGACCGACCGCGACCGCCCACCCCATACCCCGCGCCCCACCCGGCGCGACGGAACCGACGAGCGCCACACCTGGCGCGCCGAGCAAGGAGGTGACACCCCGATGCAGCTGACCCAGCTTCTCGACCTGCACCACGGGTCCGCGACCCGCGGCGAGGCCATTCCGTGCCGCGAGAACGACGCCGAGCTGTGGTTCGCCGACACCCCGGACGGTGTCGAGTTCGCCAAGGCCCTCTGCCGGACCTGCCCGGTCCGTCAGACGTGCCTCTCGGGGGCCCTCGACCGGCGTGAGCCGTGGGGCGTCTGGGGCGGCGAGCTGTTCGTCCAGGGCGCCACGGTGGCCCGCAAGCGGCCCCGCGGCCGACCCCGCAAGTCCGACGTCGCCGCGTGACCGCGGGAATGACCGACCAGACCTGATCGACAAGGAGAACGACATGTACCACCGACGGATGCAGCAGGTCCGCCGCGTCCTGCACCAGCGTCGCGTCCACGAGGCGCAGCGCCGGCAGCAGGAGGCAGCGAACCGCGAGCAGATGCGCGCGGTCGTCCACACCATCGTCCGATGAGTGGGAGACCCCGCGACCGCACCGCCCCCGACGCCGCGTCGGGGGCGGTGCCCGCGTCGGGGCCCACCGAGGTCCCCGTCCTGCGGGCCCGCGACTTCTGGCGGGCCGTCGTCTCGGCCGCGCTGGCTACGCTGACCTCATGGCCGCGCTGACGATCGCCCAGGACCCCGCCGCCGACACCGTGCTCTCGCAGGACCCGTTCGGGCTCCTCGTGGGCATGCTGCTCGACCAGCAGTTCCCGATGGAGCGGGCCTTCGCCGGGCCCGCGAAGATCCTCGAGCGGTTCGGCACCCTCGAGCCGGGCGCCGTGGCCGCCGCCCAGCCCGAGGCGTTCGCCGACCTCTGCGCGACCCCGCCCGCCGTCCACCGCTACGCCCGGTCGATGGCCGGCCGCATCCAGGCCCTCGCGGTGGTCGTCCGGGACGACTACGACGGCGACGCCGGCACGCTGTGGACCACGGCGGGCTCCGGGCGCGAGCTCGTCGCGCGGCTCAAGGCGCTGCCGGGTTTCGGTGACCAGAAGGCCCGGATCTTCGCGGCGCTGCTCGGCAAGCAGCTCGGCGTCCGGCCGGAGGGCTGGGAGGAGGCCTGTGGGGCGTACGCCGAGCCCGGGTCGTACCGCTCGGTCGCCGACGTCGTCGACGCCGACTCGTTGCAGAAGGTCCGTGACTTCAAGAAGGCGGCGAAGGCAGCGGCCGGGGCCAAGGCCTGACGATGGGCGAGCCACGGGAGGACCAGCCCGCCCCGGTGTGCGCCACGTGCGGCGCCGTCCCGCCCGCCGGCGAGGCGGCGCTGGCCCGGATCACCTGGTCCCGCGGGACCGAGAACGGTCGCGACGTGTGGACCTGCCCCGACTGCAGCCGCCGCCACCTGCGCAGCATCGAGGGCAAGCTCGACCCCACCTGGTGGTGACGGATGCCCTGAGCGCGTCGGTGCTCAGGAGGTGCTGGGGTCCGGGGGCAGCCGGGACTCGTCGACGCCCGGCAGGTGGGCGCAGACCAGCTCGCGCAGCGGCACGGTGCCGCCGATCTGGCTGAGCACCCCGATGCCGCCGAGCCAGACCCGGTGGATGAGGAGGTACTCGGGCGGCAGGTTGAGCTTGAGCCCCACGAGGAACTGCGGCCGGCGCGGGTCCTGGATCTTGGCGGCCGCCCCCCGCAGCCACTCCCGGGTGGGGGTGAACTGCTCGTGCAGGATCGGCTCGACGAGCGGGTCGAGGTACTCGACGAGCCCCTGCGGGTCGATGTCGATGCCCCGCTTGATGAACCCCTCGTGGCGCAGGACCCGGACGAGGCCGTCGCCGTCTCCGGAGAGGGCAGCGGTGAGGATGGCGCCCATCTCGGACGGCAGGCCCTCGGGCAGCCGGTTGACGGCCCCGAAGTCGAGCACGCCGAGACGCCCGTCGGGGGTGATCCGGAAGTTGCCCGGGTGCGGGTCCGCGTGGAGCAGCCGGGCCCGGTTGGGCGCGCGCAGCTGGAACTCGAGGTAGAGGGTGGCCGCCTCGTCGCGCTCCTCCGGGGTGCCGTCGGTGATGACCCGGGCGAGGGGGGTGCCCTCGACCCACTCCGTGACGAGCACCTGCGGGGAGTCGACGAGCACATCCGGGACGAAGACGCTGTCGTCGTCCCTGAACGCCCGGGCGAAGTGCCGTTGGTTCCTGGCTTCGAGCGCGTAGTCGAGCTCCTCGGACATCCGGGCCCGGAGCTCGTCCATGATCGGCTTGACGTCGATGCCCGGCACCCAGGAGGCCGTGATCCGGGCCACCCGCGAGATCTGGTTGAGGTCGGACAGCAGTGCCTTGCCGGCGCCGGGGTACTGGATCTTGACGGCCACCTCGCGGCCGTCCCGCCACACCCCGCGGTGCACCTGGCCGATCGAGGCGGCGGCCGCGGGAACGTCGTCGAACTCGACGAGCTTGGTGGAGGCCCAGCGGGGGCCGAGCTCCTCGGCGAGGATCTGGTGCACCCGGGCGGCGCCCATCGGCGGCCCGGACTCCTGGAGCTTGGTCAGGGTCGCGCGGTAGGGGCCCGCGAGATCCTCGGGCATCGCGGCCTCCAGCACCGACAGGGCCTGGCCGAACTTCATCGCCCCACCCTTGAGCTCGCCGAGGACCGCGAACATCTGCGCGGCCGTACGGGCCTGCAGCTCGGCGGCAACGGCCTCGGCCGGGCGACCGCCGACGCGCTTGCCGACGCCGAGGGCGGCCCGGCCGGCGTGCCCGAGGGGCAGGCCGGCGAGCCGCGCCGCCCGCGCGAAGGACGACCCGGGGATCTCCTTCTCGCGCTCGCTCACCCCACCATTCTCACCGACGCGCACCCGCAGCCGGGACGAGACGCCCAGACGCGGTGCGCGACGTCCAAGCCGCCGGCGCCGATCTCGGTGGAGATGCCGGCCAGCGAGGCATCGCCGCCGAGCACCGCGAGCGTGGTGACGGTGGCGACGGCCGCCCCGAGCACCACCGCTCCGGGCGTCACCGGCTCGGCCTCGGCCGCCGGACCGACGTCGTGACGGGTGACGCAGGCCAGGCACGCCGACCGGAACGGGACGACGAGGGGTCCGACGGTGATGCGACCGGACCCCGTCACGAGCGGCAGCTGGGGGACACGGTGCGCATGCCAGGGGGCCGCCATCGACGGGGCCCGGACCCAGGGTGCAGGCGCGTCGGTGGCGCGGTCGGCGACGAGGACCACGAGGGCCGGCGCGGCCCCGCCGCCGGCCACCTCGAGCTCTGCGGCGTCGGCCGCGTGCGCGCCGCACCGGACGGGCACCCGCATCCGCCGGAGCTGGGCCACGGTCTCGTCCGCGACGCGCCCCCAGCCGTCGACGACGACCTCGTGCTCCTCGCGCATCGGACCCCCTGCGGCTCGTCCACCGCGCCCCATCCTGCCGTCCCGGCCGGCGGGGCGGGACGCTCATCCACAGCCCCGGCAGCGACGAGGCCCCGGACCGGCTGGTCCGGGGCCTCGTCGTGGCTCGGGTGGTTCAGGCCTTGCCGAGGATGCGGTTGAGGTTCGTCCCGCACACGGGGCACTCGCCCTTGGCCATCCGGCGGCCGTTCTCGGAGATGACGACCCTGCCCTCGGCCTCGCGCTTCTCCTTGCACTTCACGCAGTAGAACTCGCCCTTGTAGGTCTCATCAGCCATCGAACACTCCTTGTCGCCGGTGCTGGCCCCGCCCTCACCGGGTGATCTGCCGCTGCTGCGGCGTGGACCTGCCCACACTAACGGCGTGCCGTCGCGGAACGACCCCCCGCGCGGCCCGGCTCCCCGACCCAGGGCGTCACAGCGGCCCCGTGCGTCACAGGATCCACACCAGCCACCCCCGGGCGCGTAGAATCCGGCCTGTGGGGACACCGGACGTCGAGGTCCGCCGCAGTCGGCGACGCCGCCAGACGGTCAGCGCGTACCGCGACGGCGGCCGCACCGTCGTGCTCATCCCCGCGTCGTTCAGCGCGGCCGAGGAGGCGCACTGGGTCGACCGGATGCTCACCCGCCTCGCCCGGGGCGACGAGCGACGCGCCCCCAGCGACGACCGGCTCGCAGCCCGGGCCGCCCGGCTCTCCGCGCGCTACCTCGGGGGTCACGCCCGGCCCCGGTCCGTGCGTTGGGTGTCGACGATGGACCGGCGCTGGGCCTCCTGCACGCCGTCGACGGGGGCCATCCGGGTGTCGGACCGCCTCCAGGACGTGCCCGACCACGTGCTGGACTACGTGCTGCTCCACGAGCTCGCCCACCTGCTCGTGTCGGGTCACGGCCCCGCGTTCTGGCGGCTCGTGGGCTCCTACCCCAAGACCGACCGGGCGCGCGGCTTCCTCGACGGCCTCGCCCACGCCGCCGGGCTGCCCCCCTCAGACGAGGTCGACGGCGCGCCGGGCGAGGTCGACCAGGGGTGAGAGCTCGGCACGGGTCCCGGCCGGCAAGGCGCCCACCGGCCACCAGCGCACGTCCAGCGACTCCGCGCTGACCCGGGGCTCGGCCCCCGCGGCGGCCACCGCGACGAACCGCACGTCGAGGTGCTCACGACAGTGCGCGAAGTCCCCGACCAGGACATGCCGGTCGAGCTGCACCGGGTGGGGGAGCGGCTCGAGCGAGGAGATACCCGACTCCTCCCGGCCCTCGCGGCGGGCCGCGGCCCACAGCGACCCGTCGCCCACCTCGAGGTGCCCGCCGAACTGGAACCACGCCCTGGCCCGGCGGTGGTGGGTCAGGAGGACCCGCTCGGCGTCGGCGTCCAGGACGAGACACGAGGCGGTCAGATGGGCCGGCGGCCCCGCCTTCGCGACGCCGTCCGGGTGCTCGAGGAGGAAGTCGAGGTAGGTGCGCCGCAGCGCGTCCTGGCCCGCGTCGGGAGCGCGCCACCCGCGCAGGACCTGCGCCGCCTCGTCGCGCAGATGCGCGAAGGAGGCGGCGACGTCGACGACCGTCACGTCTCGGGGTCGCCGCGCAGCAGGGCGTCGAGCTCGGCGTCGAGGTCGTCCCGCGCCGGCGCCGAGGAGCGCTCGACGTAGCCGAGCGGGTCGTCGAGGTCCGCGGCCGAGGGCGCGAGGTCCGGGTGGCGCCAGACGGCGTCGCGCGCGCCGGCTCCACCGGAGTCGGCGAGCGCCCGGAACAGGTTGGCCGCGTCGCGGAGCCGGCGGGGCCGCAGCTCGAGCCCGACGAGCGCCTCGAACGCCTTCTCGGCCGGCCCGCCGGAGGCCCGGCGCCGGCGCACGGCCTCACCGAGGGCCGCCGCAGCCGGGAGGTGGCCGGCGACCGCCTGCTCGGTGACGACGTCGACCCATCCCTCGACAAGAGCGAGCAGCGTCTCGAGCCGACCGAGCGCGGACTGCTGGGCGGCCGAGGGCTGGGGTGCGAACATCCGCCCCTGCAGCGCCTCCTGGACGGCCTGAGCGTCCGAGGGGTCGATGGAGCGGACGGCCTCCTCGATGGCCTCGGTGTCGATCGTGATGTCGGACGCGTAGTCGCGCACCGCCGCGAGCAGCCCCGGGGCCAGCCAGGGGACGGCCTCGAACAACCGGACCCGGGCGACCTCCCGGACGGCGAGGTAGAGCCGGGTCTGGGGCTCGTCGACCTCGAGGCCCTCGGCGAGCTCGCGGACCGCCTGCGGCATGAGGGCCACGTCCGGTGGCGCGACGAGCGGCAGCGAGACCTCGCACCCGGTGAGCACCTCGCCGGCGAGCGTCCCGACCCCCTGGCCGAGCTGCATCGAGAACATCGACCCGTGCATGCGCCGGAGCATCGGCCCGGCCTGGTCGAGCATGCCCTCCATCCCCGGGGGCAGGGCGCCTTCGGGCAGGTCGCCGAGCTGGCGCTGCATCGAGGCGGTCACGGCGTCGGTGACGCCCTCGGCGACGGGCTCGACGAGGTCGGCCCACACCGGCATCGTCGCCTCCACCCACTCGGCCCGGCTCCAGGCGGTGCCCCGCAGCGCGGTCGCGGAGAGGTCGGTGGCCTCGTCGAGCCACAGGCCGGCCACGTGGACCGCCTCGCCGGCGTCCCGCCGGTCGGCCTCGGTGGCGAGGACGTCACCCGCGGCCGCGACCGTCTTGCGGGCGATGTCGGTGCCGAGGGTCGCGTCGACGGCGGAGTCGCCGGCCGGGGCCGCGAACATCGCCTGCACCTGCCCCATGACCATCTGGAGCATCTGCGGGTCGACCTGGTCCAGGCCCATGCCGCGGACCATCGCCGCCAGCTGGGGGTCGACCTCGCCGCCCCCGGTGAGGCCGCGCAGCATCTGCTCGAGCTCGGGGGGCAGGTCGGGGGTCTCGTCGTCGTCGGCGTGGTCGGTCACGGCCGGTCTCCTGCGCGTCGGGTGCGATGATGTGCTCTGTCTGTACCCAACCACGGCCGCGCGTGAATCGTTCCGTCGGCCGCCCCTGAGGAGCTCCATGGCCACCGATGACGCCGGTGTCGGCCTCGTCGCCGTCCGCGCCGAGCCGCTGTCCGTCGACGAGGCGCTGAGCGCCGTGCGGCACCCTGCCTGCGGCGGGGTCGCGCTGTTCGTCGGGCTCGTGCGCGACCACGACCACGGCGACGTGGTGACCGGCCTCGACTACGCCGCGCACCCCTCGGCCGAGGCGACGATGCGGGAGGTCTGCGACGAGGTCCTCGCGTCCTCGGACGCCCTGCGGGTGACGGCCGTCCACCGCACCGGGACCCTCGCCGTCGGCGACATCGCGGTCGTCGTCGCCGCCGCCGCCCCGCACCGGGGCCAGGCGTTCGACGCGTGCCGCGCGATCATCGACACCCTCAAGGCGCGGACCCCCATCTGGAAGCACCAGCAGCTCGGTGACGGCTCGGCCGAGTGGGTGGGGATGCCGTGAGCGGTCTACCCCGGGGGGACCTGCGCCTGGACGGCGACGTCGCGTCGGGCGACCCGGCGGCCGGGCGCCCGCACCGCGCGGGCCGCGCCGCGGCCGCGGCGCTCACGGCGACCTTCGTCCTGGTCATCCTCGCCGCCGGCCTGACGTTCGTCGGGCTGCCCTACGTCATCCTCTCGCCGGGCCCCGCCACGAACATCCTCGGCGAGGTCGACGGCAAGCCCCTCCTCGGTGTCGAGGGGGCGCAGACGTACCCCACCGAGGGCTCCCTCGAGTTCACCACCGTCGCCTTCGACGGCGGGCCGGGGCGGCGTGTCACGGTCTACGACCTGCTCGAGGCCTGGCTGCGCGACGACGTCGACGCCGCCCCGCAGGAGTACTACTTCCCGCCCGATGTCTCCGAGGACGACGTCGAGGCCGAGAACGCCGAGCTGATGAACGAGTCACAGGTGATCGCCGCCGCGACGGCGCTGCGGGCCCTCGGCCGGGAGGTGCCGATGGCGGTCGGTATCGCCGGAGTCCCCGCCGACGGCCCGGCCGACGGGATCGTCGAGAAGGGCGACGTCGTCCTCGCCGTCGACGGCACCGAGGCCACCGACCCCGCCGCGGTCCGCGCGGCGGTCCTCGCCCACGAGCCGGGCGAGGACGTGCGGGTCCGGCTCCGTCGCGACGGGCAGGAGCGGACCGTCACGGTCCGCACCGGCGACGTGGAGGGCCGGGCCGTCATCGGGGTGCTCCTGCGCACCGACTACGACCTGCCCGTCGAGGTGACGATCAACACCGGGCGGGTGGGCGGGCCGTCCGCAGGGCTCATGTTCAGCCTCGCGATCTACGACGTCCTGACGCCGGGGGCCCTCACGGGTGGGAAGCAGATCGCCGGGACCGGGACGATCGAGGACGACGGCAGCGTCGGGCCGATCAGTGGCATCCGGCAGAAGCTGGTCGGGGCACGCGAGGCCGGCGCCCGGTGGTTCCTGTCGCCGGCCGACGACTGCGCCGACGCGGTCGGGCACGTCCCGGACGGGATGACCCTGGTCAAGGTCACGACCTTCGAGGACGCCCGCACCTCGGTCGAGGCGATCGCCGACGGGGACACGGCGGACCTGCCGCAGTGCGGCTGAGCCCGCCGCCCCGGCGTCAGTCGAGCGTGGCGCGCAGCGCGTGGACCAGCCCCGGCGCGATGTCGTCGCCGAGGGCGACCCGGTCGTCGCTGTCGTGGGCCCGCTGACGCAGCAGGCACCGTGCGCCGCCGTCGCGGGTCACGGCGACGACGAGCCGAACGTCGGCCCGGTCGGGGTGGGCCGCGATGGACTCGAGCGCGGCCTCGGGGTCTTCGGGCAGGTCCCGCTCGGCGGCCGGCGGCACCACGATCCGCTCGAGGGCCAGCGCGCAGCCCGCGACCTCCGGCGGCCAGGCGATGCGGGCGAGGAGGTCCTCGACGCCGTCGGCCTCCGGCAGCTCGTCCTGCTCGACCGCCGACAGCGCGCCGGCGATGGCGTCGTGCGTCGCGAGCCCGTCGGCCAGCTGTGGCTCGTGGACGAGCAGCTCGGCCGTGGGCACGAGCGCGAACAGCCGTACCGGCTGGTCCCAGCCGGCGCGGGCGACGTGTCGTTCGGTGTCGAGGGCGGCCAGGGTCAGGGGGTCGGTCACCGGGGTGGGGTTCTCACTCACAGGCCCCATGGTGCCTGACCGAACCTCTGGCCCCGTTCGAGCGTTCAGGTGTGCGAGGTAGGTTGACGGTCCTGCCGCATGACGACCCCGCACCATCGGGACGAGGAGAGCTGTGAGTCGCTCGGAATGGTTCGACGGCCCCAACGGACCCCAGGGGCCCGGTGACGACAGCCCCGGCGCCGAGGGCGACGACGGTCGCGGCGGGGGTCGGCCCCCGACCCTCGTGCGCCGGCGACGTGGCCCGCTGCTGCCGACCCTGCTCGTCCTCGGTGGTCTCGCGATCGTCTCGGGGATCATCGCCGACCTCGTCACCGACGTCTGGTGGTACGACTCGGTGGGGTTCCGCGGGGTGTTCCTCACCCAGCTGAGCGTGAAGGTCGTCATCTTCCTCGTCGGGGGCCTGCTCACCGGGGGCGCGGTCGCCGCGAGCCTCGTCATCGCGTACCGGACGCGGCCCATCTACGTGCCGGTCACCCCGGCCCAGCAGGTCCTCGAGCAGTACCGGCAGGCCATCGAGCCGCTCCGCCGCCTCGGGGTCATCGCCATCCCGGTCGTCCTGGGTCTGCTCGCCGGGTCGGGGTCGATGGGGTCGTGGAGCACCTACCTGCTGTGGGTCAACGGCGGGAGCTTCGGCATCGAGGACCCGCAGTTCGGTCTGGACGTGGGCTTCTTCGTCTTCACCCTCCCGTGGCTGCGGTTCCTCGTCAGCTTCGTCACCGTCGTGCTCGTCCTGTCCTTCCTCGCCGGCGCCTTCACGCACTACGTGTACGGCGGGCTCCAGCTGCCGGGGCGCGGGCCGTCGACCCGGGCCGCGTACGTGCACCTCGGGGTGCTCGGCGCCCTCATCGCGCTGACCCGGGCGGGCTCCTACTGGCTCGACCGCTACTCGCTGTCGACCGAGAAGGGCAGCCTGCTCACCGGCATCACCTACACCGACGCCAACGCGGTCCTGCCCACGAAGGCGATCCTCGCGGTCGCAGCGGTCATGTGCGCGGGCTTCTTCCTCGCCGCGATCTGGAGCCGCAGCTGGCGCCTGCCCATCACCGGCGTGGCGCTCCTCGTCGTCACCGCGATCCTCGTCGGGACCGCCTACCCCGCGCTCATCCAGGCCCTCAGGGTGCGCCCGTCGGAGCGGTCGCTGGAGGCCGAGTACATCGGGCGGAACATGAAGGCCACCAACGCGGCGTTCGGGCTCGACCGGGTCGAGCGGATCCAGAACACGGTGCCGGAGGAGCAGCCGAGTGAGGACGCGCTGCGGGCCGACGCCGAGGCCATCCCCGGCGTGCGCGTCGTCGACCCCAACGTCGTCGCCCCGACCTTCCGCCAGCTCGAGGGCGAGCGCGACTTCTACGCCTTCCCGGACACCCTCGACGTCGACCGCTACACGATCGACGGCCGGGTCAACGACGCCGTCGTGGCCGTGCGGGAGATGAACCTCGACGGTCTCCCCGACAGCCAGCGCAACTGGATCAACGAGCACACCGTCTACACCCACGGGTACGGCTTCTACGCCGCCTACGGCAACCGGCGCACCGCCGAGGGCGACCCGGTGTTCTTCGAGGGTGGCTCCCGGAACAACCTGGGGGAGTACGAGCCCCGGGTCTACTTCGGCGAGCTCTCGCCGCAGTACTCCGTCGTCGGAGCCCCCGACGGCGCGGACGCCCGCGAGTTCGACCGGCCCGGCAGCACCGAGGGCGCCTCGGTCAACAACACCTACTCCGGCGGTGGCGGTGTCGCGGTCGGGTCCTTCCTCCGGCGCGTGGCGTACGGGCTCAAGTACCGCGAGGCCAACTTCCTCCTGTCCGACGCGGTCAACGGCGAGTCACGGATCCTGGACCACCGCAGCCCGAAGGAGCGCGTCGAGCGGGTGGCGCCCTGGCTCCAGCTCGACGGCAACGTCTACCCGGCGGTCGTCGACGGCCGGGTCCAGTGGATCGTCGACGGGTTCACGACCTCGGCCTCCTACCCGAACAGCCGTCTGCTGGACCTCGCCAGCGCGACGTCGGACTCGGTGGCCCAGCGCTCCAACGTCGTCCAGGTCCGCACCGGTGAGGTCAACTACATCCGCAACGCCGTCAAGGCGACCGTCGACGCGCACGACGGGAGCATCAACCTCTACGGCTGGGACACGAGCGACCCGCTGCTCGAGGCGTGGAGCAAGGCCTTCCCCGGGTCGGTCCGGCCGATCTCGGAGATCTCCGGCGAGCTGATGTCGCACATCCGCTACCCGCAGGACTTCCTCAAGGTCCAGCGCGACCTGCTCAACGAGTACCACGTGACGACTCCCGACGACCTGTACACCGGCAACGACCGGTGGCGTGTTCCGCGCGACCCGTCCCTGTCCACCCAGGACATCCCCGTCGTCTTCCAGTCGATCGCGCTCCCGGGGGAGGACCAGGCGTCCTTCTCCATCACCTCCCCGTTCGTGCCCGCGAGCAACAACGAGGGTGGCCGCGAGATCCTGCGCGGGCTGCTCGCCGTCGACGCCGAGGCAGGGTCGACGGCCGGCGAGCCGGCCGAGAACTTCGGCAGGCTCCGGCTCGTCGAGTACTCCTCGAACCAGGCGCCCTCCGGTCCGGGCCAGATCCGCAACCAGATCCAGAACGCGACGATCCGCTCGCAGAACCCGGCCGAGCAGCTGAGCCTGGCGCAGTACATCACCAACAACTCCGGCCAGGGCAAGACGCTGACCTTCGGCAACCTGCTCACCTTCCCGCTGCAGGGGCGCACGTTCTACGTCCAGCCGATCTACGTCCAGGCCTCCGGCGGCTCCGGGTCGTTCCCGCAGAACAAGGTGACGGCCGCCGTCTACGGCAGCCGCGTCGCGTGGGGTGACACCCTCGAGCAGGCGATCACCGGGCTGTTCGGCGAGGGCGCCGACACCGGAGGAGGCGACGGTGGCGAGACCCCGCCGGGCGAGCCCACCGACCCCAACAGCACCCTGGAACAGCAGCTGGCGCAGACGATCGCCGAGATCCAGGCCGCGTACGCGGCGGGGCAGACGGCGCTGAGCAAGAGCGACTTCACGGCCTACGGCCAGGCGCAGCAGCAGCTCGCCGCGGCGATCGAGAAGGCCAACCAGCTCGCAGCCCAGCTCGGGACCCCGGTGCCGGCCACCCCGTCGCCGTCACCGTCCCCGACCGCGACGGCGGGCTCGGGGTAGCCGATTTGAGTCCTGGGCCCGTCCTCGCGTAGGGTTCAGGACATACCGAGCGCGGCCGTCAGGCCGTGACTCACCACGACGCGGGGTGGAGCAGCTCGGTAGCTCGCCGGGCTCATAACCCGGAGGTCGCAGGTTCAAATCCTGCCCCCGCTACGAACGAGAAGGGCCCTGACGGCGACAGCCGCCAGGGCCCTTCTCGCCGTTGCGGGCGGGGGAAGGCGCGGGGTCCTCTTCCGGAATGCGGCGCCGTCCCGGCGGCGCGACCGTTGCCGCGCCGGGGGGAACGGCACGGACCGGTGCACCTGCACCACGAGAACCTGGGGGATAGCACGATGCGCACGACCATGTGCTCGACCATCCGCACCTTCGCCGGCGCGACCGCCGTCGCCGCGCTGGCACTCACCGGCTCCGCGGTGCTGGCTGCACCCGCACATGCGGCGACCTCGCCCGCCGGCTGCGGCACGCCCCACGAGGTGAACCACAAGGCCATCATGTACGGCGTCGGCTCGTCGTCGTGGCGCGTCGGCACGCTGACCCAGTACTGGGGCTGGTGCAACTCCGAGCTGCGGAACTGGGCGCACGTGCACTTCTCGGAGGGCAACTCGGCCTTCGGCGTCAAGCTCGGCATCCAGACCCGCGACGGCGTCAAGCACGGGGTGAAGACCGTCGACAGCGGCCGTGACTTCACCTCCAAGCCCACCGCCACGATGAACCGCGACACCAGGGCTTTCGTCGACGGCACCTTCTGGAACGGTGGCGTCGCCTCGCTCGACTTCCAGACGACCGCGTGGAGCGGCTGACCTCGTCGCTACCTGGCTCGCGGATCGCGGTCATGCGTCCCGCGCCCGGAGGACCTCCACGAGGGTGTCGAGTCCGTGGCGCAGGCACTCGTACCCGTCGACGCCCAGCTCGGCGACCATGAGCTCGTCGATACCGATGATGTGCGCCCGGCCGGTGCGTACCTGCGCGAGCCCTGCCTCGGTGTAGGTGACCAGCTTGGCCCGGCGGTCGTGCGGGTCGGGCCTCATCTCCAGGACCCCCTGGTCGACGAGCTCGCGGACGACCTCACCCATCGACTGCCGGGTCACGCCCGCTCGCTCGGCGAGATCGGCCGTCCGCGCGCCGGCGAGCGGGAGGGTGGCGAAGAGCGCGTTGTGCGCCGGCTTCGCCCCGTCGTAGCCGGCGTCCCGGGCCTGACGCACCACGTCGGCCTGCAGCTCGCGGTTGGCGCGGTGGATGAGCACCATCAACGGGGTCTCGTGCGACCGGGGGTGACGGGGCTTGACATCTGTAAGGTAACCTTCCATAATACGACAGGTATCCTTACAGTATCAGGAGGATCACGTGACCGTCCTCGTCGTCGGCTCCGGTCCGGCCGGGCTCGCACTCGGCGCGGCGCTCACCGGTCGCGGTCATGACGTCATCGCCGTCGACCGTGACCCCGGCCCCACGTCCGCGGGCTGGCGACGCCGGGGAGTCATGCAGTTCCTGCACGCGCACAACTTCCGCCCTCAGGTGGGCAAGCTCCTGCGCGCGGAGTGGCCGACCGCCTATGACGCGTGGCTGGCGCTCGGCGCGACGCCCGTCGACCAGGCGGTGCTCTCCCGCAGATCGACCCTCGAGCGCGCGCTCCGGACGGCTGCCCGCGAGCACCCCGGGCTCGAGCTGCGCACGGGCCACGTCGACGGCCTGCTCATCGAGGGCGGCCGGGTCCGCGGGGTCGTCTGGACGGCTCGCGGGTGACCGCCGACCTCGTGGTCAACGCGTCCGGGCGGGCGAGCCGGGTGGTGTCCCGCCGCGGCGGGGACGGCAGCGCCACGCGGCTCGACGGCGACTGTGGGCTGGCGTACATCGACCGGACCTACCGGCTCACGCCGGGGGCGGACCCGGGGCCCATGAACACCCCGCTCGGCTTTCTCGGTGAGTTCGACGGCTACCAGTGCCTCGTCTTCCTGCACGAGCGCGGGCACTTCTCCGTGGTCCTGGTCCGGCCCACGGCAGATGCCGCACTCTCGATGCTGCGCGTGCCCGCCGCGTACGAGGCCGCCTGCGCCGCCATCCCGGTCCTGGCCGAGTGGACCGACCCCGGGCGGGCCGTCCCGACCTCCGAGGTCCTCGTGGGCGGCGCGCTGCGCAACGTCTACCGCAGCCAGAGCACGACCCCCGGGCTCGTCACCGTCGGCGACGCGGTGGCCACGACGACCCCGACACGCGGCCGGGGCGTGGCGATGGCCTGCATGCAGATCGAGGCGCTGCTCCGGCTCCTTGACGAGGGTGCCGACCCGCTCACCGTGGCGGAGCCCTTCGACGCGTGGTGCGAGACGAACATCGAGCCCTGGGTGGCCGATCACGTCGACATCGACGGCGGCATGGTGAAGCGCTGGCAGGGACACGACATCGACCTCACCCGCCCGCTCACCTCGAACCTGATCGCCGACGCCGTGCAGGCGGAGCCGTCGATCGGGCGCTACGCCGGCGACTACTTCGCCATGACCGGACTCCCGGCCACGCTCCGCCCGGCCGAGCCGCTGGCCCGTGCCGTCTACGAGACCGGATGGCGCCCCCCGCCCGCTCCCGGTCCGAGCCGAGACGAACTGGTGGAGGTCGTCGAGCGGAGCACCGCGGCACCCTGACTCGCCGCTGTGGATTATCGCGGCGTCCGCGCGTCGTTGCACCCCGCGTGACCACCGACACCCGCCGCAAGCACCGCATCGTCGTCATCGGGTCCGGGTTCGGGGGGCTGTTCGGCGCCCAGGCCCTCAGGCGCCGCGGTGACGTCGAGATCACCCTCGTCGCGCGGACCGCGCAGCACCTCTTCCAGCCGCTGCTCTACCAGGTGGCGACGGGGATCCTCTCCGAGGGGGAGGTCGCCCCGAGCACCCGTGAGGTCCTCGCGCGGCAGAAGAACGCCCGCGTCATCCTCGGCGAGGTCACCCGCATCGACCTCGACCGCCGCACCGTCACCTCCGAGGTCCTCGGTGCCGAGACCGAGACGCCCTACGACACCCTCCTCGTCGCCGCCGGCGCGGGGCAGTCGTACTTCGGCAACGACGAGTTCGCCGAGTACGCGCCCGGCATGAAGTCGATCGACGACGCCCTCGAGCTGCGCGGCCGCATCTTCGGAGCCTTCGAGCTGGCCGAGCTGGCCACGACCGAGGAGGATGCGAGGCGCGCCCTGACCTTCGTCGTCGTCGGTGCCGGCCCGACCGGCGTCGAGATGGCCGGCCAGATCGCCGAGCTCGCCGGGCGCACGCTCAAGCACGACTTCCGCAGGATCGACCCGACCCAGGCGCACGTGATCCTCGTCGACGCGGCCGACACGGTGCTGCCCACGTTCGGCGAGCGGCTCGGGGGCGCCGCCCGCCGTCGCCTCACCGAGATGGGCGTCGACGTGCGCACCGGCACCATGGTGACCGGCGTCGACGGCTCCGGTATCGAGGTGAAGGACCGTGACGGCGCCACGACCCGGATCGAGGCCCTCACGAAGGTGTGGGCGGCGGGGGTGCAGGCGAGCCCCCTCGGCAGGCAGCTCGCGGACCAGTCCGATGCCGAGCTCGACCGTGCGGGACGGGTGAAGGTCGACCCCGACCTCACCCTGCCCGGCCACCCGGAGGTCTTCGTCGTCGGCGACATGATCGCCCTCGACGACCTCCCCGGGGTCGCCCAGGTCGCCATCCAGGGCGCCCGGTTCGCTGCCAAGGAGGTGACGAACCGCCTCGACGGCAAGCCCACCCAGGGGCGGTTCGAGTACTTCGACAAGGGGTCGATGGCGACGGTGTCGCGGTTCAGCGCCGTCGCCTCCATCGGGCGCCTGCGCTTCCACGGCTTCGTCGCCTGGGTGCTGTGGCTCGCCGTGCACCTCGTGTACATCATCGGCTTCAAGAGCCGGGTCACGACGCTGCTGCACTGGGTGGTCAGCTTCCTCGGGCGGGGCCGCTCCGAGCGGGTGGCCACCGAGCAGCAGGTGTTCGCGCGGCGGGCGCTCCGGCAGGTCGGTGACGAGGTCCGCCCGGACCGGCGCGACGCGTCCTGACCTGGCCGGACCACCCCGACCCGGGACATCGCTCGCCCCCGGACCGTAGGGTGACGCCCATGCCGCTGGACTACCCCATCCATCGACGCACGCTGCCCAACGGGCTCCGGGTCGTCGTCTCGCCCGACCACACCGTCCCGAACGTCACGGTCAACATCTGGGTGGCGGTGGGCTCGCGGCACGAGGAGGCCGGCCGGACCGGCTTCGCGCACCTCTTCGAGCACCTCATGTTCCAGGGGTCGCGCGCGGTCCGCAGCGGCGAGCACTTCGAAGCGCTCATGGCCGAGGGCGGCCGGCTCAACGCCACCACGTGGTTCGACCGCACCAACTACTTCGACACCGTCCCCACCGGGGCCCTCGAGCTCGCCCTGTGGCTCGAGGCCGACCGGCACGGCCACCTCCTCGACGCCGTGACCCAGGAGAACCTCGACAACCAGCGCGACGTCGTCAAGGAGGAGAAGCGCCAGCGGTACGACAACCAGCCGTACGGCAACGCGCTGACCGACCTGTACGCGGCGGTGTTCCCCGACGGGCCACCCGTACCACCACCCGACGATCGGGTCGATGGAGGACCTCGACGCCGCGAGCGTCGAGGACGTCCACGCCTTCTACCGCCGGTACTACGCCCCCGACAACACCGTCCTCACCCTCTGCGGCGACATCGAGCCCGACGCCGGGTTCGCCCTCGTCGAGCGGTACTTCGGCGGCCTCGACGCCCGGGCCCAGACGCCCCGTCCACCGGTGCCCGCCCTGCCGCCGCTCGAGGCGCCGGTCCGCGTCGAGCGCCGCGACCCCGTCCCCAACGACCGGCTCCACATCGGCTTCCGGCTGCCGGCCGACGGCTCCGACGAGCTCGTCGCCGCCACCGTCGCGCTGGACTGCCTCGGCGGGCTGTCGAGCTCCCGGCTCGTCCGGCGCCTGGTGCGCCGCGAGCAGACCGCCGTCGGCGCGCACGCCACCGCCTGGGGCTTCATCGACGGGGTCTCGCTCGGGTTCGTCGTCCTCGACGTCGCGCCCGGGGTGGACCCCGCCCTCCTGGAGTCCGCGCTGCTCGAGGAGCTCACGCGGCTCGCGGAGGAGGGGCCCACCGTGGCCGAGCTCGAGGCCTCGCTCGCGCAGTCCGAACGCGCCTGGCTCTCGGCCCTGGCGAGCCAGGAGGACCGGGCCGACCTGCTCAGCCGGTACACCTGCCTGCACGACGACCCCGACATCGTCAACACCTACCTCGACCGGGTCCGCGCGGTGACGGCCGAGCGGGTCGTCGACGTGACCCGCCGCTGGCTCACCCCCGACGCTCGGGCGGTCGTCGCCTACCTCTCGGCCGACCAGGTCAGGGACGAGGCCGTCGCATGACCACCCGACCCGCCGTCGCGCCTCCGCCGGTCTGGGCGTTCCCCGCACCGGAGGAGCACCTGTCGGCCAACGGGCTGCGCGTCCTGCTGCACGACCTGCCCGGGCAGTACGTGCTGTCGATGCGCATCGTCGTCCCGGCGCCGCTGGCGGGGGAGGCCGACGGCAAGGAGGGCGTGTCCGCGATGACCGCGCGCCTCCTCGACGAGGGCACCGCCCGGCACGGCGCCGAGGAGTTCGCCGAGCTCATGGAGCGGCACGGCATGGCCCTCGGCGCGGGCGTGTCCGACGGTGGGCTGCTCGTCGACCTCGACGTCCCCCAGGCCCACCTGTCCACCGCCGCCCACCTCGTCCTCGAGGCGCTCGCCGAGCCGGTGTTCCCGGAGGTCGAGGTGCGCCGGATCCTGCGCACCCGGGTCGCCGAGATCGAGCAGGAGCGCGCCTCCGCCGCCCATCGTGCCGCCCGCGAGCTGGCGCGGACGATGTGGGACCCGGCGGACCGCGCCTCGCGCCCCGCCGCCGGCAGCGTCGCCTCGATCACGGGGCTCACCCGCGACGACATCGTCGCCCACCATGCTCGGGCGATCGGGCCGCGCGGCGCCACCGTCGTCCTGGCCGGTGACCTCGCGGGCGTCCCCGCCCTCGAGATCATCTCCGGTTCGCTGGGATCCTGGAGCGCCCCCACGCACGTCGCGCCGGCTCCCGCCGCCGCCCCGACCCCGGCGGCGGACCGCGTCCGGGTCGTCGTCGTCGACCGGCCGGGGTCCGTGCAGTCCGAGATCATCGTCGGCTGCCCCGGCCCCGACCGGAACACCCCCCACGGCTGGGCGCCGCACCCTGTCCTGTCCTTCCTCGTGGGCGGCTCCCCGAACGCCCGGATCGACGCCGTCCTGCGGGAGGAGAAGGGGTACACCTACGGGATCCGGTCCTCGTTCCGGCCGCGGGTGGCGGGAGGGCTGTTCCTCACGTCCGGGTCGGTGCGCACCGAGGTCACCGGCGAGTCCGTGGAGCTGCTCCTCGGCATCCTCGACGGTGCCCGCGACGGATTCAGCCCCGCGGAGCTGCGCACCGGCGTCGACTACGTCGCCAAGACCGCCCCGGGGCGCTACGCGACGGCCGACGCGGTGGCCGACGAGACGGCGGCGCTCGCCCTCGAGGGCCTGCCGCTCGACTTCACGACCCGCAACCTCGAAGGGGTCCGCGCGCTCACCCGCGAGGACCTCACCGCGGCGTACCGGAGGACCGTGACGGGGGAGTGGACCGTCGTCGTCGTCGGGGACGCCGCCACCGTCGTCCCCGAGCTGGAGCGGCGCCTGCCCGGGCCGGTGACGACGGTTGCCGTCTGACCTCGCCGTGACGCGCGCGGCCGCCGTCGTCGGCTCTCCGATCGGCGACCTGGAGGTCGTCGTCGAGTCCGGTGCCGTGGTCGCCATCCGGTTCGACGCGACCGTTGCCGGGCCGGCGGGGCCGCCCGCCGACCCGGTGCTGGGTGCGGCCGTGGCCCAGCTCGCCGAGTACTTCGCCGGCCGGCGGCGGGATTTCGACCTCCCCCTCCGACCCGCCGGCACCGCCTTCCAGCAGCGGGTCTGGGGGGAGCTCGCCACCATCCCGTGGGGCACCACGACCACCTACGGCGCGATCGCCGCACGGCTCGGACTCCCGGCCGGGGCCTCGCGCGCCGTCGGGGCGGCCAACGGCGCCAACCCGATCCCCGTCGTCCTGCCGTGCCATCGGGTCGTGGGCAGTGACGGCACCCTCACGGGGTACGCGGGCGGCCTCGACCGCAAGGCGACGCTGCTGCGCCTGGAGCACGTGGCCACCGAGGCGGACCAGGACGCGCTCTTCTAGCCGCCGAGGCGGGCCAGGACCTCGTCGTGCAGAAGGCCGTTGGTGGCCACCGCGTTCCCGCCGAACGGCCCGTCGCGGCCGTCGAGCGAGGTGAAGCGGCCTCCCGCCTCGGTGACGATGGGGACGAGGGCCGCCATGTCGTGCAGGGCCAGCTCGGGCTCGGCGGCGATGTCGAGCGCGCCCTCGGCGAGGAGCATGTACGACCAGAAGTCGCCGTAGGCGCGCTCGCGCCAGCAGGCCCGCGCGAGGTCGAGGACGGCGTCGAGCCGGCCGACCGCGTCCCACGAGGTCGTGCTCGAGATGGACATCGACGCGTCGGCGAGCCGGGAGACCCCCGAGACGTGGATCTGCTTGGCGCTCGTCAGGCTGCGACCGGCCCAGGCCCCGGACCCCAGCGCCGCCCACCACCGCCGGCCGAGGGCCGGCGCCGCGACGAGCCCGATGACCGGGGCGCCGTCGTCGACGAGCGCGATGAGGGTGCCCCAGACCGGGACCCCGCGGACGAAGTTGTGGGTGCCGTCGATGGGGTCGATGACCCACTGGCGGCTGCTGGAGCCCGTGGTCGGCATCTCCTCGCCGATGACGGCGTCGCGGGGACGGGTGCGCTTGAGCTGGGAGCGGACGAGCTCCTCGGCGTCCCGGTCGGCGTCGCTGACGAGGGTGAGGTCGGGCTTGGTCTCGACGCGCAGGTCCTCGGCGCGGAAGCGCCCGATCGTGATCCGCTCGACGGCGTCGGCGAGGACGTGGGCCAAGCGGAGGTCGTCGTCGTAGCCGGGCACGAGCCTCACCGTACCGGCTGCGCGCCGAAGATCTTGCGGCCCCGGCGTCGATCCGGTCGCGCTTCGGTCACAATCGGGTCTCGGCGCGTCGAGGAACTTCCCTGCCGAGCCCCTGCGTGGTCTTAAGTGGAGCCGCGCACGCCCACGTGGCGTTGCGCCGGGTTGCACCCGATCGGGGGCACCTCATGGAGATGGCCATCCGACAACGGATGGCATGACCACATTCACGTAGGAGGACATCCATGCGAGGAACCACTCGCACGGTCGCCGTCGCGGCCATGTCTGCCGTTGCTCTTCTCGCCGCCGGGTGCGGCGGGGGCAGCAGCGACGACAACACCACGCCCGCGGAGGGCCAGGCCGGCGGCGAGATCACCGTCTTCGGCTGCAACCCGCAGAACCCGCTCGTCCCGCAGAACACGGGTGAGACCTGTGGCGGCGACGTGCTCGACCAGGTCTTCTCGAAGCTCGTCCACTACGACGCCGACACGGCCAAGCCGGAGAACGACCAGGCGGAGTCGATCGAGACCGAGGACAACCAGAACTTCACCATCAAGGTGAAGCAGGGCATCAAGTTCCACGACGGAACCGAGCTCAAGGCGAAGAACTTCGTCGACGCCTGGAACTACGCCGCGTACGCGCCCGAACGGCATGTACAACGGCTACTTCTTCGAGCCCGTCGAGGGCTTCGGCGACCTCCAGTGCACCGGTGACGGCGACGACCCGTGCGCGGGCGACGGCAAGCCGTCGGCCGAGGAGCTCACCGGCCTGGCGGTCGTCGACGACTACACCTTCACCGTGAAGACCACCGAGAAGGTCTCGAACCTCCCGGTCCGTCTCGGCTACACCGCCTTCGCGGCGCTGCCCGACGCCTTCTTCGCCGACCCCGAGGCCTTCGGCGACAAGCCGATCGGCACCGGCCCGTACAAGCTGGACTCCTGGAACAAGGAGCAGTCGATCGTTCTCTCGAAGAACGCCGACTACCAGGGCGACTGGGCGGGCAACCTCGACAAGATCACCTTCAAGATCTACCAGGAGGTCGACCCGGCGTACAACGACGTCCTCGCCAACAACCTGGACATCGTCACCTCGATCCCGGCCAGCGCCCTGATCGACGACAAGTACAAGTCGGACCTGCCCGACCGCAACGCGCAGAAGGAGACCGGCGTCATCCAGACGATCACCTTCGCGCCGACCAAGGTCGACCCGAACTACGCGGACCCGAAGGTCCGTGCAGGCGATCTCGATGGCGATCGACCGCGAGACGATCAACCAGCAGATCTTCAACAACACCCGCGTCCCCGCGACGGGCTGGGTCTCCCCGGTGGTCGACGGCTACAAGGCCGACCAGTGTGGCGAGAACTGCGTCTACGACCCCGAGAAGGCCAAGGCCATGCTCGACGAGGCCGGCGGCTTCAAGGGTGACAAGATCACGCTGTCCTACAACGCGGACGGCGGGCACAAGGAGTGGACCGAGGCCACCTGCAACAGCATCAAGCAGGCGCTCGGCGTCGACTGCGTCGCCACCGGTGTCGTCGACTTCGCCACCTTCCGCGCCCAGATCGGCGACGAGAAGATGAAGGGCATGTTCCGGTCCGGCTGGCAGATGGACTACCCGTCGATCGAGAACTTCCTCGCCCCGCTGCTACAAGACGGGCGCGTCCTCGAACGACGGCAACTACTCCAACCCGGAGTTCGACAAGCTCGCTCGACCAGGCCGCTGCGGCCACCGACGAGGCTGAGGCCAACTCCCTGTACCAGCAGGCCGAGGCTCTCCTCGCGGCGGACATGCCGGCAGATCCCCATGTACTACGGCAAGACCACCATGGGCTGGTCGGACAAGGTTTCCGGTGTGAAGATCACCGCCTTCGGGACGGTCGACTACACGCAGGTCTCCCTCAAGTGAGGTAGGGGGACCGGCAGGTTCCCCGCCCACGACGCACGAGCCGTCGGCCTGTCAGCCATTCGCTGGCAGGCCGACGGCCGTGCCCGGGCCGTGGAGGACGCAGCGGGCGCGCCCCGCTACACCACACGGCTCCGCATGGTTTAGGTTCATCCCGGTACATCCGTCCCCGCCGCCGTAGACCCTGGTGGCCAGAGAACTCAGGAGGTGACGTGGGCACCTACATCCTCAGACGGGTTCTCCAGATGATCCCGGTCCTCATCGGCGCGACGTTCCTCATCTTCGCGATGGTCTTCGCCCTCCCGGGCGACCCGCTCGCCGGCAAGTGCGGCGAGCGCCCGTGCCCCGCGGCCTACGCGGCCGCGTTCGAGGAGAAGTACAACCTCAACGACCCGCTGCCGATCCAGTACGGCAAGTACATCGGCAACCTGGCCCAGGGCGACTTCGGTGAGACGTACAACGGGATCAAGGTCTCCGAGCAGCTCAAGGAGCGCTACCCGGTCACGGCGAAGCTGGCGCTGATGGCGATCCTCATCGAGACCATCATCGGCATCGTCGCCGGCGTTCTCACCGGCATCCGCAAGGGTGGGTTCCTCGACAACCTCGTCCTCGTCTCGACGCTCGTCGTCATCTCGATCCCGATCTTCGTCATCGGCGGTCTCGCGCAGTACTTCCTCGGCGTCAAGTGGGGCCTCTTCCCGGTCACCGTCACCTCCGGCGAGGCCACCGTCTACCAGCTGCTGCTGCCCGCGATCGTCCTCGGCTCGCTCTCGGTCGCCTACGTCGCCCGGCTCACGAGGACCAACCTCGTCGAGAACCTCCGGTCCGACTACGTCCGCACCGCGATCGCGAAGGGTCTGACCAAGCGCCGCGCCATCGGCCTGCACGCCCTGCGCAACTCGCTCATTCCCGTCATCACCTTCATCGGTTTCGACTTCGGTGCTCTGCTCGGTGGCGCCATCGTCACCGAGAGCATCTTCAACATCCCGGGCGTCGGCGGCTACATCTTCCGCTCCATCCGCTCGCGTGACGGTGCGTCGGTCGTCGGGGCGGTGACGGTCCTCGTGCTCGTCTACCTCGTCGTCAACCTCATCGTCGACCTTCTCTACGGCCTGCTCGACCCGAGGATCAGCCATGACTGAGGCAACCGTCGCGGAGACCACCGCGCCCTCCGACCCGCACGACGCCGACGACGTCGGCGAAGTGCGTTCACTCGCCTCCGACGCGTGGCGCGCCATGCGCCACAACCCGCTGTTCTGGGTGTCGGCGGCGATGATCCTCGTCTTCGTCCTCATGGCGGCGTTCCCGAGCCTGTTCACCCGCACCGACCCGAACTTCGCGGTCCTGGCCGAGTCGCGCTCCAAGCCCGGAGACGGCACGTGGTTCGGCCGTGACCTCCAGGGCTACGACATCTACGCGCGCTGCATCTACGGCGCCCGCGCCTCGATCCTCGTCGGCCTCTTCACGACCACCGGCACCGTGCTGGTCGGCGGGACGATCGGCATCATCGCCGGCTACATGGGCGGCTGGGTCGACTCGCTGCTCTCCCGCATCGGTGACGTCTTCTTCGCCATCCCGCTGCTGCTGGGCGCGATCATCTTCCTCGTCTCGCTGCCGGACTTCTTCAACAACAACTACCTGCTCGTCGTCCTCAAGGTCGTCGTGGCCCTGGTCGTCCTCGGCTGGCCGAGCCTGGCGCGCCTCATGCGCAGCAGCGTCATCCAGGTCAAGCCCAACGACTACGTCCAGGCGGCCCGGGCGCTGGGCGCGAGCCCGCTGCGGGTCATCACCTCGCACATCCTCCCGAACGCGCTCGCACCGATGATCGTCGTCGCGACGATCAACCTCGGCGCCTACATCGCAGCCGAGGCGACGCTGTCCTTCCTCGGGATCGGGCTCCAGGCCCCCGCGATCTCGTGGGGCATCGACATCAGCTCGGCGATCGTCGGCCTGCGGACCACCCCGCACATGCTGTTCTTCCCGAGCCTGTTCCTGTCCCTGGCCGTCCTCGCGTTCATCATGCTCGGCGACGCCGTGCGCGACGCCCTCGACCCGAAGAACCGGTGACGACGATGACGACACAGAGCACGAAGACCAAGCCCAGCGGGGAGTACACCTACACCCCGCAGGACGGCAAGCTGCTCGAGGTGGAGGACCTCTACGTCGAGTTCCACACGGCCGACGGCGTCGCCACCGCCATCAACGGCGTCTCGTTCGACCTGCACCAGGGCGAGTCGCTGGCGATCCTCGGGGAGTCCGGGTCGGGCAAGTCCGTGACGGCCCAGGCCATCATGGGCATCCTCGACATGCCGCCCGCAGTCATCCCGCAGGGGCACATCCGCTACTGCGGCGAGGACCTGCTGACCATGGAGTCCGAGCAGCGGCGCAAGACCCGCGGCCCGGAGGTCTCGATGATCTTCCAGGACGCCCTCTCGGCCCTCAACCCCGTGTTCCCCGTGGGGTGGCAGATCGCCGAGATGTTCCGCACCCATCGCGGGATGAACAAGTCCGATGCGCTCGAGCAGGCGGTCCGCCTCATGGAGCGGGTGCAGATCCCGGGCGCCCGGGACCGGGTGAAGGCCTACCCGCACCAGTTCTCCGGTGGCATGCGCCAGCGCATCATGATCGCGGTCGCGATCGCGCTCGACCCGGCGGTCCTCATCGCCGACGAGCCGACGACGGCGCTCGACGTCACCGTGCAGGCCCAGATCATGGCGCTGCTCGAGGAGCTGCAGGAGGAGCGCCAGATGGGGCTCATCCTCATCACCCACGACCTCGGCGTCGTCGCCGACGTCGCGGACCGCATCGCGGTCATGTACGCGGGTCGCCTCGTCGAGAAGGCCGAGGTCACCGACCTCTACGCCAACCCGGCGCACCCGTACACCCGCGGGCTGCTCGAGTCGATCCCGCGCCTGGACCAGAAGGGCCAGACCCTCGCGGCGATCGGCGGGCTCCCCCCCAACCTCATGCGGATCCCGCCGGGTTGTCCGTTCAACCCGCGCTGCCGGATGGCCCAGGACGTCTGCCGGACGGACCGCCCACCGCTGCGCGAGGTCGCCCCCGGCCGGCTGTCCGCCTGCCACTTCGCCGAGGAGGTCATCGATGCCTGAGGTCGTCCTCAGCGCGCAGAACCTGGTCAAGCACTACCCGATCAAGAAGGGTGTGCTGCGCCGCACCGTCGGGCAGGTCAAGGCCGTCGACGGGGTCACATTCGACCTCCACAAGGGCGAGACCCTCGGCATCGTCGGGGAGTCCGGGTGCGGCAAGTCGACCCTCGGCCGTCTCCTCATGCGCCTCGAGGAGCCCACGTCGGGCTCCGTCGCGTTCGAGGGTCAGGACTTCTCGGGGGCCTCGGCCCGCGACACCCGCCGTCTGCGCCGCAACATCCAGATCGTCTTCCAGGACCCCTACACCTCGCTCAACCCGCGAATGACCGTCGGCGACATCGTCGGGGAGCCCTTCGAGATCCACCCCGACGTCGTCCCCAAGGGCGGGCGGCGGCAGCGGGTCCAGGAGCTGCTCGACCTCGTCGGGCTCAACCCCGAGCACATCAACCGCTACCCGCACCAGTTCTCCGGTGGCCAGCGGCAGCGCATCGGCATCGCCCGCGGCATCGCGCTCAACCCGAAGGTGCTCATCTGCGACGAGCCGGTGTCGGCCCTCGACGTGTCGGTGCAGGCGCAGGTCATCAACCTCATGGAGAAGCTCCAGGACGAGCTGGGGCTGGCGTACGTCTTCATCGCGCACGACCTGTCGGTCGTCCGGCACATCTCCGACCGGGTCGGGGTCATGTACCTCGGCCGGCTCGCCGAGATCGGCGAGGAGGACGAGATCTACTCCCGGCCGACGCACCCGTACACCCAGGCCTTGCTGTCGGCGGTGCCGGTGCCCGACCCGACGCTGCGCGGCAAGCGGGACCAGATCGTCCTCGAGGGCGACGTGCCGTCCCCGGCGAACCCGCCGTCCGGCTGCCGTTTCCACACCCGGTGCTGGAAGGCCCAGGACGTCTGCACCACCGACGAGCCCCAGCTGCAGCTGCGACCCGACGGTGCCGGCGAGCACCACTCGGCCTGCCACTTCGCCGAGCCGCGCGCCGTCGTCGAGACGACCGACGTCAGCGGCCTGATGCCTGACGCCCGGTTCGCCACGACCGACGTCGAGGAGCTCTCGGACTCCGGCGCCGGCGCGGCGCCCGGGGACCGGGCGACGGCACAGCGGGCCGAGGCGATGGACCCGACGGCCGAGGGGCCGCAGGACAACTCCCGCATCGTCGAGGACCCGACGGACCGTCCGCGCTGACGCGGCGCCCGTGACGCACGGCCGCCGGTGGGGCTCAGTCCTCGCCGGCGGCCGTTCGCGTGCGGAGCAGTCGGCGGAGCGAGTCGAGGCGGGAGCGACCCGCCGGGCCCGCGGACCCGCTCTCGACCCAGGCGTCGAGGGCGCACTCCTCCTCGTCGTGGCTGCACCCGCGGGGGCAGCCGGCAGTGCCCGGCTCGAGGTCCGGGAAGTGCGAGATGATGCGCGCCGGGTCGACGTGGGCCAGCCCGAACGAGCGGATGCCGGGGGTGTCGATGACCCAGCCGTCGTCGTCGGGCAGCGCCAGGGCCACGGCGGAGGTCGAGGTGTGCCGACCCCGCCCGGTGACGACGTTGACCACGCCGGTGGTGCGCGCCGCGTCCGGGACGAGGGCGTTGACGAGGGTGGACTTGCCGACGCCGGAGTGGCCGACGAGGACGCTCACCCGCCCGGCGAGGATCTCGCGCAGCTCGTCGAGGCCGCTGGTGCCGTCGGGGCCGCGGGAGGTGACGACGTTGCGCACCGACAGCGGGGCGTACTGCTCGAGGAAGGGCGCCGGGTCGGTGAGGTCGGCCTTGGTGAGCACGAGGACGGGCTCCATCCCGGCGTCGTACGCGGCCACGAGGCAGCGGTCGATGAGCCGGGGGCGGGGCTCGGGGTTGGCGAGGGCGCTGACCACGACGAGCTGGTCGGCGTTGGCGACGATGACCCGCTCGACCGGGTCGGTGTCGTCGGCGGTCCGACGCAGCAGCGTCGCCCGCGGCGAGATGCGCACGATCCGGGCGAGGCTGCCGTCGGCGCCGGAGGTGTCGCCGACCAGATGCGCCTCGTCACCGACGACGATGCCCTTGCGGCCGAGCTCGCGGGCGCGCATCGCGAGCACGATGTGCGCGTCGCGGCCCTGGCCGACCAGGGTCGTGTAGCGGCCCCGGTCGACGGCCAGGACGCGCCCGGGCACGGCGTCGGCGTGGGCGGGGCGCTCCTTGGTGCGCGGCCGTGAGCCGCGGCGGTTGGGCCGGATCCGGACGTCGGACTCGTCGTAGTCCCTCGAGGACCTCGCCATCAGGCGTCCGCTGCGACCCGCTCGTGGAGCATGCGGTCCCACAGCGTCGTGAACTCGGGCATCGTCTTGGCGACCGTGCCGACGTCCTGGACCAGGACCCCGGGGACGGCGAGCCCGAGGACCGCCCCCGCCATGACCATGCGGTGGTCGGCGTAGGTGCGCCACGGCCCGCCGTGCAGCGGGCCCGGCGTGATGTGCAGACCGTCGGGGGTCTCGTCGACGGCGCACCCCAGCCCGGTGAGCTCGGTGCGCAGGGCCGCGAGCCGGTCGGTCTCGTGGCCGCGGATGTGGCCCACCCCCCGGATGACGCTCGGGCCGTCGGCGAGCGCCGCCAGGGCGGCGACGACGGGCGTCAGCTCGCTGGAGTCGTGGAGGTCGACGTCGATGCCGCCGATGCCGTCGCCGCCGGTGACGGTGAGCCCCGCGCGGTCGAGGACGACCTCGGCCCCCATCATGTCGACGACCTCGCGGATGAAGTCGCCGCCCTGGGTCGTGTACTGCGGCCACCCGGGGACGTGGACGCGGCCCCCGGTGACCAGCGCGGCAGCGAGGAACTGGGCGGCGTTGGACAGGTCCGGCTCGACCTGGACGTCGAGCGCGTTGACCTCGCTCGGTTCGACCCGCCAGGTGTGCGGGTCGGCGTCGTCGACGACGACCCCGGCGTCGCGCAGCGTCTCGACGGTCATCTCGATGTGCGGCAGGCTCGGAACCGACCGGCCCTCGTGGTGGACCGTGATCCCCTCGTCGAAGCGGGCCGCCGAGAGGAGGAGCCCGGAGACGAACTGCGAGGACGCCGAGGCGTCGATGGTGACCGTGCCGCCTCGCACCGAGCCGGTGCCGTGCACGGTGAACGGCAGCCCACCGCGGCCCTCGTCCTCGACCCGGACCCCGATCGTGCGCAGTGCGTGCAGGACCGGCGCCATCGGCCGGTGCCGGGCGGCGTCGTCGCCGTCGAAGGCGACCGGCCCGTGGGCCAGGCCCGCGACAGGTGGGACGAAGCGCATGACGTTGCCCGCGAGGCCGCAGTCGACCGACCCGCCGCCGCGGATGGTCGCCGGCGTGACGAGCCAGTCGCCGTCGTCGACGTCCTGCACGTCCGCCCCCAGCGTGCGCAGGGCCTGGGCCATGAGAAGGGTGTCCCGAGAGCGCAGCGGGGCCCGCAACCGGGACGACTCCGAAGCCAGCGCGGCCAGCACGAGGTACCGGTTGGTGAGGGACTTGCTGCCGGGCAGCAGGACGCGGGCATCGACCGGGTCCGTGACGGCGGGTGCTTCCCAGTCAGCCGAAGGCATGCTGCGCCTGGGCGGCCTTGAGCCGCGCCTCGGTGGTGGCGGTCTTCGCCAGGTGCCGCGCCTCGCGGCGGGTCTGGCGCGCAGCCCGCTGGACGCTCTCGCCGGCGAGGTGCGCCCGGTACGCGAGACCCGGCCGGCCCTCGGTGTCGACGGCCGCGAGGAGGAGCCCACCGAGCAGCCCGAGGTTCTTCAGGAGCTGGGTGCGCTGCTCGGCGCGCACCTGCGGGTCGTCCTCGGCCCAGAACCGGTGCTCGGCGACGGTGGTGGGGACGAGCGTGGCGGCGAGCACCGCAGCCGAGGTACGCGGGAACCTGCCGAGCGCGAGCATCGTGCCGGCCCCGATCATGACCACGCCGTTGGCGCGCACGAGCAGCTCGGTGTCCTGGGGGAGCCGGAGGATCGGGGCCAGCTTCTCGACGACGGGCCGGGCCGCGTCGGCCCGGGCCGACGGGTGCTTGAGCCGGTCGACACCGCCGACGACGAACATCGACGCGAGCAAGGGTCGGGCCACGCGGCGCACGACGGACATCCGCTACCTCCGGGTCGGTTCTCCTGGTCAGGACTTCCTTCCCTACCGTAGTTGCTCCCGGTGTCGCTGCGTAGCCTGAGCACCATGTGTGGGCGCTACGCCGCGACGGCGAACCCGGACGAGCTGGTCCTGGAGTTCGAGGTCGACCAGGAGCGCACCGCCGAGCCGTCCCGCAGTGTGCTCGTCAACCCCCAGCAGCCCGCGCCGGGGCGGCCGGACCACAACATGGCCCCGACGAAGCAGGCTCCGGTCGTGCTGACCCGCACCCCGCGCGAGGACGCGTCCGCCGCTCCCACCCGCCAGCTCCGGCTGCTCACCTGGGGGCTCGTCCCGAGCTGGGCGAAGGACACCCGGGTCGGACCCCGGATGATCAACGCCCGGGTCGAGTCGGTCGCCGAGAAGCCCGCGTTCACCCGGCCCCTCGCCGCCCGCCGCTGCCTGGTCCCGGCACTCGGCTGGTACGAGTGGCAGGCCTCGCCGACGGCGGTGGACGCCAAGGGCAAGCCCCGCAAGCAGCCGTTCTTCACGACCCGCGCCGACGGGGCGAGCGTCGCGATGGCGGGCCTCTACGAGTTCTGGCGGGACCCGGACGTCCCCGATGCCGACGACCCCGATGCCTGGCTCACGACCTTCACGATCATCACCGGCCCGGCCGAACCGGGGCTCGACCGCATCCACGACCGACAGCCGGTGGTGCTCGAGCCGGGGGAGTGGGCGCAGTGGCTGGACCCCGCCACCGGGGCCGCCGACGCGGTGGCCCTCCTGGCACCCCACGAGCCGGGCCGGTTCACCGCCTACCCGGTGTCGAGGGCCGTGAGCAGCAGCCGGTCCAACGGCCCGCAGCTCATCGAGCCGCTCCCGGCCGAGGAGCTCGTCGGGGTCGTCGACCCGATGACCGGCGAGGTGCTCGGGGGGCCGGCGTGACCGACCGGCTCGTGCCGACGCCGTCCGGCACCGCCCGGGCCACGACGACCGACCCCACCGGGGACCCCGTGGGCACGCTCGTGGTCGGCCACGGCGCAGGCGGGCTGCGCTGGACCGACGACGTGACCGCGGTCCGCGACGCCGCGGTGGAGCGCGGCTGGCGGGTTGTCCTGGTCGACCAGCCCTGGCGGCTGGCGGGCCGCCGGATCGGCCCGGGCCCGGCCGCGCTGGACCCGGCCTGGCTCGCGGTCCTCGCCGGCGTGCCGCGGGTCGGGCCCCTCGTGGTCGCCGGGCGCAGCGCCGGTGCCCGGGTCGCGTGCCGCTGCGCGGCCGAGGTGGGCGCGGACCTGGTCGTCGGGCTCTCCTTCCCGCTCCACCCGCCTCGACACCCCGAGCGGTCTCGGGCCGACGAGCTGGCGCTGCCCGGTCGCAACGGCATCCCCGTGCATGTCGTCCAGGGGCGCCGCGACCCGTTCGGCACCCCGGAGGAGGTGCGCCGGGTGCTGCCCCCGGGGGGCGGCCTCAGCGAGGTCGACGGCACCCACTCGCTGGAGCGCCGGGCCGACGACGTCGCGGCTGCAGTGCTGGCCGAGATCGGCCGCCGGTGGGAGCCCTCGGTCACGGAATGAGCCGGGGGACGCGGGCGTTCCATCCTCGTCATCGCAGCTTCCGACGGAAGGCCAGCCCGTGTTCGTGCTCGACACCTCGGCCCCACGGCGGTCGGGGCTAGGGTGGGAGGCGATGAGTACCTCCCATACCCCCCTCGAGGAGACCCCGACCGAGGTCGACGTCGCCACCGAGACGACCGCCGAGCGGCAGGCCCGCTTCGAACGCGAGGCGCTCCCCCTGCTGGACCAGCTGTACGCAGCGGCCATGCGCACGACGCGCAACCCCGCGGACGCCGAGGACCTGCTCCAGGAGACCTACGCCAAGGCCTACGCGGCCTTCCACCAGTACAAGCCCGGGACCAACCTGCGGGCCTGGATGTACCGGATCCTCACCAACACCTACATCAACACGTACCGCAAGAAGCAGCGGGAGCCCCAGCAGTCGGACAGCTCCGACGTCGAGGACTACCAGCTGGCGCGTGCGGAGTCGCACACCTCGGCCGGGCTGAAGTCCGCCGAGGCGCAGGCGCTCGAGCACCTGCCCGACACCGAGGTGACCCGGGCCCTGCAGGACCTGCCCGAGGACTTCCGGATGGCGGTCTACCTCGCCGACGTCGAGGGCTTCGCCTACAAGGAGATCGCCGAGATCATGGGCACCCCGATCGGGACGGTGATGTCCCGGCTGCACCGCGGGCGCCGACAGCTGAGGTCGATGCTCACCGAGTACGCCCGGGACCGGGGACTCGTCGGGGCGGAGGAGGTCTGATGGGTCACACCGAGCACGAGGGCCACAGCGACTGCTCCGAGGTCCTGCACCACATCTACGAGTATCTCGACGGCGAGATGAGCCCGGCCGACGTCAAGCGCGTGGCGACCCACCTCGCGGAGTGCCGGCCGTGTCTGGCCGAGCACGACCTCGACGCCGCGGTGAAGCAGGTCGTCAAGCGGTCCTGCCCCGAGGAGTCGGCGCCCGCGACGCTCCGGCTGCGGATCGTCCAGCGGATCACGACGGTCACGAGGACCGACCTCGACGGCTGACGACCTCGGACACGACAGGACCCGGTGTGCGCTGCACACCGGGTCCTCGTGCGTCTGAGGCCGCTCAGGCGTTGGGGCGGCGGCCGTGGTTGGCCTTGCTGCCCTTGCGCGAGCGGCGCTTGCGGGCGCGCTTGCTCATGGGTACCTCTCCGACGGGTGATGAAACCGACCGACACCCAAACAGATGTGGTCCCTGTGATTGTCGCACATCCTCCTGCGTGGGATGCTGTGCCCAACTCCTCACCGCCCCGGAGCAGTAGGTGATGGAGCCTCACCTCTGAAAGGAAACGCACATGCGCATCTTCCGCACCACTCTCGCCGTTCTCGCTCTCGTCGTCGTGGGGATCGCCGCGCCGTCCTCCGCCTCCGCCAAGCCCTCCACCGGCTACACCTGGCAGGGCGGCTACACCTGGCAGGGCGGCTACACCTGGCAGGGCGGCTACACCTGGCAGGGCTGAGCCCCATCAGGCTGAGGTCGAGGAGGTCGACCCCGGGGCGACGAGCCGTACGTCCCGATGTGCCCGTGCTCGGGTACATCGGGGTCGTGGTCGCCCTGGCGGTCGGCCTCCTCGCCTTCCTCATCGGCCGGTACGGGGTCTTCCCGAACTGGGAGTTCGCCGTCTTCGCCGTCCTGGCCGTCGGGCAGCTGCTGGCCGGCGACGTCGTCGTGGAGCGACGCGTCGTCCTCTCGTTCTCCAGCATCGTGCTGCTCGCCGGTCAGGCGATCCTCGGCCCCGCGGGCGCCGGGCTCCTCGGCCTCGGCATGGGGGCCTTCGAGGGGCGGTCCGTGCCCCTCCGGGCACGGGTCTTCAACGCCGCGGAGGTCGCCATCTTCAGCGGTCTCGGCGGGCTCGCGTTCCTCGTCGCCGGGGGGACGGCCGACCCCGCCCAGCTGCAGGACACCAGCGACATCGTGTTCCGGCTCGCGCTCCCGCTGCTCCTGGCCGACATCGTCCAGTTCCTCGCCAACGTCCTGCTCCTCGCCGGTGTCGTCCGAGTGGCGCAGGGTGTCCCGGTCTCGGTCCAGGTGCGCACGCTCGTGGGGAGCACCGGTGCCGCGTACATCGGCTACGGGATCATCGCCTTCCTCCTCGTCGTCCTCTGGCGTCCCGCCGAGCTCGGCCCCGTCGCCGTCCTCCTCGTGCTCGGGCCGCTGCTCGTCGCCCAGTGGGCCTACCGTCAGCACGCCGAGGAGCTCACCGGGCAGGGCCGCGCCCTGCAGGTGCTCGTCGCGGCGGTCGAGGCCAAGGCCCCGCACCTCACCGGGCACAGCACCCGGGTCGCCGAGCTCAGTGGCCACATGGCCCAGCACCTCGGGCTGCGCCCCCAGATGGTCAGCGACACCCGGGTCGCCGGCATGCTCCACGACCTCGGCCAGACGAGCCTGCCCACCGCGCTCGTGCGCAGCGGGGACCCCGCCGCCGACTCGTTCAGCACCTACCCCGCCCGCGGCGCCGACCTGCTGCGCGGTCTCAGCTTCCTCTCGGGGGCGCTGCCCGCGATCGAGGGCCACCACACCGCCCTCGACGCCGACGACCGGCCTGCGCTGCCCGCCCGGATCGTCGGGGTCGCCGACGCCTACGACCTGCTGACCGAGGTGGGCACCCCCGACGGCCTCGTCCTGCGCCGGGACGAGGCCATCGAGGTCCTGCGGGGCCGGCCGCACGTCGATGCCGAGCTCGTGCAGGCGCTCGAGGCCTCGCTCGCCCGCCGGATCGAGGAGGTCAGCAGGTGACGTCGGTGTTCAGACCTCCCACCCGGCCGGTCGCGAGTGCGGTGCTCGGCCTCGGGCTCGTCGTCCTCGGCCTCGGCCTCGCGGGGTCCGGCAGCCGCCTCGGGACCCTGCTGGCCACGCACGCACCCGCCCTGGTCGTCTTCGTCGGGGTGATCGCCGTCGGCGACCTCTTCCGCCTGCGGATGCCGAGTGGGCGCGAGACGGCGCCCCTGGCCTCGGCCTCCGCCCTGGCGGTCGCGTTCGTCGGGACCATCAGCGGAGAGGCCGTCTTCGACATCGACCCCGGGCTCGTGGCGCTCGTCGTCACCGTCGCCCTGGCGCTGGCGGCCGCCGTGCACCGGGCCCAGCACCGTTCACCCGGTGTCCCGCAGCTGGCCGCCCGCCTGCTCGGGGTCGGGCTCGCCGCCGTCCTGGCCCGCGAGGTCGGGCCCGACGGAGCGACACTGTGGGACGAACAGGCACTCGAGGGGTACGCGCGCGGTCTCGTCGCCGTGGGGCTGGTCGGCGTCGCGCTCGTCGCCATCGTCGTCGAGCTGGTGCTCGTCTCCGCCATCCGAGCCGAGCGGCAACGCAGCCCGTGGACGGCGGCGGTGCGCGACGAGCTGACCGAGGCGGCACCGCTGACCCTCGCGGTCGTCGTCACCGGGCCGATGGTGGCGCTCATGGCCCCGGTTCTCGGGCTGGTCGCTCTCCCGGCAGCCCTGGTGCCCCTGGTCATGGCGTACGCCGCGGTCGGACAGTTCGCCCGCAACCGGGCCACCAACAGACAGCTCATCGCCACCCTGTCCGTCCTCACCGAGGAAGGGGGGTACACCCGGCGGCTGCACGCCGAGCGGGTCTCCGGGCTCGCGGTCCGGGTGGGCCGGGTGCTGGGTCTGGGGGACCGGGAGCTGCGTGACATCGAGTACGCCGCGTTGCTGCACGACCTGGGCCAGATCTCGCTGCGGGACCCGATCCCCGACGGCGCGACCGTGCTCGCCGCGCCGGCGGACCAGCGCGACATCGCCGCGGAGGGTGCGCGGATCATCCGGCGCGCCGAGACCCTCGACGTCGTCGCGGCGTACGTCGAGGCCCAGACCACCCCCTACCGGCTCGTCCGTGAGCTCGGGGAGCCGGTGCCGGTCGGGAGCCGCATCATCAAGTGCGCGAACGCCTTCGACGACCTCACCCAGGGCTCGTCCGACCCGGCTCGGGTCACCGCCGCGTTGGAACGCATCCACCTGGGGCTGGGGTACGAGTACGACCCCGATGTCGTCGACGCGCTCTCGCGGGTGGTCGAGCACTCCTCCGTCGGCCGACTCGCCGAGGAGCCGCTGCTCACACGCTAGAGTGCCGTAGCCGACCGCCGCGAGCACGAGGGGACCCGTGGACCGTCTCACCCCAGTCGTCTTCCACGACGCGTGGGGATCACGCGTCGCCATCGCGAGCCTGCAGGGTCGCGCGGCCCCCACCACGGAGCCGGAGTCCGAGCTGTGGATGGGCGCGCACGAGAGCGGCCCCTCCGGCACCGACCGCGAGGGCGCGCCGCACCTGGCCGCGCTCGTCGCGCAGGACCCGGCCCGTGAGCTCGGCGAGGAGTGCGTGGCCCGGCACGGTCGCCGGCTCCCGTTCCTCCTCAAGGTGCTCGCCCCAGGCCGCGCCATCTCGATCCAGGTGCATCCGAGTGCCGAGCAGGCCCGCGAGGTGCGCGCCACGACCGGCGACGCGGTGTACGTCGACGACTCCGCCAAGCCCGAGCTGCTGCTCGCCATCGCCCCGTTCGAGGTCTTCGTCGGCATGCGGGAGCCTGCCGTCGTCGCCGAGATCGGGCGGCGGCTCGCGGTGCCCGCCTTCAGTGCGGCGGTCGCCGCCGGTCAGGACGCCGACGACCCCGCCCACGCCGTCCTGAGCGCGGTGCTCGCCACCCCCGAGGCCGAGGTCGCGGGCTTCGTCCGGGAGGTCGTGGCCGCCTGTGTCCGGCTCTCGGGTCGGGCCGACGAGATCGGGGTCGCGGCCGCGACGGTCGTCGAGGTCGCCGAGATGCACCCCGACGACATCGGCCTCGTCGTCCTCCTCCTCATGCACCACCGGGTCCTCGCGCCGGGGGAGTACATCGACGTCGCCGCCGGGGTGCTGCACTCCTACGTGCGCGGGCTCGGTGTCGAGGTGCTCGCGAACTCCGACAACGTGGTGCGGGCCGGGCTCACCTCGAAGGAGGTCAACGTGCCCGAGCTGCTGCGGATCGTGGACCCCCGGGCGGGCGGCGTCGCCGGCCACGGGCGGGTCGTCGCCGAGGGGGTCGAGGTCTTCGACTCCGCGTCCGACCGCTTCCTGCTCCACCGGGTCACGCCCGGGCGCGACGTTCCGGGCGTCGGCCCGCGCATCGTGTTCTGCCTGCGCGGCGCGATCACGCTGACCTCCGCCTCGCGGACCCTGGCCCTCGGCGACGCCGAGTCCGCGTTCCTGCCCGCGGGCGAGGGCGTCGTGCGGCTCGACGGCGACGGTGAGGTCTACGTCGTCGCGGTCCCCGACCTCGGCTCCGGCTGACCGAACGGCGACGGCGGGCGCCCCCGAGGGGGACGCCCGCCGTCGGTCGCGCGAGGTGGGCCTCAGCCCTTCTTGGTCTCGGCGAAGATGGCGGCGATCTCGTCGATCTTGGCCAGCAGCTCGTCGGCCTTCGCGGCGTCGAGCTCGCCCTTGGTGCCGGCGGCCCCGGCGAGCTTGGTCGCCTCGTTGAAGAGGGTGTGCAGCTGCGGGTACTTCTCGAAGTGCGGCGGCTTGAAGTAGTCGGTCCAGAGCACCCAGAGGTGGTGCTTGACGAGCTCGGAGCGCTGCTCCTTGATGATCATCGCGCGCACCCGGAAGTCGGGGTCGTCGTTGTCCGCGACCTTGGCGATGATCGCCTTGACGGACTCGGCCTCGATGCGGGCCTGGGCGGGGTCGTAGACGCCGCACGGGAGGTCGCAGTGAGCAGAGACCTCGGTGATGCGGAACGGGGACAGCATGTGTCGCTCCTACTCTGTCGGGGGACCTTCGGTCGCTCCTCAACCTACCCCAGCGCTCGCCACACCAATCCGAGGACCGTCCCCTCGATCTGGACGCCGGCGAGGGGGCCCACGTCGAAGGACGTGACGCCCTCCGCGGCGTTGTCCGAGTCCATCCACCAGCGCTCGGGGTCACGGGGGGCCGGGCCGGTGATGCGCTTGACCGCCAGCGGCCCGGGGCGGCCGTCGGGACCCGGCGGCAGCCGGACCACGTGAGCGCGGCCCGGGCGTGGCCGGCCGCCACGCAGGACGAGGAGGACGTCGCCGTCACGATAGGTCGGCAGCATCGAACGGCCCCGGACCCGGACGAGCACGAGGGCGCGTCGTCCGGGCATGGCAGCGATCCTGCCACCGGCGCGACATGCGTCACACCGCGAGGCCGCCGGCCCCCGAGGGCGCTGTGCCAGAATGAAGGCCTTCGGCGGCCACCCCCGCCCCGCGACGACCGAGACGCACCCTCCCTCGGGCCGCACCCAAGACTCCCCTCCGGCGCACCGCGCGTGCTGCGTGGTGTCGCTGCGTCGTCCCCCCGAGGAGACTCCCGTGTCCGCGTCCCCCGTGCTGCCGTCCTTCGACCCCGAGAGCCCGGTCTTCCGGGCCCACGAGGGCGGCAAGCTGGGCGTACACGCCACCCAGCCGCTGCGTGGACGCGAGGACCTGTCGCTGCTCTACACCCCGGGGGTGGCGGAGGTCTCGCTCGCGATCGCCGCGGACCCGGCCCTCGCGGCCCGCTACACCGCACGCGGCAACACGGTCGCGGTCATCAGCGACGGGACGGCGGTGCTCGGTCTGGGTGACATCGGCCCGCTCGGGGCGATGCCCGTGATGGAGGGCAAGGCGGTGCTGTTCAAGCACTTCGCGGGGATCGACGCCGTGCCGGTCGTCATGGAGACCGGGACGGTCGAGGAGCTCGTCGAGGCCATCGCCCGCATCGCACCCTCCTACGGCGGCATCAACCTCGAGGACATCTCGGCACCGCGGTGCTTCGAGATCGAGGAGCAGCTCAAGGAGCGGCTCGACATCCCGGTCTTCCACGACGACCAGCACGGGACCGCCATCGTCGTCCTCGCGGGCCTGCACAACGCGGTCCAGGTCCTCGGTCGGCAGCTCGCCGACCTCCGGGTCGTCGTCGCCGGCGCCGGGGCCGCGGGGGTCGCCGTCACCCGGCTCCTGCAGCGCGCCGGTGTCCGCGACGTCGTCGTGTGCGACTCACGGGGCATCGTCCACCCGGCGCGGCCCGACCTCGGGGAGCACAAGCAGCGCCTGGCGGTGTCGACGAACCCCCGTGGGCTCACCGGGCCGCTCGCGGTGGCGCTCGCCGGGGCCGACTGCTACATCGGGGTGTCCGGAGGCACGGTGCCCGAGGCCGAGGTCGCCTCGATGGCGCCCGGCGGGATCGTCTTCGCCCTGGCCAACCCGACGCCCGAGGTCCATCCCGACCTCGCCCACCGGCACGCCGCGGTCGTCGCGACGGGGCGCTCGGACTTCCCGAACCAGATCAACAACGTCCTGGCGTTCCCGGGCATCTTCCGCGGCGCGCTCGACGCCGGGGCCTCCCGGATCACCGAGGCGATGAAGCTCGCGGCGGCCCGGGCCATCGCCGACATCGTCCAGGCCCCGACCGCGGAGCGCATCGTGCCGTCGGTGTTCGACCCCGGGGTGGCCGAGGCGGTGGCCGAGGCCGTCCGCGGGCTGGCCCCGGTCCGGGCGCGTCCGGGCCGACCGGCCGGAGGGTGACCTAGGCTGACCGGACCATGAGCGACGCCGCCCCCACCTCCGCCGAGGCCGAGCCGGTCCGCCTGCTCACCGTGTGCACCGGCAACATCTGCCGCTCGCCGTACGCCGCCGTGCTCCTCCAGGACGGGCTCGAGTGGGCTCGCCCGGGGGCCTTCGAGGTCACGAGTGCCGGCACCCACGCCCTCGTCGGCCGCGCCATGGACCCCGGGTCGCGGAGCATCCTCGACGACCTGGGCGTCGCGCGCACCGGCGCACCGGCCCGCCTGCTCGTCGGCAGCGTCGTCGCCGAGCAGGGCTTCGTCCTCGTCATGAGCGGTCGCCACCGCGAGCTCGTCCTCGAGGAGTGCCCGTCGGTGCACCGCCGCACCGTCGGCATCGTCGACCTCGCCGAGGCCCTGACCGCCGTCGCGGAGCGGTACTCGTGGCCGCACCTGCTCGCCGACTCCGGCGCCAAGGAGGTGCGCGGCCGGTGGCGCGTCCTGCCCGAGCTGCTGCTGGCCCTCGGCGCCATGCCCAAACAGGTCACGGAGGTCGAGGATCCCTATGGGCGCGGCCCCGACGCGTTCGCCCGGATGGCTCGCCAGCTCGACGACGCCGTCCGCACGATCACCTACTGGGAGGCCCAGTTCCCCCGTTGAGCCAGGGCCTGCGCGTGGTCACGGCAGGCGTCCCAGGTGGGGAGACGGCCCGACGCCACGGCCTCCGCCAGGCGCGGGGCCGCCGCGTCCTTGGCCGACAGGAGGGGCTCGTCCACGGGCCACTCGATGCCCAGGTCCGGGTCGAGGGGGTGCACGCCGTGCTCCGCTGCCGGGTCGTACGTCGACGTGCACAGGTAGAGCGCCGTCGCGCCGTCCTCCAACGCGCACAGCGCGTGCCCGAGCCCCTCGGTGAGGTACACCGCCCGACGGTCGGTGGTGTCGAGCCGGATGCCCTCCCACCGTCCGAACGTCGGGGACCCGGTGCGCAGGTCGACGACGACGTCGAGGAGGCTGCCGGCCACGGCGGTGACGTACTTGGCCTGACCGGGGGGCACGTCCGCGAGGTGCACGCCGCGCACGGTGCCGCGCGCGGACACCGAGATGTTGGTCTGGACGATGTCGGGCCGGTGCCCGAGATGGTCGGCCAGGACGTCGCCGCGGAAGGACTCGAGGAAGACCCCACGGGCGTCGGCGTGCTGGCGCGGGGTGACGACGAAGGCCCCGGGGATCGCGAGCGGGCGGACCTCCATCAGCGGGTCCGCCCCCGCGCGAGGCAGGCGAGGAGGTAGTCGCCGTAGCCGGACTTCGCGAGGTCCGCGCCGAGGGCGCGCATCTCGTCGTCGTCGATCCAGCCGGCCCGCCACGCGATCTCCTCGACACAGCCGACCTTCTGCCCCTGCCGCGCCTCCACGACGTGGACGAACTGGCTGGCGTCCATGAGCCCCTCGAAGGTGCCGGTGTCGAGCCAGGCCGTGCCGCGGGGGAGGACGGTGACCGCGAGGTCGCCCCGCCGGAGGTAGGCGTCGTTGACCGCGGTGATCTCGAGCTCGCCGCGGCGGCTGGGGGCGAGCGAGCGGGCGATGTCGACGACGTCGTTGTCGTAGAAGTAGAGCCCGGGGACGGCGAAGTCGGAGCGGGGGCGTTCGGGCTTCTCCTCGATGGAGAGCACCGTGCCGTCGTCGGCGAACTCGACGACGCCGTAGGCCGAGGGGTGGCCCACGTGGTACGCGAAGATGTGGCCGCCGCGGACGTCGGTGAGGCGGCGCAGCGCGGTGCCGAGCCCGGTGCCGTAGAAGATGTTGTCGCCGAGGACGAGCGCCACGCTGTCGTCGGCGATGAAGTCGGCCCCGATGACGAAGGCCTGCGCGAGCCCCTCGGGCCTGGGCTGCACGGCGTAGGAGAGCTCGATGCCCCAGCGCGACCCGTCGCCGAGGAGGCGCCGGAACTGGTCCGCGTCCTCGGGGGTCGTGATGACGAGGATCTCGCGGATGCCGGCCATCATCAGCGTCGACAGCGGGTAGTAGACCATCGGCTTGTCGTAGATCGGCATGAGCTGCTTGGACACCCCGAGGGTGATGGGGTGCAGCCGGGTTCCCGATCCGCCGGCGAGGACGATGCCCTTCATGGCTCGCGAGCCTAACCGTCGGTGCGGGGCGCGGCGGGCAAGTAGCCTGAGCCGCATGAAGGTGCTCGTGACCGGTGGGGCGGGGTTCATCGGCAGCAACTTCGTGCACCGGACGCTCCGGACGCGTCCGGATGCCGAGGTCACGGTCCTGGACGCCCTGACGTACGCGGGGTCGACGTCCTCGCTCGAGGGGGTCCTGGACCGCATCCGCTTCGTCGAGGGCGACGTCGCCGACGCCGCGGCCGTCGACCCGCTCGTCGCCGACGCGGACGTCGTCGTGCACTTCGCCGCCGAGTCGCACAACGACAACTCCCTCGCCGACCCCTCGCCGTTCGTGCGGACCAACCTCGTCGGGACCTTCACCCTGCTCGAGGCCGCCCGCCGCCACGACGTGCGCTACCACCACATCTCCACCGACGAGGTCTACGGCGACCTCGACCTCGACGACCCGACGCGGTTCACCGAGGACACCCCGTACGCGCCGTCCTCGCCGTACTCGGCGACCAAGGCGGGCTCGGACCACCTCGTGCGGGCGTGGGTCCGCTCGTTCGGGCTGCGGGCGACCCTGTCGAACTGCTCGAACAACTACGGGCCGCGCCAGCACGTCGAGAAGTTCATCCCCCGGCAGATCACCAACCTCCTCGTGGGGCAGCGGGCCAAGCTGTACGGCGACGGGCGCAACGTCCGCGACTGGATCCACGTCGACGACCACAACGACGCGCTGTGGGCCATCCTGGACCGGGGCCGGATCGGGCACACCTACCTCATCGGTGCCGACGGCGAGGTCGACAACCGGGAGGTCGTGCGGATGGTCCTCGAGCTCATGGGCCGCGACCCCGACGACTACGACCACGTCACCGACCGGGCCGGACACGACCGCCGGTACGCCATCGACGCGGGCCGGCTGCGCGAGGAGCTGGGATGGGCGCCGCGCTACGGCGCCTTCCGCGACGGCCTCGCCGCGACGATCGACTGGTACCGCGCGCACGAGGCGTGGTGGCGTCCGGTGAAGGAGGCCACCGAGGCGAAGTACGCCCGCACCCAGCAGGTGCTCACCCGCTGATGGCGCGCTGGCTCGTCGCAGGGGCGGCCGGGATGCTCGGCACCGACCTCGCCGCCACCCTCGAGGCCGCCGGGCACACCGTCACGCGGGCTGACCTGCCCGGCCTCGACATCCTCGACCCCGCCTCGTGCGAGCGATGGGCGGCCGGGCACGACGTCGTCGTGAACTGCGCGGCGTACACCGCGGTCGACGCCGCGGAGTCCGACGAGGCGCGGGCCTTCGCCGTCAACGCCGTCGGAGCGGCGAACCTCGCGCGGGCGGCCACCGGCGCTGCGGCATCGCTCGTCCACGTGTCCACCGACTACGTCGTCGCCGGCGACGGCTCGACGCCCTACCCCGCGGACGCGCCGGTCGCGCCCGCCTCCGCCTACGGGCGCACCAAGGCTGCGGGGGAGTGGGCCGCGCGCGCCGAGTGCCGGCACACCTGGGTCGTGCGGACGGCGTGGCTCTACGGTGCGCACGGCGCGGGCATCCCCTCGACCGTCGCACGGCTGGCCGCCGACCGGGAGAGCTTCGGCTTCGTCGCCGACCAGGTGGGGCAGCCGACCTGGACCGTCGACCTCGCCGCGGGGATCCTGCGGATCGTCGACGCGGGCGCCGCGTACGGCGTCTGGCACGCCACGAACGCCGGCGAGACGTCCTGGTACGGCCTGGCGCGGGCCGTGCTCGAGGAGCTCGGGCTCGACCCGGACCGGGTGCGGCCGATCGCGACGGCGGACTACCCGCTGCCCGCACCCCGGCCCGCCTACAGCGTCCTGTCGCACGCGATGTGGCACGAGCACGGGCTCGCCCCACTGCCCGACTGGCGTGACGCACTCCACCGGGCTGCGCCCGTGCTCTTTCCGGGCGGCCCTGGGTAGGGTCGGGAACATGCTCGCCGCCTTCGCCCGGTCCCAGTCCGCCGACGACCCGCTGAGCGGCCTGGAGATCGCGGAGCGGTCCGAGCCCCTGGTGCCCGACGGCTGGACCACCGTGCGCCTGCGCACCGCCGCGCTCAACCACCACGACGTGTGGTCGCTGCGCGGGGTGGGGCTACCGGCCGACCGGCTGCCGATGATCCTCGGCTGCGACGGTGCCGGGGTCAGCGCGGACGGTGACGACGTCATCGTCCACGCGGTCGTGGCGTCTCCCGGGTGGAGCGGCGACGAGACCCTGGACCCCAGGCGCAGCCTGCTCTCGGAGGTCCACGACGGCACCCTCGCCGAGGTCGTCACCGTCCCGCGGGCGAACCTCGTCCGCAAGCCCGAGGGTCTGTCCTGGGAGCACGCGGCGTGCCTGCCGACGGCCTGGCTCACCGCGTACCGGATGCTCTTCCGCAACGCGGGCGTGCGCCCGGGCTCGACCGTCCTGGTCCAGGGTGCGGCCGGCGGGGTGGCGACGGCGCTCGTCCAGCTCGGTTCGGCCGCCGGCATCCGGATGTGGGTGACGAGCCGCGACCCCGAGCGGGGCGAGCAGGCCGTGGCGCTGGGGGCGGACCGGGCCTTCGGCTCCGGCGAGCGGCTGCCCGAGCGCGTCGACGCCGTCATGGAGACCGTCGGCGCCGCCACCTGGTCGCACAGCATCAACAGCCTCCGCCCCGGCGGCAGCATCGTCATCTCGGGCGCCACCTCGGGGGACGCCCCGGCCAAGGCGGAGCTGACGAAGATCTTCTTCAAGCAGCTGCGGGTCGTCGGCTCGACGATGGGCAGCCGTGACGAGCTCGAGAGCCTCGCCCGCTTCGTCGCCGGGGCCGGCATCGAGCCCCTCGTGGACTCCACGATGCCGCTGGCCGAGGCGCGCGACGGCTTCGCCCGGATGGTCGAGGGTCAGGTGACCGGCAAGGTCGTCTTCACCGTCTGAGCCGGTGTGGAGGCCGCCACACTGCGGCGCCCGCGCCGTTACCCAGCGGTAACATCGGGGGTGACCCCAGCCGGCGATCCGAGGAGCGCTCGTGAGCGCGACGTCCACCGAGCACACGGTGACCCTGCACGGCCACAGCTTCTCGTACACCGACAGCGGCAGCGGTCCGACCCTGCTGTTCATCCACGGGATCCTCGGGTCACAGCACCAGTGGGCCCACCTGGTGGACCTGCTCGACGACGACCACCGCGTCCTCGTCCCGGACCTGTTCGGCCACGGCCGGTCCGACAAGCCGATCGGCGACTACTCGCTCGGTGCCCACGCAGCCACCCTGCGGGACCTGCTCGACCGGCTCGGGGTGCAGCGGGTGACCCTCGTCGGCCACTCGCTCGGAGGCGGGATCGCCATGGTCTTCGCGTACCTGTTCCCCGAGCGCGTCGACCGGCTGGTCCTGGTGTCGAGCGGGGGGCTGGGCCGTGAGGTCAGTCCGCTGCTTCGCTCCGCGACCCTCCCGGGCGCCGAGTGGGTGCTGCCCGTCATCGCCTCCGGCTGGGTCCGCGACCGCCTCTCCTCGACGGGTCGGGTCCTGGGCGGCCTCGGGCTGCGGCCCGGCTCGGACCTGTCGGAGGTCTGGCGCGGATTCACCTCGTTGGGGGACGCCGACACGCGACGGGCCTTCCTCGCGACCACTCGCGCGGTCATCGATCCCGGTGGTCAGAGCGTCACGGCCCACGACTACCTTCCCGAGACGAGCCACCTGCCCACCCTCGTCGTGTGGGGCACCCGGGACCGCATGATCCCCGCGTGGCACGCCGCGTCGGCGGCGACGTCGATCGAGGGGTGCCGGGTGGAGCTCTTCCAGGGGGCGGGGCACTTCCCGCACCTCGACGACCCCGACCGGTTCGCGGCCCTGGTCCGTGAGTTCGTCGTGCGGTCCTGACGGCAGGCCCTGCGGCGTGGACAGACGCGCAGCGCGAGCGCGTCAGGAGATCTGGAGCCAGTCGGTCCAGCCGTTGTGCAGCACGAGCCAGGCGATGAGCCCGTAGCCCGCCTGGCCCGGGTGGTGCTGGACGCGCGAGGCCGCGAGGTCGGTGCGCCACTGGTCGTGCTGGCGCAGCGGGCCGTAGCAGTCGACGAACGGGATGCCGCGGCGCGAGCACACGTCGGCCTGGGCGTCGACGAGGACCTCGAGACGACCGTTGACGTCGTCGTCGTCGCTCGGGGGAGGGCTGACGACGAAGGTGCCGACGCCCTGGCTCGCGGCGTCGTCGAGCAGGTTCGCGAGGTTGAGGCGGTGCCGCGCCAGCGACACCCCCGCCAGGATGTCGTCGGTGCCGACCGAGACGACGATGCGCCGCTCGGTACGCCCCGCCCACCGGCGCGGCACCTCCGAGGTCCAGCGGTCGAGCAGGTCGGTGGTCGTGTCGCCGCGCACCCCGAGGTTGTAGGCGGTCAGCTCGAGATCGGGGTGCTGGGTGCGACCGACGACCCGGGTGACCCACCCCTGGCCCTTGGGGTCGCCGACCCCCGCCACGAGGGAGGCGCCGAGGAACACGAGGGCGACGTCGCGCGGACCGTCGGGGACGACGACCGCCTCGGGACTGGGGCGGAACTCGATGGGGGCGGACCCACCGTCCCCGGCCTGCTCGTCGGCCATGGCCTCTCTCACTCGTCCTCGTCGTCCAGGCGGGCCAGCCAGGTGGCGAGCCGCTCCACGGGTACCTCGAACTCGGGGAACTGGTCGACGAAGGTCCTCAGCTGCTCGGCGAGCCAGTCGAGGGTGACCTCCTCGTCCCCCCGCCGCGTCTGGAGCTCTTCGATCCCGCGGTCGGTGAAGTACACGCCGGTGAGCCTACCGGCGCGCCGACGTCACCTGTCGAAGGCGCGAGCGACGAGGTCGGCCTGCTCCGCCTGGTGCTGCTTGGTCGAGCCCGCCGCCGGTGACGCCGACCGCGCCCGGGACACGACCCGGATGGGGCGGGTCTCGTCGTGCTCGGCGAGGGACTCGGGCAGGTTGAGGGCCAGGAACGGCCAGGCGCCCATGTTCTGCGGCTCGTCCTGCACGACGACGACCTCGGCGTGCGGGTACCGGGAGAGCGCGTCGGCGAGCTCCTTGCCGGCGACCGGGTAGTACTGCTCGAGCCGCAGGATCGCCGTCGAGGTGTCCTCGCGCTTGGCCCGCTCGGCCAGGAGGTCGTAGACGACCTTGCCGGCGGCGAGGAGCACGCGGGTCACCTGCCCCTGCGTCGCGCCCTCGTGGTCGGGCATCACCGGGCGGAAGCCGCCGGTGGTGAAGTCCTCGGGGGAGCTGGCGGCGGCCTTGAGGCGGAGCATCGACTTCGGGGTGAAGACGATGAGCGGCCGACGCGGGCGGGCGTAGGCCTGGCGGCGCAGCAGGTGGAAGTACGACGCCGGGGTCGAGGGGTAGGCGACGGTCATGTTGCCCTCGGCGCACATCGTGAGGAACCGCTCGATCCGACCGGAGGAGTGGTCGGGCCCCTGCCCCTCGTAGCCGTGCGGGAGCAGGAGGACCACCGAGGAGCGCTGGCCCCACTTCTGCTCACCACTGGAGATGAACTCGTCGATGATCGTCTGGGCGCCGTTGAAGAAGTCGCCGAACTGCGCCTCCCAGATGACCAGGGCGTCCGGGCGCTCCACGGAGTAGCCGTACTCGAAGCCCATCGCCGCGAACTCCGAGAGCAGCGAGTCGTAGATCCAGAACTTGGCCTGCCCCTGCCCCAGGTAGAGCAGCGGGGTCCACTCGGAGGCGTTCTCCTTGTCGATGAGCACCGCGTGCCGCTGCACGAAGGTGCCGCGGCGGCTGTCCTGGCCGGCCAGCCGCACCGGGGTGCCGTCGATGAGGAGCGAGCCGAGCGCGATGAGCTCGGCGGTGCCCCAGTCGATGCCGCCCTCGCGGGTGCTCGCCGCGCGCTTCTCGAGCATCTGCTGCAGCTTCGGGTGAACGGTGAAGCCCGCAGGCGGGGAGGTGAAGGTGTCGCCGATGTGCTGGAGCATCTCGGTGCTGATGGCGGTGTCGTCCGAGGAGTGGGTCGTCGCGTCGGCCTCGGGGGACTGGGCCGCCGGCGGCTCGAGGCCCTGGCTCTCGGTGTCGGCCTCCTTGAGGGCCTCCTTGGTCTCGACGAACACCCGCTCGAGCTGCTGCTGGTAGTCGCGCAGCGCGGCCTCGGCGTCCTCGACGGTGATGTCACCGCGACCGATGAGGGCCTCGGTGTAGAGCTTGCGGACGCTGCGCTTGGCCTCGATGAGGTTGTACATGAGCGGCTGCGTCATCGAGGGGTCGTCGCCCTCGTTGTGCCCACGGCGGCGGTAGCACACCAGGTCGATGACGACGTCCTTGTGGAACTCCTTGCGGAACTCGTAGGCGAGCTCGGCCACCCGGACGCAGGCCTCGGGGTCGTCTCCGTTGACGTGGAAGATCGGCGCCTGGATCATCCGGGCGACGTCGGTGGAGTACGTCGAGCTGCGCGAGCTGCTGGGCGAGGTCGTGAAGCCGACCTGGTTGTTGATGACGACGTGGACCGTGCCGCCGGTGCGGTAGCCGCGCAGCTGGGACAGGTTGAGCGTCTCGGCGACGACGCCCTGGCCCGCGAAGGCCGCGTCGCCGTGCAGGAGCACCGGCAGGACGGTGAAGTCCTCACCCGCGAGGTTGAGGCGGTCCTGCTTGGCCCGCACGATGCCCTCGAGGACGGGGTTGACCGCCTCGAGGTGCGAGGGGTTGGCGGCGAGGTAGACCTTGGTCGTCGCGCCGGACTCCGCCGTGAACTCGCCCTCGGTGCCGAGGTGGTACTTCACGTCGCCGGAGCCCTGCACCGACTTGGGGTCCTGCTTGCCCTCGAACTCGCGGAAGATCTGGCCGTAGGACTTGCCCGCGATGTTCGCGAGGACGTTGAGCCGGCCGCGGTGCGGCATGCCGATGCAGACCTCGTCGAGCTGGTCCTCGGCGGCGCGCGAGAGCACCCGGTCCATGAGCGCGATGACGGACTCGCCGCCCTCGAGCGAGAACCGCTTCTGGCCGACGAACTTGGTCTGGAGGAAGGTCTCGAAGGCCTCGGCGGCGTTGAGCCGGCGCACGATGCGCAGCTGCTCCTCGCGCGTGGTCTTGCTGTAGGGGACCTCGACCTTGTCCTGGATCCACTGGCGCTGCTCGGGGTCCTGGATGTGCATGTACTCGACGCCGACGGTGCGGCAGTAGGAGTCGCGCAGGATGCCGAGGATCTTGCGCAGCTTCAGGAACGGCTCCCCGCCGAAGCCGCCGGTGGCGAAGAACCGGTCGAGGTCCCACAGGGTGAGCCCGTGGTTCGTGATGTCGAGGTCGGGGTGGCGCCGCTGCTTGTACTCCAGCGGGTCCGTGTCGGCCATGAGGTGGCCGCGCACGCGGTAGGCGTGGATGAGCTCCTGGACGCGCGCGACCTTGTTGATGTCCTCGTCGTGCGTGGCCGAGACGTCCTGCACCCAGCGGATGGGCTCGTAGGGGATGCGCAGGCTCTCGAAGATCTCGTCGTAGAAGCCGTCGTCGCCGAGGAGCAGGCCGTGCACGATCCGCAGGAAGTCGCCGGACTGCGCGCCCTGGATGATCCGGTGGTCGTAGGTGCTCGTGAGGGTGAGGGTCTTGCTCACGGCGTTGCGGTCCAGCGTCTCGCTGCTCGCACCCTGCCACTCGGCCGGGTAGTCCATCGCACCGACGCCGATGATGGCGCCCTGCCCGAGCATGAGCCGGGGCACCGAGTGGACGGTGCCGATGGTGCCGGGGTTGGTGAGCGAGATCGTCGTGCCCTGGAAGTCCTCGACGGTGAGCTTGCCGCCGCGGGCCTTCTTCACGACCTCCTCGTAGGCGGTCCAGAAGTGGGCGAAGTCCATCGTCTCGGCGGCCTTGATCGACGGCACGAGCAGCTGGCGGGTGCCGTCGGACTTCGGGAGGTCGATGGCGATCCCGAGGTTGACGTGAGCCGGCGCGACGAGCACCGGCTTGCCCTTCTCGTCGTGCCCGAAGCCGTTGTTCATCTCCGGCATCACCCCGAGCGCCTTGACGAGGGCGTACCCGATGATGTGGGTGAAGCTGACCTTGCCGCCCCGGCTGCGGGTGAGGTGGTTGTTGATGACGATCCGGTTGTCGACGAGGAGCTTCGCGGGCACCCCGCGCACCGAGGTGGCGGTGGGCACCTGGAGGGAGGTCTCCATGTTGGCGACGACCCGGGCGCCGGCGCCGCGGATGGGCTGCTGGCGGGCCTCCTCGAGGGGGCCGGTCTGCTTCGGGGCCTGCGGCTCGCGGGGCGTCGGCGCGGGGGCCTTCGCGTCGTCGGCCTTCTTGTCGTCGGCCGGCTTCTCATCGGCCTTCTTGTCGTCGGCCTTCTTGTCGTCGGCCTTCTGGTCCGCGGCCGGCTTCTCGTCCGCCTTCTTCGCGGCCGGCTGGGCCGCCTTCTCCGCGGGACGCTGCCCGGCCGGCGCGACGGGGGACCCGTTGGCGTCGCCGGTGCCGCCGGCGCCGGGGCCGTGGCGGCCCTCGCCGGGTGTGTAGTCCTCGAAGAACTCCCACCACGCCTTGTCGACGTTGTGCTTGTCCTCCTGGTACTGCTCGTACAGCTCGTCGACGAGCCACTCGTTGGGTCCGAAGGCTGTCAGGGGGTCGCTGGACGGGGACTGCTCGGCCACGGGCTATGCGCCTCTTTCGTCGGCTGGTCTCGGGGGCGGTCGTGGTGTCACCCGCCAGCCTATTACGCGGGCGCGTCGGACATGCCGCCCCGGCAGGTCGGGCTCAGGCGATGTCCTTGCGCGAGAGCCTCCAGATGCCGACGGCGGTGAGCAGGACGGCGTACGCACCCAGCGTGAGCGCGCCTCCCCACCACTCGAGTCGGACCTCGTCGGCGCTCTGGGTGATCGAGTTCAGGGTCGCGTTCGTCGCCCCGGTCGGCAGGAAGGGCGAGATGTTCTCGCGGCTGAAGTCCCAGATGGTGAGCAGCAGGCCGAGCAGCGGCTCGACGATCCAGGCCACCGCCACCCCGATGAAGAGCGCCGCGACCTGGTTCGGGATGAGGATGCCCAGGCCGAGCCCGATGAGCGCCCACAGCGCGAGGACGAGCAGGCTCAGGGCCAGGGTGCGTACGACGTCCGAGGACGGGAACGCCGGGCGGTCGATGACGCGGAGCACGACCGTCCCCACGCCGACGGAGGCCACGAGGCTCAGCAGCCCGTAGAAGCCCCCGATGAGCACGAGGGCCGCGACCTTGGCGAGCATCGCCCGAAGCCGGACGGGCGTCGCGAGGAAGGTGGCGCTGATGGTCTGGTGCCGGAACTCGGCGCCGACCGTGAGGATCCCGATGGTCAGCAGCAGCAGGTAGCCGACGCTGATGCCCGCCGTGTAGATGGTGTTGGCGACCTGGGTGTCGTCCCCGAGCAGCTGGCCGCCCCCCGGGCCGGCTCCACCGCCGGAGTCGACGACGAAGCCGAACAGCACCGCGAAGGCGGCCGCCGAGACGACGACGGCGATCGCCATGCCCCACCACAGGCGGGTCGTGAAGAACTTGCGCAGCTCGGACCGGACGGCGGGGATCACAGCGTCTCTCCTTCGGTGTCGCCGAGGTTGCGGTTGGTGCCCTCGGTGAGCGCGAAGAACAGCGCCTCGAGGTCGGCCCGGCGGGGCTCGAGGCCATGGATGGGGAGGCCGGCCCGCAACGCGACGTCGCCGACGAGCCGCAGGTCGGTGGTGTCGGCGACGAGGGCGCCGTCCTCCCCGACGGTGCTCGTGACATCGGCGACCCGCAGGGCGCCGGCGAGGGCGTCGGCATCGGTCGTGCGCACCAGCGCTCCCGGCCGGCCCTTGATCTCGGCCATCGTCCCCGCCTTGACGAGGCGGCCGTTGGCGATGATGACGACGTCGTCGACGGTCTGCTCGACCTCCTGGAGGAGGTGGCTCGAGATGAGGACGGTCTTGCCCTGGTCGGTCGACAGGTGCCGCAGGAAGCCGCGGAGCCAGCGGATGCCCTCGGGGTCCAGCCCGTTGGCCGGCTCGTCGAGCACCAGGACCTGCGGGTCGCCGAGCAGCGCGGCGGCGAGGCCGAGGCGCTGGCGCATCCCCATGCTGTAGGCACCGGCGCGCTTGCGCGCGGCCGCCGGGATCCCGGTGAGCTCGAGGAGCTCGTCGACCCTGGACAGCGGCACCGACCCGGCGTCGGCGAGCACCCGCAGGTGGTCCCGGCCGCTGCGGCCGGGGTGGAAGCTCGTCGCCTCCAGGGCGGCCCCGACGGTCTGGAGCGGCCGGGTGAGGTCCTGGTAGGCATGCCCCCCGATCGTCGCCGTCCCGCCGGTCGGGCGGACGAGGCCGAGCAGCATCCGCAGCGTCGTCGTCTTCCCGGCCCCGTTGGGTCCGAGGAAGCCGGTGATGCGGCCCGGGTCGACGGTGAAGGTCAGGTCGTCGACGGCGGTGAAGCCGCCGAAGCGCTTGGTCAGCCCGCGGATCTCGATGCGCCCGGGTGGGGCGGTGGTCGTCGTCATGTGGTCGCCCCTGGGGTCATGGACCGATCCTCGCAGCCGCACGCAGCGCCAGGGTCAACCCCCCGGTGGACCCGCGCGTCCGCCTCGCGACGGAGCGGCGGGCGGAACCTGCGCGGGTGGCCGTACGCTGGTCCGGTCATGCACCCTCCTAGACCCCCGGCCCGATGACCCCCTGGATCCTGCTGCTGACCGGGGTGGTCCTCACCATCGGCACCGCACTGTTCGTCGCCGCCGAGTTCTCGCTCGTGGCGCTGGACCGCCCGGCGGTGCAGCGCGCCGTCGACGCCGGCGAGCCCGGAGCCCGCTCGGTGCTGCGCTCGCACCGTCAGCTGTCCACCGAGCTGTCCGCGTGCCAGGTCGGCATCACGCTCACCACGCTCGTCCTCGGCTTCATCGCCGCCCCCTCCGTCGGGGTGCTCCTCACCGGGCCGCTCACCGCCGTCGGCCTCTCCGACGGCGCCGCGTCGTCGGTGGCCTCCGGCCTGGCGTTCCTCCTCGCCACCCTCTTCTCGATGATCGTCGGCGAGATGATCCCCAAGACCCTCGCCGTCTCCCTGCCGCTCGCCACCGCCAAGGTGTCGGCGATCCCGGTCTACTGGTTCGGCGTCGCGGCCAAGCCCCTCATCGCCGTGCTCAACGGCGTCGCCAACCGCACCCTGCGGGCCCTCGGCATCGAGCCGCAGGAGGAGCTGTCGGCCGCCCGCAGCCCCGCCGAGCTCGCGTCGCTCGTGCGGACCTCCGCCGAGGCCGGGACCCTCGACCGGGGCACCGCGCGCCTGGTCACCGCGTCCCTGGGGTTCGCCGACCAGACCGCCGCCGACGTCATGACCCCGCGCTCGCGCGCCACCTCGATCGAGCGCACCGACACCGCCGCCGACCTCGTGGCGCTCGCCCGTCACACGGGCCACTCGCGCTTCCCGGTCGTCGGGTCCGACTGGGACGACGTCGACGGGATCGTCCACGTGAAGAAGGCCATCGCCGTCCCCTTCGAGCGGCGCGGCGACGTCCCCGTGTCGGCGCTGATGACCCGCGCCGTCTTCGTTCCCGAGACGCTGCGCCTCGACCCGCTGCTCGTCCGGCTCCGCAGCAGCGGGATGCAGCTCGCCATCGTCGTCGACGAGTACGGCGGCACCTCGGGCGTCGTGACGCTCGAGGACCTCGTCGAGGAGATCGTCGGCGAGGTGAACGACGAGCACGACCGCGGAGAGACCACCGGGCGCCGGCTCTCCGACGGGTCCTGGACCGTGCCCGGGCTGTGGCGCCCCGACGAGGTCCGGGCCCGCATCGGGGCCGACGTCCCCGACGGCCCGGCCTACGAGACCATCGGCGGCTGGCTCATGGCCGCCCTGGGCCGGGTGCCCGTCGTCGGCGACGAGGTGCCCATCGAGGGCTGGACCGTCCGGGTGGTCCACATGGAGGGCCACCGGGTCGACCGCCTGCGCCTGCTGCCCGACGGGGTGTCCACCTCGGACTCGGTGTCCTCGGACGAGGAGCCGGGCTCATGACGACCGTCCTGATCACCGTCGTCCTCCTCGCCGCGAACGCGTTCTTCGTCGGAGCCGAGTTCGCGGCGATGTCGGCACGCCGCAGCCAGCTCGAGCCACTGGCCGAGGCGGGGAGCAAGGGCGCTCGTACGGCGCTCGACGCGCTCCAGCGCACCGGCATCCTGCTCGCCACGGCCCAGCTCGGCATCACCGTCTGCTCGGTGCTCCTCGGCGCGGTCTCGGAGGCCGCCCTGCACCACGCGCTCGAGCCGGTCATCGTGGACCTCGGTCTGTCCGAGGTCGTCGCCGACGTCGTCGCGCTCGCCATCGCCCTGACGATCGTGGTGTTCCTCCACGTCGTGTACGGCGAGATGATCCCGAAGAACATCTCGATCGCCAAGCCCGAGCGCGCGGCCGTGATCCTCGTGCCGCCGCTCGTCGCGGTCTCGCGCGTCGTGGCCCCGGTCATCCACGCGATGGACCGGATCTCCAAGGCGGCGATCCGGCTGTTCGGGGTCGAGCCGAAGGACGAGATCTCCTCGACGTTCACCGCCGAGGAGGTGGCGCACATCCTCGACGAGTCGCGCCACGAGGGCCTCGTCGGAGACGACGACTACGAGCGGCTCGGCGCCGCCCTGGAGTTCTCGGACAAGAACGCGGCGGACGTCGGCGTCGGGCTGTCCGCCCTCGTCACCGTCACGGCCGAGGCCACGCCCAGCGACATCGAGCGGCTCGTCGCCAAGCACGGCTTCTCGCGGTACCCCGTGCGCGACGCCTCCGGCGACCTCGCGGGCTACCTCCACCTCAAGGACGTGTTCTACGCCGCGGACGACGAGCGCCACGAGCCGGTCCCCGCCAAGCGGGTCCGGCGGATGGCCACGGTCCGCCGCACCGACGAGGTCGAGTCGGTGCTCCAGACGATGCAGCACAGCGGGTCGCACCTCGCGCGGGTCGTCGCCGACGACGGCCTCGTCGTCGGGGTCGTCTTCCTGGAGGACGTCATCGAGGAGCTCGTCGGCGAGGTCTCGGACGCGTCCCAGCGCTGACCGGCACCGGCCGGCTCACCAGAGCTCGGTCGAGGTGGCGCCCTGGTCGGTCGTGCGCAGGACCCGGTCGCCGGCCACGACGAGGACGACGAGGGAGGTGCCGTCCCGGTACGCGTGGACGGCCGAGAGCTCGCCGAGCTCGCGCGGCCCGGACGCCCACGTGTCGCCGGCGTCCTCGCTGACGACGATCCGACCGGTGAGACCGACGCCGACGACGGTGTCGTCGTCGGCCCAGTCGACGGCGACGAGCAGCTCGGGGGTGTCCACCGTCCGCCACGAGGCACCGCGGTCCTCGGTGGCGAGCAGCCCGTCCGCCGTCGTGGCGAGCAGCCGTGCGCCCGAGGGTGCGGCGGCGAGGACGTGGGGAGCCGAGGGGACCGCGCGGGTCTCCCACGCCCGGCCGTCCGCGCTGACCCTGAGCTCACCGTCGAACCCGGCGACGAGACCGTCCGCGGCCGCGAGCCCGTGGAAGTCGGACTCCCCACCGCGGGACACCGCGGCCCAGGTCCCGCCGCCGTCGGTGGAGCGGATGAGGCCGACGGGCTGGTCGAGCTCGGTCCCGGGTCCGGGGTGGCCGCTGCCGAGATAGGCACCGTCGGCACCGATCGTGAACCCCATGAGGTCGACGCTCGGGCCGACCGCGGTGGGCCCCGTGTCGCCGACCACGTACAGGCCGCCGTGCGCCGCGACGACGACGTGGCCCGCATCCGGGTCGAAGGCGATCCCGTGGATGTGGCCCATCGGACGGTCCTGCACTCCCTCGTCGCCGGCTGCGGAGGAGGTGGGGTCCGTGCCGCAGGCCGCGAGGAGGAACGCGCCGACCACCGCGACGAGGGCGGTGAGCGGGCGTCGCACGGATCGGGAGGGGACGGCGTGGGGCAGGGTCACGAGGTGTACTCCAGGGTCGTCATCATGCCGGCTTCTGCGTGGTAGATGTTGTGGCAGTGGGTCATCCACCGCCCGGGGTTGTCGGTGTCGAGGTCCAGCGAGAGCCCGCCCATGGGCGGGACGAGCACGGTGTCCTTGCGCAGGCCGGTGCGCGACAGCGCGAAGGTGTGGCCGTGCAGGTGGATCGGGTGACTCATCATCGTCATGTTCATCACCTCGAGCCGCACCCGTCTCCCGACATCGACCCGGAGCGGGTCGTTCTCACCGTACGGCGCCCCGTTGATCCCCCAGCGGAACGGCGACATCGAGCCGTTGAGGGTCAGCGGCCGCGTCTGCTCGGGCCGGGCTCCCGGCAACCGCGCCGCGTCGGTGGGGACCAGGCGCGTGGTCAGCACCTCGGCGCGGTCCAGCTCGGGGACGGTCGTGCCCGCCGCGGGAGCGGACCCCGAGCCCGTACGCACGAGGGCGAGGCCCTCCCCGGACTTGCCCTCCGGGCGAGCGGCGAAGGGGAAGACCCCGTCCCCGAGGGTGACGACGACGTCGTAGCGTTCGCCCATCGCGATCGGGAGGGCGGCGACCTCCAGCGGCTCGACCGGGAAGCCGTCGGTGTGCGTGACCGTCATCCGGTGACCCCCGAGGGCGACGGTGAACAGGGTGTCGGCGGCGGCGTTGACGATCCGGATCCGGACCCGGTCGCCCGGCCGGGCCCGGAAGGTCTCGGGCGCGGCGGGCACGCGGCCGTTGACGAGGTAGTGGGGGTAGTCGACGTCCCCGGCCGACCCGCGCTCGGACCCCTCGCCCATTCCGTGGTCCATCCCGCCCATCCCCATGCCCATGCCGTCGCCCTGGTCGCCCCCGCCGTCCGCGACGAGGCCGGCGAGCACGTCGTCCGGGGTTCGCCCGGTCCCGTCCACCCAGTCGTCGAGGACGACGACCCACTCGTCGTCGTACGCGCCCGGCTCGTCCGGGTCGTCGACGACGAGGGGGGCGTAGAGGCCGCGGTCGAGCTGGACGCCGACGTGCGGGTGGAAGAAATAGGTGCCGGGGTCCGGGACGACGAACTCGTAGTCGTAGCCGGACCCCGCCGCGATCGGCGCCTGGGTGACGCCCGGCACGCCGTCGGCGGCGTTCTGGAGGCGGATCCCGTGCCAGTGCACGGTGGTCTCGGCCGGGAGCCGGTTCTCGACGTGCACCCGCATGACATCGCCCGCCGTGGCGCGCAGCAGGGACCCGGGCACGGTGTCGCCGTACGCCCACGTGCGGACCACGGGACCGCCGAGGTCGATGGTGGCCGGCTGGGCGGTGAGCCGGGCCGTCACGACCCGGCCGCCGGGTGACGGCGTCTGCGGGGTGGGGACGGGCAGGGCTGCCGGCCGGTCGGACCCCACGACCGAGGAGCACCCGGAGAGCCCGGTCGCCGCGACCGCGAGGCCACCGAGGACCAGGGCTCGACGGGTGGGCACCGGGCCCCCCGTCAGGGTGGGCGGACGAGCGAGCACGTCAGTGCCCGTCCACGATCTGTCGGCGGCGCGCGCCGTACTCCTCGACGCCGATGTCACCCCGAGCGAGCCGTTCGTCGAGGACCTGCAGCGGCGGTCGGCCCGGGGGTGCCGCGCCGGGTCCCGAGGACCGCGAGGACGGCCGCGAGGACGCCGACCCACAGGACGAGCAGGGCCACGCCACCGAGCGCCATGCCCCAGCCGTGTCCGGCCCACATCCATCCGCCTGGTCCCATCGCGACCATCTCCTCGACTCCGCCGGCCGACCCCGGCCACATGTCCATCGAACGGGACGCAGGTCAGGGACCGGTCGTCGTTCCATGAAGAAACGACGAAGGATCGCGTCGGGACCCCGATCGCCTCGACCGGGTCGGCGTCGATCGGCCAGACTGCCCGGGTGCCACCACCAGAGCCGTCGACCCGGGCGACGGTCCTCGTCGTCGACGACGAGACCGCGCTCGCGGGCCTGGTGTGCACCTACCTCGAGCGGGCCGGGTACGGGACGCTGCGCGCCGAGACCGGCCCGGAGGCGTTGCGGCTGGCCCGCGACGCCGCGCCGGACGTCATCGTCCTCGACCTCGGCCTGCCCGGGATGGACGGGATCGAGGTGTGCCGTCAGGTGCGGACCTTCTCGGACTGCTACGTGCTCATGCTCACCGCCAGGACCGAGGAGACCGACCGCCTCATCGGGCTGTCGGTGGGGGCCGACGACTACGTGACCAAGCCGTTCAGCCCTCGCGAGCTCGTCGCGCGGGTGCAGGTCATGCTCCGCCGACCTCGGACGGGGCGAGCCGCCCCGCCCCCCGAGGAGGCGCCGGCCCGGGTGTTCGGCGACCTGCGCATCGAGCCCGGCCCGCGCCTCGTCACGGTGGGGGAGCGGGACGTCGACCTCACCCGGACCGAGTTCGACATCCTCGCCGCCCTGTCGGCTCGGCCGCGGTTCGCCTGGGCGCGACGGCAGCTCATCGACGAGGTCTGGGACCGCGACTGGGTCGGCGACGAGCACCTCGTCGACGTCCACGTGGCCCACCTGCGCCGCAAGCTCGGCGACGACCCGGTGGCGCCGCGGTACGTCGAGACGGTCCGGGGCGTCGGCTACCGGATGGGGTCCGGATGAGCGCCCCCGCCGCCCGGCGGCTCGACGGCTTCGCGACCCGGCTCATGGTCGCCCAGCTCGGCGTCCTGCTCGCGAGCGTCCTCACCGCGGCCGTCGTCGCGGCCCTCGTCGGGCCCCGGCTGTTCCACGACCACCTGTTGCGGGCCAGCGGCACGCTCAACGACGACCAGGTGCTGCACGCCGAACGCGCCTACCTCGACTCGAGCCTGCTGTCCCTCGGCGTCGCGCTCGTCATCGCCATCGGGAGCGCGAGCCTCGTCACGTGGTATCTCGCCCGTCGACTGCGCCGGCCGCTCACCGAGCTGTCGTCGGCTGCGCGGGCGATCGCCGGAGGCCGGTACGACCGCCGGGTCGCGCCGACCGGCGCGGGCGCCGAGCTCGACGAGTTCGCGGACTCCTTCAACCTCATGGCGACCCGCCTCGAGGTCACCGAGGACACCCGGCGCCGGCTGCTCACCGACCTGGCCCACGAGATGCGGACCCCGCTCGCGACGTGCACCGCCTACCTCGAGGCGCTCGACGACGACGTCGCGCACTGGGGGCCCGAGTCGAGTGCGGTGCTGGGGCAGCAGGTCGCGCGCCTCTCGCGGCTCGCGGCGGACATCGACGACGTCAGCCGCGCCGAGGAGGGCCGCCTGTCCCTGGAGCCACGGTCGGTGCCCGTCGCGCGGCTCGTCGGGACGGCTGTGGACACCGCCCGCGCCCGGTTCGCGGAGCGGGGGGTCGGCCTCGTCGCCGACCCGAGCGACCTGGGCGAGGCCGAGGTGCGGGTGGACGCACTGCGGATGGGCCAGGTCTTCGCGAACCTCCTGGACAACGCGCTGCGGCACACCCCTCCCGGCGGGACGGTCCGGCTCGCTCCCCGGCTGGACGGCGACGAGATCGTCGTCGAGGTCCAGGACGACGGGGACGGGATCCCGGCCGAGCAGCTGCCCCACGTCTTCGAGCGGTTCTACCGGGGCGACTCGGCGCGTGACCGCAAGGACCGCGGCTCAGGCATCGGGCTGACGATCAGCCGGGCGATCGTCGACGCCCACGGGGGGTCGCTGACGGCCCGCAGTGCCGGACCGGGCCGCGGTGCGACCTTCGAGGTCCGGCTACCGCGGACCCCGGGGAGGCGTCCGTGACCGGGCTCCTCGTGACGGGGGCGTTCGCCGTGTCCGGCGTCGCCCTGCTGTACGCCGCGCACTGGCTCCTCGTGCCCTGGCGCTCGGTCGTGCGGACGGTGCCGTACCAGTCCGGGTGGGTGCCCGAGGCCCACGCCCTGTCGCGCTACCACGTCCGGTGGTACCTCGCGACGCTCCTCTTCCTCGCCTTCGACGTCGAGATGCTGTTCATGTACCCGTGGGCCGTCGTCGTCGCGGACCTGGGCGCGAGCGCCGTCACCGAGATGTTCGTCTTCCTCGGGGCCCTCATGGTGGCCGTCGCGTGGGCCTGGCGGGAAGGGGCCCTGCGATGGGTGTGAGGCGATGGCTGGCGCGGCGGGCGGTCCGCGCGTCGCGGGTGCTCGTCGTCGAGGGCCCCGGGGCGTGGCGGGCCAGGGTGGCCGCCGAGCATGCGGTCGGGATGCGGGGGTGGCGTCTGGCGGAGTCCCCGGCGAGCGCCGACGTCCTCCTCGTCGTCGGGGAGCCCGGCACCGAGCTGGCCGAGGTGGTGGCGAGGCTGTGGGACGCGATGCCCGGGCCCAGGGCCCGCGTGGACCTGACGGTCGGTGCCGACCCCGAGCCCGCGCTCGACGCGGCCGTCGCGTCGCTGCTCGACGCTGACGCACAGGCCGAGGACGCGGCCGGTCGGGCGGCGCCCGACGTGTCGGCCGACGAGACCGAGCACGGCGGCATGGACCACGACGGGATGGACCACGGCGGTCACGACGGGATGGACCACGGCGGCCACGACGGGATGGACCACGGCGGCCACGACGGGATGGACCACGGGGACATGGAGATGGCCCCCGACGGGATCCCGCTCGCCGAAGGGACCGCGGGCGACCGGGACGGGCTCGAGATGGACGCGCTGCCCGTGCGGCTCGGCCCGGTCCTGCCGCACTGGCCCGCGGGTCTGGTCCTCGACGTGACGCTGCACGGTGACCTCGTGGCCGAGGCCGCCGCCCGCTTCCTGGGCGCTGCCGGCGAGGACTCGCCCGCCGTCGCCGACCCCGCCGTCCTCGCGGCGCGGCACTGCGACGACGTCGTCGCCGTCCTCGCCCTCGCCGGCTGGGACGGCGGTGCGTCGCTCGCCCGCTCGGCCCGCGACACCCTGCTCGAGCGGCACGGCGGGGACGCCCGCGACACCCTGCTCGACCTGCGTCACCGGGTGGCGAGGTCGCGCGCACTGCGCTGGTCCCTCGGCGGGGTCGGGGTCGTGTCGGCCTCGCTCGCGGCCCGGCACGGCCTGCCCGAGCGCGCCGTCGGCGACTGCCACGACCGGGTGCTGGGGCTCCTGGACCGGGCGATCGCGACGGCCCGGACCTATGGGGGCCTGGGGTCGTCGGCGCCCGGTGACCCGTCCGAGGTCGACGACGCGGCCGGCATCCCGGTCGAGGCCCTCGGCACGCTCGTGACGGGGCACGACCTGGCCGTCGCGCGGCTCGTCGTCGCGACCCTCGGCACGCCGCTGACCCCGGCGGAGGTGGGCGCCCATGGGTGAGGTGGTGACCCAGGGACCCCTCGGATGGGTGGCCGTGGCGGCCGCGCTGTTGGCCACCCTGGCGACGGCGGCGGTCGTCCTCGACGCGGTGCTCGACGCCCGGGCCGAGCGCCTGTCGGCCCGGCCCGCCCTCACCCGGCCGCTCGACGAGGTGGCCCGTCTGCTCCGCCAGCGCCGCCGGGCGCCCCTGTCGGCCGACACGCTGCTGTGGCGCATCGGCGGCGGGGGTCTCGTGGTGGCGGCCCTGCTCATGGTCGCCGTCGTACCGCTGGGGGAGTGGGTGATCGCCGACCTCGACGTCGGCGTCGTGTGGTTCAACACGATGGATGTCGCGGTCTGGGCCCTGATCTGGCTCACGGGGTGGGGCGCCAACTCGGTGCACTCGCTCGTCGGCGGGTACCGGTTCCTCGCCCTCGCCCTCGCCTACGAGCTGCCGCTGATGTTCGCGCTCGTCGCCCCGGCGGTCGGAGCCGCCAGCCTCGACGTGGGTGAGATCGCGGCCGCGCAGGGCTCGCTGTGGTTCGTCGTCTGGATGCCGGTCGCCTTCGCGGTCTACTGCCTCGGGGTCGTGGCCTTCTCGGTATGGGGGCCGTTCACGCCGCCGGCCGGGTCCGACATCGCAGGCGGGGTGCTGTCCGAGCTGAGCGGGGTCGACCGGCTCCTCGTCCAGGGCGGCCGGTACGCGCTGCTCGCGGCCGGCGCCGCGTTCGCCGTCCCGATGTTCCTCGGCGGCGGGGCCGGGCCCCTGCTGCCGGGGTGGGCGTGGGTGATCCTCAAGGCCGCCGTCCTGCTCACGGCCCTCGTCTGGCTGCGGCGCCGGCTGCCGTCTGCCAGGCCGGACCTCGTCATGGAGGTCGGCTGGGTCGTCCTCCTGCCCGCGGTCCTGGTCCAGGACCTCGTCGTCGCCGTCGTCGTCGCCTGGAGGGGGTGATCGGATGCTCCTCGACATCACGTTCTGGGTCCTCGCGGTGCTGGCCGTCGCTTCGGCGGTGCTCGTCTTCGTCGTCGACTCGATGGCGCGCGCCACGTATGCGCTCGCGGTCTCGTTCGTCGCCGTCGGGTTCGCGCTCGTGCTGCTCCAGCAGAACTACCTGGGGGTGGTCACCGTCCTCATGATGCTCATGGAGATGGCGGTCATGGCCGTCTACATGGTCATGTACATGGGCATGAACCCGGCGCTCATGCCGATGTCGATGGTCCACGACAGGGGGGCCGCGCTCGCCGTCTCGGGGGCCGCCTTCGTCGTCCTCGGGGCGGGTGCGCTGCTCGTCGACTGGCCGGTCCGCCGGGGGGTCCCCGCGCCGGACGTCACCGCTGCGCTCGGCGAGGCGCTGATGGGCCGTCAGATGCTCGTCATGGTGGTCATCAGCCCGGTCATGGTCGCGACGATCGTCGGTGGTGTCGTCCTCGCCGCCCACCGGACCCGCTACGACAGGTTCGGCGACGACCTGCGCCGGCAGCCGGCCCGCGACCCCCAGCGCGGCGGGGTGGGTCGATGACGCTCGAGACGGTCCTCCTCGTGGCTGCGGCGCTCTTCGCCGTCGGCCTCTACGGCGCGATCTCGCAGCAGGTCGTCGTCATGGTGATGATGGGCCTGGAGGTCATGGTCAACGCCGTGATCCTCGCCGCGGGTGCCATGTGGTGGTTCCTCGCCCCCGACCCCACCGGGCAGGTGCTGCTGCTCGTCGTCCTGGCCGCGATGACGGTCGAGATGGCGATGGGGTTCGCCGTCGCCACGCTCGTGCACCGACACCGCAACAGCGACATGACCGACTCCGCGACGGACCTCGCCCGATGACGGGCGCACAGGCGAGCCTCTGGGCCCTCGTCGTGGCCCCCGCCGTCGTCGGGGCCGCGCTGCTGCTCGGGCCACGCGGGCGCACCGAGCGCCCCGCCCCGGTGCTCGGCGTCGGGACCGCGGCGCTGGCCGCGGTGCTCGCGGTCGTCGTGGCGCTCGCGCGGCCGTCGGTGGCCGTGCCGTTCGTCGCCGGTGCGGACCTGGGGCTGGGTGTCGACGGCCTCGCCGCTGTCGTCGCCCCGACGGTGGCCGTCGTCGCGGCGCTCGTGCTGCTTGCGGGCGCGGTCGACGTCCGGGAGTCCCGCGCCCGCTTCCACGGCCTCATGCTCGTGTTCGTCTCGGCGGCGCTGCTCACCGTCACGGCGACGACGCTGCCCGCCCTGCTCCTCGCGTGGGAGGTGATGGGGGCGACCTCCTACGCCCTCATCGGGTTCGCCTGGCGGGACGACCGCCGGGTGGGGTCGGGGCTCACCGCCTTCGTCACGACCCGCGCCGCGGACCTGGGGCTCTACGTCGCGGCGGCCGCGGCCCTCGCCGGGGGCGCCGGGCTCGACCTCGACGCCCTCGCGTCGGCCTCGCCGGGGTGGCGGGACGTCCTCGCTGCCGGGGTGCTCGTCGCCGCGCTCGGCAAGGCGGCCCAGCTCGTCCTCGCCTTCTGGCTCTCGCGGGCGATGGACGGCCCGAGCCCGGTCAGCGCGCTGCTGCACTCCGCGGCGATGGTCGCGATGGGCGGCTACCTCCTGCTCCGGCTCTCACCGCTGCTGCAGGCGACGTCGTGGGCCGGCCCGACGGCGGCGTGGGCGGGGGCGCTGACGACGGTGGCCCTCGGGGTGGTCGCGGTCGGCCAGCGGGACCTCAAGCAGCTCCTCGCGGCGTCGACGTCCGCCCAGCTGGGATACGTCGTCATGGCGGGCGGGCTCGGCGCGGTCCCGGGCGGGACCGCGCACCTCGTCGCGCACGCCGCCACCAAGGCCGCGCTCTTCCTCGCCGCAGGGGCCTGGCTGGCCGCGCTGGGGACCAAGCAGCTCGCCGGGCTGCGCGGGGCGGTGGCGCACTGGCCGGTCCTGCGGGTCGCCGCGACCGTCGCGCTGCTCGCGCTCGCCGGGGTCCCGCCGCTGTCGCTGTGGGCGACCAAGGACCTCGTCCTCGCGGCCGCGTTGGAGCAGTCGCCCGCGCTGTACGTCGTCGGGATTCTCGGTGCGGCCGCGGCCGCGGCCTACGCGGGCACCGTGCTGCGTGTGCTGTGGGCTCCGGCGGGCGACGCCGACCAGCGGCGGGCCCGCGCCCACCGCGGCGAGGAGGAGACCCCACGGGCTGCGGTCCCCGGTGCGCTCACCGCGGCCGTCGTCGTCCTCGCCGTCGGGGCCACGGCTCTCGGAGCCCTCGCGATCCCGGCCGTGGCGGAGTCCCTGGCCCGGACCGTCGGGGGGAAGGCCGCGCACCCGAGCGTGCTCGAGCTCGGGGGGTCCGCGGCCCTCGTCCTCGTCGTCGTCGCCGCGGTGTGGCTCCGGCCGCTCCCGCAGCCCGCCTGGGCACGCTCCTGGCTGGGCCTGGAGGCCGCGGCCCACGCCGTCCTCGTCCGGCCCACGATCGCGGTGGCCGGGGCCCTCGACCGGGTCGACGGCCGGATCGCCCGCGGTGTCGGCGGCGTCGCCCGCGGCGTCGTGGCCCTGGCGGGCGGCGTTGCCGCGACCGACGACGCGGTCCTCGGGGGCGCCGTCACCGGGACCGCCCGCGGCACCGGGGCGCTCGGCCGTGGCGCCGCGGGTGCCGACGACCGCTGGGTCCACGGTGCCGTGCTCGCGCTCGCCGGCCGGGTGCGGCGGGCGGGTGCGCTCGCCCGCCGTCCGCAGACCGGACAGCTCCACCAGTACTACATCCAGGCCGTCGCGCTCGTCGCCGTCGGTGTCGTCCTCCTCGTCGTCGTGAGGTGACCGTGCTCTCGCTGACCATCTTCTTCCCGCTTGCCGCCGGGCTCGTGCTGCTCGTCCCGGGGGTCGGTCCCACCGCAGCCCGCTGGTGGTGGGTGGTGGCCTCGGCCGTCGAGGTGGCCCTCGTGGCGGGGCTGTGGTGGGCGTACGAGACGCCCGTAGAGGGCGCGCTGGCCTTCGACGAGCAGGTCCCGTGGATCCCCGGGGTCGACAGCAGCTACCACGTGGGGCTCGACGGGCTCTCGCTGCCGCTCGTCGCGATGACGGCGGTCGTGTTCCTCGCCTGCGCGGTCTACTCGCTCCGCGACGACGACCGGCCGCGGACCCAGGCGGCCCTGTTCCTCGCGCTCGAAGCGGTCTGCCTCGGCCTGTTCGCCGCAGCCGACCTCATCCTGTTCTTCGTCTTCTTCGACCTCTCGATCGTCGGCATGTACGTCATCATCGCGGGCTGGGGCCACGGCGACCGGGCCCGCTCGGCGCTGACGTTCTTCCTCTACACCTTCCTCGGCTCGCTGGCGCTCCTCGCCGGGTTCATCGGGCTCTACCTCGCCGCCGACCCGCACACCTTCGACATGCTCGAGCTCGCCCGGCAGGACCCCTTCGCGGGCAGGAGCACGGCCGGTGTCGTCGTCCTCGGCGCGATCCTGCTCGGGCTCGCCGTCAAGACCCCCACGGTGCCGTTCCACACCTGGCTGCCCCCGGCCCACACCGACGCCCCCGCGGTCGGGTCCGCCGTGCTCGCCGGAGTGCTCCTCAAGCTCGGCACGTACGGCTTCGTCCGCCTCGGGATGGCCCTGCTCCCGGACGCCTGGCGCTCGTGGGCCTGGGTCGTCCTCGTCGTCGGCATCGTCTCCGTGCTCTGGGGTGCGCTCGTCGCGCTCGCCCAGCGCGACCTCAAGCGGATGATCGCCTACACCTCGGTCAACCACATGGGGTACGTCGTCCTGGCCGTCGGTGCCGCCGGGATGGTCGCCGCCGACACCGCCCAGGCCCGGGGCGTCGCCGTCACCGGAGCGGTGACCCAGATGGTGAGCCACGGCCTCGTCACGGCCGCGCTGTTCCTGCTCGCCGGGCTCTTCCTCGACCGCGCGGGCACGTACGAGATCGCGGAGTTCGGCGGGCTCGCCGCACGCGCGCCCCGGACCACCGTGCTCTTCGCCGTCGCCGCCTTCGCCTCCCTCGGCCTGCCCGGCCTGTCGGGGTTCATCGCGGAGTTCCAGATCTTCACGGGCAGCATCGCGGCCGTGCCGGCCAGCGCGCTCGCCCTGCTCGGGATCCTCGTCATCGCGGGGGTGCTGTTGTGGACCCTCCAGCGGATCTTCACCGGCGAGACCCGCGGTCGCTCGGCCGGCTTCACCGACATGCGGGCCCACGAGCTGTGGGCCGTCGCGCCCCTGCTCGGCCTCTCACTCGCCATCGGGCTCGCGCCACGGCCGCTGCTGGACGTCATCGAGCCCGCGGCCACCGTCGTCGTCGCCGTCCTCGGCCGGTAGCCGCCGTGGGCTCCTCGATGGCGATGCGGCCGCTCGTGATGCTGCCGGAGATCCTCCTGTTCGCCGGGGGGCTGGTGTGCCTGCTCGGGGGCTCGTTCACGCCCCGGCGGCGGCAGTGGACCCTGCGCGTCGTCGCTGCGGCTGCGCTCGTGGGGGCGGTCGGGGCGGCGCTCGCCGGGGCCTCCGCGGGGGGCACGGCCTTCGAGGGGGCGTTCGCGGTCGACGTCGCGACGACGACGGCTCGGGTGGTCTGCGCTGTGGCCACGCTCCTCGTCCTCGCGCTCGCCGCCGACGAGGTCGCGGGCGACGACCGCGAGAGCGAGACCTACGCCCTCCTCCTGTTCGCCACGACCGGGGCGCTGGTCCTTGCGGGCGCCCGCGACCTGCTCGTGCTCCTCGTCGGTTTCTTCCTCGCGAGCATCCCGCTGTACGCGCTCGTCGGGCTGGGCCGTACGGCGCGGTCGGCCGAGGCGGCGCTGAAGACCTACCTCGTCGGCGCGCTCTTCGGCATCCTCATGATGCTCGGGGTGACCCTGCTCTACGGGGTCGCGGCGACGACGTCCTACCCGGAGCTCTCGGGAGCCCTGGCACAGGCTCCGGTGGCGGTCGTCGGCGCGGGGTTCGTCGGCGTGCTCGCCGGGCTCGCGTTCAAGGCGGGCAGCGTCCCGGCGCACTTCTGGGTCCCGGACGCCGCGCAGGGGTCGACCGGGCTGACCGCCGCCTTCGTGACGACCGTGCCCAAGGTCGGGGCGGTCGTCGCGCTCTACCGGCTCGTCGTCGCGCTCCCCGACTCCCTCGACTGGGGGCTGCTCGTGGGGGTGCTCGCGGTCGCGAGCATGACGCTGGGCAACCTGGCCGCCTACGGGCAGGACGACCCGCGGCGGCTGCTCGGCTGGTCCACCGTGAGCCAGGTCGGCTACCTGCTCGTGCCCGTCGCCGTGGCCGGCCGCAGCGACCTCGCCCTGCCGTCGATGCTGTTCTACCTCGGGGCGTACGCGGTGACCAACATCGCGGCGTTCGCGGTGACGACGGCGTTCCCGTCGGTCCGCGACCTCGGCGGGTACGCCGGTCTCGTGCGCGCGCGGCCCGGGCCGGCCGTCGCCCTCGTCGTCGTGCTGCTGGGCCTGGTGGGGACCCCGCCGACCGCGGTGTTCGTCGGCAAGCTGACGACGGCGACCGCGGCGTGGGACGGCGGGATGCCGTGGTTGACGGTCGCGGTCCTCGTCAACAGCCTCGCCTCGCTCTTCTACTACCTCCGATGGGTCGCACCGGCGTTGCGCCGCGACGAGCCCGGCGACGACCTCGCGGCCCCGCGACGCTGGTCGGCGGGGGTGGCCGTGGGCGCGTCCACCGCGTCGGTCGTCCTCGGACTCCTCGCCGGGCTCCTCTGGACGGGCCTCAGCCTCACCCTGTGAGACGAGAGCCCGCTGACCATCCGACCTAGCTATGTCCGCCGGCAGGAAGCCGGGTGGACACTGGACACCAGGGTGCCTTCACCCGCTGAGCGCTGGGCGAGGGGCCCGGTGGTCAGGAGGCGGCCATGGGGACGTTCGCGCGAGCAGGCGCGGCACTGGTGCTGGGGTTCACACTCGCTGCCTGCACCAGCTCGGGTCAGGGGGCGGACCCGACCGGCTCCCCGATGAGCCCGTCCTCGCAGACCCCGACCCGGTTCCCGGTCGCGCTGCCGTGGTCGGAGCCGCCCCGTGCCGCACTGTCCGCCGACCGCGCCACGAAGATGCTCGCCGAGATGCAACGCTGGATCGACAGGGAGTTCATGCCGGGGGCGACCGCTGCCGTCGTGTCGCCCCACGGCGTGTGGAGCGCGGCAGTCGGCGTCGACGGGCAGGGGGCCGGTCTGGAGCCCACCTCTGGCATGTCGCTGGGGAACCTGACCCAGACGTTCGTGGCCGCCGAGGCGCTGCTGCTCGCCGAGCAGGGCAAGCTCGACCTGGATGCCCCGGCATCGACGTACGTCCCTCTGCCTCAGCTCGCCAACGGCGCCACGACGCGCCAGCTCCTGGGTCACCGCGCCGGCATCCCCGACCCCGGGCAGGAGCCCTACGCCGCGGTGTTCACTGCCCCGGATGCGCACTGGTCGACCACGCAGTTCCTGGCCCCGGTGGCGAAGGCGACGGCGCCCCCCGGCGAGAAGTTCTACGAGGACACCACGAACTACGTCCTGGCCGGTCTCGTCGTCGAGAAGGTGTCAGGACGCAGTACGGCCACCGCGATCGACCAGGACCTGTGGATGGCCCTTGGGCTCGAACGGCTCGCCTACCAGGACGAGCAGCGTCTGCCCGAACCGATCGCCGCCCCCGGCGAGGACGAGGACCTCCCTCAGGGCCAGACCGGTCGGCCCTACCTCCCGTTCCGCTCCCTGGCCAGCGCCATCGCGGCGTCCCACGGGGTCGCCGGAGACTCCGCGTCCGTGGCCCGGTGGGGCTATTCGCTGTACGGCGGGCTGGTGCTGAAACCCGAAAGCGTGGCCCAGCTCACCGACTTCGACCAGGACGTCGGACCCGGCTACGGACTGGCGACCGTCGACTTCACGAAGCCTCGATGGTTCAAGTGGCACATCGAGGGCTACGGGATGGGGGGTGGGACCGTGGGCTACCGCAGCGTCCTGGCCGTCTACCCCGAACAGCACCTGAGCGTCGCGATCCTCTCTCCGTCCACGGTCGACGTCCTCCCCTACGTGCGCCACCTCGTCAACGCGGGGCTGCTCCTCCAGTGAGGCCGCGGGGGGACAGGGCCGGCAGAGGACGCCCGTGTGGTGGCGCCTCACTGTGCCGAGACTCGGTTCGGCGCGGGACCCCGACGTTCCACGTGACGTCCCACCCGGCGGAGGAAGGCAAAAGCCGCAGGTCGGTGACCTGCGGCTTGGTGCCCCCGGCAGGATTCGAACCTGCGCTCCCGCCTCCGGAGGGCGGTGCTCTATCCCCTGAGCTACGGGGGCGGGCTTGCCTGCACCGCTGTGATTCGCGGCGCTGGGCGAGACTAGCAGCCTAGGGTGGGGTCCATGGAATCCGGGCAGGAGGACCCCGGAGCGGCGCCGCTGGTCCTCGTCTGCGACGACACCGAGGCCATCCGTCGTCTCCTGCGGATCAATCTCGAGCTCGCCGGCTTCGCCGTCGAGGAGGCCACCGACGGCCGCGAGGCGATGGCCCGGCTCATCGACCCGGTCCACGTCGTCCCTGCCGTGATCCTGCTCGACCAGCAGATGTCACCGCACGACGGCTGGTGGGCCATCGCCGCCATCCGGTCCCACCCGCGGCTCGACGACGTCCCGGTCGTCCTGCTCACCGCCGCCACCTCCGAGACCGAGCTCCCCGAGGTCGCCGGGGCCGGCTTCGACGCCTTCCTCTCCAAGCCGTTCGACCCGGACGAGGTCGTCGAGACCGTCTCACGGCTGGCGGCGGGGGGTCGGCCCCACCGGCGCCGCCGATAAACTCCGGCGGGTGACCCCCGAACAGCTCGCTGCCGCCATCCGCGGTGCCCTCCAGTCCGCCGTCGACTCGGGTGACCTCGCCGTCCCGGTGCCCGACGAGGTGCGGGTGGAGCGTCCGCGGAACCGCGACCACGGGGACTGGTCCACGAACATCGCCCTCCAGCTCGCCAAGGGCGCCGGCGTGCCGCCCCGCGACCTGGCCCAGGCGCTCGCCGCCCGGGTCGCGGCCCTCGAGGGGGTCAAGGCCGTCGACGTCGCCGGGCCCGGCTTCCTCAACATCACCCTCGACGCCGCCTCCGCCGGCGAGCTCGCGCGCAGCATCGTCGATGCAGGGGAGGCGTACGGCCGCAACGACTCCGAGGCGGGCCACGTCATCAACGTCGAGTTCATCTCGGCCAACCCCACCGGTCCGCTGCACCTCGGGCACACCCGGTGGGCGGCCCTCGGCGACGCGATGGCCCGGCTGCTCGAGGCCTCGGGCGCGACGGTCACGACCGAGTACTACATCAACGACGCCGGCGCCCAGATGGACAAGTTCGCCGCATCGGTCCTGGCCGCAGCCGCGGGGGAGCCGACCCCGGAGGGCGGCTACCCGGGGGAGTACGTCGACGAGCTCGCGCGAACGGCCCTCGCGGCCCGCCCGGACCTCGGCCGGCTCCCGCCCGCGGAGGCCATCGCGCACGCCCGCGACCTCGGCTACGCCGCCCAGCTCCAGGACATCAAGGACACCCTCGCCGACTTCGGCGTCCACTTCGACGTCTGGTTCTCCGAGAAGGCGCTGCACGACGGGGGAGCCGTGGAGCAGGCGGTCGCGCGGCTGCGCGAGCAGGGCCACGTGTACGACGAGGGTGGCGCGGTGTGGCTGCGCACCAGCGACTTCGGCGACGACAAGGACCGGGTGCTCATCCGCGCCGACGGTGAGCCCACGTACTTCGCGGCGGACGCCGCGTACTACCTCAGCAAGAAGGACCGCGGCTTCGACGAGAAGGTCTACCTGCTCGGGGCCGACCACCACGGGTACATCAACAGGCTCAAGGCGATCGTCGCGTGCGCCGGCGACGACCCGGAGCACAACATCGAGGTCCGTATCGGCCAGCTCGTCAACCTCGGCGGCGCGAAGCTGTCGAAGCGGGCCGGCAACATCATCGAGCTGCGGGACCTCATCGGCTGGATCGGCACCGACGCCATCCGCTACTCGCTCGCCCGGTACCCCGCCGACAGCCCGCTCTCGCTCGACGGCGAGGAGCTGCGCAAGCAGACGAACGACAACCCCGTCTTCTACGTCCAGTACGCCCACGCCCGGACGGCCAACGTGTCCCGGCTCGCGGCCGACGACGGCGTCCACCGCGCGGACGGCTTCGACGCCGCCCTGCTCACCGACCCCACCGAGGCGGCCCTGCTCGCCGCGCTCGGCGACTTCCCCCGGGTCGTGGCCCAGGCGGCGCACCTGCGCGAGCCGCACCGCGTCGCGCGGTACCTCGAGGAGCTCGCCGCGCGCTTCCACAAGTGGTACGACACGTGCCGTGTCCGGCCGCAGAACGCCGACGAGGAGATCACCGACCTGCACCGGACGCGGCTGTGGCTCAACGACGCGACGGGCCGGGTGCTCGCCAACGGCCTCGGCCTCCTCGGCGTCAGCGCCCCCACGCGGATGTGAGGGGCTGACCGATGCGCGCGCACGAGGCCGGTGCCCTGCACGCGGAGGGCTACGGCGGCCCCCCGCTCTACCTCCCGTACCCCACCGACGTCATGGAGCTGCTGCCGCAGCTGTGGGCCTCCTCGGTGGCCCGTGACGGCGAGGGGCGGCTGACCGTCGCCGGCGTCGACGTCGTCACCCTCGCCGACCGGCACGGCACCGCGGCCTACGTCATGGACGAGGACGACTTCCGCAGCCGCGCCCGGGCCTTCCGCGACGGCTTCGCCGCCGCGTTCGAGCGCTTCGGCGGCGCCGACGTCTACTACGCGGGCAAGGCCTTCCTGTGCACCGCCGTGGCCCAGTGGGTCCGGGACGAGGGGCTGCACCTCGACGTCTGCACGGGGGGCGAGCTGGCGGTGGCCACCCGAGTCGCGTTCCCGCCCGAGCGGATCGCCTTCCACGGCAACAACAAGAGCGTCGCCGAGCTGCGCGACGCCCTCGAGTACGGCGTCGGCCGGATCGTCGTCGACTCCTTCCACGAGATCGAGCGCGTCGTCGCGCTGGCCCGCGAGCTCGGGGTGCGGGCGCGCGTCATGGTCCGGGTCACCGTCGGGGTCGAGGCGCACACCCACGAGTTCATCGCGACGGGGCACGAGGACCAGAAGTTCGGCTTCAGCCTCGCGGGCGGCGAGGCGATGGAGGCCGTCACCCGCCTGCTCCAGCACCCCGACGCGGTCGACGTGCGGGGGCTGCACAGCCACATCGGCAGCCAGATCTTCGACACCGGCGGCTTCGAGGCGGCGGCGCACCGGCTCGTCGGGCTGCATGCCGCGGTCGAGGCCGAGCACGGGGTCACGATGCCCGAGATCGACCTCGGCGGCGGCTACGGCGTCGCGTACACCTCGCAGCACACCCCCCTGGCCCCCGACGTGCTCGCCACCGAGCTGGCCGGCATCGTCGAGCGCGAGTTCAAGGCCCTCGGCGACGGCGACAACGCCCGGGTCCCGCGGGTGTCGGTCGAGCCGGGGCGCGCCATCGTGGGGCCGAGCACCTTCACCCTGTACGAGGTGGGCACCGTCAAGCGGGTCGCCCTCGGTGGGGGGCATGCCCGCACCTACGTCGCCGTCGACGGCGGGATGAGCGACAACGCGCGTCCCGCGCTCTACGAGGCCGACTACTCGTGCACCCTGGCCAACCGCAGGTCCGAGGCGCCCCCGAGCTGGCCCGGGTCGTCGGCCGGCACTGCGAGAGCGGCGACATCGTCGTCCTGGACGAGTACCTGCCGGCCGACGTCCGGCCCGGCGACCTCGTCGCCGTCCCGGGCACCGGCGCCTACTGCCGCAGCCTGTCGAGCCAGTACAACCACACCCCGCGCCCGCCCGTCGTCGCGGTGCGTGACGGCCGGAGCCGGGTCGTCGTCCGCCGTGAGACGATCGAGGACCTGCTCGCCCTCGACGTGGCGGACGCGTGAGCCCCGAGACCGAGGAGACCCCACCCACCATGGCGCACGAACCCGGTGCCCCCCTGCGCGTCGCCCTGCTCGGCTGCGGCGTCGTCGGGTCCTCGGTCGCCCGGATGCTCCTCGAGCAGGCGGACGACCTCGCGGCCCGGTGCGGGGCCCCCCTCGAGCTCGTCGGCATCGCGGTGCGCCGGCCGCAGCGGCCCCGCCCGGACGTCCCGGTCGACCCCGCGCTCTTCACCGCCGACGCCGAGGACCTGGTCACCCGGGCCGACGTCGTCATCGAGGTCATCGGCGGCATCGACCCCGCCCGCGGGCTGATCCTGCGGGCCATGGAGCACGGCGCCTCGGTGGTGTCTGCCAACAAGGCCCTGCTCGCCGAGGACGGCCCCACCCTCTTCGAGGCCGCCGCCCGGCACGGCGTCGACGTCTACTACGAGGCCGCCGTCGCCGGCGCCATCCCCATCCTGCGCCCGGTCCAGGAGTCGCTCGCCGGTGACCACGTCCGCAAGGTCATGGGCATCGTCAACGGCACCACGAACTTCGTCCTCGACAAGATGGACGTCTCCGGCGCCGGGTTCGCCGAGACCGTCGAGGAGGCCCAGGCGCTCGGGTACGCCGAGGCCGACCCCACCGCCGACGTCGAGGGCTTCGACGCCGCCGCGAAGGCCGCCATCCTCGCGAGCATGGCCTTCCACACCCGGGTCTCGGCCGCGGACGTCCACCGCGAGGGCATCACCGAGGTGACGGCGGCCGACATCCGCGCCGCCCGCGAGAACGACTGCGTCGTCAAGCTGCTCGCCATCTGCGAGCGGGTCACCGCCGACGGCGCCGACGCCGTCAGCGTGCGCGTGCACCCGGCGATGGTCCCGCGCTCGCACCCCCTCGCCAGCGTCCGCGAGGCGTTCAACGCGGTGTTCGTCGAGGCCGAGGCCGCCGGCGAGCTGATGTTCTACGGCCGCGGCGCCGGTGGCGACCCCACCGCGTCCGCTGTCCTCGGCGACGTCGTGGCCGTCGCCCGCCACCGGGTGGCCGGCGGCCGCGGGCCGGGGGAGTCCGCGTACGCCGACCTGCCCGTCGTCGACATGGGCCAGGCGATCACGAGGTACCACATCAGCCTCGACGTGGCCGACCGCCCGGGCGTGCTCGCCCAGGTCGCCGCCGCCTTCGCGGAGCACGGTGTGTCCATCGAGACGGTCCGCCAGCAGGCGGCGCCCGGCGAGCACGGCCGCGCCAAGCTCATCGTCGTCACACACCGGGCCAGCGACGCCTCCCTGGCGGCGACCGTCGACGCGCTCGCGGCGCTCGACGCCGTCGACGACGTCGCCTCCGTCATGCGCGTGGAAGGAGCGTGAGGATGGCCCACCAGTGGCGCGGGGTCCTGCGCGAGTACGCCGAGCGGCTGCCCAGCCTCGCTGGCGCCCCCGTCGTGACCCTGCTCGAGGGCGGGACACCGCTCATCCCGTGCGAGGGGCTGTCCGAGCTGACGGGGGCCAACGTCTACGTCAAGTACGAGGGTCTGAACCCGACGGCCTCCTTCAAGGACCGGGGGATGACGGCGGCCATCTCGGCGGCCAAGCTCTCCGGCGCCAAGGCGGTCATCTGCGCGAGCACGGGCAACACCTCCGCCAGTGCGGCGGCGTACGCCGTGAAGGCCGGGATGACCTGTGCCGTGCTCGTCCCCGACGGCAAGATCGCGATGGGCAAGCTGAGCCAGGCGATCGCCCACGGCGCGACCCTCATCCAGGTCGAGGGCAACTTCGACGACTGCCTCACCGTGGCCCGCAAGCTCGCCGAGTCCTACCCCGTCGAGCTCGTGAACTCCGTCAACCCGGCGCGCATCGAGGGCCAGAAGACGGCCGCGTTCGAGGTGGTCGACGCGCTCGGCGACGCCCCCGACATCCACGTCCTGCCCGTCGGCAACGCCGGCAACATCACCGCCTACTGGCGGGGCTACTCCGAGTACGCCACTCCCACACCGGGGCTGGGCGGCGAGATCCTCGAGCCGGTCGCCGGCCACCGGCCGCAGATGTGGGGGTTCCAGGCCGCCGGCGCGGCGCCGATCGTCCTCGGTCACCCGGTGGACGAGCCCGAGACGGTCGCGACGGCCATCCGGATCGGCAACCCCGCGTCCTGGCGCCAGGCCGAGGCCGCGCGCGACGAGTCCGGCGGCCTCATCGACATGGTGAGCGACGACGAGATCCTCGCGGCGCACCGGCTGCTGTCCTCCACCGAGGGCGTCTTCGTCGAGCCCGGCTCGGCCGCGAGCATCGCCGGCCTGCTGAAGATGCACCGCGCCGGCCGGGTCCCCGAGGGCGTGACGATCGTGTGCACGGTCACCGGGCACGGGCTCAAGGACCCCCAGTGGGCGCTGCGGACGGCCGACGGCTCCGAGGTCGAGCCGGTGCGGGTCCCGGTCGACGCGTACTCGGTCGCGGCCGCCCTGGGGCTCGACGGGTGAGCGAGGTGCTCCGACCGGGGGCGTCCGTGCGGGTGCGGGTGCCGGCGAGCAGCGCCAACCTCGGGCCGGGCTTCGACTCGGTGGGCTGCGCGCTCGGGGTGTGGGACGAGTGCACCGCGACGGTCACCGCCGAGCCCGGGCTCCTCATCGAGGTCGAGGGCGAGGGGGCCGGGGCGGTGCCGCTCGACGAGTCGCACCTCGTCCACCGCGCGATGCGCACCGCGTGGGCCGAGGCCGGGGTGGAGCCGGCCGCGGGGCTGAGCCTCCGGTGTCGCAACGCCGTGCCGCACGGGCGGGGCATGGGGTCGTCCGCGACCGCGATCGTCACCGGGATCGTCGCCGCGCTGGCCCTGGTGCGCGCCTCCGTGGGCGAGACCGACGGCGTCGTCGACCTCGGCGTCGCCAACTCCCTGGCCGCCCGGCTCGAGGGCCACCCCGACAACGCGTCGGCGAGCATCTACGGCGGGGTCACCCTGTCGTGGACCTCGCCGGACGACGTGACCACCACGGTGCGCCTGCCGGTGCATCCGCAGGTCGAGCCGGTCGTCTTCGCCCCCGAGGCCCAGCTGTCCACCGCGCGGGCCCGCTCGGTGCTGCCGCAGCAGGTGCGGCTCGCCGACGCCGCCGCCAACTCGGCGCGCGCGGCCCTGCTCGCGTACGCCGTCGGCTCGGCGCCCGAGTACCTCGTCGAGGCGACCCGCGACTGGCTGCACCAGGAGGCCCGCCGCCCCTCCTACCCCGAGTCGATGGCCCTGGTGGACGCCCTGCGGGCCGACGGACACGCCGCGGCCATCTCGGGGGCCGGGCCGTCCGTGCTCGTCCTCGCGCTCCGGGACCGGGTGCCGCAGGTGCTCGACCACGCCCCCGCCGGGTGGCGCGTGCACACCCCGGGGATCCCCCAGGCCGGGGCCTGCGTCACCGTCCTCGCGACGCGCTGACGGCCCGTTGCGCGGACCACGCGGGTCCGGCGACGATGCGGTGGTACTGTGGAGATGCGTCCGCAGCCGATGCCGGGTCACCACGACCCGCTCCATGCCGCGGAACGCTCACCACGTCCTGATGGGCAGAGACATGCGGCCGTCACGGCTGCGCGCCCGACGTGAACACTTCCACCAGACCGGCGTATCGAGCCGGTCCACGAGCGAGGGGAAGGATCCTTCGTGACAGACACCACCATCGAGGCCTCGGCACCCGCCGGGCAGCGCCGCTCCGGAGCACTCTCCGCGATGCGACTGGCCGAGCTGCAGGGCCTGGCCTCGAGCATGGGCATCGGCGGCACCGCCAAGATGCGCAAGGGCGACCTCGTCGCCGCCATCCGGGCCCGCCAGAACGGCGAGAGCGGCCCCGCGTCGCAGGCCCGACCGGCCCGCGAGCAGGAGGCCCGCGAGGAGCGCCGCACCGTCGACGCTCCGCAGGGCGATGCTCCGCGCGCCGACCACGACCGGCAGGACCGGGGCGAGCGGGCCCGGGACGGCCAGCAGGGCCGCGACCAGCAGAACCGGGACGGTCAGCAGAACCGGGACGGTCAGCAGGGCCGCGACCAGCAGAACCGGGACGGGCAGCAGAACCGCGACCGCCGCGAGCGTGGCGACCAGCAGGGCGGGGGCCAGAACCAGGGGAACCAGAACCAGGGCAACCAGGGCAACCAGAACCGCTCCTTCGACGACGACGACGGCAGTGGCCGCGGTCGGCGCCGACGCAACCGGGGCCGCAACCGCGACAAGCGCCGCGGTCAGGACCAGCCCGGCGGGGGCGGCCAGCAGGCCGACGGAGAGCCGCAGATCGCCGAGGACGACGTGCTCGTCCCGGTGGCCGGAATCCTCGACATCCTCGACAGCTACGCCTTCGTCCGCACGACGGGCTACCTGCCCGGCAGCAGCGACATCTACGTCCCGCTGCAGATGGTCAAGCGGTACGGCCTGCGCAAGGGCGACGCCGTCACCGGGGCCATCAAGGCCACCCGGGAGGGCGAGGAGCCGCAGCAGCAGACCGTCGGATCGCGCAACAACCGGCAGAAGTACACCCCGCTCGCGCGGCTCGACACCGTCAACGCGATGACGCCGGACGACGCCCGCCGGCGTCCCGAGTTCGGCAAGCTCACCCCGCTCTACCCGCAGGACCGCCTGCGGCTCGAGACCGAGCAGAGCATCGTGACGACGCGGATCATCGACCTCGTCGCCCCCATCGGCAAGGGCCAGCGCGGGCTCATCGTCGCCCCGGCCAAGGCCGGCAAGACGATGGTCATGCAGGCGCTCGCCAACGCCATCACGACGAACAACCCCGAGTGCCACCTCATGGTCGTCCTCGTCGACGAGCGTCCCGAGGAGGTCACCGACATGCAGCGGGCCGTCAAGGGTGAGGTCATCTCCTCGACCTTCGACCGCCCGGCCGACGACCACACGACGGTCGCCGAGCTCGCGATCGAGCGCGCCAAGCGCCTCGTCGAGATGGGCCACGACGTCGTCGTGCTCCTCGACTCGATCACCAAGCTCGGGCGTGCCTACAACCTCGCCGCACCGGCGAGCGGGCGCATCCTCTCCGGTGGTGTCGACTCGGCGGCGCTCTACCCGCCGAAGAAGTTCTTCGGCGCTGCGCGCAACATCGAGAACGGTGGGTCGCTGACCATCCTCGCGACGGCTCTGGTCGAGACCGGCTCGCGGATGGACGAGGTGATCTTCGAGGAGTTCAAGGGCACCGGCAACATGGAGCTCAAGCTCGACCGGCAGCTCGCCAACCGCCGCATCTTCCCCGCGGTCGACGTCAACAACTCGGGCACGCGTCGCGAGGAGATCCTCCTCGCCCCCGACGAGCTGAAGATCATGTGGAAGCTGCGCCGCGTCCTGGCGGCGCTCGACTCCCAGCAGGGCATCGAGCTGCTCCTGGACCGGATCAAGAAGACGAAGAACAACTTCGAGTTCCTCACCCAGATCCAGCAGACGAGCTCGATCAAGCTCGACGACGACGACGTCTGACGTCGCACCGCCCTCGAACGACGAGAACATGCCGTGCTCCCTCCGGGGGGCACGGCATGTTCTCGTCGGTCGACCGGTTCCTCAGCGGGGGAGGTTCCAGCGCATGGCCGGGAAGCCGTTGGCCACGAACCCGCGCGGGGTGTAGATGCGGGCCCCCGCCGGGGTGGCGAACAGGTCGACGCGGGTCACGTCGGTGCGCTCCCGGAACCACGCGAGCAGGTCGTCGGTGCAGGCGGCCGCGAGCCCCTGACCGCGGTGCTCGGGCAGCGTCGCGACGTTGGAGACCAGCCCCACCGAGCCGTTGGGGCAGCCCGGCCCGGGGATGAGGGCCGTGACCTCTCCGACAGCGCCGGCGACGACCTCGCCGTCGACCTCCGCGACGACGACCCACACGGCCGCGGCGTCGACGGCGTCCAGGAACCAGTCGCGGGCGGCGAGCCGCCACGTCGGCGCCTCGAGCGCAGCGGGATCGGTGCCCATCGCCTCGAACATCAGCGCGCGCAGGGCGACGAGCGCGTCGGCGTCCGCGCGGGTGGCGCGCCGGATGCGCGCCCGCGTCATCGCGGGGGCCCGATCTCGAGACGGCGGCGCATCTCGGCCCGGCCCGGCGCGGAGTCGGGGAGGTCCCACCACGACTCGACCCACCAGGTGGCACCGGCCTCCTGCCAGGGCTCGACCGGCGGGCGGATGTGGCCGAAGTCGCCGTGGCTGTCGCCCTCGACGACGACGTCGTAGCCCTCCATCGTGAGCCCTGCCCCGGCCCGGAGCGTGCGGATGCGGTCGACGATCTCGCGCAGGCTCCGCGGGTCGAGCCGCGACCCCGGGTCGTCCAGGCTCGGGCCGGCGACCGTGGGGAGGACGCCTTGCCAGCGGGCCGCCCGCTCGAGCGAGCGCTGCCGCTGCCGCCCCGGCACGAGGGCGCCGACGCACCACACCGGCGGGTGCGGGCGCTGCACCGGAGGTGGCGGAACGAGCAGCTCGACGGGCCGCGCCGCCCAGTGCTCGCCGCTGAACTCGAACGGCTGGCCACCGAGAAGGCCGGCGTACACGGCCAGACCCTCGTCGAGCTTGGCCGCCCGCACCGCCCGGCCCTCGTCGGGTTCGAAGGCGAGCCAGTTGTCGTGCAGCGCCCCGAGCCCCACCCCGAGCGTCACCCGCCCCCCGGACAGCCGGTCGACCGACCCGACCCGTGACGCCAGGTCCCAGGGCCGGTACCGGGAGGCGGGGGTGAGCAACGTGCCGAGCCGGATCCGCTCGGTGGCGACCGCGGCCGCCGCCAGCGTGGCCCAGGCGTCCTGGCCCCAGACCGCCTCCCAGGAGAAGACCATGTCCCAGCCGGCCTGCTCGGCCACCCGCGCCAGGTCGACGAACTCGGGCTCGGACGCGAACGGGATGACGGCTCCGTATCTCATTCCCGGCACGCTACAAGCGTGGACCGGCCCGAGGTGCGCTGCCGCCCGACGGCCGATGCCGCCCGGAAACCGGGTGATGGCGCGCTCGGCTGTTCGGCCACACCGCGACTGGATCCTGGTCCGGTGGGGTCGGCCACGTCCCTAGGTTGGGCCCGACCCGATGCAGACGCATCAGCCCCGAGAGGACCAGCCATGTCCGTCCACGCAGTCCCGACCGCCTCCCTGACCGCGGTCGACCTCGCCCCGGTCCTGCTCCGGGTCGCCGCCTCCGCCCAGGCCGTCGCCCGCACCCGCCGGGTCCTCCTGTCGGTCGACGTGGAGTCCGGGCCCCTCGTGGTTCCCGGGGGCTGGCACGACGTGGACGACGCGCTCCTCGACGTCATCGGCCAGGCCGTGTCGACGTGCCAGGCGGGCGCCATCGTCGCCATCGACGTCCACCGTGAGACGGACGGCGTCGCGGTCGACGTCACCGACACCGGCCCCGGCGCGGGGGCGCCCGTCGACCCCCTCGTCGCGCGGGACCTCCTCGAGTCCTGCGGCGGCCGCCTGACCGTCGCCCGCGTCGACGGCGTCGGGACCTCGGTGCAGCTGTGGTGGCCCACGCCGCAGCGCGAGCCCGCAGGCGACGACGCGCCGCGGAATGCCCGCCTCCTCGCCGTCGTTTAGGTCACCGTGTGCCTGCTCTGGCACACTTGACCGCTGGACCGGTTCACGGCACAGACGCGTTTCCTGAGCGACCTCCCCACGAGGGTCGCAGGCGGGGCGCCACGGGCTTGCAGCACGGTGCTGGGCCTGCCGACCCGGAGACCTCCAAGGAGAAATCGTGAAGAAGGACATTCACCCGAACTACGTGGAGACCACTGTCTCCTGCACCTGCGGGAACACGTTCACCACGCGCAGCACCGCGGCCGACGGCGCCATCCACGCCGACGTCTGCAGCAACTGCCACCCGTTCTACACGGGCAAGCAGAAGATCCTCGACACCGGTGGCCGCGTGGCTCGGTTCGAGGCGCGCTACGGCAAGAAGGCCGGCAAGTAGCTTCACCGATGCGCCGGTCCGTCCTTCGGGACGGGCCGGCGCACTCGTGTCTGCGGCACCGGTTCGACGCAAGGGAACGTCAGCGTGACACCGGTTCCGTTCCCCGGTGTCGCTGACATTGCGGGGTGACCCCGAAATGTCGAGAAGGGTGAGGAGGTCGTGATGCTGGAGTCCGCCGAGGCTCTCGTCGCCGAGCACGCCGCGCTCGAACGCGAGATGGGCGACCCGGCCGTCGCGACCGACCCCGGGCTGCTCCGCCTGCTCAACCAGCGGTACGCCGCGCTCGGACCCACCGTCGCCGCGCACCACGCCTATGTCGCGGCCCGTGACGACCTCCAGGCCGCCCGTGAGCTGGCGCGCGAGGACGAGGGCTTCGCCGCCGAGGTCCCCGCGCTCGAGGCCACCCTGGCCGACGCCGAGGCCCGGCTCCGGCGGCTGCTCGTCCCCCGCGACCCCGACGACGACCGCGACGTCATCGTCGAGGTCAAGGCGGGGGAGGGCGGCGAGGAGTCGGCCCTGTTCGCCGGGGACCTCCTGCGGATGTACCTGCGCTTCGCCGAGCGCCGAGGCTGGCGCACCGAGGTGCTCGACGCCACGGAGTCCGACCTCGGCGGCTACAAGGACGTCAAGGTGGCGGTGAAGTCGCGCGGCACCCCGCAGCCGGGCGAGGCGCCCTGGGCGATGCTCAAGTACGAGGGCGGCGTGCACCGGGTCCAGCGGGTGCCGGTCACCGAGAGCCAGGGCCGCATCCACACCTCCGCCGCCGGGGTCTGGGTCATGCCCGAGGCCGAGGAGGTCGAGGTCACCATCGACCCCAACGACCTGCGCATCGACGTCTTCCGCTCCAGCGGGCCGGGCGGGCAGAGCGTCAACACCACCGACTCCGCCGTCCGGATCACGCACCTGCCCAGCGGTCTCGTCGTCTCCTGCCAGAACGAGAAGAGCCAGCTGCAGAACCGCGAGGCGGCGCTGCGGGTGCTGCGCGCGCGGCTCCACCAGGTCGCGATGGACGAGCGGCACGCCGCCGACGCCGACGCCCGCGCCGTCCAGGTGCGCACCGTCGACCGCTCCGAGCGGATCCGCACCTACAACTACCCCGAGAACCGGATCAGCGACCACCGCACCGGCTACAAGGCGCACAACCTCGACGCGGTCCTCGACGGTGACCTCGACCCGGTGATCCGGTCCGCCGTCGACGCCGACGAGGCGGCCCGGCTCGCGGCGATCGCGGACCGATGAGCACGCCGCGGGCGACGGTCCACGCAGCGGTCGCGCACGCGCGGGCGGCCTTCGCGGGCGAGGGCATCGCCTCCCCCGAGGCCGACGCCGTGGAGCTCGCGGCCTTCGCCCTCGGGTCGGACGCGGCGGACGTGCGCCGCCGGATGGTCCTGCGCGACCCCGTGGACCCGCACTTCCTCGACACCTACGACGGCCTCGTCGAGGAGCGGCTCGCCCGCGTCCCGCTCCAGCACCTCACCGGCCGCGCGTTCTTCCGCCGCCTCACGCTCGCCGTGGGGCCGGGGGTCTTCGTGCCGAGGCCCGAGACCGAGGTGGCCGCCGGGCTGGCCATCGAGGCGGCCGCGCGCGGCCGGGGAGTCGCCGCTCGTCGTGGACCTGTGCACCGGCTCCGGGGCGATCGCGCTCGCCGTCAAGGACGAGCTCCCGGGCGCCCGCGTCCACGCGGTGGAGCTGTCGGACCTCGCACACGGCTGGGCGGTGGCGAACCGGGACCGGCTCGGGCTCGACGTCGACCTCCGGCTCGGTGACGCGAGGACAGCCTTCGCGGACCTCGCGGGGGAGGTCGACGTCGTCGTGAGCAACCCGCCCTACATCCCCGACGGGGCGGTGCCGGTGGACCCCGAGGTGCGCGACCACGACCCCGAGGTGGCGCTCTACGGCCGCTCGGCGGACGGGCTGGCCGTCCCGCTCGCGGTGGCGGCGCGGGCCGCGGCGCTCCTGCGGCCGGGCGGGGTCCTCGTCATGGAGCACGCCGACACCCAGGGGGGCACCCTCCCGGACGCGCTCGAGGCTGCCGGGGTGTGGACGGACGTGCGCGACCACGAGGACCTCGCGGGCCGGTCGCGGGCCACGACGGCGGTCCGGACCACGCACCCGGACTGATGCGGTGCCGCAACGAGGCCGGCCACTTCTCGACCGGACCCGTCGGGCGGACCCGTCAGGCGCGGCCGAGGATGAAGATCAGCAGCGCGATGATGAGCAGCACTCCGACGATCGTCCAGATCAGACCGGAACCACGCATGGGTGTCACCTCTACTTCCGTCCGTGGCGGGCGATCGGTCGCCCGCCGGGGTCTCATGACCCTAGGGGCACGGACCGCCCCTCGCGGCCTCTGATGCCGACGAATCCCGTGCACCTAGGCTGAGCCCATGAGCCCGGTCTTCGACTGCACGACCCCGCAGGGCCGCGCCGACGCGATCCCCAAGGCCGCCGAGGGCGTGCGCCACGGGCGCCTCGTCGTCCTCCCCACCGACACCCTCTACGGCATCGGCGCCGACGCGTTCTCCCCGGAGGCGGTGCGCGAGCTGCTCGCCGCCAAGGGGCGCGGCTCGGACATGCCGCCTCCCGTGCTCGTGCCCGAGCCGCGGACGGTCGAGGGGCTTGCGACGAGCGTGCCGGACTACGCCCGTGCGCTCATGCGGGAGTTCTGGCCCGGCCCGCTCACCGTGGTCCTGCAGGCGCAGCCCTCGCTGGCGTGGGACCTCGGCGACACCGGCGGCACCGTCGCCCTGCGGATGCCCGACGACGAGGTGGCGCTCGCGCTCCTCACCGAGGTGGGCCCGCTGGCCGTCAGCAGCGCCAACCGCACCGGCCATCCGGCCAGCCGCACCGTCGTCGAGGCGGCCAGCCAGCTGGGGGCCTCGGTCGAGTACTACCTCGACGGCGGACCCGTCGCCGGAGGCCTGGCCTCGACGATCGTCGACTGCACCCGCGAGGCGCCGGTCATCCTGCGTCTCGGGGCGCTGTCCGAGGAGCAGGTGATGGCCGTCGTCGAGCGCTCCCGCGCCGACGCCCTAGAGTTGGCGGGCCACGAGAGCGAACCGGGCGCCGAGACCGACGCGCCCACCGAGAGCGAACCGCGGGAGAGCACCGACGATGACTGAGACGTTCTACGGGTCCGACTTCGACGCCTTGCAGGCGTTCGACCCCGAGGTCGCGGGGGTGCTCACCGGTGAGCTCGCCCGCCTGCGGGGCGGCCTCCAGCTCATCGCGAGTGAGAACCTGTCGAGCCCTGAGGTCCTCACCGCCCTCGGCTCGACGCTGTCGAACAAGTACGCCGAGGGCTACCCGGGCCGTCGCTACTACGGCGGCTGCGCCGAGGTCGACATCGCCGAGAACCTCGCCATCGACCGGTGCAAGGCCCTCTTCGGCGCCGACCACGCCAACGTCCAGCCGCACTCCGGCGCGAGCGCCAACCAGGCCGTCTACGGCGCGTTCCTCAAGCCGGGCGAGACCCTCCTCGCGATGAGCCTGCCGCACGGCGGCCACCTCACCCACGGCTCGAAGGTCTCGTTCTCCGGCAAGTGGTTCGACGCCGTGCACTACGGCGTCGACAAGGACACCGAGGACATCGACTACGACGAGGTCGAGCGGCTGGCCAGGGAGCACCGGCCGAAGGTCCTGCTGGCCGGCGGGTCCGCCATCCCGCGCCTCATCGACTTCGCGCGGTTCCGCGCCATCGCCGACGAGGTCGGGGCGGTCTTCTGGGTCGACGCGGCCCACTTCATCGGTCTCGTCGCGGGCGGGGCCATCCCGAGCCCGGTGCCGCACGCGGACGTCGTCTCGTTCACGACGCACAAGGTGCTGCGCGGGCCGCGGTCCGGGGCCATCGTGTGCCGCGAGGAGTTCCGCACCGCCATCGACAAGGCCGTCTTCCCGATGATGCAGGGCGGGCCGCAGATGCACTCGATCGCCGCGAAGGCGGTCAACTTCAAGGAGTGCGCGACGCCCGAGTACGCCGCCTACACGCGCCAGGTGATCGCCAACGCGAAGGTCCTCGCGGAGTCCCTCGGCGAGGCGGGCATCCGGCCGACCACCGGCGGCACCGACACCCATCTGTCGCTGCACGACCTCCAGGGCGTGCACGTCACCGGGGTCGACGCCGAGGCACGCTGCGACGCGGCCGGCATCACGCTGAACAAGAACGCGATCCCCTTCGACCCGCAGAAGCCGGGCATCGCCTCGGGCATCCGGGTCGGGACGCCGTGCGTCACGACACAGGGGATGGGCGAGGACCAGATGCGCACGGTCGCGGGTCTCATCGCGCGGGCCGTCGTCGACGGCGACGCCGACCCCGAGCACGAGGTCTCGCGCGAGGTGCGGGCCCAGGTGACCGAGCTCGTCGGAGCCTTCCCCGCCTACCCGCGGCCCGCCTGAGGCCGAGCCGGAGCCTGCCCCCCGTGACCGACCCGACACCCCCGCCCGAGCCGGAGCCGCGTCTGCTCACCCGGCTCAACCGGCGGGGCTTCCGGCTCGTCATGCTCCTCGACGGCGTCGCCGTCTTCGGGCTGTCGGTGCTCACGATGGTGTGGCGCTACGGGGCGCCCCCGTGGCCCACCTACCCGCTGGTGGCCTACGTCGTCTCCTTCGGGGTCTCGTCGCTGATCTTCCTGTTCGCCTACTACTTCGGTGGGCTGTACGAGCGTGAGCCGCGGCTCGGAGGCTCCGCGGTGCTCCCGCGGGCGGCGCGGCTCTCGCTCGCCGCGGGCAGCTTCGTCGCCCTCCTCAACCTCGCCCTCAGCGGCCTGCTCCGCCAGCGCGGCTCGCTCATCGGGCGCGCCCTGCCGTTCCCCATCCCCAACCTCATCGCGGTCATCGTCCTCGCGGGGATCGCGGTCGCGATCAACCGCGCCATCGTGCACGCGCTGCGGACCCGGCGTGAGGGGCCACCGCGGGTGGTGATCGCCGGGACGGCCCAGGACATCGAGCTCGCCCGCCAGCACGTCGCCGTCAACGGGTCCGACCTGCGCGTCGTCGCCGAGGTCGACGACCCGCACGCCGTGGTCGACGTCGTCGAACGCACCGACGCCACCGACGTCCTCCTGCTCTCCGCCGCGTGGCTCGACCTCTGGTACCCACGCACCATCGGCCGGCTCGACCGGCAGGACGTGACCGTGCTGCTCCGCGTCGGGGGCCGCGAGACGCTGTTCGGGCTGTCCCGGCTGCGCGAGGTGGCAGGCCTGCCGTTCGTCCTCCTGATGCCCCAGACGATGGCGCCGTCGCAGCGGCACTTCAAGCGCCTCCTCGACCTGTCCCTCGTGGTGCTGACCGCCCCGATCTGGATCCAGCTGCTCGCCGGGGTGGCGCTGCACCAGCTCATCGTCGCGGGCCGACCGCTGCTCTACCGGCAGACCCGCGTGGGGGCCGGCGGCACGACGTTCGAGATGATCAAGTTCCGCACGATGCGGGTCGACGCCGAGGCCGTGGGCGGCGCCCAGCTGTCCGGGTCCGGGGACACCCGCGTCATCCCCGCGTGCCGCTGGGTGCGCGCCACCCGGGCCGACGAGATGCCCCAGCTCCTGCACATCCTCACCGGGCGGATGTCCGTGGTCGGGCCGCGCCCGGAGCGCCCGGAGCTCACCGCGGGGTTCGAGCGGGAGATCGCGGGCTACACCCGCCGGCACGAGGTGCCACCGGGGCTCACCGGGCTCGCCCAGATCCACGGCCGGTACCACACCGACGCCGAGTACAAGCTGGGCTACGACCTGCAGTACCTCGTCAACTGGTCGCCCATCCTCGACCTCGAGATCATCGCCCGCACCATCTGGGTGGTGCTGGCCCGCAGGGTCTGACCTGCGACATTGCCGCCCCTCAGGGCTTGTGATAACTTTCACAAGCCGTCCGGAGCTGCTCCGCCACGACCACCCCGAAGAGGCCGATCGTCGATGACCGACCCCAGCACGACCCCCGCCGCCGCCCCCGGCGCGCCGTTCGCGGTCATGCTGCGCGGGGCCCTCGTGCCCGCCACCGTCGCGGGCCTCGTCGCCGTCGTCGTGCTGGCGCTGGTGCGGGGGAGCGGCTCGATCGCGGGGGGTCTGCTCGGCGTCGCCGTCGCCGTCGTCTTCTTCGCATCGGGGATGTTCCTGCTCAGCCGCCTGGTCCGTAGCGCGAGCCCGCACGCGTTCTTCGCGGTCGCGATGGCCGTCTACTTCGGCCAGATCATCGCGCTCCTGGTCTTCTTCATCCTCTTCCGCCGGGCCGCCTGGCTCGACGGCACCGCGCTCGCGCTGAGCGCGCTCGTCGTGACCATCGCGTGGCAGGCCTTCGCGTATCGCGCCATGCGGGCGGCCCGACTGCCCATCTACGACGAGCCGGCCGAGAGTCCGGAGGATCGGCGATGAGCCCGGTCCCAGCCGTCGGCCCCAGCGTCGCGGCCACCCGCGCAGGTCGGGTAGCGTACGTCGAGTCCACCCGGGCGCCCGTCGTCGGCGCCCGTGACATCCCCGAGGAGAAGGTGTGAGCCCGAGCGTGGTCTCCGCTATCTGGCAGTCCGGTGCAGTCGTCGCCGCCGATGGAGGCGAGGGGGGCTTCGTCACCCCTGGCGTCCGCAACTTCTGGTGGCCGCTGGTCGGCGGCAACGACTGGTGGACCCTCACCCGCCCGAGCCTGATGCTCCTCATCTCGGTGGGTCTGCTCGCGTGGTTCTACGTCGGCGCCACCCGCAAGCTCACGGTGGTCCCGAGCAGGAACCAGTTCCTCGTCGAGGGCACGTACAACTTCGTGCGCAACACCATCGGCCGCGACATCATCGGGTCCAAGGACTTCCTCCAGTTCGTCCCGCTGCTGCTCACCCTGTTCACGCTCATCCTCGTGAACAACCTGTTCGGGATCGTGCCGTTCGTGCAGTTCCCGACGATGAGCCGGGTCGGCATCCCGATCGTGCTCACGCTGATCGTCTACGTCGTCTACCACACGGTCGCGATCCGCCGGAAGCACGGCGTGCTGCCGTACCTGAAGTCGCTCATCCCGCCGGGCCTGCCGGGCTGGCTCAGGCCGATCCTCTTCGTGCTCGAGTTCCTCACCTACTTCGTCATCCGCCCGCTCACGCTGGCGCTGCGACTCTTCGGCAACATGCTCGCCGGCCACCTCATGCTCCTGGTCTTCATCGTCGGCGGCGAGTACCTGCTCCTCGAGGGCAGCAACCTCTTCCTCCAGTTCTCGGGGGTGCTCTCCTTCGCGTTCTCGATCGCGATGACCTTCTTCGAGCTCCTCATCGAGTTCCTCCAGGCCTTCATCTTCACCCTCCTCGCGGCGCTGTACATCAGCGACGCCGTGAGCGAGCACCACTGATCCCCGGACACTTCCGGTAAGCACGACCGCAAGCACGCACCACTCGACGTCGGGACCGGCCCGGCGCCACCGAAAGGAACAGAGACATGACTGGCGACATCGCCTACCTCGGCTACGGCCTCGCCGCGATCGGCCCCGGCATCGGTGTCGGTCTGATCTTCGCCGCCTACATCAACGGCGTCGCCCGCCAGCCCGAGGCTCGCGGCATGCTCCAGACCATCGCCTTCACCGGCATGGCGATCACCGAGGCGCTCGCGATCCTCGGTCTCGTCTTCGCCTTCGTCTTCCAGGGCTGAGAATCCCCGACGTCCTGAACGACCCCACGGAAGGAACCGACGTGGTACTCGCAATGGTCCCGATGGCCGAGGAGACCGGCTGGCCCTCGGGCTTCCCGCTGCTCCCGCACCCCGGCGAGATGATCATCGGCGTCATCGCCTTCGGCATCCTCTACTGGCTGTACAAGAGCAAGGTCGTGCCGCGCCTCGAGGAGCTGTACGAGGAGCGGGCCGCCGCCATCGAAGGTGGCATGCAGCAGGCCGAGCAGGCCCAGGCCGAGGCCCGCGAGGCCCTCGAGAAGTACACGGCCCAGCTCGCCGAGGCTCGCGCCGAGTCCAACGAGCTGCGCGAGTCCGCTCGCGAGCAGGGTGCCCAGATCGTCGCGGAGATGCGGGCCCAGGCTCAGGCCGAGGCCGCCCGCATCACCGAGTCGGCCAAGCGTCAGGTCGAGGCCGAGCGGCAGCAGGCCGTCGTCCAGCTCCGGCAGGAGGTCGGCGCCCTGTCGACCGCGCTCGCGAGCAAGATCGTCGGCGAGTCCCTCGAGGACGAGGTGCGCCAGAAGGGCATCGTCGACCGTTTCCTCGGCGAGCTCGAGGCCGGCGACATCGCGCCCGAGAAGGTCACCCCGGCCGGGCAGGACGTCTGATGCGTGGATCGTCCCGCGGTGCCGCCCGCGCGTCCCAGGAGGCCTTCGAGGCCGCCCTGGCCGCGAGCCCGGACGGCACCACCCTCGCCGAGGACCTGTTCGCGGTGACCGGCGTCGTCGAGGGCACCGCCTCGCTGCGGCGCGCGCTGGCCGACCCGTCGCGGGAGAACGACGCGAAGGCCGGCCTGGCCCGCTCGCTCTTCGGCGGCAAGGTCGGCGACGCGACGCTCGACCTCGTCGCGGTCGTCGTCGGTCAGCGGTGGGCCGCCGAGCGCGACCTCGGCGACACCCTCGAGAGCCTCGCCGTCCAGGCGCTGCTCGCGAACGCCGAGGGCACCGGCCGCATCGACCGCGTCGAGGACGAGCTGTTCCGCTTCGAGCGGATCGTCGCGGGCGACCCCGCCCTGCGCGACACGCTCTCGAGCCGCAACACCGACACCGACGGCAAGGCGGGCCTCGTCCGCTCGCTGCTCGACGGCAAGGCCGCCCCCGAGACGGTCCGGCTCGCCGAGCAGGCGGTGCGCGTGCCCCGCGGGCGCCGGCTCGACCGCGTCATGGAGGCGTACCTCGCCCTCGCGTCGCGTCGTCGGGACGAGCTGACGGCGCTCGTCACGGTCGCCGCCCCGCTCGACGAGCAGCAGCAGGCCCGGCTGCGCAGCGCCCTCGAGGCGCACTACGGCAAGGCCGTCACGCTCCAGGTCGTCCAGGACCCCACGGTCATGGGCGGCATCCGGGTGCAGGTCGGCGACGAGGTCGTCGACGGCACCGTGCTCCGCCGCCTCGACGAGGCCCGACGGCACATCGCCGGGGGCTGACCGGTCGTTCGCGACCACCCACAACTGCATCCGCACCACCCACACCGAACTTCGGCCCCACGAGGGGCCGGTGACCGAGGAGAAGATCAGACATGACGGAGCTCTCGATCCGTCCGGACGAGATCCGGGACGCGCTGGACAGCTACGTGCGGTCCTATGAGCCCGGCGCCGCCGCGCGCGAGGAGGTCGGTCGCGTCACGGACGCCGGAGACGGCATCGCGCACGTCGAGGGGCTGCCCTCGGCGATGACCAACGAGCTGCTCCAGTTCGAGGACGGCACGCTGGGCCTCGCACTGAACCTCGACGTCCACGAGATCGGCGTCGTCATCCTCGGTGACTTCAGCAAGATCGAGGAGGGCCAGGAGGTCAAGCGCACCGGCGAGGTCCTCTCGGTCCCCGTCGGCGACAGCTTCCTCGGCCGGGTCGTCGACCCGCTCGGCACCCCGATCGACGGTCTCGGCGAGATCGCCAGCGAGGAGCGCCGCGCGCTCGAGCTGCAGGCGCCCACGGTCGTCCAGCGGAAGTCGGTGCACCAGCCGCTGCAGACGGGCCTGAAGTCCGTCGACGCGATGACCCCGATCGGCCGTGGCCAGCGCCAGCTCATCATCGGCGACCGCCAGACCGGCAAGACCACCGTCGCGGTCGACACGATCATCAACCAGAAGGAGTTCTGGGAGACCGGCGACCCCGAGAAGCAGGTCCGCTGCATCTACGTCGCGATCGGCCAGAAGGGCTCGACGATCGCTGCCGTCAAGGGCACGCTCGAAGAGGCCGGCGCGATGGAGTACACGACCATCGTCGCGGCGCCCGCGTCCGACTCGGCCGGCTTCAAGTACCTCGCCCCCTACACCGGCTCGGCCATCGGCCAGCACTGGATGTACCAGGGCAAGCACGTCCTCATCGTCTTCGACGACCTGTCCAAGCAGGCCGAGGCCTACCGCGCCGTGTCGCTGCTGCTCCGCCGCCCGCCGGGCCGCGAGGCCTACCCCGGTGACGTGTTCTACCTGCACAGCCGGCTGCTCGAGCGTTGCGCGAAGCTCTCCGACGACCTCGGCGCGGGGTCGATGACCGGCCTGCCGATCATCGAGACCAAGGCGGGCGACGTCTCGGCGTACATCCCGACCAACGTCATCTCCATCACCGACGGCCAGATCTACCTCCAGGCAGACCTGTTCAACGCCAACGTCCGCCCGGCGATCGACGTGGGTGTCTCGGTGTCCCGAGTCGGTGGTGCGGCCCAGATCAAGGCGATGAAGTCGGTCGCCGGCCGTCTCAAGCTCGACCTCGCCCAGTTCCGTGCCCTCGAGGCCTTCGCGATGTTCGCCTCCGACCTCGACCCGGCCTCGCGGGCCCAGCTCGCGAAGGGCGCCCGCCTCGTCGAGCTGCTCAAGCAGCCGCAGGCGTCGCCGTACCCGGTCGAGGAGCAGGTCGTCTCGATCTGGATGGGCACCACCGGCAAGCTCGACAGCGTCGCCGTCGAGGACATCCGCAAGTTCGAGCGCGAGTTCCTCGACCACCTCCGCCGCACCAAGTCCGACCTCCTCGCGGCCATCCGCGAGACGGGCAAGTTCGAGGAGGGCACCGAGCAGGCGCTCGAGGCCGAGGTCCAGACCTTCAAGGACAAGCTGTTCGACGGCTCCGGCGTCGAGGCGGTCCCGGTCGGTGACGAGGCCGAGGACGGCGCCGACGCGATGGACTCCGACCAGGAGCAGATCGTCAAGCAGAAGCGCTGACGCGCGTCCACCGACAGACACCACGAAAGGCGGAAAGACATGGGAGCGCAGATCCGGGAGTACCGGCAGCGCATCCGGTCCGTCAGTGCGACGAAGAAGATCACCCGGGCCATGGAGCTGATGGCGGCCTCGCGGGTCGTCAAGGCGCAGCAGGCGGTGCGGGAGTCCACCCCGTACGCCCGTGCCCTGACCCGTGCGGTCTCGGCGGTCGCGACCTTCTCGAACGAGGACCACCCGCTCACCTCCGAGAAGGAGGACGTGCGCCGTGCGGCGGTCGTCATTCTGACCTCCGACCGCGGGCTCGCCGGGGCCTACAGCTCCGCCGTCATCAAGGAGAGCGAGCGTCTCGTCGCCCGGCTCCGGGAGGAGGGCAAGGAGGTCGTCCCGTACCTCCTCGGCCGCAAGGTGATCGGCTTCTACCGGTTCCGTCGGCGGGAGTTCGCGGCGGAGTGGAGCGGGTTCTCCGAGAAGCCCACCTTCGACGTCGCCCGCGAGGTCGGCGAGCGGCTCGTCGCCGACTTCACGACGGCCACCGACGAGGGCGGCATCGACGAGGTCCACGTCGTCTTCACGCGGTTCGTCTCGATGGTCACCCAGGAGCCCGAGGTCATCCGGCTGCTGCCGCTCGAGGTCGTCGAGGGCGAGGAGGCCCCGGACGAGGCGGACCTCCTGCCGCTGTACGACTTCGAGCCCGGTGCCGGTCAGGTGCTCGACGCGCTCCTGCCGAAGTACGTCAACGCCCGACTGTTCAACTGCATGCTCCAGGCCGCCGCCTCCGAGCTCGCCGCCCGCCAGCGCGCGATGAAGTCGGCGACGGACAACGCCGAGGAGCTCATCAAGAAGTACACCCGCCTGCACAACCAGGCGCGGCAGGCGGAGATCACCCAAGAGATCAGCGAAATCGTCGGTGGCGCCACTGCGCTGGCCGAGAGCAAGTGAGTGAGAGAGAGACCATGACTGCCACTGTCACCGAGACCTACCAGCCCCCCGCCCCCGGCGGCGTCGGGCGGATCTCCCGGATCACCGGCCCGGTCGTCGACGTCGAGTTCCCCGTCGACGGGATGCCCGAGCAGTACAACCTGCTGACCACCGAGGTCGAGCTCGGCGGCGAGACGCACACGCTGAACCTCGAGGTCGCCCAGCACATCGGCGACAACATGGTCCGCGCGATCTCCCTGCAGCCCACCGACGGGCTCGTGCGCGGCACCGCCGTGCAGGACACCGGTGGCCCGATCACCGTGCCCGTCGGCGACGTCACCCTCGGCCGGGTCTTCAACACCACCGGGGTGTGCCTCAACCTCGAGCCCGGCGAGACCCTCGACGTCAAGGAGCGCTGGGGCATCCACCGCCAGGCGCCGGCCTTCGACCAGCTCGAGTCCAAGACCCAGATGTTCGAGACCGGCATCAAGGTCATCGACCTGCTGACGCCGTACGTCCTCGGCGGCAAGATCGGCCTCTTCGGGGGTGCGGGCGTCGGCAAGACCGTCCTCATCCAGGAGATGATCGCCCGCGTCGCCCGCGACCACGGTGGCGTCTCGGTGTTCGCCGGCGTCGGCGAGCGCACCCGTGAGGGCAACGACCTCATGGTCGAGATGGAGGAGGCCGGGGTCCTCGGCCAGACCGCCCTGGTCTTCGGCCAGATGGACGAGCCGCCGGGCACCCGTCTGCGGGTCGCGCTGTCCGCGCTGACGATGGCGGAGTACTTCCGCGACGTGCAGAGCCAGGACGTGCTGCTGTTCATCGACAACATCTTCCGGTTCACCCAGGCCGGCCAGGAGGTCTCGACCCTCCTCGGCCGCATGCCGTCGGCGGTCGGCTACCAGCCGACGCTCGCCGACGAGATGGGCACGCTCCAGGAGCGGATCACCTCGACGCGTGGTCACTCGATCACCTCGATGCAGGCGATCTACGTCCCGGCCGACGACTACACCGACCCGGCACCGGCGACGACGTTCGCGCACCTCGACGCGACGACCGAGCTGTCCCGTGAGATCGCCTCGCTCGGCATCTACCCGGCCGTGGACCCGCTCACCTCGACGAGCCGGATCCTCGACCGCCGCTACATCTCCACCGACCACTACGAGACGGCCGTGCGGGTCAAGCAGATCCTCCAGCGCAACAAGGAGCTGCAGGACATCATCGCGATCCTCGGCATCGACGAGCTGTCCGAGGAGGACAAGATCCTCGTCAACCGGGCTCGTCGCATCCAGCGCTTCCTGTCGCAGAACACCTACGTCGCCAAGCAGTTCACCGGCATCGAGGGGTCGACCGTCCCGCTGGCCGACACCATCGAGGCCTTCACGAAGATCTGCGACGGCGAGTACGACCACGTGCCCGAGCAGGCGTTCTTCATGTGTGGCGGGCTCGACGACGTCGAGCGCCAGGCGGCCGAGATCGAGAAGAACCTCTGATGGCTCTTCAGGTCGAGCTCGTCGCCGCGGACCGCAAGGTCTGGGAGGGCGAGGCCAGCCAGGTCAGCGCCCGGTCGATCGAGGGCGACCTCGGGGTGCTCCCCGGCCACCAGCCGACCCTCGTGGTCCTCACCGAGGGCGAGGTCCGGATCAACGCGGGCGGCTGGAAGAGCGCCACGGTCGACGGTGGCTTCATGTCGGTCGACCACGACCGGGTGACGATCGTCGCCGAGTCGGTGGACGCCTCGGGCATGGGTTCCTGACGACGCGAGGACGGGGACGGGCTCACCGATGGACGCACTGCTGGTCACCGAGCTCGTCCTCGCCCTCGTCGTCCTGATCGCCGTCGGCGCGCTCACCTTCGTGTGGGCGCGCCGACGTTTCATCTCCGGCGACGGCCGTCCGGTCATGCTGTGCGCGCGGCGCGACGACGCCGCGTCGCGCTGGCAGCTGGGGCTCGCCCGGCTCGGATCCGAGCGGTTCGAGTGGTTCAGCATGCTCGGGCCGTCGGTGCGGCCCGAGGTGTCCTGGCTTCGCGGGGAGCTGCGCTTCGGCGCCCCCCAGCCGACCTCCGACGTCATCCCGGGGCTCGCCGAGCCGGTCGCGGTGACGGGCCGTGCGGCCGGGCGGACGTGCGAGTTCGCCTTCGTGCCCGCGGCGTACACCGCAGTGCGCGCGTGGCTGGAGTCCAGCCCGCCCGGCTACAACGTCAACGTCGCCTAGCGCTGCGGCGCCTGCTCGCGACCGCCGCCGGGCGCCCACAGGACGTCGCCGCCGGCATCGACGTTGGCGGTGCGGGCCAGGACGAAGAGCAGGTCACTGAGGCGGTTGAGGTACGTCGCCGTCGTCGGGTTGACCCCGCCCTCGCCCCGCGCGTCGCCGGGCTCGGTGCCGTACGCCTCGACCGCCGCCCACGTCGAGCGTTCGGCCCGCCGGACGACCGTCAGGGCCAGGTGGAGGTACGCGGACCCCGGGGTCCCGCCGGGGAGGATGAACGAGCGGAGCTTCTCGAGGGGCTCGAGGTACCGGTCGCAGTCGGCCTCGAGCTCGGCGACCCACTCGTCCTTGACCCGGAGCGGCGGGTACTCGTAGCTCTCCTGCAGCGGGGTCGAGAGGTCGGCGCCGACGTCGAAGAGGTCGTTCTGCACCCGCACGAGGACGGCGCGGACCTCCTCGGGCAGGGCCCCGCAGGCGACGGCCACCCCGAGAGCCGCGTTGGCCTCGTTGACGTCCGCGTACGCGGCCAGCCGGGCGTCGGTCTTGCGGGTGCGGCTCAGGTCCCCGAGCGCCGTCGTGCCGTCGTCGCCGGTGCGCGTGTAGATGCGGGTGAGGTTGACCATGGGCCCAGCGTGACAGATGCCGGAATCGACCCGGTCGTGGCACCAAAAGGCCTTTGGCAACTCGTTGCCAGACGTCTACTCTGGGCCATGTATCGCGGGGGCCCGCTCGGGTGTCCTCATCCCTGGAACCGACGAGAGGGGGCCGGATGGCTCAGCACCACGCACCGCTGGTATCGATGTCCGAGCACATCCGGGACGACGGGATCCTCGTGCGGGTGGCCGGGCGGCTCGACCGGCGCACGGCGCCCGACGTGCGCACGGCCATGCACCGCGTCCTCTCCGAACCGGGGCGTGCTGTCCTGCTCGATCTCGACGAGGCCGTGATCGGCGATGCGACGGCCCTCGGGCTCCTCGTCGAGCTGCGCCGCCTGGCCCTGCGCTCCGGCGTCGAGCTGCGCGTCGTCGCCGCCGACGACCGGACGGCCCGGCTGCTGTACCGGGTCCGCCTGCACGCGCTCCTCGCGCCTCCCCGGCGGGCCACGGCCCCCACCGGCTCGACCCTGGCGCAGGTGGTCTGACGCGCGGGGCGTGAGCAGCGTCACCGCCCGGACCGGCCCGGTGTGGGCACTCTCACCGCCGCAGCGCCTACCCCGCCCCCGGGGGCGCGGCTAGCGTTCCAGCCATGTCCGAGCGCACCGACGACGCGCGCCCCGAGCGCGACCGCCCCTGGGTCATGCGCACCTACGCGGGGCACTCCAGCGCCGCCGCGAGCAACGCGCTGTACCGCCGCAACCTCGACAAGGGGCAGACCGGCCTCTCGGTCGCCTTCGACCTGCCGACCCAGACCGGCTACGACCCCGACCACCCGCTCGCCCGTGGCGAGGTCGGCAAGGTCGGTGTCCCGGTCAGCCACCTCGGCGACATGCGTGCGCTCTTCGACGGCATCCCGCTGTCGTCGATGAACACCTCGATGACGATCAACGCGACGGCGATGTGGCTGCTCGCGCTCTACGAGGTCGTCGCCGAGGAGCAGGCCGAGGCGGCGGGGGATGACCCGGCCGAGTGGGTCCGGGCCCTCGGTGGGACCACCCAGAACGACATCATCAAGGAGTACCTGTCGCGGGGCACGTACGCCTTCCCGCCCGGGCCGTCGATGCGGCTCATCACCGACCTCATCGCCTACACCGTGGCCCGGATCCCGCGGTGGAACCCGATCAACATCTGCAGCTACCACCTCCAGGAGGCGGGGGCCACGCCGGTGCAGGAGGTCGCCTATGCGCTGTCGACGGCCATCGCCGTGCTCGACGCGGTGCGCGACTCCGGGCAGGTGCCCCCGGAACGCTTCGGCGAGGTCGTGGCCCGGATCTCGTTCTTCGTCAACGCCGGGGTGCGCTTCGTCGAGGAGATGTGCAAGATGCGCGCCTTCGTCCGCCTCTGGGACGAGATCACCCGCGAGCGGTACGGGGTGCAGGACCCCGCGCACCGCCGGTTCCGGTACGGCGTGCAGGTGAACTCGCTGGGGCTCACCGAGGCCCAGCCCGAGAACAACGTCCAGCGCATCGTCCTGGAGATGCTCGCCGTCACCCTGAGCAAGGACGCCCGAGCCCGGGCCGTCCAGCTGCCCGCGTGGAACGAGGCGCTCGGGCTGCCCCGGCCCTGGGACCAGCAGTGGTCCCTACGGATCCAGCAGGTCCTCGCCTACGAGTCCGACCTGCTCGAGTACGACGACCTCTTCGAGGGGTCGCTCGTCGTCGAGGCGAAGGTCGAGGAGCTCGTCGCCGGAGCGCGCGAGGAGCTGGCGCGCGTCGCCGACCTCGGCGGGGCCGTGGCCGCGGTCGAGGGCGGGTACATGAAGTCCGAGCTCGTCGCCTCGCTGGCCCGACGGCGGGCGCGCATCGAGGCCGGGGACGAGGTGGTCGTCGGGGTCAACCGGTTCGCCACGAGCGAGCCGAACCCCCTGACCGCCGACCTCGGCACCGCCGTGCAGACCGTCGACCCCGACGTCGAGCGGGCGGCGGTCGAGGCCGTGCAGCGGTGGCGCACCGAGCGCGACGCCGATCCCGACCGTGGCGCCCGCGCCGTGGCCGCGCTCGACCGCCTGCGCGCCGACGCCGGGACCGACGCCAACCTCGTCCACGCCACGCTCGAGTGCGCCCGTGCCGGGGTGACGACCGGGGAGTGGGCGGGGGCCCTGCGTGAGGTGTTCGGGGAGTTCCGGGCACCCACCGGCGTCGGAGCCGCCGCGGCCACAGGCTCCGGGACCGCGGCCCTGTCCAGGGTGCGTGACCTCGTGCGGTCGACGGGGGACGAGCTGGGCGAGACGCTGCGGGTGCTCGTGGGCAAGCCGGGCCTCGACGGGCACTCCAACGGGGCCGAGCAGGTCGCCGTCCGCGCACGGGACGCCGGCTTCGAGGTCGTCTACCAGGGCATTCGGCTCACGCCCGAGCAGATCGTGGGCGCGGCGGTGGCCGAGGACGTGCACCTCGTCGGGCTCTCCATCCTCTCGGGGTCGCACATGGAGCTCGTCCCCGACGTGCTCGCCCGGCTCCGGGCGGCCGGCGCGGGGGACGTCCCGGTCATCGTCGGGGGCATCATCCCGTCCACGGACGCGGCCCGGCTCAAGGAGCTGGGCGTCGCCGAGGTGTTCACGCCCAAGGACTTCGGGCTCACCGAGATCATGGAGCGGTTCGTCGAGGTGATCCGCGTGTCGCGCGGGCTCGCGCCCACGGCGGCCGCAGCCAGGGGCTGACCGCCTCGAGGCGCCCGGCCGCGGCCCGTCAGTACGGGTGGTAGCTGGAGGCCGAGTGCATGACGCCACGCACCGGCTCGGCGTCGTACTGCTCGCGCCGGCGGTGCTCGGTGACGGCGATGCCGACGAGGGCGAGCGCGGTGAGGGGCCATCCGAGGCAGGTGAGGGCAACCCAGGTCGCGCAGGTGCGCACCTGCATGCTCCGGTCCTCGTCGCACGCGACGGCGGCGCCGAGCGCCCCCACACCGAGGCCGATCGCGACGTAGGACAGGACGAGCTGGAGAGTGGTCATCGGGTCGCTCCCGGCCTCGCGCAGACCCCACCGAGCGGTCCCGAGACGACCGCCGCAGCGGTCCCGCCCCATGCCGTGTAGCGCGTCATCTGTCGGTCCTCGTCGACTCGGCCTCGCGTGTCGTCCCCACTGTAGGTACCGAAGGCCAGGATCGCTATCACCACAGGGCGAATGGACGAGCGATTCCTGGCCGAACGGGGGACCCGCCGCAGCCGGCCCCCGCGCCGCCTGCGGCGGGTCAGAAGAGCCGGTGCTCGGTGTCGTCGATGCCCCGCAGGGCGTCGTAGTCGAGGACGACACAGCGGATTCCGCGGTCCTCGGCCAGGGTGCGCGCCTGCGGCTTGATGACCTGGGCGGCGAAGACTCCGGTGACCGGCGCGAGGTGGGGGTCCCGGTTCATCAGCTCGAGGTACCGGGTCAGCTGCTCGACCCCGTCGATCTCGCCCCGGCGCTTGATCTCGACCGCGACGTGCCGGCCGTCGGCGTCCCGACACAGGATGTCGACGGGCCCGATGGCGGTCATGTACTCGCGCCGCGACAGGCTCCAGCCGTCGCCGAGGGTCGTGATGTGCTCGGCGAGCAGCCGCTGCAGATGGGCTTCGACGCCGTCCTTGACCAGACCGGGGTCGACCCCGAGGTCGTGCGCGGCGTCGTGGTGCACCTCGTGCAGGCGGACCCGCAGCCGGTCCTCGGACTTCGCGTGCTGGACCACCCAGACGGCGCGGACGCCGTCCGCGGCCTCGCTCTCGTCCGGGGCCACCTCGGCCATGGCACACGGGGGCGACATCCAGTTCAGCGGCTTGTACGACCCGCCGTCGGAGTGCACCAGCACCGAGCCGTCGGCCTTGACGAGCAGCAGCCGGGTCGCGAGCGGCAGGTGCGCCGTCAGGCGTCCCTCGTAGTCGACAGAGCACGTCGCGATGACCATCCGCACGACGCGCACCTTACCGAGCCGTGGTCCTCGATCGGAACCGGTTGTTCCGGCGCGCGGGGCGGCGCACACTGGAGCCAGAGGTGAGGCCGATGGAGGTCGCCGTGCCGGCGCTGCCGAACGCCCTGCTGCCTGCCGTCTATCTCGGGGTCGTCGTCGGCGCCTGCGCGCTCGCCATCGTGTCCACCCGTTGGATCGGGGGCAAGGCGCGCCACGTCGCGCGCCGGCTGGACGGCCCCACAGGCCGGGTCGTGGATGGGCTGGAGCACCTCGGGCTGCTCCAGCGGCGCCGGCCCGAGCCCGTCCCACCGGTCCTCCTGGCCCTCGAGCTGCGCCGCCTCGCCGGCGAGGTCCGCCGCATCGAGGCGGGCAGCCAGCCCAACCCCGCCGCCCGGCTGGCTGCGGCGTACGCCGCCTACGACCACGTGCTGGTCCAGCTGTGCGCCACGGCCGACGTGCCCACACCGGTCGGGCTGCTGCCCCTGGACCCGCGGCACCGGCTCGCGCTCGAGACCGACCTCGTCGCCACCGGGATCGACTGGTGAGCCGGGGCGCCCGGCCCCCGGGGTAAGGAGCGTCACGCCCGTCGCGGGTCGTTCGGCGCCGGGGGCTCTGCGAGGATTCCGGACATGGCGCGTGACTTCACCACAGTGGGTGTGATCGGACTCGGCACGATGGGGGCGGGGATCGTCGAGGTGTTCGCCCGGAACGGGCTCGACGTCCTCGCCGTCGACGTCGACGAGGCCGGCCTGGCGCACGGACGCGAGATCCTCGCCGGCAGCACGGCCCGCGCGCTCAAGCGCGAGAAGATCACCCAGGACGAGCACGACGCCCTGCACGCCCGGGTCACCTACACCAGCGCGTTCGAGGATCTCGCCGGCTGCCAGCTCGTCGTCGAGGCGGTCCCCGAGCACCTCGACCTCAAGAAGGAGATCTTCGCGCGGCTGGACCAGATCGTCTCGGGCGAGGCGATCCTCGCCACGAACACGTCCTCGCTCCCGGTCACCGAGATCGCCGTCGCGACGAGCAACCCCAAGCGGGTCGTCGGCATGCACTTCTTCAACCCGGCGCCGGTGCTGCAGTTCGTCGAGGTGATCCGCACGGTCATCACGGCCGACGACGTCTTCGAGGACGTCAAGGCGCTCGCCGAGCGGCTGGGCAAGAAGCCGGTGGTCGTCGGCGACAAGGCGGGCTTCATCGCCAACCGCCTGCTCTTCGGCTACCTCAACCACGCCGTGTCGATGTTCGAGAGCCGGTACGCGACCCGGGAGGACCTCGACGCCGCGATGCGGTTCGGCTGCGGGTACCCGATGGGGCCGCTCCAGCTGCTCGACCTCATCGGCCTCGACACCGCCTACGAGATCCTCGACACGATGTACAAGCAGGGCCGGGACCGCCTCCACGCGCCGAGCCCGATCATCAAGCAGATGGTGAGCGCCGGACTTCTCGGCCGGAAGTCGGGCCGCGGCTTCTACACGTACGCCGCGCCGGGATCCCCCGAGGTCGTGGCCGACGCGCAGACGCCCGAGCCGGGCGTGCCGGCGGGGGTCGTCCTGCGTGACGTCGCCTCCGTGGGGGTCGTCGGCAGCGGGACGATGGCCACCGGCATCGTCGAGGTCTTCGCGAAGGCCGGCTACCCGGTGACGTTCGTCGCGCGGTCCGCGGAGAAGGTCGAGGCCGTGCGCGCGGCACTGGCCAAGAGCTGCGCCCGGGCCGTCGAGAAGGGCCGGATGGACCAGCCCGACGCCGACGCCCTGCTGGCCCGGGTCGAGGGGAGCACCGACCGGGCCGCGCTCGCCGACGTCGACCTCGTCGTCGAGGCGATCGCCGAGGACCTCGCCGTCAAGCAGGACCTCTTCCGCGACCTCGACGGCATCTGCAAGCCGGGGGCGATCCTCGCGACGACGACCTCGTCGTTGCCGATCATCGACTGCGCCAAGGTCACCTCGCGGCCCCAGGACGTCATCGGGATGCACTTCTTCAACCCGGCGGCGGTCATGCGGCTCGTCGAGGTCGTGCACACCGTGACGACCGCGCCCGACGTCGTCGCCACCGTGCAGGCGCTGTGTGCGTCGGTCGGCAAGGTCGCCGTCACCTGCGGGGACCGCAGCGGCTTCATCGTCAACGCGCTGCTCTTCCCGTACCTCAACGACGCCGTGAAGATGCTCGAGGCGAACTACGCGACCGCGGACGACATCGACACCGCGATGAAGACCGGCTGTGGCCTGCCGATGGGCCCGTTCGAGCTGCTCGACGTCGTCGGTCTCGACGTGTCGCTGGCCATCGAGCGCGAGCTGTACATCGAGTTCCGGGAGCGTGGCTTCGCGCCCGCCCCGCTGCTCGAGCACCTCGTGACGGCCGGCTACCTCGGGCGCAAGAGCGGTCGGGGCTTCCGCACCTACGCCTGACCCGTCACCGCGTCTCCCCCCCACGCCCGTCCCCCCACGCCCGTCCCCCTTCATCCCCTCGAGGGGAGGCGACACGCGGACCGGGCGCCCGCGACGTCCGCGTGTCGCCTCATCTCGACGCCGCGTCACGAGATGCGCAGTGTTGCGGGGTCGAGGCCCAGGGCGCGGGCGAAGCGGCGGAGCATCGCGACGCGTCGATGGCGTCCGGACAGGTCCTCGCTGAACAGCTCCAGGACGGTCCACCCCTCGTCGCCGAGGATCCCCTGGCGGTAGGCGTCGGCGCTGCGGGCCGCGCGGCCGGCGTGCACCTCGCCCTGGTACTCGCCGATGACGCGCTGGCCCCGCCACACGAGGTCGCCCTCGGCCAGCCATCCGCCCCCCGCGGCGTGCACGGGGCCGTTGACCTCGGGCTCGGGGAAGCCGGCATCGTGGAAGACCAACCTGGCCCGGGTCTCCATCGGGGACCGCACGCCCGGACGCACGAGTGCGAGCGCCTCGCAGAGCAGGCGCTTGTTGCGGGGCCGGACCCGCGCCGCGAGGGCATCGGCCATCGGCTGCGCCGCGGCGGCGGACCCCGACGGGGCGCTCGCGCAGCGGCCCGCGACCACGTCGCCCACGACGACCAGGTCGTCGCGGCCCAGGCCCCGGCCCGCGACCTCCCCGAGGTCCACCCAGGTGTCGACGAGCGAGGTGACCCGCACCCCGTGCAGGGTCGTCGTCCTCCGTCGCTCCGCCCCGCGGTGACTGACGCAGCCTCGACGCTCGATGCGGCCACTGCCGGACGGACGCATGACGTCCAAGGCGACCTGGGCCTCGAGATGCGCGGGGAGCGGCAGGCCCCACAGCTGGGCGGCGGTGAGGTGCGAGAAGACGACATCGGCCGGCAGCGCCAGCGCGAACGCGGCCGCGCGCTGCCGGGTGGTGGTGGGCTCGGCGATGCTGCGCACCGAGCGGGTCGTGCGTCGGAGGTCGGGTAGCCGCCACTGGTGGTCCGCGAGTCCCAGCCGGCGCGCCTGCGCCAGGGACAGGGGTCCCGGCGGCAGGGGTGGCAGGTGCGGCGACATCGCTCGATCGTGCTCGGATCGTCGCGGTGCCGTCGGCGGCTGTCCACAGGCCCCGTCGAGGGGAGGTGACACGCGCAGCGGCGGCCGTCGGGGCCTGCGTGTCGCCTCCTCTCGAGGAGGGGGAGTGGCGGACCGGCGCGGTCAGTAGGGTCAGCGGGATGAGCACCACCGCGCCCCTGCCCAGCCGTGCCCGCGTCGTCGTCGTCGGCGGCGGGGTCATCGGCACCTCGATCGCCTACCACCTCGCGCAGGCGGGGGAGAGCGACGTCGTCCTGCTCGAGCGCGACCGGCTGACGTCCGGGACGACGTGGCACGCCGCGGGGCTCATGACGTGCTTCGGCTCCCTCAGCGAGACGAGCACGCGCCTGCGCCTGTACTCGCGCGACCTCTACGCCCGGCTCGAGGCCGAGACCGGCCAGTCGACCGGGTTCAAGCCGGTCGGGCTCGTCGAGGCCGCCGACCACGACCGGCTCGAGGAGTACCGCCGGGTCGCGGTGTTCCAGCGGCGGCACGGGCTCGAGGTCGAGGAGGTCTCGCCGGCGGAGATGGCCGACCTCTTCCCGCTCGCCCGCACCGACGACCTCGCCGGCGGCTTCTACGTGCCCGGCGACGGCCGGGTCAACCCCGTCGACGTGACGATGGCGCTGGCGAAGGGGGCCCGCGGCCGGGGCGTCCGGGTCCACGAGGGGGTCATGGTCACCGGCGTCGAGACCCGGCCGCGGGGTGCCGTCGAGGAGGTGACCGCCGTGGTCACCGACCGCGGGCGCATCGAGTGCGACGTCGTCGTCAACGCCGCCGGGATGTGGGCCCGCGAGCTCGCGGAGGCCAACGGCGTCGTCGTCCCGAACCAGGCGGCCGAGCACTACTACCTCGTGACCGAGCCGATCGACGGGATGAGCCCGGACGCCCCGGTCTTCGAGGACCCGGCCTCGTACGGCTACTACCGCGAGGAGGGCGGCGGCATGATGGTCGGGCTCTTCGAGCCCGAGGCCGCGCCGTGGAAGCTCGACGGCATCCCGAAGGACTTCTCGTTCGGGACGATCCCCCCGGACACCGACCGGGTGGCCCCGTTCCTCGAGCGGGCGATGGCCCGCGTGCCGGTCGTCGAGACCGCCGGCATCCGCACCTTCTTCTGCGGTCCGGAGTCCTTCACCCCCGACCTGTCCCCGGCCGTCGGGGAGGCGCCCGGCGTGCGGGGCTACTTCGTGTGCGCCGGGCTCAACTCGGTCGGCATCCTCTCGGCGGGCGGGCTCGGCCGGATCGTCGCGCACTGGGTGCTCACCGGCCGCCCCGACGTCGACGTCACGGGCATCGACGTCGCGCGGTTCCGGGACTGGCAGCTGGACCCCCGGCAGCGCGCGGCCCGGACCGCCGAGGTGCTCGGCACGGTGTACACCGCGCACCCGCCCGGCACGCAGCTGACGTCCTCGCGCGGGGTCCACCGCTCCCCGCTGCACGACCGGATGGTCGAGGCGGGGGCCTCCCTGCGCGACGTCTCCGGCTGGGAGTCCGCCGCCTGGTACGCCGGCCCGGGCGAGCGGCCCACCGCACGCCCCGGGTGGGGCCGGCAGCCGTGGTTCGACCGGTGGGAGGCCGAGCACCACGCCGTCCGCGAGGCCGCCGGGCTGTTCGACATGTCGTTCATGACCAAGCTCGCGGTGCGCGGCCCGGACGCCCTCGCCGTGCTCGACGCGCTGTCCGCCGGCGACCTCGGCACCGACGGACGGATCACGTACACCCAGTGGCTCGGGGTCGACGGCGGGGTGGACGCCGATGTCACCGTGACCCGGCTGGCCGCCGACGACCTCCTCGTCGTCGCCTCCGACACCGCGTACGGGACGGTGCGGGGGCTGCTGGCCCGAGGGCTGGGGGACGCCGACGTCGCGGTGTCGGACGTCACCGAGGACCTCGCCCTGCTGAGCCTCCAGGGGCCCGCCTCGCGCGCCGTCCTCGAGGCGGTCGCTCCCGAGCAGGACTGGAGTGCGGAGGCGTTCGCCTTCCGGGACGCCCGCCGGGTGACGCTCGCCGGCGCCGAGGTGCTCGCCGTCCGCGTCACCTACGTCGGGGAGCTGGGCTGGGAGCTCTACGTCCCGGCCGCGCGGGCGACGGCGGTCTGGGACGCCGTCCTGGCGGCCGGGGGTCCGCACGGGGTGCGCCCGGCGGGGCTCGCCGCGCTGTCGAGCCTGCGCCTGGAGAAGGGGTACCGGGACCACGGCCACGACCTCGACAACACCGACGACGTGTGGTCGGCGGGGCTCGGCTTCGCGGTGGCGCTGGACAAGCCCGGCGGCTTCGTGGGCCGGGACGCCACCGTGGCCGCCAAGGAGCGGGGGACTCCCACGCACCGGATCGTGTCGGTCGTCGTCGAGGATCCCGAGCCGCTGCTCGTGCACGGCGAGGTGCTCCTGCGTGACGGCCGCGCGGTGGGCGACGTCCGGTCCGGGTCGTACGGCTGGACCGTGGGCGGGTCGGTCGGCCTGGGGTCGGTCGGCGCCGACGGCCCGGTGACCGCGGACTGGCTGCGCGAGGGGCGCTGGGAGGTCGACGTGGCCGGGACGCGCTCCCCGTGCCGGGTCTCGCTGCGGCCGCCGTACGACCCGACGTCGGCCCGGGTCCGCGGCTGATCGGGGAGACTGGGAGCGTGCCCCGCTCGAACCGACGCCGTCGCGACCTCGAGAGCCGCCCGCTCGGCGGGTCCACCGAGGTGGCGACCGAGTCCTGGCGGGGCCGGCCGTGGTACGTCCGGCGGCTGACCGGTGCCACCTCGAGCCGGGAGTACGTGTGCCCCGGATGCCACCTGGGCATCGCCGTCGGCACCGCGCACGTCGTCGCGTGGCCGGCCGAGGGCATCGGCGGGGTCGAGGAGCGCCGGCACTGGCACACCCGCTGCTGGGCCGCCCGCAACGCCGCCCGCCCCTGACCCCTGGCCCGAACGTGTGTGAACGCGCCGGGGCTTCCCGGCGTGTTCACACACGTTCGGGGGAGCGGTGGTCTACGCGGAACGCTGGCGCGGGACGAGGACCTCTTCGTAGATGAGCAGGAGCCCGGCCGCGACGGGGATGGCGAGGAGCGCTCCGAGCACTCCGAGCAGGGCGCCTCCGGCGAGGGCCGCGACGACGGTGACGACGCCGGGCACCGAGACGGTGCGCTGCATGACGCGCGGGGCGATCACGTAGTTCTCGACCTGCTGGTAGATGACGTAGTAGATGACGACGACGAGCGCCTTGCGGGGCTCGTCGAAGAAGGCCACCACCGTCACGAGCGCGGCCCCGAGGGTGGCACCGATCATCGGGATGAGGCCGAGCAGCCCGACGAGCACGGCGAGCGCGGCGGCGTAGGGCACCCCGACGATGTGCATCATCACCCACGAGAGCAGCGCGTTGAGCGTCGCGATGGACACCTGACCGCCGGCGTAGGAGCCGACTCGCCGCATGATCTCCTCCGACAGCGAGGCGACCCGCGAGCGGCGGCTGGCGGGGACGAGGGCGTAGGTGGCCTGCTTGACCCGCGGCAGCGAGACGAGCAGGTACAGCGCGAGGACGAGGACCGTGAGGACCTGGAAGGACCCGGTGAGGACCGCCCGCCCGGCCCCGAGGAGCCCGCCGAGCACCCCCTCGATGAACTGCTGGTCGGTGAGCTTCTGGGTGAGCTCGGCCTGCATCCGGTCGAGCATGTCGTAGTTCCGGTCGAGCTCGCGGACCCACCGGGTGTCGAGGAGGTCCACGAGGTACTGCGGGCCGGCCTGGGCCAGCGCGGACCCCTGGGAGATGACCGTGGGGAGCACGAGCGAGCCGATGGCGCCGAGGACGACGAGGAGGCCGCCGAACACCGCCGCCACCGACAACGGCCGGGGCAGCCCGCGCGCGGCGAGACGCTCGACGATGGGGTCGAGGGCCAGGGCGAGGAAGAACGCGACGAGCAGGATGCTGATCGTCGCCGCGAGCCGGCCCATCATCGACCACAGGCCCACGGCGAGCAGGGCTCCGGTGGCCCCGAAGAAGCCGATGTAGAAGGGCGAGTGGCGGTTCAGCGGCCGGCCGACCGTGCCGTACCGCGAGAGCGGGTCCTCGCCGGTGCCCTGCGTCGCGCCGTCCGGCACCGGCTCCGGCGTGGGGGTGTCAGCACCGGCCGGGTCGACGGCCGACGGCTCGTCGGCGGCGTCCAGCTCGCTGCGGTCGATGCGGTTGCTCTCCTCGAGCGCGGCGAGCTGCCGGCGGCGGTAGTCGCCCCACCGGGCCGCCGTGCCCCACACCGTCGTCATTCGCACCGGTCCACCTCCGGGGCACACCCTAACCGCGCGGGGTGCCCCCGGAGGTGAGGACGGTGCGGCCGGTCAGGCGTCCTGGAAGCGGGTGATCGCGGACTCGAAGCGCGCGCGCTTCTCGGGGTCGGTGACGCCCAGGCCGGCCTCGGGGGCCAGGGTGAGCACGCCGACCTTGCCCTGGTGGGCGTTGCGGTGCACGTCGAGGGCCGCCTGGCCGACGTCCTCGAGCGCGTAGGTCCTCGACAGGGTCGGGTGGATGATCCCCCGGTCGACGAGGCTGTTGGCCTCCCACGCCTCGCGGTAGTTCGCGAAGTGGCTCGAGAGGATGCGCTTGAGGTTCATCCACAGGTAGCGGTTGTCGTACTCGTGCATGAAGCCGGACGTCGACGCGCACGTGACGATGGTGCCGCCCTTGCGCGCGACGTAGACGCTGGCCCCGAACGTCTCGCGGCCCGGGTGCTCGAAGACGATGTCGACGTCGTGGCCACCGGTGAGCTCGCGGATCCGGCGGCCGAGGCGCTGCCACTCCTTGGGGTCCTGCGCGGTGTTCTCCTCGTTCCAGAACCGGTAGCCCTCGGCCGACCGGTCGATGATGAGCTCGGCCCCCATCGCCCGGCAGATCGCGGCCTTCTCGGGGGAGGAGACCACGCAGATCGGGGTGGCGCCGCCGGCGAGCGCCATCTGGGTGGCGTAGGAGCCCAGCCCGCCCGAGGCGCCCCAGATGAGCACCCGGTCGCCGAGCTTCATGTGCGCGCCGTTCTTGCTGATGAGCTGCCGGTACGCGGTGGAGTTGACGAGGCCGGGGGAGGCGGCCTCCTCCCAGGACAGGTGGGTCGGCTTGGGCATCAGCTGGTTCGCCTTGACGATCGCGAGCTCGGCGAGGCCGCCGAAGTTCGTCTCGAACCCCCAGATGCGCTGCTGCGGGTCCATCATCGTGTCGTCGTGGCCCTCGGCGTCCTCGAGCTCGACGGACAGGCAGTGGGCCACGACCTCGGTGCCGGGCGACCACTTCGTGACGCCGGGGCCCACCCGCAGGACGACGCCCGCCAGGTCGGACCCCACGACGTGGTACGGCAGGTCGTGGCGCTGGGCGAACTCCGAGGTGCGGCCGTAGCGCTCGAGGAACCCGAAGGTCGAGACCGGCTCGAAGATCGAGGTCCACACCGTGTTGTAGTTGATGGCGCTCGCCATGACGGCGACCAGGGCCTCGCCCGGAGCGAGCTCGGGGACCGGGACCTCGTCGACGTGCAGCGAGCGCCGCGGGTCCTTCTCCTTGGTCGGCACCCCCTCGAACATGCCGACCTCGTCCTTGTGGACGGTGGCGCCGCGGTAGGACGGGGGCACGGCCAACCCGGCGTACGTCTCGGCGCTGCGGTCTCCGGAGAGGATGGCCTCGCGGATCTGGTCCATCAGGTCGTGCTCCTTCGGCGGACGGGGACACCTGGCGGCGAACCTACTGGTGGCGGCTACTCGCCGGTACCTGCTGAGACGGCGATCACGGCGTGATCCCCCTCACGGGGCGGGCCCGGACCCGGCTCGGGGCCGGGGCCGTCCGGGATACGGTCTTCCCGTGAGTCCAGCCCCGGTGAGCCGACGCGGCCTGCTCCTCGGCGGGAGCGGGCTCGCCCTCGGTGGCGCCGGGACCGGCGCGGTCCTGCTGGACCGCGCCCGCCGGGCCGAGATCCCCCTCTACAGCGAGACGGTCGCCTTCTCGGCACCGGACGTCCGCCACCTCGTGCCCGTCGGCCGGCCCGACACCGTCGTGCCGCGCACCCGGGTCATCGAGACCGGCCCCTGGCGCTCGCGCCTCGTCGAGGACGAGGAGGAGTGGGTCGCCGGGTGCGCGGCGTGGACGCGGCACGGGGACGACGAGGCCGGGCTGCTGCACTCGGCCCTGCTCGACCTGCGGGCCCTGACCGCGGGCCTGCCCGTGGCCGTCGCCGGCTGGTCGCCGCGGTGGCGCTACGCCTGGCCCCGGGACGTCGCCTTCGTGACGAGCGCGCTCGCGCGGCTCGGCCGGCCCCACGAGGCCGCCGCCCAGCTCGTGTTCCTCCAGGGGGTCCAGCGCCCGGACGGCTGGTTCGAGGCGCGCTACGACCTCGAGACGGGCCGGGCCCCGGACGACCGGGTGGCCCAGCTCGACGGAGCGGGCTGGGCCCTCTGGGCCGCGGCCGAGCTCGGCCGCTGGGCCCCCGACGAGGCGCCGGTGCTGCTCGCCCCCGTGCGCTCGCTGCTCGTGCTCGCCTCGCGACGGCTGCTCGCCTCCCGTGACCCCGCCACCGGGCTGCCGCCACCGTCCTCCGACTACTGGGAGCTCGTCGAGGAGACCCTGACCCTCGGGACCGCGGCCGCGGTCCTCACGGGTCTGCGCAGCGCCACCCGCGCCCTGCCCCTCGTCGGTGAGATGGCCCTGGCCGACCGCACCGCCCGCGCGGCCGACCTGCTCGCCGACCGGCTCCGCGACCTGTTCGCGCCCCGGGGCTACCCGCGGCTGCTCGGTGGCGAGGCGCCCGACGCCGCCGTCACCTTCCTCGTCGCCCCGATCGGGGAGCCGGAGCCCGACCTCGAGGTGCTCACGGCGGTCGACCGCGCCCAGACGGCGATGGCGCGCCCGGCCGGCGGGCTGGCCCCCGGCGCCTCCTGGAAGAACGACGGCATCAGCTGGACCCCCGAGACGGCCCTCTTCGCCGCGGCCTGGGCGGCCACCGGGTACCCGGGCAAGGCCCGGCACCTGCTCGAGTGGCTCGGCCGGCATCGGACCGCCGCCGGGTCCTTCCCCGAGAAGGTGCTCCACGACGGCCGGCCCGCCGCGGTCGCCCCGCTCGCCTGGACGGCCGCGACCGTCATCATCGCCACCCACGAGCTGTCCCGGCGATGAGCCCGCTCCGACTCCTCGTCGCGGTGACGGCCGGGCTGCTCGCGCTCCTCGTCGCCGGGTCGCCCGCGACGGCCGACGAGCCGTCCCGCACCGTCCTCGTGGGAGCGCCGGGGCTGTCGTGGTCCGACATCGACGCCGACGCCACCCCGACCCTCTGGCGGCTCGCCGAGGAGGGTGCCGTGGCCTCCCTCACGGTCCGGGCGGTGCGGTCCCGCTCATGTGCCGTCGACGGGTGGCTCACGCTGTCGGCGGGACGCCGGGCGGCCGACCTGCCCGGCCCGTGCGTCGCGCCGGGGGCCCTCGCCGTGGACGGCGAGGTGCCTCGCTGGGACGCCTACCTCGAGGCCGCCCGCGAGGACGGGTTCGGCGCCGAGCCGGGCACCCTGGCCGCCCGGCTCACCACCGCCGGGTCGTGCGTCGAGGCCGTGGGCCCGGCCGCGGCGATCGGGGCCGCGTCCCCGGACGGCACCGTCGCCCGCGCCGCCGGGTCGCTGCCCGACGCGTTCGCCTGCCCGCTGGTCCTCGTCGACGGCGGGACGCTCCCGGCCGACGAGCCGGGCCGGCTCGCCGCGGCGCGCCAGGTCGACGGGGTCGTCAGCGCCGTCCTCGACCTGGACCCGGAGGCGACGGTGCTCGTCGCGGGCCTCGGGGACGGCGACTCCCGGATCGGTCTGCGGGCGCTGCTCGCCGCCGGCCCGGACATCGCGCCCGGGCTGCTCACCTCCCCGTCGACCCGCCAGCCCGGGCTGGTCCAGCTCCAGGACGTCACGGCGACCCTGCTCGAGCGGGCCGGCGCCCCCGTCGCCGATGTCACCGGCCGGCCGATGACCGTCGACCCGTCTGACGCGGACGTGGCTGAACGGGCCGCGGACCGGGTCGGGTTCGAGGTGCGGGCGGGCACGCTGCGGTCGGTGAGCCCCCAGGTCACGGGCTGGCTCGCCGCCGTCTTCGCGGGCTGGTGCGCGGTCGCCTCGCTGCTGCTCTGGCGCCGTGGAGCCTCGGCCCCGTTGCCCGCCGCCGTCCGGGTCGCGGGGGTCGCGCTCGCCGCCGTCCCCGCCGCGACGTTCGCCGCCAACCTCGTGCCGTGGTGGCGCGCCGGAGCCCCGGGGCTCGCCTTCACCGCCGTGCTCGCGTTCGTCGTCGCCGCCGTCACCGCTGTCGCCGTCGCCGTGGAACGCCGGCGACGGCTCGGGGCGCTGCTCGTCGTGGCGGTCGTCACCCTCGCGCTGCTCGTCGGCGACGTCGCCACGGGGTCCGGGCTCCAGCTCGCCTCGGTGTTCGGGCAGAACCCCACCGTCGGCGGCCGGTTCTACGGCGTCGGCAACACCTCGTACGCGCTGTACGGCGTCGCGACGATGGCCGTCGTCGCGCTGCTCGCCGTGTCCCGGCGGGGGAGTCCGCGGTCTGCCCTGGCCCTGTCGGCCCTGGCCCTCCTCGTGCTGACCGCGGTCGAGGGGTACCCCTCGCTGGGTGCCGACTTCGGCGGCCCGCCCGGGCTGGTCCTCGGCGGGCTCGTGGTCCTCGCGGGGGCGTCCCGGGTCCGCATCGGTGCCGCGCGGGCGCTGCTGGCCGTCGCCGGCGTCGTCGTCCTCACAGCCGGCGTCGCCGTGCTCGACTGGCTGCGCGCCCCCGCGGCGCGCACCCACCTCGGCGAGTTCGTGCAGACCGTGCTGGATGGCGGGGTCGGCGACGTGATCGGTCGCAAGCTGGCGCAGAACCTCACCAACCTCTCGTCGCCGCCCCTGCTGACGATCAGCGTCGCCGCGGTCGTCCTCGGTCTCGTCGCATGGCGCTCGGGCTGGCGGCCGGGCGTCGCGGGGCGGCTCGTCCTGCGCGGGTCGGCCGTCCTCGCGCTCGTCGGCTTCGCCGTCAACGACTCCGGACTCGTCGTGCCGGCCTTCGCCGCACTGGCCCTGCTGCCCCTGCTGGCCGCCGCCGGGCCCGCGTCAGTGGCCGGGGCCGCCGGCGGGCTCGACGAGCTCGACGAGGATCCCCCCGGCGTCCTTGGGGTGGACGAAGTTGACGCGTGACCCGCTCGTGCCACGCTTCGGGGCGTCGTACAGCAGCCGCAGCCCGCGCTCGCGCAGCGTCGCGCACACGGCGTCGAGGTCGTCGACGCGGTAGGCCAGCTGCTGGATGCCCGGTCCGCTGCGGTCGAGGAACTTCGCGATCGTCGACTCCGGCGTCAGCGGCGCGAGCAGCTGGATGCACGACCCCGAGTCGCCGACCCCCATCATCGCCTCCTGCACGCCCTGCTCCTCGTTGGTCTCGCGGTGCAGCATCCGCATGCCGTAGGCCGACTCGTAGAAGGTGATCGCCTCGTCGAGATCCGGGACGGCCACGCCCACGTGGTCGATGGCGGTGAACAGGTCCGAGGACGGCGCAGGGCTCATGGCTCAAGGGTAGGGAGGACCATCCGGGTGAGGAAGGAGCCGTTGATCACACCGACGACGGCCCCGGTCGCCACCAGCGTCGCGACGACGACCGCCGCGGTGCCGACGACCCCGCCGTCGCGGAACGCGAGATCCAGCCCGACGAAGATCATCGGCATCCCCACGGCCCACGCCAGCATGTTCGCCGGGACCCAGCGTCGGGCCCGGGCCACGTGGTGGCGCAGCACGAGCGTCTGGGCCCAGGCCAGCACCGCCCCCGCGACGAGGCCGAGCCCGACGGCCGCGAGGAGGACGACGCCCTGCGGCGGCTCCGACACCGGCGCCGCGCCACCGTCGACGCCCAGCAGACTGACGACGGTCGAGGGCAGGTAGCCCAGGACGTAGGCCGTGAGCGCCCCCCAGAGCGTCGCCCACCACCAGGCTCGCCGGGTGAGCCCGGGCAGCCAGGGGTGCAGCGCCCGGTGCTGGAGCAGTCCGACCACGGTGGCCTCGACCGCCCCGCTGAGCACGACGAGGACGAAGCCGCCGAGGACGGCCCCGACGGCGGTCGGCTCACCGGAGCGTCCGACGACGAGCCAGGCCAGCAGCCCGGTGGCGCCCAGCCCCAGGGTCTCGCCGACGGTGTTCGCGAGGACCCAGCGGCGGAGGAGCTCGGCGCGGCCCATGAGGCCAGCATGGCTCGGGCCGGCACCTCGCGCCCGTCGCGGGTGGCGAGTGTCACCGCCCCTCGGGGCTGGCGCGTGGCGATGGCGTCGCTACAGTCGAGCCAGACCCGTCCCGACCCCGTACGGAGGCCCCCGCATGTCCACCGACCCCACCGTCATCGTCGCCGGCGCCCGCACCCCGATGGGGCGGATGAGCGGCTCGCTCAAGGGCTTCAGCGGCTCCGACCTCGGCGGCTTCGCCATCAAGGGGGCCCTCGAGAAGTCCGGCGTCGACGCATCGAGCGTCGACTACGTCATCATGGGCCAGGTCCTCACGGCGGGCGAGGGGCAGATCCCGGCCCGCCAAGCCGCGGCCAAGGCCGGCATCCCGATGAGCGTCCCCGCCCTCACCGTCAACAAGGTGTGCCTGTCGGGGATCGACGCGATCGCGCTGGCCGACCAGCTCATCCGGGCCGGCGAGTTCGAGGTCGTCGTCGCCGGCGGCCAGGAGTCGATGACCAACGCCCCGCACCTGCTGGAGAAGAGCCGTGACGGCTTCAAGTACGGCGACGTCACGATGCACGACCACATGGCCGCCGACGGCCTCTGGGACGCCTTCACCGACCAGGCCATGGGCCTGCTCACCGAGACCGCGAACTGCGGCGACTCGACCTTCACCCGCGAGGAGCAGGACGAGTTCGCCGCCCGCAGCCACCAGCTGGCGGCTCGTGCGTGGAAGGACGGGCTCTTCGACGACGAGGTCGTCTCCGTCTCCATCCCGCAGCGCAAGGGCGAGCCGGTCGACTTCAAGACCGACGAGGGCATCCGCGCCGACACCACCGCCCAGTCGCTCGCCGGTCTGCGCCCCGCCTTCCGCAAGGACGGCACCATCACGGCCGGGTCCGCCTCGCAGATCAGCGACGGGGCGTGCGCGGTCGTCGTCATGAGGAAGTCCAAGGCCGAGGAGCTCGGTCTCGAGTGGCTCGCCGAGATCGGCGCGCACGGCGTCGTCGCCGGCCCGGACTCCACGCTGCAGAGCCAGCCCGCGCGGGCCATCGCCAAGGCGTGCGAGCGCGAGGGCATCGACCCGGCGGACCTCGACCTCGTCGAGGTCAACGAGGCCTTCGCGGCCGTCGGGCTCGCCTCGACCAAGGAGCTCGGGCTCGACCCCGAGATCGTCAACGTCAACGGCGGCGCCATCGCTCTCGGCCACCCCATCGGGATGTCCGGGGCCCGGATCGCCCTGCACCTCGCGCTCGAGCTGAAGCGGCGCGGCGGTGGCGTGGGCGCGGCCGCGCTGTGCGGCGGCGGCGGCCAGGGCGACGCGCTCGTCCTCAAGGTCCCGGCCCAGGGCTGACCCGCTGGCCGCGGCACGCGACGTCGACCTCCCCTCCCTCGTCACGGCGGCGCGGGAGGGGAACGCGCGCGCCGTCGCACGGCTCATCTCCCTCGTCGAGGACGCCCACCCGGCCCTGCGCGAGCTGACGGCGGCCCTGGTGCCCCATGCCGGCCGGGCGCACGTCGTCGGGCTCACCGGCCCCCCGGGGGTCGGGAAGTCGACGACGACCAGCGCGCTCGTCGGCGCCTACCGGGCCCGTGGGCTCCGGGTCGGCGTGCTGGCCGTCGACCCGACGTCACCGTTCTCCGGCGGCGCCCTGCTCGGGGACCGGGTCCGGATGAGCGAGCACGCCGCCGACACCGAGGTGTTCATCCGCTCGATGGCCTCCCGTGGCCACCTCGGCGGGCTGTCGTGGGCGGCCCCGGCCGCCGTCCGGGTGCTCGACGCGGCGGGGTGCGACGTCGTGCTCCTCGAGACGGTGGGGGTGGGGCAGAGCGAGGTCGAGGTCGCCGCGACGGCGGACACGACCGTCGTCCTCGTGGCACCGGGGATGGGCGACGGGATCCAGGCTGCGAAGGCCGGCATCCTCGAGGTCGCCGACGTCCTCGTCGTCAACAAGGCCGACCGGGACGGCGCCGACCGCACGGTCCGCGACCTGCGGGGCGCCGTCGCGATGGGTGAGCGCGACCGCACCGCGTGGCGCCCCCCGGTGCTGCGCACCGTCGCCACGTCGGCCACCGGGATCGACGACCTCGTCGAGGCCATCGACGGTCATCGTCGGCATCTCGGTGCGGCGGGCCTTCGCGAGCGCCGCACCCGCCGGGCCGCCCGCGAGGTGGAGGCGCTGGCCGTCGAGATGCTCCGGGCCCGGGTGGGTCGGGTGGCCGGGGACGACCGGCTCGCCGCCCTGGCCGCCGAGGTGGTCGACGGGCTGAGTGACCCCTACCGGGCCGCGGACGCCATCGTCGCCGACGGGATCAGTCCGTCGGGTCGCTGAGGAGGCCGGGAGGGACGAGCCCGTCGGCGGGCATGGGGTCGGGCACTCCGGCGGTGATCCGGCTGCCGTCGGCGCGGGTGCCGCCGGTCTTCGGCGTGGTCCCGAGCAGGCCGGCGATCCGCAGCCCGTGACCGTCGAGCGGGACGACCACGGGGGAGTCGGGGCTGACGCCGTGCCGGGTCCCGCGGATCTCGACGGGGACCGTGTCGGTGCCGTCCTCGACGGTGATCTCGATCTGGGTCTCGGTGAGGTGCACCCGGATCCGCGTGCCGCTCCACGTGAGGCGGTAGATGAGGGAGCCCCAGCCCTCGGGGAGGCGCGGGTCGAACCTCAGCAGCCCGCCATGGTCGCGCATCCCACCGAACCCGGCGACGAGCGCGGACCACACCCCGCCGGCGGAGGCGACGTGGACACCGTCGACGGTGTTGTCGTGCAGGTTCGCGAGGTCGACGTAGAGCGAGGCGCAGAAGTACTCGATCGCGGCCTCGTGGTACCCGACCTCGGCGGCGATGACGGACTGCACGACGGCCGAGAGCGTCGAGTCCCCGGTGGTGATGGGGTCGTAGTACTCGAAGTCGGCCCGCTTCTCCTCCAGCGAGAAGCGGTCGCCCTGGAGGTGGAGGGCGAGCACGACGTCGGCCTGCTTGATGACCTGGAACCGGTAGATGACGAGCGGGTGGTAGTGCATGAGCAGCGGCCGCGCCGAGGCCGGGGTGCGGCTGAGGTCCCAGACCTCCCGGTCCAGGAACAGGTCGTCCTGGGGGTGGATGCCGAGGCCCTCGTCGAACGGGATGTGCATCCCGGTCGCGCAGGACCGCCACTCGGTCACCTCGTCGTCGGTGATGCCGAGCCGGGCGGCGACCCGGTCCCACTCCTGCGGGCGCTCGACCCGCACCCGCTCGACCGCGGCGGCGGCCTGCTCGAGGTTGTAGCGGGCCATGACGTTGGTGAACAGGTTGTTGTTGACGACCGTCGTGTACTCGTCGGGCCCGGTGACGCCGTGGATGTGGAAGCTCGGGGTCCCGTTGCTGCGCCAGAACCCGAGGTCGGCGTACAGGCGGGCGGTCTCGACGAGGATCGCGAGGCCGTCCCGGACGAGGAAGCCGACGTCGTCGGTCGCCGCGAGGTACTGGGCGAGCGCGTGGGCGATGTCGGCGTCGATGTGGACCTGCGCGGTGCCGGCCGCGTAGTACGCCGAGGCCTCCTCGCCGTTGATCGTCCGCCAGGGGAACAGCGCCCCGCGGTAGGACATCTCGCGGGCTCGCTCCCGGGCCGCCGGCAGCATCCGGCTGCGGAAGTGGAGCAGGTTCCGGGCCAGGGACGGCTGGGTGTAGGTGAGGAACGGCGCGACGTACACCTCGCTGTCCCAGAAGTAGTGGCCCTCGTAGCCGGAGCCGGTGACGCCCTTGGCCGGGACGCCCTGGCCGTCGGCACGGCCGGAGGCCTGGGCGAGGGTGAGCAGGTTGAAGCGGACCGCCTGCTGGAGCGCGGGAGCGTCCTCGGCGTCGGCTCCGATCTCGACGTCGCTCGCGGCCCAGAAGCGGTCGAACCACTCGCGCTGCTGGGCGTGGTGGTCCTCGACACCGTGGGCGCCGCTGCGGTCCAGGGTCTGTTCGCACCGGTCGGCCAGCTCGCGGACCGGCAGGCTGCGGGAGGTGTGGTACGAGACGAGCTTCTCGATCCGCAGCCGGTGGCCCTCGCGAGCCTCGACCCGGTACACGGCCTTGGCGAGGTCGTCCTCGGCGCCGGTGATGATCTCGTAGGGGTCCGGCGTCGACAGCGAGTGGTCGGCCATGACCGCCACGGTCATCTCCGAGTTCGCGCAGCGGTAGCCGAGCATCATCCGGTCCTCGGTGGCGCTGCGGAGCCGCGGCATGAGGACCCGGCCCTCGAACGCGCTCGCCTTGCGGGGGTCCGCCAGCGCCACCTTCGACGGTGCCCGGTCGTGGTACTCGTCCGCGCCGTCCTGGCGGTTCAGCAGCTGGGACGACACGACGACCGGGGCGTTCCCGGTGAGCATCGTCACCTCGAGGGTCATGAGGCACAGGTGTCGCTCGGTCATCGAGACCATCCGGGTGGAGTCGACCCGCACGCGCTTGCCGGACGGCGTCCGCCACACGAGCGAGCGGCGCAGGATGCCGTCCCGGAAGTCGAGGCTGCGCTCGTAGTGCTCGAGCTCGGCGATCCCGATGACGAGGGGCTCGTCGTCGACGTAGAGCTTCATCAGCTTGGCGTCCGGGACGTTGACGATCGTCTGGCCCGTCCGGGCGAAACCGTAGGCGGCTTCGGCGTGCCGGATGGGCCAGGTCTCGTGGAAGCCGTTGACGAAGGTCCCGTGCTCGTACGCCTCGCGGCCCTCCTCGGGGTTGCCGCGCAGCCCGAGGTAGCCGTTGGCGACCGCGAAGAGCGTCTCGGTGACCCCCAGGTCCGCCTCGTCCGGGTAGTGCTCGACGAGGCGCCAGGGGTCCGCGGGGAAGCGGGTGCGGTCCATCGGGTCCGTCCCGACGCGGCCGGTCCTCACCGCAGCTCCGCGAGGTCGGTCACGACGACGTGGGCCCCGGCCTCGCGCAGCGCCTCGGCACCGGCGCCCCGGTCGACGCCGACGACGAGGCCGAAGTCGCCGGCGGCTCCGGCCCGGACCCCGGAGACGGCGTCCTCGATGACGACGGCCGCCGCCGGGGAGGCACCGCACTCACGCGCGGCGTGCTGGAAGGTGTCGGGCTCGGGCTTCCCGGGGATCTCGAGGGCTGCGGCGACCGCGCCGTCGACGACGCTGACGAAGCGGCCGGTGAGCCCTGCCGCCGCCAGGACGGCCCGCGCGTTGGCCGACGACGACACGACGGCGAGGGGCATGCCGAGCTCGCGCAGGTGGTCGAGGAGCTCGAGCGACCCCGGGTAGGGCTGCACCCCGTCGCGCTCGAGGACCGTGGTGAACGCCTCGTTCTTGCGGTTGCCGAGCCCGCAGACCGTCTCGGCGCCCGGCGGGTCGGTGGGGGACCCGTAGGGAAGGGAGATGTGGCGGGAGGCGAGGAGGTCGGCCACGCCCTCGTAGCGGGGCTTGCCGTCGACGTGCGCGTAGTAGTCGTCGTCGGTGTACGGCGAGGTGTCGGCGTCCTCGAAGCCCGGGCGGGTGGGGTCCACCCCCGCGAGGTAGCCCGAGAACATCTCGGACCAGGCGGCCATGTGGACCTGCGCCGTGGGCGTGAGGACGCCGTCGAGGTCGAAGAGGGCGGCGCCGTAGGAGCGCCAGGCCAGCGGACTCGAGCCGTTCACGGGCTCCACGCTAGGGATCCGGTGCTGGAACGCACAATCGCCACACCGGGCTACCCGCTAGCGTGACCGCTGTGAGTGAGCCGGTCCGCCTGCCCTTCGACCCGATCGCGCGGGCCCGCGAGCTGTGGGTCGAGCGCTGGGGTGAGGACGCGTCCGCCGACGCGATGGCGACCGCCACGTCGGTCATGCGCGTGCAGCAGCTGCTGCTCGCGCGCTTCGACGCCATCGCCGGGCGCCACGGACTCACCTTCGCCCGGTACGAGGCGCTCGTGCTCCTCGCGTTCAGCCGTGCAGGACGCCTGTCGATGTCGCGGATCGGTGAACGGCTCATGGTCCACCCGACGAGCGCCACGAACATCGTCCAGCGGCTCGTGGCGCAGGGGTTCGTGGAGCGGGTCCCGAACCCGGCCGACCGGCGCGGAGCGTTCGCCGTCCTCACCGCCGCCGGGCTCGCCGCGATGGAGGCCGTGACCGCGGACCTCGTCGCCGCGGACTTCGGGCTCGGGATGGTGGGCGCGCAGGGGCACGAGGAGCTGTTCTCCCTGTTACGGGAGGTGCGGGTGGGATCCGGCGACTTCACCACCTGAGAACGGGGATTTGTCCTGCGGCCGGGGCGTTTGTCATCGTGGAGGGTCATCTCGCGTCCCGGAGCCACCGCTCCGGGCCCCCCGGAACGCGAAGGAACACATTGTGATGGTCAGGATCGCCGTACGTGCCGTCGGTGCGCTGCTCGCCCTGCTCGGGCTCGCGCTCACCGTCGTGGGCGTGTGGTTCGCGACGCAGCTGGGCGCCTCGGGGACCGCCGAGTTCACGACTCGCCCCACCGCCGGCCAACCCGTGCTGTTCACCCCCGACGTCCTCAACCGGGTCGACGCCGACATCGTCGTCACCGCCACCCCCACCGAGGGTGGGCGGGTGTGGATGGCCAAGGCCAACCCCTCGGATGCGACGGCCGTCCTCGGGGACGCCCGGCACGTCGAGATCACCGGTGTCGAGGTGCGGGACTGGGCGCTGCGCAGCGCCGAGCGTGGGACCGCCGAGCCGCCCGGCCTCGGTGCGGCCGACCTCTGGCGCGCGCAGGACGACGCGGAGGGGCCGGTGTCGCTGACCGTCACCCAGGAGCAGGCGCCGGAGTCCGTCGTCGTCGCGGTCGACGAGGGGTCGATCGAGAGCCTCACGCTGCGCGTCGCCGACAAGCGCTGGTTCGTCGAGGCCGTCGTCGCCGCTCTCGTCGGGCTGTTCCTCATCGTGGCGGGGGTCATCGCGCTCTGGCCGCGCCGCCACACCGAGGAGCACCCCGCCCACGACGACGCCCCGACCGCCGACCACCAGGAGGTGGCCCCATGACCCGTCGACCCGCCCGCCAGAGGCTGCGCCGCATGACGACCGTGGTCGTCGCCGCCGGGCTCGCGTTCGGCACCGCGGCCTGCGGCACCGCCACCGACGCCCTCGTCGGCCTCGAGCCCGCACCGTCCGAGTCCGCCGCGGCCGCCCCGCTGGACGCCGACGGGGCCGCCGTCATCGCCGCGCGCCTCCTCGACGCGCGCCTCGCCGCCGCGGCGGCCAAGGGTGAGGAGGGCGAGAAGGCCCGCGCCGAGGTGCTCACCGGCGATGCCCTGACCGTCGCCGACCGGGCGGCCGCCATGGGCGTCACGGACCCGCGCGCGGAGCAGCTGACGAAGGAGGCCGAGCCCACCGTGCTCGCCCAGTCCCGTGGCCGGGACTGGCCGCGGGCCATCCTCGCGACGACCCTGGACGCGACCTCGAACACCCAGTTCCTCCACGTCATGGTCTCGGAGGCCCCGGAGGACCCGTTCAAGATCACCTCGACGGTCGCGATGCTCGGCGGCGCCGAGCTGCCGGCCCTGGGCTCGGCGAACGCCGGCGCCCCGTTCGTCGACCCCGAGGTCGGCGACGGGCTCGTTCTGTCACCGGCCAAGGCCTTCGGTCAGTACGCCGCCGCCCTCGCGCGGCCCGCGCCGAAGAAGGCCCCGGCCTCGGTCGCCGCGGACGACGCGTTCGCCGCCGCGCTGCGCGACTCGGCGAGCCGTCAGGCCAAGGCTCTCGGCAAGCTGGGCACCCTCAAGCAGGAGCACAAGCCCTACCTCGACGACGCGGTGGCGTTCCGCCTCGCCGACGGCGGTGTCGTCGCGTTCGGTCTCCTGCGCCGGACCGACACCATCGCGGTCCGCGAGGGAGCCAAGGAGCTCGTGCTGCCCTCGGATCTCGCGAAGCTCGTCGGGAAGAAGCGAGTGCAGAAGTCCGTGGAGCTCACCAGCCTGGAGCCGGTCGTCCTCGTCGTACCCACCGAGGGCGACGTCAGCGTGATCGGGGCCAGTGACCTGCTGTACCGCGGCAAGGGTTCCTGACCCGCGCGCACCCGCCGACCCACACCTGGGGGAGAATCCGACCATGACGCAGACACCCGAGCCCTCCGGCGCCCGCGGCGCCATCGACCTGTCCGCGATCGGCGGCCCGGCCGCCGGGCCGGCCCAGGCCCCCGGGGCCCCGGCGGCCGGCGGCATCCCCGACGGTCTCCTCGTCGAGGTCACCGCGGCCACCCTGCAGCAGGCGCTGACCCGCACCGTGCAGGTCGCGGGCGTCCTCGTCCTGTGGGCGTCGGAGCACCCGCAGACCCGCCAGCTCGTCGACACCGTGGCCGCGGTGGCCGCGCGCCAGAACGGCAAGGTCGTCGTCCTCGCCGCGGACCTCTCGACGTCCCCCGAGCTGGTCCAGGCCTTCCAGCCGCTGCTGGTGCAGGCCTTCGGCCAGGCCACGGTCCCGGCCACCTTCGGGCTCATCCAGGGCCAGCCGGTCCCGCTCTTCCCCGGGATCGCCGATGCCCAGCAGGTCGGGGAGGCCATCGACCAGCTGCTCCAGGCCGCCGTCCAGAACGGCATCACCGGCCGGGTCGACCTCGGGCCCGTGCCGGGCCAGGAGGAGGACGCCGAGGAGGAGGTCCCGCCCCTGCACCAGGCGGCCTACGACGCCATCGAGAGCGGTGACCTCACCGCCGCGGCGGCCGCCTACGAGCAGGCCCTGGCCCAGAACCCGCAGGACGAGGACGCCCGCCTCGGGCTCGCGCAGGTCCGGCTCATGGAGCGCACGAGCGGCGTCGACCCCGCCGCCGCCCGCGGGGCTGCCGCAGCCGACCCCGAGGACATCGACGCCGCGCTCGTCGTCGCCGACCTCGACGTCCTCGGTGGGCACGTCGAGGACGGCTTCACCCGCCTCGTCGACCTCGTTCGCAGCACCGAGGGCGAGGACCGGGACCGTGTCCGGACCCACCTCATCGAGCTCTTCTCCGTCGTCGGCAACGACGACGAGCGTGTCCGCAAGGGGCGCACCGCCCTGATGAGTGCATTGTTCTGACCGTGACCGTCACCACCCTCGTCGACCACGTCCGGTTCGGGCTCGCCCTGGACGACCCCCGCGTCACCGGCGTGACGCTGGAGTGCGACTCCGTGCTGGCGGGGCGACGGGACCTCGAGCGGACCGACGACGGGTGGGCGCTGGACCTGCCGCGCCCCGACCTCGCGCGGATCGAGTACCGGTTCCGCGTCCATCGGGGGAGCGAGACCGAGGAGGTGCTCGACCCGGCGAACCCGCTGACGGTCCGCACCGCGTTCGGCGACCGGTCCGTCGTCGAGCTGCCGGGGTATCTCCGGCCGTGGTGGCTCGACGCCGCCGCCCCGGACGGGCGGTTCGAGGCCCAGGCCGTCGCGGGCGAGACGACCCACGACGTCCCCGTCACCGTCTGGTCGCCCGAGGGGCTGGCCGACGACCACCCGGCTCCGATGCTCGTCGTCCACGACGGCCCCGAGTACGACGACCTCGCGGACGTGACCCGGTACAGCGCGGCCCTCGTGGCGGCCGGCACCCTGCCGCCGCACCGGGTGGCACTGGCGCACCCCGTGGCGCGCGACGCGTGGTACTCCGGCTCGCCGCGGTACCTGCGGACGATCTCGGCGGCGGGGATCGACCGGCTCGCCGCCCGGTACGCCCTGACCGGGCCGGTGGCGGTCATGGGCGCGAGCCTGGGCGGGCTGACGGCGCTGCTCGTCGGGCTCACCGGCGCACCCCGGGTGGGGGCGGTGTTCTCGCAGTCGGGGTCCTTCTTCCAGCTCCGTCACGACCACTCCGAGAGCGGCTACCGCTACTTCGACCGGATCTCGCGGGCCGTCCAGGCCGTCCTGGACACGCGTGAGGCCGAGCACCCCCTCGTCGTGGGGCTCACCTGCGGCGCTCAGGAGGAGAACGCCGCGAACAACCGGGACATGGCGGCGGCGCTGCGCCGCGCCGGCCATGACGTGCGCCACCGGGAGGTCCCGGACCTGCACAACTACACGGCGTGGCGCGACGCGCTGGACCCCGCGCTCACCGAGGTGCTCCAGGCGGTGTGGCCCGCGCGGAGCGGCCGGGACTGACGCCCCGCTAGGGTCGGGTCGCATGGAGCGGCGCAGCGTCCGACTCGGGGTCCCGGGGCACGACGGGGACCTCGAGGTGGTCCGGCACGGGCACTGGGGGCGGCCGGTGCTGCTCTTCCCGTCCGAGGCCGGAGCGGCGCTCGACGCCGAGGGCAACGGGATGCTCGACGCCGTGCGACCCCTGGTCGAGGCGGGCCGGATGAGCCTGTTCTGCGTCGACTCCCTCGACGGCTGGTCCTGGGCCGACACCTCGCTGCCCACCGAGGAACGCGCCCGCCGGGCCGGTGCGTACACCGCGTGGCTGTCGGAGGCCGTCCTGCCGTGGGTCCGGGCGGAGACCGGTGGCTCGAGCGAGATCATCGCCGTCGGCCCGTCGCTGGGGGCCTACCACGCCGTCCACCTCGCCCTGACCCGTGCCGATGTCGTCCCGATGGCGATCGGGCTGTCCGGCAACTACGACCCGAGCACGTGGAACGCCTGGGGCGACCTGGGGGACGCGACGTACTTCGCCAACCCCACGGCCTACCTCGCGAACGCCGCCGGTGACCACCTCGACTGGCTGCGCTCGCGGGTGTCGGTGCTGCTCGTCGTGGGGGAGGGCCCGTTCGAGGTCTCGCCGACGCTGTCGCTGCCCGCGACCCGCGCGTTCGCCGAGGTGCTGGCCGCCCAGGGCATCCGCCACGAGCTCGACGTCTGGGGCCACGACAGCGCCCACGACTGGCCCTGGTGGCAGCGCCAGCTCGCGCATCATCTGCCCCGCTTCGTCTGAACGGAAAGGACACCACCGTGGCTTCCACCACCGACCACCTCGTCGGCCTGCTCCTCGGCGCCGAGGAGGACTGGCCGACGGCGTTCGAGTCCCTCGCCCGACGGCTCGGGGTGCTCACGGCCCCGGACGGCGCGCAGCACACGATGACGACGGAGCGGATGACGATCGAGCCGTTCAACCTGCGCGACAAGCCTCGCCACGAGCTCGTCATCGACCGGCTCGCGCACTGGTACTACCACCCGCGCGAGTGGCTGAAGAAGGTCGCGCTCATGGACGACGTGTACCTCCTCAACAGCCCGTTCACGTTCCAGTCGATGGAGAAGCACTCCGCGTACTGCGCCCTCATGCGTCTGGGCTTCAACGTGCCCGAGACCGTCCTGGTCCCGTACAAGAACCCCGTCGACAACGCCCGGTGGGCGTACACCTCGGCGCGGTACAACCGCGGCTTCGACCTGGACGAGCTCGCCGACAGCCTGGGCTACCCGCTGTACATGAAGCCGTTCGACGGAGGTGGCTGGCGGGGGGTGTCGCAGGTGAGCAGCCGGGAGGACCTGCACCGGTCCTACGACGACTCCGGCGAGATGCTCATGCACCTCCAGGCGTCGGTGCCCGACTTCGAGCACTTCGCCCGCTCGCTGACCATCGGACCCGAGACGATGGTCATGAAGTTCCAGCCGGACCAGCCGATGCACGACCGCTACACCGTCGCGCACGGCTTCCTCTCCGACGAGGTGGGCCGCGAGGTGGTCACGACGAGCCAGACCGTCAACGCCTTCTTCCGGTGGGAGTTCAACTCCTGCGAGATGCTCGTCAAGGACGGGGTCGTCTACCCGATCGACTACGCCAACGCCTGCCCGGACGTCGCCGTCACCTCGCTGCACTACTACTTCCCGTGGGCGATGTCGGCGCTGCTGCGGTGGACCGCCTTCTGCGTCGTCACCGGCCGCAAGCCCCGCACCCAGGTCGACACCGGGCCGTGGTTCGCCGTCGCCGACGACGAGGTGCTCGACCACCAGGGCCGGCTGGGGGCGTACCAGTCGCTGGCCGACGAGTACTTCGAGACCGAGCGCTACCGGGCCTTCTGCGAGAGCACCCTGCCGCACCTCGACGAGATGGTCCTGGAGTGGATCGCCGGTGACGAGTTCCGGTCCCTCCTCACCTCGACGGTCCACCAGACCTACCCCCCGCAGGAGTGGGACCGGTTCGAGGCGCATTTCGGGGGGCTGCTCGGGATGTGGCTCTCCGACGAGCAGGCCCGCCTCGCGCAGGCTCCCGCCGACTGACCCGCGACCCGCGGCGCCACGCTCACTAGCGAAGGGTCGGGGTCGGTGCCACCATCGGGAGATGACCGACCGCGAGGAGTTCCTCACGTGGGTGCGCTCGGTGCTCACGGAGGCGGAGGTCGCCCTCCACAACGGGGACGCCGGACCGCGCCGCGCCATCTGGTCACATCACGACCCGGTGTCCGTGTTCGGCGCCTGGAGGGACGCCCGCGGGCAGCAGGAGGTCGACGGGCTCTTCACCCACCTCGCGGACAGCCTCACGGACTGCACGTCCTTCCGGTTCGAGCTGCTGGACGCCGAGGTGCGCGGCGACACCGCCTACACGGTGGGTCTTGAACACACCTCCGTGTCCGTCGGCGGCGTCCCGCGGACGTACACGCTGCGTGTGACCCAGATCTACCGGCGGGAGGCCGGCGACTGGACGGTGGTGCACCGGCACGGGAGCCCGCCGCCCGAGTAGAGGCATCCGCGCGACGCGACGGGTGGATGTGTGGTCAGTTCAGCCCGAGCAGGACAGCGCGCGATCGGACAGTGCGCATCCCTGGTCCGAGCGCGTTGCGCCCGTGGTCTGGCACCCCCGCGAGGGGGAGCGGACCGCCGCACGGCCGAGGCACTGCCCGGCGGAGCGCCCTACGTCTTCGGCTTCTTCGGCGGTTTCGCCCGTGCCCGCTCCACCGCCGGGCCGACCCAGGCATCGAGAGCGCCGTCGTCGTGCAGCTCCGGGGCCCCCACCAGGACGACGCCGCCCATCGTTCGCTCTCCCATCGTCGCCGGGCGAGCGCCACGCTCGAGCGCGTCATCGACGCCGTCCTTGCCGACGTGGACCATCAGGTCAGGTCCAGCGGCCCCGACGGCCATGTGGGTGTTCACGGTCCAGCACAGACCACCGAACATCCTGATCTCGCGATAGCCCGCCGGCCCGGCCGCGGTGCCAACAGCCGTCCGGATCCGCTCGGCCAGAGTCTCGTCGTACGTCACGGTCCGCCTCCACCTCGTCTGCCCCGAACCCCGAGCGTAGCCCCGCTTTCGCTGAGGTGAAACGGCCACGAGACGCGCACCGGCCGTGCCGTGCCTCGCTCGCACAGCCAGGGCGTGGGAGTGTGAAGCATGGTCACGGCTGACGACAACGAGCTCGACGCGTTCTGGGACATCGCCCGGGAGCATGCCGGTCTGTCGGGGGTGCCCGTCTACACCGGCGAGAACCCGATGCGACGGCTCCGGCCCCCCGCGTGGGCCTTCGGCGCGACCCCGGAACAGGCCGACGAGCTGCTCGGCCGTGTCCTCGACGGGACCAAGACGGCGACCGCGAGCTCGCACGCCGACTACGCCACGGAGGGGGAGGAGCTGCCCGCGCCGGGGATGCTCGGCATCGTCCTGGACGGAGCCGGCCACCCACGCGCGCTCGTCGCGACGACCGAGACGCGGGTCGTCCCCTTCGACGAGGTGGACGCCGAGCACGCCCGGGACGAGGGGGAGGGCGACGGCAGCCTCGAGCACTGGCGGGAGGTCCACGAGCGCTTCTTCACCGAGCGCGCCGAGGGTGGCTTCCGGCCGGACATGCCGGTGGTCCTCGAACGCTTCCGCGTCCTCTACGCGCAGACCTGACCGCCTCGACAGTGCGCCTCCTGCGCTGTGCCCCGCACGTGGGCCACCTCGAACGTCGAAGGACGCGCACATGCCGTCTGCCGCGATCGGGGACGGCATGTCCTTCTCGTTCGAGCGGTGCCCCGGGTCGCGCGGTGCGCGACCGTCGACGACCACGTGGCCTCGTCCGCGCGGGGCTGGTTCCATGACGCCATGACTGGACTTCCCAGCACCTACGACTCCCTGCTGGTGCGCACCGACTTCACCCGCGACGGGTGGGAGGCGGCGCAGGCGGCAGCTCTCGCGGAGAACGAGGACGGCTTCCGGGCCTACGTCCTCGTCGTCGACGATCCGCAGTTCGCCGGGGCGAGATGGCACGCTCTGCGCCAGCAGGCGGTGGCACTGGAGGAGCACGCGGCCGTGCTCTTCATCGTGGACGGACCGGCGATGGCCGGAGAACACCCCATCCAGGTCGTCGACCTCGGGAGCGACTCACGCCCAGCGTTCCGCTGTGTGGCGCGGGAGCTCTGGGGTGTCGAGAACAACCTCAACCTCGCGAACATGGACTGGGACGACTTCGCGGGCCACGTCGACGGGGATGGCGTCTTCCGGGGCTTCGAGTGAGCCACCGCCCGCGGTGGTCGAGCGGCCGTGCTCAGCCGTCGAGCGCGGCGCTCACGACGTCGCGGGCCTCGGCCTGCACCTGGGCGAGGTGGTCGGGGCCTCGGAAGGACTCGGCGTAGATCTTGTAGACGTCCTCGGTGCCCGACGGCCGGGCCGCGAACCACGCGGACTCCGTGACGACCTTGAGCCCGCCGATCGCGGCCCCGTTGCCGGGCGCCTCGGTGAGCTTGGCCGTGATCGGCTCACCCGCCAGCGACTGCGCCGAGACGTCGGTGGGGGCGAGTGCCGCCAGCTTCGCCTTCTGGGCGCGGTCGGCGGGGGCGTCGATCCGCGCATAGGCGGGCTCACCATGTCGGGCGGTGAGCTCGGCGTACAGCTGGGACGGCGTCTTGCCGGTGGTCGCGATGATCTCGGAGGCGAGCAGGGCCAGGAGGATCCCGTCCTTGTCCGTCGTCCACACCGACCCGTCCCGGCGCAGGAACGACGCCCCGGCGGACTCCTCGCCGCCGAACGGGCCGGAGCCGTCGAGGAGGCCGGGCACGAACCACTTGAAGCCGACCGGGACCTCGACGAGCGTGCGGCCGAGATCCTCGGCGACCCGGTCGATCATCGAGCTCGACACGAGGGTCTTGCCGATGAACCCGTCGTCGCGCCACTGCGGGCGGGCGCCGCCGTAGAGGTACTGGATGGCGACCGAGAGGTAGTGGTTGGGGTTCATGAGCCCGGCGTCCGGGGTGACGATGCCGTGCCGGTCGCTGTCGGCGTCGTTGCCCGTCGCGACGTCGTACTCGTCGCGACGCTCGATGAGCGAGGCCATCGCCGACGGCGACGAGCAGTCCATCCGGATCTTGCCGTCCCAGTCCAGGGTCATGAAGCGCCACGTCGCGTCGACGAGCGGGTTGACGACGGTGAGGTCGATCCGGTGCCGCTGCGCGATCGCCCCCCAGTAGTCGACCGCCGCTCCACCGAGCGGGTCCGCGCCGATCCGTACCCCGGCGGCGCGGATCGCGTCGATGTCCAGGACGCTCGGGAGGTCCTCGACGTAGGTCCCGAGGAAGTCGTAGGTGCCGACCGTGGCCCGGGCCCGGGCGAACGGGACCCGCTTGACGCCCTCGAGCCCGGCCCGGATGTAGGCGTTGGCGGCGGCCGCGATGACCTTCGTGGCGTCCGAGTCGGCCGGCCCACCGTGCGGCGGGTTGTACTTGAAGCCGCCGTCGGTGGGCGGGTTGTGCGACGGGGTGACGACGATGCCGTCGGCGAGCCCCCGCCCGGCCGGCATGTCGGAGACGCCCGACACCTTGCCCCGGTTCGCCACGAGGATCGCGTGTGAGACGGCCGGGGTGGGGGTGTACCGGTCGTCGGCGTCGACGAGCACGGTGACCTCGTTGGCCACGAGCACCTCGAGTGCGCTGGCCCAGGCCGGCTCGGACAGGCCGTGGGTGTCGCGCCCGATGAACAGCGGGCCGTCGTAGCCCTGCTCCCGGCGGTAGTCGCAGATGGCCTGCGTGGTGGCGAGGATGTGCGCCTCGTTGAACGAGGTCTTCAGGCTCGACCCGCGGTGCCCGGAGGTCCCGAACGCCACCTGCTGGTCGACGTCCTCGGGGTCCGGCTCCCGGGTGTAGTACGCCGTGACGAGCGACGCGACGTCGACGAGGTCGGCGGGCTGTGCGGGCTGTCCGGCGCGCGAGGAGCTCATGACCCCGATCCTCGCAGAGTCCCGGGGCGCCGGTGAAGCCCCCGGTGTCGGCCGGATCACCCCCGGTCGGGACTTTCGGCACTTCCGAGGGCTCTCGGCCCCGAGATACCAATGGGGGTATGAACACCACGAAGCATCTCGTCGTCCTCGGGGCCGGAACGGCCGGGACGATGGTCGTCAACAAGCTGCGTCGCCGCCTGCCGGTGGACGAGTGGACGATCACCGTCGTCAACAAGGACGAGGTCCACGACTACCAGCCCGGCTACCTCTTCATCCCCTTCGGGCTCAACACCCCCGAACAGGTCCGCAAGCAGACCCGGCCCTTCATCCACGACGGCATCGAGCTGCTCATCGGCGACGTCGAGCGCGTAGAGACGGCCGCCAACGAGGTGCGCCTCGCCGACGGCCGGGTGCTGCCCTACGACCAGCTCGTCATCGCCACGGGCACCACTCCGCGCCCCGACCAGACCGAGGGGACCCTCGGCACCCAGTGGCACCGGGAGGTCGGCGAGTTCTACACCTACGACGGTGCGGTGGCCCTGCGGGACCGGCTCGACACCTTCGAGGGCGGGCGGCTCGTCGTCCACATCACCGAGCTGCCCATCAAGTGCCCCGTCGCACCCCTGGAGTTCGCCTTCCTCGCCGACGACTGGCTGCGCCGCCGGGGGCTCCGCGAGAAGACCGAGCTCGTCTTCGTCACCCCGCTGGACGGCGCCTTCACCAAGCCGGTGGCCAGCCGCACCCTCGGCGGTCTCCTGGAGGAGAAGGGCATTCTCGTCGAGCCCGACTTCATGGTCGAGCGGATCGACCAGGATCGCCAGATGCTCGTCTCCTACGACGAGCGCGAAATCGCCTACGACCAGCTCGTGACGGTGCCGCTCAACATGGGCGCGGACTTCGTCGCCGCCTCCGGGCTCGGGGACGAGCTGAACTACGTCCCCGTCGACAAGCACACCTTCCTCGCCACCGGGCACGACGACGTCTTCGCGCTCGGCGACGCCAGCAACATCCCGACGAGCAAGGCCGGCTCGGTCGCGCACTTCTCCGTGGAGGTCTTCGTCGACAACTTCCTCGAGCACATCGCCGGTCGCCCGATGACCCACGGCTTCGACGGGCACGCCAACTGCTTCGTCGAGTCCGGGCACGGCAAGGCGCTGCTCCTGGACTTCAACTACGACACCGAGCCGCTGACCGGCTCCTTCCCGATCCCCAAGGTCGGCCCGATGACCCTGCTGGGGGAGTCCCGCGCCAACCACCTCGGCAAGCTCGCGTTCCGCCACATCTACTGGAACGCGCTCCTCCCCGGACGTCCGCTCGGCCTCCCCGCCGAGATGTCGATGTCCGGCAAGAACCCCGCCTGAGCACCCCCCTGAAAGGACACACCATGACGACGACGACGATCGCCGGCCACGAGCTCGAGGTCAACGAGGAGGGCTTCCTCAGCCACCCCGAGCAGTGGACCGAGGACCTCGCTCCCGAGCTCGCCCGGCTCATCGGCCTCGAGCTCACCGACGCGCACTGGACGCTCATCCGCTTCCTCCGCCAGGACTACGCCACCGAGGGTGAGACGGCCACGCTGCGCCGGGTGTCGACCCGCACGGACACGCCGATCAAGTCGCTGTTCGCGCTCTTCCCCGGCAAGCCGGCCAAGAAGATGGCGTACGTCTCCGGGCTGCCCAAGCCCAAGGGCTGCGTCTGACCCCCACCACCCGTCCCGACCAGCACCAGGAGAACCCCATGACCGCCACCACCGACGCCGCCCCGCTCGTCGTCCCCTCGTTCGACGAGCCGGAGGGCTCCGGCCGCAAGCTCGCCATCATCTGCTCCAAGGGCAACCTCGACATGGCCTACCCGGGCCTGATCCTCGCCAACGCGGCCGTCGGCGAGGGCGTGGAGACGCACATGTTCTTCACGTTCTGGGGCTTCGACATCATCAACAAGGCCACGATGGGCGACCTGAAGTTCAGCTTCGTCGGCAACACGGCGATGCACCCGCCGGGTCACTCCGGGATGGGCGTGCACCACATGCTCGGCGCGCTCCCCGGCGCGACGAACGCGGCGACGAAGATGATGAAGAAGCAGCTGGCCGACCTCGAGGTCCCCGACGTCCCCGAGTTCCTCGAGATGCTGACCGGCGCCGGGGTCCACCTGTGGGCCTGCCGGATGTCGGCCGACATGAACCACCTCAGCGAGGACGACCTCTACGACGAGGTCGAGGCGATCATCTCGGCGAGCGACTTCATCGAGCTCACCGAGGGCGCCCAGCTGCTCTTCATCTGAGGGCGCAGGCGGTCACTCGGCCACCGGGACGAGGTAGAGCGTCGACAGGCGCGCGACCCGCACGGACACCGACCAGGGCTGGTCGTTCCACGGCGTCGCCTCGGCCTCGAGGACGGCGCCGGCCTGGCTCGGCGAGCTCGCCTCGTCGTACCCGCTCGTGTCGAGGACGACCTCCCAGGACCCCGCCCGGGGCACGCCGACGCGCACCCACTCCTTGTCCTCGCCGCTGTAGTTGACGACGGAGGCGACGACGTCCCCGGATCCGTCGGCCCGCTCGAACCGCAGGTACGACAGGAGGTTGCCGGTGTTGTCGTCGGCGTCGAGCCAGCGGAAGCCCGCCGGCTGGGCGTCCAGCGCCCACATCGCCGGGTGCTCGCGGTACAGCGTGTTCAGCTGCTTCACGAGGTTGTGGACCCGGTAGTGCGCGGCGTGGTCGAGCAGCCACCACTCGAGCGAGCGGCCGTCGGCCCACTCCTGCGGCTGGGCGAACTCGCAGCCCATGAAGACCAGCTGCTTGCCGGGGTGGCTCCACATGTACGCGAGGAAGGCACGCACGGTCGCGAGCTGGTCGGCGCGCTCGCCCGGCATCTTGGTCAGCAGCGACCCCTTGCCGTGGACGACCTCGTCGTGGCTGATCGGCAGGACGAAGTTCTCGCTGAACGCGTACATGAGCGAGAAGGTCAGCAGGTTGTGGTGGTACTGACGGTGGACCGGCTCCTCCTCGACGTAGCGCAGCGTGTCGTTCATCCAGCCCATGTTCCACTTCAGCCCGAAGCCCAGACCGCCGGTGCTCGTCGGCTTCGTGACCCCCGGCCACGACGTCGACTCCTCGGCGATCGTGACGACCCCGGGCACCCGCTTGTACGCCGTCGCGTTCGCCTCCTGGAGCAGCCCGATGGCCTCGAGGTGCTCACGCCCGCCGTGCACGTTGGGGATCCACTCCCCGTCCCGTCGGGAGTAGTCGAGGTAGAGCATCGAGGCGACGGCGTCGACCCGCAGACCGTCGATGTGGAACTCGTCGAGCCAGTACACGGCGTTGGCGACGAGGAAGTTGCGCACCTCGAGCCGGCCGAAGTCGAAGACGTGGGTGCCCCAGTCGGGCTGGTCCCCGCGGCGGGGGTCCGGGTGCTCGTAGAGCGGGAGGCCGTCGAAGCGCGCGAGGGCGAACTCGTCGCGCGGGAAGTGTCCCGGGACCCAGTCGAGGATGACGCCGATCCCGGCCCGGTGCAGGGCGTCGACGAGGTACTTGAACTCGTCCGGGGTGCCGAACCGCGCGGTCGGGGCGTAGTAGCCGGTCACCTGGTAGCCCCACGACGGCCCGTACGGGTGCTCCATGACGGGCATGAGCTCGACGTGGGTGAACCCGAGGTCGGAGACGTAGTTGACGAGGTGCTCCGCGAGCTCGGTGTAGGTGAGCCCCTGACGCCAGGAGCCGAGGTGCACCTCGTAGACGCTCATCGGGCCCGTGTGCGGGTCCGACCCGGCCCGCTGCTCCATCCACGCGTCGTCGGCCCAGGCGTGCGTGGAGTCGTCGACGACGGAGCCGGTGCGCGGCGGGCACTCGGTGCGGCGGGCCATCGGGTCGGCCTTGGTGCGCACGACGTCGTCGGCGCCGCGGATCTCGTACTTGTAGACGTCGCCGGGGCCGACGCCGGGCACGAAGAGCTCCCAGACCCCGCTGCCGCCGATGAGCCGCATCGGGTTCGCGCGCCCGTCCCAGGCGTTGAAGTCGCCGACGACGCGGACCGCCTTGGCGCGTGGCGCCCAGACGGCGAACGAGGTCCCGGTGACCGACCCGAGCGGACCGGTGTACTCACGGACCCGTGCCCCGAGCACCGTCCACAGCTGCTCGTGGCGACCTTCGCCGACGAGGTGCAGGTCCATGTCGCCGAGGGTGGGCGCGAACCGGTACGGGTCGTCCTGCTCGTGCTCGACGCCGTCGCCCCAGGCGACGAGGAGCCGGTAGTCCATCGTGCGCGTCGCGTCGGTGCGGACCGCCGTCCAGACCCCTTCGGCCTCGTGCTCCAGGGTCAGCTCCTCGCCGTCCTCGAACCGGATCCGGACCGACTCGGCGAGGGGCTTGAGGACCCGCAGGCGCAGCCCGCCGTGCTCCATGTGCTGGCCGAGGAGGTCGTGCGGCTGCTGGTGGCGGCCCTGGACGAGCGCGGTGATGGCACCGCCGACCTCGGGGCTGGGGGTGGGAGTCACGAAGAACCTCCTTGGGAGGTGGAGGGAGCAGGGTGGTCGGTGAGTCGGTGGACGGCGCCGAGGGGGATACCCAGCCAGGCGGGGCGGTTGCGTGCCTCGTAGACGACCTCGTACATCGCCTTGTCGAGCTCGAACGCGGCCAGGAGCGCCCCCAGCCGGCGAGGGTCCGCTCCGGCCTCGGCGGCGTACCCGTCGAGGAACGCCTGCTGGGCGACGGTGACCCACTCGCGGGCCGAGCGCCCGGTGGCCTGCTCGCGCGTCCCCCCGACGTAGTCGACGCTGCGGAGCATCCCGGCGATGTCGCGGATCCACTGGTCGGGCAGCGACCGTTCGGCGAGGGAGCGCAGTGGCTCGCCCTCGAAGTCGAGCAGGACCCAGCCGCGGTCGGGGGAGTACAGGACCTGGCCGAGGTGGTAGTCGCCGTGGATGCGCTGGAGGTCGGGCCACGGGCCGGCCGCGGCCGCGGTGAGCACGGACTCGACCGCCGGCCGGACGCCCTCGAGGTCGGGGACCTCGGCGACGGCGTCGTCGAAGCGGACGCGCATGCCGGCGAGGATGGCCTCGACCTGCGCGGGTGTCGTGGCGCTCGTGCCGAGCGCGGTCGCCAGGGCCACGTGCACCTGAGCCGTCGCGACCCCCAGCTCGTGCGCGGGCCCGCGCAGGTCGGTGCCCTCCTCGGCCGCGCGCAGGGCCACCCGCCAGGCGTCCTCGACGCCCGGGAGGAACTCCTGCACGAAGGCGAGGTGCCCGGTGGCGGGGCGGTCGCCCTCGGGCGTCGGATGCGGCCACCCGCCGGCCACGGACCCGACGACGCCGGGGACCCGTCGCGAGCCGGCGTCGACGAGGGCGCCCTGGAGGACGACATCGGGGTTCTCGCCGGGGGAGAGCATCCGGAAGATCTTGACGATGAGCGGGACGTGCTCGCCGTCGTCGGCCTCGGTGTCGAGGATGACCGAGGTGTTGGACTGCTCGCCGGTCAGCACCTGGGCGGCGGTGACCCGGACCGCCCGCGTCCAGCTGGGCTGCCCCACGCCGGTGACGGACTCCTCGACGGCGTCCGACTCCAGCGACGACGCGGCTCGGACCCGGCCCTGGACGAGCTCGAGGAGCTGGGTGGCGTACACGGGGTCGTGCGGGGCGTCGTACACCCAGCGCCGGCCGAGGACGGAGTGCTCGGTGGTCCCGACGAGGGCGTGGTCGGCCGAGGCCAGGGGCTCCCCGCGGTAGGTGAGCGGAACCTGGTAGACGACCGGCTCGTCACCGGACTCGTCGGCGACGACGAGGGTCTCGATCCCGACCTCACCGGCCGGGTCGTCGAGCCGCCACCGGGCGAGCCGACGCAGCCGGGGGCGGCTGCCCTTGGCGGCGTACCAGCGCTGGGTGCCCATCCACTCCTCGAGCAGCTCGAGCTTGCTCGGTGAGATCGTCGCGTCGTGGTGGAGCTCAGCCATGCTCACCCCCGACCGGGGGCTCGAGCGAGAGCCAGTAGAAGTCGCGCGACCCCAGGGTGACCATGAGCTCCCCCTCCGGCCCGATGTCGGGGAAGCCGGTGCCCCCGAACAGGTCACGGGTCTGCCAGCCGGCGAAGCCGTCGGGGAGGGTCACCGTGCTCGCCTGCGGACGCGACGCGAGGTTGTTGACGCAGAGGACGGCGCGCGCGGAGCGGTCCTCGACGTCGCGGTCCCGGCGGTCGACGCGCACGTAGGCGAGCACCCGCTCGTGCGTGGACGCGCAGACCTCGAAGTCGCCCAGCCCGAACACGGGATGCTCCCGCCGCACGGCGAGCATGCCCCGGACCCAGTGCAGCCGGGACGAGCCCGAGGCCATCTGCGCCTCGACGTTGACGTGGTTGTGGTGGTAGACGAGCGACTGGATGACCGGCAGGTACAGCTTGCCGGGGTCGGCCGTGGAGAACCCCGCGTTGCGGTCGGGTGTCCACTGCATCGGCGTGCGGACCGCGTCACGGTCCTCGAGCCAGATGTTGTCGCCCATCCCGATCTCGTCGCCGTAGTAGAGGCACGGGGAGCCGGGCAGCGACAGCAGGAGCGCGTGGATCAGCTCGTACTCCGGCCGGGAGTTGTCGAGCAGCGGCGCGAGCCGGCGGCGGATGCCGACGTTGGCGCGCATCCGGGGGTCGGGGGCGTACCACCCGTACATGGCGGCCCGCTGCTCGGGCGTCACCATCTCGAGGGTCAGCTCGTCGTGGTTGCGCAGGAACGTGCCCCACTGCGTGCCCGACGGGATGGCCGGGGTGTCGGCGAGGACGTCGATGATCGGCGCCGCCTTCTCCTCGCGCAGGGAGTAGTAGAGCATCGGCATGACCGGGAAGTGGAAGCACATCTGGCACTCGGGGGACTCCTCGGTGCCGTAGTAGTCGACGACGTCCCCGGGGGGCTGGTTCGCCTCGGCGATGAGGATGCGGCCCGGGTACTCGGCGTCGACCATCGCCCGCAGCTTCGCGAGGAAGGCGTGCGTCTTGGGGTGGTTCTCGCCGTTGTGGCCCTCCTCCTCGTAGAGGTAGGGGACGGCGTCGAGCCGGAAGCCGTCGATGCCCATGTCCATCCAGAACCGGACGACGTCGAAGATCGCCTCGTGGACGGCCTCGTTCTCGAAGTTGAGGTCGGGCTGGTGGCTGAAGAACCGGTGCCAGAAGAACTGCCGGCGGATCGGGTCGAACGTCCAGTTCGAGGTCTCGGTGTCGATGAAGATGATCCGGGCGTCGGTGTACTTGTCGTCGGTGTCGGACCACACGTAGAAGTCGCCGTACGGCCCGTCCGGGTCGCTGCGCGACGCCTGGAACCACGGGTGCAGGTCGCTCGTGTGGTTCATGACGAGGTCGGTGACGATCCGGATGCCGCGGGCGTGCGCCTGGGTGATGAGCTCGCGGAACTCCGGGAGCGTGCCGAACTCGGCCAGCACCTGGGTGTAGTCCGAGATGTCGTAGCCGCCGTCGCGCAGCGGGCTCGCGTAGAAGGGTGGCAGCCACAGGCAGTCGACCCCGAGCCACTGGAGGTAGTCGAGCCGGTTGATGATGCCCGCGAAGTCGCCCTCGCCGGAGCCCGTGGAGTCGCCGAAGGCCCGCACGAGGACCTCGTAGAACACCGCCGTGCGGAACCACTCGGGGTCGTGACGCAGCCCGGGCTGGTTCATCCCCAGCCCGGGGGTGCTGTGCCCCATGCCGGGGATCGCGCTCACCACGGCCTCCTCAGGGAGACGATGTGGCACGGCTCGGTCTCGGGCCCGAGGCGGACGTAGACGTCGCGCTGCCAGACCCAGCGCTGGTCGGTGACCAGGTCGTGCGCCTCGATCGAGTCGCCCGGCTGGAAACCGAGGGCGACCAGGTCGAGCCGCATCGTCGTCGCGCGGGTCGAGTGGGGGTCGAGGTTGGCGACGACGAGGACGACGTCGGCGGTGCCGTCGGGCAGCACCCGCCGCTTCGAGTACGCGATGAAGTTCTCGTCGTCGACCTCGTGGAAGCGGATGTTGCGCAGCCGGTGCAGGGCCGGGTGCTCACGACGGATCGCGTTGACCCGGGTGAGCCAACCGGCGAGCGAGCGGCCCTCCCGGGGGCCGCCGGGCTCGTAGTCGGCCCAGCGTCGGTCCTTGAACTCGTACTTCTCGTTGTCGATCTGCTCCTCGGCGCCGGGGCGGGCCACGTGCTCCATCAGCTCGTAGCCGGCGTAGATGCCGTAGGTGGGCACCAGCGTCGCCGCGAGGACCGCCCGCAGCTTCCAGGCCCCCGGCCCACCGAACTGCATGTAGGGCGTGAGGATGTCGTGGGTCGTCGGCCAGAACGAGGGCCGCATGTAGGCGGCGGCCTCGCCGGAGAGCTCGGTGAGGTACTCCTCGATCTCCTCGGCGGTGTTGCGCCACGCGTAGTACGTGTAGCTCTGCTGGAAGCCGACCTTGCCGAGGGTGTGCATCATCGCCGGCTTCGTGAACGCCTCGGCGAGCCAGATGACCTCCGGGTGGTCCTTCGCGACGTCGTCGATCAGCCACTGCCAGAACTCGACCGGCTTGGTGTGGGGGTTGTCGACGCGGAAGATCTTGACGCCGTGGTCGATCCACACCTGCACGACGCGGCGTACCTCGGCGTAGATGCCGGCGGGGTCGTTGTCGAAGTTGACCGGGTAGATGTCCTGGTACTTCTTCGGCGGGTTCTCGGCGTAGGCGATGGTGTCGTCGGCCCGGGTCGTGAACCACTCGGGGTGGGCGGCGACCCACGGGTGGTCGGGGGAGCACTGGAGCGCGAGGTCCATCGCGACCTCCATCCCGAGCCGTTCGGCCTCGGCGACGAACGCGTCGAAGTCGTCGAAGTCCCCGAGGTCGGGGTGGATCGCGTCGTGGCCGCCGTCGGGCGATCCGATGGCGTAGGGGCTGCCCGGGTCCTCGGGGCGCGCGTCGAGGGTGTTGTTGGGCCCCTTCTTCGCGGCCTGGCCGATCGGGTGGATGGGGGTGAGGTAGACGACGTCGAAGCCCATGTCGGCGATGGCCGGCAGCCGCTGCGCGGCGGTCCGGAGCGTGCCCGTCTGCCAGCGGTGCTCGTCCTCGTCGTAGTGCGCCCCCTCGCTGCGGGGGAAGATCTCGTACCAGGCGCCGTACAGCGCCCGCTCCCGCTCGACGAGCAGGTGGTACTCGGGGGAGGGCGAGACCATGTCGCGCAGCGGCCGCGCGCCGAGCTCGTCCTCGACGGCGGCGTCGGTGCCCGCCTTGAGCCGGACCACCGGCGGTCGCGCCGGGTCGCGCAGCACCCGGATCGCGTCGACGAGGACCTGCTCCTGGTCGGCGGTGCGGTCGACCTCGTCCAGGGCGCGCTCCAGGACGCGCGCGCCCTCCTCGAGCATCAGCTCGGTGTCGACGTCGGCGTGCACCTTGATCGTCGCGTCGTGCTCCCACGTGCCGTACGGGTCGGACCAGCCCTCGACCCGGAAGGACCACCAGCCGGTCCGGTCGGCGGCCACCCGGGTGACCCAGTGGTCGAGGCCGGGGTTGGTGCAGGTCATCGACACGCGGTGCTCGGCGCCCTCGGGGTCGGTGAGCACGAGCGTGGCGTTGACGGCGTCGTGGCCCTCGCGGAAGACGGTGGCCGAGACCTCGAACTCCTCATCGACCACGGCCTTGGCGGGGCGGGCGCCGTGGTCGACGACGGGTTGGACGTCCTGGACGGGAATTCGTCCGATCGGCGTCTGCGGAGGGGCGGTGCGGAGGGCGTCACTCACCTCACCGAACCTACACGGACCGGCACCGGCGACGCAGACGCGTCACGTGCTGGTCGCGACCGCTCAGGCGTGCCAGATCCGCTCGAGGTAGTCGCGCATCGAGCGGTCCGAGGAGAAGAAGCCCGAGCGGGCGACGTTGAGGATCGCCGATCGTGCCCATCCGTCCTGGTCGGCGTAGGCGGCGTCGACCCGGGCCTGGGCGTCGAGGTAGGACTGGAAGTCGGCGAGGACCATGAAGGTGTCCTGGGCGAGCAGGTTGTCGATGACCGGGGCGACGGCCTGGCGGTCCCCGTCGGTGAAGATCCCGCTGGCGAGGAGGTCGATGGTGCTCCGCAGCTTCGGGTTCGACTCGTAGTACGCGGCGGGGCTGTAGCCGCGGGCACGCAGCTGCTCGACCTCGGGCTCGGCCATCCCGAAGAGGAAGAAGTGGTCGTCGCCGACGAGCCGGCGGATCTCGACGTTCGCCCCGTCGTCGGTGCCGATCGTCAGCGCGCCGTTGAGGGCGAACTTCATGTTGCCGGTCCCGGAGGCCTCCTTGCCGGCGAGCGAGATCTGCTCGGACAGGTCGGCCGCCGGGATGAGCTTCTCGGCGAGGGTGACGTTGTAGTTGGCGGGGAACGCGACCGACAGCCGGCCCGCGACCCGGGGGTCGGTGTTCACGACGCCGGCGACCGCGTTGACGAGGAAGATGGTCTCCTTCGCCATGTGGTAGCCGGGGGCGGCCTTCGCGCCGAAGACGAACGTCCGCGGGGTCACCTCGTCGGCGGACACCCGGCCCGACACGATGTCCTCGTACAGCGACACGATGTGCAGCAGCTTGAGGGTCTGGCGCTTGTACTCGTGCAGCCGCTTGACCATGACGTCGAGCATCGCGTCGCGTGGCAGGTCGAGGCCGTCCCGGGCGCGCAGCAGGGTGTAGAGCCGCTCCTTGTTGGCCTGCTTGACGGCCCGGAACTGCTCGCGGAACCCCGCGTCGTCGGCGTACGGCTCCAGCTCGCGCAGCCGGTCGAGGTCGGTGACCCACCCGTCGCCGATGGTGTCCGTGACGAGCTCGGACAGGCGCCGGTTCGCGAGCCGGACGAACCGGCGCGGGGTGACGCCGTTGGTGACGTTGGTGAACTTCTCGGGCCACATGCGCGAGAAGTCCGGCAGCACCTTGTCGCGCAGCAGCTGGCTGTGCAGCTCGGCCACCCCGTTGACCTTCGAGCCGGCGACGGTCGCGAGGTACGCCATCCGGACCGAGCGCACGGGGTGCTCGGCGATGATCGACATCCGGCGGGCCAGCATCTCGTCACCGGGGTAGGTCTGCTGCACCTCGGCGAGGAAGGCGTCGTTGATCCGGTAGATGATCTCCAGGTGCCGCGGCAGGAGGCGGCCGAGGAGCTCGACGGGCCACACCTCGAGGGCCTCCGGCAACAGGGTGTGACAGGTGTAGGCGAAGCACTGCTTCGTGATCTCCCACGCCTCGTCCCAGGCGAGGCCCTTGACGTCGACGAGGATGCGCATCAGCTCGGGGATCGCAATGACGGGGTGGGTGTCGTTGAGCTGGAAGATGATCCGCTCGGGAAGCCGGCGCAGGTCGAAGTCCGCGGGCAGGGTGTTGTCGATGAAGTCGTGGAGCGAGCAGGCGACGAAGAAGTACTGCTGCTGCAGGCGCAGCTCCTTGCCCTGCGGGGTGGAGTCCTCGGGGTAGAGCACCTTGGTGATGTTCTCGGCGAAGGTCTGGGCACGCACGGCCTCGGCGTAGTCGCCGGCGTTGAAGATCTGCAGGTCGAACGCCTGGGTGGCCTTGGCGCTCCACAGCCGCAGGGTGTTGACGACGCCGTTGCGGAAGCCCGGGACCATGTAGTGGTGGGGGATGCCGAGGACCTCCCAGTCGGGGACCCAGGTGCTCCGCTCCACGCCCTCGTCGTCCATCGCGGTCTCGGTGCGACCGCCGAAGCCCACGAGGACCTGCCGCTCGGGGTGGGGGAACTCCCACGGGCTGCCGAGCGAGAGCCAGGAGTCGGGCTGCTCGACCTGGCGGTCGTCCTCGAAGCTCTGGCGGAAGATGCCGTACTCGTAGCGGATGCCGTAGCCGATGCAGCGCACGTCCATCGTCGCGAGCGAGTCGACGAAGCAGGCCGCGAGCCGGCCGAGCCCACCGTTGCCGAGGCCCGGCTCGACCTCCTGGGCCCGCAGGGTCGCGATGTCGATGCCGCACTGGGTCATCGCCACCTCGGCGATGTCCTGGAGGTTCGTCGCGAGGAGGTTGTTGCCGAGCTGGCGGCCGAGGAGGTACTCCGCGGACAGGTAGCCGATCGTCTTCTGCTGCGCCTGCCGGCGCCGGGCTCCGGTCTCGAGCCAGTCCGCCATGAGGTAGCGGCGCACCGTGCGGGCGAGGGCGAGGTACTGGTCGTTGACCGAGGACCGGGAGAGCAGGACGCCCTGTCCGTAGTTGAGCTCGGCGAGGAACTCGGCGACGAAGCCGTCGACCGTGGCCGGTGGCTGGACGACCGGGCCGGAGGCCAGCGGGTTGCTCGTCCGGAACTCGGGGCCGATCCGGCGGGCGTCCGTACTGGGCGACTCGTCGTAGACGGCGGGGGTCGTGGGCACAGGAGAGGTCATCGGATCGTGGTCCTTCGGGCGCGGACATGGGGGTGGGCGCAGCGACGGTGGTGCGCGGGCCAGCGTACGCACATCTCGGCACCGGCCACCGGGTCCGCTCGCCCGGCGGCGGACGTCCGAGGCACGGGAACGTCAGGTTCGCCGGGCCTCCGAGGCCGTGCGAACCTGACATTCCGGGGTGACCCCGAAATGTCGGGGATGGGGCGGGCGGGGGCGGCGCACCGGGACGCGCGCCGGTGACCCGTCGATGAGCGCTGCGGCGCTACGTCGCGACGTAGAGGCGCATCGTCGTGGCGGGCACGGTGGCGACCGAGCCCGCGGCGGTGGGCTCGCCCGGCCGGGCCGCGGCGCTGTCCCAGACGAGCAGGTACCCGCGCCCGGGCAGGGTGGGGGCCAGGGTGACCTCGAGGTCCTCCCGGCCGCCGTTGACGACGAGGAGGGCACCGTCACCCTCGGTCGGCACGGGCGCGACGCGCATCTGGATGACGCGTGAGCCGGGGTCGTGCCAGCGGTCCGCCATCGGCCGGCCGTCGGCGCCGAACCACTCGACGTCCTGGGTCCCGGCCTCGTCGACCTCGCGGCCGAGGAGCCAGCGGCCCTGCCGCAGGGCGGGGAGGTCGCGCCGCAGGGCGAGGAGGTGCCGGCTGGTGGCGAGCAGGTCCTGCTGCCACGGCGCGAGGTCCCAGGACAGCCACGAGGTCGCGTTGTCCTGGCAGTACGGGTTGTTGTTGCCGCCCTGGGTGCGCCCCAGCTCGTCGCCGGCGGTGAGCATCGGCACCCCGGCGGACAGGAGCAGGGTGCCGAGCAGGTTGCGCAGCGCCCGGGACCTGGCCGCGAGCACGACCTCGTCGCCGGTCTCGCCCTCGACGCCGTGGTTCCACGAGGAGTTGCCGTCGGACCCGTCGGCGTTGCCCTCGCCGTTGGCCTCGTTGTGCTTGTGGTCGTACGAGACGAGGTCGGCGAGGGTGAAGCCGTCGTGCGCGGCGATGAAGTTGACCGACGCGGTCGGCCCGCGGTCCCGGGCGCCGAACAGGTCCCGCGACCCGGTGAGCCGGGTCGCGAGCTCACGCGCGTCGTGGGCGACGTGGCCGTCGGACTGGGCCCGGACGTCGCCGACCCAGAACCGGCGCACGGCGTCGCGGTAGCGGTCGTTCCACTCCAGGAACGGGGGCGGGAACTGGCCGGTGCGCCAGCCGTGCAGGCCGAGGTCCCAGGGTTCGGCGATGAGCGTGACCCGCGAGAGCACCGGGTCGGTCCGCAGCGCGACGAGGAAGGGGTGGTCGGGGTCGAAGTCGTCGCCGCGGCCGCGGCCGAGGGCCACCGCGAGGTCGAAGCGGAAGCCGTCGACGTGGTACTCCTGCACCCAGTGGCGCAGCGAGTCCAGGACCATCCGGCACACGACCGGGTGCCGCAGGTCCATCGTGTTGCCGCACCCGGTGACGTCGATGTCGCGCCCCCGCTCGTCGAGGCGGTAGTACGCGCGCTGGTCCAGGCCGCGCCACGAGAGGGTCGCGCCGGTGCGGCTCTGCTCGGCGGTGTGGTTGTACACGACGTCGAGGACCACCTCGAGCCCCGCCTCGTGCAGCAGCTTGACCATGCCCTTGACCTCGTCGACGACGCCCTGCGGGTCGGTGGCGGCGGCGTAGGCGGCGTGCGGGGCGAAGAAGCCGAGGGTGTTGTAGCCCCAGTGGTTGGTCATGCCGCGCCGGACCAGGTGCGGCTCGTCGGTGAACGCGTGGATCGGCAGCAGCTCGACGGTCGTGACGCCGAGGCCGACGAGGTGCTCGATCGACGCGGGGTGCGCGAGCCCGGCGTACGTGCCGCGCAGCTCCTCGGGCACCCCGGGGTGGAGCATCGTCTGGTTGCGCACGTGCGCCTCGTAGACGACCGTCTCGCTGCGCGACCGCCGGGGGCGGGAGTCGTCGCCCCAGTCGAAGGCGTGGTCGACGACGACGCCGCGGGGCAGGTGGCCGCGGCTGTCGAGCGTCGAGGGCAGCTCGAGGTCGCCGGCCCACGACTCGTCGACGGTGTGGCCGTACACCTCCGGGCCCCAGGCCACCTCGCCCTCGAGAGCGCCCGCGTAGGGGTCGAGCAGCAGCTTCGCCGGGTTGTGCAGGTGCCCCCGCTCGGGGTCCCAGGGGCCGTCGACCCGCACCGCGTACCGCTGGCCCGGGCCCATCCCGGGCACGAACCCGAACCACCAGCCGTGCGCCCGGTCGCCGAGGGGGACCCGTCGCTCGGAGTCCCCGAGCCGGTCGCCGGGCTCGAACAGGCACAGCTCCACCGCGTCCGCATGGCCGGCGTAGACGGCGACCTCGGCACCGCCGGGGACGAGAGTGACGCCCGGAGGGGGAGGGAGATCGCGCGACGGCGGCCCCGGCGGCGGTGTCATGGGGTGGGACCAGGGCGGCATGGTCCGGAAGCGTAACCAGTCGTTACGGTGGAGCCATGACGGATCCCACCTCGCTGCCCAACTTCCCCCCGCCCTCGGACGAGCACCCGCTGCGCGGGCGGATCCTCGACGTGCTCGTCGACCTCGGCCTCTCGCCGAACATCGACGGCGACGGGGATGTGTCCTTCACGGTCAACGAGCAGCAGCTCTTCGTCCGCTGCACCGAGGGCGACGTCGAGATCATGCGCCTCTTCGGCCAGTGGCAGATCCAGGACGAGCTCACCGCCGACCGGCTCAAGCTGCACGAGACGTGCAACGAGATCAACCTGCACATGAACCACGTGAAGACGGGGATCGCCGGCTCGACGCTCGTCGTCACCGGTGAGCACGTCGTCACCCCGGGGGCCGAGCTCAACGTGCTCGTCCAGGTGTCGATCCAGGTCGTGCTGTCCGCGGTGCACCTGTGGCACCAGCGCATCCTCGGGATCGACCCCGAGACCGGCGAGCCCCCGGTGAACGGGCAGTGAGCGACCTCGTCCGCCTCGAGGTCGAGGACGGCATCGGCACGGTCCGTCTCGACCGGCCGCCGATGAACGCGCTGAACGCCGAGATCCAGCACGGCCTCATCGCCGCGTGCCGGGAGGCCGCGGAGCGCTCGGACGTGGCGGCCGTCATCGTGTACGGCGGCGAGAAGGTCTTCGCCGCAGGCGCGGACATCAAGGAGATGGAGACGATGTCGTACACCGACATGGTCGACCACTCCGCGCTGCTCCAGGACTTCACCCGGGCGCTGGCGCGCCTGCCCAAGCCCACCGTCGCCGCAGTCACGGGCTACGCCCTCGGCGGTGGCTGCGAGGTGGCGCTCGCCTGCGACTGGCGGGTCGCCGCCGACGACGCCAAGCTCGGCCAGCCCGAGATCCTGCTCGGCATCATCCCCGGGGCGGGCGGCACCCAGCGTCTGGCCCGCCTCGTCGGCCCGGCCAAGGCCAAGGACCTCGTGTTCTCGGGGCGCTTCGTGGCGGCCCGGGAAGCGCTCGAGATCGGCCTCGTCGACCGGGTCGTCCCGGCCGCCGAGGTGTACTCCACGGCGCGTGACCTGGTCGCCCGTTACGTCGGGGGTCCGGCGTACGCACTGCGCGCGGCCAAGGAGGCCATCGACCGCGGGCTCGAGGTCGACCTCGAGACCGGGCTCGAGATCGAGCGGCAGCTGTTCGCGGGCCTGTTCGCCACCAAGGACCGCGCCATCGGCATGCGCAGCTTCGTCGAGAAGGGGCCCGGCAAGGCCGAGTTCGAGGGCGCCTGACTCAGTCGGCGGGTCGCTCGCCGCGTGACCTGAGGTCGGCACGCTTGGCGACGACGGTGGCCGCGTGCTCGGGCCGGGCCATCGTCTCGAGGTCGGCCAGGAGCGCGTCGACGCGGCGCGGCACCTGGAGGGTGTCCGCGCCGTAGTGCGCGATCTCGTCGAGCGAGAGGTCGAGCATCCCCGCGAACGTCGGCGGCCGGTCGAGCACGCGGACCGTGCCGGACCCGTCGACGATGTAGGCGGAGCGGTCGGGCCGGATGGCCGCGACCCGCAGTACCCGGTGCAGCTCGTCGAGCACCTGCACGGCGGTCGTCGGGTCGTTGATGCCGGGGGAGAGGGCGCGCTCGGCGATGTCGACGAGCTGGCGCAGGCCGAACTCCGGGTCCTGGTGCAGCGTCCGCTCGCCCCCGAGGCCGAACGCGTCCCGGACCGCCTCGACGACCTCGTCGTCGGCGTGCGCGCCGTGGACGACGGCGAGCTCCTGGCCGCGGTGCCGCACCTCACCGGCCCGGGTGAGCAGCTCGACGACCACTCCCGCCCGCTCGGCGCACTCGGCGAGCCGGGTGTAGTGGATCCGCTGGACGACGCCGTGGCCCTCGCCGCTGGTCACCGTCACCTTCGGCCCGGGCTGCTGGGACCACGACGGCGGCACCGCGGAGGAGTCGTCCCACTCGGCGTCCGAGCCTTCCTCGAGGGTTCGGACGGTGCTGACGGCGATCCGGTCGACGACCTCGCTGACCTGGATGGAGTCGGTGATGTGGTGGATGAACGCGAGGAACAGCCCCACGCTGGCGAGGACCAGCCCGAAGGCCAGGGTCACCGACAGCTGAGGCACGAACGGGCTGTCGCCGGCGCGGACGTCGCGCAACACCATGAGCGCGAAGACGAAGGACGCGGTGAAGACACCGAGCGTCACCTGGACGACGCGACTGCCGAGGAAGCTGCCGAGCAGCCGCGGGGTGAACTGGCTGCTCGCCAGCTGCATGACGACCATCGTGATCGAGAAGACGAGGCCGGTCACCGAGATCATCGCGCTCGCGATCGTGCTCAGCAGGCTGCGGGCGGAGTCGGCGTTGCCGCCGAAGAGGTAGACGACGTCCCCCAGCAGGTGCTCGTCGATGCGCGGAACGGTCGCCCCGGCGACTGCGGCCGCGCCCAGGATGACGGCCGGCAGCACCCAGAAGGGCCGCCACAGCGACTCCCACCAGCCCACCGTCTCGGGGTCACCCAACGGCCCGATGGTGCGTCGTACCGACCCCGGCCCGACCGGGTCCTCGCTGCTCACGACCTCGATCCTGTCAGACCTCCTCCCCGACCCGAGTAGGCATGCTCAGGCGGGGCAGTGCCGCGGCGGGCAGGATCGGCGGCGTGACCACCCCGCCCCGCCGACGCCTCCACGTCGCCCTCGTCGTCGTGACGGCCGTCGTGCTCGGCCTCGGCGCCGCAGCGACGCTGGCCTTCTGCTCGGTCTTCGGCTGCACGGTCTTCAGCGAGCGCTTCGAGCCGCAGGGGGACGAGGCCACGGAGGGCCGGGCCCGGGCACGCGTGGTGGCGCTGCAGGCCGCTGACGCCGTGACCGTCGGCCGTCAGGTGCTCGCATCGGCGACCGTCGACGGCTGCGATGCGGGGCAGAACGGGTGGAAGCGCAAGGACACCTACTCGCACGAGTGCTTCGTCGTGGCCAGCCGGACGATGGTCGTCGTGGCGAGTGGGGGGTTCGACGCCGTGGGCGAGGGCCTGACCGCCACCGACGCCCTGGTTCGGGCACAGGCGTGTGCCCCGTCGTACGGCAAGGACCTCGACGAGGTGCGCGCGGAGTACTGGCGCCCGGACCACGCCGGGGTGCGGCGGTCCGGTGCTGCGGGCCTGCCCGGCGCGAGGTACGAGTGCGCCGCTGATCCCGACCTCGAGCCCGGCAGCGTCGTCGTCGAGGTCAAGCCGACGTCGGCCCGGGCCCCGACGACGACGACCGCCGTCTTCGGCCACTTCTGGCTCGATGAGACGATCGCCGGCTCCTGGTACGGCGACGAGCAGGCCGCGGCGGTGACAGCGTCCGGCGTCGAGCTCGCGGTGGTCGTCACCGTGCGCGTCGGGTACTACGACACGACGTTCTGACCGGGGCTGCTCGCACTGTTCCCGGGCCGCGGGTGGCGACGATCACGCCCCGTCAGTGGTGAACAAGCGCTCACCGGCTGAGAGGATGGTCGCCGATGTGCGCCGGGAACTCCGGCGCCCGAACCGCCGACCGAAGGAAGAGGACGAGGCACGCATGAACATCGTCGTCTGCGTCAAGTACGTCCCGGACGCGCAGTCCGAGCGGACGTTCCAGGAGTCCGACAACACCGTCGACCGCGAGGCCGTCGACGGTCTGCTGTCGGAGCTCGACGAGTACGCCGTCGAAGAGGCGCTCAAGATCGTCGAGAGCGCGGGGGAGGGCGAGGTCACCGTCGTGACCGTCGGCCCCGCCGCCGCCGCCGACGCCATCAAGAAGTCGCTGCAGATGGGTGCCCACAAGGGCGTCCATGTCCTGGACGACCAGATCCACGGCTCCGACGCGGTCGCGACCTCCCTCGTCCTCGCCGAGGCCGTGAGGAAGGCGACCGAGGGTGCCCCCGAGCTGGTGCTCACCGGCATGTCCTCGACCGACGGCGTCATGGGTGTCGTCCCGGCGATGATGGCCGAGCGGCTGGGCCTGCCGCAGGTCACCTACGCCTCCGAGCTCACCGTCGGCGACGGCAAGGTGACGATCCGCCGTGACGGCGACACCGCCTCCGAGACCGTCGAGGCGGCCCTGCCGGCGCTCGTGTCGGTCACCGACCAGATCAACGAGCCGCGCTACCCCTCGTTCAAGGGGATCATGGCCGCGAAGAAGAAGCCGGTCGAGACGTGGTCGCTCGCCGACCTCGGCGTCGACGCCGGGGACGTCGGCCTCGACGCCGCCTGGACGAGGGTCGTCTCCTTCGCCAAGCGGCCGCCGCGTGAGCAGGGGCAGATCGTCACCGACGAGGGGGACGGCGGCACCAAGCTCGCCGAGTTCCTCTCGGCCCAGAAGTTCCTCTGACCCCCCGTTCCGTCGACTCCTCCGCGCCGAGACCAGGAGCACCCACCATGGCTGAAGTACTCGTCCTCACCGACCACGCCGACGGCCGCCTGCGCAAGGCGACCGCCGAGCTGCTGACCCTCGCCCGCCGCCTCGGCGAGCCGTCGGCGGTCCACATCGGTCCCAACGCCGACGCCGCGCAGAAGACCCTCGCCAAGTACGGGGCGCACACCGTCTACGTCGCCGACGACGCGGACGTGCCCAGCTACCTCGTGGCGCCGCAGGCCGAGATCCTCGCGGCCCTCGTCGAGAAGGTCTCGCCGGCCGCCGTGCTCATCCCGAGCAACGCCGCCGGCAAGGAGATCGCCGCGCGCCTGGCCATCAAGACCGGGTCGGGCATGATCACCGACGCCGTCGACGTGCGGGCCGGTGACGACGGCATCGAGACGACGCAGTCGGTGTTCGCCGGCTCCTACACGGTGACCGCGACGGTCACGACGGGGACCCCGATCATCTGCGTCAAGCCGAACTCGGCCCCCATCGAGGCCGCGCCCGAGGCCGGCACCCTCGAGACGGTGGACGTGACCGTCAGCGACGCCGCGAAGGCCGCGAGGGTCACCGACTCCCAGCCCAAGAAGGCCACCGGGCGCCCCGAGCTCACCGAGGCGGCCATCGTCGTCTCCGGGGGCCGCGGCACCGCCGGCGACTTCGGGCCCGTCGAGGAGTTCGCCGACGCGCTCGGTGCCGCGGTGGGCGCCAGCCGCGCCGCCGTCGACGCCGGCTGGTACCCGCACAGCAACCAGGTGGGGCAGACCGGCAAGCAGGTGTCGCCGCAGCTGTACGTGGCCGCCGGCATCTCCGGTGCCATCCAGCACCGCGCGGGGATGCAGACGAGCAAGACGATCGTCGCCGTCAACAAGGACGAGGAGGCGCCGATCTTCGAGCTCGTCGACTTCGGCGTCGTCGGTGACCTCTTCCAGGTGCTCCCGCAGGCCTCCGGCGAGGTCAAGAAGCGCAAGGGCTGACCTCGCGCTCCAGCGAACGTGTGTGAACACGCCGGGGATTCCCGGCGTGTTCACACACGTTCCGGGGTGAGCGCGGCGCGGTACGGTCGCGAGCAGGACCGAGAGGGGGGCCGACGATGGCCAGCACGCCACGACTACTGCACACGGTGCTCGACACGACCGACGTCCGTGCGCTCGCCGAGTTCTACCGGCAGCTGCTCGGGCTCACCTACCGCCCCGGCGACGAAGCGCCGGCGGCGGGCGAGCCGGACGACGCGGACTGGCTCGTGCTCACCGAGGCCGACGGGACGCGGCGCCTGGCGTTCCAGGAGGTCGCCGAGCTGACCCCCACGACCTGGCCCGCGCACGACGTCCCGATGCAGCTGCACCTCGACCTCACCGTCGAGGACCGCGCCGACCTCGAGCGCCAGCGGCAGCGCGCCGAGGCGCTCGGGGCGCGGCTCCTGTTCGACCGCACCGACGAAGAGGAGCCGCTGTACGTCATGGCGGACCCGGCCGGGCACCCGTTCTGCCTGTTCCCCGGCTGATCGCCGGCGGAGCCCGGCCCGGGCGAAACGTAGACTCGGACGGTGAGCCACTACCTCGACCACGCGGCGACCACGCCGATGCTGCCTGCCGCGGTCGAGGCGCTCGTCGAGTCGTCCGGGCGGGTCGGGAACGCGTCCTCGCTCCACACGGCGGGCCGCGCCGCCCGCAAGACCGTCGAGGAGTCGCGCGAGCGCATCGCCGCGGCGCTCGGCTGCCGCCCCTCCGAGGTCGTGTTCACCTCCGGCGGGACCGAGGCCGACAACCTCGCCGTCAAGGGCACCTGGGGCGCCCGGCGCGACGCGGACCCGGGCCGCACCCGCATCGTCGCGGGCGGCATCGAGCACCACGCCGTGCTGGACCCCGTCGAGTTCCTTCTCGAGCGGCGCGGCGCCGCGGTGTCGTGGCTCGAACCGGACCGCTGCGGCCACATCGGGGTCGACGACCTGCGGGCCGTCCTCGCCGAGCACGCCGACGACGCCGCCGTGGTCAGCGTCATGTGGGCCAACAACGAGGTCGGCACGGTGCAGCCGGTCGCCGAGCTCGCCGCCGTCGCCCACGAGTACGGGGTGCCGTTCCACACCGACGCCATCCAGGCCGTTCCGCACCTGCCGGTGCGCTTCGACGCGTCCGGGGCCGACCTCATGTCCGTGACGGCCCACAAGGTCGGCGGGCCGGTGGGGGTCGGGGCGCTCGTCGCCCGCCGTGACGCCACCCTCGTCCCCCAGCTGCACGGCGGTGGCCAGGAGCGTCAGGTCCGCAGCGGGACCCTGGACGTCGCCGGCATCCACGCGTTCGCCGTGGCACTCGACGAGACCGTCGCGGTCCGCGACGTCGAGGCCAAGCGGGTGCTCGACCTGCGGGACCGGCTCGTCGAGGGGGCCCTCGGGCTCGACCTCGGCATCACCGTCAGCGGGTGCTGGACGGCCGGGGACGGCGCCGAGCGCCTGCCCGGCAACGCCCACCTCCTCGTGCCGGGCTGCGAGGGTGACTCACTGCTCTACCTGCTCGACGCGGCCGGGGTCGAGTGCAGCACCGGGTCGGCCTGCCAGGCCGGGGTGCCGCAGCCCAGCCACGTGCTCCTCGCCATGGGCTACTCCGAGGCCGAGGCCCGCGGTGCGCTGCGGCTCACGCTGGGGCACACCTCGACCGATGCCGACGTCGACGCCGCCCTCGCCGCCCTGCCGGGCGTCGTCGAGCGCGCGCGCCGGGCCGGGGGGTTCGGCTGATGCGCGTCGTCGCGGCGATGTCCGGTGGTGTCGACTCCGCGGTCGCGGCGTCGCGGATGCTCGACGCCGGGCACGAGGTGGTCGGCGTCCACCTCGCGCTGTCGCGGTCGGCGGCCACGCTGCGCGAGTCGGCCCGGGGCTGCTGCACCCTCGAGGACGCGGGCGACGCCCGGCGCGTCGCCGACCGGCTCGGCATCCCCTTCTACGTGTGGGACCTCGCCGCGCGGTTCGAGCGGGATGTCGTCGACGACTTCGTCGCCGAGTACGCCGCCGGGCGCACGCCCAACCCGTGCCTGCGGTGCAACGAGAAGATCAAGTTCGCCGGGCTCCTCGACAAGGCACTCGCGCTCGGCTTCGACGCCGTCGCCACCGGCCACTACGCCCAGGTCGTCGAGGGGCCGGCCGGTCGCGAGCTGCATCGGGCCGTCGACCCGGCCAAGGACCAGTCCTACGTGCTGGGGGTGCTCGACGCCGACCAGCTGGCCCGGTCCTTCTTCCCGCTGGGTGACTCACTGAAGTCCCAGGTCCGGGAGGAGGCCGCCGCCCGCGGCTTCGCGGTGGCGAAGAAGCCCGACAGCCACGACATCTGCTTCATCCCCGACGGCGACACCCGCGGCTTCCTCGCCCGGCGGCTGGGGGAGCGGCCGGGTGACCTCGTCGACGCCGTGAGCGGCGAGGTCGTCGGTGCGCACGCCGGCACGCACGGTTTCACCGTGGGCCAGCGACGCGGACTGGGGGTCGACCGCTCGCGGCTCGACGGGGAGCCGCGTTACGTCGTCGAGGTCGACGCGCCCCGCAACCGTGTCGTCATCGGCACCGCGGACCTGCTCGGCGTCGACCTCGTCGAGGGGGCCCACCTGCGCTGGTGCGGCCCCGCACCGACCGGTGAGGTGGCGGTCGGCGCCCAGGTGCGCGCGCACGGCGCGGAGGTGCCGGCGACGGCGCGGGTCGACGGTGATGCCGTGCAGGTGCGGCTCGCCGAACGGGTCCGCGGGGTCGCGCCGGGGCAGTCGGTGGTGCTCTACGACGCCACCCGGGTCGTCGGCTCGGCGACGATCACCGGCACCGGGCGTGCCGGATGAACCCGGCCGAGGACCGCCGCCGGGAGGCCCTGCTGCGCGACGCCGGGGCGGGGGTCGCGCAGGAGCGGGCCGCGCTCACCGAACGGCTCGCCGAGATGGCCGAGGACCGGACGCGCCTCGTCGCGGCGTCGCAGAACTCCAACGCCGACGACGAGCACGACCCGGAGGGGCAGACGATCGCCTACGAGCGCTCCCAGCTGGCCGCGCTGACGGAGGCGGTGAGCTCGCACCTGGCCGAGCTGGACGGTGCGGCCGACCGCCTGGCCGAGGGGACGTACGGCGACTGCGAGGTGTGCGGTGAGCCGATCCCGGTGGAGCGGCTCCTGGTGCGACCCGCGGCCCGGACCTGCGTGACCCACGCCACCTGACCCGGTCAGGGGCCGTCGCCGCCCTGTCTGCGGCCGCCGAGCGCGGCGAGCGCGAGGCCGCCGAACGCCACGAGGGGCCCGACGACGGCCCACAGGGTGACTCCGGTCATCGGGCTGCCGCCGACGTAGCCGAGGCCCTGCAGCGTCCACAGGACCCCGGCGAGGGCCAGGACGGTGCCGAGTATGACGGCGACGGTGCGGCTCATGGACCGAGCCTAGCCAGCGGCACGGACGAGGCCGGTCGGCACCGTCGGTGCCGACCGGCCTCGTCGATCGCCGGCAGTCGTCAGCGGACGGCCTGGAGGGCGTTGACCTCGCCCGCGCCGTAGAAGCCGTTGCGGTTGCCGCCGGTGCACGTCGCCTCGTACCGGTCACCGAAGGCCGGGGTGGGGTTGTAGACCCCGTCCGGGCAGGGGAGAGCGGTGGCGGTCCGCTCGAGCAGGGAGGCGAGCGCGCCGGGCTTCAGGCCGGGGTGCGCCGAGACGGCCAGGGCCGCGACACCGGCGGCGTGCGGGCCCGCCATCGACGTGCCCTGCTTGTACCCGTAGCCGTTCGTGCGCGTCGTCGTGTTGAACGTCGTCGACAGGACGGCGTCCGCCGCGCGGGAGGTGGTGCCACCGGAGCGGAACCGGGCGTCACCACCGGGGGCGGCGACGTCGACGACACCCTGACCGTAGGAGGAGTAGTACGACTTCTCGCTCGTGGGGCCGGTGGCGGAGACCGTCACGACGCCGGGGGCCTCGGCCGGGAGGTCGACGCAGGCGCCGGTGACCGTCCGGTCCTCGACGGGGTAGCTGCCGTCGTTCGGGCTGGAGTCGTCGACGAACTTGTGCTGGAGGTCGACGTTGGAGTTCCCCGCCGACGCGACGTTGAGGACGCCCTCGCCGTGGGAGTAGCGGATCGCCCGCTGCACGGCCTGCCACACCGGGCGCTGACGCTCGTCGTTGCGGCAGTTGAACTCCCACGGGTCGATGTAGTAGCTGTTGTTCGTCACCTCCATGCCGTGCTCGGCGGCCCACATGAACCCGCAGACCGCGGCCTCGGGGAAGATGTAGCCGGCGTCGTTGACGACCTTGACGGCGGCGACCTTGACGCCGGGGGCCACCCCGGCGACGCCCACCCCGTTGAGGGCGGCGGCGATGGTGCCGGCGACGTGCGTGCCGTGGTCCGAGGTCGTGGGGTTCCACGCCGACTCCGCCGTGTTCTGGACCCCACCGATGCACGAGACGCTCTGGTCCTTGGCGATCTGGGTCGCGAGGTCGGGGTGGGTGCTGGAGATCCCGCTGTCGAGGACGCCGACGGTGACCGAGGCGTCGCCGGTGGTCACCGCGTGGGCCTCGGGCAGGTCGATCTGGTCCATGTCCCACTGGAGGCCGTACATGGGCTCGCCCGTCGGGTCCCCCGTGGCCGCGGCGGCCTCGGTGGCGTCGACGGCGGTCGTCTCGCCCTCGTCGAGGAGGGTGCCGAGGCCGGCGGTCGACGCGGCCGACTCCACGCCGGCCCCCCGGACGGCGTCGGTGAAGGACGGGTTGCCGGAGCGCGCGACGAGGACGCCGATCGCGTCGTAGGTGGCGACGACGGTGCCGCCGGCGGCGGCGACGCGCTGAGCGGCCTTGGCCGTGCCCTTGCCCTGCGGGGCGAGGACGAGGTAGCTCGCGTCGGCGCTGCTCGCGCCGGTGGGCGCGGCCGTGGCGGTGGTCGTCGCGGCGGTGACGGTCGCGGCGGCGAGCGCGGCGGCGGCGGTCGCCCCGAGGAGTCGGGTGCGGGGTGCTCGGGTCATGGGATCTCCAGGTCGAAAGGGGCTCGACCGGCGGGGTGCGCCGGCCGTCATCCACCCTCAGGGACGACGCGGGGGTCGGCAACCGGAGCGACCCTTTGCGGGAATGTTGAATCATCAACTACTGTTGGACACGCCGAGCCTCCACCGCGGAGGATGACCAGCGAGGAGCGTGAGCCGCATGCCAGCCGTGACCGTCGAGAACATCCTGACCCTGCCCCGGGTCGCCGAGCCGGCCGTCGAGGCGGTCTCGCGCCCCGTGCGGTCGGTCACGACCGCACCGCAGGGGTTCGAGGGTGAGGGCTTCCCGGTGCGCCGCGCGTTCGCGGGCGTGGACCTCACGGCGCTCGACCCGTTCATCCACATGGACCAGATGGGCGAGGTCGAGTACGCCCCGGGCGAGCCCAAGGGCACCGCGTGGCACCCGCACCGCGGCTTCGAGACCGTCACCTACATCATCGACGGCACCTTCGTGCACCAGGACAGCACCGGCGGCGGTGGCGTCATCACCAACGGCGACACCCAGTGGATGACCGCCGGCTCGGGGCTCCTGCACATCGAGGTGCCCCCGGAGTCGCTCGTGCAGTCCGGCGGGCTCTTCCACGGCCTCCAGCTGTGGGTCAACCTGCCCCGGGCGCAGAAGATGTCGCCTCCGCGCTACCAGGACATCCGCGGCGGCGACGTCGCGCTGCTCTCGAGCCCCGACGGTGGTGCCCTGGTCCGCGTCATCGCCGGTGACCTCGACGGGCACGAGGGCCCCGGGATCACGCACACCCCGATCACGGTGCTGCACCTGACCGTCGCCCCCGGGGCGCGGGTCCGGTTGCCGTGGAACCCCGGCTACAACGCCCTGGTCTACGCGCTCAACGGCAACGGCTCCGTCGGTCCGGACCGGCGGCCGCTGCGGATGGGCCAGCTCGCGGTGCTCGGCGGCGGGGACGTCGTCGAGGTCGGCGCCGAGCAGAGCCAGGAGTCGCGCAGCCCCAGCCTGGACCTCTACATCCTCGGCGGGCGGCCGATCCGCGAGCCCGTCGCCGCCTACGGCCCGTTCGTCATGAACACCCGCGCCGAGCTGGTCCAGGCCTTCGAGGACTTCCAGGCCGGCCGGCTGGGGACGATCCCGAGCGAGCCGCACCCCGGCCACGACGTCCTCTGACGCACACCGGCACCACCACCGACGCCCCCGGGAGCAGTCCACCGGGGGCGTCGGTCGTGCGGGGGCGGCTCAGGCCGCGGGGTAGTTCTGGGTCTCGTAGCCGTTGCGCATCGTGTGCCGGTTGAAGGCGAGCCACTTCGCCTGGGACGTCGTGATCGAGCCCGAGCTCACCCCCGCCGCGCGCAGCGCCCGCGTGGAGTGGCTCGCGGTCTGGCTGCCCCACACGCCGTCGATGGCCGTCCCGAGGCCCCACACGAACTTGCACGACGCCTGGACGTGCATGACCTGGGCCTCCGAGCTCGTCGAGAAGGTCGAGTTGCCGGAGCCCGAGACGAGGTTGTCGATGTGGATGTGGTTCCAGTGGTCGGAGTTGTACAGGTAGGTCAGGACGTTGCGGAAGTGGTGGTGGCACGCCGCCGACGTCGCCCAGTACCGGCGGCGCGTCGTCCGCTTCGAGTCGTCCTCGGCCCAGTTCTTCCAGATGTCGTAGCGGGCGTAGAACCGCCGGGTCGGACCGTTGCCGGTGTAGATGCGCGACAGGTCGAAGCCGCGGCCGTTGTTGTGGGCCTCCGAGGTCCGGTGGTCGGTGTGGGCTCCGTAGCCCCACACCTCGCTGGCGTCCGCCCAGCCAGAGGGCGTGTTGTCGTTCCAGAACTGGAGCCAGGAGTTCAGCCGGTCGTGGAAGGAGGGCCGGTACGCCCAGCTCGCCGCGGTGCCGGTCCCCTCGTAGTGGGTCTTGGCGCCCTTGATGCCGCTGTAGGTCTGGAGCGTGCCGTGGGCGACGGCGCTGCCCGCGGTCGCGAGGCCGAGGCCGCCGAGGGCGGTCGTGGCGAGCGCGCCGCCGAGCAGGAGCCGGCGGCTCGGACTGGTGTGGTCGGTCATGATGGTCCCCCTCGTGGTCGACCGGCGGGTCCGGCCGTGCTCTCGACCATCGGCGGTCCGCCCTGCGCCGCCGCTGCGACGGTGCTGCGGGTCGGCTTCGGCAGGCCGAGCGGTCGGCCCGGGCGCTGCTCGGAGCGGGCCCGCCCGGCAGGGGATGATGTGCCGGTGAGCCTGGCGATGCGACCCAACTGCGAATGCTGTGACACCGACCTGCCGGCCGACGAGGTCGGCGCCGTCGTGTGCTCCCTGGAGTGCACCTTCTGCGCGGGGTGCGCCGAGCACCTCGAGCGCGCCTGCCCGAGCTGCGGGGGTGCGCTGATGCCGCGGCCGACCCGGGTCGGTGCCGCGCTCGAGCGGCACCCCGCGTCCACCGAGCGGATCCACGGCACGGCGCCCTGCCCGGGCCGGGGGTACTCCGGCGGCACAGCGCCGGCCGAGCGGCTGCTGCGCCATCCCGAGCGCGGCTCCGGCGACCGGGCGGAGCTCGACGCCCTGCTCGACGAGGTGCTCGCCGGCACGCTGTCGACCGTCGTCGACGGGCGCCCGTGGGTCGTCCCCATGCTGTTCGCGCGCGACGGCGACCGCGTCCTCCTCCACGGCTCCACCGGCGCCGGAGCCCTGCGCCAGGTGGCCGCGGGCGCTCCCGCCGCCCTCACGGTCGTGTCCGTCGACGGTCTCGTCGTCGCGCACACGACGTTCGAGTCGTCGGCGAACTACCGGTCCGCCGTCCTGCACGGCGACCTCGAGACCCTGACCGGCGACGACCGCACCCGGGCCCTGGAGGTGCTCTCGGAGCGGCTCATCCCGGGCCGGACCGCCGAGGTCCGCGCGATGACCCGCCGGGAGCAGTCGGCCACCCTGGCGATGGCCCTGCCGATCACCGACGGCCGCTGGCTGCTCAAGGCGCGCAGCGGCGGGCCGAGCGAGCCCGACGAGGCCACGGAGGCCTGGACCGGGGTCGTGCCCTTCCGGGTCGTGGCGGGCGACGTCGAGCCCGCCCCGCGCACCGTCGCGGCGGACCTCCCCGTCCCCGCGTCGGTCCGGGCGCTCGCCGCCCGGTGGGCGCGGTGAGCCCGGCGCTGCCTGCCGCGCGGGCCACCGGGATCGGGTCGTGGCCCGGCCGGTCCACCCGTGAGGCCGTGCGGACCGTGCGCGACCTCCTCGTCGACGGTGACGGCCTCGGGCTGCCGTACCTGCCCGAGACCCCGGGCCGCGGCCCGGGCGCCGACATGATCGGCCGCGCGGCCGGCCTCCTCGTCGACCTGCACGTCGACCTCCAGCCGAGCGGATGGCGCCTCGTCGACCGGCCGGGGCGGGACGCCGGCCGCACCGCCGCGCTGCTGCGGGAGGACCTCGACGAGCTCGCCGAGGCCTACGACGGGTACACCGGGCCGCTCAAGGTCCAGGTGTGCGGGCCGTGGACGCTCGCGGCCACCCTGGAGCTGACCCGGGGGGCGCGGGTCGTCTCCGACCCCGGCGCCGCTGCGGACCTTCGCGCCTCGCTCGCCGAGGGGGCCGCGGCCCACGTCGCCACCGTGCAGCGGCTCGTGCCGGGGGCCGAGGTGGTCCTGCAGGTCGACGAGCCGGCGCTGCCCGCGGTGCTCGAGGGCTCGCTGCCGACGGCCTCCGGCTACGGGCGGGTCCGAGCCGTCGACGCCCAGGTGGTCGCCGGCGGTCTGCGCGACCTGCTCGCGCTGCACGACGGTCCCACGGTGCTCCACTCGTGCCACCCGCGCACCCCGCTGCCGCTGCTGCGCTCGGTGGGGGCCACCGCGGTGGCGGTCGACCTCGTCGACGCCTCGCCGACCCGGTGGGAGTCGGTGGCGGCGACCCTCGAGACCGGGACCGGCGTGGTCGCCGGGGTCCTCGCGACCGACGGGTCGACGTCCGACACCGACGCCCATCGGCGCCTCGTCGACGGGCTGGACCGGGCCGGGATCTCCCTCGACGCGGCGCGGGGGCTGGTCGTGTCCCCGGCCTGCGGGCTCGCCGGACTCACACCGCAGGGGGCCCAGCGCGTTCAACGGTCGGCGCTCGACACCGCGCGCCGACTCCTCGAGGAGCTGGAGCCCTGATGGTGCAACCGCGGGTGCCGTGGCAGGTCAAGTTCGTCGCGCTCGTGCTCATCTGGGGGTCGAGCTTCCTGCTCATGAAGGTGGGGCTGGAGTCGCTCGGGCCGATCCAGATCTCGGCGCTGCGGACCGCGACCGGCGCGGTCGTCGTCACCTCCCTGCTCGTCCTCGGCGGGGGCCGGCTCCCGTCCGGGGCCCGGATCTGGGGGCACCTCGTCGTCTGCGGGTTCTTCCTCGCCGCGCTGCCGTTCACGCTGTTCGCGCTCTCCGAGACCCGTATCTCGTCGGCGCTCGCGGGGATCGGGAACGCGGCGACCCCCATCGCGACCGTGCTCGCGACGCTCGCCCTCCTGCCGGGCGCCGGCGTCACCGGGCGCCGGGTGGTGGCGGTGCTCGTCGGCTTCGCCGGGGTCGTGACGATCATGGAGCCGTGGACCTCGGCCTCCGGGCCGGACCTACTGGGGTTCGCGATGGCCCTCGGCGGTGGGGCGAGCTACGGGGTGGGCTGGACGTACAACCGGCGCTTCCTCGCCGGAGCCGACCTCGGGGGCCTCGCGATGCCCGCGGCGACGCTGCTCACCGGGCTCGCGCTCATGGTGCCGGTGTCGCTCACGTGGGCCGCGACCTCGGGCGGAGGGCTCGACGCACTGACGCGCACCGTGCCGGCGACCGACGTGCCGGGGTGGCTGCCGCTCGCGTGCGTGCTCGTGCTCGGCGTCGTCGGCACCGGCTTCGCCTACGTCCTCCAGTTCGACGTCGTGCGGGGAGCCGGGCCGCTCGTCGGGTCCACGATCACCTACCTCATCCCCGTGGTGTCGGTGCTGCTCGGCGTCCTCGTGCTACGGGAGCGGCTGGGGCTGTGGCAGGTGGTCGGCTTCGCCGTCGTCCTCGCGGCCGCGTGGGTCGTCAACCGGACCCCGCGCTCACCCGAAGCCGTCGTCGTCCGCTCCCGTGAACAGGGCGTCGTCGTCGTCGTCGAGGGGCTCGAAGGCGACGGCCGCGCGCCGGAAGGCCCGCTGCGCGATGAGCCCGGTGACGACCGAGGCCACCCCGAGCGCGGCCAGGGCGACGAGCGCGGGCCGCGGCGCGGGCGAGAGCGCCTCGAAGAAGCGTGACGGCGCCCAGACCAGGACCGACACGGCGATGGCGAAGGCGCCCAGGACGACGATCGGGTCCCACCCGCTGGCCCGGCGCAGGACGAGCCGCCACGCGGAGGCGAGCGTCCAGACGGCGAGTCCGGCCGCGGCGAACGCCACCGGTGCGAGCAGGATCTGGAGGGACCCGGGCAGCTCGTCGCCGGGGCGGGCGTAGAAGGTGACCCGGACCCAGAAGGCCACGACGAGGACGAGCACGACGGTCCACACGAGCGCGAACCCCAGGCCGGCGGCGCGCCACAGCTCCGCCACCCGCACCCGGGTGGCGTGCTCGCGGGCCGCCCTGTCCTCGTCGGACGTGCGGCGCCGGCGCGCCGTGGGCTCGCTCACTCGGCCGGCGCGTGGACCTCGCGCCGCAGGATCTTGCCCGTGGGGCCCTTCGGCAGCGTCTCGACGACCCACACCCGGCGGGGGTACTTGTAGGCCGCGATCCGCTCCTTGGCGAACGCGATGATGTCCTCGGGGGTCGCGGTGGAGCCCTCGCGCAGCGCGACCGCCGCACCGACCTGCTCGCCGAGCAGCTCGTCGGGCATGGCGACGACCGCGACCTCGAGGACGTCGGGGTGGGTGTAGATGAGCTCCTCGACCTCGCGCGGGTACACGTTCATCCCGCCCCGCAGGATCATGTCCTTCTTGCGGTCGACGATGGTGAAGTAGCCCTCGTCGTCCATCGTCGCGAGGTCGCCGGTGCGGAACCAGCCGTCGGGGATCGCCTCGGCGGTGGCCTCCGGGTTGTTCCAGTACCCCTTCATGACGTTGTCGCCGCGGATGGCGATCTCACCGACCTCGCCGACCGGCACCTCGGTGCCGTCGAGGTCGACGCACCTCATCTCACAGCCGGGGATGGCGATGCCGATCGTGCCCGGCTTGCGCTCCCGGTCGGGCATGTTGAAGCTGGCGACGGGAGAGGTCTCGGACAGGCCGTAGCCCTCCAGGATGACGCACCCGAACTTCTCCTCGAAGGAGCGCATGACCTCCAGCGGCATCGCGGACCCGCCGGAGGCGCAGGTCCGCAGGGATGAGGCGTCCATGCCGTCGGACGCGGGGTGGTTGAGGATCGCCGCGTACATCGTCGGGACGCCCTGCATGATCGTCACCCGCTCCTTCTCGATGACCTCGATGGCCGCCTGCGGGTCGAAGCGGGGGATGAGGGCGAGCGAGGCTCCGGCGATCGTCGCCGCGTTGAGCCCGACGACGAGCCCGAAGACGTGGAACAGCGGCAGGCAGCCCATGACGACGTCGTCGGAGGTCATCGTCTGGATGACCTGGGCCGAGCGGGTCGCGTTGAGGTGGATGTTGCGGTGGGTGAGCTCGGCGCCCTTGGGGCGTCCCGTCGTGCCCGAGGTGTAGAGGATGATCGCGTCGTCGTCGTCCTCGCGCGGCGTCGGCTCGGCGATGGGGTCACCCCCCTCGAAGTCGTTCGGCCCCATCGGGCCGGTCTCGACGATGCGGGTCCCGCTGCTGCCGGCGCCCTTGGTGGCCTCACCGACGAAGTCGGGCCAGACGAACGCGATCTTCGCCCCTGAGTCGGTGAAGAAGTACTCGATCTCGCCGGACTTCAGGAGCGGGTTCATCGGGACGACGACACCGCCGGCGAGGAGGACGCCCCAGTACACGACGGGGAAGGCGGGGACGTTCGGGAGGATGAGCGCCACGCGGTCGCCGGGCTCGATGCCGTTGGCGCGCAACGTCCCGGCGACCTTCGCGGCCATGCCGTGCAGCTGCGCGTAGGTGACGCCCTGGCCGTTGACTCGAAGGGCGTCCTTCTCCGGTTGCTCGGCGGCGGTCGTCGTGAGGTTCGTCGCGAGGTTCGTCATCGGGGCTCCTGACCGACGTCGGTGGCGGGGTCCCATCCTCACCCGGATGGACCCCGGACCGCCAGAGCCTCGACGCCGAGCCCCACGTCGGCATCGGGGTCGCAGCGGGAGCGCATCGTCCGCACAGCGCCGCGGGGGAGGGTCGGTGTCGAGCCCCTCGGGGCGACCACGACACCGAGACGAACGGACTGATGGCATGAGTCGGACACGCAGGAGCATCCTCGGGATCATCACCGCCACGGCGCTGGCCGGCGGCGCACTGGCGGCGACCGCGCCGTCGGCATCGGCCGCGGACCCGCAGCGGGTGCGGATCGTCACCGCGAACGTCGACTTCAACGCCGACAAGGACGTGGTCATGGACCGCTTCCGGGTCTACAGCGAGAACGCGGACGTCGTGCTCCTGCAGGAGGCGAAGTGGATCGACATGCACTGGCGGCTGCGCAACGACGACCAGTGGATCGTGCGCCAGGACCTCAGCTCCGACGCCAAGCAGGGGTCGGCCGTCATCGTCCGCCGGTCCATCGTCGAGAAGGCCTCCGACGTCGGGGCGCTCGACCTGCGGCTCGGCACGGACTCCGACGAGTGCGACACGCTGCCGCGCTACATCGCGCACGTGAGCATCGCCCTGAAGAACGGCGGCGTCATCCGCCCGGCCTCCGCCCACCTGCCCCCGCCGCGGTGCCAGACCGGCCCCGGGAGCGACTACGACGAGATGATCGACTCCATCGCGGCGATGTCCGCCAACCACCCCTCCCGGCTCATCGTGGGCGGCGACTGGAACAAGCCCGTGAACAGCGACCCCAACGGGCTCAAGGCGAAGACCGACGGCCGCCTCGTCCCCCGCGGGCTCGGCGACGGCATCGACGGTTTCTACAAGCCCAAGGCGCTCAGCATGCCCTGGGGAGTGACGGACGCCGGGTTTGCGTCCGCCCACCACCGGGCGGTCAAGATGACGGTCGACGTGCCCTCGACCTACTGACCCCCTGGTCGGACCGTCGGCATGGGTTCGGCTCTGCTGCTGTCGAACTCGTCCACAGGCACTGTGAATATCCCTTGTCTGTCGAACGGGTGTTCGGTACGATAGGGGCATGGCCAGGGGGACCCTCACACTCGCGGAGCGACGCTCCGCGGTCGAGGCTGCGCGGGAGGCGTTGGCGGGGATCGGCGAGGTGCTGGGGCAGGCGTCGGGGGCCGAGCTGGGTGAGCTGATGGGCCTGGCCGACGAGGTGTCGGCGGTGGCCGGGGCGGCCCGGGTCGAGGTGGCGGTGGAGGCGGTGCGGCGGGGTGAGTGTACCGGGTCCGGGGTGCACGGGTGGGTCCGTGAGCACGCGCCGTCGCTGCGGCAGGGCGGGGCCGGGCCGGTGGCGAGGCTCGCGAACGAGGTCACCGCGGCGGACACGGGCCTGGCTCGGGTCGAGCCCGGACCCGCAGTCCCCGGTGGGGATCGTGTGGGCCGCGGTCGGGTCCGGGTCGCTGGCGGCGTCGACGGCGACGGCGGTGCTGCGCGAGGTCGACCGGGTGGCCCCGCTGCTGCGTGCCGAGGCCGTCCCCACCGTCACCACGGCCCTGGTCGACCTCGCGACCGAGTGGGGTCCGGCGCTGATGCGGCGGCTGCGGCCGCGGCTGCTGGCCGAGCACGGCCATCGCGGGGTCCTCGACGACCTGCAGGGCCGGCTCGCGGCGGCTGCCCGGTTGTCGATGCCGCACGTGGAGTCCGCCGACCTCACCGAGTACCAGCTGTGGATGACCCCCGAGCAGGCCGCCGCCCTCGAGGCCGCGATCGGGCCGCTGTCCGCGCCCGCCCCGAACGAGGAGACCGGGGAACGGGACCTGCGCCCCGCCGGGCAGCGCCGCGTCGAAGCGCTCACCGAGGTCTGCCGGCGGTCCTCGGCCCTCGACGCCGACGGCCAGGGCGCCGACGGGGCGGCCGGGTCACCGGCCGCCGCTGCACGTCACCATCGCGCTGGCCGACCTCACCGCCGGCACCGGCGCCGGGGAGGTCCTCGGCTCGGTCGCCACCGGCACCCTGCTGGCCCCCGACACCATCCGCCGGCTCGGCTGCGACGCCGCCCTCGTCCCGCACGTCCTCGGCACCGCCGGTGAGCCGCTGGCCCTCGGCCGGGTCGCCCGGCTCTTCACCCGCGCCCACCGCCGCCACCTCTGGCTCCGCGACCGCGCCTGCACCTACCCCGGCTGCACCGCCCCCGCCGCCTGGACCCAGGCCCACCACGTCGTCCACTGGGCCGACGGCGGACCCACCGACACCGCCAACGCCGCCCTGCTCTGCCAGCGCCACCATTCGACCGTCCACCGACGACGCCTGGTCGCCCACGTCACAACCACCCCCGACGACCACGGCCGGTACGTCCACTGGGACCTCACCGACGGCTCCTACGACCGCGCCCTCGCTCAGACCCGGCCTCCGCCGCCCGCACCACCCCCACCATCCCCGCGGGCCTGGGGCGACGACCCCGACCTCGACACCTGGTGGGCCGAGCTCACCGAGGCCGACTGGACCCTCCCCGCCGCCTGACCCGGACCCGCGTCCTCACCGCCCATGGTGCTTCGCTGCCACCGATGAGCAAGGGGGCCGCCGAAGGCGCGGCCCGGTATCGAGATGTCCACGGTGACCGCCTGGTGCGGCTCCGCATCGACGACCGCGAAACCGCCGAGTCATCGGAGCGGCCGATCCACATCCCCCGAGGTGTCGCCCAGGGACTGCGCTGCAGGTTGTTCGTCGGCGCGAGGAGAAGGATCCACCCCGTGCGCCGCACCCCATGGGCCGGGTCTGTCCGCACATCGGTGTCAGCGGCGGTAGGTCTCAGAGGCGACGGCGCCGGTAGGGCTGGTGAACTGGAAGTCCACGGTGGTGTCGGTGACCGTGTAGGCAACAGTGCCGACCTCGTCGTCGATCGTGTACTGGAGGACGTAGGAGCCGTCCCCGAGGTCCTCGAAGCCGGTGACGGTGGCTCCGGGCAAGGGTTCCCCGGCGGTACGGAACGCGGGGGTCTCGGGTTGCGGCTCGACCTGATCGGAGACCTCGACCACGCCCACGAGGCCGCCGTTGATGTAGGGGTACTCGGTCGTGCCGTGGTAGTGGTACACGCCGTCGGCGCCGGTGTGGCCGTTGTACTCGTCGAGGCTTGCGACTGCGCTGCCATCGGGCTCGACGGAGCCATGGACGGCATACCCGTCGAGCGCATAGGCAAGGGGGTTCCTGGGTCCGACGGCTTCCTCGAGATGGAACGGGGCCACGTGGTAGTGGTAGTCGTCCCCGCGCCCGCAGTGACCACCGAACTCATCGAGCTCGCCCGAGAGGAATGCGTCGTCTCCACGGTTGTTGAGCGCATTGAAGATCGGGACCCCGTTGGCGGCGATCGCGATCGCGCCACGAAACAGTCCGGTCCTCGCCGAGATGGGAGAGTCGGCCAGCCGGGGTGTCACGGGGAACTGCCAAGCATTGGCGCCGACGTAGGCCTGCGCGACCGGGACCTGCTGCTGCCAGCTGGTGATGCCCACCATCATCTGGTGTGCCGGGAGTCCGTTGGACTCGACCAGCCACAGGTCGCCAGTGGTGAGGGTCTTGACCGAGTCGGCGAATGCGTCGAAGCCGTTGAGGGACTTCTCCGTGGCGCCGCTGGTGAGGTCGACCCTGTCCGCGGGAGGGGCCGCTGATGGGGTCGTCGATGCGCTGCCCTGTTGGCTGGACGATGACGTGTCACTCGAGCTGCACGCGGCGAGGAGCACAGCGCCGAGCCCGAACGCTCCGGACTCCAGCAGTGCGCGCCGATCGAGCGAGACCGCGATGCGCGGGTGCTGGTGTGACTGCGGGTGGTGGTGGGGGTGTTCGTGGGGGTGGTGCAGGAACGTCATGTCCGGCTTCCTTGCTCATCGGGGGTCTCACCGACGCCGCACACGGCCTCTCGCCGACCGGCGTTCACGAGACCGTCGTGCGGAGCAAGATGGTGTTGTCGACCTTGAGGTCGGTGCCCCAGATGAGCTGTGCTGAGGGGTCCCAGGAGACCTCCTCGTACCCCTCCTTCGGGCCGACCTCCGCAGCGCTCCATTCGGTGGCCGCCACCCACGCGCTGTCGTCGAATCCTGGCGACGTCCACTCCGCAGGGATGTCGACGGTCGCGAACTCGCAGGTCTCGTCCGGGTCGGGGTCATCGGCGCACTCAGTGTTGAGCGGCGCTTGGTGGACGACCAACGACTGCCAGTCCGCATCGGTGACTGCCACGACCTCCCCGGTGCCCAGATCAGTGATCTGGGCGATGATCCCGCCGTCGCCCATCTGCTGGTTCGGCTCACCGATGTACTCGATCCCCGAGTCGGTCTCCTTGAAGTCCATCGCCTCGATCGAGACCGTGAACGGCATCTGCGCGTCGAATGAGTACACCTCGGCGTTGAAGGAGCGCTCGGTCGTGATGGGCACCGAGTCCTCCCCGATCGGCTCACCGTCGATATAGACCGCGCTCCAGTTGTCGGCCCACACCTCGATCTGAAACCCCGTCGCGGAACCGGAGGAGGTCGATGTCGAGCCAGACGTGGGCGCCGAACCAGCGTTCTGACTGGCGCCGGATTCGGGAGCGGTGGTGCCCGACGAACAACCCGCCGCCCACAACGCCGCAACGACAAGGGCCGGGATCGAGCGTTTCATGCAGTTCCTCCTGGATGTCCAGCGCGAGGTCTCGGGGTCGTGCAGCAGTGGGACGTTCGAGGCACAGACCGTTCTACCCCCGGCGATGCGTCCCCGCAGTCACTGGGATGCCGGTAGCGCTCCCGTGTCGGTCGGCACCGGGTCGCCGCGACAGGCAGCGACCGACCGGTGTCGCCCTCTGTGAGGGCAGACGCACTGGCCCGCCGGCGCTGAGGTGTCTCGTCCATGAGCGACAACGTTCCATCGCCGGGCTGTGGGTCCGCTGTGCTGGTGCCCGAGCTCCGATATGAGCCTCTGACATCGTTGCCGGTGTGCAAGCGCCCGCACCCCGGCCGAGGCTCACGTATCGGCCGGCCCCACCGGAGTTCGGGGGATGCGAGCTCTGGCGTCTCGGCGGTGCCGGACGGGCCGAGGGTGGCGCGCGGGCCGGTACTGCGGTGCTGGTCACGTGTGCGGCGAGCCAGTCGCCGGTGCTGGCGTGATGTGAGCGCGTCCGAAGGGCATCACTCGCGGCGTTGTGACGCGGAGTCCTGTGCGCTCTTACCACTGGCAAACGCCACCGTGACCATGTACAGCCGGGCCGCCCGGGTGGACAGTTGCGTTAGCACGCCTATGGGCGGCGTCCAGGGAAGGAGACCGACATGTGGTGGTGGATCGTGGGAATCTTCGTAGTCATCGTGATCGCGGTATTCGTCGAGAACCGGCGCGGCTCCACTGGTCGGAGCAAGACCGAGGATCGCCATCTCAATGGCCCGGATATCCGCGGCGGCGGCGGCTTCTGAAGCATCGGCGGGGCGGAGCCGGAATCAGCACCGCTGCACCGGCTCAGTATCGAAGGCCGGTAACCGGGCCGCCAACACACCCGAGGCCGCGCTGTCGCCGGTCTCCGAAGGCGTGCAGCAAGGAGTGCCCCGATCCCCGAGGCGCCCTGACGCGACGCCGTGATGTGGGTCGACTGGCGGCGAAGTAGGGCGGGTCCGCCCAGTCGAGAGGAGGCAACACGCAGATCCCAGCGGCTCGCAGTCGGCGTGTTGCCTCCTCTCGACGACGGGCGAGCGGGGTAGCCCTCTCT
>CAWFGY010000011.1:0-476423 GCA_963815545.1 uncultured Actinomycetota bacterium
CCTCGAGGGCGGTCGCGTAGTTCTCGACGAGGGACTTCTCGTCGAAGGACGCCTTGCCGATGATGAAGTGGAGGTTCGCGTGCTTGTCGACGCGGAACTCGATCTTGCCGCCCTTGATGTCGGTCACGGCCTTGGCGGTGTCCATCGTGACGGTGCCGGTCTTCGGGTTCGGCATGAGGCCGCGGGGACCGAGGACCTTGCCGAGCCGGCCGACCTTGCCCATGAGGTCCGGGGTCGCGACGACGGCGTCGAAGTCGAGCCAGCCGCCGGCGACCTTCTCGAGGAGCTCGTCGGAGCCGACGTAGTCCGCGCCGGCCTCCTTGGCCGCCTCGGCCTTGTCACCGTTGGCGAAGACCAGGACGCGGGCGGTCTTGCCCGTGCCGTGGGGGAGGTTGACGGTGCCGCGGACCATCTGGTCGGCCTTGCGGGGGTCGACGCCGAGGCGCATCGCGACCTCGACGGTCTCGTCGTACTTGGCCGACGCGACGTCCTTGGCGATCCGGACGGCCTCGAGGGGGCTGTAGACCTTGTCCGCGTCGATCTTGTCGGTGGCGGCGCGGTAGGACTTGCTGCGCTTCATGTGCTGCTCCTGGTGTGTCGTGGTGGAGTCGTGGTCGTCGGGCCAGCGCCGGCCCTGCCACATCGGGTGAGCCGGGCTCAGAGCTCGGTCTCGATGCCCATCTGCCGGGCCGTGCCGGCGATGATCTTCATCGCGGCGTCGACGTCGTTGGCGTTGAGGTCGGGCATCTTGGTCTCCGCGATCTCGCGGAGCTGGTCGTTGCTCAGCCTGCCGGCCTTGGTCTTGTGCGGCTCGCCCGAGCCCTTCTGGACGCCGGCGGCCTTCTTGATGAGCTCGCTGGCCGGCGGGGTCTTCGTGATGAAGGTGAAGGACCGGTCCTCGAAGACGGTGATGACGACCGGGATGATGTTGCCGCGCTGGTGCTCGGTCGCCGCGTTGTACGCCTTGACGAACTCCATGATGTTGACGCCGTGCTGACCGAGGGCCGGGCCGACGGGGGGCGCCGGCGTCGCGGCACCGGCCTGGATCTGCAGGCTGATGTAGCCGGAGACCTTCTTGCTCTTGGGGGGCATTGACTAGTCCTCTTTCGGTGGTGATGGGCCGACGCCGTGGGCGATGACCCCTTTGCAGTGTCCTCGGGCCTCGAGGAGAGGCTCCTTCGCTCAGATCTTGGCGACGTCGCTGAAGGAGAGCTCGACCGGGGTCTCCCGGCCGAAGATGGAGACGAGCACCTTGAGCTTCTGCGTCTCGGCGTTGATCTCGGAGATCGTCGCCGGCAGCGTCTCGAAGGGGCCCGACATGACGGTGACGGACTCGCCGACCTCGAAGTCGACGACCGTGGACTCGGAGGCGGACGCCCCGGACGAGGAGGGCGCGCCGCCGGTGCCGGCCGCGACGGGGGTCGCGAGGTCGGCGGGCTTGAGCATCGTGAAGACCTCGTCGAGGGTCAGCGGCACCGGCTGGTGCGCGTTGCCGACGAACCCGGTGACGCCGGGGGTGTGCCGCACGGCGCCCCACGACTCGTCGGTGAGGTCCATCCGGACCAGGACGTACCCGGGCATCCGGACCCGGCGGACGAGCTTGCGCTGCCCGCTCTTGATCTCGGTGACCTCTTCCATGGGCACCTCGACCTCGAAGATGTAGTCCTCCATGTTGAGGGACTGCGTCCGGTTCTCGAGGTTGGCCTTCACGCGGTTCTCGTAGCCCGCGTAGGAGTGGATGACGTACCACTCGCCGAACTTGCCGGCGAGGTCGTCCTTGAACGCCTGGACGGGGTCGACCGCCTCGAGGACGTCGCCGTCCTCGTCGGTGACCGATGCGTCGGCGTCGGTCTCGACGGTCTCGGTCTCGACGGTCTCGGCGGTCTCGGGCTCGTCGGCCTCGGGCTCGTCGGCCTCGGGCTCGTCCGCGGTCTGGGCCGCGTCGAACGCCTCAGCGGCGTCGGCGTCGGCCTCCTGCACCGGGGTGTCGTCGACCGGCGCCTCGGGCGCGGGCTGCTCGGTGGCAGCGTCGGGCGTCACCTCGGGGGCGTCCTCGGACGCCTGCGCGGGGGTGTCGGTCCACTGGTCGGACACGGATGACCTCTTCCTTCGTGATGCGGGATGCCAGGTGGCGGGCTCGGGCGCGGGCTGCGCGTCAGGAGCCGAGGACGAACCCGACGAGCTTGCTGAAGCCGAAGTCCATGCCCGACACGAACGCCATCATGACGACGACGAAGACGATGACGACGATCGTGTACTGCCACAGCTCGGCGCGCGTCGGCCGGACGACCTTGCGCAGCTCGTCGAGGATCTGGCTGACGAACAGCGCGAGCGCACGGAACCACCGGGACACGGGGTTGCCGCCCCGCTCCGAGCCCTTGGCGGGCTTGGAGGGGGTCCTGGTCTGACCTACGTCAGTCACGGTGCCTCTTCACGTCGAGCTGCTCTGTCGGTTGCCTTCGGCGCGGCACGCCCGCGAAGGCAGCCCGAGAAGCGGGCCGCGTTTCGTGGACGTACCACACGTGCGACGCAGGGCAGGAGGGACTCGAACCCCCAACCGCCGGTTTTGGAGACCGGTGCTCTACCAATTGAGCCACTGCCCTGTGGAGCCCCAGGTTGGGACGGGACCCCGGACGGACTGACCGGTCCCGGGCAGGCCGGAATGGTTCAGCGCCGAACGGACAGCATACGTGACGGGCGGCGTCCCGCGCGAACCCGGTGGCGCCGCCCGATCCGCGAACCGGCACGGGCCCGTCGGCCACGCCTCTGCCACGATGGGAGCCGTGAGCACCGCAGCCGAGCCCCGTGTCCCCCTCGCCGAGCGCTCCCCTGAGGAGCTGCGCGCCTTCCTCGCCGAACAGCGCGACGCGTACGCGGCCCTCGTGGGCCGGGGGTTGAGCCTCGACCTCACCCGCGGCAAGCCGAGCGCCGAGCAGCTCGACCTGTCCGAGGCGCTGCTGTCGCTGCCCGACGGGCACCGCGACCGCGCCGGGACCGACGTGCGCAACTACGGCGGTCTCGAGGGTCTCCCCGAGCTCCGGGAGATGTTCGCCGAGCTGCTCGGGGTCGACACCGAGCAGATCGTCGCCGGCGGCAACGCGAGCCTGACGATGATGCACGAGGTGCTCGTCTACCACCTGCTCCACGGCGGGGTCGACTCGCCGCGGCCGTGGAAGGACGAGGAGAACGTCACCTTCATCTGCCCGGTGCCCGGCTACGACCGGCACTACACGATGCTCGAGTCGTACGGGATCCACATGGTCACGGTGCCGATGCTCCCCGACGGCCCGGACGTGGCCGCGGTCGAGGCCATCGTCCGGGACGACCCGAGCGTCAAGGGGATGTGGATCGTCCCCACGTACGCCAACCCGGCCGGGTCGGTGGTCACCCAGGAGGTCGCGGCCCGGCTCGCGGCGATGCCGGCGGCCGCTCCCGACTTCCGGCTCTTCTGGGACAACGCGTACGCCCTGCACCATCTCACCGAGGACGAGGCCAAGTCCGCCGACATCGTGTCGCTGGCGGCGTCCGCGGGGCATCCGCACCGCCCGGTCGTGTTCGCGTCGACGAGCAAGATCACCCTCGCCGGGGCGGGCGTCGCCTTCCTCGCCGGGTCCCGTGAGACGGTCCGGTGGTATCTCGGCCACCTCAAGTTCGCCTCGATCGGGCCGGACAAGGTCAACCAGCTGCGCCACGTCCAGTTCTTCGGGTCCCCCGACGGCGTGCGGGAGCACATGGGCAGGCACCGCGACATCCTCGCGCCGAAGTTCGCGGCCGTCGACGCGGCCCTGACCGCCGAGCTGGCCGGGCTCGGGGTCGCCGACTGGACCCGCCCGCGCGGCGGGTACTTCGTGAGCCTCGACGTCCCCGACGGGTGCGCGTCGCGGGTCGTGCAGCTGGCCAAGGAGGCGGGCATCGCCCTCACCCCGGCGGGCGCGTCCTTCCCGCACGGCACCGACCCCCGCGACCGCAACATCCGGCTCGCCCCCTCGTTCCCGGTCCTGGCGGAGGTCGAGACGGCGATGGCCGGGGTCGCCACGTGCGTGGCCCTCGCCGCCGCCGAGCAGCTCGCCGGCGACGGGGGCGTCGTAGGCTGAGGGCATGTCCGACTCCCCCGAGCGCCCTGAGCCCCTCGAGCCCATCGACGGCGACCAGCTGCAGCCCGAGGACACCCTCATCCAGGAGGACGTCGACGACGTGCTCGACCGCGGCTACTCCCCGCCGGACGTCGACCGGTCACGGCGGCACGGCCAGACCGTCGAGGAACAGCACGCGGGCGAGACCATCGACGAGCGCATCGCCCAGGAGGAGGTCGACCCGGCGTCGGCGTACGGGGCGCCCCACAACGAGTCGGGCCTGGACGATGACCGGGTCGGCGGCGACGACCCCGACGCGATCGACGCCGAGGACGACTGGCTCGGGGACGGTGAGGTCGGCGATGTGCGCGCGGGCCGGCTCGTCGCGTCCGACCGGGGCACCGGCGAGGACGAGGAGAAGGATCTCGTCGGCGAGGACGTCGGTGTCGACGGTGCCGCCGCCTCGGCCGAGGAGGCCGCCGTGCACGTCATCGTCGAGGGCCCCACGCGGGAGTGAGCACGGCAGCCGGCGGCGCCGTCCGCGCCCCGCGCCCGGTGGGCACGCTGCCCAAGGCGCACCTGCACCTGCACTTCACCGGGTCGATGCGGGTCGAGACCGTCCGTGAGCTGGCCGAGCAGCATGGGCTGCGGCTGCCGGCGGCGCTGCACGAGGACTACCCGCCGCGGTTCGAGACCGCAGACGAGCGCGGCTGGTTCCGCTTCCAGCGGCTGTACGACATCGCGCGGGCCTGCGTGCGCGGTGAGGCGGACATGCGCCGCATCGTGCGCGAGGCCGCCCTCGACGACGGCGCCGAGGGGTCGCGGTGGCTCGAGATCCAGGTGGACCCGACCTCGTACGCCCCGTTCGTCGGGGGGATCACCCCGGCGCTCGAGATCGTCCTGGACGAGGCCGCCGCGGTGTCGCGGGAGCCGGGAGCAGCGCAGGTGGGGGTGGTCGTGGCGGCGTCGCGGATGCGGCACCCGCTGGAGGCCCGCACGCTGGCCCGGCTCGCGGCCCGCCACGCGGGGTCCGGACCCGGGACGGTCGTCGGCTTCGGGCTGTCCAACGACGAGCGCCGGGGTGACACCGAGGAGTTCGGGGCGGCGTTCCGGATCGCCCGCCGGGCCGGGTTGGCCTCGGTGCCGCACGCCGGTGAGCTGCTGGGGGCGGAGGCGGTGGCGGCGACGTTGACGTCGATGGCGCCGGACCGCCTGGGGCACGGCGTCCGCTCGGTCGAGGACCCGTGGGTGCTCGAGCGGGTGGTGACGAGCGGCGTGGCGCTGGAGGTGTGTCCCGGGTCGAACGTGTCCCTCGGGGTGTACGACGAACCCGGCGACGTGCCGCTGCGGCGGCTGCTCGAGGCCGGCGCGACCGTCGCCCTGGGTGCGGACGACCCCCTGATCTTCGGGTCGCGGCTCGCGGCGCAGTACGACATCGCCCGCGAGGTCCACGGGATCGACGACGCCGGGCTCGCGGGGCTGGCCCGGGCCTCGCTGGCGGCGAGCCGGGCGCCGAGCGACCTACGGGCCGCGGCGGAGCAGGACATCGACGCCTGGCTGGCGTAGCCGCCCCAGGAAAGAAGTACTCCCCCGCGTCCTCTCGTTCGACCCACCATCCGGGGCAACCGACAGCCGTTCGCCCCACCACTGTCGTTCGCCCCGTCCCGGGGGGCGACCGACAGCCGTTCGCCCCAGCACTGTCGCCAGCCCCGGCAGGTGGGGCAGATGACAGTGCCGGGGTGGGTACATGTATGGCGGGCGGCGGTCGTCCACAGGGCCCCTCCGGCGACGGCCGCGGTCCACAGATCGCGGATCGCCCCTGTCCTGAGCGGCCTCGGCGGCGGCACGCTCCCGGACATGCTGACGCCGCCTCCGCTCACCTACCCCACCTTCGCCCTGGACCTCCTTCGCGCCCGGGCCTCGCTCACGGTCGCCGACCACGTCGGGCTCGCGCTGCGGGCGCACCGGCGCGCCGTGCGGATGAGCCAGCGGGCCTACGCCCGCCACCGGGGCTGGTCCAAGGGGCACCTCTCGCGGCTGGAGGCCGATGCCGGCCGCCTCCGGCTCTGCGACGTCGCCGCAGCACTCCGGGGCACCGGCTACACCCTGGCCCTCTGCCACGAGCCGGCACCACCGGCCGGGCCGGACGAACCGGCGCCGGCCGTGGCCGTGGTGCTCCCCGAGCACTGGTCCCGCACCGAGCTCCTGGCCCGGGTGCGCGACGGCAGCCGCCGATTCCCAGCCCACCACCGCACCCGGCAGGTCACCTACCCGCCCTCGTGGTGGTGGGCCACCGAGGCGACCTACGTGCACTCGGTCGCCCCGGACTGGTACGCCCCGCGCCCCGTCCCGGGACTCGACGACGACGCCACCGGCGCCGCCTGACCGGCCGGCACCAGGGCTAGAGCGTCTCCCCGAGCAGCACCGGCTCGTTGACGAGGTCGACGCCGAACGCCGCCCGGACCCCGTCACGCACCTCACGGGCCAGCGCCACGACATCCGCGGCCTGCGCCTCCCCCCGGTTCGTCACGGCCAGCGTGTGCTTCGTCGAGAGCGCGGCCGGGCCCGGCAGGCCGTAGCCCTTGCCGAAGCCGGCGCGCTCGATGAGCCACGCCGCCGACGTCTTGACGTTGCCGTCGGGGTCGGCGAACCGAGGCGGGGTGGGCGCGTCGGGCCCGAGCCGCTCGACCACCCGCGCCTCGAGCGCAGCGAAGTCGCGAGCCCCGAGCACCGGGTTGGTGAAGAAGGACCCGCAGGACCAGGTGTCGTGGTCGGGGGTGTCCAGGACCATCCCTCGGCGCCGCCGCTGTTCGAGGACCGCGGCCCGGGCGTCGGCCAGCGGGACCGTCGCCCCCACCTCGACGCCGAGCTGGGCCGCGAGGTCCGCGTACCGCACCGGCCGCGACATCGTGCCGGGGACCAGCTGGAACATGACGTCGAGCACGACATACCGGTCGTGGCCCTTGAACACCGAGTGCCGGTAGGTGAAATGGCAGTCCAGCGAGGTCATCGTGCGGACCACCTGCTCGATGCGGTCCCACACCCGGACCCGGGCGATCGTCTGGGCGACCTCCTGGCCGTAGGCGCCGACGTTCTGGATCGGGGTCGCCCCGGTGGACCCGGGGATCCCCGAGAGCGCCTCGACCCCCGACCAGCCCTCCGTGACGGCCCGCTCGACGAACGGGTCCCACGGCTCCCCGGCCGCCACGACGACGTTGGCCCCGCCACACGAGTCGGACGAGTCGACGGCGACGCCGGTCGTCGCGACCTTGACGACCGTCCCGGCGAACCCCTCGTCGGGCAGGACGAGGTTCGAGCCGCCCCCGAGGACGAGCAGCGGCTCGTCGGCGTCGTCGACCTCACGGACCGCGTCGACGAGCTCGTCGGTGGTCTCGGCGAGGACCATCCGCGCGGCCGGGCCTCCGACCCGCATCGTCGTGTGCCCCGCGAGGGGCTCGTCGGCGAGCTCGCGCATCAGTCGAGACGCACGACGGCCACGCAGCGCCCGAGCACCTTCTGCCCGTCGTTCGTCGCGAGGACGTCGACCGTGACGCGGCCGGTGTCGGGGTCGACCGCCTTGACGGTGCCCTCGACGACCACCTCGGCGCCCGAGGTGGGGACGACGATCGGCTTGGTGAAGCGGGTGCCGTACTCGACCACCCGGCCGGCGTCCCCGGCCCAGGCGGACACGACGGACCCGACGGCCCCCATCGTCCACATGCCGTGCGCGATGACGTCGGGCAGCCCGACCGAGCGGGCGAAGTCCTCGTCCTGATGGATGGGGTTCTGGTCCCCGGAGGCGTTCGCGTAGGCGACGAGGTCGGCACGGGTGACGGGGACCGTGACCGGTCCGATCGTGTCGCCGACGGTCACCTCGGCGAGCGGGCGAACGGCCATCAGTCCTCCCCTCCCCGGACCACGATGGTCGAGGTGCAGGTGGCGAGGGCCTCCCCGCCGGCGGTCGTGAGCTCGGTGCGGGTCGTCACCATCGCGTGGCCGCCGGCCGAGCGGACCTGGTCGACGGTGAGGGTGCCCAGCACCTCGTCACCGGCGGTGATCGGCCGGTGGTGGACGAAACGCTGCTCGCCGTGGACGACGCGGCTGTAGTCGATGCCTGCCTCGGGGTCCTCGACGTAGGCGCGGTCGGCGGCCTGCGCGAACCGCACGGCCAGCGTCGGCGGGGCGATGACGTCGCCGTACCCGGCGGCACGCGCCGCGTCGGGGTCGGTGTGGACCGGGTCCTGCGAGCCGACCGCGGCCGCGAAGGCGGCGATGAGCGCGGCATCGACGGGATACGGCCCGCTGGGCGGGTAGGTGCGTCCGACGAAGTCGGGGTTCACGGCCATGTCGCCCACTCTAGGGCGGGCCCGCACCGGGCCCCAACGCCGGACATGCGCGAGGCCGCCGGCACCGTACGGTGCGGGCGGCCTCGTGGTCGACGCGCTGGGGTCAGCGGGTCTCGCGGTGCGCGGTGTGCGACTTGCAGCGCGGGCAGAACTTCGCCAGCTCGAGCCGGTCAGGGTCGTTGCGGCGGTTCTTCTTCGTGATGTAGTTGCGCTCCTTGCACTCCGTGCACGCCATGGTGATCTTGGGGCGGACGTCGGCGCTCTTGCTGGCCACGGGGCAACCTGCTCTCGGAAAACGGTGGGTGGATCTCGGGCGGCGGCGCGGGCGCGGGACAGCCCACGCGCGACACCAGCACAACAGGGTACGCGACCCCGGCATTCCCGGGAAATCGCGACTCGTGCGTAGCGGGAGCGGGGCTCGATCCCGCGACCTCACGATTATGAGTCGTGCGCTCTAACCAGCTGAGCTACCCCGCCTTGGGGATCGACCGGGGACCCTCTCGGGGAGCGTGCTCCGGCCGGACCAGAGCCCCCTGTCGGAATCGAACCGACGACCTTTTCCTTACCATGGAAACGCTCTGCCGACTGAGCTAAGGGGGCGGGCGTACCGGGGTGGAAACCACCCGGCAGCGCGTCCGAGACATTACACGGTCAGTCTCGATCCAGTGAAATCCGGGAGTCCACGAGCGCCGGTCCGTACCAGGTGAGCAGCCGCCCGGACACCAGCCGGGTCGGCACCCGCGTGAACGCCTCCGGCCCGTCCTGCGCGGTGAACTCGTACGGCTCGTCCGGCAGCAGCACGACATCGGCCCGCTCCGGGTCGTCGAGGTCGCCCACCTCGGCGCCGGGGTAGCGCCCGTCCCCTCCCCCGTCGACGACGTCGTAGCCGAGCCGGGCGAGCAGGTCGGCGGTGAAGGTCGGCCGCCCGACGACCATCCACGGGTCCCGCCAGATCGGTACGACGGCCCGGGTGTGCGGCGCGGGCGTGGGCCCGGACCAGGCCGCGGCGGCGGCGCGGAGCCAGCCCGGCTCGCCGACCCCCAGCGCCTCCGCGAACAGCCGCCGCATCGACTCGAGCGCCTGCGGCACCGTCTCGATGTCGGTGACCCACACGGCCACCCCGCGGTCCCGCAGCCGGCGCACGTCGAGCTCGCGGTTCTCCTCCTTGTTGGCGACGACGAGGTCCGGCCCGAGTGCCGCGACGGCGCCGAGGTCCGGGTTCTTGGTCCCCCGGACCCGGGTCACGTCCAGGTCCGCCGGGTGGGTGCACCAGTCGGTGGCGCCGACGAGCCGGTCCGGGCAGGTGGCCGCGAGCGCCTCGGTGAGGGACGGGACGAGCGAGACGACGCGACGCGCCGGCCCCGCGAGGGGCACCGGCGCGCCGAGGTCGTCGAGGAGCACGGTCAGCGCGGCGCCATCCGGAGCGCGCCGTCCATCCGGATGACCTCGCCGTTGAGGTAGTCGTGCTCGACGATCGCGAGCGCGAGCTGCGCGTACTCCTCGGGGCGCGCGAGACGCTGCGGGAACGGGACGCCGGCGGCGAGCCCGGCCCGGAACTCGTCGGAGACGGTGGCGAGCATCGGGGTCTCGACGATGCCGGGGGCGATCGTCATGACCCGGATGCCGGACTGGGCGAGGTCGCGGGCCGCGGGCAGGGTGAGGCCGACGATGCCGCCCTTGCTCGAGCTGTACGCGGCCTGGCCGACCTGCCCGTCGTACGCGGCGATGCTCGCCGTGTTGACGACGACCCCCCGCTGGCCCGCGGCGTCGGGCTCGGTGGCGGCGATGGCCTCGGCGGCGACGGTCATGACGACGAAGGTGCCGACGAGGTTGATCTCGACGACCTTCTTGTACAGGTCGATCGAGTGCGTGCCCTTGCGGCCGAGGATGCGGGCGGACGGCCCGATCCCGGCGCAGTTGACGACGACGCGCAGCGGCCGCTCGGGGTCGCCGGCCGCCACCTCGACGGCGGCCCGGACGTCGGCCTCGGAGGTGACGTCGGTGGGCACGTACTCGACGCCGGCGACCTCGGGCGCCTCGGCGCACGCGTCGGGCAGGTCGAGGGCGAGGACCCGGGCACCGCTCCCGGCGAGGGCGGCGGCGGTGGCCGCGCCCAGGCCGGAGGCGCCCCCGGTGACGATGGCGGAGATGTCAGCGGTCTGCATGCGCGTCATCCTGCCACCGACGCCGCCATGTCCCGACGGGGCCGTGGCGTCGGTGCGCGGTCGTACCGTGGGCGCATGGACCTGCGCATCGGAGGACACGTCGACCAGGAGGACCCGGTGGCCGAGGCCGCCGCCCGTGGGGCGGGCCTCAGCCAGATCTTCCTCGGCGACCCGCAGAGCTACAAGGGGCCGGTGGTCCGCTACGAGGGCGGAGCGGCCGCGCTCCGGGCCGCGGCGGAGTCCGCCGACGTCCACCTGTACGTCCACGCGCCGTACCCGATCAACGTCGCCTCGACGAACAACCGCATCCGCATCCCGGGCCGCAAGCTGCTCCAGCAGCACCTCACGGCGGCGGGCGAGATCGGCGCGAAGGGGGTCATCGTGCACGGCGGCCACCTCGGCGCCGACGAGGACCCCGACGTCGGTGCCGACAACTGGCGCAAGTGCGTCGACGGCCTCGACATGCCGGTCCCCCTCCTCATCGAGAACACGGCCGGCGGCGACAACGCGATGGCCCGGCGGCTCGAGGCCATCGAGCGGCTCTGGGAGGCCGTCGGCCGCGCCGAGGGCGGCGACACCGTCGGCTTCTGCCTCGACACCTGCCACGCGCACGCCGGGGGCGTCGACCTCGGCAGCGTCGTCGAGAAGGTCCGGGCCATCACCGGGCGCATCGACCTCGTCCACTGCAACGACAGCCGCGACGACTTCGACAGCGGCGCCGACCGGCACACCAACCTCGGGTCCGGGCACGTCGACGGCGCCGACCTCGCCGACGTCGTCCGGGCGGCCGGCGCTCCCGTCGTCGTCGAGACCCCCGGCGGCGCCGAGGGTCAGGCCGCCGACATCGCCTGGCTCCGCGAGCGCCTCTGATGCCCGAGTTCACCTGGCGACCGGCGAACGACGCGAGCCGCGAGGACGTCGAGGTGGTGTTCGACACCGGCGGCGCGCGCACATGCCGCTGTCAGGCGCTGAAGGTTCCCGGCTGGATCTGGCGGGACACCACCCAGGAGCAGCGGGACGCCGCGTTGCTGGAGCAGACCGGCTGCGGCACGGCCGGACCCACGTCCGGACTCATCGGGTACGTGGACGACGAGCCGGCCGGCTGGGTCGCGGTCGAGCCGCGGGAGAACTACGCGAGGATCTGGGCTCGGCAGAAGGCGTGGATGCGGATGGACCCCGAGCTCGAGGGGGTCTGGTCCGTCACCTGCTTCGTCGTGCGCAAGGGCTTCCGCCGCGAGGGGCTGATGTACGAGCTGGCCGCCGCCACCGTCGAGTACGGCAGGCAGGTCGGCGCCCGCGTCCTCGAGGGCTATCCCACCGAGCCGCCGCCCGGCAAGACGGTGATCTGGGACGAGGCGTCGGTGGGCCTGCTCCAGGTCTTCCTCGACGCCGGGTACGAGGTGGAGGCCTCACCCACGCTCCGCCGCCGGGTGGTGCGTCACCGCCTCGGCGGGTAACGCCTGCTGGCCGTCCCGCAGGGGGCCTGACGGGGACCTCAGCTGCTCCCGCCGGCGATGGCCCCCGGCACGATGACCGCGGTGAAGATGGCTGCATTCAGGCTGTCGATGGCCCGCTTGATCGCCACTCCGACGGCGACCTCGTCGGACGCCTGTGCCACACGACGCTTGACGTCCTTCGCCGACATGCCCTCGGACTCGGCGGCGAGCACCTTCTTGGCGACACCGAGGCCCTGAAGGATCGCCAGCAACGTCGCGTCAGTCGCCGAGGGCGGCGCACCGGCAAGGACGTTGCGCAGACGTTCGCGGACCTCGCGCTCGGGCAGCGGATCCAGGGTCGGGCGCTTCTGGCCGACGAGGCCCAGGAACCTCGCGGGCACCACCTCCACGACGCCGCCACGCACCAGCCCCTCGACGACCTCGGTCTCGGGATCGAGCTTGCGGTCCTGGACCAGGGCAGAGAGCTTCTTACCGTCCTTCTCGACGACGCGGGCGAGGACCTTGTCCAGCACGGCTCGACCGGTCGGCGTCGCGTCGACCACGCGCACCCTGGGGTCCTTCTGCTCGTCCAGAACGATCCGTTCCTCGATCAGTAGGTCGGCGATCGTCGCGGCGCTCAGCGCCCACCCGGTCTGGGTGCCCCAGCTCGCCGGGCCGCCTTCGTCGTTCGTCAGGAGCAGGAAGATCTCCGCCGCGGTGTCCATGTCCTCACGATACGAGCGGCCGTTCGCGTGAGGTCCGCGTGCAGGTGCGAGGTCGCCTTCGGGTCCGCGCACCCCAGCCTGGTGACCAGCCGAGGTCGCGGCCCGAGCGGCGTCAGGACCGCCCGGTGGTCCTGGAAGGCGTGCGGAGCCGGGGTGGGGTCGCCGCTTCTGGGCGGTGTGGCGCCGGTCAGACGTTGCGGCGGTACTGCCCGCCCACCTCGAAGAACGCCTCGGTGACCTGCTGGAGCGAGCAGACCCGGGCGGCGTCCATGAGGACGGCGAAGACGTTCTCGCCGGAGGTCGCGGCCTCCTTGAGGCGGGCGAGCGCCTGCTCGGCCTCCTCGCGGTGGGTCTCGCGGAACGCCTGGACCCGGGCGAGCTGGGACTCCTTCTCGGCGTCGGTGCCACGGGCCAGCTCGACCTCCCGGGGCGAGGCGTCGGCGTCGGGGCGCACGAAGGTGTTGACCCCGACGACGGGCAGCGAGCCGTCGTGCTTGCGGTGCTCGTAGAGCATCGACTCGTCCTGGATCTTGCCGCGCTGGTAGCCGGTCTCCATCGCCCCGAGGACACCGCCGCGCTCGGAGATCCGGTCGAACTCCGCGAGCACCGCGGCCTCGACGAGGTCGGTGAGCTCGTCGACGACGAAGGAGCCCTGGAGCGGGTTCTCGTTCATCGCCAGCCCCCATTCCTTGCCGATGATGAGCTGGATCGCCAGCGCCCGGCGCACGGACTCGGCCGAGGGGGTGGTCACCGCCTCGTCGTAGGCGTTGGTGTGCAGGCTGTTCGCGTTGTCGTAGATCGCGATGAGCGCCTGGAGCGTCGTGCGGATGTCGTTGAAGTCCATCTCCTGCGCGTGCAGCGACCGCCCGGACGTCTGGACGTGGTACTTCAGCTTCTGGCTGCGCTCGTTGGCGCCGTACTTCTCGCGCATCGCGACGGCCCAGATGCGGCGGGCGACCCGGCCGATGACCGTGTACTCGGGGTCCATCCCGTTGCTGAAGAAGAACGACAGGTTCGGCGCGAAGTCGTCGATGTCCATGCCCCGCGCGAGGTAGGCCTCGACGTAGGTGAAGCCGTTGGCGAGGGTGAACGCGAGCTGGCTGATGGGGTTCGCCCCGGCCTCGGCGATGTGGTAGCCGCTGATCGAGACCGAGTAGAAGTTGCGGACCTGGTTCTCGATGAACCACTCCTGGATGTCGGCCATCATCCGCAGGGAGAACTCGGTGGAGAACAGGCAGGTGTTCTGGCCCTGGTCCTCCTTGAGGATGTCGGCCTGCACCGTGCCGCGCACGGTCGCCAGGGCGCGGGCCCGCACCTCGTGGCGCTCGTCCTCGGTGGGCTCCCGGCCCGTCTCGGCCGTCCACTTCTCGACCTCGCGGTCCATGACGGTGTTGAGGAAGAACGCGAGGATCGTCGGCGCCGGCCCGTTGATCGTCATCGACACGCTCGTCGTCGGCGCCGTGAGGTCGAACCCGTCGTAGAGCGCGAGCATGTCGTCGAGGGTCGCGACCGACACCCCGGAGGTGCCGACCTTGCCGTACACGTCCGGGCGCGGGTCGGGGTCGCGCCCGTAGAGCGTCACGGAGTCGAACGCCGTCGAGAGGCGGGTCGAGGGCAGGCCCTCGGACACGAGCTTGAACCGGCGGTTCGTCCGGAACGGGTCGCCCTCGCCCGCGAACATCCTGGCGGGGTCCTCGCCGTCCCGCTTGAACCGGAACACCCCGGCCGTGAACGGGAACCACCCGGGGAGGTTCTCGCGGCGGAGGAAGGACAGCAGGTCGCCCGCGTCGCGGTAGCGCGGCAGCGAGACCCGGCGGATCTGGTTGCCGGACAGCGACTCGCGCACGAGCGCGGTGTGGATCTCGCGGTCTCGCACGGTGACGACCTGCTCGTCGCCGGAGTACGCCTCGACGACGTCCGGCCACTGCTCGAGGTCGCGGGCGAGCGGGGCCGGCAGGTCATGCCGGGCGTCCTCGACGAGGGCGTCGAGGTCGGTGGTGTCCTTGCCGGCCACCGCGAGCGCGTCGCGGGCGTCGGTGAGGCGCTGGACGCGGCGGGCGAGGTCGGCCCAGCGCTCGGTGTCGGCGTGGTAGCCGCGCACCGTCTCGGTGATCTCGGACAGGTAGCGGACCCGCTGGGGCGGGACGACCTGGCGCAGCACGGTGGAGTGCCGGACGTCGACCGGGGCCAGGGCGCCCTCGTCCAGGGCCAGGCCCTGCTCGGCGAGACGTCCGCGCAGCTCCTGGTAGAGCGCGGTGACGCCGTCGTCGTTGAACGTCGCGGCCGAGGTCCCGTAGACGGGCATGTCCTCGGGCCGCTTGCCGAAGGCCTCCCGGTTGCGGACCATCTGCCGGCCCACGTCACGCAGCGCGTCCATGGCGCCGCGGCGCTCGAACTTGTTGACGGCGACGACGTCGGCGAGGTCGAGCATGTCGATCTTCTCGAGCTGGCTCGCGGCGCCGAACTCGGGCGTCATGACGTAGAGGTTGACGTCCGCGTAGGACGTGATCGCCGCGTCGCCCTGCCCGATCCCGGGGGTCTCGACGACGACGAGGTCGTAGCCGGCGGCCTTGAGGATCGTGACGACGTCCTCGAGCGCCTCGGGCACCTCGCGCCCGCCCCGCGTCGCGAGGGACCGGAAGTAGATCCGGTCGCCGTCGAGGGCGTTCATCCGGATCCGGTCGCCGAGCAGGGCCCCTCCCCCGCGCCGGCGGGTCGGGTCGATGGCGACGCACGCGACACGCAGCTTGTCCTGCTGGTCCACGCGCAGGCGCCGGACCAGCTCGTCGGTGAGGCTCGACTTGCCCGAGCCGCCGGTGCCGGTGATGCCGAGCACCGGCACCCGCCGGGCGTCGGCCGCCTGCCGCAGCTCGGCGCGCATCGCGGCATCGAGGTGCCCCGTCTCGGCACCGGTGATGGCGCGCGCGACGGCCGCCCGGTCGCCCGAGAGCACCGCCTCGACGGTGGTCGGCTGCTGCTCCCACAGGTCGGTGTCGCAGGCGGCGACCACCTGGTTGACCATGCCGGGCAGCCCGAGGCGCTGGCCGTCCTCGGGGCTGAAGATCGTGACCCCGGCCTCACGCAGCCGCTCGACCTCGGCGGGGACGATGACCCCGCCGCCGCCGCCGACGACCTTGACGTGCGGGGCGCCGGCCTCGCGGAGCAGCTGGACGAGGTACTCGAAGTACTCGACGTGCCCGCCCTGGTACGAGCTGACCGCGACGCCCTGGGCGTCCTCCTCGAGGGCGGCGTCGACGACCTCCTGGACCGAGCGGTTGTGCCCGAGGTGGACCACCTCGGCGCCCTGGCCCTGCATGATCCGCCGCATGATGTTGATCGACGCGTCGTGGCCGTCGAAGAGGCTCGACGCGGTGACGATGCGGACGGGGTGGACAGGGACGTGGAGCCCCTGCTCGGTCGGCTGCGCTGCCATGGCGGGTCCTTCGGTCGGGGTCTGCCCGAAATACTAGGACGTCCTAGTACTTACCGGGAAGTCACGAACCCGCGATCGCCTCGGCGTACGGCTCCTCGGCCGCAGCGATGCGGAGCCACTCCACGACCGCGCCCGCGTAGTCCTCGTCGACCACGCTCACGGGGACGTCCGCCTGGAGCCGGCGCCACGACTCGGCCCGGTGCAGGCAGGAGATGCGCTCCGCGGCGGGCAGGAGCCGCCGCAGCGCGACGGGGTCCAGGACGTCGGTCCACGGCGCGAGGTAGGCGTCCTCGGCCGCGGCCAGCTCGGCGGGGCCCGCGCCCAGCCGGTGCCGCAGGACCCAGAGCGGGATGCGGGCCGAGGTCAGCGGATGGGTCCACACGGCGTCGCCGAGGTCGATGACGGCGAACCCGCCGCCCGGACGGCGCATCGCGTTGCCGAGGTGGAGGTCGTTGTGCTGGAGCGAGTGCGGCACGGCACTGCCGGCCAGCAGATCCGCCGCGTCCGCGATCCGCTGCAGGCCCGACTCGACCGCCGCGACGTCCTCCTCGCCTGCCCGGCGCGGGTCGCCCTCGGGCAGCCCGACGAGCCACCCGAGCACGTCGCGCACCCACGCGAGCACCTCGTCGGCCGAGTCCGGGAAACGCGGGACCCCGGCCGCCAGCACCTCCGCCTCGTGCTCCGCGAGCGCCACCTGACAGCGCGCCCACGCCGCGAGCACCTCGACCCACTCGCCGGCCGGCGGTACGTCCTCGTCCCAGAGGGGCGCCCCGAGGTCGGCGCTCGCGAGCCACCCCCGCTCGGCCGAGACCGCGAGCGGGGTGGCCACGACCCCGGGCACGTGGGCGTGGACGACCTCGACGAGGGCCGCCTCGAAACCCTGGGACGGGGCGTTCTCCTTGACCCACACCCGCCCGCCGTCGGTGTCGACGTGGAGCACGGTCGACCAGAAGCGCACCCGGTCCTGGACGACCGGACCGGTCGGGGTCAGCCCGGCCGCCGCGAGGGCGGGAACGAGCCAGGCCTCGAGCCCGGCGCGCCACTGCGCGCTCGTCCAGAGCGCCGGGAGGTCACGCACCGGAGCCGTGCGTGGCGAGCCAGGTGATCGCCTCGGCGTAGCCGGCGACCCCGTGGCCGACGACGTGGTGGTCGCAGACGTCGGCGAGGTAGGAGAAGCGCCGGAACTCCTCCCGGGCGTGGATGTCGCTGATGTGCACCTCGACCCGTGGCACCCGGCAGGCCGAGAGGGCGTCCCGCACGGCGACCGAGGTGTGGGTGTACCCGGCCGCGTTGACGACGATCCCGGCGATGCCGGCCCGGCCCTCCTGGACCCAGTCGACGAGCGTGCCCTCGTGGTTGGTCTGCCGGAAGTCGACGGTGAGCCCGTGCCCGGCCGCTGCCTCCACGCAGAGCCGCTCGACGTCGGCGAGGGTGTCGCGCCCGTAGACCTCCGGCTCGCGCTCGCCGAGGAGGTTGAGGTTCGGCCCGTTGAGCACGAGCACGGTGCGGTCGTCCATGCCGACGGAGCATGCCACCTCCCGCGGTCGCGGTCACCCGGGTTCGGCTCAGCGCCGGTACTCGTTCGTCACGACGCCGGAGCAGTCAGGGGCGAGGCCGGGCCCGGGCGCCGCGCCGGCCGCGGAGCGGGCCCGGGCCCGCCCGAGGTTCCAGCCGAGCCAGCTGTCGTCCGGCGTGCCGTAGGTCGCGGTGACGCACGGGCCCACGTCGGCGGGCAGCCGGTCGAGGATCACCGGGGTCGCGTCCTGCGACAGCCGCGAGAGGTAGTCGGTGTCGAGGGTGCCGGTCGTCTCGAACCGGTCGATGTTCTGCCCGGCGACCCAGGCGTCCGGGTTCATCCCGGCGAAGCCGAGGGTGAAGACGGCGCCGGAGACCAGGACGGCGCGGGGCACCCAGTCGACCCGGAGCAGCATGACGCCGACGAGGAGCAGAACGACGATGAGCCCGAGCCACAGCTCGAAGCCGTCGACCCAGACGCGCAGCACCGTGTAGCCGAACGCGTCCTGGTAGAGCGACATCCGGTACAGCGCGGAGGCGACGACGGCCAGCGTGAACACCCCGAGGGCACCGAGCAGGACGCGGGTGACGAGCCGGTCGCGGGCCAGGGTCCTGCCGGCGACGCGGAGCGTGACGGCCATGACGAGGACGGTGAGCGCGGTGGCGGTCGTCATCTGGCCGAAGCCCTGGTGCACGTACTCGGCGTGGGTGAGCCCGACGGTCCGCCGGAGGTAGTCGGCCCCGCCGAACAGGGCCGCGGCCTGGGCCGCGAGGAAGGCGGCGAACAGCGCGACGACGACTCCCACGGGGACGGCCCATTCCCACACGGGCCGGGACCGCTCGGACCGGCCGGGAGCCAGCGCGTCGACGGCCGGGGGGTTGAGTGCGAGGTAGGCACCGGTGAGCACCACGCCGCCGACGAGGACGAAGGTGAACGTCCGCGCGACGATCGAGTCCCAGCCGAGGTCGGGGACGAGCGCGGCGGCCCACGAGCCGAAGACCGCGTCACCGGTGGCGAAGAGGCCCCCGAAGACGACGAGGAGCGCGACGGTGAGCAGGGCGGTGCGCAGGACCGGCCACAGTCTGCCCATCCGGCTCGTCGCGGCGACGGTGCGGCCGAGCAGCGGCAGTCCCCGCAGCGCCGACAGCGGCCACGCGAGGCCGCTGGCCAGCATCGCGAGCAGGCCGTGCGCCCGGGTCAGCCCGGTGGCGGCGACGACGACCGCCGCGAGGACGGAGAGGACCACGACCCCCTCGGCGTCGCGGACCGTGGCCACCGTGACGAGCAGCGCGGCGAGGACTCCGCAGGCGATCGTCCACGGGGCGCGGCGATGGCGCGCGACCGTCCACATGAGGGCACCGGCCGCGAGCATCACGACGGACGTCGCCAGGCCGAGCCCGTGGCCCGGCCAGGTGGCGGCCGCGAGGGCGCCGATCCCGAGCGCGCCGGCGACGACTCCGAGCCGCGGCCTGCGGTCGGGCTCCGGCCAGTAGCGGTCCAGGCCCGTTGCGGCGGGCGGCGGTGGGGACGTGGCCGGCGGTGCGAGGGCGGCTGGGGCAGGGGGGGTCGTCATCGCGGTCTCCTCGCGCAGGTGGGTCGGGCGGTGTGGGCTCGGGGTTGTGGGCAGGGTGACGCGCAGATGGGCGCCGGTGGCGCCGGGCGCGGTGGGGACGGCCTCGACCCGGCCGCCGTGGAGGTCACAGACCCAGCGGACGATGGCGAGCCCGAGGCCCGTCCCGCCGCCGGAGTCCGACCCGGTGCCGAACCGCTCGAAGACCCGTTCGGCCTGGTCGGCCGGGATGCCCGGCCCGTCGTCGCGGACCTCCAGGACCCACTGCTCGGCGCCGGCGAGCCGCGCGGTGAGCCGCACCTCGCCGGACGGCGGGGTGTGCCGGGCGGCGTTGTCGACGAGGTTCGCGACGAGCTGGGCGAGCCGGGCGGGGTCGGCGACGACCGTGAGGTCGGTCGGCTCGACGCGGTGGGTCACCCGCACCGGGCGGTTCGACACCCCGGCCTCGGCGGCTCCCCGGGCGAGCAGGTCGGTGACCCGCACCTGCCCGAGGTCGAGGGGCGCCACCCCCGCGTCGATCCGGGAGAGGTCCAGGAGGTCGCCGACGAGTGCGCTGAGCCGCTCGGCCTGGTCGAGGGCCCCGCCCAGGCCGGCGGCATCGGGGGTGACGACACCGTCGACGAGGTTCTCCAGGAGCGCGCGCTGGGCGGTCAGGGGGGTGCGGAGCTCGTGCGAGACGGTCGCGACGAGCCGACGACGCTCCAGGTCGGCCCCGGCCAGGTCGGCGGCCATCGCGTTGAACGCGCGGGCGAGGGCCCCCACCTCGTCCGAGGACGTCGCGGTGACGCGCTGCCCGTAGTCGCCGCCGGCCATCCGCTGGGCGGCCGTCGTCATCTCTCGCAACGGGGAGGTCATCCCGCGGGCCAGCCACTGCGTCACCCCGAGGGCGGCTGCGATCGTCACCGGCACGCTGGTCCACCACGGGACGCCGGCCCCGTCGGCGACACCGGCGACCACGACGGCGGCGAGGACGCTGGCCCCGACGAGGAGTCCGAGCTTGACCTTGATCGACGTGACGCCGTCCAGGGGACGGTCGGTGTTCACCGGCCGTCCTCGAGGGCGTACCCCACCCCGTGGACCGTGCGGACCCGGTCGGCGCCGATCTTCGCGCGGAGGGCCTTGACGTGGCTGTCCAGGGTCCGGGTGCCGGACGCGTCGCCCCACCCCCACACCTCCCGCATGAGGACCTCGCGCGAGCGCACCGTGCCGGGCTCGACGGCGAGCGCGCACAACAGGTCGAACTCGAGCGGGGTGAGGTGCACCGCCGCGCCGTCGACGCTGACCCGGCGGGTCCCGGGGTCGACGACGAGACCGGCGACGTCCATCCGCCCGGTCGTGCGGGCCAGCGCCTCGGCGCGCTCGACGCGGCGGAGCAGGGCCCGCAGCCGCGCCACGACCTCCCGCATCGAGAAGGGCTTGGTCACGTAGTCGTCCGCCCCGACCCCGAGGCCGACGAGCACGTCGGTCTCGTCGTCGCGGGCGGTGAGCATCAGGACCGGCACCGGACGGATCGCCTGGATGCGTCGGCACACCTCGAGGCCGTCGAAGCCGGGCAGCATGACGTCGAGGAGGACCGCGTCCGGGGCGTGCTCCTCGAAGGCCGCGACCGCCCCCGGGCCGTCGACGGCCGAGACGACGACGAAGCCCTCGGCGCGGAGCCGGTCGGTCACGGCCTGGTTGATCACCGGCTCGTCCTCGACGACGAGGACGGTGCGTGCGGTGGAGGTCCCCTCGGTCATGTCGACGAGCGTAGGGAGGTCGGTGTGCGGGGCGCTCGTGGTCGGTGTGGAGATCGTGTGAAGGTCCGCGACCGGCGGGCGGGTGCCGGTCAGGCGGGGCGGGCGTGCTGGCGACGGAACGTGGTCGGGGAGACCCCGGTGCACCGGCTGAAGTGGTGCCGCAGCAGGGCCGAGGTCCCGAACCCGGCCGCGCGGGCGACGTCCTCGATCGACAGGTCGCTCTCCTCCAGCAGCTCACGCGCCCGCAGGACGCGCTGGTCGGTGAGCCACTGGTGCGGCGTGGTCCCGGTCTCGGCGACGAAGCGGCGGGCGAAGGTGCGCGGCGACATCGCGGCGCGACGGGCGAGGTCGGGGACGGTGTGGGTCTCGTCGAGGGTGGCGCTCATGAACTCGAGGACGCCGCCGAGCGACTCGGCCGTCGTCACCGGGACGGGCCTGTCGATGAACTGCCGCTGGCCCCCGTCGCGGTGCGGGGGCACGACCATCCGCCGGGCGATCCGGGTCGCGACGGCGGCGCCGTGCTCGGCGCGGACGAGATGGAGACAGGCGTCGATGCCGGCCGCGGTCCCGGCGCTGGTGATGACGGTGCCGTCCTGGACGTAGAGGACGTCGGGGTCGACCTCCGCGAGGGGGTGCCGGTGGGCGAGCTCGGCGGCGTACCGCCAGTGGGTGGCGCACCGTCGCCCGTCGAGGAGTCCGGCCGCGCCGAGCGAGAAGGCCCCCGAGCACACCGACAGCACCCACGCGCCACGGTCGACGGCGTCCCGGAGCACGGCGACGACGGCGGCGCTCGGCTCCCCCGCGGCCGAGGACGCCGGGACGGCCACGAGGTCGGCGTCCCGGGCCGCCTCGAGGCCGAACGCGGCGGTCACCGAGGTGCCGTTGCCGGCGTCGAGCGGGCCCGGCCGCTCGGCGCAGACCCGGAAGTCGAACGCGGGCACCCCGTCGTCCGTGCGGTCCGTCCCGAACACCTCGGCGAGCACCCCGTACTCGAAGAGCTGGACGGGGTCCTGGAGCACGACGGCGACGGAGCGGAGGGCCATGCCCCCCAGTATGGCGGTTTCTTGACGGATGTCGACATTTCTGCCACTGGTGGCCGAGTATGGACGGACCTCAAAATCGTGCCATGAGCATCTCAGACATCACCCAGGTCCTTCTCACCATCGCGGGCATCGTCGTCGTCCTCGGCCCGGTCGTCGTCCTCGTCGAGCTCGCCCACCACCGCGCCCAGGCCGAGGGCCGCTCGGTCCGCGGCTTCCCGGCCGACCCGGACGACGCGGACGCCCGCCGGGTGGCCGCCGAGCTCCGGGCCCGGGCCCAGGCGGCGGCCCCGGAGCGTTCGCTCCGAGGCCGTCGTTGAACGCGGCTCAGCCGCGTCCGATGAGCCACCCGATGACGATCCCGACGACGCCGACCGCGACGTAGGGCCCGTAGGTCTTCACGAGCACGGGGAGCACCGTCGAGCCGAGGTCGAGCGAGTCGTCCGACGACGGAGCCGGCCTCGGCGTCGGCGTCGGCGTCGGGCGCGACACCGGTGCCGGGGTGGTCGCCGGGGCCGGCTCCGCGGCCTCGGCCGGCGCCTCGGGCCCAGCAGCCTCCGGCCCCGCGAGCTCTGCCTCGATGCAGCTGACGAACTGGCCGAGCAGCTTGTCCGAGACGTCCTGCATGACGCCTCGGCCGAACTGCGCGGGCTTGCCCGTGACGGTGAGGTCGGTGACGACGTTGACGGCGGTGCCGGTGCCCGCGGGCTCGAGCCGGATCCGCACGGTGGCGCCGGCCGTGCCGTTGCCCCGCTTGTCCTTGCCCTTGGCCTCGATGACCGCGTGGTGGGCGGCGTCGTCCTTCTCGACGAAGGTGCCCGAGCCGGAGTACTGCAGCGCGATCGGGCCGAGCTTGACCTTGACCGTGCCGCTGAAGCTCTCGCCGGTCGCCTCGGTGACGGTGGCCCCCGGGAAGCAGCCACCGACCCGTTCGAGGTCCATGAAGGCCTGCCAGGTCGTGTCGACGTCGGCGGGGACGGTGAAGTCGTGCGTCAGCTCCATCGAACGATCAGCCGCCCATCGCGCGCTGGACCGCACGGCGGGTGAGCACCGCGGCGAGGTGGCGCCGGTAGTCGGCGTCGCCGTTGAGGTCGCTCGGCGGGCTGGTCCCGTCGGCCGCGGCCGCGCAGGCGCTCGCGAGGTCGGACGCGCCCTTGCCGACGAGGGCCTGCTCGACGGCGCGGGCCCGCAACGGCGTCGAGCCCATGTTCGTCAGGCCGACCCGTGCCTCGGCGATGCTGCCGCCCTCGAGCCGCACCGTCGCCGCGACCGCCACGATCGACCACTGGTGCGACACGCGGACGAACTTCTCGTAGGCCGAGCCCCACCCGGTGTGCTTCGGGATGCGGATCTCGGTGAGCAGCTCACCGTCATCGACCGCGGTCTCGAAGAGGTCGCGGAAGAACTCCCCGGCCCCGACCGTCCGCTCGCCGCCCGGCCCGACGACGACCATCGTCGCGTCCAGCGCCAACACGGGGGCGCCGACGTCGCCCGCGGGGTCGGCGTGGACCAGGGCGCCGCCGACGGTGCCCCGGTGCCGGATCTGCGGGTCGGCCACCGTCTCGACCGCCTTCGCGAGCAGCCCGGCGTGCTCCTGCACGAGGGCACTCTCGACGACGTCGCTGTACGGGGTCATCGCGCCGATGGCGACGTGGTCGCCGCCGTCCCGGATGCCCCGCAGGGCCTCGATGCGGCCGAGGTCCACGACCTTCTCGGGGGCGTTGAGACGCATCCGCAGGATCGGCAGGAGGGACTGGCCGCCGGCGAGGACCTTGGCGTCGTCGCCGGCCTCGGCCAAGGCCGCCAGTGCGTCGTCGAGGCTCGTCGGGGACACGTAGTCGAAGGCTGCGGGAATCACTGGCCTGCTCCGTCCGTCGTTCCGGCCGCGGGATCCTGGTTGGGCGCGCCCTCGTCGAAGTGCGCCTGGGCATCGGCGACGGGTGCGGCGTCCGTCGTCCCGCCCGCGCTCTGGATCGCCTTCCACACCCGCTCGGGCGTGCACGGCATCTGGATGTCGTCGATACCGAGGTGGCGAACGGCGTCGACGATCGCGTTGACGACCGCCGGCGTGGAGGCGATGGTGCCCGCCTCGCCGACGCCCTTGGTGCCGAGCGAGTTCGACGTCGAGGGGGACGTCGTGTGGTCGGTGACGAAGCTGATCGTGTCGGCCGCCGTGGGGAGGGTGTAGTCGACGAACGACCCGGACACCAGGGTGCCCTGCTCGTCGTACTCCGCGCCTTCCCACAGGGCCTGCGCGATGCCCTGCACGAGGCCGCCGTGGACCTGGCCCTCGACGATGAGCGGGTTGATGATGTTGCCGATGTCGTCGACGCACACGTACGTGCGCATCGTCGTGGCGCCGGTCTCGGTGTCGACCTCCATCGCGCACAGATGGGTGCCGTGCGGGAACGAGAAGTTCACCGGGTCGAAGGTGGCGTCGGCGTCGATGCTCGGCTCGAGGCCCTCCGGATAGTCATGTCCCGTCCAGATGCCGAGGGCGATGTCGGTGAGCCCGATGCCCTTGTCGGTGCCCTTGACGGTGAACCTCCCGGACGCGAACTCGAGGTCGTCGACCCCGGCCTCGAGCATGTGGGCCGCGAGTGGCTTGGCCTTCTCGATGACCTTGTCGGCGGCCCGCACCAGCGCCTCGCCGCCGACGACGAGGGAGCGTGACCCGTAGGTGTCCATCCCCTTCGGCGCGATCTGGGTGTCGCCGTGCAGGACCTCGACGTTCTCGAAGGGGACCCCGAGCCGGTCGGCGACGATCTGGCTCCACGCCGTCTCGTGCCCCTGCCCGTGCGCGGAGGCACCGGTGATGACCTCGACGGTGCCGGTGGTGAGCATCCGGATGCTCGCGCTCTCCCAGCCGCCGGCGCCGTAGTTGAGCGACCCGAGGACCCGCGAGGGTGCCAGCCCGCACATCTCGGTGAACGTCGAGACGCCGAGACCGAGCTGGACCGGGTCGCCGGACTCGCGACGCCGCTGCTGCTCGGACCGGAGCTCGTCGTAGCCGAAGAGCTCCTTGGCCTTGGCGGTCGCGGCCTCGTAGTTGCCCGAGTCGTAGGTCATCCCGGCGACGGTCGTGAACGGGAACTCGTCGTGGGTGATCCAGTTCTTCTCCCGGATCGCGAGGGGGTCGACCCCGACCTCGGCGGCGAGCTCGTCCATGAGCCGCTCGATCGCGTACGTGGCTTCCGGCCGGCCGGCGCCGCGGTAGGCGTCGACCCACGTCTTGTTCGTGTAGTAGTTCGTGCAGTTGAACTGGTAGGCGGGGAACTTGTAGATGGCGTTGAACATCCACGCCCCGAGCACCGGCACCCCGCCGCCGACGAGCGCGGCGTACGCGCCGAGGTCGCACATGAGCTCGACCTTGAGGCCGGTGACGGTCCCGTCCTTCTCGGCGGACAGGGTCAGCTTCTGCCACTGGTCGCGCCCGTGGTGCGCCGAGACCATCGACTCGGAGCGGGTCTCGGTGTACTTGCACGGCCGGCCGAGCTTGCGGGCCACGGCGAGCGTCGCGAACTCCTCGGGCGTCGACTGGAGCTTGCCACCGAAGCCGCCGCCGACGTCGGGGGCGATGACGCGGATCTTGGACTCGGGCAGGCCGGTCGTCGCGGCGATGCAGAAGCGCAGGATGTGCGGCGCCTGGGTGGCGGTCCACATGACGACCTGCTCGCCGGTGGGGTCGACGACGGTGGAGCGCGGCTCCATGAACGCCGGGATGAGCCGCTGCTGGCGGTACTCGCGCTCGATGACGATGCCACCCTCGCGGGCCTTGGCGATGGCCTCCTCGACGTCGCCACCGCTGCCCTGCGCGGCGGAGTCGAGCTGCCAGAAGGCGCTCTTGTTCGTGCCGAGGTCCGGGTGCGCGAGGACCGCGTCCGTGGCCGCCTCCTTGAGGTCGAGCACGGCCGGGAGCTCGCCGTAGTCGACGTCGACGAGCTCGGCGGCGTCGCGGGCCTGCGCCGCGGTGCGCGCCACGACGACGGCGACGATCTCGCCGGTGTGCGAGACGCGCTCGAGCGGCACGGGCAGGTGGTCGGGGCTCTTCTGGTCGGGGGTGATCGGCCAGGCGGTGATGTTGACGCCCTGGATGTCGGCGATGTCCTTGCCGGTGAACACCCCGACGACCCCCGCGGCGCCCTTGGCCTCGGTGGTGTCGATGGCGTCGATGGTGGCGTGGGCGAAGGGGCTGCGCACCATGGCGAGGTGCAGCATGCCCGGGAGCTGGATGTTGTCGGTCCACTTCGTGCGGCCGGTGATGAGCCGCTGGTCCTCCTTGCGCCGGCGGGCGGACCCGATCTCGGTGCTCGGACGGTCGTCGACGGCGGTCATCGGGCATCGGTCCTCTCGCTCGACATCGAGCCGGCGGCGGCGGCCACGGCCTTGACGATGTTGTGGTAGCCGGTGCACCGGCAGAGGTTGCCCTCGAGGCCGACCCGGATCTCCTCCTCGGAGGGGTTCGGGTTCTCGTTGAGCAGGTCGACGGCCTGCATGATCATCCCGGGCGTGCAGTAGCCGCACTGGAGCGCGTGGTTCTCGTGGAACGCGGCCTGCATCGGGTGGAGCTCGCCGTTGCTCGACAGGCCCTCGATCGTCGTGACGTCGTGCCCGTCGGCCTGGACCGCGAGCATGTTGCACGACTTGACGCTCCGTCCGTCGAGATGGACCGTGCAGGCGCCGCAGTTGCTCGTGTCGCACCCGACGACGGTGCCGACCTTGCCCACGACCTCGCGCAGGTAATGGACGAGCAGCATCCGGGGTTCGACCTCGTCGGTACAGGAGACGCCGTCGACGTTGACGGTGATCCGAGTCATCCTTGACTCCTTCGCGGGGGGACCGTGTCGTGCTCGTGATCCTGCTTCACCATCGGCCCGGGGGCAAGGGCTGGGCGAGGCGCCGTCGAAGCACGGTGGTCCCGAACGGCGGACCCGCCGCCGCGCGCCTTTCCCCCGAGGCAAGCCCGCGGTCGGGCGGGCTCAGACCTGGTGGTGGTGGATGGGGCCCGCGCCGTCCTGGAGCCGGCTGCCCTCACCGCCCCACTGGAGGGCGACGATCTCGGCGGCGATGGACACCGCGGTCTCCTCGGGGGTGCGGGCTCCGAGGTCGAGGCCGATCGGGCTCGACAGCCGACCCAGCTCCGAGTCGGTGAGTCCGGCCTCGCGGAGCCGCGCCAGGCGGTCCTCGTGGGTGCGGCGGCTCCCCATCGCCCCGATGTAGCCCACCTCGGGCAGCCGCAGGGCCCGCTCGAGGACGGGCACGTCGAACTTCGGGTCGTGGGTGAGGACGCAGACGACGGTGCGCCCGTCGATGCGCCCCGCGGCCACCTCGCGCTCGAGATACTCGTGCGGCCACTGCACGACGACCTCGTCGGCCGCGGGGAAGCGGCTGGTCGTCGCGAACACGGGTCGGGCGTCGCACACCGTCACGCGGTAGCCGAGGAAGGACCCCACGTGGGCGACGGCGGCGGCGAAGTCGATCGCGCCGAAGACGAGCATCCGCGGTCTCGGCGCGAGCGCCGACACGAACACCCGCATCCCCTCGCCCCGGCGCTCGCCGTCCGGGCCGTAGGTCAGCGTCTCGGTGCGGCCGGCGGCCAGGAGGCCGCGGGCGTCGTCGGTGACGGCGGCGTCCGCCCGCTCCGACCCGAGGGTGCCCGGCGGGTCGGCACTCCCGGCGTCCTCAGGGCGCACGACGACCCGTCGGCCGACCCACGCCGGGTCGGGGTGCTCGATGACGGTGGCGACCGCCACCGGGCGCCCGGCCGCGACGTCGGCCGCGACGTCGCCGAGCTCGGGGAACGTGCGCTGCGACACCGGCTCGACGAAGACGTCGAGGATCCCGCCGCAGGTGAGCCCGACCGAGAACGCGTCGTCGTCGGAGACGCCGTAGCGCTGGAGCACCGGAGTGCCGTCCCCGACGACCTCCTGCGACAGCTCGTAGACCGCCCCCTCGACGCAGCCACCCGAGACGGACCCCACGGCCTCCCCGCCGGGCCCCACGAGCATCGACGCGCCGGCCGGGCGGGGCGCGGAGCGGAAGGTCGCGACGACGGTGCCGACGCCCACGGTCTCGCCGGCTCGCCACCAGCCCATCAGCTGGTCCAGGACGTCACGCACGCGCCACCACCTCCGTGAGCCGCTCGAACGCGGCCATCGAGTGGCCCGCGACGAAGTCGTCGACATGCGGCAGGACAGCCATGATGCCTCCCTGGACCGGCTCGTACCCCACCCGGCCGCGGTGCGGGTTGGCCCACACCACCCGGTGCGCCACCTGCGACAGGCGGCGCACCTGCTCGCCGAGCGCCTCGGGAGCGTCCCGCTCCCACCCGTCGCTGAAGATGACGACGACGGCACCGCGCGCCATGCCGCGCCGGCCCCACCGGTCGAGGAAGACCTTGAGCCCCTCGGCGAGCCGGGTGCCCCCGGACCAGTCCGGGATGGCCTGGCCGGCCGCGACCATCGCCCGGTCCGGGTCCCGCTGGTGCAGCGGCCGGGTGATGTGGGTGAGCCGGGTGCCGAGGGTGAAGACCTCGGTCGGGACCCCGGCCGCGCAGTAGGCGTGCGCCAGCCGCACGAGGGCGTCGGCGTAGGCGCTCATCGAGCCCGAGACGTCGATGAGGAGCACGACCCGCCGCGGCCGGGTGGTGCGTCGGCGCCACTGGACCTCGCCGGGCTCGCCCATCCTCCGCAGGGTGGCCCGCAGGGTACGGCGGGCGTCGACGCCGCCCCGCGGCGAGCGCTGGTACCGGTGCGCCCGGCGGCGGGGGGCCCGCGGACGCAGCGCCCCGAACAGCGCGGCCAGCTGCTCGCGCTCGGCCCGGGACAGGTCCGCGACGTCACGCTGGCGCAGCACCTCCGTGGCGCTCGCGGTGGCCTTGACGACCTCGGGGTCGTCGTTCTGGCCGGCCCCCGGCGGGGAGTCCTCGCCGGTGAGCCCCGCCTGCGCGACCTGCCGGCGCACGGGGTCGCGGGTCTTCGTCCCCGCCCGGGTGCCCCCGAACCACTCCGCGAACACCTGGTCGTGCCGCTCGAGGTCGGCCGGCGACCCGCACAGCGTGCCCCGGCCCGCGTGGTAGACCCCGCCCGGGTCCTCCAGGCCCACCGCGGCGACGGCGTCGAGGTAGGTGCGCTCGCGGTCGGCGGTCACCTGCACTCCGGCCGCGCGCAGGGCACGGGCGAACCCGAGGAGCACCTCGTCCGGGGTCCGCACGTGCGCGGACGCGTCGAGCCGCTGCTCCGCGACGTTCACCGGGGCTCCGGGGGCGTCATGGCGTGAGCATCGCGTCGAGGGCCTTCTTGACCCGCTCGGCGTCCTCGCGGTACTTGACGGCGACCCCGAGCGTCGCGGCGGCGGTCGCGGTGTCGAGGGTGCGGGTGCCGAGCTCGTGCAGCGCCCGGGCCCAGTCGAGGGTCTCGGCGACCCCGGGTGGCTTCAGCAGCTCGCGGTCGTCGCGGATCCGGTGGACGGTGCGGACGACCTGCTCGGCGAGCGCGGCGGAGACCTCGGGGGCGCGGGTGCGGACGATCGCGAGCTCCCGCTCGATGCCGGGGTGCTCGAGCCAGTGGTAGAGGCAGCGCCGCTTGAGCGCGTCGTGCAGCTCGCGGGTGCGGTTCGAGGTGAGGACGACGACCGGGGGCGTGGCGGCCGCCACCGTGCCGAGCTCGGGGATGGTCACCTGCCAGGTCGAGAGCACCTCGAGGAGGAACGCCTCGAACTCGTCGTCGGCGCGGTCGACCTCGTCGACGAGGAGCACGGCCGGGGACTCGCGCAGCGCCCGCAGCACCGGCCGGGCGAGGAGGAACCGCTCGTCGAAGAGGTCCGCTTCCAGGGACTCGACGTCGCGGGGGGCGCCGGCAGCGGCCTCGAGGGCGCGGACGTGCAGGATCTGGCGGGGGAAGTCCCAGTCGTAGAGGGCCTGGCTCGCGTCGATGCCCTCGTAGCACTGGAGCCGGATGAGCGGGAGGTCCATCGTCTCGGCCAGCGCCTCGGCGAGGGCGGTCTTGCCGGTGCCCGGCTCACCCTCCATGAGCAGGGGGCGCCCCAGGCGCAGCGACAGCCACGTGACGGTCGAGAGCGCGTCGTCGGTGAGGTAGCCGACCGCCTCGAGAGCGCCCGCGAGGTCGTGGGCCGAGTCGAACGTCGTGCGGGGGTCCATGCGGACAGCATCACCCACGGACCGTGTGGGCGGAAGGAGGACCGTCACACCGGTCGGCGTGACCCCAGGGCCCCGGTGCTCAGAGGAGGCGGGAGACCGCGGCCGAGACCTCGGCCACGGCGAGGGTCCCGAGCACGACCGTCACGGCCGTCGGGAGTCGTCCGTCGGCCAGGACCGAGAACGTCGGCTCCCCCGGGTGGGGACGCGCCATCCGCCGGGCCCGGAGGGCGGTGACGACCACCCACCCGGCGAGGACGGCGACGATGACGGTGGGGACGACGACGACGGGGCCGAGGGAGTCGAGGGTGAGCCGGCCGATGGTGACGGCCGCGACGACGAGCGCCAGGCCGGTCCGCCGCCACGCGAGAGCCGTCCGCTCCTGCTGCGCCCCGGGGTCGCGCTCGGCGCGGTCGTTCACGAGCCGAGGCCGCGCAGCAGGCTGGACACCCCGATCGCGAGCCCCACGACGGCCACCGTCGCGATGACGACGACCATCGCCGGATTCGACGGCAGCGCGGTGCCCTCGCGCATCGCCCGCTCGGTGCGGGCCCACCCGCGGTAGGCGGTGACGGCGACGAGCAGCCCGGCGAGCCCGAGCAGTGACGCGAGGAGGTACTGGACCGTGTCCTGGAGCGGCAGGTCGAGCGCGTCGAGGGCCGCCGCGCCCGCGAGCAGCGCGAGCCCGGTGCGCACCCACGCGAGGAAGGTCCGCTCGTTGGCGAGCGAGAACCGGGGGTCGGGCTCGGTGCCGTGGTCGTAGACGCTGGCCGGCCATCGCCGCTCTCGTTCGCTCACAGGGTCATCATGGCGAACCGCCTGCCAGCCCGTCCGGGGTGTCGACGTCGCGACCCGTCGCGAGGTCCCCGCACTCGACGGCGACCGGCGGGTGCTCGGCGAGGTAGTCGCGGGCGCCCCGGTCGCCCGCCGCCGATGCGACGACGCCGGCCCAGTGCTCGCGACCGATGAGGACCGGATGCCCCGGACGGCCGCCGAACTCGGCCCGCAGCAGGGCCCCCGCCCCGATCCCGCGCCCGGCGCCGAGGACCCGCCGGTGGACCCGCGTGCCGACATCGGGGAGGTCGACGAGGGTGACGAGGGCGGCGTCGACCTCGGCCGGGGCCGTCGACGCGAGATGGTCGAGCCCGGTCCGCAGCGAGGCGCCCATCCCCTCGTCCCAGTCGAGGGCCACGACGGTCTCTGCTCCCGCCGACTCCGCGAGCGGGGCGCTCTCGTCCGCAGCGGCGCCGACGACGGTCACGACCCGCTCGAGCCCGGCGTGGAAGAGCCGGTCCAGCGTGGTCTCGAGCATCGTGGGACCCGCCGGGTCAGGGCGTACCAGCGCCTTGGGACCGCCCATCCGGCGGCCGGCCCCGGCGGCGAGGAGCAGGCCGACGGTCGTCACGCCGCCAGCCTGCCACGCGCGAGCGCACCCCCGGGGGCGACTCGCTCGCTACCGTCGGTGCGTGGTCCACCACCTGTCGGCACGCGACGCCCGCCGGGTCGCGGTGCGGGCGCAGCTGCTCGACCGGTCCCGGCCCAGCGACGCCCTCGCGACCGTGCGGCACCTGACGTTCCTCCAGATGGACCTCACAGCGCACGTCGCGCCGAGCGCCGACCTCGTGCTGTGGAGCCGGCTCGGGTCGGCGTACCGCCCGCAGGTCCTCGACGACCTGGTGGAGTCCGGTGCCCTCGTCGAGGTCCAGGGGCTGCTCCGCCCGGCCGAGGACGTCGCGCTGTTCCGGGCCGAGATGGACGCCTGGCCGGGTGCCGGGCCGCTGACGGACTGGGAGGAGTCCCTGGAGCACTGGGTCGAGGCGAACCGGGCCTGCCGCGACGACATCCTCACCCGGCTGCGGTCCGAGGGCCCGCTCCCGGCTCGCGAGCTCCCGGACACGTGCGTCGTCCCGTGGCGCTCGTCGGGGTGGACGAACAGCAAGAACGTCCAGAAGCTGCTGGACCTGCTGGAGGCCCGTGGCGAGGTGGCGGTGTCCTCCCGCGAGAACCGCGAGCGGAACTGGGACCTCGCCGAGCGGGTGTACCCCGAGGTCGAGGCCCTGCCCCTCGCGCGGGCGACGGCGGAGCGGGACCGTAGGCGGCTCCGGGCCCTGGGGATCGCCCGGGCCACCGCCACCCTGCTCCCCGGCGAGCCGAACCATGTCGGCGGCGCCGGCGAGGAGGCCGTTGTCGACGGGGTGCGTGGGCGGTGGCGGGTCGATCCCGCCCTGCTGGACGGCGCCTTCGCGGGGCGGACCGCGCTGCTGTCGCCGCTGGACCGCCTGGTCTTCGACCGGAAGAGGATGTCCGAGCTCTTCGCGTTCGACTACACGCTCGAGATGTACAAACCGGCCGCGGCGCGACGCTGGGGCTACTTCGCCCTGCCGGTCCTGCACGGGGACCGGCTCGTCGGGAAGGTCGACGCCCACACCGACCTCGACGCCGGGCTGCTGCGCATCCAGGCCGTCCACTGGGACGACGAGCCGAGCGGGGCGATGCGGGACGGTGTCGACCGCGAGCTGCGGTCCCTGGCGGCGATGATCGGCGTGGACCTGCGCGTCGAGTAGGCGTCAGACCGTGCGCTGGGCAGGCTCGGTGATGCGGGTGCGTCCGGTGGTGCTGGTCCAGGTGAGGGTGCCGTCGTCGGTGAGGGTGGGGCGCCAGCGGCCCTGCTGTTTCATCCGGTGGTGTCGGCGGCACAGGGCGACGAGGTTCCGGGGTGTGGTGGCGCCGGTGGGCCAGGGCCGGGTGTGGTCGAGGTCGGTGTGGTCGGCGCGGCGGGTGCAGCCCCACATCCGGCAGGTGCCGTCGCGGGTGGTGACGAAGTCACGCATCGCCTGCGGTGGCCGGTAGGCGCCGCTGGTGTGGGAGAGCTGGGTGCCGGTGTCGGCCTCGAGGACGGCTCGGGCGACCTCGAGCGGGAGGGTCTTGAGCAGCCCGGCCACGGTGGCGGCGTCGACCCAGCCGAGGCCGGGCAGCGCGGCCCCGGAGACCGCGAACCCGCCGGCGACCGGGGCCAGGAGCGTGGCGAGGTCGCCCTCGGGTGCGGGGCCGATCTCGACCCAGGACATCTCCTCGCGGGAGGTCGCGTCGAGGTCGGCGAAGCGGGTCAGCTCACCGGTGACCGCGTCGATGACGGTCTCGTCGTCGTCCCGGTCCACCCGGACCCGCTCGAGCCCGGCGTCGAGACCGGCGTCGGTGGCCTCGGGGACCCCGGTGACGACCGGCACCCCGAGCGTGACCTGAGCAGTGACGGCGACGTTCCGCAGCAGCAGGTCCCCGAACGCGTCCGCGCGGGACTCCGGCACCGACAGCGTCGCGTCGAGGTCCCGGTACTCGGCGGCCAGGGTGTCGACCGCCGACCACGCCGCCGCGGATGTCGCCGTCGGCAGCGTCGCGTACCACTCGGTCAGCCCGTCCACACTCGGCCGCACCTGCACCGTCCGCCCGCGCGGGCCGTCTCCGCCGCATGCGCGGCGACCTGCCCGGCCGCGACCCGGGCCGCGACCCGACGGGCCGCACCGGTGACCCGGGCCGGGTCCATCCCCGCCAACCGCGGCGACAGCTCGGCATCCACGCGCCCACACGCCTCGACGTCGAGGCCCGCGCACGCGTCGACGACCTTGTGGGCACTCGACACCGGCAGGTCCCCCGCGAGCACCAGCGCCCGCACCATCGGGAACCCCGAGCCGAGCGCCGCGCCGAGCGCGGCCTTGCGCCCCGCCAGCCCCTCGGTGACCCCCGTCGCCAGCGACACCTCCGCCGCCGCCATCGCGTCGACGAACCCCACCGGATGCACCCGCTCCCACGGCCCCGACTCCCGCATCGTCGTCTCGACCCGAGCACCCCACGCCGCCGCGACCGCCTGCGCCCCCTCGGCCGCGTTGACCAGCCCCTGCAGCTCACCCGCGACCTCGAACGCGTCCTCCGCGGACAGCCCCCGACCCCCCTCGGCCAGCGCACGGCCCACCGCCGCACACTCCACCCGCAGCGCCGCGATCCGGCTGCTCAGCTGCCCCCTGTCCATGCCTCATCCTACTCGAACACGCGTACGAGAACAAGGACTCATCCACAGGGATTCGACTCCGGCAGAGCGAACTACGGCAGCGTTCAGTCCTGGGCGGGCGGCTGCCAGAGCTGCCGACCGGCGACCGCGGCGAGGACACCACCACCGATGCACATGATGATGCCGGGGCCGGGCATCCACCCCTCGAAGCCCACGAGCCCCGCGAGGTGCACGACCTGCCAGATCGGGAGGGCGAGCGCGACAGCCGCGAGGACGGCGGCCTGGACGGCAGACGCCCGGCGCATCGGCAGGAGTGCGCCGGCCAGCCCGAAGACGGCGGCATACGCGACCCAGAGGCCGGCGCCGCGAGCGCCGTTGATGTTGCCGACCCCCGTGTAGAGCCACGGCAGGAACGCCCCGACCAGCGCCATCAGCGCGGCGAGGAGCAGACGCTTGCGCGCCGGCTCCATCCGACGGCGGACCCGCGCGGGGGCGGCGGCTGACGTGGTCTGGCTCATGCCGGGGATCGTAGGTGCCCACGGGACCGCCTGTCCGCACCCTGCCGCGAAGTGGAGGGCGAGCGGCCCGTCAGGGCCGACGAGCGGTCGGATCGGGCCGTCGGACCCCGGTCGCCGACCACTCGCCGCGACCCGGGTCTGTCGGCCGACCTTCCCCGACCGCTCACCGCACATTCACGCCCCAGACCCCCACGGGTGTTGATGAAGCACCGAGCCCCCGGTTTCATTGCCGACCAACCGGGCCGGTCGGGGACTCGGAGGATTCGCAAGGAGGCGAAGTCCGATGGACGACAACGCGCGCCGTGACTACTGGCGCAGAAATCTCAGACTCATGGCAGTGCTCCTGACCATCTGGGCCCTGGTGTCCTACGGCGCGGGGATCGTGTTCGTCGACGCGTTGAACTCCCTGACGTTCATCGGCTTCCCGCTCGGGTTCTGGTTCGCCCAGCAGGGCTCGATCATCGTGTTCGTCGTCCTCATCGCCGTCTACGTGTGGCGGATGGACAAGCTCGACGACGAGTTCGGTGTCGGCGAGACCGAGAGCGAGGTGCACCACTCGTGAGCGACATCCAGGTCTGGACCCTCGTCTTCGCGGTCATCACCTTCAGCATCTACATCGGGATCGCCTACCGGAGCCGCGTCTCCGACACCGCCGGCTTCTACGTCGCCGGTGGCGGCATCCCCGCCTACGCCAACGGCGCCGCCATCGCCGCCGACTGGATGAGCGCCGCGTCGTTCATCTCGCTCGCCGGCATCGTCGCGTTCGCGGGCAACGGCTACGCCGGCTCGGTGTACCTCATGGGCTGGACCGGTGGGTACGTGCTGCTGGCCCTCCTCCTCGCCCCGTACCTGCGCAAGTTCGGCAAGTACACGATCCCGGACTTCGTCGGCGACCGGTACAACGAGACCGCCCGCCTCGTCGCGGTCGTCGCGGCCATCGTCGTCTCGTTCGTGTACGTCGCCGGGCAGATGGCCGGCGTCGGGCTCGTCTTCACCCGGTTCCTCAACGTCAACCCGACGACCGGTGTGGTCATCGGGATGGCGATCGTCTTCTTCTACGCCGTCCTCGGCGGGATGAAGGGCATCACCTGGACCCAGGTGGCGCAGTACACCGTCCTCATCATCGCCTACCTCATCCCGGCGGTCGCGGTGTCGGCGAAGGTCACCGGAGTCCCCCTCCCGCAGATCGGCTTCGGCCGGATCCTCGACGAGCTCAACGGGCTCCAGCAGGACCTGGGCTTCGCCCAGTACACCGAGGCGTTCACCCAGACCTCGCGGATGAACATGGTGCTCATCACCGCGGCGCTGATGTTCGGCACCGCCGGCCTGCCGCACGTCATCGTCCGCTTCTACACGGCCAAGTCGGTGCGCGCGGCGCGGTTCTCGGCGCTGTGGGCGCTGTTCTTCATCTCGCTGCTCTACACGACCGCCCCGTCGGTGGCGGCGTTCTCGAAGCTCCAGATCATCCAGGACGTCTCGGGCAAGGCGCTCACCGACGTCCCGAGCTGGTTCCGGACGTGGGAGAGCGTCGGGCTGATCACCGTCGACGACCTCAACAGCAACGGCCTGATCGACTACGTCGGCGCCACGGCGGCCAACGAGCTGACGATCAACAACGACATCATCGTCCTCGCCAGCCCCGAGATCGGCGGCCTCCCGGCGCCGATCGTCGGGCTCGTCGCGGCCGGTGCGCTGGCGGCCGCCCTCTCGACGGCCTCGGGTCTGCTGCTCGTCATCTCGTCCTCCGTGGCGAACGACGTGTACTACAAGAAGATCAACCCCGCGGCCACCGAGAAGCAGCAGCTGCTCGTCGGCCGGATCGCGATGGGCGCGGCGATCGTCGTCGCCGGCTACCTCGGCATCAACCCCCCCGGGTTCGTCGCCCAGGTGGTCGCACTGGCCTTCGGCCTGGCGGCGGCCAGCTTCTTCCCGGTCCTCGTCCTCGGCATCTTCTGGAAGAACTGCACCGCCAAGGGCGCGATGTGGGGCATGATCACCGGCCTCGTGGTGACGATGGCCTACATGATCTGGACGATCGACATCTACGGGAACTCCGACGGCATCTGGGGCATCCCGGAGACCGGGTTCGGAACCGTCGGCATGATCATCAACTTCGCCGTCACGATCGCGGTGTCGCAGTTCACCGAGAAGCCGTCGCCGATCATGCAGGAGCTCGTCGAGGAGATCCGCTACCCCGGGCGCACCACGCTCGTCGACGCGCACCTCAAGGGCGAGGAGCTGCACTGACGGCAGGCTCGCCCGACGGCCGACGGGCCGGTGACCAGGAGACGGTCACCGGCCCGTCGTCGTGACGGCCCGGGCTCAGCCGTCGGCGGCCGGGACCTCGCCCGGAGCCAGCTCGGCCTCGAGGGCGGCGATGATGCGCGGCCGGATCTCCTCGGGGGCGATGACGGCGTCGACCGAGCCGACCTGCACCGCCCGGTGGATGTCGTGGACCCGGTCGAACTCGGACGCGACCTTGCCCAGCATCTCGGCGCGCACGGCCTGACGCTCCGCCGCCAGCTCGGTGGCGAGCACCGGCCGCTGGGACGGGTCGGCCTCCCGCAGCCCGGCCTCGAGGTCGGCGACCCGGGGGTCGGCCGCGGTGCGGGCGTCGACGTCACGGGCGAAGACGACCGCCGCCGCCGGGGCCCCGCCGATGACCGACGCGTAGGACCCCTCGACCGCCAGCACCGTCATCCGCTCGTTCAGCGCCTTGGAGAAGACGACGAACGCGCCGCCGTGGTAGCGGGAGACGACGACGAAGACGATCGGGCCCTCGAAGTTGACGATGGCCCGGCCGATCTCGGCGCCGTACTCCAGCTGGAGGCTGCGCATCGAGTCCGGCGACCCGTCGAAGCCCGAGAGGTTCGCGAGGACGACGAGCGGGCGGTTGCCGCTGGCCGCGTTGATGGCGCGGGCGGCCTTCTTCGAGGACCGCGGGAAGAGCGTCCCCGCGGTGTAGACGTCCGGGCCGTCGGTGGGCGGGAACCCGCGCCGCGGGATGGTCTTGGACTCGATGCCGAGCAGCGCGACGGGGATGCCGCCGATCCGCGCGTCGAGCACGACAGCGGTCTCGGCGTCGGCCATGCCCGCCCAGCGCTCGAGGGTGGCATGGTCCTGGTCGGCGACCGCCCGCATCACCGTGCGGATGTCGAAGGCCTTCTTGCGGTCGGGGTTGGTCGCCACCGAGAAGATGTCGCCGACGGTCGTGAAGTCGCTGCCGTCGAGCCGATGCGGGTACGTCGTGACATCGCGGTCGGCGGGGTCGGCCGTCGGCGCCCGGCGCGGTCCGGCCTCGCCGGGGGCCACCCAGGTCGACTCGTAGTGCGCGAGGAGGACGCCGTACGCGTCGACGAGGTCCTTGGCCCAGTACTGCGCCTGGCCGTTCGGCCCCATCACCCGGTCGTAGCCGCCGATCCCGAAGTTGTCCTCGGCCGAGACGCCACCGGAGAAGTCCAGGGACTGCTTGCCGGTGAGGACCATCGCCGAGTCCGGGGTCATGACGAGGATGCCCTTGGTGTGCATGAGCATCGTCGCCTCGGCGTTCCAGTACGGCTGGGCACCGACGTTGATCCCCGCGACGACGACGTTGATCTCGCCGCCGTCCTGGGTGAACTCCACGATCCGCTTCAGGGCCTTGGCGACCCAGTCCATGTTCTCGGTGCCCGAGTCCATCGAGATCCGGGCGCCCGCCGACAGCGCGAACCACTCGACCGGCAGGCCTCGCTCCTGCGCGAGGTCGAGAGCGGCGATGACCCGCCGGCACTCGGGCTCGGCGACCGCGCCGAGCGCGCGCAGGGGGTCCCCACAGAGCAGCACCCGGGTGACGCCCTCGGGGTGCAGGGGCGTCGGTGTCGTGACGACACCGCAGATCATCCCGGCGGTGTTCTCGCCGTACGGCCGGTCGACGGGGGCGAGCCGGCCGGACCCGTCGAGGTCGTACTCGACGGCCTCCCCGCCGCCACCGGAGATCATCGAGACGAGCTCGTAGGGGTAGACGAGGCCGCGGCGCCGGGCGCGGACGACCTTCTCGGCGTAGGCGTCCAGGGGGCGCAACCGCTGGGTCGGCGGCTGCTCGACGGTGAAGGTGACCCCGGAGCCGGGCTGGTAGGTGAACCGGGCACAGATCGGGACGGTGTGGCCGTGGTCGCCGGCGATCGAGCCCTCGATCCGCACCTCCTCGATCCCGGCCCCGGCCGTGATCGGCGCGACCTTGCCCTGGAGCGCCGTCAGCTGGTCGAGGTCGGCCTCGATCGGCGGCCAGATGTGCAGCCACACGTGGTTCATGTCGAGACGGGCGCCGCCGCCGATGGAGGCCCGCGCGCGGCGGACCGCTTCGAGACAGTTCGCCAGGGCCCGCTCGACGTGCGGCAGGGCCGTGACCCGGCCCTCGTCGTCGCGCACGACGACGAGCTGGCGCACCTGGGCGAGGGCGACGAGCCGCTGGTCCTGCGGGTTCCCGCGGGCGACCGCGTGGAGGAGGAGCACGTCGTCGGGAGCCTCGAGCCGGGTCAGCTCGAAGTCGCGCAGGCGCCACAGGTTGAGCCGGCGCCCCACCATCGGGTGCACCCCGCGCACGGGGGTGTCCTCGACGAGCGTGCCGTCGCCCTGGGCGCGGAACGTGAAGTACCCGACCTCCCGGCCTTCGCCGGGCACGACCCCGACGGCCACCCGGCGGCACTCGTGCGTGAACGCCATCGCCCCGAGCCGGTCCTGCAGCTGCGCCGACGCCACCTCCGGGTCGGTGGGCAGGTCGGGGTGGTGCACGTAGAGGTCGACGACGGCGTCGTGGCCCTCGGGCCGGGCCGCGACGGCGCGGGCCAGGAGCCCGGCGAGCGGACCGTCCGGCGTCAGCTCCTCGACCGTGCCGATCGTGCTGACGAGATGCGTCTCGCGGGCATCGAGACGGTAGTCGGCGGTGGCGACGGCCCGCCCCTCGACGGCCTGCTCGCGCAGCCCCTCGAGGTGGTAGCCGCGGTAGTGCCGCTTGACGAGGACCTCGAGCATCGGCTCCCGCTCGGCGACGCCGCGGCGGAGCCGCTCACCGAGGAAGCGCACGATCCGCTCCGGGATCGCGGCGAGGGCGTCGACCCGGGCCGTGCGGGCCGCACCGGGCGGCAGCGCGTCGATCTCGTCGAGCTCGGTGCCGACCGAGCCCAGCACGGCCGCACGGTCGGCGTCGACGAGCGGCTGGTCGAACCAGCGGAACCGGACGCTGCGCGCGAGGTCGCCGACGATCGGGAAGCGCAGCTGGGTCGCGACGACGAGGCGGTCGAGGAGGTCGCGGGCCTCGGCGTCGGCCGGCGGCCGGGGTGCCGGCTCGGCGAGCCAGCGCTGCAGGATCGAGGTGGCCATCGCGACCTCGGGGGTGGAGCGCTGCTGGGAGAGGAACACCCGGAACACCGCGCCCTCGAGGGCGGGGGTGCGGTCGAACGCGGTGACCCCGTGGTGCACGAGCACCCGCTCGAGCCGGGCCACGAAGTCGGCGGGCAGGCCCCCGCGCTCGGTGTCGAGGGTCTGGAGGTAGGTGCGGAAGTGCTCGCGCGGGCTGTGCACGCGCAGCTCGACGTGCGCCTCCTCCTCGACCGGCCGGTTGCGCGCGAGCTCGGCGAGGTCGGCGAAGACCGTGAGGAGTCCGATCTCGTCGTGCACGGCGTCGAGCCCGCTGTTCACGAGCGCGTCCCGCGCCGCGAGGTAGTCCGCGAGCGCCCTGCCCTCGTCGGCAGGGTCGAGGTCGTAGCCGAGGATCATCGCCGACAGCTCGGCCCGCCCCCGGGCCGCCCGCTGCGCGGGGTCGCCGTCGACGGCGACGTCCGGCAGGTCGAGGTCGACCCCGTCGCCTGCGTCCTCGGCCACCTCGGTCGCGTCGCCGGTCGGCTCGAGGCGCACGAGCGCAGCGCCGGTCTCGACCTGGCTGCCCGTCGCGACGAGGAGCTCCTTGACCCGGCCGGAGAACGGAGCGGGCAGCACCGTCTCCATCTTCATCGACTCCAGGACCAGGACCGGGGCGCCGGCCGCGACCTCCTGGCCCACCGGGACCGGCGTCGCGACGACGAGTGCTGGTGCGGGTGACCGCAGCACGCCACCCTCGTCGCGGCTGACCCGGTGGGTGACCCCGTCGACCTCGACGAGCTGGGTGGGTCCATGGGCGGCGGTGACCAGGCGGTGGTTGCGCTCTCCCACGCGCAGCCGGCTGGCGTACCCGCCCATCCGCTCGAGGTCGGCCTCGACGGTGTGCGCGGCGCCCGTCGGGTCGGCGACCGAGACCCGGAAGCGCGACGGCCCGGTGCGCAGGACGGTGACCTTGTAGGCCGTCCCGCGCAGCTTGAGGTCGACCGCCCGGCCGACGACGTGCTGGACCTGGGGGCGGCCGCCACGGGCCGTCTCGAGCAGGCGGGTCCGCTCGATGGCCTCGGCGTCGAGGTAGGACTCGATCCCGGCCGCGACGAGGGCGACCCCGGAGTGCTCGGTGGCGACGAGCCGGCCCTCGCCGCGGACCCGGTCGATCCAGCCGGTGTCGGCGGAGCCGTCGATGACCTCGGGCTGGTCGAGCAGCTCGAGGATGAAGGACTTGTTGGTCGCCCCGCCCTCGATGACCACCGTCGTCTCGCGCATCGCGCGGCGCAGGCGGGCGAGCGCCTCCTCGCGGTCGCGTCCGGACGCGATGATCTTGGCGATCATCGAGTCGAAGTCGGCGGGGATCGTGTCGCCCTCGGCCACCCCGGTGTCGACCCGGATGCCGGGTCCTGCGGGCAGCTCCAGGTGGGCGATCCGCCCCGGGGCCGGGGCGAAGTCCCGGTCCGGGTCCTCGGCGTTGAGCCGCGCCTCGACGGCGTGCCCGAGCTCCTCGGGACGCTCGCCCTCGAGGCGGCCGCCGGCGGCCACGTGGATCTGGAGCCGGACGAGATCGGTGCGGGTCACGACCTCGGTGATGGGGTGTTCCACCTGGAGGCGGGTGTTGACCTCGAGGAAGGCGAAGAGCCGGTCACCCGGGTGGTAGAGGAACTCGACGGTGCCCGCGCCCGCGTAGCCCACGGCCACGGCGAGCCGCTCGGCGGAGGCCTTGACCTCGGCCGCCTGGGCGGCGTCGAGCACCGGCGAGGCCGACTCCTCGATGACCTTCTGGTTGCGGCGCTGCACCGAGCAGTCGCGCACCCCGATCGCCCACGCCGTGCCCTGCCCGTCCGCGATGACCTGCACCTCGACGTGGCGCGCGCCGGTGACGAGCTTCTCGAGGAAGACGATGCCGGACCCGAAGGCCCGCTCGGCCTCCTCGCGGGTGCGCTGGTAGGCGTCGTCGAGGTCTGCGTCCGAGGTGACCTTGCGGATGCCGCGCCCGCCGCCACCGGCGGTGGCCTTGAGCATCAGCGGGTACCCGATGCGCGCGGCGGCGGCCTTGGCCTCCTCGAGAGTGTCGACCCCGCCCCGGCTCCACGGCGCGACGGGGACCCCGACCTCCTCGGCGATGAGCTTGGAGCCGATCTTGTCGCCGAGCTTGCGCATCGCCTCGGGGCTGGGGCCGATGAAGGTGACCCCGATGTCACGGCACAGCTGCGCGAAGGCCGGGTCCTCGGCGACGAAGCCCCAGCCGACCCAGACCGCGTCGGCGCCGGTATCGCGCAGCGCCCGCTCGAGCTTCGCGTGGTCGAGGTACGGCCGTTCGGAGGCCGGCCCCAGGTCGTAGGCGTGATCGGACTCGCGCACGAACATGGCGTTGCGTTCCGCCTCGGTGTGCAGGGCGACGACCTCGGTGCGCGCCTCCCCCGGTGCGCGTTGGGCGTTGAGGTCGCGCACGGCGTGCACGAGCCGCATCGCGGCCTCTCCCCGGTTGACGACGGCGATCCGCGAGAACATGGCCCGAGCCTGCCACCGAACTCAGGTGACGCGCGAGTAATGCGACGCCGGTGGCGGGTCCGGCCCGGTCGTCAGGGCACCTCGTCGCCCTCCGCGCGGTCGGTGTCGTCGGCGTCGGGCTCCCCGTCGACCCGGGGTGCCACGAGCGCGGCGACCCGGGCCTCGGTCTCGGCGGTCACGTCGTGGCGCCGCTGGTAGATCTCGAACATCGCCATCGTCGACGCCGCGAACGGGACGCCCATGAGGGCGCCCGGGAGCCCGAACAGCTGCGCCCCGAGCAGCGCCGAGCCGAACGAGAACGCCGGGTGCACGTCGACGGCGCGCGCCGAGATGCGCGGCTCGATGGTGATGTTCTCGACCTGCTGGTAGGCGATGCCCCAGGCGAGCACCCACACCCCGAGCAGCGGGTCCCCCGAGGTGAGCCCGACGAGCACCGGCAGGGCGATCGAGATGTACGTGCCGACGTTGGGGATGAACTGGGCGACGAGCCCGGTCCACAGCGCCAGCGGCAGCCAGTACGGGAGGTCGAGGAGGAAGAAGGCGATGCCGCTCGCGAACCCGTTGATCGTCGCGAGGACCACCCTGGCCGCGATGTAGCCGCCGACCTTGACCTTCGTGAGGTCCCACGCGGTGAGGAAGGGCACCTGGACGCGCGGGTGCATCCGCGAGGCCAGCCAGCCGCGCAGCGTGGGCATCCCCACGGACACGTAGAAGACGAAGAAGGCGACGACGAACAGGCCGAACGCGGCCCCCAGGACGGCCGTGACCAGGCCCAGCACGCCGAACGCGACGTTCTGGGCGTACCCGGTGAGGTCCGCCGGCGACAGCCCGGCCTGGTCGAGCAGGTTGTCGACGGTGTACGACGAGCCGGTCGTGCTGTTGACCCGGTCGAGGACGTCTGCGGCGATGTCCGGGGCCGCTGTCACCAGCGCCGCCAGCTGGTCGACGAGGAGGCTGCCGAAGGCCCAGAGGAACGCGGTGACGGCGAGGACCAGCGAGACCATGACCGTCGCCGTCGCCGCGACCCGCGGCATCCACCGCGCCAGCCGGCCCACGGCCGGCTCCATCGCGAGCGCCACGAACCAGCTCAGGACGAGGTAGAGCACGAAGGTGCTGCCCCGCCACAGGACGAACCCGAGGAGGGCGACGCCGAGCAGCACGCCGACGACCGCGATGGTGCGCCTGCGGTCGAGGCGCTGACCGGGGTCGAGCACCGCGGCGGGGGTCGGGTGCGACGTCGTCTCGCTCATGGGCCCTGATGCTAGGGCGCGCCTCGGGGTCGGCGCCCCGGCGCGCGCGGGGACGAGAGAGCCCCCCGGTCGGCGTGTCCGCCGGTCCGGGGGGCTCTCGTGCATCGGTGGCAGGTGAAGGATTCGAACCTTCGAAGCTTTCGCGACGGATTTACAGTCCGCTCCCATTGGCCGCTCGGGCAACCTGCCTGGTGCGCATGGAAGGATAGCAAGCCGCATCCGACCCGCCGAATCGAGGAGGACCCGTGGCCGACAGCAGCTTCGACATCGCGAGCACGTACGACAAGCAGGAGGTCGCCAACGCCGTCAACACCGCGGCCAAGGAGCTCGCCAACCGCTACGACTTCAAGGGCGTCGGCGCCCGCGTCGAGCTCGCCGGCGAGGTCATCAAGATGGAGGCCAGCACCGAGGAGCGCTGCAAGGCCGTCCTCGACGTCGTCCAGACCTGGCTCGTCAAGCGCGGAGTGTCGCTCAAGCACCTCGACGTCCCCGAGGCCGGCCCGCGCCTGTCCGGCAAGGAGTACAAGCTCGACGTTCCGCTCAAGGAGGGCATCTCCTCCGAGAACGCGAAGAAGATCACGAAGATCATCCGGGACGAGGGGCCCAAGAACGTCAAGACCCAGATCCAGGGTGACGAGGTGCGTGTGACGAGCAAGTCCCGCGACGACCTCCAGGCCGTGCAGCGGCTGCTCAAGGAGCAGGACCTCGACGTCGCGCTCACCTACACGAACTACCGCTGACCGGGGGTCCCGGCGATCTGCGCGGGTCCTGGCGCCACCGCGCCAGGACCCGCGCATCTCGGCAGAAGGGGCGGGCAGGTCAGCCTCCTGTCGAGGGTGGCCCAGGGGGCTACCTCGGCCCCCGGACCTGACGTAGCGTGAGGAGATGAGCGACCTCACGGTCCCCGCGGGCAGCACCCCGCGCACCGCACCCCCGGCCATCTCGACCGCCGGCGAGCTCCGGGCGGCCGGCCACGAGGCCCGGTCGGTGCGCGCCGAGATCCGCGACAACCTGCTGGCGGCCCTGCGGGACGGACGCGACCCCTGGCCGGGGCTGCACGGCTTCGGGCAGAGCGTCCTTCCCCAGCTCGAGCGGGCCCTGCTCGCCGGCCACGACATCGTCCTGCTCGGCGAGCGCGGGCAGGGCAAGACCCGGCTGCTGCGCAGCCTCGTCGGCCTGCTCGACGAGTGGACGCCGGTCATCGACGGGTCCGAGCTCGGTGAGCACCCGGACGAGCCGATCACCACCGAGTCCCGACGCCGCGCCGCCGAGCTGGGCGACGCCCTGCCCGTCGCGTGGCGGCACCGCGACGAGCGGTACAGCGAGAAGCTCGCGACCCCCGACACCAGCGTCGCCGACCTCATCGGCGACGTCGACCCGATGCGGGTCGCCGAGGGCCGCCGGCTCGGGGACCCCGAGACCATCCACTTCGGCCTCATCCCCCGCAGCCACCGCGGGGTCGTCGCGATCAACGAGCTGCCCGACCTCGCCGAGCGGATCCAGGTCGCGATGCTCAACGTCATGGAGGAGCGCGACATCCAGATCCGCGGGTACGTCCTGCGCCTCCCCCTCGACGTGCTCGTCGTGGCGTCCGCCAACCCCGAGGACTACACCAACCGGGGCCGGATCATCACCCCGCTCAAGGACCGCTTCGGCGCCGAGATCCGCACCCACTACCCGCGCGAGCTCGACGACGAGGTGGCGGTCATCCGGCAGGAGGCCCGTCTCGTCGCGACCGTGCCGGACGCCCTCGTCGAGGTCGTCGCCCGCTTCACCCGCGGCCTGCGCGGGTCCGGCTCGGTCGACCAGCGCTCCGGGGTGTCGGCGCGCTTCGCCATCGCCGCCGCCGAGACGGTGGCCGCCGCCGCGCTGCACCGGGCGACGACCCAGGGCGAGGCCGTCGCGGTGGCCCGGGTCGTCGACCTCGAGGCAGCCCTGGACGTGCTGCGCGGCAAGGTCGAGCTCGAGACGGGCGAGGAGGGCCGCGAGCGCGAGATCCTCGGCCACCTGTTGCGCACCGCCACGGCCGAGACGTGCCGGCGGCACCTCGGCGGCCTCGACCTGGCGCTGCTCGTCGAGGCCATCGAGGAGGGTGCCCTGGTGACGACCGGCGAGCAGGTCGGGGCCCGCGCGTTCCTGGACTCGCTCCCGGTCCTCGGCGAGTCCGCCCTCTACGACGAGATCGCCGACCGACTCGGCGCCTCGAACGAGGGCGAGCGAGCCGGCGCGGTCGAGCTGGCCCTGGAGGGGCTCTACCTCGCGCGCCGGATCAGCAAGGACAGCGCCGACGGCCAGACGGTGTACGGGTGAGCGAGGCCCCGCGCCACCGCCGGCGGTCCCGCCGGTCGTCGTACGCGCGCTACACGGGCGGCCCCGACCCACTGGCCCCACCGGTCGACCTGCGCGAGGCGCTCGACGCCATCGGCGAGGACGTCATGGCGGGGTACTCCCCCGAGCGGGCGATGCGCGAGCTGCTCCGCCAGGGCACCCGGGACCGTACCGGGCTCGACGAGCTCGCCCGCCGGGTGGCCGAGCGGCGCCGGGAGCTGCTGCGGGAGCACTCGCTGGACGGCACGCTCGAGGAGGTGCGGCGCCTGCTCGAGGACGCCGTCCTCGCCGAGCGCAAGCAGCTGGCCCGCGACCTGGACGACGACGCCCGCTTCGCCGAGGTGCGCATCGACAACCTGCCGCCCACCCCGGCCGCCGCGGTCACCGAGCTGGCCGACTACGCCTGGCGCAGCAGCGAGGGCCGCGAGAACTACGAGCAGATCAAGGACCTCCTCGGGCGAGAGCTGCTCGACCAGCGCTTCGCCGGGATGAAGCAGGCCCTCGAGAGCGCCACCGCGGAGGACCGCGCCGCCGTCGAGGAGATGCTCCGCGACCTCGGGGACCTGCTGGCCGCCCATGCGCGCGGCGACGACACCGCCGCGCAGTTCGAGCGCTTCATGGACCGGCACGGCGACTTCTTCCCCGAGCGGCCGGAGACGGTCGAGGAGCTCATCGACGCCCTCGCCTCCCGCGCCGCGGCCGCCCAGCGGATGCTCCGGTCGATGACGCCGGAGCAGCGTCAGGAGCTGATGCAGCTCTCGCAGCAGGCCTTCGGGTCGCCGAGCCTCATGGAGCAGCTGTCCCGCCTCGACGACCTGCTCCAGGGGCTGCGCCCGGGCGAGGACTGGGACGGCTCGGAGGGCTTCGAGGGCGACCAGGGCCTCGGCCTCGGGGACGGGACCGGTGTCCTCCAGGACCTCGCCGACCTCGACGCGCTCGCCGACCAGCTCGCCCAGTCCCATCCGGGTGCCCGGATGGACGACGTGGACCTCGACGCCCTCACCCGGCAGCTCGGCGGCGAGGCGACGGTCGAGGCCCGGGCGCTCGCCGACCTCGAGAAGGCGCTGCGCGACAGCGGGATGCTGACCCGGGCGGCCGACGGCACGCTCCGCCTGTCCCCCAAGGCGATGCGCGAGCTCGGCAGGTCGCTCCTCCGCGACGTCGCAGGCCGCCTGTCGGCCCGGGGCGGCCAACGCGACGTCCGGCAGGCCGGGACCGCCGGCGAGCAGAGCGGCGCGACCCGGGCCTGGGAGTTCGGCGACACCGAGCCGTGGGACACGACACGGACGATGACGAACGCCATCACCCGCACGGCCGCCGACGGCACGGACCCGCGCCACGGGGTGCGGCTCGACATCCGCGACGTCGAGGTCACCGAGACCGAGGCGCGAACCCAGGCGGCCGTGGCGCTGCTCGTCGACACCTCGTTCTCGATGGCGATGGACGGCCGCTGGGTGCCGATGAAGCGCACCGCACTCGCGCTGCACCAGCTGATCTCGACGCGGTTCCGTGGCGACCACCTCGAGCTCGTCGCGTTCGCCCGGCACGCGCGCCGGATGGACATCGAGACCCTCACCGCGCTCGACGCCGAGTGGGACAAGGGCACGAACCTCCACCACGCCCTGCTTCTCGCCAACCGGCACTTCCGTCGGTACCCGAACGCCCAGCCGGTGCTGCTCGTCGTCACCGACGGTGAGCCGACCTCGCACCTGGAGCCCGGGGGCAGCGTCTTCTTCGACTACCCGCCGCACCCGCGCACCCTGGCCCTCGCGGTCCGCGAGCTCGACGCGTCGGCCCGGCTCGGAGCGCAGGTGACGTTCTTCCGGCTCGGCGAGGACCCCGGTCTCGCGCGCTTCGTCGACTCGATGGCCCGGCGGGCCGGGGGCCGGGTGGTGGCCCCCGAGCTCGGCGACCTCGGGGCGGCCGTCGTGGGGTCCTACCTCGGCGACCGCACCGGCGGGCAGGCCACCCTCGGGTCCTACCGTGACCTCTTCGGCGACCGGGGGTTCTGGGCCGGCTAGTCCTTCGGGCAGGATGAGGGAGCCGTCGCGACGCGCACGGCTCGCCCGAGGAGGCACCATGAGCACCACCGGCCGCGGAACCGCCGAGGATCCCTGGGTGCTGACGACTCCACCCGGCTCGTCGGAGTACCGGATGTACCGCGACGACTCGCTCGACCCGCCCCTCCTCGTGTGCCAGGTGGGCTCGACCCGGCTCACCTACCTGGCCCGCGTCGTCGATGACCTGCACGCGATGCTGCGGGACGCCGGCGACTGGGTCCCGCTCGGCGCCGCCGACGAGCAGAAGCAGCCGGCGGAGGGAACCGTCGAGTCCTGGGGCCGGTCCGCAGCGAACCCGGTCGGTGGCTGGTACGGCCAGCGAAAGGGGTATCGGGGCAGGGTCGGGATGTACCTGCCCCCACTGCTCGAAGCCCTGGGCCTGGTCGAGCTCGAGCACAACGCCCGGAACAACCGGGTCCGCGCCCTCTGAGCCGTCGGTCAGGCGAAGCGCGCTCGGCTCCGCAGGGCCTCGCGCAGGACGTGGTCCTCGTCGAGCAGGGCCCGGTGCACCCCGGGCGACAGGTCGTCGCGGGCGAGCATCGTCGTCGACGCCTCCAGGGTCGCCTCCTCGACGAGGCTCTTCGGGTGCAGCCCGGCCGCCACCCGCGACAGGGCGTCCTCGCCCATCCGGGACCCGAGGTGGGCCAGGAGAGCACCGACCTCACCGACGTAGGGCCGCAGGACCGCGGGGTCGGCCGCGGTCCAGAAGGCCCGGGCCAGCTCGAGCGCCCCGTAGTTCGACAGGTCCGCGTCGTCGCGCAGCCGCTCCCACGCCCACGCCTTCGCGTCGGCCCCGGGGCGGCCGGCCCGCACACCCATCGCGGCGAGCCGGCCTGCCAGCGACGGGTCCGCGGCCTCGGCGTCGGCGAGCCCGGCGTCGGTCAGCGCGTCGAGCGCGGCGAGCCGGCGCAGCACCAGCCAGCGGAAGTCGTCGTCGCCGCTGAGCGCGGCCGGCAGCCCGGTCCCGGCCACCCACGCGTTCAGGCGGTCGACGTCGGAGCCCGACCGTGCCCAGACCCGGGCGGCGACGACGGCGAGCGCCTCCCCGGCCGGTCCTGGCACCGACTCCGCGCGTCGCCCGAGGGTGTCGGCGGCCGATGCCAGCCGCCGGAGGGCATCGTCGCTGTCCTCCGGCGGCAGGAACAGCGGGACGAGCGAGGACGTGACGACGACGGCGACCCGCGACAGCAGCCGGGGGTCGTCCTCGTGCGGCCAGGCACCGTCGACGACGTCGAGGACGAGCCGGGGGTCGACGTCACCCCGGTGCATCCCCCCGAGCAGGGCCGTCCAGATGACCGAGCGCGCGACGGGGTCGGGGACCGCGGCGAGGTGGGAGGCCAGAAGTGACCGGGTCTGCTCGTCGAGGACCACCTCGGCCCACGTGAGGTCACCGGCGTTGGGCACGAGGAGGGTCTCGGCGCCCAGGTCGGCCGCCTCGGGCACCTCGGCGCTGCCGGCCTCCAGCACCACGGTGCGGCGCAGCACCTCGCCGCCGGCGTCGAAGGCGGCCACATCGAGGGTGTGCGGGCGGTCCGCCGGGCGCTCGGCCGGCACGGTGCGGGTGAGGACGCCGTCGCGGCCGAGGGTGAGCCGGTCCGCCCCGGCGGTCCGCAACCACGCCTGCGCCCAGTCCTCGAGGGGCCGGCCCGCGGCGCGGGACATCGCGTCGAGGAACTCCGCGAGGTCGCCGTTGCCGAAGGCATGCGCGCGGAGGTGGTCGCCGACACCCGCGACGAACGCCTCGTCCCCGATGTGGGCGATGAGCTGGCGCAGCACCGCCGCACCCTTGGCGTACGAGATGCCGTCGAAGTTCTGGAGGGCCGACAGCGCGTCCGGGGCGGGCGACCCGGCGACCGGATGGGTGCTCGGCGAACGCTCGGCCGCGTACCCCCACATCTTGCGGACGATGCCGAAGTCCACCCACGTCTCGGGCGCCCCGAGGGCCTCGGCGCAGGCCCGGTACGCCATGTACTCGGCGAAGGACTCGTTGAGCCACAGGTCGTCCCACCACCGCATCGTCACGAGGTCGCCGAACCACATGTGCGCCATCTCGTGGGCGATCGTGTTGTCCCGCTCGAGCAGCTGGTCGGGGGTCGCCGCGCCCCGGAAGACGTACTGGTCGCGCAGCGTCACGCAGCCGGGGTTCTCCATCGCCCCCGCGTTGAACTCCGGCACGAACACCTGGTGGTACTCCCCGAAGGGGTAGCGGATCCCGAAGAGCCGGTGGTAGTGGTCGAAGCAGGTGCGGGTCGTCGCGAACATCCGCTCGGCCTGCTCGCGGAGCGGGCCCTCGAGCGAGCGCCGGGCGTGCAGCCCGAGCGGGATGCCGTCGTGCTCGGCGGTGACCGTCGCCCACGGGCCGGCACAGACGGTGACGAAGTACGTCGCGAGCGGCTGGGTCGGGGCGAGCTCCCACCGGCCCGGCTCCACCTCGCGGGCGGCCCCGTTGCCGATGACGCTCCAGTGCCGCGGCGCGCGGACCCGCACCGTGTAGGGCGCCTTGAGGTCGGGCTGGTCCAGGCACGCGAAGACCTGGGGCGCGGCGTCGAGGAAGAGGTGTCCGTAGACGTAGTCCTCGTCGTCGGCGGGGTCGGTGGCCCGGTGCAGCCCCTGGCCGTCGTGCCCGTAGGCCATGGTCGCGTCCACCTCGAGGACGTTGTGCGCCTCGAGGCCCGGCAGCGGCAGGCGGCCGTCGGCGAGCGTCGCCGGGTCCAGGGGGCGGCCGTTGAGGACCGCCGCGTGCAGGGTTCGGGGTGCGACGTCGGCGAAGCTGGCGAGCCCCGGTGTGCGGCACGAGAAGCGCACGACCGTGCGCGAGCCGAAGGTCTCGTCCCCCTGGTCGAGGTCGAGGTCGACCTCCATGGCGTCGACGGTGAGCAGGGCAGCGCGGGCGACGGCCTCGTCGCGGGTCAGGGACGGCATGGCGACAGCCAACCAGACGGTCACCTCCGATCGAGGTCCCGGTGCTCGATCCCTACAGTGGGGCCGTGACCGCGATGCCCGTGCCGCCCTCGCTCCCCCCGGTGCCCTGATGCAGGTCATCGTCGCCCCGACCCCCGAGACGTCCGCCGCCGACGCGGCGCGCGCCGTGCTCGCCGGGCTGGCCCGCGCCGCGGGCCGCGACCCGGTGCTCGGCCTCGCCACCGGGTCCTCACCCCTCGGGCTCTACCGCGAGCTGGCGCGGGCCGTCGACGCGGGCCGGGCGGACTTCTCGAGGACCCACGGGGTCGCGCTCGACGAGTACGTCGGCCTCCCGGCGGGACACCCCGAGGGCTACCGCCAGGTGCTGCTGCGCGAGGTCTGCGCCGTCATCGGCCTGACCCCGGACCGGCTCGCCGTGCCCGACGGGTCGGCCACCGACGAGGAGTCCCTGGAGGTCGCCGCCGCCGCGTACGAGGCCCGGATCGCCGACCTCGGCGGCGTCGACGTCCAGATCCTCGGGATCGGCGCCAACGGCCACCTCGGGTTCAACGAGCCGGGCTCGGCGCTCACGTCACGGACCCGGGTCAAGCGGCTGTCCGAGCGGACCCGGCGCGACAACGCCCGGTTCTTCCCCGACGTCGGCGACGTCCCCACGCACTGCCTCACCCAGGGGCTGGGCACGATCCTCCAGGCCCGCCGCCTGGTCCTCGTCGCGACCGGCGACGGGAAGGCGGACGCCGTCGCCGCGGCCCTCGAGGGGCCGCTCAGCGCCTCCGTGCCGGCCTCCGTGCTGCAGTGGCACGCCGACACCGTCGTGTGCCTCGACGAGGCCGCCGCCGCCGGGCTGCGCAACCGGCAGTACTACGACGACTCCGCGGCCGGGCTCCCGGCGCCCTGAGGTCTCATCCGACCTCCACGACCACCTTGCCGAGGGCGCGGCCGGCGCCGACGTGGGCCAGCGCCTCCGGCACCTCCTCGAGACCGACCGTCCGGTCGACGTGGACCGAGACCTCACCGGCGAGGCAGCGCTCGGCCATCGGGGTGAAGTGCTCGGGCCCCTCGCGGACCGCGAGCACCCCGAGGTGGCGGCCCGTGAGGCGGCCGACGACGACCCCGGCGGTCGCGACCCGCAGCAGCGTCCGGGCCGTGCCGCCGACGCAGCGGTAGGTCCCACCCGGGGCCAGAGCACGCCGGTAGGAGGCCACCGACCGGTGCGCCACGAGGTCGAGCACGAGGTCGTACGGCCCGCTGCGGGTGAAGTCGGCACGGGTGTGGTCCAGGACCTCGTCGGCCCCGAGCCCCCGCATGAAGTCGAGCTTGCCGGCGTTGTCGACCGCTGTGACGTGCGCCCCGGCCCGCGCGGCCAGCTGGATGGCGAACGCCCCGGACCCACCGCCCGCCCCGTTGATGCACACCCGCTGCCCGGGCCCGGCCCCGGCGGTCCCCTGGAGGGCGATGACGCCGGACTGCGGGATCGTCGACGCGTCGACGAAGGTCAGTCCCTCCGGCTTGGGCGCCAGGGCGGCCTCCGGTGCGACGCAGTACTCGGCGAAGCCGCCCTTGAGCGCCAGGTTGTCGCCGTAGACCTCGTCCCCGGGACGGAACGCGGTGACCTCGTCGCCGACGGCCACGACCCGCCCGGCGATGTCGGACCCGAGCACCCGTCGCGCGGGGCGTCGCAGCCCGCCGATCCGCGCGTACGCGGGGCTGCCGGTGAGGCACTCCCAGTCCGAGAGGTTGACCGACGTCGCGGCGACCGCGACCAGCACCTCGCGACCACCGGGGACCGGGACCGGGACGTCGAGGACGCGGAGCACGTCCGGGCCGCCATAGCGGTCGTACCCGACTACCTTCACGCGTCGAGGCTAGCCCCTCGCCCGTCCGCGGCACCGCGCGTGACGGCCATGCTCAGGGGTTGATGCGGTGCCCGTAGCCCATCTGCTCGAGGCGGGCGATCCGCTCGGCCATCGGCGGGTGGGTGGACATGAGCCGGGAGATGTCCTGGGCCCGGAAGGGGTTGGCGATCATCATGTGGCTCGCGTTGACGACCTGGCGGGTGGGGGCGAGCGGGGAGCGGGCCACGCCCAGCTCGAGCTTGCGCAGCGCGCTCGCGAGGGCGAGCGGGTCGCCGGTCAGCGCCGCCCCGTCCTCGTCGGCGTCGTACTCGCGGGTGCGCGAGATGGCCATCTGGACGAACATCGCCGCGATGGGGGCGAGCAGGGCGAGCGCGAGGCCGGCCATCGGGTTGCGGTCGTCGTCCCGGCCGCCGCCGAAGAACATCCCGAACGACAGGAACTGCCCGACGGTGGAGATGACACCGGCGATCGCGGCCGCGACCGACCCGGTGAGGATGTCGCGGTTGTAGACGTGCATGAGCTCGTGCCCGAGCACCCCGCGCAGCTCGCGCTCGTCGAGCAGGGCGAGGATGCCCTCGGTGCAGCAGACCGCCGCGTTCTCGGGGTTGCGGCCGGTCGCGAAGGCGTTCGGGGCCTGGGTCGGTGACATGTAGAGGCGCGGCATCGGCTTGCCGGCCCGCGTCGAGAGCTCGCGCACGATCCGGTACATCGCCGGGGCCTGCGCCTCGGTGACCGGGTAGGCGTGCATCGCCTTGATGGCGAGCTTGTCGGAGTTCCAGTACCCGTAGGCGCTCGTGCCGAGGGCGATGAGGGCGAAGACGAGGATGAACACGCTGTTGCCGGTGTACCCGGCGAGGAACCAGCCGAGCAGGAGCAGGAGGGCCCAGAGACCGCCGAACAGCGCGGCGGTCTTCACGCCGTTGAAGTGGTTGTGCATGCCTGGTCCAACGCCGTCGGTGGTCGCCGCGTTCCGGCGCTCCGTGCAGGTCCGCCCGGTCAGCCGGGAACCGTCCTGCCCAGCGCCGCCGCCCGGGTCGGGGCGAAGCCGCTGGTGCCGAGCCAGACCCACACCCGGCGTACGTCGCGGGCGGCCCCGTCGAGCCTCACCTCGCCCGTGCGCAGGACCTGGTCCGGCGTCCGGTCACCGGTCCACACCTCGGTGAGGGCCAGCAGGCTCGAGCGCACGACGACGTCGAGGTCGTGGCCCGGGTCGTCGCGGCAGAGGTCGGCGACCCCCTCCTCGACGACGAGCCACCACTCCCGCTCGCGATCCGGCGCGTCCGGGAGCTGGAACTGGACGACGACACGTCGGTCCTGCGGGAACTCGGCCACCTGGGCGAAGCGGCGGATGTCCCACATGAGGAAGCCGGCGTCGAGCTGGTTCGGCGTCAGTCGGCTCCCGATCCAGCGGGCACCCCAGTGGCCCAGGGCGAGGACCACCGGGCGCAGCTCCTCGCCGGCGGCGGTCAGCTCGTACGAGGTCGCCCGTCCGTCGACGGTCCGCCGCACCACCCCGGCCTCCTCGAGGGTCCGGAGCCGTTTGGCCAGCAACGTGGGGGACATCCGCGGCACCCCTCGGCGGATCTCGTTGAAGTGCGTGCTGCCGCACAGCAGCTCGCGCAGGACCAACGGCGTCCAGCGGTCGCAGAGCACCTCGGCGCCGCGTGCCACCGTACAGAACTGGCCGTAGTCGATCACCGGTCCACGGTAGGGAGGCCACCGTCCGTGCGCTAGTACACGTTGCGGACTAGTGCCCTCTGGTGGGCGGCCCCACCATCGGAGCGGACGGGCCGACGACGGCCCGCGGACGAAAGGCGAGGACCATGACGACGACGACCTTCGACCCGGCGACCTTCAAGGCCACCACGCGGGAGCAGTGGCAGGACGCCGCCGACGCGTGGCACCGCTGGGGCCCCTTCGTCGGGGACTGGCTCCACGACGCCACCGAGACGATGTTCGACCTGGCCGGCCTCGCGCCGGGCAGCCGCGTCCTCGACGTCGCGGCGGGGGCCGGTGAGCAGAGCCTGAGGGCCGCCCGGCGGGTCGGCCCCACGGGCCGGGTCCTGGCGACGGACATCGCCCCCGAGCTGCTCCGGCGCTGCGCCGACGACGCCGCCCGCGAGGGCCTGGAGCAGGTCGACGTCCTGGAGCTCGACGGTGAGGCGACGGGAACGCTCGCTCCCGGTTCCTTCGACGCGGCCCTGTCGCGGGTCGGGCTCATCTACTTCCCCGACCGGGCGGGTGCGGTGCGCGGCATCCACCGCGCCCTGCGTGATGGCGGCCGGTTCGCCGCGGTGGTGTACTCGACGCCCGAGGCGAACGAGTTCTTCTCGGTACCGGTCCGCATCATCCGCGCCCGGGCCGGCCTGCCGGCGCCGGGGCCGGGGCTCCCGGGACCCTTCTCCCTCGGAGGGCCCGGGGTGCTCGCCGACGCGCTGGCCGCTGCCGGCTTCGAGGACGTCGAGGTCCGCACCGTGCCCTCACCGGTGCGGCTGGCCACGGCCGCGGAGTGCGTGCGCTTCCAGCAGGAGTCCTTCGGCGCACTGCACCAGCTGATGCGAGGCCTCGACGAGGCCGAGCGCACGGAGGTGTGGCTCGAGGTGACCGAGGCGCTGCAGGCCTTCGAGGGGCCGGGCGGCTTCGTCGGCCCGTGCGAGATGCTCGTCGGCGCCGGACGCGCCCGCCACTGACGGCGGGTCAGGCCAGCAGGCCGGTGAGGAGCGCCGGGAGGGCGCTGAGGAGGACCAGCACGCCGGTCCCCGCGACGACGACGACCTGCGCGGCGCGTCGCGGGACCGGCGGCACGGCCGGCGCCGCCGAGCCGGGCTCGAGGCCGGCGGGCTTGGCGAACAGCACCGCGAACCAGCGCAGGTAGACGGCGATGCCGACGACGACCGCGACGACACCGGCCGCAGCCACCGGCCACACCCCGGCCCGGACCGGAGGGGCCAGCGCGAGCATCTTGACGACGAGCCCGACGACCCCCGGCGGCAGCCCGGCCAGGACGAGCAGTGCCAGTCCGAGCGCGCCGCCGGCGAGCGGGTCGCGGCGGAGCAGCCCGCGGTGGTCCTCCAGGCGGTGGGCTCCGGTGCCGGCCACGACGGCGAAGGCGACCGTCGTCGCGGCCGCGTAGACGAGCACGTAGGCGGCCGCCGCGCGGAGCCCGGTCTCGTCCAGGGCCGTCAGGGGCACGACGACCCAGCCGGCCTGGGCGATCGTCGACCACGCGAGCAGTCGCACCGGGTCGGTCTGGCGCAGCGCCACGACGGTGCCGAGGCCCAGCGAGGCGACCGCGGGCACCCCGAGCAGGGCGACGATGGCGGGGGCGTCGATCCCGGCGCCGACGATCGCCGCGACCGGGACGAGCAGGGCCGCGACGGCCGCGAGCTTCGACGCGGCGGCGAGGAACACCGCCGTGCCGAGGTCGGTGGTCGCGTACGCCTGCGGGGTCCACGCGTGGAACGGCACGAGCGAGAGCTTGAAGCCCAGCCCGGCGACGAGCACCGTCACGGCGAGGACGAGCACGGCCCGCCGCTGCGGGTCCGCCCAGGCGAGGGCCACGCTGTCGGCCGAGAACATGGCGTCGCCGGTGGCCGTGAGCCACAGCGCGGCGCCGAGGACGAGGAGGGCGAAGGAGACGAGGGAGGTGACGAGCAGGGTCAGGGCCCCGTGGGCCGCGGCCCGGCTCCCCCGGAGCGCGACGAGCGCGACGACCGGGACGGTCGCGAGCTCCAGGGCCACCAGCCACGAGCCGAGGTCCCGGGCCGCGGCGACGGCCACCCCGCCGGTCGTCGCCGCGAGGAGCAACGTCGCCGAGACGGCACCGTCCCGAGGTCGGGGTCGACCGTCGTGGAGCAGCGCGAGAGCGGCGGCGGCGGCGAGGAGGATGCCGGCCTGGAGCGTCGAGGTCCGTGGCCCGGCCGTCCACAGGCAGGCCCCGCCCGGCGCGGGCAGGCACAGCGTGCGCAGAGGGTCGGACCCCGCCCCCACCGCGGCGGCAGCGGCCACCGCCGCCCCGACGAGCAGGAAGAGGGCGGCCACCGGCAGCGCCCACCGCCCACGACCGCCCCGGACCGGCAGGACGGCGTCCCCGACGAGGACGGCGACGACCCCCGCCGCCGGGGCCAGGGCCGGGGCGAGGACCATCCAGTCGATGGTCACGAGGTCGCTCACGGGCCACCCCCGATCCGGGCGACGGCGTCGGCGGTGGTCCCGAGCAGCACCATCGGGGCCACGCCGAGGCCGACGACCCCCACGGCGAGGACTCCGAGGACCACCCGCTCGACGCCCGAGGTGTCCGGGGTGGTCGCCAGCTCGGGGTCGGGGCGGTCCCCCGCCCAGACGATCCCGGCCACCCGCAGGGCGTAGGCCGCCGCGAGCGCAGCGCCGACCGCGGCACCGACCGCACACCCGATGAACAGGGCCCGCGACCGCTCGGGCGCGGGGTCCCACGCCGCGTAGACGGCGAGGAACTCCCCCCAGAACCCGGCGAGCCCCGGCAGCCCGAGGCTCGCGGCGAGGCCGAGGAGGAGGACGAAGCCGAGCCGGGGGGAGGTCTCGCGCAGCGCGGGTCGCGAGATCGTGAGGTCGACGCTCCCCCACCGGTGTTTCAGCCCGCCGACGACGACGAAGAGCAGCGCCGACACGGCCCCGTGGGCGACGTTGGCGTACAGCGCGGCCTGGAGCCCGGTCTCGGACCCGCTGGCGAGGGCGAGGACGACGAACCCCATGTGGGCCACCGACGAGTACGCGATGAGCCGCTTGAGGTCCCGCTCGACGAGACACACCAGGGCGCCCCAGACGATGCCGACCGTGCCGGCGACCGCGAGGACGGGGGCGAGCCGCGCGAACCCGTCCGGGACGGTCGCGACGGGCAGCCGGACGAGGCCGTAGGTCCCCATCTTGAGCAGCACCGCGGCGAGCAGCACCGACCCGGCGGTCGGTGCCGTCGTGTGGGCCGGCGGGAGCCAGGTGTGGAACGGGAACACCGGCACCTTGACGGCGAGCCCCAGCACGAGCAGGACGGCGACGGCGAGCTGGGCCCCGCCGCCGAGCGCGCTGCCGGCGCCGTCTGCGAGCGCCCGCAGGTCCGAGGTGCCGGCCCGGGCGACCATCAGGAGGATGCCGAGCAGCATCGTCGTGGACCCGATGGCGGTGTAGAGGACGAAGCGGTGCGCGGCGTCGGCGCGGGCCCGCAGGTCGTGGTCGTCCCCGTACCGGCCGACGAGCAGCCACATCGGGACGAGGACGACCTCGAAGGCGACGAAGAACAGGACGGCGTCGCGGGCGGTGAACGTCGCGAGCGCGCCGGCCTCCACGAGGAGCAGACAGCCGAGGAACGTCGCCGGCGACCCGCCGGTGGGCATCTCGGCCCACGCGTGGGCCGCCACGAGGAGCCCGATGGTCGCGGTGAGGAGGACGAGGGGCACCGAGATGCCGTCGAGGCCGAAGGACCACCGCATCCCCAGCTCGGGCAGCCAGGGCCGGTCCACCGAGGAGCCCAGGGCGACGACGACGACGGCCAGTGCCAGCGTCACCGCAGCGGTGACGGCGGCCACCCAGCGGGCCGGTCGGACAGGCAGGACGCGGCCGCCGGTGACGAGCCACAGCCCGACCGCACCCGGCACCGCGAGGAGCAGGCTCATGACCATGCGAGCACCCCCAGCGCGCCGAGGACGACGACCCCGGCGAGGACGAGGCCGACGGCGGCGCTCGGACGCTCCGCGCGATGCAGGCGGGCCCCGGCCCAGCCCGCGGCGCGGGTGGCGACCGCGCTCCCTCGGACGTAGCCGTCGACCACCTCGGTGTCGACGAACGCCACGAGCCGCGCGAGCCGGAGCACCGGGGTGGCGACGAGGCGCCGGTACAGGACGTCGACGCCGAGCCCGGCGTCGGCGACCGGGACGAACCGGCGGGCCAGGACCTGGGCGGGGTCGCGGTCGAACCCTCCGCGCAGCGCCACCGCGACACCGACGCCGATGACGAGCGCGGACAGGAGCATCCACAGCGCGGAGACCTGGTGGACGGCGAAGCTGCCGGTGAGCACGACGAGGCTGCCGAAGACGGTGAGCAGGACGAGCACCCACAGCACGCCGTGCACGACCGCCGGGACCCCGGCCGCGGTGGGCTGCTGCCGTACGTGGGCCGTGAGCACGAGGTAGCCGCGGGTGCTGTACGCCGCGGTCACGGCGGCGGTGAGGACGAGGGCGACGAGGACGAGCACGCCGGGTCCGTCGGCCCGTACCGCCCCGTCCCAGGCCGTCACGAGGACGTGCTCCTTGGACAGGCCGCCGACGACGACGAGCGGCACCCCGGCCAGCGAGAGGAACCCGACGAGGAAACCGGTGCGCAGCACCGGTGCCGCCGCGGCGGATCCTCGCAGGGCCACGGCGGCCGTCCCGCCCGCGGCGAGTGCGGCCCATCCGATGGCGAGGAAGAGCAGCGACTTGAAGAGCGCGTGCGACCACAGGTGGAGCAGGCCGGCGTCGGCGCCGTCCGCGCGTGGGGCGGCGGCGACCGCCGAGAGCATGACGGCGACCTGGCTGACCGTCGACCAGGCGAGCATCCGCTTGAGGTCGGTCTGCGCGAACGCCACGACCGCCGCGAGCAGCATCGTCACCGAGACGGCGACCCCGAGGAACCACCGCGCCGCCGGGCTGTCGGCGAACACCGGGAACAGCGCCGCGAGCACGACCGTGCCCGCCGCCACCATCGTCGCCGCGTGGATCAGCGCGCTGGCCGGGGTCGGGCCCTCCATCGCGTCGGCGAGCCAGTCCTGGAACGGGACCTGCGCGGACTTGCCGAGGATCCCGATGACGACGAGCACGAGGAGGGTCGCCCGCAGCGCCCCGTCGGGGGCCGCACACGCGGTCAGCGCCTCACCGGCGAAGGCGCCGTCGGCGAGCGCACTGTCGATGCACGCGGTCGGCTGCCGCCAGGCCGCCAGCACGGCCGACAGGGACGTCGAGCCGGCGCCGGCCGCGAGGCCGATGACGCCGAGCACGAACCCGATGTCCGCGACGCGGGTGACGAGGAAGGCCTTGAGGGCGGCCCGCCGCGCGGCGGCACGGCGCGACCAGTGCCCGATGAGGAGGTAGGAGCACCAGCCCATGACCTCCCACCCGACGACGGTGAGGAGGAGGTCGGCGGAGACGACGACGAGGAGCATCGCGCCGGTGAACAGCGAGACGGTCGCGGCGAACTGGCCGTAGCGGTCGTCGGTCTCGAGGTACCACGTCGAGTACACCTGGACGGCCAGCGCCACGAGCGCCACGACGGCCGCGAGCGCCCCGCGGGTCGGGTCGAGGACGAGGTCGAGCGGGACGGCCAGCTCCCCGGCGCGCAGCCCCGGCCCGGCGCTGACGGTCGACCCGTCGGCCAGTGCCCAGGCGAGGACCGCGACGAGCAGCGTGGCGGCGCCCAGGCCCACGGCGGCCGCCCGGGCCAGGAGGTCGTTGCGCCGGAGGGCCACCCCGAGCACCGCCGCGGCGACCGGGAGGCCGACGAGGAGCCAGGGCGTCACGACACGTCCTCGCGGGCGCTGGGGGCGTCGAGGTCGATGGTGCCGCGGAGCCGGAAGACGAGGAGGACGACGGCGAGGGCGACGACGACCTCGGCGGCGGCGATGGTGATGACGAAGAGCGGCAGCACGCTGCCGGCCGCCCACCGGTCGGCCCCGGCGGCCTGGGTGGCGACGAGGAGGACCAGCGACCCGCTGAGCACGAGCTCGACCCCGACGAGGAGGAGCACCGCGTTGCGGCGGACCGCGATTCCCGCCACGCCGAGCCCGACGAGGGCGGCCGCGAGGAGGTACGGCCCGAGCAGGTGGATCATGACGCGGGCCCGCTCGGGTCGGGACGGCGGGCCACGGTGAGCGCACCGACGAGGGCGGCGAGGAGCAGGAGCGACAGCAGCTCGAAGGGCCAGACCCAGGTGCCGAACAGCTGCTGGGCCACCTGTTCGGTCGAGACCGCCGCCCTGCTCACCGACCCGTCGGCGAGCGGGACGAGGACGCTCGCGAGCAGCCCCGCGGTGGCGAGTCCGAGCAGCCCGGCGCCGACGGCGCGCCACGGGCCCACGGCGTGCGCGACGTCGGGTCCGATCGGCGCCCGGGTGAGCATGAGGGCGAAGAGCACGAGGACGACGACGGCGCCGACGTACACGAGCACCAGGACGAGCGCGACGAGCTCGGCGCCGAGCACGAGGAGCGACCCCGCGACCCCGAGGAGTGCGACGACGAGCCAGAGCGCGGCGTGGACGACGTGGCGGGTCGTGACCGCGAGCAGCCCCCCGACGACCGCGAGCACCCCGCACGCGGCGAAGGCGGTGTCGAGCGCTGTCATGTGCCCTCCTCGCCCCGGACGACCCGGGGGCGGACCGTGCGCGGTGGCCGCGCGGCGCCCCCCGCGGCTCGTGCACCGGCGCCTCGGGCGGGCCTGTTCACCGCGGCGACCTCGGCGGGCTCGGCCGCCTTCTCGTCCAGGGCAGGCGGCGGCGGCACGCTCGCCATCCACCCGCCGAGCCGGCCCTTCTCGTGGAGCAGGTCGCGGATGTCGGTCTCGGCGTACTCGAACTGGGGGCTCCAGTGCAGGGCGTCGAAGGGGCACACCTCGATGCAGATGCCGCAGTACATGCAGAGGCTGAAGTCGATGGCGAAGCGGTCGAGGACGTTGCGCTGCCGGTCGCGGCCTCCCTCGGTGGTCGCCGGGATCGTCTCCTTGTGCGAGTCGATGTAGATGCACCAGTCGGGGCACTCCCGGGCACAGAGCATGCACGAGGTGCAGTTCTCCTCGAGCAGCGCGATGACGCCGCGGCTGCGCGGCGGCAGGGTCGGCGCGACGTCGGGGTACTCGGCGGTGTGGCTGGGCCGCAGCGCGGTCCGGGCGGTCGTGGCCAGGCCCTTGAGCACGCCGGGGACTCCCCCGCGGCCACGGGGGTCCTCGCGCGCGTCGTGCTCGCTCACCAGCCCATCACCACCCCGGCACCGGTGAGCACGAGCTGCAGCAGCGCGAGCGGCACGAGCCACAGCCACGCGAGCCGCTGGAGCTGGTCCTCACGCAGCCGCGGCCACGCGACCCGCACCCAGATGACGACGAGGGCGACCCCGAAGCCCTTGACGACGGTCCACAGCCAGCCGAGGGCGTCCTCGAACGGCCCGTGCCAGCCCCCGAGCCACAGGACGGCGAACAGCAGCGACATGACGACGATCCCCGCGTACTCGGCGAGGAGGAAGAACGCGAAGCGCAGGCCGGTGTACTCGGTCCAGGCGCCCATGACGAGCTCGGCGTCGGCGATCGGCATGTCGAACGGGGGCCGCTGGAGCTCGGCGACGGCGGCGACGAGGAAGACCAGGCCGCCGGGCAGCTGCCAGAGCAGCCACCAGGGCGACCAGGCGTCGGCCAGCCCGAGGAGCGAGAGCGACCCGCCGGCGAGCGCGACGGACGCGACGGCCAGGACGATCGGCAGCTCGTAGGACACGAGCTGGGCGGCGGCGCGGAGCCCGCCGATGAGCGAGTACTTGTTCGCGCTGGACCAGCCCGCCATCAGGGTGCCGAGGGCACCGACCGACGTGGCGGCGAGGACGAGGACGACCGACCCGGGCACGTCGACGGCAGCGAGGCCCGGGTGCACCGGGACGAGCGCGAGGGCGACGAGGTAGGGAACGAGCGCGACCGCGGGGGCGAGCCGGAAGACCCACCGGTCGGCGGCGCGCGGGGTGATGTCCTCCTTCTGGAGGAACTTCACCCCGTCGGCGACGAGCTGGGCCCAGCCGTGGAAGCCACCCGCGTACATCGGCCCGAGACGCCCCTGCATGTGGGCCATCACCTTGTGCTCGGCCTGCCCCACCAGCAGGGGCAGGACGAGGAAGGCGGCGAGCGCGGCGACGGCCCGCAGCGACGCCTCGAGGAGGGTCATCGGGGCCCCCACTCCGGTGGCGGCACCCCGGCCGCCTGGACCCGGCGCCGGCTGGGCGAGCGGGCCGACTCGTGACCCTCGCCCGGCTCCTTGCCCCCGGGCCAGGGCTTGGTGGCCCGGGCCGCGAGCTGGAAGGACTTGCGCAGCGGCGTGCCCTCGAACCCGTCGGGCAGGAGCAGCGGGCGCACCCCGAGGCCGGTGCCGTCGTCGAACCCGGCGAACTCGACCCCGAACATCTCGTGCGTCTCGCGCTCGTGCCAGGCGGCGCCGGCGAACACGTCGGTGACCGAGGCCAACGGCTCCCCGTCGGCCACCCGCGTCGTGAGGAGCAGCCCGCGCAGCGCCCCCGGGGTGGCGATGTCGTAGAGGTGGCAGACGACGTCGACGCCCGGCGCGGCCGCGTCGTCGGCGCGGTCGACGGCGCTCAGCCAGTCGAAGAACGCGAAGCCCTCGGCGCGGCCCGCGGCGACGGCATCGTGCCAGCCACCCGCCGGGACCGTCCGCGTCTCGTCCGCCACGCCCGGCAGCCTAGCGAGACGCTGCCGCGGATGCGGGTGAGCGCCGGTCAGGAGGCGGCATCGTCGGCGGCCGCGGGCCTGTGCAGCACGGTCTGGGCGGCGACGACCGCGAGCCCGGCCACCCCGACGATCCACGCCCACACGGTGTGGTCGGTGCGGAGCAGCGCGAAGGCCACCGCGTAGACGAGCACGATCGCGGCGAGCGTGCGCGGGCCCTGGGCGAGCCGGAGCCGGGCCTTGGGGGCCATGAACAGCCCCCAGAGCAGCAGGGCGAGGAGGGTGGCTGCGGCCGCGGCGCCCCAGCCCCGGGCGCCACCGCCCGCGACGTCGTGGGCGACCACGCCGACCCCACCGAAGAGCGCGATCTCGGTGACGAAGGCGACGAGCGCGAGCAGCGCCAGCGCCGGCGTCGACAGCGCCGCCGGGCTGTGGGCCGGGCCGGGCCGGCGCCCGCTCACGGCTTCGCCACGAGGCCGCGCGTGACGTCGGTGGCCGTCGCGGCCCGGTGGCCCGCGAACCGTCCGGCCCGCCGCGCGGCGATCGCGGCGCCCGAGACCCGCTCGGCGGCGATCTTCTCCTGGAGGGTGATGATCCCCTGGAGCAGCGCCTCGGGCCGTGGCGGGCAGCCCGGCACGTAGACGTCGACGGGGATGACCTGGTCGACGCCCTTGGTGACCGAGTAGCTGTCCCAGTAGGGGCCGCCGGAGTTGCTGCACGCGCCGAAGGAGATGACGTACTTCGGCTCGGGCATCTGGTCGTACAGGCGCCGGATGGCCGGTGCCATCTTGTCGGTGACCGTGCCGGAGACGACCATGAGGTCGGCCTGGCGCGGGCCCGGCGCGAACGGGATGACCCCGAGCCGGATGAAGTCGTGCCGGCCCATCGAGGTGGCGATGAACTCGATGGCGCAGCACGCCAGGCCGAAGTTGAACACCCAGAGCGAGTAGCGGCGGCCCCAGTTGAGGACGACCCGGATCGGCTTGGGCGCGTGCTCGGCCAGCGGGCCCACCCGCGGCGTCGGCAGGTCGACGGTCATCCGAGGTCCCACCGGAGCAGCCCGCGGCGGGCGGCGTGCACGAGCCCGAGCAGGACGATGCCGACGAACACGAGCACCTCGACGAGCGAGGCCACCCCGAGGTCGGCGTCGCGCAGCACCAGGGCCCACGGGAAGAGGTAGACGGCGTCGACGGCGAAGACGACGTAGAGGAACGCGAAGGACAGGTAGCGGACCTGCGACTGGGCCCACCCGGCCCCGACCGGGTCGACGCCCGACTCGTAGGTGGCCAGGCCGGTGGCGGTCGCCGCGCGCGGCGCGACGAGCCGGCGCGCGAGCATGGCCGCCGTGACGAGCAGCACCCCGGCCAGCACGACGGCCGCGACGGCGAGGTAGCCCTCCATGACCGTGAGCCTAGCCGCGCGCGACCCCGCGGGTCAGCCGCCGTCCTCGACGAGGAAGCAGGCTCCGTACAGCGTGAGGATCGTGTTGACGTTCGTCCCGAGCACGACCCGCGCCCCGGTCGCGGGGTCCCCCACCGAGATCTCGTGGGACCCCGGCTCGTCCTGGAGCACCGTGACCTCGGCGAGCCCGCGGTCGCGCAGGACGTCGGTGACCGCCGCGACGACCTCCGGCCAGCGCTCGTCGGGGATGGCGCCGACGGCGTCCCCCGAGGTGTAGATGCCCGTCTTCGCGCCGTCGACCCGGTCGAAGGGCGCCCCGCAGACGCCTCGGTCGCTGCGGCTCGCGGTGTCGTCCCGCCACTGCAGGCCCGGGCTGGCCGCGTCGACCGTCGCCCGGACGTCGGCGAGGAGGTCGAGGTAGTCCCGCTCGGCCGCCTCGAAGCTCGGCCGCGTGCTCAGCTGTTCCTGCGCGTCCACCGTGTCTCCCGTCGTCGTACATCCCCCGAGGGCCAGCGTGGCCAGAGCCAGCGCGACCGTGCGGCGCCACCTGGCGCCGGCTCGTCTCCCACCCATGGGCGCAGCGTACGACCTCGCCCCGGCGCCGGGGCGCCGGTCACCCACCGAGCCACGACGGCCACCAGCTCCAGGCCCGGGGGTCGTCGGTCAGGCCGACGGTGTTGCCTTCGACCGCGTTCTCGGGGTGCCCGGCGACGACGGTCGCCATGTTGTACTGGCTCGTCGACTCGGCCTCGAGGTAGCTCGAGTGCCCCGACACCCCGGCGTAGTCCCGCCCGTCGACGGAGGCGTCCCCGGTCTGCAGGTGGCCGATCCCGTCGAGGGCCGAGGGGTCCCGGCCGAACCGGCCGAGGTCGCCGACCCCGTCCCACCTCGCCTCGGCGTACCAGGCGCGCTCGCTCGGGATCCGCAGGTCGTCGACGTCGCTCGTGCCGAGGCCCGGCGACCCGAAGAACACCGCCCGGTCCACGCCGGTCCCCTCGTGCTGGAGTCCGTACCCCGTCGTCGTGGACCCGTAGGAGTGCCCGAGCGCGGTGAGGTCGGGGTCGGTGTCACGGGAGGCGTTCAGGCCCCGGTAGAAGTCGGCGAGGGCAGCGCCCCCGTCGCGTGCCGACCCGGCGAGCGCGACGGAGTCGCCGGAGAACGTCGAGCTCCACTGGGGCGCCTGGTAGTCGAGCCAGACGACGGTCGCGACGGACCCCGCGTCGCCGGTACGGAAGAGCTCGTCCTCGGCGGCGGTCCGCAACCGGGCCATGTCGGCCACGTACCCGCCCATCCCCTCGACGGTGCTCGTGAGGCCCGGGGTGAAGACCGCGACGTGGTCGGCGCTCGCGACGTCACCGACCGCCACGACGGCCTGGGGTCGCTCGCCGGCGGTCAGGTCCAGGACGAGGAGGTGACGGTCGTCGTCCTCGAGGATCGTCGAGAGGGCATCGACTGCCGCCAGCTGCTGCTGGATGGCGCCCAGCTCGGCGGTGAGTGCGAGAGAGCGCCCGTCGTAGGGGCCGTTCGGGCCGGCGGCCAACGCGTCGAGGATCTCGTCCAGCCGGTCCCGCAGGTCGTCCTCGGCCTCCTCGAGCCTCGTGCGGTTCGCCGCGTCCCGCACGTCCATCGGGATCCCGTCGAGGCCGCCCACCCAGTCCGGGTGCTCCTCGAGGATCCGCTCGCGGTCGGCGGGCGAGAGCGAGGCCCACCACCCGGCGTTGTCGGCGGGCCGGCCGCCCGTCGGCGGCGGCAGCAGAGACAGGTGCCCGGCCGCGTCCCCCGTCCGCGCCGCGTCCGCGAGGGAGGTGTCGGACCCGTCGGCGACGCGGTGGTCCCGCACGGCGGTGAGCACGGCGACGAGGTCGGCGTCCACGTCGGCGGCCGTGCGCAGCGCCTGCTCCACCCGGGCGACGCACTCGTCGACGAGGACCTGACGCTCCTCCCGCGCGACCTCCTCGTCGTGCGGGTCGGCGAAGCACATGCCGAGCCCGACCTCGTCGGTGACCCGCCCGTCCCCGGCGATGACGAGGCCGTGCATCGCGGCGAACTCGCGGGCCGCGTCGACCGCGTGCTCGACCCCGGCCACCGCATCGCCGGCCCCGATGACCGCTCGCCGGGCCGCGCTGACCTCGGCGATGACGACCTCGAGGTCGTCGGTGACCCGGCGCACGCGGCGCCTGGCCGTCACAGAGGCCGGGCCGACCCATCGGGCGGGCCCCGCCATCGTGCGGAGCTCGTCGGCGCACCCGAGGAGCTCGGTGCGCGCGGCCGTCAGGGAGTCCTCGGCGGCGCGCAGCGGCGCACCCGACCAGCGCGCGACCTGCCCCCAGGTCACGCTCATCGCGGACGGTGCGGGCCCCCGGGCCCCGCCCCGGTGAACGCATGGCGGGCGGCGGCGTCGTCGGCCTCGTACCGGTCGGCGGCCGTCTCGAGCCCCCGGGCGTACCGCCGCGCGGACCGGACCCACTCCTGGACGGCGTCCTCCCAGGAGTCCGCGACCGCCTCGACGAGCGGCACGGCGTCGGCCCCCGGGATCCCGGCCCGGGCCCCGCGCAGGCTCTCGGGGGCGTCGGTGCTCCGCACGACCGCCGCCGCCTCCCGCGCAGCGTCCGCGGAGTCCCGCAGGTCCTGCACCTGCACCTCGAAGCCCACGTCGCCTCCCCCTTCGCCTGGCCCCACACTCTGGTCCACCCGCGCCGGGAGGGCAACGGGGAGCACTCCCCGGGGCGGGACGTCCTGCAGGACGCGAGTGAGGCGAACCTCACCCGGGTCGTACGATGGATGGTGGTGCGCCCACCAGGGGCGGACCGTCGTCCCGACTTCCGAGCGCACAGGGAAAGCCCGTGACCAGCAGGACCGTCCAGACCCTCGACCGCGTCGTCATCCGCTTCGCCGGCGACTCCGGTGACGGGATGCAGCTGACGGGCGACCGGTTCACCTCCGAGACGGCCGCGATGGGCAACGACCTGTCGACCCTGCCCAACTTCCCGGCCGAGATCCGGGCCCCCCAGGGCACCCTCCCCGGCGTCTCGAGCTTCCAGCTCCACTTCGCCGACCACGACGTCCTCACCCCCGGCGACGCGCCCGACGTCCTCGTCGCGATGAACCCGGCCGCGCTCAAGGCGAACCTGCCCGACCTGCCGCGGGGCGCGACCCTCATCGCGAACACCGACGAGTTCAGCACCCGCAACCTCGCGAAGGTCGGCTACCCGGCCAACCCGCTCGAGGACGGCAGCCTGGAGTCCTGGCACGTCCACCCCGTGGCACTCACCTCGATCACCGTCGAGGCGCTCGCCGAGTTCGGCGGTCTCACCCGCAAGGAGAAGGAGCGGGCGAAGAACATGTTCGCCCTCGGTCTGCTGTCCTGGATGTACACCCGGCCGACGACCGGCACCGAGGCGTTCCTCGAGAAGAAGTTCGGCGGGCAGCCCGAGATCCTCGCCGCCAACCTCGCCGCGCTGCGGGCCGGGTGGAACTACGGCGAGACGACCGAGGACTTCGCCTCGACGTTCGTCGTCAACCCGGCCCCGATGCCGCCGGGCACGTACCGCAACGTCACCGGCAACACCGCGCTCGCCCTCGGGCTCGTCGCCGCCTCGCATCGCACCGGGCGCCCCCTGGTCCTCGGGTCGTACCCGATCACGCCCGCCTCCGACATCCTCCATGCCCTGTCCGGGATGAAGCGGCACGGCGTCACCACCATCCAGGCCGAGGACGAGATCGCCGGGATCGGGATCGCCCTCGGCGCCGCCTACGGCGGGTCCATCGGGGTGACGACCACGTCGGGGCCGGGCATCGCGCTGAAGTCCGAGACGATCGGGCTCGCCGTCTCGCTCGAGCTGCCGCTCGTCGTCGTCGACATCCAGCGCGGCGGCCCGTCCACCGGGCTGCCGACCAAGACCGAGCAGGCCGACCTGCTCCAGGTCATGTTCGGTCGCAACGGCGAGTCGCCGGTGCCGGTGCTCGCCGCCCGGACCCCGGCCGACTGCTTCGACATGGCGCTCGAGGCGGTGCGGGTCGCCACGACCTACCGCACCCCGGTGGTCCTGCTGTCCGACGGGTACCTCGCGAACGGCTCCGAGCCGTGGGCGGTCCCCGAGACGGCGGACCTGCCCGCCATGGCGGTCGACCTCGCGGCCGAGCCGAACGCCACCGACGACGCCGGCGAGCCGGTCTTCCGCCCGTACCTGCGCGACCCGGCCACCCTCGCCCGCCCGTGGGCCGTCCCGGGCACCCCGGGACTGGAGCACCGGATCGGCGGCATCGAGAAGGCCGACGTCACCGGCGACATCAGCTACGACCCCGACAACCACGACCGGATGGTCCGCCTGCGGCAGGCCAAGGTCGACGGCGTCGTCGTCCCCGACCTCGAGGTCGACGACCCGACCGGCGACGCGACGGTCCTGGTCCTCGGCTGGGGCTCCACGTACGGGCCGATCGCCGCGGCGGCCCGCGTGGTCCGCAACGCCGGCCACGCCGTGGCCCGCGCGCACCTGCGCCACCTCAACCCCTTCCCGGCGAACCTCGGTGAGGTCCTGGCCCGGTACGACCGGGTCGTCGTCCCCGAGATGAACACCGGCCAGCTCGCGATGCTCCTGCGCGCCCGGTACCTCGTCGACGTCCGCTCGTACACGTCCGTGCGCGGCCTGCCGTTCACGACCGTCGAGCTCGCCGACGCCGTCTCGACCACCCTCGAGGAGGTCTCGTGACCACCGCCGACCTCGGCATGCCCGTGAGCGGGCTCCGGAACGTCCCCCAGCTGGCCGACGACGCCCCCCGGCAGGCCAAGCGCGACTTCACCTCGGACCAGGAGGTGCGGTGGTGCCCCGGCTGCGGCGACTACGTGATCCTCGCCGCCGTCCAGTCCTTCCTCCCCGAGCTGGGGCTGCGCCGCGAGAACATCGTCTTCGTCTCCGGGATCGGCTGCTCGTCGCGCTTCCCGTACTACCTCGACACCTACGGGATGCACTCGATCCACGGCCGGGCGCCGGCCATCGCGACGGGGCTCGCGACGTCGCGCCCGGACCTGTCGGTGTGGGTCGTCACCGGCGACGGGGACGCGCTCTCGATCGGCGGCAACCACCTCATCCACGCGCTCCGCCGCAACGTCAACATGACGATCCTGCTCTTCAACAACCAGATCTACGGGTTGACCAAGGGCCAGTACTCCCCCACCTCGCGACCCGGCACGGTGACGAAGTCGAGCCCCCTCGGGTCGGTCGACAGCCCGTTCAACCCGGTGTCGCTCGCTCTCGGGGCCGAGGCCACGTTCGTCGCACGTGCGATGGAGTCCGACCGGGCCGAGCTCAAGGAGATCCTCAAGGCCGCGGCCGAACACCGCGGCACGGCCCTGGTCGAGATCTACCAGAACTGCCCGATCTTCAACGACGGCGCGTTCGAGGTGCTCAAGGACCGCTCACAGCAGGAGGCCCGGATCGTCCGGCTGCGCTCCGGCGAGGCCATCACGGTCGGCGCCGAGGACGACCGCAAGGTGCTCGTGCGCCAAGGGTCCGGAGTCATGAAGTTCATCGCCGAGGAGCAGGCCGAGACCGGCGAGAAGGGCGCGGTCGTCGTCCACGACCCGACGCTCGACGACCCGTCGCAGGCCTTCCAGCTCTCGCGGCTCGACACCCCGGACATGACGCACGTCCCGATGGGGGTCTTCCGCCAGGTCTCGCGGCCGACGTACGACGACCTCGTCCGGTCACAGGTCGACGGCGCCGTCACCGCCGCGGGCGGCCCTGCCACCGACGAGGACCTCACCGCCCTGCTGCGTGGACGCGACACCTGGACCGTGGGGTGAGCACCGGCGCCGACGACGACGTCCGGCGCGGCACGGGGTACGGCTTCCTCGCCTACGGCATCTGGGGGCTGTTCCCGCTGTACTTCGCCTCGCTCGCGCCCTCGGGGCCCTTCGAGATCCTCGCGCACCGCATCCTGTGGACGCTCGCCGTCTGTGCGCTCTTCCTGCTGATCCGCCGGGACCTCGGCTGGATCCGGGGGGTCCTCGGCCGGCCGCGGCTCCTCGCCGGCATCACCGTCGCCGGTCTGCTCATCGCCGCCAACTGGACCATCTACGTCCTCGCCGTCCTCACGGGCCGGACGTACGAGGCGGCCCTCGGCTACTTCCTCAACCCCATCGTCACGGTGGCCCTCGGGGTGCTCGTCCTGCGCGAGCAGCTGCGGCCGCTGCAGTGGGTGGCCGTGGGCATCGGAGCGGTCGCGTCGGTGTGGCTGGCCGTGGCCGGGGGCGTCATCCCGTGGATCCCGTTGACGCTCGCGTTCTCCTTCGGGCTCTACGGGCTGACGAAGAAGAAGCTCGGGGCGAGCCTGACCGCGATGCGCTCGCTCGCGGCCGAGACGACGGTGCTCTCCCCCGTCGCGCTCGTCGTGCTGCTCGTGCTCTCGGCCCAGGGCGCGACGACGTTCACCACCGACGGGCCGACCCACACCGCACTGCTCGTGCTCGCCGGCGTCGTGACCGCGGGGCCCCTGCTGCTCTTCGCGGCCGCGGCGCGCCGGATCCCGCTCGTCACCATCGGGCTCATCCAGTTCATCACGCCGGTGCTCCAGCTGCTCGTCGGCGTCACCCTGCTCGGGGAGCACGTGTCGGGACGGCTGTGGATCGGGTTCGGCATCGTCTGGGTGGCCCTCCTCGTCCTCACGTACGACTCACTGGCGACCGCGCACGCCTCGCGACGGGCCCTGCGCGCGAGTCGCGTGGAGTGCCCCGAGCCCCCGGTCTGACCGTGTCGGCAATGTGACGCAGATCACATGGGTGCGGATGGCGCCGCCAGCCGACGCAGAGGACATTGACTGCTGACCGACGCGAGGTCACCTGGTCGCGACGGCGGCGCCGCAGGGCGTGTCACCCCCACCCACCGCATCGCGTTCACGACAGGAACCCCCATGAACCAGCGAGTCCTCCGCCGTGCCCTCCCCGTGGTCCTCCTGACGGCAGGGGCGGTCCCAGCCCTCGCCCCCGCGGCCCAGGCCGGCTGCAGCTTCGACTCCGTCGGGTCGGTCACGATCATCAGCAAGTCCTACCTCGGCCGCGAGAAGACCTACGTCACCGACACCGCCCGTGGGCCGATGACGATCGGCGTCGAGTACAGCAAGTCCTTCACCAACAGCGTCTCGGGATCGGTGGAGGCCTCGAAGCTCGCGGCAGCGATCGGGGTGTCCTACGAGGCCTCCTGGAGCAGCGGCACCGCCACGAGCTACACGTACACCGTGCCCTCCGGCAAGTACGGGCGCATCTACGTCAGCTACCCCAAGTGGTCCGTGACCGAGGACCTGCACTGGACGGTCTGCGGGAAGCCGAAGGCCTGGACCCAGCGCGTCACCCGCACGTACCGCTCCTCCAAGGGCAATGCCACGTACCCGGGCAAGTACTTCGCGGGCGAGTCGCGCACGACCTGGTTCTGAGGCGCCGAGGATCCGGGCCCGACGGTCGGACCCGGATCCTCAGCCCACCGGGTCCGCGCCTGGCGCGCGGGGCGTCAGCGGCCACCTGACGAAGCAGAACTCGTTGCCGAACGGGTCCCGCATGACGGCCCACTCCAGGTAGGGCGCCTCGTCGGAGGGGTAGAGGGCCGGGAGCCGGACGGTCACTCCGCCGATCTCCTCGGTGCGCCGCACCGCCTCGGCGACGTCGTCCACCCGTAGGTCCAGATGCGTCCCGCCGGTCCACGAGGTCTGTTCCCGCGGGACCCGCTGGAGCAGCACCCAGACGGGGTCGCCCGGTGCGGCCAGCACCGAGTACCGGTCGCCGCTGTCGTCGCCGTGCCTCGACTGCGGCGGCAGGCCGGTGAGGGCCGACCAGAACCGTTCACCCGCATCGAGGTCGGGGACGTTGACCACGGGCTTCCACAGCTTGCCGATCCCGCTCGTCGCCATGGCGGTCAGCCCGTCGCAGCCGGGGACCAGGTGCCACCCGCGGCGATCTCGCCGCCCGTCAGCATGTCCATGGCCGGGCAGCCTAGCTCCGATGAGCGGGCGAGCGCCCTCGGAGAGAGCCGCGGATGACCGCCATGGCGGCGAAACCCGCCGAAGGCGGCCAGACCTGGACGCCACCGACGCGGATGACCGCCATGGCGGCGAAACCCGCCGAAGGCGGCCGGACCTGGACGCCACCGACGCGGATGACCGCCATGGCGGTCAGCCGACGCGGGTGACGACTCCGGTGGCGAGGGCGGTCAGGGCGTCCTTGGCCTCGCTCGCCGGCAGCGGCTCCAGGACCGCCTGGGCGCGGGAGGCGACGGCGAAGGTCTGGGCCCGGGCCCGCTCCATCGCGGAGTGGGCGCGCAGCAGCGTCAGCGCCTCCTCGAGCCGGGCGTCGTCGGTGAGGTCGCCGCGCAGCAGCCCCTGGAGCCGGGCGTCCTCGGGGTCGGTCGAGGCCAGCACGTGGAGCACGGGCAGGGTGCGCTTGCCCTCGCGCAGGTCGGTGCCGGGGGTCTTGCCCGACTCGTCGGCGTCGGAGGCGATGTCGATGAGGTCGTCGGCGAGCTGGAAGGCCATGCCCAGCCGCTCGCCGTACTCGCGCATCGTCTCGACCGTGGCGGGGTCACCCCCACCGAACATCGCGCCGTAGCGCGCCGCGGTGGCGATGAGGACGCCGGTCTTGTCCTCGAGCACCCGCAGGTAGTACGCGACCGGGTCCTCGCCGTCCGGGCAGGGACGGTCGTCGCGGATCTGCCCGGAGCAGAGCCGCACGAAGGTCCGAGCCTGGATCTTCACGGCCTCCGGCCCGAGGTCGGCGACGATCTCGGAGGCCGTCCCGAAGAGCAGGTCCCCGACGAGGATGGCCGTCGAGTTGTCGTAGAGCGCGTTCGCGCTGGGGGCGCCGCGCCGCACCTCCGCGACGTCCATGACGTCGTCGTGGTAGAGCGAGGCGAGGTGGGTGAGCTCGACACCGGCGGCCGCGGCCACCACGCGCTCGTCGATGCCGGTGCCCAGCTCGGCGGCGAGGAGCGTCAGGAGTGGACGGAACCGCTTGCCCCCCGCGAGGGTCAGGTGCGAGCTCGCCTCGGCGATGAACGGGTCGTCGTGGTCGACCCGCTCGGCGATGAGCGCCTCGACCGCCGCCAGCCCGGCGCCGAGCCGGTCCCGCAGGCCGTCGCTGGCACCCGGCAGGGACAGCACGGACGGCGTCCCCCGCTGCGCGGACGACACCGGCCCGGCCGCGCTCACAGCAGGAACTGCGAGGCGTTGCCCGCGAGCTGGAGCACCCACGTCGGAGCCACCCCGGCGATGAACGTGACGGCGACCCCGACGGTGATCGCGACCGTCGACGGGATCGACGGCGTGAGCGCGACGACGCCCTCGACGGGCTCGGTGAAGTACATGAGCACGATGAGCCGGACGTAGACGAAGGCCGTGACCGCCGAGGCGAGCACCCCGATGACGACCAGAACGACACCGGTGGTGCCGGACTCGACCGCGGGGGCGAACGCCGCGAACTTGGCCGTGAAGCCGGACGTGAGCGGGATGCCGGCGAACGCGAGCAGCAGGAACGCGAACGACCCGGCGACGACGGGGTGCCGGCGCCCGAGACCCGCCCACTGGGACAGGTGCGAGGCCTCGGAGCCGTCCTGGCGGACCATCGTGACGATCGCGAAGGCGGCGATGGTCATCGCGCCGTACGCGAGGAGGTAGAACATCACGCCCCCGATGGCCGCCTGCGAGAAGGCGAGCACGCCGACGAGGATGAACCCGGCATGCGCGACGGAGGAGTAGGCGAGCAGCCGCTTGACGTCGGTCTGGGTCACCGACAGGACCGCCCCGACGACCATGGTGAGGATGGCGACGGCGACGACGCCGAGCTGCCAGTCCCAGCGGTTGGCGCCGACGCCGACGTAGGTGAGCCGCAGGATCGCCCCGAACGCCGCGAGCTTCGTGCACGCCGCCATGAACCCGGTGACCGGGGTGGGGGCGCCCTGGTAGGCGTCCGGCGTCCACGAGTGGAACGGCACCGCGCCGACCTTGAAGAGCAGGCCGACGAGGACGAGGACGACCCCCGGCAGCAGCAGCGCGTCGAGGTCACCCGCGCTCGTCGTGATCGCCCGCGACAGCTCCTTGAGGTCGGTGGACCCGGAGTAGCCGTAGAGCAGGGCGGCGCCGAAGAGGAAGAACGCGCTGGAGAAGGCGCCGAGGAGGAAGTACTTCAGCGCCGCCTCCTGCGACAGCAGGCGCCGGCGCCGCGCGAGTCCGGTCATGATGTACAGCGGCAGCGAGAGGACCTCGAGCCCGACGAACATCGTGATGAGGTCGTTCGCGGCGACGAAGATCATCATGCCGACGACGGCGAAGAGCGTGAGCGGGAACACCTCGGACGTCGCGTAGCCCGCCCGGGTGGCGACGCTCTCCTGGGTGGAGCCCGGGGTCGAGGCACCCATCGGCGTGAACGCGTCGGACCCGACCCCGCCGAAGCGCTCGGCCATGACGAGCACCCCGAGCACCGAGAGCCCGAGCAGGGTCCCCTGCAGGAACAGGGCGACGCCGTCGATGGCCATCGAGCCGCCGAGGGTGACCGCCATGTGCTCGCGGCTCCACACCGCGAGGACGACGAGCGCCACGAGCAGGGTCAGCGTCGTCAGCCACACCTGCACGGTGTGCCGGCGCTCACGCGGCGCGAACGCCTCGACGAGCACGCCGAGGAGGGCGCCCCCGACGACGATGAGCATCGGCGCGATCGCGAGGTAGTCGACCGTCACCGCCTGGAACGCGGTGGGCATCGCGGCGGGCATCACTTCGCACTCCCGGAGGCGGTGGCGGCCGGGTCGGAGACGCCGACGATCTGCAGCGTCTTGTCCACGGCCGGGTTGATGACGTCGAGGACCGGCTTGGGGTAGAAGCCGAGCACGACGAAGGACAGGATGATCGGCGCGACGACCCACCGCTCACGCAGCGACAGGTCGGCCGGGGCCGCGCCGTCGGGGAACGCGGGCTTCGGGCCCGTCATCACCTTCTGGTACATGAGCAGGATGTAGAGCGCCGCGAGGACGATGCCGAACGCTGCGATGACCGCGGCCACCTTGTAGCGCATGAACGTCCCCTGGAGGACGAGGAACTCCGAGACGAACGAGGACAGCCCCGGCAGGGCCAGCGAGGACAGGCCGGCGATGAGGAAGGTGCCCGCGAGCACCGGGGTGACCCGCTGCCAGCCGCCGTAGTCGGGGATCCGCTTGCTGCCGTGGCGGGTCACGAGGAAGCCGGCGATGAGGAACAGCCCGGCGGTCGAGAAGCCGTGGTTGACCATGTAGAGGGTCGAGCCCGCCCCGCCGACGCTCGTCAGCGCGAAGATGCCGAGGACGATGAAGCCGAAGTGGCTGATCGAGGTGAACGCGATGAGCCGCATCATGTCGGTCTGCCCGATGGCGAGCAGCGCTCCGTAGACCACCGAGATGACCGCGAGGGTCAGCACGACCGGCGTGGCCCACTGCGAGGCCTCCGGGAACAGCTGGAGGCAGAAGCGGATCATGCCGTAGGTGCCGACCTTGTCGAGGACCCCGACGAGCAGGACGGCCGTCGCCGGCCGCGCCTCGGTGGCGGCGTCCGGCAGCCAGGTGTGCACCGGCCACATCGGCGCCTTGACCGCGAACGCGACGAAGAAGCCGACGAACATCCAGCGCAGCGCGCCGGTGGAGCCCTCGACGTTGCCGATGAGGTTCTCGACGAGGAACCCGTTCTCGCCGCCCGGGCCCGCGAAGTACACCGCGATGACCGAGACGAGCATGATGAGCCCGCCCGCGAGGGAGAACAGCAGGAACTTCATCGCGGCGTACTGGCGCCGCGGCCCGCCGTACATCCCGATGAGGAAGTACACCGGGATGAGCATGGCCTCGAAGAACACGTAGAACAGGAAGACGTCGGTGGCGGCGAAGACGCCGACCATGAACGCCTCGAGCACGAGCATCAGCGCGAAGTAGCGCTTGAGCCGGCCGCTCTCGGCCTCGGGGACGTCGTTCCACGCGGCGAGCAGGCACACCGGCGTGAGGATCGCGGCCATGACGATGAGCGCCAGCGCGATGCCGTCGACGCCCAGCGCGTACGAGACCCCGAACTGCGGGATCCACGCGTGCGTCTCGGTGAGCTGGAACAGCTCGGTGGAGCCGGTGTCGAAGCCGACCCACGCCAGGACCGCCAGCGCGAGGGTGACGAGCGAGACCCCGAGCGCGACGGGGCGCGCGAGACGCGCGGACGCCGCGGGCAGGGCTGCGACGACGACGGCACCGACGACCGGCACCACCATCATCAGCGTGAGCAGAGGCAGGGAGGTCACTGGATCACCCACAGAACACCGAGGATGGCGACGACACCGGTGAGCATCGTCAGGGCATACGAGCGGGCGTACCCGGTCTGGAGGTGGCGGAGCCTCGAGGACAACCCGCCGACGAGGGCGGCCAGGCCTCCGGCGGCACCGTCGACCCCCTTGGCGTCCGCGAACACCAGCGACCGGGTCACGTGGACGCCGGGGCGCATGAACAGCCCCTCGTTGACGGCGTCCTGGTAGAGGTCGACGCGCGCGGCCCGGGTGAGGACGGAGCCCCGCGGGGCGACCTCCGGGACGTCGTCACGCCAGTACATCCGCCAGGCGAGGAACAGGCCCACGGCGACGACGAGCAGCGTGAGGGTGAGGATGACCGGCACCGCGAGGACGGGGTGCTCCTCGCCGTGCTCGCCGACGACCGGCTCGAGCCACGAGCTGATGGCACCCGTCGGGCCGAGCGCGAGGCCCAGGAAGGCCGACCCGGCGGCGAGGACGACCATCGGGATCGTCATGACCTTCGGCGACTCGTGCGGGTGGACCTCGTCGGTCCAGCGCTTCTCGCCGTGGAAGGTCATGAAGAACAGGCGCGACATGTAGAAGGCGGTGATCCCGGCACCGACGAGCGCGGCGCCGCCGAGCACCCAGGGCTGCCAGCCCTCGCCGACGAACGCGGCCTCGATGACCTTGTCCTTGGACCAGAAGCCCGAGAACGGCGGGACCCCGAGGATGGCGAGCCAGCCCAGGGCGAAGGTGGCCCAGGTGACCTTCATGAAGCCCGACAGTCCACCGAAGCGGCGCATGTTCACCTGGTCGTTCATGCCGTGCATGACCGACCCCGCCCCGAGGAACATCCCGGCCTTGAAGAAGCCGTGGGTGAGCAGGTGGAAGATCGCGAAGGCGTACCCGACCGGACCGAGCCCGGCGGCGAGCATCATGTAGCCGATCTGGCTCATCGTCGAGGCCGCGAGGGCCTTCTTGATGTCGTCCTTGGCGCAGCCGACGATCGCCCCGAAGATCAGCGTGATGGCGCCGACGAGGGCGACCGCGAGGGCGGCGTCCGGCGCGGCGTCGTAGACGACGTGCGAGCGGACGATGAGGTAGACGCCCGCGGTGACCATGGTCGCCGCGTGGATGAGCGCGGACACCGGCGTCGGACCGGCCATCGCGTCGCCGAGCCAGGACTGGAGCGGGAACTGCGCGGACTTGCCGGCGGCCCCGACGAGCAGGAGCAGCCCGATCGCGGTGAGCGTCGACTGGTTCGCGTTCGCGACCCCCTCGTTGACGGTCTCGTAGTCGACGCCGCCGAAGGTGACGAACATCGTCATGATCCCGATGGCGAGGCCGAGGTCGCCGACCCGGTTGACGAAGAACGCCTTGTTCGCGGCCGTCGCGTACGCCGGGTTCCAGTTCCAGAAGCCGATGAGCAGGTACGACGCGAGGCCGACGCCCTCCCAGCCGACGAAGAGGAGCAGGTAGCTGTCGGCGAGGACGAGCAGGAGCATCGCCGCGACGAACAGGTTGAGGTAGGCGAAGAAGCGCCGCTTGTCGGGGTCGTGCTCCATGTACCCGAGCGAGTACACGTGGATGAGCGAGCCGACGAAGGTGATGAGCAGGACGAAGCTCATCGACAGCGGGTCGACGAGCAGGCCGATGTCGAGGTCGAAGGACCCCGCGGGCACCCAGCTCCAGAGAGCGAGGTGCTGGGCCCGCTCCTCGGCGGCCAGGCCGAGCAGCTGGAGGAGGATGACGAACCCGACGGCGAAGCTGGCCCAGGACAGGCCGGTCGCCAGGCCGGGTCCGACCCGGTCGGTCCGTCGCCCGCCGAGCAGCAGGGTCGCGGCACCGAGGAGGGGCAGCGCGATGAGCAGCCACGCGAGCGAGGACATGCCGCTCGCGGCGCTCGCGGTCATCGCGTCGCCCTCGGTGATGAGTGAGTGCACCAGTGCTCCTTACAGCTTCAGCAGGTTCGCGTCGTCGACCGAGGCCGACCGGCGGGACCGGAAGATCGCCATGATGATCGCGAGGCCGACGACCACCTCGGCGGCGGCGACGACCATGACGAAGAGGGCGATGACCTGGCCGTCGAGGTTGCCGTGCAGCCGCGCGAACGTGACGAAGACGAGGTTCGCGGCGTTGAGCATGAGCTCGACACCCATGAAGACGATGATCGCGTTGCGCCGGGTCAGGACCGTGGCCCCGCCGATGACGAACAGCACCGTCGCCAGGTAGATGTAGTTCACGAGGTTCATCGCTCGCCTCCCTCCTGCACGTCGCGCTCGATCGTCCGTTCACCCGCGGTGTACTCCTCGGGCGAGAGGTTCTGGTCGCGGGCGGTGAGCACCCGCGAGACCGACAGCTCCGACGGCGTGCCGTCGGGGAGCAGCGCGGGGGTGTCGACGGCGTTGTGCCGGGCGTACACCCCGGGCGCCGGGAGGCCGGCGAGGTGCTCGCCCTCCTGGAACCGGCGCTTGCTCCACTCCTTCTGGTTGGGGCCCTTGCCGAGCCGCTCGCGGTGCGCGAGGACCATGGCGCCGAGGGCAGCCGTGATGAGCAGCGCGCTCGTGATCTCGAAGACCCACACGTAGCGGCCGAAGATGAGCTCGGCGACGCCGGAGACGTTGCCCGTCTGGGCGTTGACGGCGTCCAGGCCGACCGCGTCGCCGAGGGTGGCCCGGCCGATCTGCGCGCCGAGGATGCCGCCGAGGCCGAGCGAGAGGACCGCGGTGGCCCACCGCTGCCCGGTGAGGGTCTCGACGAGGCTGTCGCTGGAGTCGACGCCGACGAGCATGACGACGAAGAGGAACAGCATGATGACGGCGCCGGTGTACACGAAGATCTGGATGACCCCGAGGAAGTCGGCGTCCTGGGCGATGTAGAAGATGCCGAGGATGATCATCGTCAGGGCCATGCCGAGCGCCGCGTGGACGGCCTTCTTCGCGAAGACGAGCCCGAGTGCGCCGAGGACGGACAGGGGCCCGAGGATCCAGAACATCACCTCTTCACCGGTGCCGGTCACGAGGTCACCTCCACGTCGTCGTCGCTGCCGGAGCGGGCGGCCACGACCTCGCGCTGGGAGTCGGTGGCCTGGGTGACCTTGCCCAGGTAGTAGTCGCGCTCCTCCATGCCGTCGGCCATCGGGAACGGCGGCTGGAGCATGCCCTGCTGCAGCGGTGCCAGCAGCTGGTCCTTGGTGAAGATGAGGTCGGCCCGGTTGTTGTCGGCCAGCTCGTACTCGTTGGTCATCGTCAGGGCCCGGGTGGGGCACGCCTCGATGCACAGCCCGCAGAAGATGCAGCGCAGGTAGTTGATCTGGTAGACGAGGCCGTACCGCTCGCCCGGGCTGAAGCGCCCGCGACCGTTGTCGGAGTCGTCGTTGTCGGCCCCCTCGACGAGGATCGCGTCGGCCGGGCAGGCCCAGGCGCACAGCTCGCACCCGACGCACTTCTCGAGCCCGTCGGGGTGCCGGTTCAGCTGGTGACGCCCGTGGAACCGCGGCTGGGTCGGGCGCTTCTCCTCGGGGTACTCCTCGGTGATGACCTTGCGGAACATCGTCGAGAACGTGACGCCGAACCCGGCGACGGGGGCGAACAGGTCGGAGAAGAAGCCCGAGCTCCTCTGTTCGTCAGCCACGAGGGGCCTCCTCGGTATCGGGTGTTGAGGTCAGGGCCGGTGCGGTGAGCGAGGGCTCCCGCAGCCGCTGGCCGGGCATGGGGGGCACGGGGTGCCCGCCGGCGTAGGGGTCGATCTCGTCCGGGATCTCCGGGTGCGCGGCGGCCTCCTTGCGCTCGGTGCGGGTGTCCCACATCCAGCCGCCGACGAGCGCAAGGACCGCGATGACGCCGACGAGGACGAGCGAGACGACCGGGAAGCTCCGGCCGGCGACATCCCAGGTGCCACCGAGCCACCCGTTCTGGCCCGCTCGGAAGAAGGCGACGAGGACCACCCAGGCGAGCGTGGCCGGGATGAGGAACTTCCACCCGAACCGCATGAACTGGTCGTAGCGCACGCGCGGCAGCGATCCGCGGAGCCACACGAAGACGAACATGAACATCCACAGCTTCGCCGTGAACCAGAGCACACCCCACCAGCCCTCGTTGAGGGCGCCGCCGAACACCGACGCGAGGCCGGGAGGCGCCTGGTAGCCGCCGAGGAACATCGTCGTCGCGAGCGCGGAGACGGTGAACATGTTGATGTACTCGCCGAGGAAGAACATCGCGAACCGCATCGACCCGTACTCGGTGTGGAAGCCACCGGTGAGCTCCCCCTCGCCCTCGGCGAGGTCGAACGGCAGCCGGTTGGTCTCGCCGACCATCGTGATGACGTAGACGAAGAAGCTGAAGAAGGCCGGCACGACGAACCAGAGGTCGCTCTGGGCGCTGACGATCTGCGAGGTCGACATCGAGCCCGCGTACAGGAAGACGGCGACGAGCGAGAGGCCCATCGCGATCTCGTAGGAGATCATCTGCGCCGACGACCGCAGGCCGCCCATGAGCGGGTACGTCGACCCGGACGACCAGCCGGCGAGGACGACGCCGTAGATGCCCACGCCGGCGACGGCGAGGACGAGGAGCACGGCGACCGGGGTGTCGGTGAGCTGGAACGGCGTCGTGTGGCCGAACATCGAGACCTCGCCCGCCATCGGCATGATCGCGAACGCGACGAAGGCCATCGAGGCGGTGATGATCGGGGCCAGCGTGAAGACGAAGGCGTCGGCGGCCTTGGGCCGCACGTCCTCCTTGAGCATCGCCTTCATGCCGTCGGCGAGGGTCTGGAGCAGACCGAACGGGCCGTTGCGGTTGGGGCCGGGCCGCTGCTGCATCCGGCCGATGACCCGGCGCTCGAACCAGATGACGAGCAGCGTCGAGACGAGCAGGTAGACGAAGACGATGAGCGCCTTGACGACCGTGAGCCAGAGCGGGGTGTCGCTGAAGTCGGCGCGCGGGTTGTCGGTGCCCTCGGCGACGAGGGACACCACCTCCGGGAGTGCCGCGATGATGCTCATGCCTGACCCTCCTTCGTGACGGAGACGAGCGTGCCGGGCGCCCCGGCGAGCGTGGCCCGCAGGTCGCAGCCCCGCGAGTTGGTGGGGAGCCACACGACGTGGTCGGCCATCTCGGTGACGAGCACCGGAGCGGTGACGGTGGCCTGCGCGGCCCGCACCGTCAGGGCGTCACCGTCGGCGACGCCGAGCGCGGCGGCCGTGGCCTGCGAGACCCGGGCCACCGGAGCCGGTGCGGTGCCCGCGAGGAACGGCTCGCCGTCCTGGAGCGAGCCCCGGTCGAGCAGGTGCCGCCAGGTCGCGAGCACCAGGGTGCCCTCGGCGAACTCGGGGACGTCGCCGGCCTCGTCGGTGGGCGCCGCGGGGCGCGCGCCGACCCAGGGGCCGAGCTGCTGCATCTCGGCGCGCGCCTCGCGCAGCGTGCGGGTCCCGAGGAACTCGCCCATCTCGTCCGCGAGCATCGCGAGCGCGCGGTAGTCGCTGACGTAGTTCGTGTCGAGGGCGGTCTCGAAGGCCCGCACCCGGCCCTCCCAGTCCACGAACGTCCCGTCCTTCTCGGCGTGGGCGGCGACGGGGAGGACGACGTCGGCGACCTCGGTGACCGCCGAGCGACGGATCTCGAGGGAGACGACGAACGGGCGGGCGATGGCCTCGAGCGCGTCGGCGATGCCGAGGTCGGCGGGGTCGACCCCGCCGACGACGAGCGCACCGAGGTCGCCGGACGCGGCGGCGGTGACGATGCCGGCGGTGTCGCGGCCCGGGGCCTCGGGGAGATCCCCGACCTGCCACACCGAGGCGACCTCGGCACGGGCCGCGGCGTCGGCGACGGGGCGGCCGCCGGGGAGCAGGGTCGGGAACGCCCCGGCCTCCAGGGCACCACGCTCACCGGCCCGTCGCGGCACCCACGCGAGGCGGGCGCCGGTGGACTCGGCGAGGGCCGCGGCGGCGCTCAGCGCCCCGGGCACCATCGCGAGACGCTCGCCGACGAGGATGATGCCGCCGTCCGCGAGGGCCTCGTGGGCCGCGGTGACGGCGTCGCTGCCCGCACCGCGGGTGCCGCCGCCGAGGGCGCGCAGGACCTCGGGCTCGGTGCCGGGCGCGGTGGGGATGAGCGTGCCGCCCATCTTCGCCAGCCCGCGGGTGGCGACCGCGGAGACGCCGAAGACGCGGGTGCCGCTCTTGCGGTATGCCTTCCGCAGACGCAGGAAGACGATCGGGCTCTCGTCCTCGGGCTCGAAGCCGACGAGGACGACGGCCGAGGCGGCCTCGAGGTCGGCGTAGGTGACCGCTCCGTCCGTCGGCGCCGTCCCGACGACGAGGGAACCGAGGAACCCGGCCTCCTCGGCCGAGTGCGGCCGGGCGCGGAAGTCGACGTCGTTGGTCTTCAGGACCGTGCGCGCGAACTTGCCGTACGCGTAGGCGTCCTCGGCGCTGACCCGGCCTCCGACGAGCACCCCGGCCGCGGAGGCGGCACGCAGGCCGCCCGCAGCGCGCTCGAGCGCCTCACGCCAGGAGGCGACCCGCAGCTCGCCGTCCTCGCCACGGACCATCGGCAGCTCGATGCGGTCGCCGAGGCCGGTGTACGCGAAGGCCCAGCGGCCCTTGTCGCAGTTCCACTCCTCGTTGACGGCGGGGTCGGCCTGGGCCATCCGGCGCAGGACGGAGCCACGGCGGTGGTCGGTGCGCTGCGCGCAGCCGCTGGCGCAGTGCTCGCACACGCTCGGCGTCGACACGAGGTCGAACGGCCGGGAGCGGAACCGGTAGGCGGCCCCGGTGAGGGCCCCGACCGGGCAGATCTGGACGGTGTTGCCGGAGAAGTACGACTCGAACGGCTTCTCCTCGTAGATGCCGACCTGCTGCAGCGCGCCGCGCTCGACGAGGGCGATGAACGGGTCGCCGGCGATCTGGTCCGAGAAGCGGGTGCACCGCGCGCACAGGACGCAGCGCTCGCGGTCCAGGAGCACCTGGCTGCTGATGTTGACCGGCTTGGGGTAGGTGCGCTTGACGTCCTCGAAGCGGGAGGTGCCCCGGCCGTTGCTCATCGCCTGGTTCTGCAGGGGGCACTCGCCGCCCTTGTCGCAGACCGGGCAGTCGAGCGGGTGGTTGATGAGCAGCAGCTCCATGACGCCCTTCTGCGCCTTGTCGGCGCCCTCGGACGTGTACTGCGTCTTGACGACCATGCCCGGCGCGACCGTCATCGTGCACGAGGCCTGGGGCTTCATCCGCCCGGGCGGGCCCTGCATCTGGGTCGGCTCGCCGGGGGTGCCGTCGGGGCCGGGGCGCCCGGGCATCCAGACCTCGACGAGACACTGCCGGCACGCACCGACCGGGTCGAGCCCGGGGTGGTCGCAGAACCGGGGGATGTCGATGCCGGCCGTCTCGGCGGCGCGGATGATGAGGGTGCCCTTGGGCACCGACACCTCGAGGCCGTCGATGGTGAGGGTGACGGCTTCGGCCGGGGCCTGGGTCTCGGTCGTGGCGGTCATGCGGAGACGGTCTCCTTGGTGCTCGCGGTGCCGTCCTTGGCCCACAGCGTGGAGTCCGCGGGGTCGAACGGACAGCCACCGTGGGTCAGATGGGCGACGTACTCGTCGCGGAAGTACTCGATCGAGCTCGTGATCGGGCTCGTCGCGCCGTCCCCGAGCGCACAGAAGCTGCGGCCGAGGATGTTGTCGCAGATGTCGAGGAGCTTGTCGAAGTCCTCCTCCGACCCCTGGCCGTGCTCGATCCGGCCGAGGATCTGCTTGAGCCACCAGGTGCCCTCACGGCACGGGGTGCACTTGCCGCAGGACTCGTGCTTGTAGAAGTCGGTCCAGCGGTCGACCGCCCGGACGACGCACACCGTCTCGTCGAACACCTGCAGGGCGCGCGTGCCGAGCATCGAGCCGGCCGCGGCGACCGACTCGAAGTCGAGCGGGACGTCGAGGTGCTCGGCGGTGAAGAGCGGGGTCGAGGACCCGCCCGGGGTCCAGAACTTCAGGGCCTTGTCGGGGTCGCGCATCCCCCCGGCGAGGTCGACCAGCTCACGCATCGTGATGCCGAGCGGCGCCTCGAACTGGCCGGGGTTCTTCACGTGACCGGAGAGGGAGAAGATGCCGTACCCGGTGGACTTCTCGGTGCCCATCCCGGTGAACCAGTCGACGCCCTCGAGGATGATCCCGGGGACCGAGGCGATCGACTCGACGTTGTTCACCGACGTCGGCCGGGCGTACAGCCCGCTGGCGCCGGGGAACGGCGGCTTGCTGCGCGGCTGGCCGCGGCGGCCCTCGAGGCTGTCCAGGAGGGCGGTCTCCTCACCGCAGATGTAGGCGCCGGCACCGGCGTGGACGGTGATGTCGACGTCGATCCCGGTGCCGTTGATGTCCTTGCCGAGCAGCCCGGCCGCGTAGGCCTCCTCGACCGCGCGCAGCAGACGGCGGTACACGTGGACGATCTCGCCGCGGATGTAGATGAACGCGTGGGTGCAGCCGATGGCGTAGCTGGAGATCGCGATGCCCTCGATGAGGACGTGCGGGTTCGCCATCATCAGCGGGGTGTCCTTGCAGGTGCCCGGCTCGGACTCGTCGGCGTTGACGACGAGGTAGCGGGGACCGCCGTCCGGCGGGGCCATGAACGACCACTTCATCCCGGTGGGGAAGCCGGCGCCGCCGCGGCCGCGCAGCGAGGAGTCCTTGACCGCACCGAGGATGTCGGCCGCCTCCATCGCGAACGCCTTGTCGAGCGCGCGGTAGCCGCCGTGCTCACGGTAGGTCTTCAGCGTCCAGGACTCGGGGTGGTCCCAGAACGCGCTGAGGATGGGGGTCAGCGTGCTCGCCATCACTCGCCCTTCCCGTCACGGGTGTCGTCGGTGTCGTCCTCGTCGGCGTCGAACAGGGTCGCCGTCGGTGAGGCGTCGTGGTCCTCGGGGACCGAAGCGCTCTGCGCGGAGACGTTGGCCGCGCGGTCCTGGGCGTCGTCGAGGTCGGCGCCCTGTGCGGGGGCGATGTCGACGTCGTCCGCGGGTGAGGCGGCGGAGCGGGCCACCCCGGCGACCCCGTCGCCGGTGGAGACCACGCCGGTCCCGGTGGACTCCCGCTTCCCCTTCTTGCCGCCCTTGGCCGGGGCCTTGTCCTCGGCGTCGGCCTCGTGCTTCTCGCCGGGGGTGTCGTCGGTCTCGTCCCGCTCGGCGGCGGGCTCGGCCTTCTCGGCCTGGGCGTCGTCACTGGCCGGCGTCACCTCGGTGCTGCCGGGGGCCGTGCCGCTCGTGCCACCGGAGGTGGACGACGCGCCCTCGGGGGCGGTCCAGCCGTTGCGCTTGGCGATCTCGAGCCCGACCAGCGAGGCGGGGCCGGCGCCGACGCCCTCGTCGGCGAGGCCGTCACTGAAGCCGGCGAGGGTACGGCTCATCTGGGTGAAGGTGCAGACCCGGTTCGGGCCGCGGGTGGGCTTGACGTCCTTGCCGGCGCGCAGGTCGTCGACCAGCTCCTTGGTGGAGGCGGGCGTCTGGTTGTCGAAGAACTCCCAGTTCGCCATGACGACGGGGGCGTAGTCGCACGCGGCGTTGCACTCGACGCGCTCGAGGGTGATCTTGCCGTCCTCGGTCGTCTCGTCGTGGCCCACCCCGAGGTGCTCGGAGACGGCCTCCCAGATCTCGTCGCCGCCCATGACGGCGCACAGCGTGTTCGTGCAGACGCCGACGGTGTACTCGCCGTTGGGGTGGCGCTTGTACTGCGTGTAGAAGGTCGCGACGCCCGAGACCTCGGCGGTCGAGAGGTCGAGCAGCTCGGCGCACAGGTCGATACCGCGACCCGTGACGTAGCCGTCGACCGACTGGACGAGGTGGAGCAGCGGGAGCAGCGCGGACCGCTTCTGCGGGTACCGCGCGATGACCTGCGCGGCGTCGGCGCGGAACTGCGCCTCCACATCGGCGGGGTAGGGCTCCTTGGACTCCTCGGGCACCGTGAGGTGCCCGGAAGCGGTCTGCAGACCGAAGTCACCGGCCATCAGCGGTCGACACCTCCCATGACGGGGTCGATGGAGGCCACGGCGACGATGACGTCGGCGACCTGCGAGCCTTCGCACATGGCCGCCACGGCCTGGAGGTTGTTGAAGCTCGGGTCACGGAAGTGCGCCCGGTAGGGGCGGGTGCCGCCGTCGGACACGGTGTGGCACCCGAGCTCGCCCTTGGCCGACTCGACGGCGACGTAGGCCTGGCCCGGCGGGACGCGGAAGCCCTCGGTGACGAGCTTGAAGTGGTGGATCAGCGCCTCCATCGAGGAGCCCATGATCTCGCGGATGTGGTCGAGGGAGTTGCCCTGGCCGTCGGACCCGATGGCCAGCTGGGCGGGCCACGCGATCTTCTTGTCCTCGACCATGACGGGCTGGCCCTCGGTGCGCTGGAGACGCTCGAGGCACTGCTCGACGATCTTCAGCGACTCGTACATCTCGTCGAGCCGGATCCGGAGCCGGTCGTAGGAGTCCGCGCCCGTCCGGGTCATGACCTCGAAGTCGTAGGTCTCGTACCCGCAGTACGGGTCGGACTTGCGCAGGTCGTGCGGCAGCCCCGTGGAGCGCAGCACCGGTCCGGTGACACCGAGCGCGATGCACCCGGTGAGGTCGAGGTAGCCGACACCGACGGTGCGGCCCTTGAGCAGCGGGTTCTCGTTGAGCAGCATCTCGAGCTCGCCGATGCCCCGACGCAGCTCGGAGATGACCCCGCGCACCATGTCGACGGCGCCGTGCGGGACGTCCTGGGAGACGCCGCCGGGGCGGATGTAGGCGTTGTTCATGCGCAGACCGGTGATGGCCTCGAACACCCGCAGGATGCGCTCGCGCTCACGGAAGCCGATGGTCATGACCGTCGTCGCGCCCATCTCCATGCCCCCGGTGCCGATGGCGACGAGGTGGGAGTTGATGCGGGTCAGCTCCATCATCATCACCCGGATGACCGAGGCACGCTCGGGGATCCGGTCGGTGATGCCGAGCAGCTTCTCGATGGAGAGGCAGTACGCCGTCTCCTGGAACATCGGGGTCAGGTAGTCCATCCGGGTGCAGAACGTCACGCCCTGCGTCCAGGTCCGGAACTCCATGTTCTTCTCGATGCCCGTGTGCAGGTAGCCGATGCCGGCACGGGCCTCGGTGACGGTCTCGCCGTCGAGCTCGAGGATGAGCCGGAGCACGCCGTGGGTGGACGGGTGCTGGGGGCCCATGTTGACGACGATGCGCTCCTCGTGCAGCGCGGTGGCCTCGTCGACGAGGTCGTTCCAGTCGCCGCCGGAGACGGTGAAGACGGTCGCGCCCGCGGTGTCGTCGTCGACGGAGGCGCCGTAGGGGTCGGCGCCGGGCAGCGACGGGTCGAGGCCCGGGCTCGCGGCGGTGTCGTCGTAGATCGTCGTGTCGTCGTGGGTCGTCATCAGCTGTACGCCCTCCGCTCGTCGGGCGGCGGGACGACGCCGCCCTTGTACTCGACGGGGATGCCGCCGAGCGGGTAGTCCTTGCGCTGCGGGTGGCCGGGCCAGTCGTCCGGCATGAGGATGCGGGTCAGGGCCGGGTGGCCGTCGAAGACGATCCCGAACATGTCCCACGTCTCGCGCTCGTGCCAGTCGTTGCCGGGCCAGACCTCGACGACCGACGGGATGTGCGGGTCGCCGTCGGGGCACGTGACCTCGACGCGGAGGCGCCGGCTGCCGTGGGTGATCGAGAGCAGCGGGTACACGGCGTGCAGCTCGCGGCCCTCCTCGCCGGGGAAGTGCGTCCCGGAGACCCCCATGCACATCTCGAACCGCAGGTCGGGGTGGTCGCGCAGGACCTTGGCCACGGCCAGGAGGTGCTCGCGGTGGACGAACAGCGTCATCTCACCGCGGTCGACGACCACCCGCTCGACGGCGGTGTCGTAGCCGACGGAGTCGCCCAGTGCCCGCTCGAGGGTGTCGGCCAGGACGTCGAAGTCGCCGCCGTAGGGGCGCTCGCTGGCGCCCGGGAGCAGCGTCGGGGTGAGGAGGCCGCCGTAGCCCGAGGTGTCCTGGCCGCGGGTGGCACCGAACATGCCACGCCGCTCACCGATCTGCACCGGCTCGGTGTCCACGGGGCTCAGGTCGGGCCGGCGCCCGACGCCCACCGTGTGTGCGACGTCGAGGGAGCGCGGGTCGTCGTCGGTGCGGGTCTCGGCCGAGTCGATCTCCTTGTCGGGGATCGGCTGGACCGGGGTGTCGTCGGCCTTCTTCTCGTCGCTCATGCGAGCAGGTTCTTCCCGGCGGGCGCCGCGAGGTGCGCGAGGTGGTCGTGGGTGGCAGGCATCTGCGAGGTGGGCGTGGCGCGCAGGGCGGCCGCCTCGGCCGCGCGGGCCGCGGCGATGCGGTTGACCCCGAGCTTGCTGTTCTGGATCTGGTCGTGCAGCTCGATGATGGCGTGGAGGAGCATCTCGGGGCGCGGCGGGCAGCCCGGCAGGTAGATGTCGACCGGGATGATGTGGTCGACGCCCTGGACGATCGCGTAGTTGTTGAACATGCCGCCGGAGCTGGCGCAGACACCCATCGAGATGACCCACTTGGGGTTGGGCATCTGGTCGTAGACCTGGCGGACCACCGGTGCCATCTTCTGGCTCACCCGGCCGGCGACGATCATCAGGTCGGCCTGGCGCGGGGTGGCCGAGAAGCGCTCCATCCCGAACCGGGCGATGTCGTAGTCGGGGGTGCCGACGGCCATCATCTCGATGGCGCAGCAGGCGAGGCCGAACGTCGCGGGCCAGATCGAGGCCTTGCGCATGTATCCGGCGACGTTCTCGAGCGTCGTGAGAACGAACCCGGCGGGCAGCTTCTCCTCGAGTCCCATCAGGCCTCCTTGGCGATCGGTGCGGGTGCGGCGGCGGTGCTCAGTCCCATTCGAGACCGCCCCGCTTCCACACGTAGGCGTAGGCGACGAAGACGGTGAGGATGAAGAGCACCATCTCGACGAGGGCGAAGAGGCCGAGCTGGTCGAAGGCGACCGCGAACGGGTAGAGGAACACCGACTCGATGTCGAAGATGATGAAGAGCATCGCGGTGAGGAAGTACTTGATCGGCACGCGACCGCCGCCCTGGGCGCGCGGCGTGGGCTGGATCCCGCACTCGTAGGCCTCGAGCTTGGCCCGGTTGTAGCGCTTGGGCCCGACGACGAGGCTCGTCCCCACCGACAGCAGCGCGAAGCCGAAGCCGAGCGCCAGGAGGATCAGGAGGGGGACGTAGGGGTTGCTCATCGCGGGAGAACTCCCCTTTCGCTGCTCGAGTTCGGCCGGGAGGTGCCGGGCGCCGGGACCGCGTGCGGCGCCCCAGCCATCCTAGGGGGCGTGATGTGGCTCGCATCCAGGGGCGTCTCGCCCCCGGGATGTGTGCGCTGGGCGCGCTGTGTACGAGTCACCACTGCCTTCGCTTGTGAACGTCTTCACGAACTCGGGCAGTCTAGGACGGCCCGGGAACGCGCCGCACTCAGGTATGCCTAACCCTCGACGCCGGTCGGGGCGAGCGGCTTCGTCGCCCGGTGCAGGGCGACGATGCCGCCGGTCAGGTTGCGCCACTGCACTTCTGCCCAGCCCGCGGCCGCCACCTGCTCGGCGAGCCCGCGCTGGTCCGGCCAGGCCTGGATCGACTCCGCCAGGTACACGTAGGACTCGGGGTTCGAGCTGACCCGCCGCGCGATCGGCGGGAGCGAGCGCATGAGGTAGTTGGCGTAGACCGTGCGGAGCGGGCGGTTGGTGGGGGTGCTGAACTCGCAGACCACCAGGCGGCCACCGGGCGTGGTGACGCGGAGGAACTCGCGCAGCGCGGCCCCGGGGTCGGCGACGTTGCGCAGGCCGAAGCTCATCGTCACGACGTCGAAGGAGCCGTCGGCGAAGGGGAGGCGCATGGCGTCGGCCGCGGTGAACCCGAGGTCGCTGCGGCGGCGGTGCCCGACGCGCAGCATCCCGAGGGAGAAGTCGGCCGGGACGACGTCGACGCCGGAGTCGGCGAAGGGCTCGCTGCTCGTCCCGGTGCCGGCGGCGATGTCGAGCACGCGCTGGCCGGGGCGCGCGTCGCACGCCGCGACGACCGCCCGGCGCCACAGCCGGTCCTGGCCGAGCGACAGCACGTCGTTGGTCACGTCGTAGCGGCCGGCGACGTCGTCGAACATCGCGGCGACGTCGCGGGGGTCCTTCTCGAGGGAGGCGCGGGACATGCGCTCATCCTCCCACCCGTGACGGGGGCCTCCCGCACCGCGCCGTATCGTGGTTTCCGATGACCACTTCGCCCGCGGACCGGCGTGAGCCCGCACCGGTCGCCCCGCTCGTCGCGCGCACCGTCCCGCTCGAGCCTGCTCTCGCCGAGGACCTTCTCGCCGTGCTGCCGCCCGGCGCCGCCACCGGTCCGTGCTCGTGGGTCCGCCGCGGCGAGGGACTGGTCGGGTGGGGTCAGGCGGCCTCGCACACCGCGTCCGGGCCGCAGCGGTTCGTCGACCTCGAGCAGTGGTGGCAGGGGCTCGTCGGGTCGGCGGTCGTGCGCGACGAGGTCGACCTGCCGGGGACCGGGCCGGTCGCCTTCGGGTCGATCGCCTACTCCGCCGCCTCACCCACCGGGGGGACCCTCGTCGTGCCGGAGGTCGTCGTCGGGCGGCGTGGCGGCCGGGCGTGGCTGACGACGGTCAGCGCCGAGCAGGCCGTGGCCGCGGTCCCGGGCCCGGCCGACGTCGCCGTGCAGTCCGCACCGGACCAGCCGCGGGGTGTCGCGTTCGCCGACGGCGCCCTCTCCCCCGGCGACTGGGCCCACGCCGTCGCCGAGGCGGTCGACCGGATCACGGCGGGCGACCTCGACAAGGTCGTGCTCGCCCGCGACCTCGACGTCACGACGCACGCGCCGCTCGACGTCCGGTGGCTGCTGCGTCGGCTCGCGGAGCGCTACGACACGACATGGGTGTTCGCCGTCGACGGGCTCGTCGGCGCGACCCCGGAGCTGCTCGTCCGCCGCGACAAGGGGCTGGTCACCTCGCGCGTCCTGGCCGGCACGATCCGGCCGACCGGCGACGACGCCCATGACCTCGCGCTCGCGGCCTCCCTGGCCCGGTCGAGCAAGGACCTCGAGGAGCACGAGTACGCGGTCCGCTCGGTGGCCGACGCCCTGGCGCCGCACTGCTCGTCGATGAACGTGCCCGAGACCCCGTTCGTGCTGCACCTGTCCAACGTCATGCACCTCGCCACCGACGTCACGGGGGTGCTCGCCGACGCGACGTCGTCGCTGGCGCTGGCCTCGGCGCTGCATCCGTCGGCCGCGGTGTGCGGGACGCCCCGTGCGGCCGCCGACGCCGTCATCGCCGAGCTCGAGCACCTCGACCGCGGGCGCTACGCCGGCCCCGTCGGGTGGATCGACGCGGCGGGGGACGGCGAGTGGGGCATCGCCCTGCGGTGCGGGGCCGTCGACACCGTCGACCCGTCCCGGATGCGGATCTTCGCGGGCTGCGGCATCGTCGCCGGCTCCGACCCCGACGACGAGCTCGCCGAGTCCTCGGCCAAGCTCGTGCCGATGCGCGACGCCCTCACCGCCGACGCCTGACCGACCCGCCCCGTCCCTGGTCACCCGCCCGTCCCCGATCCGACCAATAGGTCACGCGGGGTACGGCCTCCACCGTCCCTGATGTGACCAATAGGTCACGCGGGGTACGGACTCCACCGTCCCTGACGTGACCTATTGGTCGATGTCGGTACGCGCCCGGCCGTACCTGACGTGACCTATTGGTCGATGTCGGTACGGGCTGGTGGCGCCCGGTCCCGGTCGGGTCAGGTGAAGGGCGGGCGGGCGTCGACGGTGACGGAGCGACGGCCCGCCCAGCGCCACACCCGGGCCGAGCGGTCGCGGTCCTCGTCGGTGACGAGGTTCCCCATCCAGCGCAGCGCCAGCGTCATGAGCCACTCGCTGCGCATCCCGGCCGGGCCGAGGGCCGCGAGGGTCCGCGGGACGGTGAAGATCCCGGCGAGCCGGCGCGCGATCGAGAACGCCTCGCCGTAGTGCTCCCGCAGCAGGTGCGGCCAGACGACGGCCAGGTCGTCGTCGAGGTGGTCGACGAGAAGCCGACCGGTCTCGAGGCCGTAGTCGATGCCCTCGCCGTTCAGGGGGTTCACGCAGGCCGCGGCGTCGCCGATGAGCGCCCAGTTCGGGCCGGCGACGTTGCTCACCGCACCACCCATCGGCAACAGCGCACTCGTCGGCATCCGCTGCTCGCCGGTGAGGCCGAAGTCGGCGCGACGCTCGTCGGTGTAGTGGCGCATCAGCGGCTTGATGGCGATCGAGGCCGGGCGCTTCGTCGTCGCAAGGGTGCCGACCCCGACGTTCACCTGGCCCTGACCGAGCGGGAAGATCCAGCCGTACCCGGGCACGGCCTCCCCCGTCTCGGACCGCAGCTCGAGATGGCTGCTGATCCACGGGTCGTCGGCCCGCTCGGAGTCGACATAGCACCGCCCGGCGACGGCGTACACGGTGTCCTGGTGCCACTCACGCCCCAACACCTTGCCGAGACCGGAGCGCACCCCGTCGGCCACGACGAGCCGCTCGCACGCGATCTCGAAGGTCTCCTCGCCCCGCCGGAAGGTGACGGAGCGGACGCGACCCCCGTCGACGGTCGCGTCGACGGCCTTGGCGCCCTCGACCCCGGTGGCGCCGGCGCCGAGCGCCGCGTCGCGGATCCCGGCGTCGAGCTCGGTCCTCGGCACGGCCGACCCGTGGTCGGGCAGCGTGCCGCCCGGCCAGGGCAGGTGCAGCGTCTGGCCGAAGCCGTGGGCCCGCAGCCCCTGGTTGACCGAGTGGGCGCGCACCCAGTCGCCGAGGCCGAGCCGGTCGAGCTCGGCGACGGCGCGAGGAGTGAGCCCGTCGCCGCAGGTCTTGTCCCGCGGGAAGACCGCGGCGTCGGCGAGGACGACGTCCCGGCCGGCGCGCGCGGCCCAGGTCGCGGCGGCGGCGCCGGCGGGGCCGGCGCCGACGACGAGGACGTCGGTACGGAGCGGGGTGTCGGGCACGCCCCGATTCTCGCAACGTCCGGTCGCGATCCCGACATCGACCCTCGACAGCGCCGCTGCGGGTAATGGCTCGACCGACCACGACGGGTCGGCGACGATGGGGCCATGACAGGCCAGCCGACGTACCGCATCGTGCAGGTGACCGCTGAGACGACCGCCGAGTTCGACGCCCTCGACCGGCTCACCTGGTTCGACGAGGTCGACCCGCAGGACGACTCTCCGAGCGGCGCACTGGACCCCGCACGGTGCTACGCCGCGACCCGCACCGGTGACCCCCCGTTCTCGGGCATCTACGCATCCTTCGACCATCGGCTCACCGTGCCCGGACCGGCCGGCGACCTCACCCAGGTCCCGTGCGCCGGGCTGACCTGGGTCGGCGTGCACCCCGACGACCGGCGGACCGGGGTCCTCACCGCGATGGTCGACCACCACCTCCGCGACATCCGCGACCAGGGCGTCGCGCTCGGCGCGCTGCACGCCTCGGAGGTCGGGATCTACGGCCGCTTCGGCTATGCGCCGGCCTCGTTCGGGGTCACCGTCGACGTGGGCGGTGGCGCCGACGTCACCGCCCCGGGGGTCGACTGCACCGGGATCCGGACCGAGATGGTCGACGGCATCGGGGACGAGGTGGCCGCGCGCGTCCACCGGGTCCAGCACGAGGACGCCGCCCGATCCCTGGGCCAGGTCGCTCTCACCGAGGCGCACAACCGCCGACGCTTCCGCCCGGACCCGGCCGCGGAACGAGGCAGTGAGCGCGTCCGGGTCCTCTTCGCGATGCGCGACGGCGTCGACCTCGGGTACGCGATGGTCCGGCGCACCCACAAGTGGGAGAACTCGATGCCCCAGGGCTCGCTCGTGTGCGGCGACCTCACCGCCGCCGACCCCGCGGCGCGGCTCGCCCTCCTCCGCCGGCTGGTGTCCTTCGACCTCATCGGGTCGGTGCACGTGCCGGCGAGCTCCCTCGAGGACCCGCTCGTGTGGTGGCTCGGCGGGCCACGCTCGGTCAAGGCGCGGGTCCACGACGCACTGTGGCTCCGCCTCGTCGACGTCCCCGCCGCACTCGCCCTCCGCGGGTACGCGGCCGACACGGACCTCGTCCTCGAGGTCGACGACGAGCGGTGCCCGTGGAACGCGGGCCGGTGGCGGCTCGTCGCCTCCGGGGGCGGCGCGACATGCGAACGGACCGACGCCGACGCCGACCTGCGGATCGCCGTCCAGGTGCTCGGGTCGGCCTACCTCGGTGGGCGCACGGTGGCCGCCATGGCGCGGCAGGGACTCGTGCTGGAGCGGACCCCGGGCTCGGTCGACGCGCTGAGCCGGGCCCTGGCGACGGACCTCCCGCCCGTGGCGGCCCTCATGTTCTGAGCGTCGCCGCGGCCAGGGCCCGTAGGTCGGCGTGAGCCTGGCGGTGCGTCGACCGGTCGACCCGGACCTCGACGACGCGCAGGCCACGCGGCGGCTCGCTGACGAGGCGGGCCAGGTCGTCGCGGGTGTCCGCGCGGTCGTGCCGGACACCGTGGGCACGGCAGAGGGCGCCCAGGTCGGTCCCCGTGGGGGTCCCGAAGACCCGCTCGAAGGACCCGGCCTGCTCGGGGGCGCCCGGCTCCAGGGTCGCGAAGATCCCGCCACCGTCATCGTTGACGACGACGACGGTGAGGTCGGGTCGTGGCTCGTCCGGCCCGCAGAGGAGGCCGTTGGCGTCGTGGAGCAGGGTGAGGTCGCCCAGGAGCGCGTGCGTGGGCCGGCCGAGGCCGAGCGCGATGCCGGTGGCCGTCGAGACCATCCCGTCGATGCCGGCGAGCCCCCGGTTGGCGTAGGTCCGGCGCCCCTCGCCCGGCTCGCGGGGCCCGCGGGTCGCGAGGTCGAGGTCGCGCACCGGGTTGGACGACCCGACGACGAGGACGCCGTCGCCGGACAGCGCCTCGTCGACGGTGGCGGCCACGGCCAGCCCGCTCGGCCAGGGGAACCCGTGCTGCGCGACGGCCTCGGCGAGCCGGCTCCCGGCGTCGTCCCAGGCCCGGGCCCAGTCCGACCGTTGGGTCGCGACCGGCGTGCGGTCGCGCTCGGCGTCGACCACCGCCCAGGGATGGACGGCGGCGGCAACGTGTGAGGGGTCCGGCCAGGTGGTGCCGGCGGTGACGACCTCGACCCGCATCCCCGGGCGGCGGAGCAGCGCCGCGACGGGCCGGGCCAGGGTGACTCGGCCCAGGACGAGGACGCGGTCGGGGGCGTGTGCGTCGAGCCACTCGGCGGCCGTGAGGAGCAGCGGCCCGTGCGGCACCGCGGCGGCCCGCGCGTGGGGACCGGCGACGGGCTCCGCGACGACCGGGTACCCCCTGGACGCGGCCCAGGCCACCGCCGCGGCGCCGTCGACCCCGTCGCCCACGACGACGAGGGTGCGCTCGACCTCTTCGAGCGGGTCGCCGGCCACGGCCCCGCCGGCGCGCTGCACCTCGACCCAGGGAGCTCCGTCGGGGCGGCCGAGACAGGACTCGGGGAGGGTCGCGTCGTCGGGGCCCGGCACCAGCGGCTCACGGAACGCGACGTCGAGGTGCACCGGGCCGGCGTCGGCGCCGAGGAGCCCGGCGGCCGCGGCGAGCGCCCGGCACACGGTGGACCGCCACCAGGGCGCGGGCGAGTGGCCGGTGGCGGGAAGGCTCTCGGGTGCCGGCAGGTCGGCGGTGAACCGGGTGGCGGCGCCGAAGATCCCGGGCTGTGCCGTCGTCTGGTTCGCACCGGTCCCGCGCAGGTCGTGCGGGCGGTCGGCGCTCAGGACGACGAGGGGGACACCCGCGTGGTGTGCCTCGAGGACCGCGGGGTGCAGGTTCGCGACGGCGGTCCCGGACGTCGTGACGACGGCGACCGGCCGCGCCGACCCCTTCGCGAGCCCGAGGGCCAGGAACCCCGCGGACCGCTCGTCGACCCGGACGTGGAGGCGCAGCCGCCCGTCGGCCTCGGCCGCCAGGACCGCGTAGGCGAGGGGGGCCGACCGCGACCCGGGCGCGAGGACGACATCGCGCACCCCGCCACGGACGAGCTCGTCGACGAGGACGCTCGCGAGCGCCGAGGAGGGGGTCACGGGCGTGGATTCTGCCAGTCGGCCTGCCCCGCGCCGCGGCTACCGGGTCCCGGCGAGGCGCCCGAGGGTGTCGGAGACCCCCGCCCCGAGGGACGCGGCGCCGCCGACGAGCGTTGTCGCCGTGGGCGCGAGGGTGAGCATCTGCTGCCCGGTCTCGACCGGCACCGACCCGGCCCGGGCGAGGAGGAGGGCGGCTCCGCGGTGCCCCGCGGCGGCACCGCCGGTGAGGCCGTCGGGGAACTTCTCGCCGGAGGCGACGAAGACGTCGGCGGTGGTCCAGAACTGCTCGGCGACGGTGCGGGCCACGTCGTAGCGGGTCCGCCCGCCGAGCCGGGTGACCGGCGCCGAGCTGTAGTGACGCAGTGAGGTGACGACGCTCTGCGGGATCGTCCCTGTGCCGCCGAGGACGTAGATCCGCTCGGGCGCCAGGCGCTTCAGCTCCTCGCCGGTGGAGCCGGGGACTCGGCCGGACGTCACGAGGAGGAGGGGTGCCTCGGTGCGAGCCGCGGCGGGGGCAGCGCTCAACGCGTCGGCGAACACCTCCCCCGAGGCGATGAAGACGGCGGGCACCCCGCGGTCGTAGAACTCGCCGCTGACCCCGGCGGCGACCGCGTACCGGTCCGGCCCGCCGATCCGGGTCGCCGACCCCTCGCCGGCGTACTCGGCGAGCTCGGCTCGCACCGGCTCCGACACCGACGCGGCGCCGCCGAGGACCCAGACCCGCTCGGCGCCCAGCCGCTCGAGCTCGGCGCGCGTGCTCGTCGGGGAGTGCGTCCGGGCGGCTGAGCAGGACCGGCATCCCGAGCCGGCCACCGGCGGCGCTGCCGGCGAGGGCGTCGGGGAAGACCGCTCCGGTGGCGACGACGACGTCGCTGGCGCCGTCGGGGTAGGTGGCTCGGCTGACGTTCGCGGCGACGGCGTAGCGGTCGGCACCCTCGATCCGGGTGAGGTCGGAGGTCGGCGGGCGAGACGCGGACGATCTTGTCGCTGCCGTTGGACGTCGTGAGGTAGAGCCGGCCGCCGGGGCCGCTGACGGCGCCGCGGAGCCGCCCGTAGGTGCCGTCGTACCTGGTCTCGCCGGCGGCGAGCACGCCCTCGGCGTCGACGTCGAAGACGCGCAGGTCCTGCTCCTTGAGCGTGGGCACGACGAGGTCGCCCTCGAGGTCGCCCCACTGGGCGCCCCGGAGGAAGGTGGCCCCGGAGGTGGCGATGGTGGACGTGCCCGAGGCCCACGCGGGGGCGAGGTAGGTGTCGCCGTCGTCGCAGCCGGCCGTCTCGGGTCGGTAGCTGATCCCGGCCCCGGTCTCGCACGGCCAGCCGTAGTTGCCGCCGGCGACGAGGAGGTTGATCTCGTCGTCGACGGAGGGTCCGTGCTCGACGGCGTAGACGCGGCCGGTGCCGCCGGGCTGGAAGGCGAGGCCCTGCGGGTTGCGGTGCCCCATCGAGTAGACGTGGTCCCGGATCCCGTCGATGACGGGGTTGTCGGCGGGGATGCCGCCGGTGCGGGTCATCCGCAGGACCTTGCCGCTGCGGCTGCTCCGGTCCTGGGCGAGCGCCTCGGTGCCGCCGTCGCCCATCGCCACCCACAGGTGACCGGCGTCGTCCATCTCGAGCGCGCATCCGTTGTGGGTGCGGCCGGCCTTCATGCCCCCGAGCAGGACCGTCGGGGCGCTCCACGCCGTGGACCCGGTGACCGAGTAGCGGAGGACCTCGTTGACCCAGCCGCCGCTGCCGTCGTACTTGCGCGACGCGCACACGTAGAGGTAGGGGAAGGCTCCGAAGTCGGTGTCGACCGCCACGCCCATGACCCCCGCCTCGCCCGTGCCGAGCTCGACGTCGGGGACGGTGACGGTGCGCTGGAGGGCGGCGCCGGGGCTCCCGTCGTCGAACACCCGGATCCGGCCCGGCCGCTCGGTGGCGACCATCCGACCGTCGGGCAGGAAGGCGAGGTCCCAGGGGACGACGAGCGAGTCGGCGACGATCGCCTCGGTGGGCGCCGGGGCAGCCGCCACCGGCCCGGCCGTGGCCGACGTGGGAGCACCCGCCGCCGGCGGCTGAGGTGAGGGCGGCCGCCACCGCGAGGGCGGAGACGACAGCAAGGGCAGGTCGGGCGAGTCGTGCGCGAAGCATGCATGTGGATCCCCTCACAGTGATATGCGCCGGCACCCTAAGCGAGCCGTCCGACATCGGCTCGGACCGACGCGGCCACCTGCTCGACCACGAACTCGGTGACCGACGCGGACCGGTCGGTGGAGGAAGGCGCCGGCCGACGCCGGCCCACGCCCCGATGCCGGGGACGGTGCCGGGTGGAGCGCCCTCGGCCGCCTCGACGGTCCGCACGTACTCCTGGAGGGCGTGCCGGCGCACGTCGAGCGCCGGACCGTCGCCTGACCGGACCGTGACCCACCCGTCGCGGTCGGGGTTGGGCGTGAGGTCCAGGGCGGGCACGGGGTCCGCAGCATGCTCGACCGAGAGCACCCGCACCGTCTCGGGGACGGGGAAGGCGCCGACCGGGGCGCCCGTGGCGAGGACGTGGGTGACGTGGTGCCTCGATGCGAAGGCCCGGTCGGAGGCGAGCGCCGCGGCGTGGATGCCGCCCTGGCTGTGCCCGACGAGCAGCACCGGGTCGGCCGCACCGGCCCGGCCCGCCGCTGCCCTGGCCCGCTCGAGCGCGGCCGCGACGCCCGCCCCGGCGACCGTGGCGTCGCCGGTCAGCGCGCGGACGTCGCTGGTGAGGTCGAAGGGCGCCGCACCCGCCCGCGGGTCCCACGACTGGGTGCCGGGGACGACGACCACCCACGCCGACCCTCCCGACCCGTCGTCGAGCTCGATGACGCGCACCCGCCCGCCCTCGAGGCCGGCGCCGAGCGCGACGAGGTCCGCCGGACCCGTGAGTGGCCGGGGGGCCCACCGCGGCCGGACCTCGCGCAGGACGGGCGCGGCGTCACCGTCGGTGAGCAGCCCGCCGCGAGCGGCGACGTCTGCCGCGCGCCCGACCGCCCGGAGCACGGCGGCGACGCCGCGCTCGACCTCCTCGTAGCCCCGGGCCGCGGCGGCCAGCCGCACCGCGAGGACGTCGAGGGCCAGCCCGGCCCCCCAGAGCCCGCCCGGCCCGACGACCGCGGCGCCGCGCGCCTCGAGATGCACCCATCCGGGCCACCGGTGCGGTGCGAGGAGCCCGGGCGAGCGACACCGGGCCAGCGCCGACGCGACCGCCGAGGCCTCGCAGCGCAGGACCTCCGCGGACTCCCCCAGCCGGGCCGCCGCGTTCGCGAGCGCATCGGACCGCACGGACACCGACGTCATGACGCCTCGGGGACGCCGCGCAGCGGCGCGGCCTCGGCCCGGGCCGCGGATGCCAGCGCGAGCACCGACTCCTCGAGCCACCCCAGCTCGTCGGCGACCCGGCCGAGCGCGACCCGCCGCTCGTCGACGAGCGCGCGGTACCGGTCGGCCGCGGCCCCGTGCCACCACACGAGCGCGTAGCGGGAGAGGGCGATCCGGCGGGCCTCGACCGTGCACCGGGCCTCGTGCAGCCGCACCGCGAGCCGCTCCAGCTCCTGGATCTCGGTCTCCATCCGGCCCCCCTTCGTCTGCGACCACCCCACCCCGCGGGCGAGGCGGCGCACCACCCCGGCCGGCGAGGATGTGGACGAAGCGGCCCGGGCCCACCGCCTGTGGACGGCCGTGCCGACACCTACGCTGACCGCATGCCCCACCACGACCTCGTCATCATCGGCAGCGGCTCGGGCAACTCGCTCCTCACCCGCGAGCTCCACGGCCTCGACATCGCCATCGTCGAGAAGGGCACCTTCGGCGGCACCTGCCTCAACGTCGGCTGCATCCCGACGAAGATGTTCGTGCTGCCCGCCGACCGCGTCGTCGAGGCCGAGGACGCCCACCGCCTCGGGGTGCGGTTCGCCGCGCCGAGCGTGGACTGGCCCGCCATCCGCGACCGCATCTTCGGGCGCATCGACCCGATCAGCCTGGCCGGCGAGGAGTACCGACGCGGTCAGGACGACGTCACCCTCTACCGCAGTCGCGCCCGCTTCACCGGCGAGCGCCGGCTGGTCCTCGACACGGGCGAGGAGGTCACCGCCGACCGCGTCGTCGTGGCCGCCGGCAGCCGCGCGGTCGGCCTCCCCGTCGACGGGCTGACCGAGCCCGACCCCGAACGCGGCGTCCACACCTCCGACACCGTGATGCGCATGGCTGCCCTCCCGGCCCGGATGGCGATCGTCGGAGGCGGGTTCGTCGCGTGCGAGATGGCGCACGTCTTCTCCGCGCTCGGGGTCCACGTCACGCAGGTCCAACGCTCGGGCCGGCTCCTCATGGCCGAGGAGTTCGAGGTGTCGGAGCGGTACACCGAGGTGGCACGCCGCCGGTACGACGTGCGCCTCTCGACGACAGTGGGCGCCGCCGAGCACGCCGGCGGCGTGTGGCGGCTCCAGACGGACGGCCCGGAGGGACACGCCCATGTCGAGGCCGAGACCGTCCTCCTCGCCGTCGGCCGCCGCCCCAACACCGACCTGCTCGAGGCGGTCGCGGGCGGCCTCGAGACCCTCCCGGACGGCCGGCTCGTCGTCGACGCCCAGCAGCGCACGACGGTGCCGGGGGTGTGGGCCCTCGGGGACATCAGCTCCGTGCACCAGCTGAAGCACGTGGCCAACGGCGAGGCCCGGCTCGTCGCGCACAACCTCGCCGTCGACGCCGGCCGCGCCGCCGGTCCGCCCCTGGAGACCGACGACCGGCCGGTGCCGCACGCCGTGTTCGGCCACCCCCAGGTCGCCGCGTTCGGCCCCACCGCCGCCGAGCTGACCTCCAGCGGAACCGACTTCGTCACGTCCACCCAGTCGGTCGGGGACGTGGCCTACGGCTGGGCGCTGGAGGACACCACCGGCGTGCTCACCGTCCACGCCTCACCCGACGGTCGCGTCCTCGCCGCGCACGCGCTCGGCCCGCACGCGTCCACGGTGATCCAGCCGCTCATCCAGGCGGCGACCTTCGGCCAGCACGCCCATGACGTCGCGCGGGGCCAGTACTGGATCCATCCCGCGCTGTCCGAGGTCGTCGAGAACGCCCTGCTCGGCCTCCCGCTCTGACCGGCGCCGCCGACCTACGGGATGAGGGTGTTCGCGAAGATCTGCCAGGCGAGCACCGACTTCGCGACGAGGCTGAGGATGACGTACTGGCGCTCGCCGAAGAGGTAGTTGCGCCAGCGTCCGACCTGTCGGTACTGGAGCCACTGGTTGATGGCGAAGGTGTTGAACAGGACGAAGAGGCTGATGAGGATGCCCCAGACGAACCCGGGAGGGCCCGCGCCGTCGTTGACGGCGATGTTCACCCAGAGGTAGGCCGCGATCGCGGCCCACGGCCCCAGGCCGGCGACGCAGCCGAACCAGAACGGCGTCCACCAGGCCCGCTCCCCGCGCTCCGCGGTGCCGTCCGGGCCGCGCATGAGGCCGTTGTTCGTCATCTCCATGAGCCAGCCGAAGAGGATCATCGCGACGTTCGCGAAGCCCAGCCCGATGAGCGCGGCGAGGTCGGTGATGCCGGTGACGAGGGCGATGAGGACGATCATCAGCGTCGACGACAGGGAGTACTCCACCCAGCGGAAGCGGTTCCGTCCCTGCTCCAGCTCGCCGACGTACCGGCGGAACCCCCACGGCGAGGCGATGAGGAAGTGGAAGAACGCCGACAGGAGGAGGAAGGACGCGGTCGCCCAGGCCAGCGGGACGTCGGCCACCCCGGACAGCACACCGTCAGCGAGCGGGGTCCCCGGCGGACCCATGAGGGCGAAGGTCGACACCGGAAGGGTGAAGTCGGTGCTCAGGGCCACCATCGCCCCACCGGAGACGAGGTGGAGCACCCCCATGACGGCGTTGAAGACGCGCAGGGAGCGCGCAGTGCGGTCGGGGACCTCGACGGATCGGGTGCTCAGCTGCAGCGGGAGTGCGGTCATACCTGTGGTTCTCCTCGGCTCGGCCGCTCGGATGCATCCGGCAGCGGTTTTCGGTCGGTGAGGCAGTAGACCCGGCCCACCGGGTCGGCGAGGACGGCCTGGAGCGTGACCCACGCCTGGCCGCGGACCGGCGCCAGCGTGGCGAACTCGCCGTGGTCGCCGCGCCGGTCCGTGACGGGAGCGCCCGTCACCCGGGACCAGAACGCCCACGACCGCTCGGCAGCGGCGCCCGGGGTGTCGAGGAACACCCAGGTCCAGCGCACCGCGTCGGAGCCGGTCACGGCCCGGACGCATCGAGGTGGGCGTGGGCCGCGGCGACCCGGGACCGCCACCACGTGGCCCGCTCCGGAGGCGCTGCCCAGCGGGCCAGCAGGTCCTCGTCCGCGACGACCGGCCGCGGCGCCAGCCTCCCGCCGTCCGGCACGAGCGGCTCGGCGGTGACGTCCCCCCGGAGCAGGGCGACCGTCCCCAGGCCGCAGGCGTGCTCCAGCGTCGGCATCGCGGCCGCCAGGGCCACGCCCCCGGCGATGCCGATGCTCGTGTCGAGGGCGGACGACACGACGGCCGGCAGGCCGCACGCCTCCACCATCGCGAGCGCCCGACGCACCCCGCCCAGCGGCGCCACCTTGACCACGACGATGTCGGCGGCCCCGAGGTCGCGCACCCGCAGGGGGTCCTCGGCCTTGCGGATCGACTCGTCGGCCGCGACCGGCACGTCGACCCCGCGGTGGGCGAGGAGCAGGCGCAGGTCACGCAGCTCCTCGACCGCGGCACAGGGCTGCTCGGCGTACTCGAGGTCGTACCGCCGCAGGCGGGCCAGCGCAGTCGCTGCCTGGTCGACCGTCCAGGCCCCGTTGGCGTCCACCCGGATCCGCGCCCCCCGACCCATGACGTCGCGCACCGCGGCCACCCGGGCCTCGTCGTCCCGCAGCGACTGGCCCCGCTCGGCGACCTTCACCTTCGCCGTCGCGCAGCCGGGGAACCGGGCGAGCACGTCCGCCACCTCGTCGGGGCGCACGGCGGGGACGGTGGCGTTGACCGGCACGGACGCGCGCACCGGCTCCGGCCACCCGTCCCACGCGGCCTCGACGGCCGCGGCGAGCCAGCGCGCGGACTCGGCCGGCCCGTACTCCAGGAACGGCGCGAACTCGCCCCAGCCCACCGGGCCCACGACGACGACGGCTTCGCGCACCCGGACGCCGCGGAACGGCACCCGCATCGGGATCGCGACGACGCGCAGACCCTCGAGGACGTCGGCCAGCGGGGGAACGGTCACGAGCCCACCGTAGGCCCGGTGCCTCAGAGCTTGGCCAGCTGCTTCTGGAGCTCGGTGGCGGCGAGGACGACGAAGGTGAGTGCCGTGATGCCCATCCACACGTTCGACCACAGGCTGTTGCGCCACTCCCCCGGCACCCGGTCGGAGTTGAGGAGCCACAGCAGGGTCACCGCGAGGAACGGCATGAAGAACGCCCCGAGGACGCCGTAGGCGAGGATGAGCCAGATCGGCTGCCCGACGAGGATGAGGACGATCGGCGGCACCGTGAGCCACAGGATGTAGGCCTTGTACCAGCGCCCGCCGATGTGCCGGTCGGGGTGCTCGTCGGCGAGGCCGCGCACGTGCCCGACGAAGTCGGCGAACATCAGCGAGACGCCGTTCCAGACACCGAGGAGCGAGGACATCGCGGCCGACCAGAACCCGACGAGGAAGACCTTGCTCGCCCAGGTGCCGTACCGGTCGTCCAGGACGTTCGCGAGGTCGAGCAGCCCCTTGTCGCCGGTCTGGACGGCGATCTGCGCCGAGTACAGCAGCTCGGCGCCGACGATGAGGGTGGCGACGACGAAGATGCCCGTCACGAGGTAGGCGACTCGGTTGTCGAGTCGCATGACGCGCATGAACCGCGGTGTCGTCCAGCCCTTCTCGCGGATCCAATAGCCGTAGGCCGCAAGCGTGATGGTGCCGCCGACACCGCCGGCGACGGACAGGACGTTGAGGATCGACCCGGTCGGGACGGTGGGGACGAGCCCGACGAGGAGGTCGGGGATGTTCGGCACCGTCAGCGCGGCCGCACCGACCACCGTGACGAACATCAGGGCGACGAGGCCGGCGCAGACCTTCTCGAACAGCTCGTAGCGGCCGAACCAGACCAGCACCGCCCCGACGATGCCCGAGGCGATGCCCCACACCGCCACCGGGACCCCGGGGAACAGCGAGTGCAGCGGCAGCCCGGTGCCGGCCATCGCCGCGGCGCCGTAGACGAAGCCCCACACGACGATGTACGGACCGAAGTAGAAGAACGTCCACCGGCCCAGGCTGGCCCAGCCCTCGTAGATCGTCGTGCCGCTCGCGAGGGTCCACCGGCCGGCGCCCTCGACGAGGACGATCTTCATGAGGCAGCCGACGACGACGGCCCACAGCAGGGCGTAGCCGTACTTCTGCCCGGCGATGAGCGTGGCGACGAGGTCGACCGCGCCGACCCCGGTGGCGGCGACGACGAGCCCGGGGCCGACGAGGCGCCAGCGTGGGGACGCGTCCTGCGTGGTCGAGGTGGCGGTGGTCATGGGCGTACACCCTGCCGGATCGGCTGCGGGAGCGGGGCTTTGGCTCCCACGGGTCACCGCCGCAGGGCGCCGGGCCCGGCACGGCCCGACCGCGGCTAGCCTTGCGGATGTGAGCGCGATCGACGGAGTCAGCGAGACCTTCACCGCCGAGGCCTGGCAGGACGTCCCCGGCTTCGAGGACCTCACCGACGTCACCTACCACCGGGCCGTCGGCCTCGGCGCGGTCCGGGTGGCCTTCGACCGGCCCGAGGTGCTCAACGCATTCCGCCCGCACACCGTCGACGAGCTGTACCGCGTCCTGGACCACGCCCGCCGCAGCGCCGACGTCGGCGTCGTCCTCCTCACCGGCAACGGCCCGGGACCGGCAGGCACCGGGTCGCAGGACAAGTGGGCCTTCTGCACCGGCGGCGACCAGCGCATCCGTGGGCGCTCCGGCTACCAGTACGCCGAGGGCACGACGGCCGACACGGTCGACGAGCGCCGGGTCAAGGCCGAGGGCGGGCGCCTCCACATCCTCGAGGTGCAGCGCCTCATCCGGACGATGCCGAAGGTCGTCGTGGCGGTCGTGGGTGGCTGGGCGGCCGGGGGCGGGCACAGCCTGCACGTCGTGTGCGACCTGACGATCGCCTCGCGCGAGCACGCCCGGTTCAAGCAGACCGACGCCGACGTCGGCAGCTTCGACGGCGGCTACGGCAGCGCCTACCTCGCGAAGATGGTGGGGCAGAAGTTCGCCCGCGAGATCTTCTTCCTCGGGCGCACCTACTCGGCCGAGGACATGCACCGGATGGGGGCGGTCAACATCGTCGCCGACCACGCCGACCTCGAGGCGGTCTCGCTCGAGGTGGCCCGGGAGGTCATGGGCAAGAGCCCCCAGGCGCAGCGGATGCTCAAGTTCGCGTTCAACCTCCTCGACGACGGGCTCATGGGCCAGCAGGTCTTCGCGGGCGAGGCCACCCGCCTCGCGTACATGACCGACGAGGCCGTCGAGGGGCGCGACCAGTTCCTCGAGAAGCGCGACCCCGACTGGTCACCCTTCCCCTGGTACTTCTGACCCGCTCAGCGCCCCTCGTCGGTCGCGTACCGATCCAGGGCAGCGGTCCACATCCGGGCGATCAGCACCCCGAAGGGACCATGGTTGACCAGGAGCAGCAGCGGCCGCTGGCGTCGGGCGCCGGTGGCGCTCCACTCGGCGTGGACCCGGCTCCCGCCCGCATCGCGCGGCGAGACCCGCACGAAGCCGGCGCCCCCGCCGCCGTAGCTGCTCTCCGTCACGGTCCAGCGGACGACCTCGGGATCCGACCACTCGTAGCGGGCGACCACCCAGACCGGTGAACCGGGGCTGCTCTCCCGCGCGACGGCCCAGCGGTCACCCACGTCCCGCAGCTCGTAGGTCCCGGGGTCCAGCGTGCGGCTCCAGATCTGCAGCCGGCGGTCGGTGAAGTCGGTCAGCGCACGACGCACCTGCTCCGGAGAAGCCCTCGTCTCCAGGTCGAACCGCACGTGACCATGGGAGCAGATCGGACCGAGGCCGTCCAGACGCGGGCGCCGCCCGGGTCACTCCGGCGTGTCGAGCTCGCGGTAGGGATCGGTGACCTCGCGCAGCCGCCCGAGGATCGCGCGGAGCCGGTCCAGGTCCTCCCGGCCGAGGTGGCGCTCCCACTCGAGGTAGATCGCCTGCTCCTCGCGGGCCGCGATCTCCTGAGCATCTCGACCCTTGGCCGAGATGCGGACCAGCCGGGCCCGGGCGTCGCTCGGGTCGACGACGCGCTCGACGTACCCGCTCCTCTCGAGCTGGCCGACGAGGAAGGACGCCGTCTGCTTCGTCACCTGGGCCATCTCGGCGAGGTCGGTGAGGCGCGTGCCGTCCTCCCCGATGCGGGCGAAGACGCGGCCCTGCGCCATCGTGGCGTCCCCGAAGCCCGCGCTCCGCAACGCCTCGAGGATGCGCTGCTCCATGGCGCGGTGGGCGACGAACATGAGGACGCCGATGCTCGGCACTGCCATGGGTACCTCCTCGTCCGAGCTCTTGCCGCCCACAAATAGTCAGAGTATCGTACTAAAAGCCCGAACTTCCGACCCTCGAGGGGGAGGCCGTGACCGTCACGATGGACCGGGAGGCCGGCTGGGCCGTCGTCGACGCCGTCCGGCTCGAGGTGGCCGACCTGCTCGACGACCTCACCGCGGAGCACCGACGTCGACCCTCCCTGTGCGACGCCTGGACCGTGCGCGACGTGGGCGCCCACCTGTCGATGGCGGCCATGGCCCCGGTCGGCTTCGTCCTGAAGAACGCGGTGCGTCAGGGCTTCAGGTTCGACGCCAGCATCCGGGAGGGCACGCTCGCGTGGTCACGTGACCTCGACGACCCGCAGGTCAGCGCCAATCTCCGGGCCCTCGTGGGCGACCGTCGGCTGGCCCCCACGACGATGTGGCGCGACCCCCTCATCGACGCGCTGGTGCACAGCCACGACATCGCTCGCCCGCTCGGCGTCCGCCTCACGCCGCACGTCGAGGCGGCCGCGACCGCCGCCGACTGGGCGTGGACCCGCACCTTCGGCTTCCCCTTCCTGCCGCAGCGACGGCTTCGTGGCCTCCGCCTCGTCGCCACCGACGCCGAGTGGAGCCGCGGCACCGGCGAGGAGGTGCGCGGCCCGGTCACCTCCCTGTTGCTGCTCTCGACGGGGCGGCGCACCGACTACCGCGACCTCGATGGTCCGGGAGCCGACCGAGCCCGCACCCTCCTGCACGCCTGAGCAGGCACGGCGCCGGGCAGCGTCAGCCGGAGCCGCCGAGGTCGACGTCGTAGGCCTCGAAGACGAGGTCGGAGGCCCGCTGCCGGTGGCGAGCCAGCCGGCCCAGCAGCACGGTTGCCGCCTCGCGATGAGCCTGCACGGCCTCCCGGCTCTTGATCCCCTCGTCCCGCTCCGCGAGCAGGCGGTCGATCTCGCCGAGGAGCTCGGCGTGCTCGGTGACCTGGGTGTCGACCTCGCGCGACAGTCGTGGGGCCCGCTCGCGCAGGTCGGCGTACAGACCGTCAGGGGCCTCGGTGAGCGTCATGTGGTCGCGCAGGTCATGGGCCAGCTCGGTGAGCGCGGCACGGACCCGGCCACGCCAGACCCCGCCCAGCCCGATGGGGTTCGACAGCGCGTCGTCCAGAGCCGCCATCGCCTCGCCGAGCTCGGCGCGCTGGGCACGGACCCGCTCGAGGTGCGTCGTCAGCGACTCGTTCATCGTCGACCTCCTCAGGTCCTCCCATGGTCCCCGACTTTCGGCCCGAGGGCCATGGGCGGGTCCAGGCCGGCCACCCTCCTAGAGTGGGCGGCATGGAGGTCGACACCCTCGCGGTCCCGGCGGGGCCGGCCGCCGCGACGGTCCTCCCCCGCCTCGCCGCGGCGCTGGCCGGCGGTGGGCCGGTTGCGCCGTATCCGGCCGGGGCCGACCCGCCGTCGCTGCCCCGGCACTCCGCCGCCGGCCTCCCCGACGACCTCGCCGTCGTCGTCGGGACCTCCGGGTCGACGGGTTCACCGAAGCTCGCGATGCTGGGGGCGGCGGCGCTGACCGCGAGCGCCCGCGCGACGCACACCCGGCTCGGCGGACCCGGCCAGTGGCTGCTCACGCTCCCGGCCGGCCACGTCGCGGGGGTCCAGGTGCTCCTGCGCAGCCTCGACGCCGACACCGAGCCGGTCGCCACCGACCTGGCCCACGGCTTCACCCCCGGGGCGTTCGCGGCGTCCACCGCCCGCCTCGACGCCCGGCACCGCCACTACACCGCCCTCGTCCCGACCCAGCTCGCCCGGGTGCTCGACGACCCCGACGCCGCTCGGGCCCTCGCGACCTTCGACGCGGTCCTCGTCGGCGGGGCGGCGACCCCGCCGCCGCTGCGCCGGCGCGCCGAGGCGGCCGGGGTCCGCGTCGTCACGACCTACGGGATGAGCGAGACCGCCGGTGGCTGCGTGTACGACGGCCGCGCACTGGCCGGCACACGCGTCCGGGTGGACGACGCCGGGCGGGTCCATCTCGGCGGGGCGACCCTGGCCCACGGCTACCTCGGCAGGCCCGACCTCACGTTCGCGGCGTTCGCCGTCGACCCCGACGGCTCCCGGTGGTTCCGCACCGACGATGCCGGGCGCCTCGACGACGACGGCGTGCTCCACGTCGAGGGCCGCCTCGACGACGTCGTCGTGACCGGGGGGATGAAGGTCGCGCCCCGTGTCGTCGAGGAGGCCGCGCTCGAGCACGTCCCGGGGGTCGGCGAGGCGGTCGTCGTCGGGGTCCCGGACCCGGAGTGGGGCCAGGCCGTGAGCCTCCTCGTCGTCCCGGCGCCGGGGGCGCGGCCGCTGACCCTCGCCGAGGTACGGGACCACCTGCGCGGACACGTGCCCGACCACGCCCTCCCCCGGCGCGTCACGAGCGCGCCCTCGGTCCCCCTCCGCGGCCCGGGCAAGCCGGACCGGGGCGCAGTCGCCGGGCTCTTCGACGTGGGAGAATAGGTACGTGCTGCGGTACCTGCCCCTCGTCCTGAGCTTCGCGCTCACGGTCTACTGCCTCATCGACGCCATCCAGGCCGACGAGGCCGGCATCCGCAACCTCCCGAAGCTCCTGTGGATCCTCCTCATCGTGCTCTTCCCCGTCGTCGGTCCCGTCGCGTGGCTCGTCGCCGGGCGCCCCGCCGGGGGCGCGGGCTCGCCGAACGCCCCGCAGCAGCAGCGCTGGGGCGGCGACCCGGGGCGCCGGGGCCAGCAGCGCGGGCAGCGCCCACCGCGCGGGCCCGACGACGACCCCGACTTCCTCAAGGGCCTCTGACCCTCGATGGCCACCACCTCCCAGTGGGTGGCCGGCGCCCGCCCGCGCACCCTGCCGGCAGCCGTCGCCCCCATCCTCCTCGGCACCGCCGCCGCGCTGCGCGTCGGTGAGGCCGACGTCGTCCGGGCGCTGCTCGCCCTCGCCGTCGCGCTCGCGCTCCAGGTGGGCGTCAACTACGCCAACGACTACTCGGACGGGATCCGCGGTACCGACGAGGTCCGGGCCGGCCCGGTCCGGCTCGTCGGCCAGCGGCTGGCGGAGCCAGGCGCCGTCAGGCGGGCGGCGTTCGGGTCCTTCGCGGTCGCGGGTGGCGTCGGCCTGCTCCTCGTCGTGCTCTCGCAGGCGTGGGTGATGCTGCCGCTCGGTGCGCTGGCGGTCCTCGCCGCCTGGCGCTACACCGGCGGCGACAACCCGTACGGCTACCGCGGCCTCGGTGAGGTCTACGTGTTCCTCTTCTTCGGGCTCATGGCCACCCTCGGCACCGAGTACACCCAGACCCTGTCGGTCTCGTGGTTCGGGCTCGCGGGCGCCGTCGGGGTCGGGGCCATCGCCTCGGCGATCCTCGTCGCGAACAACCTGCGCGACATCCCCACCGACACCGAGCACGGCAAGCGCACCCTGGCGGTCCGGCTCGGGGACGCCCGGACCCGGAGGTTCTACGTCGCGCTCATCGGCTCCTCGGGGGTCGCGCTCGTCGTCATGGCCGGGTGGGAGGTCTGGGCGCTGCTCGCCCTCGGCTCACTCGCCCTCGCGTGGCGCGGTGTCCGCGTCGTGCGGGCCGGGACCACCGGGCCGGGGCTCATCCCCGTCCTCGCCGCGACGGGCGTGTACGAGGTGGCCTACGCCGTCCTCGTCCTGACCGGAGTGGGGATCGCCGCCGGGATCGGGTGACGTCAGCGGAAGTCGCCGTCGTCGCGCGCCGTCTCGGGCCGGACCGACTCGTCGTCCTCGGCCTGCTCGTCGGTGCGCACGTCCCCGTCCCGCTCGCGGCGGCCCTCGGTGCGCTTCTCGATCGTCGACGCCAGCTGCGCCGAGTAGTCCTCCCGGAAACGCCGGAGCGCGAAGTACGAGACGACCATCGACAGCAGCGCGGCCAGGACGACGAGCAGCAGGCGCTGCTCCTCGCCGCGGAGCCCGACGAGCCAGAGCAGGAGGAGGCAGCCGAGGAAGACGAGCAGGCGCAGGACGGTGTAGCGGAGGAACGCGTTCATGGTGACCCGCCCCTCACAGACCCGAGTAGGAGTGCTGGCCGACGAAGTACACGTTGACGACGGCGAAGTTGAGGATGACGCACACGAACCCCGCGAGGGCGATCCAGACCGCGTTCTGGCGTTTCCACCCGGTCGTCGCGCGGGCGTGCAGGTAGGCCGCGTAGACGGTCCAGATGACGAAGCTCCAGACCTCCTTGGGGTCCCAGTTCCAGTAGGAGCCCCACGCCTGCCGGGCCCAGATGGCCCCGGCGATGACGGTGAAGGTCCACATCGGGAACGCGACGACGTGCGCGGCGTAGGTGAGCCGCTCGAGCGACCGGGCCGACGGGAGCCGGGTCATGAAGGCCGCGCGGGCGGAGCCGCTGGTCTCGAGCCGGTCCTGGATGAGGTAGAGGATCCCGAGCGAGGCACCCAGGGTGAACACCGCAACCGTCATCGTCGCGATGGTGACGTGGATCGCGAGCCAGTACGACTTCAGCGACGGCATGAGCTCGGAGGCGTCGGTGTACCAGACGACGACCGCGGCGCCGAGGACGAGGAGCACCGGCCCCACGACGAAGAGCCCGAGCCAGCGCAGGTCGCGGCGGGCGCCCCAGCCGAGGTAGGCGAGCAGGGTGAACATCGCACCGACGAGCGCGAACTCGTACATGTTGCCGAGCGGCCAGCGGTGCACCTCGGCGGCGCGCAGCACGACGCCGGCGACGACGAGGATCGTGCCGAGGACGGTGAGCGACCAGCCGATGCCGGCGGCCTGCCGGGCGCCGCGCGGCTCGTCGCCGGCGGGAGTGGCGCGGACCCTGGCCGTGGGAGCGGCCGCATCCAGCGGGTCGTCGCGGCCCGCCGACGCAGCGGCCACCAGCTCGCGCTCGGGAGCGGCCTCGCGGGTGACGTCCCGGTCCGGGGCCAGCCGCGCGAGGTAGAGCGCGTAGGCGAGCATCGCGAGGGTCAGCACGGCCATCGCGGAGTACACGGCCAGGTTCGACAGCTGGGCGAGCGAGGTGTCGGTCATCGGGTTCCTTCTGGTGCGGTGAGCACGGCGGCGACCTCGTCGTCCATGCCCTCGTCGTCGTCCTTCGCCAGGCCTCCGACGGAGACCACGGTACGTCCTGGCTCACGTGCGGGGCGAACTCGCACGAACACCCTTCGACGGCGGACGACGAGGCTGAGGACGAGCCCACCGAGCGCGAGCAGGGCCGACACGAGGGTCAGGGTCTTGCCGGGGTCGGTCCGGATCGAGAGTCCGGCGAACCGCTCGACCCCGTCGAAGGTGATCGAGCCGCGCCCCTCGGGCAGGTCGAAGGTGTCGCCGGGGCGCAGGAGGATGCGGAGCTGGCCCTCGCCGTCCTTGCCGGGCAGCGGCGTCATCTCGGCGGTGTCGAGGGTGTACACCGACTGCGGGGCGCCGGTGGGGAACAGCGACCCCTGGAACGCGGTGAGGGCCAGCTGGGGGTCGAGGGTGTCGGGGAACACCGAGTGCGGGCCGCGCTCGTCGTCGATGACCCCGGTCGGCAGGAAGAACCCGGCGAAGCCCAGCTGGTCCGGCTGGGCTCCCGCCACCTTGACCGCACCGACCGAGGTGTAGTTGTTGTCCTCCGGCAGGAACGGCGTCGCATCGGAGTAGATCACCGTGCCGTCGGCGTCGCGCACGGTGATGCGCGGCGCGTACCCGTTGCCGAGCAGGAAGACGGTGCCGCCGCCGGTCTCGAGCGGGCGGTTGACGGCGATCTCGCGCTCGTCCTCGCGGCCCTCCGCGTCGGTGAGGGTGGTGCTCGCCAGGAAGTCACGGGGCGCGCCGAACTGGCCACGGCCGGTGTCCTCGGTCTCGAACTCGACATCCAGCCGGTCGAGCCGGATCGTGTACGGGTCGAGGTCGGTGGGGTCGACCCACGGGCCGGGGCTGAAGGTGTCGTAGCGGGACAGGGTGTTGGCGAAGGTCTGCCCGACCGGCAGGATGACGTCCCCCTTCCACCCCAGCAGGTGGCCCCAGGCGACCCCGACGAGGACGCCGATGAGGGCGAGGTGGAAGACGAGGTTGCCGCTCTCCTTGAGGTAGCCCTTCTCGGCCGAGAGCGTCGACGCGTCGTGCGCGTGGACCCGGTAGCGCCGCGAGCGCAGCGCGCCGCGGAGCCGCTCCCGGACCGCGTCGGCATCGCCCTCCACCTCGAGCTCGCGGTGTGCGGCGAGCCGCTCGAGGCGCCGGGGCGCCCGCGGTGGCTGCGAGCGCATCTGGTGCCAGTGGATGCGGCTGCGCGGGGCCACACAGCCGATGAGGGAGACGAAGAGCAGGAGGTAGATGGCGGCGAACCACGGCGAGGCGTAGACCTCGAAGAACCCGAGCCGGTCCAGGATCGGCCCGGCCGTCTGGTGGTCGGTGAGCCACTGGGCGGTACGCGCCGCGTCGATCGAGCGCTGCGGGAACGTCGACCCCGGGATGGCGGCGACCGACAGCAGCAGGAGGAGGAAGAGCGCGGTCCGCATGCTCGTCAGCTGGCGCCAGGCGTACCGCAGCCAGCCCACCGGGCCGAGCCGTGGCTGCGTCACCGAGCCGCCGCCACCGCCGCCACCGCCGCCACCGTCGACGGGGGCGGGCTGGGTGCTCAGGGCGTCGTCGCGCGTCGTGCTCACAGTGACACCACGAAGCCGGCGACGAGCTCGGTCTGGATCCACCGGTTGAGGTGCTCCCAGATGCCGGTGAGCAGCAGGATCCCGACGGCGACGAGCATGACACCGCCGACGACCTGGATGCGGCGCTGGTGCCGCCGCAGCCACGACGACATCCGGCCCGCCCGGTCGAGTCCTGCGGCGACGAGGAGGAACGGCAGGCCGAGCCCGAGACCGTAGGCCACGGCCAGGGTCACCCCGCGGGCGACCTGCGGGTCCGAGGACGCGGTCGCCATGACGAGGACGGCGGCGAGCGTCGGGCCGGTGCACGGGGCCCAGCCGAGGGCGAAGACCGCCCCGAGCAGCGGCGCCCCGAGGAGGCCGGCCCTCGGCCGCCAGTGGATGCGGGCCTCGCGCTGGTTGCCGAGCCCCAGGAACACCAGCCCCATGACGACGACGACGGCGCCGCCGACCCGCATGAGCAGGGTGCGGTGCTCGACGAGCGCCTGCCCGGCCCCGGTCACGAAGATCGACCCGAGGACGAAGACGACGGTGAACCCGACGACGAACAGCAGGGCCCCGGTGACCGTCCGGCCACGTCCGGGGGCCTCGTCGCCGCCGCTGAGGCCGGTGACGTAGCCGAGGAAGCCGGGCACGAGCGGCAGGACGCACGGGCTCGCGAACGACACGAGCCCGGCGAGCGCGGCGACGGCCACGGCCAGGGGCAGCGCGCCGGTCGTCACCGCGTCACCGGCGGCTGTCGCGGCTCCGGTCAGGGCGGGGGTCACGACTCGGCGACCACGTCGTCGACGAGGCCCGTCAGCGTGCTCGTCCCGACCGGGCCGTTGACGCGCGCGGCGATGCGGCCCTCGCGGTCGAGGACCAGGGTCGTGGGCACCGTCGGCGCCTTGCCCTGGAGCCGCAGGATGAGCACGCCCGCCTCGTCGCTGAGGCTCGGGTACGTGATGCCGGCGCGCTCGGCGAACGCGGCGCCCCGGGCGGCCTCCTCGCGGAAGTCGATGCCCATGAAGGTCACCGGTGCGTCCTTCTCCTGGAGCTGCTCCCACGCCCGCTGCAGGTCGGGGGCCTCCGCGACGCACGGGGCGCACCAGGAGCCCCAGACGTTGAGGACGAGGACCTGGCCACGGGTGGAGGTGATGTCCCACGGCGTGCCGTCGAGCAGCTCGCCGGTCATCGTCACGGGCTCTGCACGGTCGGCCACGCCGATCGACTCGACCGCACCGTCACCGGACACATACCCCTTCTGGTCTCCCGCCTTGGCCTGGGCGGCAACGGAGTTGGGGTCCTGGGAGCAGCCCGCGAGCGTCAGCGCGGCGAGCCCCGCGGCCGCGATGACGCCACGGCGGGAGTGCACTGCGCTCACGCGCCGGCCCCCTTCTGGGCCTGTGGCAGCAGAGCGGCGGCCGGCTCGCAGTAGCTGAGCGAGAGCAGCTCGTCCCCGAGGAAGGTCAGCGAGGTGAGGCTCGCGAGGGCGCACTCGCGGCGTGCCGGGTTGTGCACGAGGGAGCGCCCCTCGGTGGCGAGGCGGATCATCCAGATCGGCGACTGGTGGCTGACGATGACGGCCTCGTGCCCCTGGGCTGCGGTGCGGGCGTCGACGATCGCGTCGCGCATCCGGAGCACGATCTCGGAGTACGGCTCGCCCCAGGACGGCCGGAACGGGTTGACCATCTTGACCCACAGCCGCGGGTGGCGCAGCAGTCCCTGGCCGCCGGCCACCGGGAGGCCCTGGAAGTCGTTGCGGGCCTCGAGGACCCGGTCGTCGACGGTGACGGGGAGCCCGTGCACGGCGGCCAGCGGCTCGGCGGTCTCCCGTGCCCGTTCGAGGGGGCTCGAGACGATGTGCACGATGTCGTGGTCGGCCAGGTGCGCGGCCACGACCTCGGCCATCCGGCGGCCGAGGTCGGAGAGGTGGTAGCCGGACAGTCGCCCGTACAGCACCCGGCCGGGGTTGTGGACCTCGCCGTGGCGCAGGAGGTGCACGGTGGTGCGCTGCGGCTCGTCGGGCGCGGGGTCACCCGGGGTCGGCGTCATGCCCCCGATTGTCGCAAACCCGCCTGGGGATCTCCGAGCGGGTGCGGCGTCCGCTCAGCCGGCCGCCGCGGCAGCGGCCGCGCGCGGCAAGGCGTCGAGGATCCGCTGCACGGCGGCGTCGTCGTGCGCGGCCGAGACGAACCAGCACTCGAACGCACTCGGCGGCAGGTAGACGCCGGCGTCGAGCATGGCGTGGAAGAAGCGGCCGAACGCGGCGGTGTCCTGGTCGCGGGCCGCGTCGTAGTCGCGGACCTCCCCTTCGCGGAAGAAGACCGAGAACATCGACGAGGCGTACTGGACCCGGTGCGCGACACCGGCCGCGGAGAGGGCGTCCGAGGCAGCGGTGCTGACGATGCGGGACACCTCGGCGAGCCGGGCGTACACGCCGTCGTCGCAGTGCTGCAGCGTCGTGAGCCCGGCCGCCGTGGCGACGGGGTTCCCCGACAGCGTGCCCGCCTGGTAGACGGGGCCGTCGGGAGCGAGCAGCGCCATGACGTCGGCGCGTCCGCCGAACGCGGCCGCGGGGAAGCCGCCGCCCATGACCTTGCCGAAGGTCAGGAGGTCGGGGACCGCGTCGACGCCCTCGTGACCCCACCAGCCGGCGCGGCTGCATCGGAAGCCGGTCATCACCTCGTCCGAGACGAGCAGGGCGCCGTGCGCGGCGGTGACCCGGCGCAGCGCGAGGGTGAAGCCCGGGTCGGGCGGCACGGCCCCCATGTTGCCCGCGGCGGCCTCGGTGATGACACACGCGACCTCCGGGCCACGGGCCGCGAAGGCCGCCTCGAGGGCGGCGACGTCGTTGTACGGCAGGACGAGGGTCTCGGCGGCCACCTCGGCGGGCACGCCGGCGGAGTCGGGGAGGGCGAGGGTCGCGACGCCGGACCCGGCGGCGACGAGGAGGGAGTCGACGTGCCCGTGGTAGTGGCCCGCGAACTTCACGACGAGGGAGCGGCCGGTGAACCCGCGGGCGAGCCGGATGGCGCTCATCGTCGCCTCGGTGCCGCTGGAGACGAGGCGCACCTGCTCGACCGGGGCGACCCGGGCGACGATCTCCTCGGCGAGCGCGACCTCGTTCTCGCTCGGGGTCCCGAACGAGGTCCCGCGGGAGGCCGCGTCGTGGACGGCGTCGAGCACCGCGGGGTGGGCATGCCCGAGGATCATCGGGCCCCAGCTGCCGACGAGGTCGACGTACTCGCGGCCGTCGGCGTCGGTGAGGTACGGGCCGGCCCCCCGGACCATGAAGCGCGGGGTGCCGCCGACGGAGCGGAACGCCCGGACCGGCGAGTTGACCCCGCCCGGGGTGACGGCGCGGGCCCGGGCGAGCAGGGCCGCGGAGGCCGGGGCGTCGGAGTCGGCGGGCTGGCTGGGGGTGGGGTCGCTCACGGCTCCATTGTCGGGCACGCGGCGGGGTCCGGAGTCGTGGGGTCGGCCTGGTACGCGGCGTCGACGGCCAGCATCGCCTCGCCCAGGGCCCGGAACTGGTCGGGCCGAAGGACGTCGACGAGGTGCCGGCGCACGCTCTCGACGTGGACGACGGCGAACTGGGCGATGGCCTCGCGCCCCGCGTCGGTGAGCTCGAGCACGACCCCCCGCCCGTCGTCGGGTGCAGGACGCCGCCGCACCCAGCCGCGCCGCTCGAGGCGAGCCGCGGTGTGCGTGACCCGACTGCGCGACTGGACGATGAGGTCGGCCAGGGCGGACATCCGCAGCCGGTCGTCGTCGGCCTCGGACAGCATCGAGATCAGCTCGTACTCGGGGAGGCTGACCCCCTCGCACTGGAGGTCCCGGTCGAGGGCGACCGAGAGCTCGCGCGTGGCCCGCAGGTAGGCGCGCCAGGACACCTGCTCGTCCGCAGTGAGCCAGCGCGCCTCCGAAGCCATACCCACATCGTGGCATGCAGGGCCGCACCCTGCGCACCGCCCGCCCTCACCGGCTGACATCGGCGGACACCGACGCGGAATACCCGCGAAGCATCTATAGTTGAAGCGTCAACTACTGCGTGTCCATCCTCACCCAAGGAGTCAACCTCATGAGCACCACCGCCATCGCCACCGACCTCTCCGCCGGCACCTGGGCCGTCGACCCCACCCACACCGAGGTCGGCTTCGTCGCCCGCCACCTCATGGTGACCAAGGTGCGTGGGTCCTTCACCGACGTCACCGGCACCGTCGTCGTCGCCGACGACCTCGCCGCGTCCACTGCCGAGGTCACCATCAAGACCGCGTCGATCTCCACCGGCACCGCCGACCGTGACGCCCACCTGCGCGGCGAGGACTTCTTCGACGCGGAGAACCACCCCGACATGACCTTCCGCTCCACCTCCTTCGACGGCGACACGCTCGTCGGCGACCTCACGATCAAGGGCGTCACGAAGCCGGTCACGCTCGACGTCGACTTCGGTGGTGTCGCGACCGACCCGTGGGGCAACGAGAAGGCGGCGTTCGAGGCCACCGGCGAGATCGACCGCACCGCCTGGGGCCTGACCTGGAACGCCTCTCTCGAGAAGGGCGGCGTGCTGGTCTCCGAGAAGATCAAGATCGCGATCGACCTCCAGCTCGCCAAGCAGGCCTGAGCGAGGTCGCACCGAGGCTCCGCTCGTCGTCCGGAGCCATCGAGGCCGCCGGCCGTCCGTCATCCGGACGCCGGCGGCTTCGTGACGCACCACCCCGACCGACACGTCGGGAACGTCAACACTGCTACCTGACACCCGTTCCCGATAGCTGCGCTCGACACTCGGCGGGGCCGCGGTCGACGCCGTCACCGCCGAAAGTCAGACTGTTCAACCTATGGACACGCGTCGATCCCGGCGAATAGGGTCCCCACGTTCGGGTCGTCAGACGATGGGGGCTGTGCCATGAGGAACTCCACCAGGGTGTCCGCTGTCGCGGCCGGCATCGCGCTCCTCGCCGGCGGGTGCAGCTCCGGAGCCGCTGACGAACCGTCCTCCAGCGCCTCCAGCGCCGCGGCCTCGCCGACCGCCGCCGAGAGCCCGTCCGTGTCGGCGACGCCCACCGACGAGGCGGCGACGCCGACGGGGACGCTGGCGACCACCCCGGTCGAGTGCGCCGAGCTGACGCTCCCGGCCGGCCTCGAGCGCGCGGGCGCATCACCCGACGTCATGTGTGCGTTCGAGTCGGACACCGACTACGTGTCGTTCGCCGTCGGCACGAACATGGCGCAGAGCTTCGACATGGCCAAGAGTGTCGAGCAGTCGAACTCGGACGGCAAGACGGTCATCGAACCGGTGTCCGCCGACGGGTGGACCTTCGGCGCCCGCTGGCCCGACGAGGGCCCGTTCGTCCGGGTCCAGCACTGGCTCGTCGACGGTGGGGGTCAGGTGCTCCTGTGCAAGATGGGCAGTGACCGCGGCGAGGCAGGCATCGGGGACCTCGCCGAGGTGTGCGAGCAGGCCAAGTCCGCGCTGTACACCTCGTAGGTCGCCGACCCGGACGCCGTGGGCCACGGCACGGCGGTCAGAGGCGAGCGGCCGCCTCGAGGGCGTAGTACGAGAGGATGACGTGCGCGCCCGCCCGGCGGATACCGAGGAGCGACTCCATCATCACCCGGTCCCGGTCGATCCAGCCCCGCTCGGCCGCCGCCTCGATCTGCGCGTACTCCCCCGAGATCTGGTAGGCCGCGACGGGCACGGGCGACATGGCGGCGGCCGCGGCGACGACGTCGAGATGCGGGCCGGCCGGCTTGACCATCACGAGGTCCGCGCCCTCGGCGATGTCGGCCTCGATCTCGCGCAGCGCCTCACGACCGTTGGCGGGGTCCTGCTGGTAGGTGGCGCGGTCACCGACGAGCGAGGACTGCACGGCCTCCCGGAACGGCCCGTAGAGACCCGAGGTGTACTTGGCGGCGTACGCGAGGATCGCGGTGTCGGTGTACCCCGCCGCGTCGAGGGCGGCGCGGACATGGCCCACCTGACCGTCCATCATCCCGGACAGCCCGAGCACCGGGGTGCCGGTCGCGGCCTGGGCGAGCGCCATCGAGGCGTACCGGTCGAGCGTGGCGTCGTTGTCGACCGCCCCGTCGGCCCGCAGCACCCCGCAGTGCCCGTGGTCGGTGAACTCGTCGAGACACAGGTCGGACATGACGACGAGGTCGTCACCGACCGCCTCGACGGTCCGCTCGAGCGCGACGTTGAGGATCCCGTCGGGGTCGTCGGCGCCGGACCCCCGCGCGTCCTTGGCTGCGGGAACGCCGAAGAGCATGATCCCGCCCAGCCCGGCGTCCACACAGCGACGCGCCTCGTCGACGAGCGAGCCGAGGGTGTGCTGGACGACTCCGGGCATGGCGCCGATCGGGACCGCGGCGTCGATGCCTTCCCGGACGAACACCGGCAGCACCAGCTCGGCCGGGTGCAGCCGGGTCTCGGCGACGAGCCGGCGCAGCGCCGGGGTGCGGCGCAGCCGCCGGGGCCGACCGACCGGGAACGGCGCCCCGGCGACGGGGAGCCCGCCGCTCACGTGGCGCGCTTCCGCCCGCCCGGCCGGCGCTGGCTCGGCCGCAGCACGTCGTCACCGGCCTCGACGGCCGCGAGGGCCAGCGAGCGACCGTGGTCGGCGAGCGCGTCGACGAGAGCCTCGGCGCTCGGCTCCGGGGCCAGCACGTCGACCCGCAGGCCGTGCTCCTCGGCCGTCTTGGCCGTGGCCGGGCCGATGCACGCGACGACGGTGCCCGGGTGCGGCTTGCCGGCGATGCCGACGAGGTTGCGCACGGTCGAGGACGACGTGAAGAGCACGGCGTCGAATGCCCCGCCCTTGATGGCGTCGCGGACCGGCTGGGGCGGGGGTGCCGCCCGGACGGTGCGGTACGCCGTCACGTCGTCGACCTCCCAGCCGTTCTCCTGGAGCCCGGCGACGAGGGTGTCGGTGGCGATGTCGGCGCGCGGCAGGAACACCCGGTCGATGGGGTCGAGGTCGGCGTCGTACGGCGGCCAGGCGTCGAGCAGTCCCTGGGCCGACTGCTCGTCCGTGGGGACGAGGTCGGGGTTGATGCCCCACTCCCGCAGCGCCTCGGCGGTGACGCCCCCGACCGCTGCGACCTTCAGCCCGGCGAACGAGCGGGCGTCGAGCCCGAACTCGTCGAACTTCTCGCGGATGGCGCGCACGGCGTTGACCGAGGTGAACCCGACCCACTCGTACCGGCCGGTGACCATGCCCTTGACCGCCCGCTCGAGCTGCTGCGGGGTGCGCGGCGGCTCGACCGAGATGGTCGGGACGACATCGGCCCGCGCGCCGTGGTGCTCGAGCCGTGCGGTCATCGAGGCCGACTGCTCCTTGGTCCGCGGCACGAGGACCGACCAGCCGAACAACGGCTTGGTCTCGAACCAGGACAGCGCGTCGCGCATCGGCACAGTGTCGCCGACGACGGCCAGCACCGGGAAGTGCCCGGAGGCCATGGCCTCCGGTGCCGCGGCGAGGGTCGTGACGACGGTCCGCTGCTCGATCGTGGTGCCGCGCTCGGTGACCGCCACCGGGGTGGCGGCGTCCCGCCCGGCGTCGGCGAGCGCCCGCAGGGCCTCGGCGGCGCGGTCGGGGGTCCCGAGGACCACGACGGTCGTCGCGGGGTCGAGGCCTCCGGCCACGTCGGGGCGGGACCCGCCGGCGACGATGACGTGGACGCCGCCGGTGGCCTTCGAGGTCAGCGGGACGCCCGCGTACGCCGGGACGGCCGTCAGCGAGCTGACCCCGGGCACGACCTCGAAGGAGATCCCCGCCTTGACGAGGGCCTGGGCCTCTTCGGCGAGCCCGTTGAACACGGCCGGGTCGCCGTCCATGAGCCGGACGACGAGACCGCCCGGGTGCGCCTTGGCGGCCCGGACGACGAGCTTGGCACGCGAGGCCTGGGTGAGCCGCTCGCCATGGTCGCCGTGGCCGGCGTCGACGATGTCGACGTCGGCCCGGGCGTGGCGGAGGGCGAGGTCCTCGCGCGCGACCTGGTCGAGGACGACGGCGTCGGCGGCCGCGAGCAGCTCGGTGGCGCGCACCGTGAGCAGAGCGGGGTCACCGGGGCCGCCGCCGACGAAGGCGACGCGTGCGGGGACGCGGGGGGGTCGGGTGGACGAGCGCGTGAGGCTCACAGTGCACGCTCCGTGACGTGTCGTTCGGTGGACGTGGTGGACGTGGGCATGAGGTCGGCGGCACCGTCCAGGAGGAGGAGCCGCGCGAGGCGACGGCCGAGGTCGGCCGCCGCCGCAGGGTCGCCGGTGAGGGACCGGCGAAGGTCTCCGGTGCCGTCGGGGGCTGCGACGACGGCCCGGAGCGAGAGCTCGGTCCCGTCCGTGCCCTCGACGACCTCGGCGAGGGCCCCGACCGGAGCCGAGCACCCCGCCTCCAGCTCGGCGAGCAGGGCGCGCTCGGCGGTGACGCAGGCGCGGGTGTCGGGGTCCTCGAGGGCCGCGACGATGCCGTGGGTGGCCTCGTCGTCGGCGCGTACCTCGACGGCGAGCGCCCCCTGGCCGGGGGCCGGGAGCACCTGCAACGGGTCGAGCAGCTCGGTGACCTCGTCGGCGCGGCCGAGCCGACGCAGCCCGGCCGCCGCGAGGACGACGGCGTCGAGCCGCCGCTCGTGGACGTGGCCGAGCCGGGTGTCGACGTTGCCGCGCAGGTCGGTGATCTCCAGGCCGAGGCCGAGAGCGGCGATCTGGGCGCGGCGCCTGGGCGAGCCGGTACCGACCGTCGAGCCCGCGGGCAGCTCGGCGAGGGTGAGCCCGTCCCGGGCGACGAGGGCGTCGCGGGCGTCCTCCCGCACCGGGACGGCGGCGACGGTGGTCCGCGGGTCCGGGGCGGTCGGCAGGTCCTTGAGGGAGTGCACCGCGAGGTCGACCCGCCCGTCGGCCAGCGCCTCGCGCAGCGCCGAGACGAAGACCCCGGTGCCGCCGAGCTGGGCCAGCGGCGTACTGCGGTCACGGTCGCCCTCGGTGGTCACCTCGACCAGCTCGACGTCGTGGCCCAGAGCGCGCAGCCGGTCGGCCACCCACGTCGACTGCGTCGTCGCGAGGGCCGAGCGGCGGGTGCCGAGGCGCAGGCGGGTCATCGCTCCTCCCCCGGGATCGTCGGAGGTGCCGACACGAGCGAGACGTCGCGCGGGTCGAGGTCGAACAGCTCCGAGAGGGCGCGGGCGTAGCTGCCGCCCTGGCCGTCCTGGGCGAGCTCCTTGACCCGCACGGTGGGGGTGTGCAGGAGCTTGTCGACGACGCGCTCGACGGCCCGGCGCACCTCGGCGCGCTCGGTCGCCCCCATCCCCGGGGTGCGGCGATCGAGCCGGGCCATCTCCTGGTCGACGAGCTGGCCGGCCCGGACGCGCAGGGCGGTGACCGTGGGGGCGACCGCCTGGGTCGATCGCTCGACGAGGTAGGCGGCGACCTCGGCCGTCACGAGCTCGCGGGCCTCGCTCACCTGCGGGGCCGAGTCCGCCGACGCGAGGTCCTCACCGAGCTCGGCGAGCCCGACCCGGCTGGCGCCGTCGAGGTCGGCGACGGCGAGGTCGATGTCGTGCGGGAGCGCGAGGTCGACGTAGACCTGGGGACGTCCACCGCGCACGGCGAGCGCGGCCGCGACGTCGTCGGCGGTCACGAGCTGGCCGCGGGACCCGGTGGACGAGATGACGAGGTCGGCGCCGGCCAGGGCGCTGCCGAGGTCGGCCAGGGGGAGCGCGCGCCCGCCGACCCGCCCGGCGACGGACCGGGCCCGGGTCTGGTCGCGGTTGGCGATGACGACCTCGGCGGCGCCCTGCCGGGCGACGGTGGTCGCCGCGAGCGCGCCCATCCCGCCCGCACCGACGACCAGCACCGACAGGTCACCCACGCCGCCGAGCACGGCCTCGGCGCGGGTGAGCCCGGCCTGCACCAGCGACCCGCTGACGAGGTCGATCTCGGTCTCGCTGTGGACCCGCTTGGCGACCCGGAGCGCCTGCTGGACGAGGGCGTTGAGCGCCGGCCCGACGTGACCGGCCCGCTGGGCGCGCGAGAGGCTGCGGCGCACCTGGCCGACGATCTGCGCCTCCCCCACGGCCATCGAGTCCAGGCCCGCGGCGACGTTGAACGCGTGGGCGATGCCGCGGTCCTCGTAGTGGACGTAGAGGTGGGGCTGGAGCAGGGCGCGGTCGAGGTCGCACGCCGCGGCCAGCGCGTTCGTGATGTCGACGAGGGCGCCGTGGAAGGTGAGGCTCTCGGCGTAGACCTCGGTGCGGTTGCACGTGGACAGCACGACGGCCTCGGTCACGTGGTCCGAGCGCAGGATGACGGACTCGAGGTCGGAGGCGGTGTCGGGGTCGAGGGCGACGGACTCCAGCAGCGGGAGCGGCGCCTCGTGGTGGGAGAGGCCGAGGATGACGAGGCTCACGGCGCGACCGCCTCGGCGACGGCGGAGCGCTGCCCGTGGAAGGCCAGGATCTGCAGCTCGGTGGAGAGGTCGACGTTGCGCACCGTGACGTCCTCGGGCACGGCCAGGACGACGGCCGCGAAGTTGAGCACCGAGCGGATCCCGGCCGCGACGAGCCGGTCGCACGCTGCCTGCGCCCCCTCGGGCGGGGTGGCGATGACCCCGATGGCCAGGCCTTGCTCCGCGACGAGCGTCGGGAGGTCCTCCATCGGCAGGACCGGGCACCCGGCGACCTCGTCGCCGACGACGCGCTCGTCGTGGTCCAGGAGCGCGATGACCCGGAAGCCGCGCTCGGCGAAGCCCCGGTAGGCGGCGAGCGCCCGGCCGAGGTTCCCCATCCCGACGATCGCGACCGGCCAGTCCTGGGTGAGGCCGAGGGCGGCGGCGATCTCGGAGGCCAGGCGCTCCACGTCGTAGCCGACCCCGCGCACGCCGTAGCTACCGAGGTGGGACAGGTCCTTGCGCAGCATGGCGGAGCTGACGCCGGACGTGGCCGCGAGCTCCTCGGAGCTCACCAGCCCGATGCCCTCGGCCGCGAGCGCGGTCAGCGCCCGCAGGTATCCCGGGAGTCGGGCGACCGACGCATCCGGGACCTCCCGGGGCGTGGCTGCTGCGGTGGACACGAGCGGTCCGGCTCCTTTCGCGTGCCGCGGGCTCGGGCGAGGAGCGGAGGACGTGGCTCACGAGCGCACGCGGACCGAACCAGCCTACGACTTTGTGAAGGGAGGCACAAAGTCGCGTGGAGACCCGGTGAGACACCTCACGCCGCGGGTGTGCTAGGCGCTGCCCGGCGCTCCGTCGGGTCGGGGCCGGGCCGGGGCGGCGAGCGCCGCCCGGAGCCGGGCCTCGTCGACCCTCCAGAAGTCGTGCTGGCGACCGTCGACGAGGGTCACCGGGACCTCCTCGGACCAGCGCGCGGCGAGCGAGGCGTCGGAGTCGACGTCGATCTCGCCCCACCGCTCCCCCAGGTCGGCGCACACGCGCTCGACCACCTCCCGCGCGGCGACGCACAGGTGGCACCCGGGGCGCACGACGAGCGTGACCCGGGGCGGGTCCTGGCCGGCACCCATCAGAAGAAGACCGACCTCCGCTGCATGAGGAGGGTGTAGAGGGTCTGCTGGATCGTCTCGCGGATCTGGTCGGTGAGGTCGAAGACGAGCATCGGGTCCTCGGCCGCACCGTCCTCGTGCACGTCGGTGACGATCGGCTCGCCGAACTCGATGATCCACTTGCTCGGCAGCGGGATGAGGCCGAGCGGGCCGAGCCACGGGAAGGTCGGGGTGATCGGGGCGTACGGCATGCCGAGGACCCGCGCCAGCGTGCTCATGTTCCCCAGGATCGGGGCGATCTCCTCGGCCCCGACGACCGAGCAGGGGATGATCGGCACGCCCGCCGCGAGCGCCGCGGCGACGAAGCCCCCGCGGCCGAAGCGCTGCAGCTTGTACCGCTCGCTGAACGGCTTGCCGGTCCCCTTGAACCCCTCGGGGAAGACCCCGACCAGCTCCCCGCGCGCGAAGAGCCGTTCGGCGTCCTCGTTCGTCGCGAGGGTCGACCCCGAGCGGCGGGCGATGGTCCCGACGAACGGGGTCTGGAAGACCAGGTCGGCGCCGAGCGCCCGCATGGTGCGGCGGGCGGGGTGCTCGTCGTGGATCGCGAGCTGCACCATGAGCGAGTCGATCGCCACCGTGCCCGAGTGGTTGGCGACGATGAGCGCGCCCCCGTCGGCAGGGATGTTCTCCACGCCTCGGACCTCCACCCGGAACCAGTGCCGGTACAGCGGCCTGAGCAGCGGGTAGAGGACGTTGTCGGTGAAGTGCTCGTCGAAGCCGAAGTCGTCGACCGTGTAGTCGCCGTCGAGGCGGCGGCGCAGGTAGACCAGCACCTGTGCGACCCGCGCCTCGACGTCCTCGGGGGCGACCCCCGCGGCCTCGGCCACCAGGCGGAGCCCCGCCACGAGCGCCTCGACGAGCTCGGCCGGGTCGGGCAGCGGCAGGCCCGAGCGTGTCGGCGCGTCGGCGATGGTCGGGTCCAGCGGAGGGGGCGTCGGCTCGGCGAGCCGCAGGTGCGGACGCGGAGCCGCCTCGTCGAGTCGCGCCTTCTCGCGGGGAGACAGCCGGCGGCGGCCGGTGCGCTCGCCCGCCTGCGTCGTGGCCCGGGCGGAAGGGGCGGACGTGACGCGCGGGTGGGGCCGGTGCTTGCGCCGTGCGGGCGCCGCGGGCGGCACGGGGGCCTGCGCGACGGGCGCCTTCTTCGTGGCCGCGGTCTTCTTGGCGGCTGCGGTCTTCTTGGCGGTCGTGGTCGTCTTGGCGGTCGTGGTCGTCTTGGCGGCCGGGGCCTTCTTCGCGACCGTGGCCTTCGTCGCGACCGTGGCCTTCGTCGGGGGTGTCTTCGTCGTCGGCGTCTTCGTCGCGGCTGGTGTCGGGCTGGGCGGGACCGGCGGGGCGTCGGCACTGAGGAGGGGGGTCGTGCGGCGGCGGGCCCGCTCGCCCGTCGCCCGGTCGGCCCCCGCGGCGAGGGCTCCGCGCCGCGCCATCAGCGACCCTGCCCGGTGCCGAGTGCGCGGAGGACGGCCGCGCTGGCGGTGCCGGCCAGCCCGCTGACGGCGTCGCCGACCACCTGGCCGCCGGGCACGGCAGGGCGGAGGGTCCGGGCGAAGTCGCCGAAGGCCTCCAGGGAGGTGAAGCGCGGCTGGAACCCCAGCTCGGTGCGCATCCTCGTGGTGTCCAGGCCGCGCCCGAACGCGAGGAAGGACATCTGGTCCGGCGAGAAGTCGGCCACCCCGATGCGGCGCGCGACCCCACCGACGAAGCCCGCGCTCTGCAGCGGGATGGGCAGCACGGGTCGGCCGGCGAGCGCGACGGCCTGGTACACGGTCACCACGCCGTCGCCGGCGACGTTGACGACCCCGGTGGCCGAGCCCGACCCGCCGAGGACGAGGGCGTCGATGGCGTCGTCCTCGTGGACGAACTGCATCCGGGCGTCGTAGCCGAGCGGCACCGGCACGACGGGCAGAGAGAAGTAGTCGGTGATCGAGGTGCGGATCCGCGGCCCGATGACGTTGGCGAAGCGGAGCATGAGGATCTCGGTGTCGGGGCGGCGACGCGCGAAGCCACGGACGTACCCCTCGACCTCGATGGAGTCCTTGCCGAAGCCCCCGCTCGGGGTGCGGCGGGCGCTCATGTCCTCGGTGAAGAGGGCGGGGTCGCGCGCGGTCGACCCGTAGACGGCGGCCGAGGACTTGACGACGAGGCGCCGCACGGTGCGGGACTTCTGGCAGGCCGCGAGGAGCTGCATCGTCCCGATGACGTTGATCTCCTTCTGCGGGGTCCGCCCCCCGACGAACGTCGGTGTCGCGATGACGTTCATGTGGACGACGGTGTCGACGCCGGCCTGCTCGATGACCCGGGAGATCATCGGGTTGCGGATGTCGGCGCGGACGAACTCGACGTCGCCGATGTCGTGCGGGGGCGGGATGACGTCGACCCCGACGACGTGGTCGACACCCGGCTCGGCCGCGAGACGGCGCGCGAGGAGTCCGCCGAGGTACCGGGACACCCCCGTCACGAGAACGACACTCGCCACCGTCTGCTCCTTCACCTGTGGGCCGACGGGTCCGACACTACCCACTGACCGCGCCCCGAGATCACCCGGGACGGCCGGCGGGACGGCTGGGCGACCGGTCGGGGCACGACAAAGGCCCCCGGCGCGGCCGGGGACCTTCGGCGGTCAGAGGTGACGCAGGGTCACTTCTTGTTACGACGCTGGTGACGCGTCTTGCGCAGCAGCTTGCGGTGCTTCTTCTTCGCCATCCGCTTGCGCCGCTTCTTGATGACTGAACCCATGCGATGTCCCTCGTCGTGGAGCTGGAAGTACGGCTGCCCACCCTACCGCCGTGGTGCGGAACCGCCCAAATGGAGGCCCCGGACGGACCCGAGGGGCCGCCCCGTCCGTGGATGGGGCGGCCCCTCGGGTACCGGGGCTGACGCCGCCTGTCAGGCGGTGTCGACGAACGAGCTGCGCAGGTAGGTGTGCACCTCGTCCTCGGGGACCCGGAACGACCGGCCGACCCGAATGGCCGGGAGCTCCCCGGCGTGGACCATGCGGTAGACCGTCATCTTCGAGACGCGCATGATCGTGGCGACCTCGGCGACAGTGAGGAACCGCACCTCGCCGAGCTGGCGCTCCGTGGACATTGTGACCTCGATCTTCTGCACCTCGCAGCGCCGGACATCAGCCCCGGCTTGGCTCCCTGCGTCGTGCTGTCGCAACCATAGGGGCAGTTGTGACCATAGTGAAGGGCAATGAGCCGAATTCGCTCCGAAAGTCCAGTCGACACGCCGCGCGACCAGCGCCGGAGCCGATTCCGTGCGGCTCGCCGGGCGGCACCGCCCGTGGGCTCAGTCGAACCAGGGGTCCAGGCCGTGCGCGGGGAACACCGCCTGCCGGGTCGCGAAGACCGAGCGGTCCAGCGGGTGGTCGGGGTTGTGACCCATCGACCACGGCTGCACCCAGATGGGCAGCCGGTCGGCGGGGAGGTCCCCCATCCGCGCGGGCCCCGGCCGGCCGAGGGTGCGCTCCACGTGGTCCCGCCACTCCTGCGGCACCGGGGTGAACGGGTCGACGGGCACATGGGCGGCGATCGCGGTCAGGTGCGTCCAGGACCGGGGGACGACGTCGACCAGCTCGTAGCCTCCGCCCCCGAGGGCCACCCACCGCCCCTCGCACACCTCGTGCGCGAGGGTGTGCAGCTCGTCGTGGGCGCGGCGCTGGGCGTCGACGGTGATCGCGAGGTGCGCGAGCGGGTCCTCGAGGTGGGTGTCGCAGCCGTGCTGGGTCACGAGGACCTGGGGGGCGAAGGCGCGCACGAGCGGCGGGACGACGGCGTCGATGGCCCGCAGCCACGACGCGTCGGTGGTCCCCGGCGGCAGTGCCACGTTCGCGACGCTCCCCCGCGCGTCCGGCCCGCCGATGTCGCCGGGCCACCCGGTGCCCGGGAACAGGTGCCGACCGCTCTCGTGGAGCGAGATCGTGAGCACGCGCGGGTCGTTCCAGAAGACGCGCTCCACCCCGTCGCCGTGATGGACGTCGATGTCGACGTAGGCGACCCGCTCGACGCCGTGGTCGAGCAGCCACTGGATGCCGACCGCGATGTCGTTGTAGATGCAGAAGCCGCTGGCGTGGGTGCGCATCGCGTGGTGGAGCCCGCCGCAGTAGTTGACGCCGTGGTCGGTCTCGCCCTCCCACACGCGGCGGCACACGTCGACGGTGCCCTGGACGATCCGCGCCGACGCCTCGTGCATGCCCGCGAACGCGGGGTCGTCGTCGGTGCCGAGACCGCGGTGCAGGTCGGCGCTGCCGGGGTCGGCCGAGGCGTCCTTGACCGCCTGGACGTAGACCGGGTCGTGGACCGTCGCGAGCAGCTCGTCGTCCGCGACGCCGGGGCTGAGGACGTCCACGTCGTCGAGCACGCCGAGCGCTCGGGCGAGGCGCGTGGTGAGGTCGAGCCGCACCGGTCCCATGGGGTGCTCGGGCCCGAAGTCGTACGCACAGAACCCGTCGTCCCAGATGACGGTCGTCCGATGGGCCATGGCTGCACGCTACTCGGTGGGCACGCGTGGCAGGCTGGACCCGTCCCGACCCCGACCGACCCGGAGGACCGACGATGGCCAAAGGCGTTCGCACCGAAGACGAGGTGCTCGTCATCGGGCTCGGCCGCTTCGGCGCTGCCGCGGCCCTCGAGCTGCGCCGGCTCGGGCACAAGGTCACCGCGATCGAGAAGGACGGCTTCCTCGCCGAGAAGTTCCTCGGCCGGATCAGCCAGGTCGTCCACGGGGACGCGAGCGACGTCGGCGTCATCCGGGACGCCAAGGCCGGCAAGTTCCGGATCGCCGTCGTCGCGATCGGCTCGTCGGTGGAGGCCTCCGTCCTCGCCGGCGCCAACCTCGTGGACGCCGGGGTGCCCGACATCTGGGCCAAGGCCCTCTCGCCGGAGCACGCGAGGATCCTCGACCGGATCGGCGTGCACCACATCGTGCGTCCCGAGGCCGACACCGGCCGCCGCGTCGCCCACCTGGTCGGCGGGCGGATGCAGGACTACATCGAGTTCGACGACGGCTTCGCGATCGTCAAGATGCGCCCGCCCACCGAGACCGTCGGCTTCACCCTGGAGCAGAGCGCGGTCCGCAGCAAGTACGGCGTGACGATCGTCGGGATCAAGACCCCCGGCGAGGACTTCACCTACGCGGTGCCCTCGACGAAGATCTCGGCGCACGACACCCTCATCGTCAGCGGCCCGACGACCCTCATCGAGCGGCTCGCCGCCCGCCCCTGACGCCTCAGAAGTCGGGGATGCCGCCGCGGTCGCCGACGAGCGGGAGGGTCATCGCGACCTCCTCCTCGCCGTCGTCCTCGGAGACCACGCGCATCGGGCGACGGAGCCCCGTGGGGCGGAACCCGAAGCCGCTCGCGAACGCCACGGCCCGGCCGTTGTCGGTGCCGACCCAGTAGTACATCTGGGCCCGGCCCTGCTCGGCCGCGACCCTGGCCGCCGACCGCACGAGGGCGGCCGCCACGCCGGACCCGCGGGCCTCGGGCTGCACCCAGAGGCCGAAGAGCTGGGCGATGTCGGGCTTGTCCGCGCCGGCGGTGCCGACACTGGCGATGCCGAGCGGCGTGCCGTCACGTTCGGCGAGCAGGCGCACGGACCGCTCCATGCGGGTCCGCCAGAACTCCTCGGGCTCGGCCTCCTCGTCGGCGTGCGGGGCGACGAAGGCCTCGGGGGACTCGGCGAGGGCGCTGAGCCGGACGGCCCGGTACAGCTCCCAGTCCTCGACGCCCAGCGGACGCACCGTGATCTCGCTCATGGCACGTCACTCTCCCACGAGGGGTACGGGGTGCGGCAACCGGGGCGGATGAACTCCCTCGGTGCCCGCCGGACGCCCGGACGGGTCAGCTCGGACCGGCGAGGTCGAGGACCATCCGCTCCTCGACACACGTCGGGTCCCAGGGCATCGTCCCGGTCCGGCCGGTCGGCACGAAGCCGTTCCGCAGGTAGAACCGGCGTGCTCGGACGTTCTCGCGGGCCACGTCCAGAGCGACCCGTCGGCGCCCCCGGGACCGTGCCTCGGCGACGGCGGCGCCGACGAGCTCGCGGGCCGCACCGGAGCCCCGCGCCGTGGACGCGACCCACATCCCGACGAGGTACACCTCGTCGGCCGGCTGGTCGTCGGCGTGCCACAGTCCGACGGTGCCGACCGGGCGGTCGCCGTCCCACGCGAGCCACAGCGCGGGCCCGCCGGCGACCATGCCCCGCCAGTCGTCGTCGGACCGCTCGGCGGCTTCGGCGTAGCGCGTCCAGAAGGCCCGGGGGCTGTCGATGAGGGCCGCGAGCCGCACATCGCGGTAGGCACGCCACGCCGCGTCGTGCACCCGCTCGATGCCCAGCTGCGGTGCCGGACCGGGCTCAGCCACCGGCGAGCTCGCGACTGCGGAGGGCAGCGGCCTCCATCGCGCGGATGAACGCCGCGCGCACCTTGTGGTCGTCCAGCTCGCGCAGGGCCGCGGCCGTCGTGCCGCCCGGCGAGGTGACCTGCTCGCGCAGGACCGTGGGGTGCTGACCGGTCTCCTTGATCATCGTGGCCGCCCCGTAGAGGGTCTGGACGACGAGCTCGGTGGCCGTCGCGCGCGGCATCCCCAGGACGACGCCGGCCTCGATCATCGCCTCGACGACGTAGAAGATGTACGCCGGGCCGCTGCCGGAGATGGCGGTGACGGCGTCCTGGAGGGTCTCGGGGACCTCGAGGACCTTGCCCGTGGCGGCGAGCAGCTGCTGGGCCTCCGCCAGGTGCTCGGGCGGGCAGTGCGCGCCGCCGGACACCGCCGCCATGCCCTGGTCGACGAGCGCCGGGGTGTTGGGCATGACCCGCACGACGGACCGCCCCGCGGGCAGGTGCGCCTCCAGGAAGGCCGTGGTGATGCCGGCGGCGAGGCTGACGACGAGGTTGTCGGGCTCGACGTGCGCCGCCACCTCCTCGAGGAGGGCCCCCATGTCCTGCGGCTTGACGACGAGGACGAGAGTGTCCGCCTCGGCCGCGGCCGCCGCGTTGTCGAGCACCCGGACGCCGTACCGCTCGGCGAGCTCGGCCGCCCGGTCGGGTCGGCGTTCGGTGATGACGAGGCTGTCGGCCGGCCGCCCGGCACGCAGCAGCCCCGAGAGGAGCGTCTCGCCCATGACACCGGCACCGAAGATCGCGACCGTACCCATGACGCGACCCTACGGCCTCACCCGTTGGAGGCGAGGGACCGCAGGAAGAAGCGGACGTTCGCGGGGCGCTCGGCCAGCCGCCGCACGAGGTAGCCGTACCAGTCCTCGCCGAAGGGGACGTACACGCGCATCTGGTGGCCGCGGTCGGCGATCCGCTTCTGCTCGAGGTCGCGCACACCGAGGAGCATCTGGAACTCGTAGGAGTCCGGCCGACGGTCGTGGTGCCCGGCCAGGGCCTGGGCGATCTCGACGAGCCGGGGGTCGTGGGTGGCCACCATCGGGTACCCGTCACCGGCCATGAGGACCTTGAGGCAGCGCACGTACGACAGGTCGACGTCGCGGCCGTCCTGGAAGGCGACCGACTCGGGCTCCTTGTAGGCGCCCTTGCACAGCCGGACCCGGCTGCCCTCGGTGGCGAGGTCGCGGCAGTCGGCCTCGGTGCGGCGGAGGTACGCCTGCAGCACCGCGCCCACCCAGGGGAAGTCGGTCCGCAGGGTCCGCAGCGCCTCGAGGGTGCGGTCGGTGGTGGTGTGGTCCTCCATGTCGAGGGTGACCGTGGTGCCGACCCGCTCGGCCGTCTCGCAGATGGCCCGGGCGTTCTCGAGGGCGATGGCGTCGCCGTCGCCGGGGATCGCCTGCCCGACCGCACTCAGCTTGACGCTGACCTCACCAGCGCCGAAACGGGCGAGGTCGGCCTCCGCGAGGGCCTCGAGCAGGGCCAGGTAGGTGTCGCGGGTCTGCTCGGCCTGGGCGCGGTCGGTGACGTCCTCGCCGAGGTGGTCGATGGTGACGAGGCGGTTGCTGCCCCGCAGGTCGGCGGTGGTCGAGACGGCGTCGGCCACCGACTCCCCGGCGACGTACCGGGCCACGACGGCCCGGCTCATCGGCGCCTTCTCGACGACCGTGCGCACGGTGTCGGAGTCGGAGATGTGCAGCAGTGCACCACGGAGCAGGTCGGAAGCGTCCACCACGGCAGGCTAGCGGCTGCTCACGGAGTGCGACGGCGGAGGGTGAGGCTGCCGAGGGTCAGCGCGAGCGCGATCCACCCGACGATGACCGCCAGGCTCGGCAGGATCTCGCCGAGCGGATCGGCGTTGGTGGTGACCTCCTGCATCGCGTCGACGGCGTACGAGAGCGGCAGGACGTCCGAGACCAGCTCGAGCGGGCGCGGCATCGCGTCGCGGGGCAGCAACAGCCCGCACAGCAGGAACTGGGGCAGGACGAAGGCCGGCATGAACTGCACCGCCTGGAACTCGCTGCGCGCGAACCCGCTGGCGAGGAGCCCGAGCGCGGTGCCGAGCAGGGCGTCGACGAGCGCCACGACGACGAGCGCCCAGACCGGGCCGACGATGTCGAGCCCGAACACCCACACGGCGAAGGCGGTGGCGACCAGGGCCTGCAGAACGGCCATCGCCCCGAAGGCGAGGGCGTACCCGAGCATGAGGTCGCCCTTGCCGAGCGGGGTCGTGAGGAGCCGCTCGAGGGTGCCCGAGGTGCGCTCGCGCAGGGTCGCGATGCTCGTGACGACGAACATGACGACGAACGGGAAGACCCCGAGCAGGGACGGCCCGATCCGGTCGAACGTCCGACCCGGTGAGTCCACGTAGATCCATGCGAGCAGCCCGAGGAGGACGACCGGCACGACGAGCATCAGCGCCACGGTGCGGTGGTCGCCGCGCAGCTGCCGCAGGATCCGGGCAGCCGTGGCGAGGGTGATGCGCGTGTTCATCGGCCGGTCCCGTCGTCGGTCGGGGTGGGGGGCGCCACGTGCCGCCCGATGTGCGGCGGGGGGACCTCGTGGGGTCGCCCCGCCGCCTCGTCGACGAGAGCGAGGAAGGCCTGCTCGGCGTCCTGGGTGCCGGTGCGCTCGAGCAGCTCGGGCAGCGTGGAGTCGCTGAGGATCCGGCCCTCGCGGAGCAGGAGCAGCCGGTCGCAGCGGGTGGCCTCGTCCATGACGTGGCTCGAGACGAGCAGGGTGTGCCCCTGCCCGGCCAGTCGGCGGAACATGGTCCACAGGTCGCGGCGCAGGACGGGGTCGAGGCCGACGGTGGGCTCGTCGAGGACGAGCATCTCGGGGTTCCCGACGAGGACGCACGCGAGGCTGGCCCGCGACAGCTGACCCCCCGAGAGCGCGTCGACCCGCGCCCCGGAGTAGTCGCCGAGCTCGACCGCCTCGATCGCGGCGTCCACCGCGTGTGCACCGGCGTCCACCACCCTGGCGAAGTACCGGACGTTGTCCCGCACGGTGAGGTCGCCGTAGACGCTCGGGGCCTGGGTGAGGTAGCCGACGCGCCGCCGCAGCGCCGGGGTCCCGGCGGGTTCGCCGAGGACGGTCACGGTGCCGCTCTCGACGACCTGGACCCCGACGACGGCCCGCATCAGCGTCGACTTGCCGCCACCACTGGGACCGAGGAGCCCGACGAGCTGACCCGCCGGGACCCGGACCGAGAGGTCGGGCAGGACCTCCCGGCCGCCACGGACCACCCGCAGGTGCTCGACCACGACGGCGTCGCCGCTGCTCGCGTGCTGCGTCATGTCCCGAACGTGCCACTGCCGGCGGCCGTCGGCAAGGTCCCCGCCGACGACGCGCCGTCGGTAGCGTTCCGGCATGTCACTGCTCCGTCCGCTCCACCGCGCCTATCCCGACGTCGTCTACACCGGCGCGGGCGGGGAGGCATCGGCCTGGCTGCGTCCCGACTCGACCCCGCCCGAGCTGGAGTACGCCAACGGCGGCTCGTGCGAGTACCTCGCCACGGGCGACGCCACCGGCGGGTCGTACGGGCTGTACCGCTGGACGTTCGGGGAGGACGAGTCCGGGCCCGCCCCGCACTTCCACCGGGCCATCACCGAGTCCTTCTACGTCCTCGAGGGTCAGGTGCGGCTCTATGACGGCAACGGCTGGGTCACCGCGACCTCGGGCGACTTCCTGCACGTGCCCGAGGGCGGTCTGCACGGGTTCCGTGGGTCGGACCGGGCTCGGATGCTGCTGATGTTCACTCCCGGCGCGCCGCGCGAGCACTACTTCGAGACCCTGGCAGCGGTCGGCCGCGGCGGCACCCTGACCGACGACGAGCGCGTGCAGTTCATGCTCCAGCACGACACCCACTGGGTCTGAGGGCCCCGGCGGCACGGCCCCGGCGCCGGCCGACGCTACGCCGGGGCGGCGAGATGGAGCCGGGCGAACGCCAGCGACTCGGCGAGGTCGACCTCGCGGCGTTCCTCGTCGCCGCGCCGGGTCCCGACCTCCACGATCACGTCCCCGGCGTACCCCGCCCCCGCCAGGGTCTCGAGGACCTCACCGCACGGCTGGTTCCCCCGGCCCGGCACGAGGTGCTCGTCCCGCGGCGAGCCGGAGCCGTCGGCGAGGTGCAGGTGCGCGAGCCGGGGGCCGAGCCGCTGCACCATGTCGAGGGCGTCCGACCCCGCGGTCGCCGTGTGCGACAGGTCCAGGGTCACGTGCTCGTACGGCTGGGGCACGGGGTCCCAGTGCGGCAGGTACGCCTCGACCTCGCGCGCCCGCGGCGCCCGCCACGGGTACATGTTCTCGACGGCGAGCCGGACCCCGGTGGCCTGCTCGCGCTCCGCCACCCCGTCGGCGAACCCCCGGGCGTACCCGCGCTGCCAGCGGAAGGGCGGGTGGAGCACGACGGTGCCCGCACCCACCTCCAGGGCGAGCTCGATCGACCGGTCGACCTTGCTCCAGGGGTCGCTGCCCCAGACCCGCTGGGTGACCAGCAGTGTCGGCGCGTGCACGGACAGCACCGGCATTCCGTGGTGCTCGGCCAGCGAGCGCAACGCCCCGGCCTCCTGCGTCAACGGGTCGGTCCACACCATGACCTCGACCCCGTCGTACCCGAGCCGGGACGCCGTGGCGAACGCCGAGGCCGCGCCCTCGGGGTACACCGCCGCGCTCGAGAGCCCGATCCGAGGCTCGACGGCGTCCGGGGCCACCCTCACCCCATCCGGTCGAGGTGGCGCAGCAGGATGCCCTCGCGCAGCGCCCACGGGCAGATCTCGAGCTGGTCGAGCCCGAGCAGGTCCATCGTCGCCTCCGCGACGATGGCGCCCGCCAGCAGCTGCCGGGCCCGCGGCGTCGAGACGCCCGGCAGGTCGGCCCGCTCGGCGGCGCTCATCGTCGCGATCTGCGGCAGGCGGGCCGACAGCGCCGCCCGGGACAGCACCCGCGGCGCGTACATGCCCTCCGAGCTCGGCGCGGCCCCGCAGATCCGCGCGAGGGAGCGCATGGTCTTGGAGGTGCCCACCGCCTTGTCCGGGGCGCCCGTCTTGGCGATCGGGCGGAGCTCCTTGGCGATCGTCGCCCGGACGACGCGCCGGGCCTCGCGCGCGTCGTCGAGGGACGGCGGGTCCCCCGGCAGCAGGTCGCGGGTGACCCGGCCGGCACCGAGCGGGACGGACACGGCGGCGTCGGGGTCCTCGTCCATCCCGACGGCGAGCTCGAGGCTGCCACCGCCGATGTCGGCGACGAGCAGGGTGCCGGCGGACCAGCCGAACCACCGCCGGACGGCGAGGAAGGTGAGCCGGGCCTCCTCCTCGCCGGTGAGCACGTCGAGGAGGACGCCGGTCCGGTCGGCGACGTGGGCCAGCACGTCGGAGCCGTTCGGGGCCTCGCGCAGGGCGCTCGTGACGAAGCCCTTGAGGTCCTCGACGCCCTGGTCCTCGGCGACCTCGAGGCACTCGGCGACGAACTGCGTGAGCCGGTCACGTCCCTCGTCGGCGATCCGCCCGCCGTCGGTGACGTGCTCGGAGAGCCGCAGCTCGATCTTGTGCTTGCTCGCCGGCAGGGGCTGGGCCCCCGGGTGCGCGTCGACGACGAGCAGGTGGACCGTGTTGGATCCGACGTCGATGACCCCGAGTCGCATGCGCCAAAGGTAGCCGGTCCGGCGTGGGCGGCCCACAGAACGTCCGGCGCGCTGCATAGGGTGGGCGCGTGCCCGAAGCGCCTCTCGACATCCCCCGGACGTGGGCCGAGTTCGCCGACCCCGAGAACGAGGGCCAGCGGTTCCGGGTCGACCTGACGTTCCTCACCTCGAGCTGGACGTGCATCTTCGGGTCCGGGTGCCGCGGCATCTACGCCGACCGGCCGGACGACGGCTGCTGCACCCTGGGCGCCCACTTCACCGACGACGACGACGTCGAACGCGTTCGCGCCGTCGTCGCCGAGCTCGGCGAGGACGAGTGGGAGCACCACCCCGGGCACGGGAAGCGCGGCGACAAGGACCCTTCGCGGCTGGCGGCGTGGACCGAGAAGGAGGACGGCGCCCGCAAGACGAAGGTCGTCGACGGCGCGTGCATCTTCCTCAACCGCCCGGGCTTCCCGGCCGGCGCGGGCTGCGCGCTGCACCAGCACGCCGTCCTCACCGGGACGCCACCGCACGCGGCCAAGCCCGACGTCTGCTGGCAGCTGCCGATCCGGCGCACGTACCGGACGGTGACCCAGCCGGACGACTCGTCCTATCTCGAGGTCACGATCGCCGAGTACGACCGCCGCGGCTGGGGGCCGGGCGGGCACGACCTGGACTGGTACTGCTCGAGCAGCTCCGAGGCGCACGTCGGCCGCGAGCCGGTGTTCCGCGGCAGCCGCGCGGAGCTCGTCGAGCTCATGGGCCAGGGGGCCTACGACGAGCTCGTCGTGCGGGGTGAGGCCCATCTCGCGATGGTCAGGCACACGCGCTCGGCCGGGGCCCGCCCGCTCATCCCGCTGCTCGTGCACCCCGCGACCGTCGAGGCCGGGACGATCGGCGGCCGCCGCGAGCGGGTCAAGCGCCGCACGGGGACCTCGGCGCTCCCCGCGGGCAGCAACGAGCCGGCGCACCCGACCGAGGGGCCGCGCTGACCCGGTCGGCGGCCCCCATCCCCAGCCCGAACATCTGGGACACCCCGGAGGTCTACGAGCTCGAGAACCTCGCCTCCGACCGGGCCGGGGTCATCGACGGCGCCGTCGAGGCGCTGCACCCGCTGGCCGGCGCCGACCTGCTCGACGTCGGCTGCGGCACCGGGTTCCACCTGCCGCGCTTCGCCGACCGGGGCGCGCGCGTCGTCGGGGTCGAGCCGCACCTGCCGCTCGCCCGTCGAGCCGCCCATCGGGTGCGGCAGTGCGGGTCCCCCGCCCGGGTCTTCGCCGGGAGCGCCGAGGCGCTACCGCTGGCGGACGCCTCGGTCGACGTCGCGCACGCGCGGTGGGCGTACTTCTTCGGCCCGGGGTGCGAGCCGGGCCTGGCCGAGCTGGCGCGGGTCCTGCGCCCGGGGGGCGTCGCCTGCCTCGTCGACAACGACGCGACCCGCTCGACGTTCGGGTCGTGGTTCACGCGCGCGTACCCGGCCTACGACCCGGTGGCCGTCCAGCGGTTCTGGGACCGGCAGGGGTTCCGCACCGAGGCCCTGACCATCCAATGGACCTTCGAGCACCGAGCGGACCTCGAGGCGGTGGTCCGCATCGAGCTGCCGCCGGGGCCCGCGGAGGCGGCCGTGGCGGAGCACGAGGGGCTCACGGTGGACTATGCCGTGGCGCTGCGCTGGCGCCGTTACTGACGCGGTCACGACGCGCCCGGCTACGGGGTGAGCCGGGTCGGGCCCTCGTGGGTGGCAGCCGTCCGGACCCGCTCGAGGTGCATCGGCGACATCGCCGGGAGGGCGGCGAGCGGGAACCACCGGACCTCCGAGGACTCCTCGTCGGCCGCGTGCGCCTCACCCGAGACGTACCGGCAGCGGAAGGTGTGGTCGACGAACTGGGTGCGGTCGCCGTTCGGGTAGACGACGGGGTCGGTCACGCCCACGACGGCCAGCACCTCGACGACACACTCGACGCCGGTCTCCTCCAGGCACTCCCGGACCGCCGTGTCCGCGGGGTGCTCCCCGGGGTCGCAGATCCCCGTGACGGGGGTCCACGCGCCGGTGTCGGACCGCCGGACGAGCAGGACCCGTTCGCCGTCGAGGACCACGGCGGTGATCCCCGGGAGCCACAAGAGGTCGGTGCCGATCCGCTCGCGCAGGCGCACGATGAAGTCGGGGGTCGCCATGCGCCCCACCCTAGGACCGCCCCTCCCCCCTCTCTCCCGACTTTTCATGCCCCCGTCCGCCGACACGCCGTGGCGGGGCCCCGCGGCGCGGACCCCAGCATGAGAAGTGGGGAAGGGCCGGACGGGGCGGGGCTCCTCCGTCGTCAGTGCCCGCGGATCGTGTCGCGGCCGCGCCGGTCGCTGCGGCGCTCGAACAGGCGCGTGAGCAGGGCCTCGAGCTTGTCGACGGCGCCGCCGAGGGCCTCGTCCTCGCTCGCGGCGTGGTGGCTGACCACGACCGGGTCCAGACCCGTCGGACGGGCCTCGAGCACGCACCGGATGTCGTCCGCGGTCTCCCTCCCGGCGCTCTCGTCGCCCAGATGCACCTCGACGCGGGTGAGGTCGCCCTCGAACCGGGTCAACGCCGACGCCACCTGGTCCTCGATGCGGCGAACGCCATCCGCGTCGGTGTCGACGTTGTGGTCCGTGTTCACCTGGATCAACATGTGCCCTCCTGAGGGTCGCCGCCCCATCATCGAACGCGCGACCCCCACCCCGGCAGGGCCGATGGTCCCGAGGACGGTCAGCGCGGCGGGGCCTCGAGGACCGCCTTGAGCGCGGCGAGGTCCTTGGTGTTGGCGCGGGCGATGGCGGCGCGCATCACCGGCGCCGCGACCGCACCGAACCCCGAGGGCGCCCCGTGGTTGCGCAGCCGGACGAGAGTGCGCGCGTCCCCGGCGGCCTCGAACGTGTACTCGGTCGTCATCGGGAACGGGCCCTGCGCGGTCGACATCACCATCCGCTCGCCGGGCACGAGGTCGACCACCTCGTAGGTGTAGTCGAGCCGCCGGCCGAGGAACGCCGCGACGAAGCGCATCCGGCTGCCGACCCCGACCGGCTCCCCCGTGAGCAGGTCCACGGAGCGGATGTTCGCGTACCACTGCGGGGCGTTGCGCGGGTCGCACGTGTACGCCGCCACCTGCGCGACCGGACGCTCGACCACGATGTCGGTGCTGACGTCGACGGTGGCCATCAGGCTCCTTCGGGGGCGAGGTCGAGGGCGATGTCGACGATCGGCGAGGAGTGCGTGAGCCCGCCCACGGAGAGGTAGTCGACTCCCGTCGACGCGTAGTCGCGCGCCACCTCGAGGGTCAGGCCCCCGGTGGCCTCCACCTCCACCCGCTCCCCCGTGGCTCGCACCGCCCGGACCGTCTCGCGGAGCAGCGCCGGTGACATGTTGTCGCACAGGAGGAACCGGGCACCGGCCGCGACGGACTCCAGGGCCTCGGCGGTCGTCGTCACCTCGACCTGGACGTCGACGTCGGGGTAGGCCGCGCGGATCGCGTCGTAGGCCTCGGTGAGCCCACCCGCGGCGAGCTTGTGGTTGTCCTTGACCATCGCGACGTCGTAGAGACCCATCCGCTTGTTCGTCCCGCCGCCGCACCGCACGGCGTACTTCTCGAGCGCCCGCAGGCCGGGAGTCGTCTTGCGGGTGTCCAGCACCGTGGCGTCGGTGCCGTCGAGCGCATCGGCCCAGCGGCGCGTGTGGGTCGCGACGCCCGAGGTCCGCGACAGCACGTTGAGGATGGTCCGCTCGGCGATGAGCGTCGTGCGCGTCGAACCCCGCAGCGTCGCGAGGTGGTCACCGCGCGCGACCCGGGCACCGTCCTCGACATGGACGTCGACGTGCACCCCGCCGGTCCCGAGCCGGCGCTGGACCGCATCCAGGACCAGCGCAGCGACCGGCAGCCCGGCCACCACCCCGTCGGCGCGGGCGACGACGTGCGACGTCGAGCGCTGGTCGCCGGGGATCGTCGCGAGCGTCGTCACGTCACGGCCGCCGTCGGTCGTCCCGAGGTCCTCGTCGAGGGCACGCTCGACGACGACGAGGGCCTCGGCACGCGGGAACGAGAACCCGCTCACGCCCGGACCCCCATGGGCTGGGACACCGGGCGCTCGCTGAGGAGCAGCCGGCCGCCGGCGCCCCGGGCCAGCTCCTGGTGCACGAGCCAGCGCGCGTCGTCACGCTCCGGAGCGTCGGTGCGGATGTGGCCCCCGCGCGTCTCCTCCCGACGGTGGGCCAGCAGCGCCAGCGCCTGCCCCAGGTGGAGCAGGTTCGTCGTCTCCCACGTGACGGGTCCCGGCTCGGCCGCGCTCGGCGGTAGCGCGGCGAGGGCCTCCAGCGCGGCGGCGGCGTCCGCGGTCGAGGCCGCGCTGCGCAACGGCCCGCAGCCGCGGGTCATCGCCCGCTGCACCTCGATCCGGTGGGTGGCGTCGAGCAGGTCCGCGGGCTGGTCGTCGGCGGGCGCCGGGGCCCGCAGCACGAGCTCGCCGTCGTCGAGCCGGGCGGCCACGTCGTCGGCGATCCGGTGCGCGAAGACCAGGCCCTCGAGCAGGGAGTTCGACGCGAGCCGGTTCGCCCCGTGGACCCCCGTGCACGACACCTCCCCACACGCGTACAGGCCGTCCAGGCTCGTGCGTCCGCGCAGGTCGGTCTCGACCCCGCCCGACGCGTAGTGCTGGGCCGGGGACACCGGCAGGAGCTCGGTCGCCGGGTCGAAGCCGAGCTCGCGGCAGCGGGCGACGATCGAGGGGAACCGCTGCTCCAGGAAGTCCCCGCCGAGGGGCCGGGCGTCGAGCCACACGTGCTCGAGGCCGCGCTCGGCCATGACGTCGAGGATCCCGCGGGCGACGATGTCCCGCGGCGCGAGGTCGGCGAGCTCGTGGCGGCCCTGCATGAAGGCGCGTCCGGTGTCGTCGACCAGGTGGGCGCCCTCGCCGCGGACGGCCTCGGAGATCAGCGGCTGCTGACCCGTCGAGCCCTCCCCGAGGTAGAGAACCGTCGGGTGGAACTGCACGAACTCGAGGTCGGCGACCTGGGCCCCGGCGCGCAGCGCTGCCGCGACCCCGTCCCCCGTCGCGACGTGCGGGTTCGTCGTCGAGGTGTAGATCTGCCCGAACCCGCCGGTCGCGAGGACGACCGCGCGGGCGTGGGCGGCGCCGATGCCGTCGATCTGCCCCTCGCCGATGACGTGCAGCGTCACCCCGCACACCGCGCTGTCGTCGTCGGTGAGCAGGTCGACGACGAGCGCGTGCTCGATGACCTCGATGCCCGGGTCGTCGAGCACCCGCTGAAGTGCGGCGATGAGCGCGCGGGAGATCTCGGCGCCGGTGGCGTCCCCGCCGGCATGGGCGATCCGGTCGCGGTGGTGGCCGCCCTCGCGGGTCAGCTTGATCTCGCCGCCGGCGTCGAGGTCGAACTGCGCACCGAGCGCGACGAGCTCGCGCACCCGGTCCGGGCCCTCGGTGACCAGGGTCCGCACGGCCTCGACGTCGCACAGGCCGACCCCCGCGACGAGGGTGTCCTCGAGGTGCTCCTGCGCGGTGTCGTCGGGGTCGAGCGCGGCGGCGATCCCGCCCTGCGCCCAGCCGGTGGACCCGGCCGACAGCACGGTCTTGGTCACGAGGAGCACCCGGTCGACGCGGCGGCGCAGGCGCAGTGCGCAGGTGAGCCCGGCGATCCCCGACCCGACGACGACGACGTCGGCCTCGGTGGTCCAGCCCGGGGCGGCGGCGGCGAGGCGGCGCGGCAGCGTGACGTCGATGGCGGCCATCCCCGGGTCAGACCTCCGCGCGGGCGTGGGGCGCGTCGGAGAACACGTCGACCGCGCCTCCGCCGGGGCCCAGGACGACGGGCGTGTTGTCGATGAGGCGGGTCGTGCCGATCCGCGCCGCGACCGCGAGCAGCGCCTCTCCGCGGTACCACTCGGGCACGTCCGCCAGCGTGTCCGGGTGGACGAGGACGAGGTAGTCGACGAGCGCGAGGGGCTCCTCGACGAGCACCTCGCGCGCCGCCCGGCGGACCGCCGACGGCCCGTACGGTGCGGCCTCCGAGCCCGCGCGCAGCGCCCGGCTCAGGCAGAGGGCGACGGCCCGGTCCGACTCGGTGAGGTAGGTGTTGCGGCTGCTCATCGCCAGCCCGTCCGGCTCGCGCACGGTCGGCACCGACACGATGTCGACGGGGAAGTCGAGGTCGCGGACCATCCGCCGGATGAGCAGCAGCTGCTGGGCGTCCTTCTGGCCGAAGTACGCGCTGCGGGCCGCGGTCAGGTGCAGCAGCTTGCCGACGACGGTGAGCACCCCGTCGAAGTGCCCGGCCCGGGAGGCGCCCTCGAGCACCTCGCCGAGCGGGCCGGCGGACACCCGCACTCCGGGGTCGCCGTCGGGGTACACGACGTCAGGGGTCGGGGCGAAGACGATGTCGACGCCGGCCGCAGAGCAGATCCGCATGTCGGAGTCGAACGTGCGGGGATAGCGCGAGAGGTCCTCCTTCGGCCCGAACTGCAGCGGGTTGAGGAAGATCGTGACGACGACGTGGTCGTGCCGGCTGCGCGCCGCCCGGATGAGCTGGGCGTGCCCGTCGTGCAGCGCGCCCATCGTCATCACGACGGCGACGTCACGGCTCGGGAGGGCCTCACGGGCGGCCTTGAGCTCGTCGCGGGTGTGCGCGACGACGGGGGCGGCGGTCGTGGTGGTCACTCAGCGCTCCTGGTCGGAGAGGATGTCGAGGAGGGGCTCGGCCACTGCGGGGCGGAGCCGGCCGTCGTCGAGGGCGCGCAGCGCGGTGGCCCTGGCAAGCGCCACGTAGGTCCTCCGGATGTCGGGGGCGAGCCGGTCCAGCTCGCGCAGGTGGGCCCTCACCGTACCGACGTCGCCGCGGGCCACGGGCCCGGTGAGCGCGGCGTCACCCATCCGCAGCGCGTTGTCCACGGCGGCGTGCAGCAGCGGGGCCAGGACGGCGCGGGGGTCCTCGACCCCGGCGCGGGTCAGCACGTCCATCGCCTCGACGGTCAGCGTCACGAGGTGGTTGGCCCCGTGCGTGAGGGCCGCGTGGTAGGCGAGGCGGTCGTCCTCCGCCACCCAGACCGGCGAGCCGCCCATCTCGATGACGAGCGCCTCGGCCACTGCGCGCAGGGGCTCGTCCGCGGTGACGCCGAACGTGCAGTCGGCGAGCCGGTCGAGGTCCATCGCGGTGCCGGTGAAGGTCATCGCGGGGTGGAGGGCGAGGGGCATCGCGTGGTGGGCGCGCACCGGGTCCAGGACGTCGGTGCCCGAGCGTCCGCTCGTGTGGACGACGATCTGCCCCGCCTGCCACCCGCCGGTGGCCGAGAGCCCCGAGACGAGGTCGGCGAGGGCGTCGTCGGGCACGGCGAGGATGACGAGCTCCGCGTTGGCGACGACGCTGGCGACGTCCGCGATCGGCACGCCGGGCAGCAGGGCCGCGGCGCGGGCGAGGCTGGCGTCCGAGACGGCGTAGGCGCCCGTGACGCGATGGCCGGCCCGGGTGAGGGCCGCGCCGAGCACGGCACCGACGCGCCCGGCCCCGACGACACCGACGGTGAGCCGGGCGGGGTGCTCCATGCCGTCCACGAGCGAGCACGCTACCCCTCCGCCCCCGCCTCCTCACCGTCCACCCGTGATCCCCCCGCCGCTCCCCGCTCGGCGACCTCCTCCCGTGTGGACGCCATGGCGGCCGAACCCGTCGCCGGCGTCCGGATTCCGCCGCCACCCACCCGACTCGCCGCCATGGCGTCGAAACGGGGCCCGGCGGGCGGGACGGGCGGGGCGGGACGGCCGGGCGGGCGAGACGGGGGCGGGCGGGGCGGAGGTGCCGCCGGTAGCCTGCCCGGATGGACCCGGTGCCCTGGCCCGACGCCTGGCACGACGCGCTCTACGGTCCGGGCGGCTTCTACCGCTCGGGCCCCGGCCCGGCCGGGCACTTCACGACCTCGACCCACGGCCCGCTCGGCGCGGTGTTCGCCGAGGGGATCGCCGCGCTCGCCGACCGCGAGGGCGCCGAGCACGTCGTCGACGTCGGTGCGGGACGCGGCGAGCTGCTCACCGCCCTGCACCGCGCCCGCCCCGACCTCGAGCTCACCGGCGTGGACGTCGTCGACCGGCCGACGACGCTGCCGGAGTCCGTGCGGTGGCTCGTCTCCCCCGGCGGGGCGGAGCTGCCCGCGGCCCTCGCCGACCTGGACGGGGTTCTCGTCGTCGCCCACGAGTGGCTGGACGTCGTCCCCTGCACGGTCGTGGAGATCCTGGACGACGGGACGCCCCGCACCGTCCTCGTGGACGCGTGGGCCCGCACCGAGAGCCTCGTGGGGGAGCTGTCCCCCGAGGACGCGGCGTGGTGCGCCGCGCACTGGCCGATGGACGGGATGCCGCGTGCGGGCCATCGGGTCGAGGTGGGCCTGGCCCGCGACCGGGCGTGGAGCGACCTCGTCTCGCGGGTCCGCCGCGGCACCCTCCTCGCCGTCGACTACGGCCACACCCGCGAGACCCGGCCGCCGTCGGGGACGCTCGTCGGCTACCGGGACGGCACCGCCGTCCCCGCGCTGCCCGACGGGACGTGCGACCTCACCGCCCACGTCGCCGTCGACAGCCTCGAGCAGGACGAGCGGTGGACCCAACGCGACGCGCTGCACCGGCTCCTCGGACGGCCCGGGGCGCCCGACCACGCCCTCGCCACGACCGACCCCCCGGCCTACCTCGCCGCCCTCGCCCGCGCCTCGGCCCTGCGCGCCCTCACCACGCCCGGTGGCCTCGGCGACTTCCACTGGGTGCTCCGCCGGTGCGGCAGACTGACCGCGTGACCTCCGAGCCCACCGCCGGTCCCCGGGCGCTCGACGTCGCCGTCGGGGCGGGGGGCCTGGCCACGGCCGACATGGTCCTCAACATCGGCCCCCAGCACCCCGCGACCCACGGCGTCCTCCGCCTCAAGGTCGTCCTCGACGGCGAGCGCATTCTCAGCGCCGAGCCCGTCATCGGCTACATGCACCGCGGGGCCGAGAAGCTGTTCGAGGTACGCGACTACCGGCAGATCACCGTGCTCGCGAACCGGCACGACTGGCTGTCGGCGTTCTCCAGCGAGCTCGGCGTCGTCCTCGGCGTCGAGGCGATGCTCGGGATGGAGGTGCCCGAGCGGGCCGTCTGGCTGCGAACCCTGCTGGCCGAGCTCAACCGGGTCCTCTCGCACCTGATGTTCCTCGGCTCCTACCCGCTCGAGCTCGGCGCCATCACCCCGGTCTTCTACGCGTTCCGCGAGCGCGAGGAGCTGCAGGCGGTCATGGAGGAGGCCTCCGGCGGGCGGATGCACTACATGTTCAACCGGGTCGGCGGCCTCAAGGAGGACGTGCCCGCGGGGTGGCTCGGGCGGGTCGACGCGGCCCTGTCGTCCGTGCGTCGCCGGCTCCCCGAGCTGGAGTCGCTGCTCGTCGGCAACGAGATCCTCCTCGCCCGGACGCGGGGGGTCGGCGTGCTCGACGAGGCCACCTGCCTCGCGTACGGCGTCTCGGGCCCGATCGCCCGGGCCAGCGGCATCGACCTCGACCTGCGCCGCGACGAGCCCTACCTCGCGTACGGCGAGCTGTTCGCCCCCGGCGGGCCGGGCCGGGTCGTCACCCGCACCGAGGGCGACTGCCTCGCCCGGCTGGAGGTGCTCATCGAGCAGGTGCACGTGAGCCTCGACCTCGCCGACGCGTGCGTCGACCGGCTCCGGTCGCTGCCCGCCGGCCCGGTCAACCAGCGGCTGCCCAAGGTGCTCAAGGTGCCGGAGGGCGAGCGGTACACCGCCACCGAGAACCCGCTCGGTCTCAACGGGTACTACCTCGTCTCGCGCGGCGAGAAGACCCCCTGGCGGCTCAAGCTGCGCTCGGCGTCGTTCGGCAACGTCCAGGTGCTCACCGAGGTGCTGCCCGGCTGCATCGTCGCCGACATGGTCGCCGTGCTCGGGTCGATGTTCTTCGTCGTCGGCGACGTCGACAAGTAGCCCGAGGCCGGCTCGCGTCAGTCGTCGGCGGGCGCCGGCGGCTCGTCGTCGCGGTCGATGCGGCACCACGCCTGCGCGACCATGCCGCACACCGCGAGCACGACCGAGGCGAGGAGCATGAGCCCGAAGGGCACCAGCCGCTCCCGGTTCGCGACGAGCGAGAGGTCGCCGAGCAGCACGATGACGGCGCCGAGGTACCAGCCGGCGGCGGCGGCCCCGGTGAGCGCGGCCGCCTGCGACAGCACCACCGTGCGGGCCGCCCGCAGCGCGTCGAGCGAGGTCCTGGCGCCGCTGCGCAGGTGCCGCCGGACCGGGCGGGCGATCCACAGCACCAGTCCCCCCATGACGAGCAGGAGCACTCCGGCCGCCCACTGCGGACGCTGCAGCAGCGCGCCGTCACGGGTGATCACCAGGCTCGCGCCGTAGCCGAGCACCGTCAGGACGGCGGCGACGAGGACGAGGGTCTGGACGCGGATGCCGTCGCGGCTCACTCCTGGCCTTCCTGAGCGGTGGCGGGGTGGCGGCGGCGGACCCCGGAGGTGTCGAGCCCCAGGACGAGGTCGGCGACCCGCACCGGCGCACCCTCGTGCCGGAGCACGGCGTCGGGGTCGGCGTCGAGCCACGGGACGAGGACGAAGCCACGCTCGTGGGCGCGGGGGTGCGGCAGGGTGAGCGCGGGCGCGTCGGAGACGACGTCCCGCCCCGTGCGTGGGTCGCCGTACTGGATGAGGTCGACGTCCAGGGTCCGCGGCCCCCACCGCACGTCCCGGGTGCGCTCGAACATGAACTCGGCGACGTGCAGCATCTCGAGCAGGGTCTCGGGCGACAACGTCGTGGTCCCCGTGACGACCGCGTTGACGAACACCGGCTGCTCCGGGCCGCCGACGGGGTCGGTCTCGTACAGGGCCGAGACGGCCATGTCGTCGAGCTCGGCCAGGGGCTCGAGCTGCTCGACCGCGCTCAGGACGGTCTCGGCGGGCGTGCCGTGACCGTGCGGCAGGTTGGCACCGAGCGCGATGACGACCGGCGACGGGCGCCGGGTGCGCGTCACGGTGACCGCGACGTCTCCGAAGGGGACCGGCACCGGGGCCTGGGGCTTGTGGACGGTGACCTCGACCTCGTCGACGCGCACGTCGTCGAGCACGTCGTCGGCGATGACCGCCGCCAGCCGCTCGATGAGGTCGAACGGCTCGCCCTCGATCCTGGCGACGACGGCGGACGCCAACCCGCCGTAGTCCACCGTCTCGGCGAGGTCGTCGGTCTGCCCGGCCCGGGTCAGGTCGAGCGCGAGCACGACGTCGACGACGAACTCCTGCCCGTCGCGCTTCTCGTGCTCGAACACCCCGTGGTACCCGGTGGCCCGGACCCCGCGCAGCGCGATGCGGTCGCGGGTCACCGCGCCTCACCGCCGAGCTCGACGGCGACGTCGAGGGCGTCGACGGCGGCCACGACGTCGTGGACCCGGACGCACCAGGCGCCCAGGCGCGCGGCGTGCGCCGTCGTGACAGCCGTGGCGACGTCCCGCTCGAGGGGGGGCCGCTCGGCCCCCGGCTCGCGCCCGACCTTGCCGAGGAACGCCTTGCGTGAGGTCCCGACGAGCACCGGGTGCCCGAGCGCGAGCACCTCGTCGAGGCGGCGCAGCAGCTGCCAGTTGTGCTCGGCGGTCTTCGCGAACCCGAACCCGGGGTCCAGCACCAGGCGCTGCGGCGCCACCCCCGCCGCGACGAGCGCTGCGGCCCGCTCGGCCAGCTCGCGGCACACGTCGGCGACGACGTCGTCGTACACCGCCCGTGCCTGCATACCGGCGCTGTGCCCGCGCCAGTGCATGGCGATGAACGGGACGCCTCGCTCGGCGACGAGCGGCACCATGTCGGGGTCGGCGAGCCCGCCCGACACGTCGTTGACCAGCGTGGCTCCGACGTCCAGGGCCGCGGCCGCCACCGACGCGCGCATCGTGTCGATCGACACCGGGCCGAGCCCGGCCAGCCCCTCGACGACGGGCAGGACCCGGCGCAGCTCCTCTGCCTCGGTGGGACGCTCGGCCCCGGGACGCGTCGACTCGCCCCCCACGTCGAGGACGTCCGCCCCCTGGCCCCGCAGCACGCGCCCGTGCGCGAGCGCGTCGCCGGGCTGGAACCACGCCCCGCCGTCGCTGAACGAGTCGGGGGTCACGTTGACGACCCCCATGACGACCGGCCGCCCGGGGCGCCCGGCCGGCAGCTCCACCGCCGCGGTCACCGCTTGCCGCCGAGCAGGAGCGACATCGCCTCCGCCCGCGTCGCGGGGTCGCGCAGCTGGCCGCGCACGGCCGAGGTGATGGTGCGTGACCCGGGCTTCTGCACCCCGCGCATCGACATGCACAGGTGCTCGGCCTCGACGACGACGATGACGCCCTGCGCCCCGAGGTGCTCGACGATCGCGTCGGCCACCTGGGTCGTGATCTGCTCCTGGACCTGCGGCCGGCGGGCGAAGACCTCGACGAGACGCCCGAGCTTGGACAGGCCGGTCACGCGGCCCTCGACCCCGGGGATGTACCCGATGTGGGCCTCCCCGTGGAACGGCAGCAGGTGGTGCTCGCACGTCGAGTACATCGGGATGTCCCGGACGATGATGAGCTCTTCGTGCTCGATGGGGAACGTCGTGGCGAGCACGTCGGAGGCCTCCTGCCACAGCCCGGCATAGAGCTCGTGGGCCGCCTTCGCCACCCTTGCCGGGGTCTCGGCCAGGCCGTGCCGGTCGGGGTCCTCGCCGATGGCGAGGAGGAACTCGCGCACCGCCGCCTCGGCCCGAGGCACGTCGACCGGCGGCCTCTGGGCCGCCGCCGACGAGCCGACCGGGTCAGGGGTCGACACGTCCACCGTCCGGAACCTCGATGACCTGGGTCGGCGGGTTCTCGTCCGGTGCCGACGCGGCGCCTTCCTCGGCGCGGGCGTCGATGGCCGCCTGGGTGGCCGGGTCGCCGGGGGTGACGACCGAGCCCTCGGGCGCGGCGGAGCCGTTGCGGCCGGCGAGGGCGGCCTGCTCGGCGGGGGTGAGGACCGGCGGGATGTCGGACAGGGTCCGGTGCTCGCTGGAGAGCCACGCCTCACGCTGCGGGCGCTTGACGATGTCCTTGAAGATCTCGGCCAGCTCGGCGGCGTTCAGGGTCTCCTTCTCGAGCAGCTCGAGCACCAGCCGGTCCAGGACGTCGCGGTTGTCGTTGACGACGTGCCACGCCTCGTCGTGCGCGTCGTCGATGAGCTTGCGGACCTCCTCGTCGACGACCGCGGCGACCTGCTCGGAGTAGTCGCGCTCGTGGCCGATGTCGCGGCCCATGAAGGGCTCACCCTGGGACTGGCCGAGCTTGATCGCCCCGACCCGCTCACTCATCCCGTACTCGGTGACCATCTTGCGGGCCATCGCCGTGGCCTTCTCGATGTCGTTGGCCGCCCCGGTGGTGGGGTCGTGGAAGATGATCTCCTCCGCGACCCGGCCGCCGAGGGCGTACGCGAGCTGGTCGAGGATCTCGTTGCGCGTCGTCGAGTACTTGTCGTCGAGCGGCATGACCATCGTGTAGCCGAGGGCCCGGCCGCGCGGCAGGATCGTCACCTTCGTCACGGGGTCGAGGTGGTTCATCCCGCTCGCGACGAGCGCGTGACCACCCTCGTGGTAGGCGGTGATCTTGCGCTCCTTGGCCGACATGATGCGGGTGCGCTTCTGCGGGCCGGCGATGACGCGGTCGATGGCCTCGTCGAGGACCTCGTCGTCGATCAGCTTCTTGCTCGTCCGCGCGGTGAGCAGCGCCGCCTCGTTGAGCACGTTCGCGAGGTCGGCACCGGTGAAGCCCGGTGTGCGACGCGCGACGGCGAGCAGGTCGACCCCCGCGGCCATCGGCTTGCCCTGGCCGTGCACCTGGAGGATCTTGTGGCGCCCGATCATGTCGGGGTTCTCGACCGAGATCTGGCGGTCGAAGCGGCCCGGACGCAGCAGTGCCGGGTCGAGGATGTCGGGGCGGTTCGTCGCCGCGATGAGGATGACGTTGGTCTTGACGTCGAAGCCGTCCATCTCGACGAGCAGCTGGTTGAGCGTCTGCTCGCGCTCGTCGTGGCCGCCGCCCATGCCGGCGCCGCGGTGGCGACCGACGGCGTCGATCTCGTCGACGAAGACGATGGCGGGCGCGTTGGCCTTGGCCTGCTCGAAGAGGTCGCGCACGCGGCTCGCCCCGACACCGACGAACATCTCGACGAAGTCCGAGCCGGAGATCGAGTAGAACGGCACGCCCGCCTCACCGGCGACGGCCCGCGCGAGCAGGGTCTTGCCGGTACCGGGCTGGCCGTAGAGCAGCACACCCTTGGGGATCTTCGCGCCCACGGCGAGGAACTTGGCCGGCTCGCGGAGGAACTCGACGATCTCGTGGAGCTCCTCGACGGCCTCGTCGGCACCCGCGACGTCGTCGAAGGTGACCTTGGGGGTGTCCTTCGTCGCGAGCTTGGCGCGGGACTTGCCGAACTGCATGACCCGCGAGCCTCCGCCCTGGGCCTGCGTCATGAGCCACCAGAAGAGCCCGACGAGGAGGATGACGGGGAAGAAGCTGATGAAGATGGTCCAGAAGGTGCTGTCGCCCTCGACCTTGTCGTCGTAGCCGTCGGGCAGGTTGGTCTTGAGCTCCTCGACGAGCGACTCGGCCCGCGCGTCGACGTACTCGGCCCGCACCTGGGTGGCCCCGGAGATGTCCTTCTCCTCGTCCGAGAAGGACTGGCCCTCCTTGAGGTCGAGCGAGATGACGTTGTCGGTCGTCATCACCGCGGACGCGACCTTCTTGTCGGTGATGAGCTTCTCGGCCTGGGCCGTCGTGATCGTCGTGTACCCGCCGTCGCCGCCCGAGGTGAAGACGAGCAGCAGCAGCACGAGCGCGGCGAGCACCCAGAAGACCGGGGCCCGGAGAATGCGTTTGAAGTCCATCTGGCTACGAGGCTCGCGCCCCGACCTTCCTGCTCGTCGTCATCTGGCCCGGCGGGGTCCACGACCTCCCGGACTGGTACACGCTAGCAACGAGCCCCGACCGACCGGTGTTCCGCGGGGGCCGCGTCAGCTGTACACGTGCGGCGCGAGCGTGCCGACGACCCGCAGGCCGCGGTAGGCCTCGGCGTAGTCGAGCCCGTACCCGACGACGAACTCGTTGGGGATGTCGAAGCCCACCCACGCGACGTCGACGTCGACCTTGGCGGCGTCCGGCTTGCGGAGCAGCGTGCAGATCTCGACGGACGCGGGGCTGCGCGACTCCAGGTTCGACTTGATCCAGGACAGGGTGAGCCCGGAGTCGATGATGTCCTCGACGATGAGCACGTGCCGGTCGGTGATGTCGGTGTCGAGGTCCTTGAGGATGCGCACGACGCCGCTGGACTTCGTGCCCGAGCCGTACGACGACACCGCCATCCAGTCGACCGGGACGCTCGTGGGCAGCGCCCGCATGAGGTCGGCCATCACCATGACCGCCCCCTTGAGCACCCCCACGAGCAGGAGGTCCTTGCCCTCGTAGCGCTCGGTGATGTGTCCGGCCAGCTCGTCGAGCTTGGCGTGGATCTCCTCCTCGGTGATGAGGACTCGTTCGAGGTCTGCTCCCATATGGGCGGCGTCCACTGCGGCTCCTGGGTAGGGCTGGGGGTGGTCGGGGCTATTCAACCCGAGGCACGGGGTCGATGGACACCCGGTGGTCCGATCTCCCGACCCGCAGATGCCCGGGGGCATGGACCGCCCCCTGGCCGTGCCAGTGCGTGATGAGCCGGTCACAGGCGTCGACATGGCGGCTCGAGACCTGACCGGCGGGGGCCCCCGCGGCCAGGAGCAGCCGGCGCCACACCCGCGTGCGGACCGCCCGCGGCAGGTCGGCGAGGGCCTGGGCGGGCCACGGGCCCGGCCCCAGCGCACCGGCCGCCGCTCCGGCGAGGGCGTCGAGGTGGTCGGCGTCCGCGCGCAGCAGGGCGGCGCTGCGGGCGAGTGCGGCGGGCAGCCCGGGCCCGAGGTCGCGCTCGAGGTCGGCGAGGGCGCGGCGGGCCCGGACCCGGGCGAAGGCGGGGTCCTCGTTCATCGGGTCGTCCCACCACGCGATGTCGTCGGCGACACAGGCCGCCCGGGTCTGCTCCCGGGTGACGTCGAGGAGCGGCCGGCGGTAGGCACCGCGCGCGACGGGCATCCCGGCGAGCGAGCGCGCCCCGGACCCGCGCGCGAGCCCGAGCAGGACCTGCTCGGCCTGGTCGTCGCGGGTGTGCCCGAGGAGGAGGAGCCGGGCGCCGTGCCGGCCCCGGGCGGCCTCGAGCGCCCTGTAGCGCGCCGTCCGGGCCGCGGCCTCGAGCCCACCGCTGCCGCCGACCGACGCCGCGCTCGCGACGACGTCGACCGGGTCGAGCCGCAGGTCACGCAGCCGGGCCCCGGTGGCGGCCGCGACCTCGGCCGATCCCTGCTGGAGGCCGTGGTCGACGACGACGGCGCCGACCCGCAGCCCGAGCCGGACCCCCTCGAACCGGGCGGCGGCGGCGAGGGCGCTGGAGTCCGCTCCGCCGCTGCACGCCACGAGGACGAGGTCACCGGGGTCGCACTCGGCGAGCACTCCTCGGACCGCCGAGCGCACGGCAGCGACCGCGGGGTGCGGCCTCCCCCAGGGCCGGGCCTGCTCCGTCACCCCGGGGGCCGTCTCGGGCTCAGGCGTGGACGCGCCGGACCCAGGCTGCGGGGTCGGCGATCTCGCGGGGCTGCGGGAGGGTGTCGGGCGAGGTCCAGACCGCGTTGAAGCCGTCGACGCCCACCTCGTCCTGCACGGCCCGCACGAACACGGCGCCGTCCCGGTACTGGCGCATCTTCGCCTCGAGCCCGAGCAGGCGCCGCAGCAGCCGGTCGGCCGAGCCGGCGCCCTTGCGGCGGGCGGTGAACTTGCGGCGGATCTCGGCGACCGAGGCGATGTGGGCCGGGCCCACGTCGTCCATGACGACGTCGGCGTGCCCCTCGAGCAACGACATCACCGCGGTGAGCCGGGCCAGCTGCTCGCGCTGCTCCGGGGTGGTGAAGAGGTCGGCGACGCCGGTGCTGCCCTCGGCGAAGAGCTCGGGCAGCCGCTCGGTGAACCGGGAGGCGATCTCCTGCATCCGGTCCTGGTCCGGCGCGAGGTCGACCGCCAGGTGCCGGGCCTGGGAGATCACGTGCTCGCGCAGCCACGGGTTGGCGGTGAACTGCACGCGGTGGGTCTCCTCGTGCATGCACACCCAGCGCCGGAAGTCGTCGGGGTCGACGTTCAGCTCGCGGGCCGTGGCGACGAGGTTCGGGGCGACGAGGAGCAGCGCCGGGGTGCCGCCGGGGGCGATGTCGTACTGACCGAGCACCTTGCTCGACATGAACGCGAGCAGCGCCCCGGCCTCGGCGCCGGTGACCTTGCTGCCGACGGCCTGGGCCGCGGGGCCGGGCGTCACGTTCCGCTTGCTGACGATCGCGTCGACGGCGGGGTCGAGCAGGGCGGCCATCGAGTCGGCGTTGACGGCGATCCACGTGGCACGGTCGACGACGAGAGCGTCGGGGGCGTCCGGCGGTGTCTGCATCCGGGCCGTGTCGGCCACCGGCTGCCGCGCCTCGCGGGCGGCCTCCCGGATGGCCTCGACCTCGGCCCGGGCCTCGGCGGGTGAGACCACCGGCCCGGCCGGGACGAGCGTGCGTCCCGTCGTCTTCGCGAACTCCCAGTCGACATATGCCACGACGTCAGCCTCTCATCCCGGGATCCGGCCCGGTCACCGGCAGCCGCATCGGGTGATGGCGGCGACGATCCGGTCCAACGCGGCGCGGGCGCGCAGGGTTCCTGCGGAGGTCCGCGGGAAGCCGTCGACCTGGACGGCGAAGAGCAGGGGCCGCCCGTCGGCGGTCACCGTCGTACCGGCCAGCGACGAGCCGGCGCGCAGGGTCCCGGTCTTGGCGCGCGGGACGCCCACGACGTCCTCGGTCGCGTCGGTGGTGAACCGCCCGCCGAGGGTCCCGTCCAGTCCCGACACCGGCAGGCCCGCGACGAGCCCCCGTAGCGGGCCGGACGTCTCGACCGCTCGCGCCAGGACCGCCGAGAGCGTGACCGGTGCGACGCGCTGGTCGGGGCTCAGGCCGCTCGCGTCCGTGAGGACGAGCCCGGGGGTCGGGATCGCGTCGGCCTCGAGCCGCGAGCGGATGAAGGCCCCGTTGGCCCCGGACCCCTGGGTCGGCGCCCCCACGGTCGCGGCTGCCTGGCGGACCAGGCTCTCGGCGAGCGCGTTGTCGCTGACGTCGATCGCGTGGTCGCACAGCTCGCCGTAGGTCGCGGACTCGACGACGCCGAGCTCCTCGGAGTCCTCGGCCGCAGGGGTGCTCCAGGTCTTCAGCGGCCGCAGCCGCGCCGAGACGCCGCGGTCCGCGAGACGGGCGACGAAGGCCTTGGCGACGAGCACCTCGGGGTCGTCCGGTGCGGGGCGGGCCGGGGTGGCGCGCCGGCTCGCCAGCCCGGTCATGACGACGGGTCCCGCGAAGCCGTCACGGACGTCGTTGGGGTTCCACGTCGGCGGGACGCGCGGCCCCGGCGCGAACGACAGGTCGAGCCGCAGGGTGACCTCGGTGCGACCGGACGCCCGCAGGACGGGCACCACCTGGCCGGCGAGGTCCCCCAGGCCGGCCCGGCCGACGACGGCGTCGGGGTCCCCCTCGTCGGCAGCGAGGAGCATGTCGCCGCGGGCCACGAGGACGAGGTCGCTCGAGCCCGGCTCGGCGACGACCGCCGTCGGGATGCGCTGCTGGAGGTCGAGGGTGTCGGCGACCGCGACGGCGGCGAGGAGCTTCGCCGTGGACGCCGGCACCCGCGGCTCCTCTGCTTCCAGCCCCCACAGCTCGGCACCGGTGACGCCGTCGCGCACGCTCACCCCGAGCGCCCCGTCGAGGGCCTCGTCGTCGGACGCCTCGCGCACGGCCCGCGCGAGCCCCTCCGCCGTGGGTGCGGGGGCGCCGTCGCCGGTGGCGGTCAGCACGGGGTCGTCGGGGCCAGCCGACGGCAGCAGCACCGGGGCGGGGGTTCCCGAGACCGTCGGGGTGGGGACCGGGGCGGGGCGGTCGAGGGTGAGGACTCCAGGAGCGACGTCGAGCACGTCCGCGGCCACGTAGCCGCCCGCGGCGACGAGGCACAGCCCGGCTGCGCCGGCCGCCATGACACGTCTCACCCCGACTCCCTTCGTGCCCCGGTCCCTCGATGCGCCAGACTGTGGTCCGAGGGTAGGTCACGCAACCAAGAGGAGCCGGTGCACCGTGGAGTTCGACGTCACGATCGAGATCCCCAAGGGGCATCGCAACAAGTACGAGGTCGACCACGAGTCCGGGCGCATCCGGCTCGACCGGATGCTGTTCACGGCGATGTCGTACCCGTCGGACTACGGGTACATCGAGGACTCCCTCGGCGAGGACGGGGACCCGCTCGACGCGCTGGTGCTCCTCGACGAGCCGACGTTCCCCGGCTGCCTCGTGCGGGCGCGGCCGATCGGGATGTTCCACATGCGCGACGAGGCCGGCGGTGACGACAAGATCCTGTGCATCCCTGCCGGGGACCCGCGCAAGGCGCACATCAAGGAGCTCAGCGACATCACCGAGTTCGACCAGCTCGAGATCCAGCACTTCTTCGAGACCTACAAGGACCTCGAGCCCGGCAAGTCCGTCGAGGGCGCGCACTGGGCCGGACGCGACGAGGCCGAGAAGTGCATCAACGAGGCGCTCGAGCGCGCCCGGTCCGCGGGCCTGTCGACCGCCCGCTGGCGCATGCCGGCCCACGCCGCCGACCTCGCTGCCGAGGCGGTCTCGTCGGGTCACACCCCGGAAGAGCTCGAGGAAGCCGCCGAGCGGGCCCGGGCCGAGCTGGCGACGAAGGACAAGCCGCTCAGCGACGACTGACGTCCCCGGCGTCCCGGGTCACCAGCCCCAGGTGCCGGGCTCGCCCTTGAACGGGCCGACGACCCGGCTCGTCACCCAGCCCCCGTAGAAGCCGCCGGCCTGCGGGGTGACCACCTCACCGTCGACGACGCACCGCTCGACGGCACCGGGCATCACGGCGACGTGGCCGCGCAGCGCCTCGAACCCCGGCGTCGGGTCGGGGTAGGTCCACGCCGCGCGCGCGGCCGCCCCACCTCCGCCGAGGACGTCGAAGTACGCGGCCTCGCCCTTCCACTCGCAGGAGGAGGACCCGCCGGTCGGCCGCAGGGCCCCGTCGGCGAAGTCCTCGACCGGGAGGTAGTACGTCGGCGGGTGGCTCGTCTCGAGCACCCGCAGCGTGCGGGTGGAGGCAGCGACCCGGACCCCGCCGAGCCAGACCTCCACCGACTCGCGGCTGGGCTCGACGGCCGGGGGTCGCGGGTAGTCCCACACGGACTCCTGGTCCGGTCCGGGTCGCTCCGGCCGCGGCCTCATGCGGAGGCCTCGGCGCCGAGTGCGCTGCGGATGGCCTCGCCGACGTCCGCGACGGACCCGCGTGCCGCGGCGAGCCGGCTCGCCGGCACGAGCGGGGTCAGCGTGCCGTCGGCGCGGACCCCGAGGAGCACGGGCAGCCCGGCCGCGGCGGCGGCGTCTCGCTCGGCCGCGGTCGTCTCGTTCCGGTGCACGAGCCGCACCGGCACGGGCAGCCCCGCGACCATCTCGTCCCACTCCGGTCGGCGGCGGACCCCGCCGTGCGTCACGTCGCACAGGGAGCACTCGGCCCGCCCCAGGACGTGCCCGACGACGTACGCGAGCTCCCCGAGCACCCCGCCGTCGGCGTTGTAGACCCCGACGACCTCGACGATCGACTCACTCATCCGTCGAGGCTATGCGACGGACCGGGCCGGACGTGCCCGCTGTCGAACCCTGCGGAGGGTCGGGCGGTGGCGTGCCGGGTCCTGTCCGGGAGGCGAGGCGGAGGCCGGGTCTACGGTGGGTGAGTCGGTACTCGATCCGACGCTCACGACCAAGGAGTGGATCATGGCGCACGGAGACATCACCCACATCGAGATCCCGGTGACCAACCAGGCCCAGGCCGCCACCTTCTACGGCACGGTGTTCGGCTGGGACATCCAGGAGGCCCCCGGCTTCGAGGGCTACCCCATGTGGCAGGCACCGAACAAGATCAGCGGCGGCGCCCTGGTGGCCCGATCCGACGCCTCCCAGAACCCGGTCAGCTTCGTCGAGGTCGACTCGATCGACGACACGGTGGCCAAGGTCGTCGAGCTCGGCGGCGCCCTCGCCAAGCCCAAGCAGCAGATCAGCGAGACGAGCTGGTGGGCCAGCGTGCTCGACCCGGACGGCAACCAGCTGGCTCTCTACGAGGGCACGACCGAGACCGCCTGACCCCGGGCAGCGAGCCGCTGCGGTGCGGACCGCCAGCGCGGTCGAACGGCGAGGACATGCCGCGAGGCCCGGACGCGGACGGCTTGTCCTCGTCTCTCGACGGGCGCCCCGTCACATCCGGCCGGCGTAGGCCACCCCGAGCCGGAACGCGGCCCAGAGCACACCGGTGACCGCGGACGCGACGAGGACCACCACGAGGTCGGGCGCGAACAGCCTCAAGGCGCCCAGCGGGGTGCCGAACAGGGTCGGCACCAGCCCGACGAGGACCCAGGCCGCGGCGAGGGTGGTGAGCAGCGGGAACCACAGGCTGAACAGGCCGGAGAGGCCCGACGTGACCTTGGCGCGAACCTGGGTGCGACGGCGCCACGCCCAGACCATGCTGAGGAGGTAGGCGATCGGCATGACCACCAGACTGACGAAGAACGCCTTGCGGGACCACGCGGACCCGTAGTCGTCGTCGAGGCCGAGCGCGCGGGCGGCGATCCCGCTGCGGAGGTGGCCCGTTTCCTCGAAGCCGAAGCCACTGCCGCCGTTGACGAGCACGACAGCCGCCTTCTTCTGCGCGGGCAGCATGGTCGCGAGGGTCTCGACACCTGGGCTGACCCCGTCATGCCACACCGCCCCGGTGCTGGGATCCAGCTTCCACCCCAGCCCGTAGAAGGGCGACGTGGCGCTGGCCGGGCGCATCATCAGCGACTTGCCGTCGGCGCTGAGAACGTCGTCCTGGCCGTTCATCATCGTCTGCAGGTAGCGCGCCAGGTCGTTCGCGCTCGCGACGACCCCTCCTTGCGGTGCGCTGCCACGGCTGGTCCCGTTCTCGGGCAGCGGACGCTTGGTCCCGAACCATGGCGTGTGGCCGGTCGCCATGGCCTCGTGGATCTCGCCGTCGGCGACGAAGCTGTTCGCCATGCCGACCGGCTGGAGGACGTTCTTCGCGACGTAGGCCTGGAACTCCTGGCCGCTGACGACCTCGACCACGCGGCCGAGGATCTCGTAGTTCGTGTTCGAGTACTCCCACGTCTCGTCGGGTGGGTTGGCGGGGACGACCTGTGCCAGTCGGTCGACGCGCCGGGCGAGCTCGTCCGTCCCTCCCGTGACGTCCGTGTGGGAGGCGTTGCCCTGCAGGGTGGAGTACCCGCTCGTGTGGCTGAGGAGCTGCCGGAGCGTGACGGCCCCGGCGGGCCGCTCCGAGAAGGCGCTGAGGTAGCGAGAGACGGGGGCGTCCAGGTCGACCGTGCCCGCCTCGACCAGCTGCATGACCGAGAGGGCCGTGAAGCTCTTGGAGATCGACCCGGTGACGAAGGGGGTGTCCGGCGTGACCTTCTCCTCGCCTCCGAGCTCGACGACCCCCCGCGCGCCGACCGAAGCCACCTCACCATCGGCCACGACGGCGTAGGCCGAGCCGGGCACTCCTGAGGCAGGGAGCTCGCTGTCGATGAAGCTCTCCACCGACCCCGACGGCGCCCGTGCAGGCACGGGCTCAGCGACGGCGCCGACAGGCATGGCAGCACCGACACACAGCGCGACGAGAGCCAGCAGTCTCATCGCGATCACGGCCCCACGGGACGGGTGCGTTCGGAGCGACGGACCGAGGCCTCGAGTCCATCGAGGATGAGGTCGAGTCCGAACTCGAACTCGGCCCGGAAGTCGTAGCCGGGCTGCAGGACGTACTGGGTCGTGAACTCGGTCAGGTGCGGGAAGACGCCGTCGGGTAGCGGCTCGATGACGGCTCCCGCGAGGTCGGCGATCTCCGGGCCCCCGGTCGCGGGGAGGCCCGCTTCCTGAAGAGCGAAGCCATAGGTATAGCTGTCGAGGGCGGCGTAGGCGTGCGCCGTCATCTCGAGCGACAGACCGCCTCGGCGCAGGCAGCCGAGCACGGCGTCGTGGTGGCCGAGGGTCTGGGGGCCGGGGTTGGTGCGGGACTCCATGAGGGGCACGGCCCACGGGTGCCGGCTCAGAACCTCCCGGGCCGACAGGCAGCGGTGGCGGATGGCCGGCTTCCACCCCAGATCGGCGGGCGGCCGGTCGATCTCGGCGAAGACCCGGTCGACCATCCCGTCGAGGATCGCCTCCTTGTTGGGGAGGTGGTGGTAGATGGTCATCGGCTTGGTGTCGAGCGCCTCGGCGAGCTTGCGGATCGTGAGGGCGTGGGCACCGATCCGGTCCGCCAGCGCCATGGCTCCGTCGAGCACCCGGTCGGCCGTGAGCCGCTGTCTGGTGGTGTCCGGCCTGATCCCAGGCGATGCCATCGCGTCTCCTCTTCCATCGTCCTGTTGCGGGTAGTACTAAGTACGAGTACGGTACACCAATCGAGCAGTACAAAGTACGACTCTGGGAGAACGACGATGCGGACACTGAACGACCGAGCCACCGAGGCCCGCCAAGACACCACGATGCGGGCGGTCACCCAACGGGCCTACGGGTCGACCGAGGTGCTGGAGGTCGCCACGATCGACCGGCCGGCCATCGCCGACGGCGAGGTCCTGATCGAGGTCGAGGCGGCCGGGCTCGACCGCGGCGTGTGGCACCTCATGACCGGCAGGCCCTACCTGGTCCGGCTCATGGGGTTCGGCCTCACCAGGCCGAAGAACCCGGTGCCGGGCATGGACGTGGCAGGTCGCGTCGTCGCGGTCGGGGCCGACGTCAGCCGATTCGCCGTCGGCGACGAGGTCTTCGGCATCGGCACAGGCACCTACGCCGAGTTCGCCGTGGCCAAGGACTCGAAGCTGGCCCACAAGCCCGACACCGTCACCGTCGACCAGGCCGCGGCATCGACCATCTCGGGCATCACCGCGCTCGAGGCACTGACCACCCGAGGCCGTCTCGAACCGGGCCAGCACGTCCTCGTGATCGGGGCCTCCGGCGGCGTCGGCTCGTTCACGGTGCAGCTGGCGAAGGCGCTGGGGGCGACCGTCACGGGCGTCGCCAGTACCGGCAAGCTCGACGCCGTTCGAGCCCTCGGCGCCGACCACGTCATCGACTACACCACGCAGCACATCGACGACGGCCAGCGGCGCTACGACCTCATCATCGACACCGGAGGACGCAACACGCTCTCCCGGCTTCGGCGGGCCCTCACCCCGACGGGCACGCTCGTGATCGTCGGCGGCGAGGGCGGCGACCGCCTCACCGGCGGCATCGGGCGCCAGCTCCGCGCAGCGCTGCTGTCCCCCTTCGTCAGGCAGCGACTCACGTTCTTCATGAGCAGTGAGTCGCTCGACTCCATCGAGGCACTCGCCGAACACCTCACCAAGGGCACCATCACCGCCGCGGTCGGCCGGCAGTTCACGCTCGAGGAGGTGCCCCGAGCCATCGACGCACTGGAGGCCGGCGCGCTCACCGCCAAGGCCGTCATCACGCTCAAGCCGTGACGCCCGGCTCCTGGCACCCTCGCCCCCGCCGGCCGACCGGGCCGGGGGCACCCCGGGGCACAAGCGAGCGCCGGGGGCAGCGGAAAGGCCCCCTCGACGGGCGTCGAGGGGGCCTGACCTGCGGTACTGCGGGGAGCCGCCTATCGGAATCGAACCGATGACCTATTCATTACGAGTGAATCGCTCTGGCCGACTGAGCTAAGGCGGCATGCGCCCGACCGGGGCCGGACACGTCGCACGAGTATAGGGAGACGGACACCGCGTTCGCGAATCCGCACGGCGTCACCCCACCGAGCTCAACAGCGCAGCCCGTCCTTCGGCAGTGTGCCGTCGAGGTAGTAGGCGTCGACGGCGTCGTCGACACACGCGTTGGACCGGGTGTACGCCGTATGACCGTCACCGTCGTACGTGATGAGCGCGGCCTCGGCGAGCTGGTCACGCAGCCGGACCGACCACTCGTACGGGGTGGCGGGGTCCCGGGTCGTCCCGATGACGACGATCGGCTCGGCACCCTCGGCCGCGACGAGGTGCGGTTCCCCGTCAGCCGGCACCGGCCAGTAGCCGCACGGGAGCGAGCTCCACATGAGGTACGGGCCCCACGTCGGCGCCTCCTCGGCCGCCTCCTCGGCCAGCCGCGCGTGGTCCTCGACCGAGTCGGACTCCGGCTTGTCGAGGCAGTTGACCGCGTAGATGACCTCCATGATGTTCCCCGCGTACCCGCCACCCGGGTTGCGGTCGGCGTACTGGTCGGCCAGCTGCATCAGGGCCGTCCCGTCGCCGGCCACGGCCTCGTCCAGCGCGTCGACGAGGGTGCGCCAGGCACCCTGGTCGTACATCGCGGCGGCGATGCCGAGCGACGCCCACCCCTCGGTGAGCTGCGGCACCTGGCCGTCCCCGGTCCTGGGGATCGGCCGCTCGTCGACGTCCGCGAGGAACCCGCGCAGGTTCTCCATGACGGCGTCGACCGAGTCGCCCAGCGGACAGTCGCCCTCGTCGACGCAGTACTCGGCCCAGGTGCGGGTCGCGAGCTCGAAGCCCTTGGCCTGCCCGAGGTTGATCTCCTCGCTCGTGAGGTCGGGGGCCACGACCCCGTCGAGGACGAACCGACCCACCTGGTCGGGGAAGAGGTCGGCGTAGGTGGCGCCGAGGTAGGTGCCGTACGACTTGCCGAGGTAGGTCAGCTTCTCCTCACCGAGCACGGCCCGCAGGATGTCGAGGTCGCGGGCGGCGTCCTCGGTGGACACGTGCGGCAGCAGCGGGCCGGCGGTGGTGCCGCACGCCCGCGCGAAGTCGGCCGACCCCTGCGCGAAGGTCCGCTCCTCCGCCGCGTCGTCGGGGGTGGGGTCCGAGCCGAGGAAGGCGTCGAGCTGGGTGTCGGTGAGGCAGTCGATGGGAGCCGAGCGGCCGACCCCGCGCGGGTCGAACCCCACGACGTCGTACGCGGCGCGCACGCCGGGGCCGACGATGAAGTCGGCCGCCCGCGCATAGTCGACCCCCGACCCGCCCGGCCCACCCGGGTTGACCACGAGGGACCCGATGCGCTGCCCGGCCCGTTTGGCGGGCACCCGCAGCAGGGCGATGTCGATGGTCCCGCCCGCGGGCTCCGCGTAGTCGACCGGGACGGTCATCGTCGCGCACTCGGCGCCCGAGCAGTCGGACCAGTCGAGGCCCTGCTGGTAGAACCGGTCGAGGCCCTCGGCCCCCGACGGCGGGGGCTGCGGGGTGACCGTGACCGACGGTCGGGCCTGGACCCGGTCGCGCACATCCGCCACAAGAGAGCACCCGGCGAGCGCGGTCGCAGCCGCGGCGGCACCGGCGACGAGGGCGAGGGGGCGCAGGGTCATGGGCGCACGATATGGGAGCCGTCTGGGCGGCTCCGCCTGGAGGTGGTCACGATCCGGCAGCGATCAGCGAGGCAGCCGCAGGTCCAGGGCCATCGCCTCGAGCGCGAGGAGCGGCGACACGTTGGCGTCGATCCGCGTCCGGGCCGTGCCGATGGCGTCCATCGCCCCGAGCAGCTCTTCGGCGGAGAGGACCTCCGCGACCCGGGTGACGACCTGCCGGCTGTCCTCGTTGACGAGGTCGCTGCCCGCACCGGCCCGCAGGACGAGTGCGTCGCGGTACACCGAGAGCAGGTCGACCAGGGCCCGGTCGACGACGTCGCGGGTGAAGCGGGTGGCCCGCGCCTTCTGCTCGCGTTCGAGAGCGGCGACCTGGGACCGCACGTGCGGCGGCTGGGTGCGGGCGGTGGCGTCGGCGCCGAGGACCTCCAGGAGCCGGGCCTTCTCGGCGGCGTCCCGCTCGCCGGACGCCGCGGCGGACTCCTCCTGGGCGATGGTGACGATGTCGGCGGCCGCCCCGACGGCCTCGCCGACGGACGTGATGCGCGTGGCCAGTGCGACGACGTCGTGCCGGCGGATCCGCGCGTGCTCGTCGCGCGCGAGCCGGCGTGCGAGCCCGACGTGCGACTGGGCCGCCCGAGCCGCGTACAGCGCCATCGGGTGGTCGACGCCGTCACGCCGGACGAGGAGGTCGGCGACGGCCTCGACCGACGGGGTACGCAGCCGGACATGGCGCGAGCGCGAGCGGATCGTGATGATGACGTCCTCGACCGACGGGGCGCACAGCATCCAGACGGTGCGCGGCGTGGGCTCCTCGAGCGCCTTGAGCAGCGCGTCGGCGGCCCGCTCGGTGAGCCGGTCGGCGTCCTCGACGACGATGACCCGGTAGCGCCCCACCGACGGCCGGCGCGCGGCGAGCCCGACGAGGTCGCGGGCCTGCTCGACCTTGATGGACAGCCCCTCGGTGGCGACGACGTCGACGTCGGCGTGGGTGGCGTCCAGAGCAGTGCGGCACTCGCGGCACTCGCCGCAGCCACCCTGCGGGCACAGCAGCGCCGCAGCGAAGGCCCGCGCGGCCACCGAGCGCCCTGACCCGGGCGGCCCGGTGAACAGCCACGCATGGGTCATCGCGGAGGGGTCGCGGACCGCCTGCTCGAGGGTGGCGACCGCGCGTTCCTGGCCGATGACGTCGCGCCAGACGCTCACGGGGCTGCCCCGCCGCCGGACCCGACGGGCGACAGTGCCTCGACGCGCGTGAGGATGTCGGCGTGGATGTCGTCGGACGGGCGGGTGCCGTCGACGACGAGGTAGCGCTGGGGATTGCCGCGAGCCATGGCGAGGAAGTGGGCGCGGATCGAGGCGTGGAAGTCGTCGGTCTCGGACTCGAGCCGGTCGTGGACCTCGCCGCGGCGGCGCCGACCCTCGTCGGCCGGCACGTCGACGACGACGGTGAGGTCGGGGACGAGGTCGCCGACGGCCCACATCTGCAGGTCGTGCACCTCGCCCGCGCCGAGGTCGCGTCCGGCGCCCTGGTAGGCGACGGAGGAGTCGGTGTAGCGGTCGGTGACGACCACCTGGCCCGCCGCGAGCGCCGGCCGGATGACGAGGTCGACGTGGTGGGCCTTGTCGGCGGCGAAGAGCAGCGCCTCGGCCCGCGGGGAGACGTGGTCGCCGTGCAGGACGAGGTCCCGGATGCTGGCGCCGAGCGGGGTACCTCCGGGCTGGCGGGTGACGAGGACCTCACGGCCACGGGCGCGCAGGGCCTCGGCGAGGAGCCGCACCTGCGTCGACTTGCCCGCGCCGTCGCCACCCTCGAAGGCGATGAAGACCCCGTTCCGTCCGCTCACGCCAGCGAGCCTAGGCCAGCCCGGGGACGGCCGCGTCCACGCCCGCGCGCGGACCCGGTCAGCCCCCGTCGTGCCGGTCCGCGTTCGCGTGGATGGCGTCGTGGACGTACTGCGCCAGGCCCGGTGCGAGGTCCTCGTAGGTCTTCGCGAACCGGGGGTCGGCGAGGTACATGTCGGCGAGGTTCCGGTGGAAGCCGTGGTCGAGGTCGTAGAAGCGCTCGTGGATGAGCCGCCGGTGGGCCTCGGCGGCCTCCATCGCCCGCTCCGAGGTGGCTGGGTCGCCGGAGCGCAGGGCCGCGACGAGGGCCTCGTTCACGCGGTCCTGCTCGGCCTTGACCCCCTCCCAGTCGGCCTTCGTGTAGCCGCGGGTGCGGCGCGTGGACTGCGCCCACGCGTCGGTCTCGCCCCACCGCTCCTCGGCCTCCATCCGGTGTTCCTCGCCGAAGCCGTCGCCGAAGAGCTCCCTGAGGTCCTCGGTCGTGGCGGGCCGTTCGTTCATCTCTCGCTCCAATGCTCGGTCGATGGCCGTGACGAGCGCGGTGAGCTCGCCCAGCCGGGAGACGACCACATCGCGCTGCCGGCGCAGGTGCTCCGCGGGGGGACCGTCACCGTCCAGCAGCGCGCGAACCTCCTCGAGGGGGAGGTCGAGCCGACGGTAGGTGACGACCGTCGACAGCCGGGCGAGGTCCGCCTCCGTGTAGAGGCGGTACCCCGCGTGGCTGCGTGCCGACGGGACGACGAGGCCGATGGCGTCGTAGTGGTGCAGGGTGCGCACCGTGACGCCGAAGGTCCCGGCGACCTGCCCGACCGTCAGCTCCATCCGGGCAGTCTGCTGGCTCGTCGTGGTCATGTCATCCACGGTGCCGCCTCACGCCGCGTGAGGGTCAAGCCGGTTCGGTGACGACGCCGCCTCAGGCCTTGGGGGTCTCGAACCAGGTCCCGAGCGCAGAGGCCAGCCCGAGGTCGCCGCGCGCCTTGATCTTGCCCATCATGAACATCATCGCGGGGTTGCCGGTGCCGGCGATGAGCTTGAGGAACTCGGCCGGACCGGCCTTGAGCGACAGCTGCGGCTCGGCGCTCGGAGCCTTCTCGACCGCGCAGGTCCCCTGGTCGACGACGACCGCGTAGGTGTCGCTGGCGCCCCCCGGACCCCCGGTGACCTCGAAGTCGATCCGCGCGGTGCGGTCACCCGCCTTCTCGGCGCGGAACTGCTCGGGGAACCGGCCGAAGACGGCGTCGAGGAGCGCCTCACGGTGCTCGCCACCGAACGCGTCACGGATCTCACCGTCGGACGCCGTCTTCACGGTGGCGACGAACTCCGAGGGCGAGGCGGTCGTCAGGAACTGCGGGTCGAGAGCCATGCGGGACAACCTACTCAGCGGTAACCCCAGGCGCCAGCCCGGGGGTCACCACGTCAGGCCTTCTTCGCCGTGCTCGCCTTCTTCGTGCCCGACTTCTTCGCGGCGGTCTTCTTCGCGGCGGTCTTCTTCGTCGCCTTCTTCGCCGTCTTCTTGCGAGCGGTCTTCTTCGCCGGGCCCTTGGCGCGCTTGTCCGCGAGCAGCTCGTACCCGCGCTCGGGCGTGATCGCCTCGGGGTCGTCGTCCTTGCGCAACGTCGCGTTCGTCTCGCCGTCGGTGACGTAGGGCCCGAACCGCCCGTCCTTGACGACGACCGGCTTGCCCGAGACGGGGTCGGTGCCGAGCTCGGCCAGCGGCGGCTTCGCGGCGGCCCGGCCGCGCTGCTTCGGCTGGGCGTAGATGGCGAGCGCCTCGTCGAGGGTGATGTCGAACAGCTGCTGCTCGGAGGTGAGCGAGCGCGAGTCCGAGCCCTTCTTGAGGTACGGGCCGTACCGGCCGTTCTGGGCCGTGATGTCCTCGCCGGACTCGGGGTCGGGCCCGACGACCCGCGGCAGCGACAGCAGGCGCAACGCGGTCCCGAGCTCGACGGTCTTGAGGTCCATGTCGGCGAACAGCGAGGCGGTCCGCGGCTTGACCTTGGTCTTGCCCTTGCCGCCCGACTCGTCCTCGGGAAGCACCTCGGTGACGTAGGGCCCGTAGCGGCCGGCCTTGGCGACGATGTCGCGGCCGGTGTCGGGGTCCTGGCCGAGCACCCGCCCGTCGTCGGCCGCCTGCTCGAGCAGCTCGCGGGCCATCGCGGGGGTCAGCTCGTCGGGGGCGACGTCGTCGGTGATCGACGCCCGGCGCGGCTGGCCCTCGCCGGTCGCGGTGGCGTCGAGGACCTCGCCGGTCTTGGGGTCGACCCCGGCAGGGACGACCTCCTCGACGTAGGGGCCGTACCGGCCGACCCGGACGACGATGCCGTCGCCGATGTCGATGGTCGAGATGGCCCGGGCGTCGATGTCGCCGAGGTCCTCGACGAGGTCGCGCAGCCCGTCGGCAGAGCTCGCCTCGTCACCGAAGTAGAAGCGGCGCAGCCAGGCGGCCCGCTGCTGGTCACCGCGAGCGATGGCGTCGAGGTCCTCCTCCATCGACGCGGTGAAGTCGTAGTCGACGAGCCGGGCGAAGTGGGTCTCCATGAGCCGGGTCACGGCGAACGCCAGCCAGCTGGGAATGAGGGCCGAGCCCCGGTTCGTGACGTAGCCGCGGTCCTGGATGGTCCCGATCGTCGACGCGTAGGTGGACGGGCGGCCGATGCCGCGCTCCTCCATCGCCTTGACGAGCGTCGCCTCGGTGTACCGCGCCGGCGGGGACGTCTCGTGGCCCCCGGCCTCGGCCCGGCGGACGGTCAGGGGGCGGCCGGCGCCGAGCTTGGGCAGGCGGCGCTCCTCGTCGTCGCGGCTGCTGCGAGTGTCGTCGCGGCCCTCCTCGTAGGCGGCGAGGAAGCCCCGGAAGGTGATGACGGTGCCGCTGGCGGACAGCTCGACCTCGCGGGCCGGCGCGCCGTCGCGCAGCGTGGCGGCGATCTTCAGGGAGGCGGTGGAGCCGCGGGCGTCGGCCATCTGGGACGCGATGGTGCGCATCCAGATGAGCTCGTACATCCTGAGCTCCTCGCCGCGCAGCTCGCCCTCGACCTGCTTCGGGGTGCGGAAGCGGTCCCCGGCGGGCCGGATCGCCTCGTGCGCCTCCTGGGCGTTCTTCACCTTCTTCTCGTAGCGGCGCGGGGCGTCGGGCACGTAGTCGCCCCCGTACATCTCGCGGGCCTGCTGACGTGCGGCGCTCAGCGCGGCGTCCGAGAGCGCCGTGCTGTCGGTCCGCATGTAGGTGATGTAGCCGTTCTCGTACAGCCGCTGGGCGACGCGCATCGCGTTGCGGCTGTTGAGGCGCAGCTTGCGGGAGGCCTCCTGCTGGAGGGTGCTCGTCGTGAACGGCGCGCTCGGGCGGCGGGTGTACGGCTTCTCGGACACCTCGGCCACGCTCACCTCGGCGCGGCGCAGCGCCTCGGCGATGCCGGTGGCCTGCTCCTCGTCGAGCTGGACGTGCCGGTCGCCCTTGAGGGTGCCGTCGTCGGCGAAGTCGCGGCCGGTGGCGACCCGCTTGCCGTCCACCCCGGTGAGCCGGGCGGTGAACAGGTCCTCCTCGGCACCCGGCGTGAGGTCGGCGTCGACATCCCAGTAGCTCGCCCGGACGAAGGCCATCCGCTCGCGCTCGCGCTCGACGACCATCCGGGTCGCGACGGACTGGACCCGCCCGGCGGACAGGCCGGCCTTGACCTTGCGCCACAGCACCGGGCTGACCTCGTAGCCGTAGAGGCGGTCGAGGATGCGGCGGGTCTCCTGGGCGTCGACGAGCGCGACGTTGATGTCGCGGGTCTGGCTCGCGGCCCGCTGGATGGCCTCTCGGGTGATCTCGTGGAAGACCATCCGCTTGACCGGGACCTTCGGCTGCAGCGTCTCGTAGAGGTGCCACGCGATGGCCTCGCCCTCGCGGTCCTCATCCGTGGCGAGGTAGAGCTCGTCGGCGTTCTTCAGCAGCGACTTGAGCTCGCGGACCTTCTTCTTCTTGTCGGCGTCGACGACGTAGAAGGGGTCGAAGTCGTCCTCGATGTTGACCCCGAACCTGCCGAAGGGTCCCTTCTTCATCTCCGCCGGCATCTCGCTCGGGGTCGGGATGTCGCGGATGTGGCCGACCGAGGCCTCCACGTCCCAGTCCGCTCCGAGGTACCCCGCGATGGTCTTGGCCTTCGCGGGCGACTCGACGATGACGAGCTTGCGTCCTGCCACGGTCACACCTGCCTGTTCCGTCCAGGCACGTGCAGCGGATTCGTCGCTGCTCCGACGTGCGGACGTGGCCGACGGTAGCGCCCGGAACGGTCCGGACGCACACCCGGGTCCGCGACATCCCAGCCGGCGGTGTGGTTGAATGTTGAACTACAACGTCGGAGGAGGCCCGGATGCCCGCCACCACGGAGCGCCAGCCCGTGCTCTACCTCAGCCACGGGGCGCCGCCCCTGGCGGACGACGCGCGATGGACCGCGGAGCTGGCCACGTGGTCGGCGAACCTGCCACGGCCCCGCTCGGTGCTCATGGTCTCGGCCCACTGGGAACAGGCGCCGGTCACCGTGTCGGCCACCTCGGGCGACGTGCCCCTCGTCCACGACTTCTGGGGCTTCCCGCAGCGGTACTACGACGTGGCCTACGGCGCCCCGGGCGCTCCCGAGCTGGCCCGGTCGGTGGCCGCCCTGCTCGACGGCTCCGGCGAGGCGGTCCACCAGGACCCGGCGCGCGGCCTCGACCACGGGGCGTACGTCCCGCTCGTCGAGATGTTCCCCGACGCCGACGTTCCCGTCCTCCAGCTGTCCATGCCGACCCTCGACCCGCACCGCCTCCTCGACCTCGGGCGACGCCTCGGCCCGCTCCGCGACGAGGGTGTCCTCGTCGTCGGCTCGGGATTCACGACGCACAACCTCCGGTGGTTCCGGCCCGCCGACGGGCCCGACTCGGCGCCGCCCACCCCGTCGGCGGAGTTCGACCACTGGGCCGCGGAGGCCGTCGGGGCCGGGGACGTCGACAGCGTCCTGGACTTCCTCGCGAAAGCCCCGGCGGCCCACGAGGCCCACCCACGCACCGAGCACTGGGCCCCCCTCTTCGTCGCCCTCGGTGCCGCGTCCGCCGACGGCGACGTTGCGGGACGCAGCGTCATCGACGGGTTCTGGTACGGCCTCAGCAAGCGGTCCTGGCAGTTCGGCTGACCGCGAGTCCGCGGCTCAGCCGCCGAGGTGCTCTGCGAGGAAGCCCTCGATCCGGTCCCACGCGTGCTCGGCGGAGGCCGGCTCCGGCCCGGCGTGGAGGACGAACCGCGAGATCGGCGCCAGGAACCAGGGCACGGAGGGGTCGGGGTTCAGGAACGAGTGGCCCGCCGCGGGGTACTCGCGCACGTCACGCGGGACGGCACGGTCGCGCAGGGCCCCGTCGAGCCGGTCGGCGACGCCGCGCAGCGACAGGTCCCGGCCCCCGTAGCTCGCGACGACCGGGCAGGCTCCGTCGAGGACCTCCGGCGAGGACGGCAGTGCCCCGTAGTTGACGACGGCCGCGTGCCAGCCCGGGCGACCCGCCAGGACGAGCGCGAACGACCCGCCGAGGCAGAAGCCCACGACCCCGACCCGCCCCGTGCACCGGGGGTCCTGGAGGAGCTGTCGCCGGGCAGCCTCGACGTCGTCGAACGCCCGCCCGCTCCCGCGGCGCAGCGCGGCGAACGTCGCGGTGAGGCACGCGACCCGGCGCCCGCGGGACAGCAGGTCCGGGGCCAGGGTGAGGTAGCCCGCCGCGGCCAGCCGGTCGGCGTGGGCCCGCATGTTGTCGTCGAGCCCGAAGGCCTCGTGGACGAGCACGAGCCCGGGCCAGGGCCCGGGCGTCGACGGTGTCGCGAGGTACGCCTCGAGGTCCCCGACGCGGGTGTCGGACCCGGCGGTCACGGCCTGCTCCCCCCGCCCGCCGGGACCCCGGCGCCGACGACGGCCGCCTCCACCGGGTCGTCGTCGGGGTCGGCCGCGGCCGCCGCGAACTGGGCCGCGTGCAGCCGCGCGAACGCCCCGCCTGCCGCGAGCAGCCCGGCGTGGGTGCCCCGCTCGACGATGCGCCCCTCCTCCATGACGAGGATGAGGTCGGCGTCGCGGATGGTCGACAGCCGGTGCGCGATGACGAAGCTCGTCCGGTCGCTGCGCAGCGCCGCCATCGCGTGCTGCACGAGCAGCTCGGTGCGGGTGTCGACCGAGCTGGTCGCCTCGTCGAGGATGAGCAGCGAGGGGTCGGCGAGGAAGGCGCGCGCGATCGTCACGAGCTGACGCTCCCCCGCGCTGATGTTGTCGGCCTCCGCGTTGAGGACGGTGTCGTACCCGTCGGGGAGCGAGTGGACGAACCGGTCGACGTACGTCGCGCGTGCGGCCTCGAGGATCTCGTCGTCGGTGGCCCCAGGACGGCCGTAGGCGATGTTGTCGCGGATCGACCCGGCGAACAGCCAGGTGTCCTGGAGCACCATCCCGGTGCGTGAGCGCAGGTCGTGCCGGGTGAGGTCGCGGATGTCGACCCCGTCCAGGGTGATCCGCCCGCCGTCGAGCTCGTAGAAGCGCAGGACGAGGTTGACCAGGGTCGTCTTGCCGGCGCCGGTGGGCCCGACGATGGCCACGGTCTGGCCCGGCTCGACGACGAGGTCGAGGTGCTCGATGAGCGGCCGGTCGGGCGTGTACGAGAAGGAGACGTCCTCGAAGGCCACCCGGCCGCACGGGTCGTCGATGCGCGCCGGGCTCACCGACTCCGCCTCCTGCTCCGGCGCGTCGAGCACCTCGAAGACGCGCTCGGCGGACGCCACCCCGCTCTGCATGAGGTTGGCCATCGAGGCGACCTGGGTGAGCGGCTGGGTGAACTGCCGCGAGTACTGGATGAAGGCCTGGACGTCGCCGAGGCTCATCGACCCGGTGGCCACCCGGAAGCCGCCGACGACGGCGATCGCGACGTAGTTGAGGTTCCCGATGAACATCAGCGTCGGCATGATGACGCCGCTGATGAACTGCGCGCGGAAGGTCGCGTGGTGCAGCGCGTCGTTGCGCACGGCGAAGTCACGGTCCGCCTCGGCCTGTCGCCCGAAGACCTTGACGAGCTCGTGGCCGGTGAAGGTCTCCTCGACGATGCCGTTCACCTCGCCGGTGCTCTTCCACTGCTGGACGAAGTGCCCCTGGCTGCGCTTGCCGATCGCGGCGGTCACCGCCATCGTCACCGGGATCGTCACGAGGGCGATGAGCGCCAGCAGCGGGGAGATGTAGAACATCATCGCGATCATCGCGACGACGGTGAGCAGCGAGGTGACGAGCTGGCTCAGGGTCTGCTGGAGGCTCTGTGCCATGTTGTCGATGTCGTTGGTGACCCGGCTCAGCAGCTCGCCGCGGGGCTGGGCGTCGAAGTACGGCAGCGGCAGCCGGTTCAGCTTGTCCTCGACGTCGCGACGCAGCCGGAACACCGTGCGGTTCACCACCGACACGAGCAGCCGGCCCTGCACCAGCTGCAGGACGGCGGCCACGAGGTAGATGGCCAGGACGATGACGAGCACCCGCCCGAGAGCGCCGAAGTCGACGCCCTGGCCCGGCACGACGTTCTCCATCGCCGCGAGGACGTCCGCGACCCGGTCCTCGCCGTCGGCCCGGAGCCGTTCGACGGCCTGCTCCTGGGTGACCCCGGCGGGGATCCGCCGGCTGAACACCCCGGCGAAGACGAGGTCGGTGGCCAGCCCGAGGATCTTGGGCCCGATGGCGTTGAGCACGACGCTGCCGAGTGCGAGGACGAGGGCGCCGACGACGACCGCCCGCTCGGGCCGGAGGAGGCCGAGCACCCGCTTGGCGGACGGGACGAAGTGCTGCGACTTCTCGGTCGGCATCCCGATGGCGGCGTGCGGCGGCCCGGATCGGCGGACGCCGGCGGGGCCGCGGCGCGCCTCGGCGGCCTTCTCCTCGGCCGACTTGAGCTCGCTCATGCGGTCACCTCGCTGGCCTGCTGGCTCTCGACGATCTCGCGGTAGGTCGGGCAGGACTCCAGGAGCTCGTCGTGGGTCCCCACCCCGATGACGGCTCCGTCGTCGAGGACGACCACCTGGTCGGCCCCGAGGATGGTCGAGACCCGCTGGGCGACGACGATGACCGTCGCCTCCCGGGTCACGGGCGCGAGGGCGGCGCGCAGGCGGGCGTCGGTCGCGACGTCGAGCGCGGAGAACGCGTCGTCGAACAGGTAGACGGTGGGGCGGCGCACGAGGGCCCGGGCGATGGCGAGCCGCTGCCGCTGGCCGCCGCTGACGTTGGTACCGCCCTGCGCGATCGGGGCGTCGAGCCCGCCGGGCATGGCGCGGACGAAGTCGGCGGCCTGGGCGATGCGAAGCGCCTCCCACAGCTCGTCGTCGGTGGCGTCGGGATCGCCGTGACGCAGGTTGCTCGCGACGGTGCCGGTGAACAGGTAGGGCCGTTGCGGGACGAGGCCGATGCGCGACCAGAGGTCCTCGAGCGCGACGTCGCGGATGTCGATGCCACCGACGAGGACGGCGCCGCCGGTGGCGTCGTGGAGTCGGGGGACGAGGCCCACGAGGGTCGTCTTGCCGGCCCCGGTGGACCCGACCACAGCGGTCGTCGTGCCGGGCCGGGCGGTGAACGAGACCGCGCGCAGGACGGGGGACTCCGCGCCCGGGTAGGCGAAGGTGGCCTCGCGCAGCTCGACCTCGACCGGGCCGGCCGGGATGGGCGCCGCCACGACGGGCGGGTGGACCGAGGACTCGGTGTCGAGGACCTCCGCGATGCGGCCCGCCGACACCGAGGCCCGCGGGATCATCATCGACATGAAGGTCGCCATCATCACGGACATGAGGATCTGGATGAGATAGGCCATGAAGGCCGTGAGCGCACCGATCTGCATCTGCCCGGAGTCGACCCGGATGGCGCCGAACCAGATGACAGCGACCGTCGAGGCGTTGAAGACGACCATGACGATGGGGAACGCGAGCGCCATGAGGCGCCCGACGGCCAGGGCGGTGCCCGTGTAGGTGCGGTTGGCCACGGCGAAGCGCTCCCGCTCGACGTCCTCGCGCACGAACGCACGCACCACCCGGATCCCCGTGATCTGTTCCCGCAGGATGCGGTTCACCGTGTCGACGGCCTTCTGCATGGCGCGGAAGTGCGGCACCATCCGGCTGATGACGGCCCCGACGGAGGCACCGAGCAGCGGGACGGCCACCGCGACGAGCCAGGAGAGCCCGGCGTCCTCGCGCAGCGCCATGACGATGCCCCCGACCATCATGATGGGCGCGGTGACCATCATCGCCAGGCCCATGTAGACGATCTGCTGGACCTGCTGGACGTCGTTGGTGGAACGGCTGATGAGGGTCGGCGCCCCGAAGGAGGACACCTCCCGGGCCGAGTACGAGCCGACCCGGTGGAAGACGGCGGCCCGCAGGTCGCGCCCGAGCGAGGCCGCGGTGAGGGCGCCGATCCGGGTCGCCGAGATCGTCGCGAGGATCTGGACGAGGGACACGCCGAGCATCCAGATCCCGGCGCGCAGGATGAAGCCGGTGTCCCCGACGGCGACCCCCTCGTCGATGATCCGCCCGTTGAGGCTGGGCAGGTAGAGGGAGGCGAGTGTGCCGCCGAGCTGGAGGGCCAGGAGCAGGACGAGCGCCCCGGTGTAGGGACGCAGGTGGGTGCGGACGAGGCGGACGAGCATCAGCGCGCCTTCCGGGTGCCGTCGAGGACCACGGAGACGATCTCGGCCGGGGTGAGCGGTCGTACCGGGAACATCGGGTGGGCGCTGGAGAGGGTGAGGTGGACGAGCAGGTCGGCGACGTCCTCCGCGGGGAGCCGGAGACCGCCTGTGTCCGCACCGACGAGGTCGACCAGGGCGGCCTCGAGGTCCGGGTCGGCCATCCGCCGCAGTTCGCGCCCCGGACCGGGCGCCTGCGGCGACCGGCCCCGGTGGTGGTCGTCCCGCAGTGGCGTGGCACCGGTGGCGTGCAGCGCCCCGAGCAGACCGATGATGCGGTCGATGCGGCGACGCAGCACCGCCACCCCCGCCTCGAGGCGCTGTTCCAGGTCGAGGCGGCGGTCGATGGCGGCGAGCTCGCGCACCGCGGTCGAGGTGTCGAACACCGCCTCGGCGCAGGCGTGGACGAGGTCCTCCTTGGTCGAGAACGCCCGGAAGACGGTGCCCTCGGCGATGCCCGCGGCCTCGGCCACCTGCTTCGTGGTGAGCCCGGCGCCGTGGTCGCGGAGCAGCGGGATGGTCACGTCGACGATCGCGGCGCGACGCTCGACCGGGCTCATCGCGGGGGCACGGGGTGGCATCGGTCCAGAGTAAGTGAGTGAGCACTCACTCACAAGGGGGAACCCTGGGGGACCGCGACGGGTCCGGGGCCGCCCGCCGGGCGTGCTCGGCGGGCGGCCCCGGCCGAGGGTCAGTGGTCGTCGGCGTGGAGCTGGCCGCGGACGGCGCCGCTGGGGTACTCGCTGTTGTGCACGTTGACGTAGTACTCCTCGGGGTGCGCCAGGATCTCCTGGACCTCGCCCGCCGCGAGGCCCTTCCCGGCCTCGCCCTCGGTGAGACAGTCGGCCGCCTGGCCGTCCTGCGGCCAGGCGAGGTTGACCTCGACCGGGCCGTTCGTGCCGGCCGCTCCCTTGTGGATGTGCGCGGCACGGGGGGCGCCCGGCGCGAGCTCGGTGTCGGCGATCTTGTCGACGACGAGGACGTAGCAGAGGGTCGCCGGGTCTCCGTCGATGCCGAAGACGTAGACCTCGCCCCGTCCGTTGGGGTCGCCGGAGATCGCGCGGGAGCCGCTGGAGGCGACTTCCTGGCGCCCGTCGAGGCTCGCCTCCAGCACGGTGTTGGTGTGACCGGCGAAGGCCGGGGCTGCGACGAAGGTGAGTCCGGCGGCCAGCCCGGCCGCGCCCGCCATCCCTGCAATGGTTCTCGTCTTCATGCTGACGTCCTCTCTCGGCGACCCGGCCTGCCCGGCCCGCTGGAGTGGGGTTCGTCACACCCCGCTCCGCGGATTGGGTCCGGGCCGGTCCGCCCCGGTCAGCGGAGCAGGAGTCCGTCCTTGGCGAGGTCACGGGTCAGCGCGAGGATCTCGCGGCGGACGTCGGTGTCGTCCAGGCCGAGCAGGCCGGCGATCGCCGCGGCCGCGGCCCCGGCCGTCAGCTCGCCGTCGCAGACCGAGAGGTAGGCGGCGGTGACCGTCGACAGCGGGACCTGGCGACGCAGCCCACCACCCTGGCGCAGGAGGATGACGCGGGGGTCGGCCTCACCCGGCACGGCGTGCCGCTCCTCGGTGACGTCGTCGGCCCGGCGCCAGGCGATGGCGAGCAGGGCGTCGTCGTCGTGCTCGGCGAGCCAGGAGCGCGCCCTGAGCCCGGCCAGCACGGCGGGGCCCATCGGCTGCTCGACCGGCCCGGGGACATCGACGAGGTCGACGAAGGGCGTCCGCTCTGCGGCTGGTCGCTGCAGCGTGACGACGCCGAAGCCGATCGCATCGATGTCCCGGGCCGCGAAGTCGTTGAGCCAGGCCGTGTACATCGTGTTGAAGTCCGCCGTCCCGGGATGGTGGCCGCCGTCGCGCGCCCACGTCTCGGCGTACTCGGCGGGGTCCTGGGTCTCACGCTGGACGACCCAGGCGTCCAGGCCGGTCCCGTCGAGCCACTCCCCCACCCGCTCGGTCCACGACACACCGCGCGGGACCTCCCAGTTGCCGAGCAGCTGTGCGATGCCGCCGGGCTCGAGGTGCGCACCGAGCCGGCGCACGAGGTCACGCACGAGGTCGTCGCCGGACGCGCCGCCGTCGCGGTACTCGAACAGCGGCATCGCGCCCGATCGCGGCGTGATGACGAACGGCGGGTTGGACACGACGAGATCGAAGCGCTCGCCCGCGACCGGGTCGAGCATCGAGCCGGATCGCACGTCCCACAACGTCCCGTTCAGCGCCGCGTTGAAGCGCGCGAAGTGCAGCGCGCGTTCGGACAGATCGGTGACGACCACGTGGTCGGCGTGCCCGCCGAGGTGCAGGGCCTGCACGCCGCAGCCGGTCCCGAGGTCGAGGGCGCGGGCGACGCGCGGACGGGGCGTCCAGGACGCGAGGGTCGCGGAGGCGCCCCCGACACCGAGGACGTGGTCGGGGTTGAGCGGGCGTCCGGTGGCGAGCTCGCCGAGGTCGGAGGCCACCCACCAGTCCGCGCCGTCCGTGGCGTAGGGGCGCAGGTCGCAGCGGGCGACGACGCCGTCCCCCTCCGGGGCGACGAGGCCGAGGTCGACAGCGCCGGCCACCCCCAGGGTCGGCAGCGCCGCCTCCACCTCGGTGGCGTCGACGGGGTCGCCCAGGGTGAAGAGCCGCACGAGCGAGGCGCGGACGTCCGCGGAGGCCGCGGTGACGCGTTGGGCCGGGAGGGCCTGGTCGCGGTCGAGGGCGGCGGCTGCCATCGGCCCGAGCAGCTCGGTGACCCCGGCGACGGTGAAGCCCGACGCGGCGAGGTCGGCGCGCAGCAGTGCGACGAGCTCGTCGTCGACGCGGGGCGGGTTCGCGGTCATCGGAAGGAGCCTATGCGCTCGTTTCCCTCGCCCCCGCCCCCGCCGTCCCCCGTTTGGACGCCATGGCGGCCGAACCCACCACCGGCGCCCACATCCGAACGCCCCCCACCCGTTTGGACGCCATGGCGGCCGAACCCACCACCGGCGCCCACATCCGAACGCCACCCACCCGTTTGGACGCCATGGCGGCCGAACCCACCACCGGCGCCCACATCCGAACGCCCCCCACCCGTTTGGACGCCATGGCGGCCGAACGCGGCGGACGGGTGCGCCACCTCGCCCTCCCACGACCCCGCCGCCGGCTCGCCCGACGGCGCTCGGTCAGGCCGAGGCTGCGGGGCGGCCGCCGAGGTCGAACCAGGTGCTGCGCCGTTCGGGCACGACACCGACTCCCGCGAGCCGGGCGAGCATTCCGCGCACGCCGTACGCGTCCTGCCAGATCCACCGGCCGACCGAGAATCCGCGACGCCGCATCCGGTCCTCCCGGAGCTTCTCGGCCCACACGACGTCGCCCGCCTGCGCCGGGCTCGCCCCAGGTGGCACTCGGTACTTGACTCGGCCGTCGAACTCCCCCAGGGCATCTCGCCACCGGAAGTCCGCGTCGCCCACGTGACCCGCCTCGTCCGTGACGCGGAACTGCAGCTCCGGGCGCGGGATGCGCGCGATGAACATCTGCGCCCGCGAGAGACTCTCGCCGGCGGACATGCTCGACGGGTCGGCCAGCTCACCGACGAGCGCGGCACGGGCTCGACCGGGCGCGGCGCTGCCGATCAGATCGATCTCCGCCGCGATCTCCCCCGCCGCGCAGAGGCCGTGTCGCAGGGCGTGGTCGGCGGCTGCCAGTGCATCGGGCAGGCCGCTGGTGCGTGCGACGTCGACGACGGTGCGAGCGGCCGACGTCACGAGCAGACCCCGCACCACGACAGGGTCGGTCGGGCTCCCGACGTGCTTGACGACGAGCCGGGAGGATCGGACCCTCCGGTCGACGACGACCGCATCGGCCCGTCGCGGCCAGGGCTCGACACGCGGCATCCCCCATACCGCGGCCGCCGATGCGTGGGAGAAGACGGGCGGGGAGTCGGGGTCGCAGCGAAGCGCCGTCGCATGGACGAAGGCGGCGTGCCGCTGCTCCGGCTCCAGCTCCGCCCAGTCCGAGCCCAGGATCCACACGCCGTGACGCACCCTGCGGTAGCCACCGCGCGCGGGGTGGATCTGAGCGCGCGCCAGGTCCGCCGTCCGGTGGAGGCAGGACGGCTCGAAGGGTGGCGTTGGCGCAGTTCCGAGCACGCGTCCACGGTGCCACTGGAGCGCCGATCGCTGCCGGCGTCATCCACAGGGCCGCAGCGCCGGATCGCCGCCATGGCGTCCAAACGCACGGATGGCGCCGAGAAGTCGACGCCATCCACCCGGATGAGCGCCATGGCGTCCAAACGCGGGCGGCGGCGCCGGATCGCCGCCATGGCGTCCAAACGCACGGATGGCGCCGAGAAGTCGACGCCATCCACCCGGATGAGCGCCATGGCGTCCAAACGCGGGCGGCGGCGCCGGATCGCCGCCATGGCGTCCACACGGGGGTGGATACGGCGAAGGGCCGGCCCCGTGACGGGGCCGGCCCTTCGACCGCGGCTGACTCAGACCTGGGCGGGTGCCGGGTCGCTGTCGCTGTCGGTGTTCGCGGCGCGCACACCCGAGTCCGGGTCGTCCCCGCCGATCGCGATGTCCTTGCTCTTGGAGTACGCGACCGCCCCGACGACGACGGCGAACGCGATACCCGCGATGCCGTAGCGGAGGGGAGCCGAGGCGTCGACACCGATCGACAGCGTGATGATCGCCGGCGCGATGAGCACCGAGACGAGGTTCATCACCTTGATGAGCGGGTTGATCGCCGGACCGGCGGTGTCCTTGAACGGGTCGCCGACGGTGTCGCCGATGATCGTCGCCTCGTGGGCCGCGCTGCCCTTGCCGCCGTGGCGCCCGTCCTCGACGATCTTCTTCGCGTTGTCCCAGGCTCCACCGGAGTTCGCGAGGAACACCGCCATCAGTGCGCCGGTCCCGATGGCGCCGGCCAGGAACCCGGCGAGCGCCCCGACGCCGAGGCCGAAGCCGACCGCGATGGGCATGAGCGCGGCGAGGAGCCCCGGAGTGGCGAGCTCGCGCAGCGAGTCCTTGGTGCAGATGTCGACGACCCGGCCGTACTCCGGCTTCTCGGTGCCGTCCATGATCCCCGGGTGCTCACGGAACTGCCGGCGCACCTCGAAGACGATGGCCCCGGCCGCCCGGGTCACCGCGTTGATCGCGAGGCCGGAGAAGAGGAAGACGACGGAGGCGCCGATGATGAGGCCGACGAGCGTCGACGGCGTCGTGATGAGGCCCTGCGCGTCGACGACGAACTCCTGGGCCGACTGCAGCTGCTCCTCGCTGAGGGCGTTCGGGTCGATCTTGTTCAGCGCGGTCTGCCACGCGTCGGTGTAGGACCCGAACAGCGCCGTGGCCGCGAGGACCGCCGTCGCGATGGCGATGCCCTTGGTGATGGCCTTGGTCGTGTTGCCGACGGCGTCGAGCTCGGTGAGGATCTGCGCGCCCTCGCCGTCGACGTCGCCCGACATCTCCGCGATGCCCTGGGCGTTGTCGGAGACCGGACCGAAGGTGTCCATCGCGACGATGACGCCGACGGTGGTGAGCAGGCCGCACCCGGCGAGCGCGACGAGGAAGAGCGACAGCGAGACCGCGCCGCCACCGAGGAGGAAGGCGAGGTAGACCGCACCGGCGATGATGGCCGCCGTGTAGACGGCCGACTCCAGACCCACGCCGATACCGGAGAGGATCACGGTGGCCGAACCGGTGAGCGAGGTGCGCGCGACGTCCATCGTCGGACGCTTGTCGGTGCCGGTGAAGTGGCCGGTGAGCCACAGGATGATGCCGGCGAGGACGATGCCGATGAGGACCGCGAGGACAGCCGCCAGACGCGGGTCGCCGGTGAGTGCGCTGATCTGCTCGTTCGAGGAGCCGAGCTCGGCGTAGGTGGACGGCAGGTACACGTAGGCGGTGATCGCGCTGAGGACCGCGGAGACCACGGCCGAGATGTAGAAGCCGCGGTTGATCGCGCTCAGCGCGTTCTCGCCCGGGCGGGCCTTGGTGATGAACACCCCGAGGAGCGCGGTGAGCGCACCGATCGCCGGGATGAGGAGCGGGAAGACGAGGCCGTAGGAGCCGAACGCCACCGAGCCGAGGATGAGGGCGGCGACGAGCATGACGGCGTAGGACTCGAAGAGGTCCGCCGCCATACCGGCGCAGTCGCCGACGTTGTCGCCGACGTTGTCGGCGATCGTCGCGGCGTTGCGGGGGTCGTCCTCGGGGATGCCGGCCTCGACCTTGCCGACCAGGTCGGCGCCGACGTCGGCGGCCTTGGTGAAGATGCCGCCGCCGACTCGCATGAACATCGCGAGCAGCGCGGCACCGAAGCCGAAGCCCTCGAGCACCTTGGCCGCGTCGCCCTTGTAGAGCAGGACGACGACGGCCGCGCCGAGCAGGCCGAGGCCGACCGTGGCCATGCCGACGACACCGCCGGTGCGGAAGGCGATGCGCATCCCGACGTCGCGGCCGTTCTCACCACGAGCGGCCGACGCCACGCGCACGTTGGCCTTCACCGCCAGGCTCATGCCGAGGTAGCCGATGGCCGCCGAGAAGACCGCACCGAGGATGAAGAAGCCGGACCGGCCCCAACGGATCTCTGCGGTGTCGGCGGGAAGGAGGAGCAGGAGGCCGAAGACGAGGACGACGAAGACGGACAGGGTGCGGAACTGCCGCGCGAGGTACGCCTGGGCGCCCTCCTCGACGGCGGCGCCGATCTCCTGCATCTTCTCGGTGCCTGGGTCGGCCGCGAGCACCTGCTGCCGGAACACGAAGCCCATGACGAGGGCCACGAGCGCGATGACCGCGACCGTGACGACCAGGGTCAGGTTGGTCCCAGACAGTTCCAGGGCGCCCGACTCGGCGTTCGCGAGTGCGAGGGGTGCCATTCCATCCTCCTTGACGGCGAGGTTCCACCCCGGGCGCAGACAGCGCCGACACGGGGACGGTTCGGGGGGACCCTACCGGTCACGCCCCGCGCCCCGCGCCCCGGGGGCGATGTGGCGCGCTTCACACGCGGCCCCGGCACAGGCTGCCGGGAGGACGGCCTCCGGCCGCTCGACGGGCGCGCGTGGTCAGGCCGCGAGGGCCTCGTCGACGCTCTCGTGGATCCCGAAGACCTTGTCGAGCCCGGTGATGCGGAAGACCCGGAGAATGCGCTCGGACGTGCAGACGATGCGCAGCCAGCCCGAGGCGTTGCGGACGAGCTTGAGACGCCCCACGAGCACCCCGAGGCCGGTGGAGTCGAGGAAGGAGACCTTGTCGAGGTCCACGACGAGCCGGACATGGCCGTCGGCGATCTCCTGGTCCAGGGTCAGGCGCAGCTGCGCCGCAGTGTGCACGTCGACCTCCCCCTCGACCGAGACGACGGTGACGTCGTCGTGGTGGGACGTGGTCACGGAGAGCTCCACGCGGCTCGCTCCTCAGGAGGGTGCTGGATCATCGGGCGTCATGGTCCCGGGCCGGGATGGCGTCAGGACCAAGGATTACCGTAACGGGCGTGTCCAGCCCTGCCCAGCACTTGGCCCGGATCACCCGGGACGACGGGGGCGACCGGCTGCTCCACGTGGAGCAGATCCCGGCGCGTCAGGCCCGGCTGGCCGAATGGCCCTCGACGGTGTCGCCCGCCGTCCTCTCGGCTCTGCTGGCGTCCGGCATCGACCGCCCGTGGAGCCACCAGCGGGCCGCCATCGACCTCGCAGAGACAGGCGAGCACGTCGTCCTGGCGACCGGAACGGCCTCCGGCAAGAGCCTGGGCTACCTGGTCCCGGTGCTCGGCGCCCTCGCAGACGGCGCCGCGTCGGGGGTCCGCGGCCCGACCGCGCTCTACCTCGCGCCGACCAAGGCCCTCGCCGCCGACCAGCGCGTCAGGGTCGACACCTTCGCCGTACCGGGGGTCCGAGCCGCGACGTACGACGGCGACACCCCGCCCGACGAGCGGCGGTGGATCCGGGAGCACGCGAACCTCGTCCTCACGAACCCCGACCTGCTGCACCACTCCCTCCTCCCGGGGCACGCGCGATGGTCACGGTTCCTGCGGGGGCTGCGGTACGTGGTGGTGGACGAGTGCCACATCTACCGGGGAGTGTTCGGGTCCCACGTGGCGGCCGTGCTGCGCCGGCTGCGTCGCGTCGCCGGGCGGTACGGCTCGACGCCGACGTTCGTCCTGGCGTCCGCCACCGTGAGCGACCCGGCAGGGCACGCGAGCCGGCTCATCGGGCTGCCGACGCGCGCGGTGACCACCGACGGGTCGCCGCGGGGCGCGATGACGTTCGCCCTGTGGGAGCCGGCGACCGACAGCGAAGGCCGGCGTCGCTCCGCGACGACCGAAGCCGCCCACATCCTGGCCGCGCTCGTCGAGGACGGCGTCCAGACCGTGGCCTTCGCGCGGAGCCGGGCCGGCGCCGAGGCGCTGGCCACCGGGGCGCGGCGCCGGCTGGAGTACCGCGACCCAGCCCTGGCGCAGACGGTCGCGGCCTACCGGGGTGGTTACCTGCCCCAGGACCGCCGCGAGCTCGAGCGGGGGCTGCGGGCGGGGGCGGTGCGGGGCCTCGCCGCGACCAACGCGCTCGAGCTGGGCATCGATGTGAGCGGGCTGGACGCCGTCGTCATGGCCGGGTGGCCGGGCCGCCGGGCCAGCCTGTGGCAGCAGGCGGGGCGGGCCGGGCGCTCGGGCGCGGAGTCGCTGGCGGTCCTCGTCGCGGGCGACGACCCCCTGGACTCCTACCTGGTCCACCACCCTGCCGCGATCTTCGGCACGCCCGTCGAGAGCACCGTGCTGGACCCGGACAACCCGCACGTCCTGGCCCCGCACCTCGCCGCGGCGGCCGCGGAGCTGCCGTTGGGCGAGGCCGACCTCGAGCTGTTCGGGGCCTCCTCCCGGCGGCTGCTCGACGTCCTCGTCGACGGTGGGATCCTGCGTCGACGGCCCACCGGCTGGTTCTGGGCGCGCGAGGACCGCCCCACCGACCACTTGTCCCTGCGGGGCGCCAGTGATGTCGTGGCCGTCGTCGAGACCCGGACCGGGAGGGTCATCGGGACCGTCGACGAGGCGTCCGCGCACGCGCAGGTGCACACCGGGGCCGTGCACCTCCACCAGGGCGAGACCTGGGTGGTCACGGACCTGGACCTCGAGACGCGCAGCGCGCAGGTCGTCCGGGGGGACCCGGGGTGGTCGACCCATGCCCAGTCGGTGAGCCGGTTCGACATCCTCTCGACCGACCGCCGGGTGCCGCGCGCTCGCGTCGAGGTGGCGTTCGGCAGCGTCCGGGTCACGACCCAGGTCACGGGCTTCCTGCGCCGGCTCCCCAGCGGCGAGGTCATCGGCACCCACCCGCTCGACCTGCCGGAGCACTCGCTGACGACGAAGGCGGTGTGGTGGACCGTGCCGGCCGACGTGCTCGTCGCCGCCGGCGTGGAGGAGCACCTCGTGCCCGGTGCCTTGCACGCGGCCGAGCACGCCGCCATCGGGATGCTGCCGCTCGTCGCGACCTCGGACCGGTGGGACGTCGGCGGGGTGTCGACCGCCCTGCATCCCGACACCGGGCTGCCGACCGTCATGGTCTTCGACGGCTACCCCGGCGGGGCGGGTTTCGCCGAGCGGGCGTTCGTGGCGTTCACGGAGTGGGTGCGGGCCACCCGCGACGCCGTGCTGGGGTGCGGGTGCAGCAGCGGCTGCCCGGCGTGTGTGCAGTCGCCCAAGTGCGGGAACGGCAACGAGCCCCTCGACAAGCCGGGCGCCGTGACCGTGCTCGAGCTGGCACTGGCCTCCGTCGGCTGACGCCCTGCCGGACGCCCGCGAGGCACCATCTGCGCTGGTCAGCGGGAGTAGGGTCTGGCCATGGTCATCTTCGGCGTCCTGCTCATCATCGTGGCTGTCATCGCGGGAGTCCTGCTGTTCATGGGGACGGGGTCGCTGACGGACACGGTCGACTTCGAAATCCTCGGGGGCACGCTGAGCCTGCCGCCGGTGGCGCTGCTGGTGACGGGCATGGTGGTCATCACGGTCTTCTGGTTCGGCTGGTTCCTGCTGCGGGTGGGCACGACGCGGGCCCATCGTCGTCGCCTCGCGGCCAAGGAGGCCGCCCGCGAGGCCGAGGAGCACCGGCTGGCCGACGAGGCCCGCCTCAAGGACGAGCTCGCGGCACGCGACCGGGAGCTGGCCGAGGAGCGCGCGCGGCACGAGCAGCGCGAGGCCGAGCTGCGCCGGGAGGCGGACGAGCGAGTGGCGGACCAGCACGTGTCGACCGAGACGGCGCGCCGCCGCGCCGAGGTGGCCGAGGCACGAGCCGGCGACCGGCGGGCCGATACCGCAGAGCCGGCGGCCGACCCCGCGGCGCCGGCCGACCCCCCGGGCGAGCGGACGAGCTGACTCCGGCCCGGCGCGGGCCCGGGCCGTCGCGGCGTCGGGCAGCCCCCACCCCGTGAGGTCGGACCGCAGCGAGACCCGGACCGCGACGACGACGGTGCCGTCGGGCCGGGTGACGCAGCCGTCCAGCACGCCCCCGTCGTGCTCCACCAGACGCAGCGCCGCGCCGCAGTCGGCCACCCCTGCGACCGTGAGCGGCGCCGCCGCCAGGGCCGCCCGGTCGGCCAGGCCTCTGGCGCGGTGCACGTCCCGCACCACCGACACGAGCACCAGGGCTCCCGCGAGGGCCGCAGTGAGCACCCCGACCGCGGCGAGCACCAGCACCGTGCCACTCCCCCGGTCGGGGCCGCCGGCCCGCAGGCGCCTCACCCGGAGCCGTCCTGAGGGGACTCGAGCCGGGCCACCGCCGAGGCGCTGACCGCGGTGTCGAGCCCGAGCCCGGCGAGCACCGGCGGGGCCGGCGCCCGGACGGTGACGCGCACCCACCCTGCTCCCGGCGCGATGCTGACCTCCGCACCCCGCGGTGCCGCCCGGAGCGCCGCGGCTCGAGCGGCCAGCGGGGTCTCCCCCCGGGCCGCCAGGCGCGCGGCGACGTGGGCGGCGTCGACGACCCGGACGCGGTCGAGGCCGAGGCGGACGGCCGACAGCGCGAGGGCGAGGACGGCGACCAGGACCGGGATGGCCACTGCGAGCTCGGCCGTGACCATCCCGGTGTCCGCCCGACGCCGGGCGCTCATGCCCCCAGCGCGGTGACGACGATCTGTGTCAGCGCGCTCTTGACCGGCGCGGACCGGACGACGGCCAGGAGCAGCGCGGCGAACGCGACCGCAGCCACGGTGCCGACCGCGTACTCGGCCGTGGTCATGCCCTCCTCCCCGAGCGAGCGCATCCGGCGCGCCGCGGTGCGGATCCGGCGGATGAGACGTGGTCCCATGTGAAGTCCTCCCTCGTACGGGTGGCGCGGCTCTCGCGCCCTCGACCCGAGCCTGCGCACCGGCCTGCCCCGGGGCCAGAGCCCGGCGCGGATCTGTGGACGACGCGCTGCTCCGCCGACGCCTGTGGACGGCGGGTCACGCCGGCCCGCCAGCGAGGAGCAGCAGAACGACCGGGACCACCGTCGTGGCCACGAAACCCGGCAGGAAGCACAGCCCGAGCGGCAGGACGAGGAGCACCCCGGCCCGGTGGACCGCGGCCTCGGTCCTGCGCGACGCGTCCTCACGCAGGCGGCCGGCCGCGTCCTCGAGCAACGCCGCCGGAGCGGCCCCCGCGGCGGCGGCTGCGTGCCAGGCCGACGCCGCCGCGCCCCACCCGGGCCCCACGTGGTCCCACGCCTGCTCCGGCGGCACTCCCCACCGGTGCGCCGCCGCGACGACACCGAGCTCGCGCCCGGCATCGGTGGGGTCGGCCGCGGCCACCGCCTCGAGACCCTCGACTGCCCCGGACCCCCCGCGGAGCACCGCCGCCAGCAGGGACAGTGCGACCGCCGCGTCCTCGACGCGGGCCGGCCCCGGGCCGACCGACGCAGACCGGACGGCGCGCCACGCCACCCGCGGCTGCGGCCGCAGGAGGACCGCCAGCCCGAGGAGGACCGCCGCGAGGGTCGGGCTCACGGGTCGGCCGCCGTCGTCGCAGGACGGTGCGCCCGCCGGACGAGGGCTGCGGACCACCACCAGCCGAGTGCGGTGAGGCCGAGCCCGGCACAGGCAGCGAGCCAGGAGGCGCTGCTGCCGTAGAGCGCGCGGGGGTCGAGGCCCACGAAGAGGGTGAGCACCGGCCCGGCCACCGGCAGGGCGCACAGCAGACGCATCGACGCCCGCGGCCCCGCCAGGGCGACCTCGGCGCGGTGGCGGGCCGCCGACCGGGCCCGGATGGCCCCCGCCGCCGCCGCGGTCGTGTGGGCCGCCGCCGCGCCGGTGCGCTCGCTGAGCTGCCAGGCCCGGGCGAGCACCGAGAGGTCCGCGCCGGCTGCGCCGCCGAGGCCGGCCCGCGCGGCGAGGTGGGACACCCGTGCGGCCGGCTCCGCCGCGAGGGTGGCCGCCGCCTGACCCAGCCAGGGCGCCGCCGCCCGCACGACCGGGGTGCGCGCCCCGACGCGCACTGCGGACGGCAGGTCCAGGCCGGCCCGCAGGCCCACCGCGACCACCTCGCCGAGGTCGGCCACCCAGTCCGGCGCGGCGCGAGCGGTGCGCCGTCGCCACGCAGCCAACCGATGCAGCGTCCTGACGGCGGCGTGCCGGGCGGGCGGCGCGGGCCCGCGCGCCACCCGCCGACGAGAGGGCGGACCGGAGCCGGCGCGGGACGGCCACAGCGCCAGCGCCAGCAGGAGGAGCCCGACGACGGGGGCTGCACTCCCCGTCACGACCCCGCGCCCGCTGCGCTCGAGCGCAGGAGCGCCTGGAGGTCGCCCCACCCATCGCCCTGCCGCGGGCCCACAGGGCCCTCGCACAGGGCGGTGCGGACGACGACGAACCCGTCCGGGCCGGCGCTGGGGACCCCGATACGTTCGACGAGGCGCCGGCCGTCCGGGCGCCGCACGACGTGCACGACCGCGTGGAGCGCCCCACGGAGCTGGGCGTGCACGGCCTCGCGCGGCATCCCGGCGAGCGAGCCGAGCGCCTCGACCCGTGCCGGAACCTCGGCGGGCCCGTTGGCGTGCAGGGTCCCGGCACCCCCGTCGTGGCCGGTGTTCAGCGCCGCGAGCAGGTCACGCACCTCGGGGCCCCGGACCTCGCCGACGACGAGCCGGTCGGGGCGCATCCGCAGGGCCTGCCGGACGAGGACGGCCAGCGTGACCTCGCCGGCGCCCTCGACGTTGGCCGCTCGCCCCTGGAGCCGGATCACGTGCGGATGCTCGGGGTCGAGCTCGCGGACGTCCTCGACGACGACGATGCGCTCCTGCGCCGGGCACTCCGCGAGGAGCGCGCCGAGAACGGTGGTCTTGCCCGCGCCGGTACCGCCGGTGACGAGGAAGCTCGCGCGGACCCGGACGAGGGCCCGGAGGGCCTGTGCCATCTGTGGGCTGACCGCACCGAGGGCCGCGAGCGCCGCGACGCCGGCAGGGTGACGGCGCGCGATGCGCAGACTGACCTGCGGACCGTCCTCGGCCAAGGGGGGCAGGACGGCATGGAGGCGGACACCCCCGGGGAGGGTGCCGTCGACCCACGGCTGGGCGTCGTCGAGGCGACGCCCGGCGAGGCCGGCGAGCCGGACTGCCAGGCCTCGCAGCTCGTCGGCCGCCACTCGCCGCCCGGTGGGCCGCACGCCCTCACCCCGGTCGACCCACACGGTGCCGTCGCCGTTGACGAGCACGTCGGTGACCGCGGGGTCACGCACGAGAGCAGTGAGGGGGCCCAGCCCGACGAGCCGGTCGGCGAGGGCGTCGGCAGCGAGGTCCCGGCCACGCGCCCCGAGGACCTGCAGCTGCTCGTCCGCGATCCGGCCGATCGTCGACGGGGTGGGGACGCGCCCCGCCTGGATCGACCGTGCGACCGCGCGTCGGACCGAGGACTCCGCTGCGGTCACGACGCGCGCCCGACGTGGCCACCGCTGTCGGCAAGCGCGGCCAGTGCGGCATCGGCGCCCCGCCGGACTGCGTCCCGGGCGACACCCGGCCAGAGACCGCGCTCGGCGGTACGGACGACGGCGGGGTCGTCCTCGAGGTGGTGCAGGTGCGCGACGCCGAGGTGGGCCTCGACGTCGTCGAGGAGGGCCGCGGTGGGGCGCGGCCCTCGGGTGACGACCCGCAGGTCGGTGGACCCGTCGGCGAGGTCGACCACGGTCTCGACACAGGCGTCGGCGTCGGCGAGCGCGCGGGTACGCAGGCCCACGAGCACGACGACCAGGTGCGCGGCCGACACAGCCGCCGGGAGGTGGGGCGAGCGAGCGGGGACGTCGAGCACCACCGGGCCCTTGCTGCCCGCGACCAGGGCCGCGAGCACGTCGGACACCGCCGAGGCCGGGACCGCCCGCGGGCCTGGGCCACCCGCCGAGAGGATGCTGCACCCGTCCTCGTGAGGCAGCGAGGCGAGCAGCGACTCGGCGGGCAGCGCCCCTTGCACCCCGGCGAACGCCGGCCACCGCTGACCGGGCAGGTGCTCGACCCCCGCCGTGACGTCGAGGCCACCGCCGGTGAGGTCCAGGTCGACGACGACGCTCGGCGGGCCGCTGGCCGCGAGGCGTCGGCCGACGGCGACCGCCAGCGTGCTCGCCCCCAGCCCGCCCGAGGCGGCGACGACGGCGATGACGGCTGGTGTGGAGGACATGCGTCGAGGGTCCCCGCGGGGCCGCCGGGCCGGCAGTGGGCTGCGGCGATCTGTGGACGACGGAGCCTGCGACCGGCCCCTGTGGACGAGGGACGAGGTCCCCCGCGACTCGGGGCGGCTGCGGCACGTCGGGAAGCGGACATAGGACGGCCCCGGTCGGGGGGACAACCGGGGCCGTCGGCGAGCCGAGCTCCGGGGGGGAGAAGCCGGTCCGCCATCCGCTCAACCCCTAAGGGGAGCGAGTAGGACAATCGTGTCCCATCGGTGCCACTCTGCGCAAGCCCGCCACTCCGTTGTCTAGGTCGCCCTCAGGCCCTGCACAGTGAGCCGGCGCGGGAACCGTGCGACACCGGCGCCCTCGTGACCCCGTCGGAGGGGGGACGACACGAGGCCCCCGCCGCGTGGCGAGGGCCTCGTCCCGCCGCAGGCTTCGGGCGACCAGGCGTGCTCCTGAGCCGTCGGAGCGGGTCAAGCCCGCCAAGACCGGTCCATCAGTGGACTGCCCGCGCGTGGGTGTCCCGTCGTCCTGCGGTAGATCGTGCCCCGGGAGGAGAACTCCCGAGGGCTCGTTTCTACACCCGCCGGACCCCTCCGACAACCGATCGGTGCACGCCGATTCACAACCGGCCGGCGAGGACGGCGTCGGCGACCTTGGCGCCCTCGTCGGCGGCCGCCTGGATGGCGGTGCAGCAGTGCGAGACCCACAGCCCCACACCCGCGGCGTCGCCCCGCCCGTAGGCCGCGAGCGCCCCGACATACGGCGCGATGCCCTGCGCCCCGTGCCCCGCTTCGACGACCGCGACGCCGGTCGGGTCGAGCCCCGATGCCTGCACGACGGCACGGTCCAGGGCCCGGGCGACCACGGCGTTGCCCCGCACGAAGGGGCGCACGGTGGCGAGCTCGGCGTGGATGACCGCGGCCGCCACGACGACGGGCATCCGCGGGGCGGCGAGGAGGATCTCGGCCATTCCCCGCAGCCGGTCCGCGGCCACCGCCGCCTCGGGCGCCGGCCCGAGGTCGGCGAGCTCGGAGCACATCTCGCCGGCGGTCCTCGGCCGCCCCAGCGCGTCGTCGGGCACGAGCCCGGCGGCCGCGACCGTGTGCAGCCGAGCGAGCGCCTGCAGCGGCGCCGAGAGCACGATGGAGCGCACCCGCTCGCTCTCGGCGGTGGCTCCGACGACGCCGCGCACGACCTGCTCGACCGGATCCGGCTCCGGCGACCACGTCACGGCCCCCCGGACGATGTCGCGGACGACGTCGACGGGCAGCGACGCCCCTTCGAGCTCGGCGCTGGCGACCGCGCCCCGGACCCGGGACTCGGCAGCGGCCTCCGCGGTGCGACGGCGCAGTGCGGCGTGCCACCGGAGGCGGGTGCACGCCTCGCGCGCGGCCTCCACCTGCTCGGGGATCCCGGGCAGCTCGGCGAGCCGGGCGACGGCCTCGACCGCGGGGCTGGCGGCGGACTCGGAGGGCATCCGGGCAGCCTAGCCAGCATCGACCGGGGCCCTCCCGCGTGGTGCCGGGTGAGCCTAGGGTGTGGCGCATGACGGGCATCCACTGGCCGACGGCGGTGCTCGTCGCGGGGACGGTGCTGCTGCTGTGGCTCGGCGTCGCACTCCTGCAGCGCAGCCGGCGCCGGGGCTTCATCTCCGACACCGACCGCGCGACCTACGCGACCCTGCACACCGCATCGCTCGCCGCCCGCCACCTCGGCGACGGGCTGTCCCCGGAGTCCGCGGAGCGAGCCGGCCGGCACCTGTTGTCGATCCTCGGTGCGCAGGCGGTCTCGATCGCCGGCCCCGGCAGCGTCCTGTCCTGGACCGGCCGTGGCGACCACCATCGCGACCAGGCGGTCCCGCTCGGTGAGCAGACCCTCGGGACGGGCCGCACCGTCGCCCACCGTGGGGACGCCGTGGCCTGCGACGACCTCGAGTGCTCGATCCGCGGCGCCGTCACCGCCCCCCTGGCGACGGACGACCTCGTCGTCGGGACGCTCACGGCGTGGACCGACCGCCCCTCGCCCGGCCTGACCCGGGCCACCGAGGAGGTCGCCGCCTGGGTGAGCAGCCAGCTCGCCCTCGCCGAGCTGGCCCGCACCCGCAACCGCGTCATGGAGGCCGAGCTGCGCGCCCTGCGCGCCCAGATCAGCCCGCACTTCATCTACAACAGCCTCGCGGCCATCGCCTCGTTCGTGCGGACCGACCCCGACCGGGCCCGGGAGCTCCTCCTGGACTTCGCCGACTTCACCCGGTACGCGCTCCGCACCGGTGGCACGTTCACGACCCTGGCGGAGGAGCTGCGCAACGTCGAGCGCTACCTCGTCCTGGAGCAGGCGCGCTTCGGCGACCGGCTCCGGGTCTCCCTGCTCGTCGCTCCCGAGGTCCTGCCCGTCACCCTCCCGTACCTGGCCGTCCAGCCCCTCGTGGAGAACGCCGTCCGGCACGGGCTGGCGAGCAAGGAGGGGATCGGGCACGTGTCGATCACCGCGACCGACCTCGGCTCCGAGGCGGAGATCGCGATCGAGGACGACGGCGTCGGCACCGAGCCCGAGCGCATCCGCGCGATCCTCGACGGTGCGCACGCCCACGACTCGGTGGGGCTCGGGAACGTCGACGCCCGGCTGCGCCAGGTGTACGGCGACGAGTTCGGGCTCACCGTGGACACGGCCCCGGGGGCGGGGACGCGGGTGAGCTTCCGGGTGCCGAAGTTCGCTCCCGGGGTCCACACCCAGGACTGAGCATCGGTCGTAGGCTCCCGATATGTCCACCGCCGGGCTCGTGACCCTCGTCGTCGACGACGAGGCGCCCGCGCTGTCCGAGCTCGGGTATCTCCTCGAGCGCGACCCGCGCGTCGCCGAGGTCGTCACGGCCGGCAGCGGCACCGACGCGCTGCGGCTCCTCGACACCCGCGACATCGACGTCGTCTTCAGCGACATCTCGATGCCCGGGCTCGACGGGATGGCGCTGGCCCGGGTCATCTCGAGGTTCGCCGTCCGCCCTCAGATCGTCTTCGTGACCGCCCACGAGCGGCACGCCGTCGACGCGTTCGCCCTCGACGTCACCGACTACGTCATGAAGCCCGTGCGCGGTGACCGTCTCGCCGAGGCGGTCCGCCGGGTCGTCGACCAGCGCGAGCGCGCCCGCGCCCGCGGGAGCGAGGACGGGACGTCGGGCCCAGCCACCGTCGAGGACGAGACGATCCCGGTCGAGCTCGGCGGCGTCACCCGGTTCATCACCCGCAGCCAGATCCGGTTCGCCCAGGCGCACGGCGACTACGCCCGCCTCCACACCGACACCGGGTCGCACCTCGTCCGCATCCCCCTGTCCGCCCTGGAGGAGAGGTGGGCCGACTTCGGGTTCGTCCGCATCCACCGCTCGACCCTCGTCGCGCTCTCCCACGTACGAGAGGTACGGATGGACCACGGGCGGTGCTCCGTCCTCGTCGACGAGGTCGAGCTCCAGGTGAGCCGGCGGCACACCAAGCAGCTGCGGGACACCCTGCTCCGCCGGCCGCTCGGGGACCGCCACGCCGGCGAGGACTGAGCGGGATGAGCACCCCGCCGGAGCCACCGCCCCGGGTGCGCGTCACGAGCTCGCGTCGGGGGGCCGTGCCCGTCGGCCCCCGGCCGCCCGCGCGGGACCTCGACGAGCAGACGGCGCTCGGCGACGTCTACCTCCGCGGGCTCATGCGGGCCCAGCTGCGCCTGTCGCTCGCCGTCCTCGGCCTGACCGTCGTCGGCCTCGCGGCCCTGCCCGTCGTGCTGGCGCTCGTGCCCGCGACCCAGGGGACCACGGTGTTCGGGGTGCCGTTCCCGTGGCTCGTCCTCGGAGTCGCGGTGTACCCGGCCGCGTGGGTCCTCGCGCGGTGGTACGCACGGCAGAGCGAACGCCTCGAGGCCGACTTCGCCGAGGTCGTCGAGGCCCCATGAGGAGCCCGCTGTCGCTCGCCGCCGTCGTCGCCGTCTGCCTGACGACGCTCGTCGTCGGCGGGCTCGGGCTGCGGCTGTCCCGCCGGACGAGCGACTTCTACGTCGCCGGGCGCACCGTCTCACCGCGGCTCAACGCCTCGGCCATCGGCGGGGAGTACCTGTCGGCGGCGAGCTTCCTCGGGGTCGCCGGGCTCGTCTACGGCGCCGGCATCGACCTGCTGTGGCTGCCCGTCGGGTACACCCTCGGCTACCTCGTCCTGCTCGTCATGGTCGCGGCCCCGATGCGTCGCTCGGGCGCCTACACCCTGCCCGACTTCGCCGAGGCCCGGCTGGGGTCCCGCGCGGTGCGGCTCGTGTCCTCGGTCCTGGTCGTCGCCATCGGCTGGCTCTACCTGGTGCCGCAGTTCCAGGGTGCCGGGCTCACCCTGACCCTCGTCACGGGCGCCCCGCCGTGGGTGGGCGGCTTCGTCGTCATGGTCGTCATCGCCGCGGCGGTCGGGGCCGGTGGCATGCGGTCGATCACGTTCGTCCAGGCGGTCCAGTACTGGATCAAGCTCACCGCCCTCGCGGTGCCCGCCTTCGCCCTGCTGTTCCTGTGGTTCCGCGCCGGGCACCCCGCCCCGGTCGTCCCGCCGGACTGGCACGCCCTCCTGAGCCGCACCGGACCGGACGACCACCCGGTGTACCGCACCGTCTCGGTGGTGCTCGCGCTGTGTCTGGGGACGATGGGCCTGCCGCACGTCCTGGTCCGGTACTACACCAACCCCGACGGGGTCGGTGCCCGGCGCACGACCGTCACCGTCATCGCCCTCCTGGGGGTGTTCTACCTGCTCCCCCCGGTGTACGCGGCCCTCGGTCGTGTCGTCTACCCCGAGCTGCCGGACGGGGTCCGCAGCGACTCCATCGTGCTGCGCATCCCCGGCGAGCTCGCGGGCGGCCTCGGGGGTGAGGTCATGACCGCGATGCTCGCCGGCGGGGCCTTCGCGGCGTTCCTGTCCACGGCGTCGGGGCTCGCGATGTCGGTGACCGGGGTCATCGACCAGGAGGTGCTGCGACCGCGCTTCGTGCGCCTCAGCGGCGGGGACGCCCCCGGGATCCGGGGGTTCCGGTACGCGGCGGTCCTGGCGGTCGTGCTGCCCTACCTCCTGAGCCGGGCGATCGAGCCCATGGGGCTCGCGACGACGGTGGGCCTGGCGTTCGCCGTCGCGGCGGCGACCTTCGCGCCGCTCATCATCCTGGGGGTGTGGTGGCCCCGGCTGTCCGTTCCCGGCGCCATGACCGGGCTGCTCGTCGGTGGCGTGGCCACGGTCGCGTCGCTCGGGGTCACGATGGCGCGCGGCGACCTGGGCGGCTGGGCCGGGGCGCTGCTGGCCAACCCCGCGCTGTGGGCGGTCCCCCTGGCCATCGCCTCCGCCGTCGTCGTGTCGCTGGCGACGCCCGGCCGGGTCCCGGCGTCGACGGCGCGCATCCTCGTGCGGCTGCACACGCCCGAGCGGGTGGCGCTCGCCCGCTCGCGGTTGCGCGACTGACCGCTCGGGTCCCGCCCGGGGTCAGGCGACGGCGTCCCTGGCCGCGGTGAACGCCTCGACGCAGCGGCGGACGTCCTGCTCGGAGTGCGCGGCCGACAGCTGGACCCGGATGCGCGCCTTCCCCTTCGGCACGACGGGGTAGCTGAACGCGATGACGTACACGCCGTGCTCGAGCATGTGGTCGGCGATCCCGGTGGCCTGCCGGGCGCCGTCCTCGCCCGGGAACATCACCGGGACGATGGGGTGCGACCCGGGCAGGAGGTCGAAGCCGGCCTCGTCCATGAGCTCGCGGAACAGGGCTGCGTGACGCCGCAGGGTCTCGCGTGGCTCGGCGGACGCCTCCACGAGGTCGAGGGCTGCGAGCGACCCGGCGACGACGGCCGGCGCGACCGAGTTCGAGAACAGGTAGGGCCGGGACCGCTGACGCAGGAGGTCGACGACCTCGCGGTGGCTCGCGACGTAGCCTCCCGACGCCCCGCCGAGGGCCTTGCCGAGGGTCCCGGTGAGGATGTCGACCCGGTCCATGACGCCGAACATCTCCGGGGTGCCGCGACCACCGTCCCCGACGAAGCCCACGGCATGGCTGTCGTCGACGAGGACCATCGCCTCGAACTCGTCGGCGAGGTCGCAGATCTCGTCGAGCGGGGCGTAGGAGCCGTCCATCGAGAAGACCCCGTCGGTGACGATGCAGGTGCGCCTCGCCCCGGCGGCGCGCGCCGCCGTCAGCTGCGCACGCAGGTCTGCCATGTCCGCGTTCTTGTACCGGTACCGGGCGGCCTTGCTGAGCCGGACGCCGTCGATGATCGAGGCGTGGTTCAGCTCGTCGGACACGATCGCGTCCTCGGCCCCGAAGAGCACCTCGAACACCCCGCCGTTGGCGTCGAAGCACGACGAGTAGAGGATCGTCGCCTCCGTCCCGAGGAAGTCCGAGAGCCGCTGCTCGAGTGCGGTGTGCTGGGTCTGGGTGCCGCAGATGAAGCGGACCGACGCCATCCCGAAGCCCCACGTGTCCAGCGCCGCCTTGGAGGCGCCGACGACGTCGGGGTGGTCGGCCAGCCCGAGGTAGTTGTTGGCGCAGAAGTTCAGCGACTCCCCCGTCGTCGTCCCGACGTGCGCCGACTGCGGGGTGGTGATCTCACGCTCGCGCTTGTAGAGTCCGGCGTCCTCGATCTCCTGCAGGGTCGCTGCGAGCTGGTCCTTGACTGCGCCGTACACGTCGCCTCCTCGTGGGTGGAATCGCCCGTCAGCCTAGGCCCGCGCGGTCAGGACCAGTCGAGGACCACCTTGCCGCCGCGACCCGAGCGGGTCTCGGCGAACGCCTGCTCCCACTGCTCGGCCGGGTAGCGGCCGGTGATGACCGACGACACGGCCTCGCGCAGCCGGTCCGAGGTCGCGAGCATCGAGCCCATGAGGTACCAGGTCTCGAACATCTCGCGGCCGTAGATACCGCGCAGCGTGATCATGTGGGTGATCATCCGCCCCCAGTCGATGGCGTAGCGGTCCGTCGGCAGCCCGAGCAGGGCCACCCGCCCACCGTGGTTCATGTTCGCCAGGAGGTCCTCGACCGCCGCCGGGGAGCCCGACATCTCGAGCCCGATGTCGAAGCCCTCGACCATGCCGAGGGCCTGCTGCGCGTCGGCGAGGGTCTCGCCGCGGCTGACGTCGACGACGTGGTCCGCGCCTGCGGCCGCCGCGAGCGCGAGCCGCTCGGGCGACAGGTCGGTGACGGCGATGCGTCGCGCGCCCGCGTGCCGCACGACAGCCGTCGCCATGACGCCGATCGGGCCGGCCCCGGTGACGACGACGTCCTCGCCGACGACGGGCCACTGCAGGGCCGTGTGCACCGCGTTGCCCAGCGGGTCGAAGACCGCACCGAGGTCGGGGTCGAGGTCGCGTGGCTGGACCCAGGCGTTCGTCGCGGGGATGACGACCAGGTCGGCGAAGGCCCCGTCGCGGTTGACCCCGATCCCGATCGTGTGGATGCACAGGTGGCGGCGGCCGGCGCGGCAGTTGCGGCAGGTGCCGCACACGACGTGCCCCTCGCCCGAGACGCGGTCCCCGACGACGACGTGGTCGACGTCCGCCCCGACCTCGACGACCTCGCCGAAGAACTCGTGGCCGAGGGTCAGCGGGGCCCGGACGGTGGCCGCGGCCCAGTCGTCCCACTGCTCGAGGTGGAGGTCGGTGCCGCAGAGGCCGGTCCGCAGCACCCGCACCTTGACGTCCTTGGGTCCGCACCGGGGTTCGGGGATGTCGACGAGCTCGAGCCCGGGACCGGCGGAGACCTTCCTCAGTGCACGCACGGGCCCATCATGCCGTCCCCCGGGTCGCCGCCCACCGGTCAACCCCCGGCGGCCGCCGCGCGTCCTTGTATCAGGGCCGACAACCGGCCCCTCCTCAGAGGAGACGCAGGACCGAAGGAGACCACCATGGCCACGCACCAGCCCATCCCCCGCCCACCGGCTCCCGCGCGGCGACGCCGTGCCGCGGCCGTGCTCGCCGCGGCCATCGCGCTGGGCGCGGCTCCGGCCACGCTCGCGGCGACGCCGGCGAGCGCCCACTCGTGCGCGGTCACCTGGGGCTCGCTGTCGAAGACCGCGGCTCCGCTGGCCACCGGCCGGGTCACCGGCGTCCGCACGGGGCGGCACGCCTGCTACGACCGGCTCGTCGTCGACATGACGGGCCGGGCCCCGGGTTACTCCGTCCGGTACGTCTCGACGGTCACCCAGGACGGGTCGGGCCACCCGGTGTCGGTCGCCGGCGGCGCGCGCCTGGCGGTCGTCGTCAAGAAGGGTGCGACGAGCGTTCCGCGCATGCCCTCGGTCGCGGGCTACTCGACGTTCCGGCAGGTGAAGTGGGCGGGCTCGTTCGAGGGCTACACGACGCTGGGCCTGGGCGTACGTGCCCGGCTGCCGTTCCGCGTCTTCACGCTGGACGACACCGCGACCGGTCGGAGCCGGCTCGTCGTCGACGTCGCCCACCGTTGGTGACCCGGCGGCTCACCAGCGCACCACCCACGAGCGGTATTCGGGCCGTCGAACGGCCCGGATACCGCTCGTTTCTGCCTGAACGCGTTTCTTGACCAATGCCAAGCCACGGTCATGATCTGGCAAAGAACTCGTATTCACACATGATCGGCCGCGTCGGCGTGTCACCCTTGACAAGCCGGATCGCGCCTGCAGGGGGTGCCAGGACGGTCCGGGGCGACGCGGTGTCGCTCCGGGGTTTCCACCCGGAGAGGAATCCGATGCGCACCCCCCGCCGATCGATCGCGCTCGCCGTCGCCCTGAGCACCGCCTGCGGCGGTGTCGTCGCCGCCCGGTCAGCCGATGCCGCCACGACCGCGCCCAAGGCCGTGAGCGTCACCAAGACCTACGTCGTGCCGAGCACCGACCTGCCCAACGCGTTGCGCGGGCAGTACAAGTGGATGGGCTACGACTCCCAGCCCTCGTCGTACCCCAGCCCCGACGTGTACTACCGCGACCAGGTCTACTGGGGCCGCCTCGAGCCCTCCCGTGGCCAGTACGACTTCCGCTGGATCGAGGACGGCCTCAAGCGGGCCGGGGCGTCGAAGTCGAAGTTCGGGTTCCGGGTCATGGCGTACTGCCCCGGATGCTGGATGGACCTGCGCAACACGGCCGACTGGCCGCGGGTCACGCCCTCCTTCCTCCCCCGCCAGCAGGGCACCGACATCCCCGACTGGAACAGCGAGCAGTTCCTCTCCTCGTGGGAGTCCCTGATGGCCGAGCTGGGGCGCCGGTACGGCAACGACCCGCGGCTCGGCTACGTCGACGTCGGCGGCTACGGCAAGTACGGCGAGTGGTGGGTCGACAAGGGCCAGACCCGGATCACCGACGCCAACGGCCTCCGGCTGATCGCCGCCGTCAACAAGGCGTTCCCGACCAAGCACATCCTCATCAACACGATGACGCCGGTCGACTTCACCCTCAAGGCGCTGTCGACGAACCGCCGGATGGGTCTGCGCACCGACAGTCTCGGCGCCCCGAACATGCACTCGATGGCCGCCGTCGACACCCGCCTCCAGTCGGTGTGGAAGACCCGGCCCTTCTTCACCGAGTGGGCCACGACCGGCGACCCCGTCGCCGGACGGGACCAGGTGAAGAAGTTCCACCTGGCCACGACCTCCAGCGCGAACATGCGGCTGAAGTACGTCGACATGTCCTCGACGCAGCGCTCCGCGTACGTCTCGGCGGTGCGGTCCTCGGGGTACCGGTACCACGTGTCGGCGGTGAGCCTCGGCGCGCTCAAGCGCGGCACGAGGATCCCGGTGAAGATGACGATCAAGAACACCGGCGTCGCCCCGACGTACGACTCCTGGAGCGTGCAGCTGCGCCTCACCGACTCGTCCGGACGGCGGGTGTGGACCCAGGGCATGGGGATCACGCTCAAGAGCCACCTCCCCGGAACCAAGACCTACACGAAGTACGTGACGGTGCCCACCACCCTCAAGCCCGGCACGTACACGGCCTCCTTCGCGGTCGCCGACAACGCCGGCTACCTGCGCGACATGTACCTCGCCAACGGCGGGCGGCGCGCGGACGGCGGGTACGGCTTCGCGACCGTCGGCGTCGGCTGACGGCCCCGGCACCGACGACGGGCGGCGGTCTCCCCTGCGACCGCCACCCGTCGTCCCGCCTCGGTGACCTGCTAGACCCCGACCCCGGCCTGCGCGCGAAGCCGCGCCGCGAGGTCGTCGTCCACCGTGGCGAAGAAGTCGCCGACGACGTCCTCGAGGTGCTCGACGCTCTCGGCGCGGAAGAGGATCGGCTGGTAGGACGTGATGTCGTAGTTGAGCGTCCCCATGTCGTGCAGATCGAGCGGGCGGATCTCCATCGACCGGAACTCGTCCATCTCGCCGTAGCTGCTGAGGATCCCGGCGCCGTACGCCTTGAGCTCGCCCGCCTCGGCCATCACCCCGAACTCCATCGAGAACCAGAAGACGTCGGCGACGAACTTCACGGCGTCGTCGGTCTCGAGGCGCAGGCTCGCCTGGCCCGCAGCCTCGGTGATCGCCGCGAACCGCGGGCTCGCGAGCTGGTTCCCGTGGCCCACGACCTCGTGGATGATGTCGGGCTCCGGGGTGTACAGGGGCCGGCTGCCGTGGCGCAGGTACTGCGTGGAGTGGAACGTCCGGCGGCCGAGGTCGCCGTAGAAGTCGCGCAGCGGCACCAGGCCCGGGGCGCAGGTGTAGGTCCACCCGGTCAGCGGGTGGAGACGCTCGGTGACCTCCGCCAGCTGGGGCACGTGGTCGGTGGGCAGACCGAGAGCCGCCTTGCCGGCGAGGAACTCGGAGTGCGCGTACCGCTCGTGCTTCGGCGTCAGCTCGGTGCAGACGGTGCGCCAGATGCCGTGCTCGTCGTCGGTGTAGTCGACGGTCGGCACCGGGTCCCCTGGGCGGTGCGCCAGCGCCACTCCCGCGATCTCGGCTCGCCGGGCGCGGTACGCCGCGTCGTGGAGTCCGGGGTGGTTGTCCGACAGGTGCACCTGCACCGTTCCGTCGGCGTCGGTCGTCACGGCCGAGTAGAGCTGTCCCTCCTCGAACACCGCGCTCACCTCCTCGTGAGTGGTCATGGCCTCGTGGGCCCGATCGCACCACGGAACCACCCCGGGCCCGGATGCGGAACCGTTGGCGTGTCGGGTATGCAACCAGCGCACAGATTCACCAGCCACACCGGCCCACAACCGGACAATCTGTCCAGGGGCAACGCCGCGACGCCGAGTGGCCCAGCCCCCATCGGCCGTTCGGCTGGGATGCCCGCTTCGTCTGCGCTCGGCGTGTCGCATCCCTAGAATTGCCCGTGATCCGCTAGTGGACGCAGGGGTGCTCACGCAGCGGATCCGGTGAGACAGAGGCTCGTACACGCGGTCGCGACGACTGCGCGGGCATGAGATCGACGTCCTGGGAGGGACCGATGGGCACCCCTGCACGATGGCTCCGTGCCGCCGCACTGACCGCTGCCGCCAGTCTGCTGACCCCCGCCCTCGTCGCGGCGGTCGGCCCCGTCGGCGCCTCCGCCGCCACGACGCAGACGACCCTGCGCCCCGGCGTCGTGTCGCTGTCCGCGGCCGAGATCGCGAACCCGATGCGCGGCCAGTACCGCTGGATGGGCCAGAGCTCGCAGCCGAGCGACTGGCCGACGACCGACGAGTACTACCGCGACCAGGTGTACTGGGGTCGGATCGAGCCCTCCCGTGGCCAGTACGACTTCCGCCACATCGAGACCGGGCTCGCCAACGCGGCCTCGACCTCGGGCAAGTTCGGCTTCCGCGTCATGGCCTACTGCCCCGGCTGCTGGATGGAGCAGCGCAACACCACGGACTGGCCGCGCGTGACCCCGACCTTCCTCCCCCGCCAGCCCGGCACGGAGATCCCCGACTGGAACAGCGAGACGTTCCTCTCCGCGTGGGAGGACCTCATGGCGGAGCTCGGCCGCCGGTACGGCAACGACCCCCGGCTCGGCTACGTCGACGTCGGCGGCTTCGGCAAGTACGGCGAGTGGATGCCCGCCGGCACCGACATCACCGCGCCCAACGCGATGCGGCTCATCGGCGCGGTGGCGTCCGCCTTCCCCGAGAAGCACGTGCTTCTCAGCGCGGTGCCGATGTGGACCAAGCGCCCCGACATCACCGGGAGCGCCGTGTCGGCGTACTCGAACCTCGGGCTGCGCAGCGACTGCCTCGGCCAGAAGGACATGCAGATCCCGACGACCGCGTTCCTCGACCTGTGGAAGACCCGTCCGTTCTTCACCGAGTGGTGCACCGGCGGCGACCCCACGATCGCCGAGGACCAGGTGTCGAAGTTCCACATCGCGACGATCTCGAGCGGGAACCTGCGGCTCACCTACGACGCGATGACCTCCGCCCAGAAGTCGGCCTACCAGAGGGCGACCAAGGCGAGCGGGTACCGCTACGCGGTGACGCAGGCGACCTTCTCGGCGATCGCACCGGGGAAGTCCTTCACCACGAGCCTCACCCTGTCCAACGCCGGGTCGGCGCCGACCTACGAGCGGTGGACGACCCGCCTCGTCCTGCGCGACTCCTCCGGCGGGCGGGTCGCGACCCTGCCGCTGTCGCTGGACCTGCGCACCCGCCTCCCCGGGTCCTCGACGTTCTCGCAGACCCTCACGGCGCCTGAGCTGCCCGAGGGCAGCTACACGGCCGCGCTCGAGGTCGTGGACCCCGAGGGCTACCTCCCGCCGATGCGGCTCGCGAACACGAGCCGGGACATCGAGGGGGCCTACCCGCTCGGCACCGTGCCCGTCGGTTTGAACGAGCCCACCGAGCCCAGCGGCCCGCAGGTGATGCGACTCTCGGGGACGGACCGGTACGCCGCCTCGGCGGCCATCAGCGCCGAGACGTTCTCGCCGGGTGTCCCCGTCGCCTACGTCGCCACCGGCTCGAAGTTCCCCGACGCCCTCTCCGGCGCCCCCGCCGCAGGCGTCCAGGGCGGCCCCGTCCTCCTCGTCCGCTCCGGCGGCATCCCCACCGCGATCGCGGACGAGCTCACCCGCCTCCAGCCCCAGCGGATCGTCGTCCTCGGCGGCACCGGCTCGGTCTCCGCGGCGGTCGCCGACGACCTCGGCCGCTACACCACCGGTGAGGTGACCCGCCTGTCCGGCGCCGACCGGTACGCCGCGTCGGCCGCGATCAGTGCCCGCACCTTCGACCCCGGCGTCCCCGTCGCCTACGTCGCCACCGGCTCGAAGTTCCCCGACGCCCTCTCCGGCGCCCCCGCCGCAGGCGTCCAGGGCGGCCCCGTCCTCCTCGTCCGCTCCGGCGGCATCCCCACCGCGATCGCGGACGAGCTCACCCGCCTCCAGCCCCAGCGGATCGTCGTCCTCGGCGGCACCGGCTCGGTCTCGGCGGCGGTCGCCGACGACCTCGGCCGCTACACCACCGGTGAGGTGACCCGCCTGTCCGGCGCCGACCGGTACGCCGCGTCGGCCGGGATCAGTGCCCGCACCTTCGACCCCGGCGTCCCCGTCGCCTACGTCGCCACCGGCTCGAAGTTCCCCGACGCCCTCTCCGGCGCCCCCGTCGCCGGCGTCGAGGGCGGTCCCGTCCTCCTCGTCCGCTCCGGCGGGATCCCCACCGCGATCGCGGACGAGCTCACCCGCCTCCAGCCCCAGCGGATCGTCGTCCTCGGCGGCACCGGCTCGGTCTCCGCGGCGGTCGCCGACGCGCTGGAGGCCTACGTCACCGACTGAGCCGGGGGCCGGGGGCCACCGCCACTCGGGGGTGACCCGGCACCGCTCGTCGCAGACCGCCGCACGCTGAGCGGCCGGCGGCGACCCGGCGGTTGCCTCCGGCGTCCGGGTCGGGTTGGCTGGGCCCTCAGAGTTCTCGACGACGAGGAGGAGCCAGCCGTGAGCGACGACAGCCTGTCGAGCCACCTGCACGAGATGGACCTGAGCCCCCAGCCGGGGTTCACCGCGCAGGCCAACGGCACCGCGGCCCTGTACGACGAGGCGGCCGCCGACCACGAGGGCTTCTGGGCCCGGCAGGCACGCGAGCGGATCGACTGGTCCACGGACTTCGAGCAGACGCTCGACTGGACCGAGGCGCCGTTCGCGAAGTGGTTCGTCGGTGGCGAGCTCAATGTCGCGTACAACTGCGTCGACCGCCACGTCGAGAACGGCAACGGCGACCGTGTCGCCATCCACTTCGAGGGCGAGGGCGGCGACACCCGGACGATCACCTACGCCGACCTCCAGCGGGAGGTCGCCAAGGCAGCCAACGCCCTGGAGTCGCTCGGGGTCGAGAAGGGCGACCGGGTCGCGGTGTACATGCCGATGATCCCCGAGACCGTGGTCACGATGCTGGCCTGTGCTCGCATCGGGGCCCCGCACTCGGTGATCTTCGGCGGCTTCTCCGCCGAAGCACTGCACACCCGGATCGCCGACGCCGACGCCAAGCTCGTCGTCACGACCGACGGCCAGTTCCGCCGCGGGAAGCCCGCGCCGCTCAAGGCGGCCGTCGACGCCGCGATCCACCATGGTGACGACGCGTCACCGGTCGAGAAGGTCCTGGTCGTCAGGCGCACCGGCACCGAGGTGGAGTGGGACGACGAGCGCGACATCTGGTGGCACGACCTGGTCGACGGCCAGCCGGCGACCCACGAAGCCCAGCCGATGGACAGCGAGCACCCGCTGTTCATCCTCTACACCTCGGGCACGACCGGGAAGCCGAAGGGCATCTTCCACACGACGGGCGGCTACCTCACCCAGGCCGCGTACACGAACGCTGTCGTCCACGACGTCCACCCCGAGTCCGACGTCTACTGGTGCACCGCCGACGTCGGCTGGGTCACCGGTCACACGTACATCGTCTACGGGCCGCTCGCCAACGGAGCGACCCAGGTCATGTACGAGGGCACCCCGGACACCCCCCACCAGGGCCGTTGGTGGGAGCTCATCGAGAAGTACAAGGTGTCGGTCCTCTACACGGCGCCCACGGCCATCCGCACCTTCATGAAGTGGGGCGCCGACATCCCGGCGACGTTCGACATGAGCTCGATCCGGGTGCTGGGCAGCGTCGGCGAGCCGATCAACCCCGAAGCGTGGCTCTGGTACCGCAAGCACATCGGCGGCGACGCCGCGCCGATCGTCGACACCTGGTGGCAGACCGAGACCGGCGGCATCATGATCAGCCCCCTGCCCGGCGTCACCACCCTCGAGCCCGGCTCGGCGCAGCGGCCCATCCCCGGCATCGCCGCCGAGATCCTCGACGACGACGGCGCCCCCTTCACCGAGGCCGAGAAGGTCGGGTACCTCGTGCTCACCAAGCCGTGGCCGGGGATGCTCCGGGGCATCTGGGGCGATCCCGAGCGCTACAAGGAGACCTACTGGAGCCGGTTCGGCCCGAAGTACTACTTCGCGGGCGACGGCGCGAAGTACGACGAGAAGGGCAACATCTGGCTGCTGGGCCGGGTGGACGACGTCATGAACGTCTCCGGGCACCGGCTGTCGACGGCCGAGATCGAGTCGGCCCTCGTCTCCCACCCGTCGGTCGCCGAGGCGGCCGTCGTCGGGGCCTCGGACGAGACGACCGGGCAGGCCGTGTGCGCCTTCGTCATCCTGCGCGGTGACGCCACCGACCACGGCGAGGACACCGTCCAGGAGCTGCGCAACCACGTGGCCAAGGAGATCGGTCCGATCGCCAAGCCGCGACAGGTGATGATCGTGCCCGAGCTGCCGAAGACCCGGTCCGGCAAGATCATGCGCCGGCTGCTCAAGGACGTGGCCGAGAACCGCGAGGTGGGCGATGTGACGACGCTCGCCGACAGCTCGGTGATGAGCCTCATCAAGGACGGCCTGTCCACCGACTCCGCGGACTGACGGGACGACCCGGCCTCCCCAGGGGCCGGTAGGGTTGCCCGCGGAGAGCCGGGAAGTCTGGTCGGCATGTCATCGCCGTGCGTCCGACACCGAGTCGCGCGGCCCGTTCCCTTCGTCAGGAGCCGCGATGAGCACGTCCCCCGGCGCGACCCCGCCTCCGAGCCGCGACGGCCTGTTCCACCGGCCGTCCTGGACCGAGGCGCAGTTCGTCGCCAACGCCCTGCGCACCGAGACGATCGGTGGCGCCGTCCTGCTCGTGGCGGCGGTGGTGGCGATCGCGTTCGCGAACAGCCCGTGGCGGGAGTCCTACTTCTCGCTGCGGGACCTGGAGGTGGGGACGGACTGGGGCCACCTGCGCCTCAGCCTCGGCCACTGGGCAGCGGACGGGCTCCTCGCGATCTTCTTCTTCGTCGCGGGGCTCGAGCTCAAGCGCGAGTTCCTCGTCGGTGAGCTGCGCACACCGGCCAAGGCCGCTGTGCCGGTGCTCGCGGCGGTGGCGGGCGTCGTCGTCCCGGCCCTGGTCTTCCTCGGGGTCGTGAACATCATGGGCGCCGGAGGAGACGCGGCCCGCGGGTGGGCGATCCCCACCGCCACCGACATCGCCTTCGCCCTCGCGGTGCTGGCCGTCATCGGCTCCCACCTGCCCTCGGGGCTGCGCTCGTTCCTGCTCACCCTCGCCGTCGTCGACGACCTCATCGCCATCACGATCATCGCGATCTTCTACACCTCGGACCTCCAGGTCGCGCCGCTGCTCGTGGCGCTCGTCCCGCTGGCAGCCTTCGCCTTCCTCACCCAGCGGCGGCTCGGCCAGTGGTGGCTCCTCATCCCGCTGGCGGCCCTCACCTGGGGCTTCGTCCACGCCTCGGGGGTCCACGCCACCGTCGCCGGCGTGCTGCTCGGCCTGACGGTGCCGGTCAAGCCCCGCGCCAACGGGGTGCCGCGGCTCAGCACGATGAGCGCCGAGGAGGACGTCGCCCACCGGTTCGAGCACCGCCTCCGGCCGATCTCCTCGGGCTTCGCCGTCCCCGCGTTCGCGTTCTTCGCCTCGGGCGTCACCTTCATCGGCGGCGGCTTCGTCGACACGATCAGCGATGCGGTGGCGATCGGCGTCATCCTCGGGCTCGTCGTCGGCAAGCTCGTCGGCGTCCTCGGCTCGACCTACCTCATGGCCCGCTTCACCCGGGCCCAGCTCGACGACGACCTCGCCTGGTCCGACATCGCCGGCCTGGCGCTGCTCACGGGCGTCGGCTTCACCGTCTCCCTCCTCGTCGGCGAGCTCGCCTTCGGGCAGGGCTCCGAACGCGACGAGCACGTCAAGCTCGCCGTCCTCGTCGGCTCGATCCTGGCCGCCACCCTGGCCGCGATCGTGCTGCGACGGCGCAACGCGGTCTACCGGCGCATCCACGAGGACGAGACCCGCGACGACGACGGCGACGGCATCCCCGACCTCTACGAGGCGGACGCCCGGGCCGCCTCCGGCACCACCGACCCCGGCGGCACCGACACTCGGTAAGGTCGGGGTCGACGGGCCCACCGGGGCACGACGACGACCTGAGGCGAGGATCCATGGCCACCGAGAGCTCCGAGCGAACCATCGGGCAGCTCGTCGCCGACGCGACACACGACCTCCAAGGCATCGTGCGCAGCGAGATCGCGCTGGCCAAGGCCGAGGTGAGCCAGGGGGCCAAGGTCATGGCGACCGGCGCCGGGCTGCTCGGCGGGGCCGCGTTCCTCGGGCTGCTCGGCCTGATCTTCCTGTTCCACAGCCTCGCGCGGGTGGTCGCCATCTGGCTGCCGGTGTGGGCCGGCTACCTCATCGTCACCGGCGTCCTGTTCCTCGCCGCGGCCGCCCTCGGCATCCTCGGCAAGAACGCGCTCCAGCGGGCGAAGCCGGCCCCCGAGCGCGCGATCGAGCAGGGCAAGGAGACCGTCGCGGTCCTCAAGCGGCAGCAGGGCTGACCCGCAGCGGCGGGCCCACCTCGTCACCCGGCGGCACAGCGGCCGGTGGACACCGCGGCGGTGGCTCGCGCGGCTGCCGTCAGGACCGGCTCCATCTCGTCCAGGGTCAGGGCGTACCCGGTGTCGTCGTCGTCCAGCGAGGTCGCGAAGACCATGCCGACGACGTCCCCCTCCGCGTCGAGCAGCGGCCCGCCGGAGGCCCCCTGGCGCACCTGCGCACGCAGCGAGTAGATCTCGCGGGTCGTGCCCGTCCGGCCGTAGATGTCGGCACCCCGCGCGGTGAGGACCGCCCGGACGCGGGCCGCGCCCACCCAGAGCCCCTCGTCCCCGGGGAACCCGGCGACGACGGCGTCCGCGCCCCGGGAGAGGTCCTCGCCCCGGCCGAGGACGGGCGCCCGCAGGCCCGGGACCGAGAGCACGGCGATGTCGCGGTCGGGGTCGAACGCGACGACCGTGGCGTCCAGCCCGGGACCGGTCCCGCCGACCTCGACCTGCACGCTGGTGGCGCCCGCCACGACGTGGGCGTTGGTCGCGACATGGCCGCGGGACATCACCCAGCCGCTGCCGACCTGGGCCTGGTCGCAGCGCGGGGCGTCGGCCCGGACATGGATCACCGACCCGACGGCCCGCTCGACGTCGGGGTCGCGGCGCAGGTCGTCGTCCGGTGGTGGCACCGACGAGATCGGCTCGGGGCCGAGGCCCTCGAAGACCCTCGGGAACCCGCCTCGGTCGAGAGCGCTCGTCACGTCGTCGACGAGGCGCGAGGCCGACGGGGGCACGACGGCGTCGACGGTCTGCACCACCGTCGAGCGCGCGACGGCGGACCGCAGCGACGCCGGCCCCCCGGTGCGGACGGCTCCGGCCACCACCCACACGACGAGCACCGCCGCCATGAGCACCGCCACCGCCCCGAGGAGGCTGTCGACGAGCCGGAGCCCGGAGGTCTGGATGCGCGCCCGCAAGGTCGAGGAGAGTGCGAGCATCAGCCCCTGGCCGAGTGTCGCGACCAGCAGGACGAGCCCGATGAGCACGAGGGTGCCCACCGGTGTCGCCACGTCGATGTCGGTGTGGGACGCCAGCAGCGTGGGACCGAAACGGACCGCCAGGTAGGCACCGGCGATGAGGCCGACGACCCCGAGGACGGCGGCGACGAAGCCCTGCCGCCAGCCGCTGACCGTGTAGGCCAGGAGTGCGAGGACGAGGATGATGTCGAGGGTCGTCGACCCGGTCATGCGCCCTCCCCCTCGTCGGTCATCCGCATCCAGGGGGAGCGGACGGAGTCGGGCAGGTCGCGGACGACGTCGCGGTCCCAGGGGCGGCTGACCCCCGCCAGGTCCAGGACGGCGTCGAGGAGCATCGCGGTGAACCCCCAGACGAACAGGTCGGCCACGTCGAAGCCCGGCCCGCGGTAGGGACCGAAGGCCGCGGTGAAGCGGCGGGCCGGGTCGAGGAGATGGTCGAGCGGGACCCGGACGACCCGGGCCACCTCCCGGGTGTCGACGACGCCGACCGGGACGGGCGCGGGCCACCAGCCGAGCACCGGAGTCACGGCGTTGCCGCTCGGCGCCAGGTAGAGCGGGGGCAGCACGGTGAGCACGTCGACGCCGGAGGGCTCGAGCCCCACCTCCTCCTCGGCCTCCCGCAGCGCTGCGCCGACCGGGCCGTCGTCGCCCGGGTCGATGGCACCTCCGGGAAAGGAGACCTGGCCGGGGTGGGACCGCATGGTGTGGGAGCGCTCGGTGAGGAGCACGTCCGGCTCACCGCCCGGGCCCGGCCCGAAGAGCACGAGCACGGCGGAGCGACGGCGCGCGCCGACGGGAGCGGGGTGGGCGGCGAACCACGGGTGGTCACCGACGTCGTCCCGTCCGGCGAGCCCGCTGAGCCAGCCCGGTGCCGAGGTCATGGCGGACATCGTAGATACCCCTGCTGAGGCCGGCGCTCAGGTCTCGTCAGGCAGCGGACCCGGCGGCGGGTCGGGCGGGGCCGCGCCAGGGGCCAGCTCGAACTTCAGGAGCTGCCGCGCCGTCTCGGGGTCGGTCTCGCCCTCGCCGAACGCCGGGCACCACCGCGTGACGGGGCAGGCACCGCAGGCGGGCTTGCGGGCGAAGCAGGTGCGCCGCCCGTGGAAGATCACGACGTGGCTCAGCATCGTCCAGTCGCGCCGCGGGATGAGGGCGGCGATGTCCTTCTCGACCTTGACCGGGTCGGTCTCCTGGGTCCAGCCCCAGCGGCGGGCGAGCCGGCCGACGTGGGTGTCGACGGTGATCCCGGGGACACCGAAGGCGTTGCCGAGGACGACGTTGGCGGTCTTGCGCCCGACCCCGGGGAGGGTGACGAGGTCCTCCATCCGGCCGGGCACCTCGCCGCCGAAGCGCTCGACGACGGCCTGCGCGAGGGTGATGACGGAGTTCGTCTTCGCCCGGAAGAAGCCGGTGGGCTTCAGGACCGCCTCCATCTCGGCGCGGTCCGCGGCGGCCAGGGCCGCGGCCGAGGGCCAGCGCCCGAAGAGCGTGGGGGTGACGCTGTTGACCATGACGTCGGTGGTCTGCGCCGACAGCACCGTCGCGACGAGCAGCTGGAGGGGGGAGTCGAAGTCGAGCTCGCAGTGCGCATAGGGGTAGCGGTCGTACAGCGCCGCGGCGATGCGCCGGGCTCGGCGCGTGCGCGCGACGGGCGACTCCGCACCGGTGGCCGCACGGCGGACGGCGGGCGACGGGCGGGCTGGCACGCGGCAAGCCTACGGGCCGCCACCGACAGCGGGCCGGACCACCCCGGCCCACCGGGGACGTTCTGGCACACTGTCCGACGTGGACCACGACGTCGTGCGGAAAGCGCCGCTCTTCTCCCCCCTCGACGACCAGGCCGCCGAGACGCTCCTCGCGACGATGAGCCGCTCCCGCCTCGAGCGCGGCGACATCCTCTTCCACGAGGGCGACCAGGGAGACCGGCTCTACGTCATCGCCGAGGGCAAGATCAAGCTCGGCCGCACCAGCACCGACGGCCGCGAGAACCTCCTGGCGATCCTCGGCCCCGGTGAGATGTTCGGCGAGCTCTCGCTGTTCGACCCGGGTCCCCGCACCGCGACGGCGACGGCGGTCGCCGAGACGCAGCTGGTCTCGATGGGCCACGACCAGCTCAAGGAGTTCCTCGGTCAGCGACCGGGGGTGGCACTGACGCTGCTGAGTGCACTGGCCCGCCGACTGCGCAAGACCAACGACGTGCTGGCCGACCTCGTCTTCACCGACGTCCCCGGCCGGGTCGCCAAGGCCCTCCTCGACCTCGCCGGCCGCTTCGGGCGGCCCGTCGACGAGGGCGTGCTCGTGCCGCACGACCTCACCCAGGAGGAGCTGGCGCAGCTCGTCGGCGCCTCCCGCGAGACCGTGAACAAGGCGCTGGCCGACTTCGCGTCCCGGGGCTGGCTCCGGCTCGAGGCACGCTCGGTGCTCCTGCTGGACGTCGAGCGGCTGCGACGCCGCGCGCGCTGACCGCGCCGGGCGTGCGCTACGCGCCGGCGGCCCCGAGGTGGTCGAGCTGCGCCCGGATGGACAGTCGCGCCGCCGGCCACACCTCGGGTGACACCTCGGCGTACACCCGCCGGAGCACCCCCTCGACCGGGTCGTCCTCGGCGGCGGCGCCGTCGGCGAGCGCCTGGCGCACCTGCTCGAGCCGCTCTGCGCGATGGACCCGGTAGAAGTCGACCATCGCGGCGGCATCGGGCACGACGGGTCCGTGGCCCGGGAGGATCGTCGTCACCGCTCCCCCACCGGTGAGGGCGGCGATCCGGTCGAGGGAGTCCAGGTAGGCCGCGAGCTCGCCGTCGGGGTGGGCGACCACGGTCGTCCCGCGGCCGAGGACGGTGTCCCCGGTGAGCAGGGCGTGGTCGGCCGGCAGCGCGAGCGAGATGGAGTCCGAGGTGTGGCCGGGGGTCGCGACGACCCGCAGCTCGAGCCCGCCGACGCGCACGACGTCGCCATCGGCGAGGTCGTCGTGGCCGGCGCCCACGGCCCTCGTCGGGGCGCCGGTGAGCTCGGCGAACCGCGGCGCCGCCTCGGCGTGGTCGTCGTGGGCGTGGGTGAGGACGGTCAGCGCCACCCGGGCGCCGCACCCGGCGACGTGGTCGAGCACGGCCTGCAGGTGCGCCTCGCCGTGCGGCCCGGGGTCGACGACGACGGCGTCGGTGCTGCCCGGCTCGCGCAGCACCCAGGTGTTCGTCCCGTCGAGCGTCATCGGCCCGGGGTTGGGGGCGAGGACACAGTGGGCCCGCGCGGTGACGGCGCCTCCGGCCCACGGGTCCCGCGTCGACGGCGGCGGCTGGGCGCTCATCCGCCCACTGTAGGCGCGGGGTCAGGGGAGGTCGGTGCGCAGCACGAGCGTGCCGTCGGGGTCGCGCTCGAGCACGGGGTCGACCCGCACGATGCGCGGCCGGTCGGCGAGGAACGCCGCGACGTCCGCGAAGGATGCCAGCGCCTCCAGGGCCCACACCTGCGGCGGCATCATCCGGACCACCCCGGTATGCGCCCTCGCGAGGACGTCGGCGGGATGCACCCACCCGCCCCCGTCCGACTCCCCGCTCGTCTCGCGGGCGTGCTGGCCGTCGGGCATCGCCGCGGCGAGGATCCAGGTGTCGTAGCGCCGCGGCTCGAACGCCGGGGTGACCCAGTGGCCCCGGCCGCGCAGCCCGTCGACGGGGAGCAGGACCCCGCACTCCTCGTGGACCTCGCGGACCGCGGCGGCGGCGAAGGGCGCGGCAGCGTGGGGCGCGACGCCCATGTGCGCCGCCAGGTCGGCGACCCCGGGGGTGTCGGGGTCGAGGTGGTGGTCGGCCGGGTCGACGCGCCCCCCGGGGAAGACGAGCATCGACGGCGCGAAGGCCATCGTCGCGACGCGGCGTTGGACGTACGCCTCGGGGCCGGCGTCCCCGTCGCGCACGAGCATGACGGTGGCTGCGGCGCGGGGGCTGGACACCTCAGCGGCCCCGGCGCGCAGCCACCCCTCGGCCCGGGCGAGCAGGTCGGGGTCGCGGACCGGCCGACGCGACACCCGGCGACCCGCGGGGTCAGTCGCGGACGTGGACGATCACCTCGACCTCGACGGGCGCGCCGAGCGGGAGTGCGGCCACCCCCACCGCGGACCGGGCGTGGACCCCGGCGTCCCCGAAGACGGCGCCGAACAGCTCGCTGGCGCCGTTGATGACGCCGGGCTGCCCGGTGAACGAGGGGTGGGAGGCGACGAAGCCGGTGACCTTGACGACCCGTTCGACCCGGTCGAGGTCGGGCACGACGGATTTGATCGCCGCGATGGCGTTCAGCGCGCAGACCGCCGCGAGGTGGTTGGCCCGCTCGGGGGTGACCATGCCGATGAGCTCACCGACGGCCCCGGTCTCGGGCAGCGCGCCGTCGACGAACGGCACCTGCCCCGACACGTACACCCGGGAGCCGTCGAGCACAGCCGGCACGTACGCCGCGACGGGCGGCACGACCTCCGGCAGGGTGAGCCCGAGCTCGGCGATGCGGTCCTCGACGGCCCCCACCGCTCAGGCCTTCGGGCGCTTGAGGTAGGCGACGAGGTTGCCCTCGGGCATCGCGAGGACCTGGACGAGCTCCCACCCGTCCTCTCCCCACTGGTCGAGGATCTGCTTGGTCGCGTGGACGATGAGCGGCACGGTCGCGTACTCCCAGGTCTGCATGAGCGCCACCCTATCCGCAGGCCCGCGAGGGCTACGGTGGCCGGGATGAGCGACGAGGCCGAGATCATGACCCGCACCGCCCGCCCACCGGACCGCACCGAGGTGACGGGGCCGAGGCAGACGGACGTGTACGACGTGTGGGAGCCCGAGCCGCACCGTTCCCGGGGCGTCACCGTCGTGCTCGTCCACGGGGGGTTCTGGCGCGAGCAGTACGACCGCGCCCACCTCGCCCCGCTCGCCGAGGCGCTGGCCCGGGACGGCTTCCACGTCGCGAGCGTGGAGTACCCCCGCACCGGGATGGCCGGCGGCGGCTGGCCCGGCACCGCCGACGCGGTCCGGGAGCAGGTCGAGGCGACCCGAGCGGACCCCGACCTGCCGCACAACCTCGTGCTCGTCGGCCATTCCGCAGGCGGCCATCTCGTGCTCTGGCTCGCGTCCGAGGACCGGGTGGCGGGGCTGCTCGGCGTCGTCGGCCTCGGCCCCGTCGCCGACCTCGCCGAGGCCGACCGGTTGCACCTGGGCGACGACGCGGCCCGCGCCTTCCTCGACGGGACGGCCGCGGACCGTCCCGACGACTGGGCCGCGGCGGACCCGGCCCGGCACCGCCTCACCGCCCCCGCGGCCCTGGTCTCGGGCGAGCTGGACGACGTGGTGCCCGTCGCCGTCGTCGAGGCGTATGCGCAGGGGCGGCCGACGGACGCCCCGCTGACCACCGCGGTGGCCCGCGGAGCCGACCATCTCGACCTCATCGACCCCGACCACCCGGCCTACCTCCTCGTCCTCGCCGAGATCGAGGAGCTGACCCTCCACTGACCGCGGCGGGGTGCGGTCATACCCTGGACCGCATGCCGGCCCCCACCCTCGAGACCGCCCTCGACGGCGTGCGCCTCCACGTGGTCACCGGGAAGGGCGGCGTCGGCAAGACGACCGTCGCCAGTGCGCTCGGTCTCGCCTTGGCCCGCCAGGGCCGTCGGGTCCTGCTCGTCGAGGTCGAGGGCCGCCAGGGCATCAGCCAGACCTTCGAGGTCCCCCCGCTCGGCATCGAGGAGCGCCGCCTCGTGCACGACCCGTCGGGTGGGGAGCTGTGGGGCCTGTCCGTCGACGCCACGGCAGCCCTGCTCGAGTACCTCCAGACGTTCTACAAGCTCGGCAGAGCCGGGGGCGCCCTCGAGAAGATGGGCGTCATCGACTTCGCGACGACGATCGCGCCGGGCGTGCGCGACGTGCTGCTCATCGGCAAGGTGTACGAGGCGGTGGGCCGCACGACCGGCGCACGCCGCGGTCACGGCCCGCTCACCTGGGACGCGGTCGTGCTCGACGCCCCACCGACCGGGCGGGTCGCCCGCTTCCTCGGGGTCAACGAGCAGGTCGCCGACCTCGCCCGGGTCGGGCCCATCCATTCCCAGGCCGAGTCGATCACCAGGATGCTCCACGACCCCCGGAGCCGGGTCCACGTCGTCACCCTGCTCGAGGAGATGCCGGTGCAGGAGACGGCGGACGCCGTCGCGCAGCTCACCGCGCAGGGCTTCGGGGTCGGCGCCCTCGTCGTCAACCAGGTGCGCGACACCGTGCCACCCGCGGTGCTCGGCACCGACCTCGACGCCGACGAGGTCGAGGAGCAGGTCCGCGCCGACCTCGCGACGGTCGGGGTCCGGTCGGGCGCCCGCACCGTGGGCGGCCTCCTCGCCGAGGGGCGCGCGCACGCGCAGCGCCTCGCCCTCGAACGTCAGCTGACCACCGAGGTCGAGGCGCTCGGCCACCCGCTCCTGCGGCTGCCCGCGCTCGCCGGCGGCGTCGAGGACGGCGGAGTCTCCGTGCTCGCCGACGCGCTCGTCGAGCAGGGGGTCCGCTGATGACGCGGGACGCCCCGGCCCGCTTCGACGTCGACCGGCTGCTGACCGACCCCGCGACGGGCATCATCGTGTGCTGCGGGTCCGGCGGGGTCGGGAAGACGACGACGGCCGCCGCCCTGGGGGTGCGCGCGGCCGAGGCGGGCCGCCGCGTCGTCGTCCTCACCATCGACCCCGCGCGCCGGCTGGCCCAGTCCCTCGGGCTCTCCGAGCTCGACAACACCCCGCGGCCCGTGGGGTCCGTCGGCGTCGACGCCGGCGGGTCCCTCGACGCGATGATGCTCGACATGAAGCGCACCTTCGACGAGGTCGTGCTCGCCCACTCGACGCCCGACAAGGCCGCCCAGATCCTCGAGAACCCCTTCTACCAGTCCGTCTCCAGCTCGTTCGCCGGCACCCAGGAGTACATGGCGATGGAGAAGCTCGGTCAGCTGCGGGCCCAGGCCGACCGCGAGGGCACCTGGGACCTCGTCATCGTCGACACCCCGCCGTCCCGCTCGGCGCTGGACTTCCTCGACGCTCCGAAGCGGCTGGGGTCCTTCCTCGACGGCCGCTTCATCCGCCTCCTCATGGCCCCCGCGAAGGCCGGCGGACGCGCCTACATGAAGGTCTTCTCGTTCGGGGCCAACCTCGCGGCGACGACGCTCTCGAAGGTGCTCGGCGGCCAGTTCCTCAGCGATGTGCAGACCTTCGTCGCCGCGCTCGACACGATGTTCGGCGGGTTCCGCGAGCGGGCGGATGTCACCTACGCCCTGCTCAAGGAGGCCTCGACGGCGTTCGTCGTCGTCGCCGCACCCGAGCGGGACGCCCTGCGCGAGGCCGCGTACTTCGTCGACCGGCTCGAGACCGAGGGGATGCCGCTCGCGGGCGTCGTCGTCAACCGGATGCAGGTGCTCGGCGCGCCCGGGCTCAGCGGGGCGCGGGCCGAGGCAGCGGCCGAACAGCTGGACGACCGCGCCGTGGACGTCGACGGCACCGGCCCGGCGCCGGGGCTCACCGCGGCGCTGCTCCGCCTCCACACGGGTCTCGCCGAGGTCGCCTCCCGGCACGAGGGGCACGTGCGGCGGTTCGTCGCCGCGCACCCGGGGGTCCCGGTCTCGACGGTGCCGGCCAGCCCCACCGACATCCACGACCTCGACGGACTCCGGAGCGTGGCGCAGGCTCTCGCCACCGGCTGACGGGCGCGCCCGGCCGGTGCCGACCGGTCCCGGACCACGAAAAAGCCCCGGGGGGGCCGACCGTGCCACTCGTGACTGCAGGGGTTGTCACGACTGGCTGCAGGGGGTGGTCGGCCCCTCCGGGGAGCTGTGGGGTCAGGCGATCGCACCCTCGGCGCTGTTCGCCTTGGCGGCGGACAGCAGGGCGGTCCAGGACCTGATATCGGGACGGCGACGCAGGAGGGCCCGGCGCTCGCGCTCGGTCATCCCTCCCCAGACGCCGAACTCGGTGCGGTTGTCGAGGGCGTCGGCCAGGCACTCGGCCACGACCGGGCAGCCCTTGCAGACGACCTTGGCGGCGCGCTGGGCCTTGCCCTGGACGAACAGGGCGTCCGGGTCACTGCCGGCGCAGCGGCCGAGCGGAGCCCATTCCGCAACCCACTGACCCTCGACCGGGGCCACCTCCGGGGAGATGCTCATGTCCACCTCGTTTCGCCGTTCGTTCCGGTGTCCTCGCCTGTCGTTGAGGACCTACTGAAACCGTAGGCAGGACGGGGACCAGCGGGTATCGTCCGAATCGGTCGAGGCGTTGGCCGAACGGTCGACGGGGCGGCCGAACGGACGATGGGCCGCCTCGTCCGGACAGGCCGCCCAGGACCGGCGTTGCCGAATCTGCTATGCGGGGGTGGCCGGGTTACCCTTTCGGGCATGGACGGTCGCGCCCAGAACATCCCCGCCGTGCTCAGGCTCCTTCTCGGTTTCGTGGTCCTGAGCACGGTCACCGGGCTCCTCATGGCCGGGATCGCCATCCCGGCGATCGGGGCGAGCGGCCAGGCGGCCAAGGGGGGCGTCGACTTCTTCAACGAGCTTCCCAGCGACTTCACGGTCTCTCCGCTGGCCCAGCAGTCGCGGATCCTCGACGCCGACGGCAAGCTCATCGCCAACCCGTACGACGAGAACCGCATCATCGTCCCGTTGAAGAAGATCTCGAAGACGATGCGGAACGCGCAGATCGCCATCGAGGACGCGCGGTTCTACGAGCACGGCGGGCTCGACCTGCGCGGCTTCACCCGGGCGATGGTCTCCAACGTGCAGGGCGGCGACGTCCAGGGCGCCTCGACCCTGACCCAGCAGTACGTGAAGATCACGCTCCAGGACAACGCGCTGCGCCGCGGGGACGAGGAGGCGGCCAAGGCCGCCGTCCAGAAGTCCTACGCGCGCAAGGTCCAGGAGCTCAAGTACGCGATCAACGTCGAGGAGAACTACACCAAGGACCAGATCCTCGAGGGCTACCTCAACCTCGTGTACTACGGCGACCAGGCCTACGGCGTCGAGGCGGCGGCCCTGAACTACTTCGGAGTCCACGCCAACAAGCTCAACCTCGCGCAGTCGGCGCTGCTCGCGGGGGTCGTGCAGCAGCCGACGGCGTACAACCCGGTGCTCAACCCCGAGCAGGCCCAGATCCGCCGCGACCTCGTCCTCAACCGGATGCAGGCGCTCGGCATGGCCTCGGCCGAGGACGTCACGAAGGCGAAGAAGACCGACGTCGCGAAGATGATCAAGAAGAAGCCCGTCAAGGGGGTGTGCCACCGCTCGTCGCAGCCGTACTACTGCGCCTACGTCATGGCCTACCTCCAGAAGGCCCCCGAGATGGCGGCGCTCGGCAAGACCCCGGAGGAGCGCCTCAAGCGCATCAACCAGGGCGGCCTGACGATCCGCACCTCGCTGGACTCCTCGATGCAGAAGGCCGCCCAGCAGGAGATCGAGAAGGCCGTCCCGGTCGGCAACAAGAGCAACCTCGGCGGCGCCGTGACCATCGTCGAGCCGGGCACCGGCAAGATCCTCGCGATGGCGCAGGCCGCCGACTTCGACAAGGACCAGACCAACGTCAACGTCCCCAAGGTGTACGGCGGCGGCCCCTACGGGTACCAGTTCGGCTCCACCGCCAAGATCTTCGGGCTCGTCACCGCTCTCGAGCAGGGCATGCCCCTCAACGCGACGATGCAGGTCCCGTTCGCGGACGCGAAGACACCCCACACCTTCGACGGCCCTGACGTCCTCGGCGTCAAGTGCGGCGCCAGCGACCCGTGGGAGGTCAAGAACGACTACGCGATCGGCGGTCGGCAGATGACGCTGGCCGAGGGGATCTCGAAGTCCATCAACACCTGGGCCGCCCAGCTCTCCATCGACGTCGGCCCGTGCAACGTCCAGAAGACGATGACGAAGATGGGCCTGCGCCAGGGCGACGGCGAGCCCATCGAGGCGACGATCTCGAACGTCACCCTCGGGTCGGGCACCACGACGCCGCTGAGCATCGCCAGCGCCTTCGCGACCATCGCGGCCAGCGGCAAGTACTGCGAGCCCAACCCGATCGTCTCGATCACGACGCCGGACAAGAAGGAGATCAAGGTCCCGGCCGCCGAGTGCAAGCAGGTCATCTCCAAGGATGCCGCCGACGGCGCGGCGTACCTCCTCAAGGGGACCCTGCGCTCGGGCGGCACCGCCAGCGGTCTCTGGAACGTCGACCAGCGTCCGGCGGCCGGGAAGACCGGCACGACCGAGAAGCACAACCAGGGCTGGTTCGTCGGGTTCACCCCGCAGGTCTCGACGGCGGTGTGGATCGGCAACGTCAAGGTCGCCGACAAGAACGGCACGTTCTACTCGCTCAACGGCAAGTGCTTCGGCGACTACGGCTGCTTCCGGGACGTCTTCGGCGGCACGGTCTCCGCACCCGTGTGGGCGGCGATCATGAAGCGCGTCACCGCCGACCTCCCCGCCAAGGACTTCCCCGCTCCGAGCGCCAAGGTGAAGCGGGGCAACCTCGAGAACCTGCCCAACGTGTACGCCCGCAACCCCGACTCCGCGGCGGCCATCCTCAAGGCGGCGGGCTTCACCAGCTACGTGGCGGGCTACATCCAGAGCAGCGCGCCCCGGGGGACCGTCGGCGGGACCACCCCGTCCAAGCAGGCGCTCGCCGGGTCCGACATCGGGCTGCTCATCTCCTCCGGCCAGTCGGTGTCCAACTCGGCCACGAAGACCACGTCGCAGCCGAAGCCGACGAAGACGAAGAAGACCCCGCCACCCAAGAAGGACTAGCGCCGACGGTCAGCCACCCGCGAGTGCCGCTCTGACGAGGGCGGCGACCCGCCCGCCGTCGGCCCGGCCCGCGACCTCGACCTGGGCGGCCTGCATGACCCGGCCCATGGCGGCCATCCCGCTCGCGCCGGTGGACGCGACCGCCCGCTCGACGATGGCGGCCAGCTCCGCGTCGTCCAGCTGCGCCGGCAGGTAGCCCTCGAGGATGACGAGCTCGGCCTCCTCGATCTCGGCCAGCTCGTCGCGCCCGGCGTCGCGGTACGCGGTCGCCGACTCGCGCCGCTTCTTCGCCTCCTTGGCGATGACCTTGAGGACCTCCTCGTCGGGGAGCGACCGCGCCTCGTCGCCGGCGACCTCGGCGGTCGTCACCGACGTCAGCGTCATCCGGAGCGTGCCGGAGCGCACCTTGTCACGGGCGCGCATCGCGTCGTGCAGGTCGTGCTGGAGCTGGTCCTTCAGGCTCGTCTCGGTCATGGGGGCAGTCTCCCACCCTGCGCCCGAGCGGGGCACCGGGGATTCGAGCCGCGGTGTTTGCGAGGATGTGCGGATGGACCCCGTCGCCCGCAGCGCCCTGCGCACCGTGGGCGTGGTCCTCGGTGCGGGGGTGGCCGGGGTCGCGTACGCGGGCCTGGTCGAGCGCACCTGGTTCACGCTGCGGCGCTTCGCCGTCCCGGTGCTGCCGCCCGGCTCGGCGCCGGTCCGGATCCTCCAGGTGTCCGACCTGCACCTGACCCCCGGCCAGCGCAAGAAGATCGAGTGGGTGCGCTCCCTCGCCGCGCTGCGCCCCGACTTCGTCGTCAACTCGGGTGACAACCTGGCGCACGTCGACGCGGTCCCGCCGCTGCTGCGGGCGATGGAGCCGCTGTTCGAGTTCCCCGGTGCCTTCGTCCTGGGGTCCAACGACTACTTCGCGCCGGTCCCGAAGAACCCGGCGCGGTACCTGACACCGAACTACGCCCTCGCCCCGAAGACCCGCGGCGACCTGCCGGTGGGCGAGCTCGTCGCAGGCCTGCGGCGCGGCGGCTGGGCGGACCTCGACAACGCCCGGACCGTGGTGACGATGGGCGAGCACGAGGTCGAGCTCGTCGGCGTCGACGACCCGCACGTCGACTTCGACCGGTACGACGACGTCGCCGGTCCGGCCCGTGCGGACGTCGCGCTGACGATGGGCCTGGTCCATGCCCCCTACCAGCGCATCCTCGACGCGATGACGGCCGACGGCGCCGGACTCGTCCTCGCCGGCCACACCCACGGCGGCCAGCTCGCCGTGCCGTTCTACGGCGCCCTCGTGACGAACTGCGACCTGGACACCCGGCGGGCCAAGGGGCTGTCACGGTGGTGGCCGGGGGCCGGGTCGGCCGGACGCCGCGGTGGGGTCCGCCCGTCCTCACAGGCCCCGGATGACGCTGCCTGGCTCCATGTGTCGGCCGGGCTGGGCACCTCGCCGTACGCCCCGGTGCGCTTCGCCTGCCGCCCCGAGGCCACGCTGCTCACTCTCGTCTCCCGCGACCACTGACCCCGCGGGACACGGCCGCTGCCGGAGCCATGACCCGATTTCGGGCAGGTCCGGGTGGTCGGCTATCCTCGGGTGTCGCCGTGACCCCGGGTCCGGCGACATGCCACGGGGTGTGGCGCAGCTTGGTAGCGCGCGTCGTTCGGGACGACGAGGCCGCAGGTTCAAATCCTGTCACCCCGACAGTGAGGGGAAGGCCCCTGACCTGCAGACATGCAGGTCAGGGGCCTTCTTCGTCCTCGACTCGTGCACCGTCCGTGCACCCAACGATCCGATGGCGCCTGGTCCTCCGTCACGCGATGCCCTGCTCTTGACAGATCCCGCGGCGAGCGGAGGATCATCGCGTCGCACAGCGACTCTCCAGTGCGGAGACCGCGACGACCTCAGGAGAGCCCGATGGCGGACGACCCGGCGCACACCGACCCCGACAAGTACCGCGTGGTGTTCGAGAACGAGCACGTCCGGGTGCTGGACTATCTCGACCACCCCGGCGATCGCACGACGGCCCACGACCACCCCGACAGCGTCATGTACACCCTGAGCGGCTTCCGCCGGCGCCTGCACGGCCAGGACGGGCAGACCCGGGACGTGGAGATGGCGGTGGGGACCACGGGCTGGCTCCCGGCTCAGCGGCACTCCGGCGAGAACATCGGCGAGACCGACACCCATGTCATCTTCGTCGAGCTCAAGGGGCGGACCGACGCCACGGCGACCGGGCTCGGCCCCCAGTCGGGGGGCTGAGCCCGGGGCCCGCCGGGCGGCGTCAGAACACCGGCTTCCCACCCGTCACGCCGAGCACGGAGCCCGAGACGTAGCTCGCCTCGTCGGAGGCGAGGAACACGAAGGCCGCCGCCACCTCGACGGGCTGGCCGACCCGGCCGAGCGGGGTGTCGGACCCGAACCCCTCGACCTTCTCCGGCGCCATCGTCGCCGGGATGAGGGGCGTCCAGATCGGGCCTGGCGCCACCGCGTTCACCCGCACACCGCGGGACCCGAGCTCCTGTGCCAGGTTGGCGACGAGGTTGTTCAGGGCGGCCTTGGTCGCGGCGTAGTCGAGCAGGTGGTCCGAGGGCTGGTACGCCTGGATCGACGTGGTCACGACGACGTTGCCGCCGGACTCCTCGAGATCTCCGGCGAGCTCACGGACGAGCCAGAACGTCGAGAACACGTTCGTCGCGAACGTCCGCTCGACCTGCTCCGGCGGGAAGTCCTCGAGGAGGTCGTGGGTCATCTGGTACGCGGCGTTGCACACGAGGACGTCGAGCCCACCCAGCTCGGATCGGGTCCGGTCGCAGACCTCGAGCACGGCGTCGTGGGTGCGCAGGTCGGCCGGGACCGCCACCGCGCGTCCCCCTGCGGCCTCCACGAGGTGGACGGTGGCGCGCGCGTCGTCCGTCTCCTCCGGGAGATGGGTGAGGACGACCTGGGCGCCCTCCCGCGCGAAGGTCAGGGCGACGGCTCGCCCGATGCCCGAGTCGCCCCCGGTCACGAGGACGCGCTTGCCCACCAGCCGGTCCCGGCCCACCCAGGACTCCTCGCCGTGGTCGGGGGACGGGCGGAGATCGTCGGTGCGGCCCGGCCACTGCTGGGACTGGGCGGGGATCTGGGTCGTCATCGGGGCTCCTCCTCGAAGCGGTCAGTCGGTACGAACTCTTCTACCCCACGCCCACCCCCGCCACGCGTGCGGGGCGTCGGGGTCTCCGACGGCCCGGGCGGTTTCTCGTTTCCTCACCCTGCCCGCGGGGTACCGGACCGCCATGACGCCGACTGCTGCCGATCGCCCCGCCGTCCGTCGCCTCGTCGAGGCCTCGTCCGCGGACGTCTGGTCGGTCCTCGCCGACGGCTGGAGCTACCCGACCTGGGTCGTCGGGGCTGCGCGGGTCCGGTCGGTCGCGGACACCTGGCCGGCTCCCGACGCCCGGATCGAGCACAGCGTCGGGGTCTGGCCGTTCCTGCTGTCCGACGAGACCCGGGTCGAGGAGTGCGAGCCCCGGCGCCGGCTGATGCTGCGGGCCAAGGGCTGGCCGTTCGGTGAGGCGCAGGTCCTCATCGACCTCCACGACGAGGGCGCCTCGTGCCTCGTCGAGATCCGCGAGGACGCCGACAGCGGGCCGGGGCGCCTGGTCCCGACGCCCCTGCGGCAGGCGGCCATCCAGGCTCGCAACACCGAGACGCTCCGGCGCCTGGCCCTCCTCGCCGAGCGGCGGGACCCGGACGGCCTGCCGATGCGCGACCGCACGCGCAAGGGCGGCGCCGCGCCGCGTTGACCACGGCCCCCCGGGTCAGGTGGTGTCGGCGACGCGGACCAGGAAGTCGCGCAGCACCGGGCCGGCGACGCTGCCGCCCCCGCTGCCCCGTTCGACGAAGACGGCGACGGCGAGGTCGCCCTGGATCCCGATCATCCAGGCGTGGGTCGCGAGGGAGCCGTCGCCGGAGGGTTCGCCGAACTCGGCGGTGCCGGTCTTGGCGAGGACGGGCTCGCCGGGGACGTCGGCGAGGAAGCGGGCACCGCCCTCGGTGACCACGGCGCGCAGCATGTCGAGCATCTGGGTGTGCTCCGCCTCGGTGAGGCTGGGGGCGGGCGCCGCCGGCGCCGGGCCGTCGGGGCGCACGAGCACCGGCGACACCGGGGCCCCGCGCTCCAGGCTCGCAGCGACCGTGGCCATCCCGAGCGGAGTGGACAGCACCTTGCCCTGACCGATCATCGAGGCGGCGGTCTCGACGTCGCTCCCCGGCTCCGGGACGCTGCCGAGAGCGGCCGGCACACCGAGCGCCGGCTCAGCCGTCAGGCCCAGTGCGGCGGCCGCGTCGGGCAGCGATGCGGCCTCGAGGCGATCCCGCTGCCCCATGAGGCCCGTGTTGCACGAGTTGGCGACGACGGTGCGCAGCGAGATCCGCCCGAGACGGTCGGGCGGGTAGTCGTCGAAGTTCTTGAAGGTCCGACCGTCGACGACCGTGGTCGGGGGGCAGTCGACGATGCTCCGCTCGGTGAGGCCGGAGCGGAGCAGCGCGAGCGCGGACACCGACTTGAAGGTGGACCCGGGCGCGTACTGCCCGAGCGTCGCCGTCGAGTACCCCTGACTCCCGGGCCCGCTGGCCGCCGCGAGGACGTGCCCGTCCGAGGGCCGGATCGCGACGACGGCGCTGGCCGGCTCGACGTCCTCGAGGGCCGCCTCCGCGGCGAGCTGGTGCGCCTCGCCCAGCGTGGTCCGCAGCGGGATGCCGTCCGTCGCGGCGACCTCGTGCATGCGTCGGACCTCCTCGGTGTCGAGGTCGACCGCCTCGACCGCGTACCCGGCCGTGCCGGCCAGGGACTCGTCGTAGGTGGCCTGGAGCCCGCTGAGCCCGACGAGGTCGCCGGCTCGTACCCGGCCCTCGGACTTCTCGATGATCTCGGCCGTCGCCGGACCGGACGCCCCGAGCACGGGGCGTGCGAACGAGGACGTGGGCGCCAGGGGCAGCTCGCCGCCGACCACCCGCGCCCCGTGGATGTCGGCCATCCCGTTCTCGACCTCGAGCAGCTCCGGAGCCTGGACCCGGTAGGTGATCGCCTCGACGAACGCCTGCGGCCCGGCCCCCTCGACCCGTGCCGCGTACGCCGTCGCGTCGATGTCGACCAGGTCGGCCAGCTGCTCGGCGCTGCGCGCCGCCTCGGTGGCGTCCGGTACCTCACTGCGGTCGATGCCGATGCGCCCCACCTCACGCATCGCGACCAACGGCGTGTCCCCGTCACCGAGGACGTCCGCGCGCTCGGCGTCGAGACGCACGGCCCGGATCCGCTCACCCGTCTCGAGCCCCTCGGCCACGACCGGTGTCGACCACCGGCCGCGCCAGGCCTGGCCTCGGCGCTCGATCGGCAGCGTGGTCTCGTACGTCCACGGGTCCTTGTCCTGCTGGATGCGCCAGGCGTGCGAGAGCACGACCCGCCCCGAGCTCTCGCCGTCCTCGAGCGCCACCGCGCTCACCTCGACCCGGTGCTCGAGGTCACCCATCCCGCTCAGGACCCGGTCCAGGGTCTCCTGCGCGGCGGAGCGGTCCTCGGCGTCGACGCCGGGTGGAAGCTCACCCTGCGCCAGGGCCGCGGCGGCCGCGACGGCGTAGGCCGTCGCCGCGCGCACCGCGGCCTGCCGCCGGTCCTGCCACCACCAGATCCCGCCGCCGAGCGCGGTGAGCACCACGGCGCTGACCAGCAGCGCAGCGACCCGGGACAGGCCCCGTTCGCGGGACGGTCCGTCACGGCGCAAAAAATTCACGTCCTCTCAGTTCGCGGTGTGGGAAATCGGCACCTACGCTACTACGGAACCGACCGAACGGACGGTTTCTTTCACCGAAGGGACACCATGGACGCGCTGACCGTCGCCGAGTGCTCGCTGCTCTCCGCCGTGCTTCGACGCCGCAGCCTGCGCGCCGCCGCCCTCGCAGCCGGCCTGTCCCGCGCGTCGGCTCTCCGGCTCATCCGGCGGCTCGAGGCCAAGAACGGGACCCGCCTCGTCGCGGACGAGTCGGGGGGCCCCGGGCTCACCGCCCACGGGCGCGTGCTGCTGCGGGCGTCACTGGACCTCCACGGCTGGCTCGAGACGAACGCCGAGATGACCGACGAGGGCCACCACTCGGTCCGCATCGCCTCGTCCCTCGAGTGCGACCTGGACATCGACCCGCTGGCCCGCCTCGACCCGCCGCTGGTCATCGACGTCACGGCCACCGACGGCGCGCACGCGGTCGAGCTCTTCGACGGCGGGTACGCCGACGCGCTGGCCCTGTGGGAGCTGCCCGACGGGGTGCGCCCGGCCCGGGACGCGGTGCGGGTCCCCCTGTTCGAGGAGGACCTCTGGGTCGTGGGCCAGGACGTGCCTGCCACGGCCACCCGCGTCGCGGACCTCCCCGACGACCTCGTGTGGGTCACGACCGCCTGCCAGGTGGACCTGTTCGAGTCGGTGCTGGGGCTCGCGGCGGACTCGGCGCGGGTGCGGGTCGTGGAGAGCCGACAGGCTCACCGCATCCTCATCCTGTCCGGTCGGGCCACCGGCCTGGTCACCGCCTCACACTGCCCCGGGTACGACGGGCTGGGGCTGACCCGGGTCCGGCCGGAGGGCGCCAGCCGGCGCGCCGTGCTCTACACCGACCGGCGCTGCGATGTCCGGGGCAGGCTCCCCGAGGTCCAGGCGATGTTCCGTGACCGGTCCCGCCGGATGTTCCGGCCTCCGGTGCTCGACGCGTCCCCGACGCCACCCGCCCGCGCGCACGTGCGGTCGCTCGGGCTCGACGACGTCACGGCCCTCCGGGCCATCGACCGGCACGGCAGCCTCAACCGTGCCGCGAGCGAGCTCTGCCTCACCCAGCCGGCGCTCACCCGACGCCTGCGCAAGCTCGAGGACCGGGTCGGGACGCATCTCGTGGTGCGCACCGCCACCGGCTCCACCCTGACGGCCGAGGCCTCGGCGATGCTCGAACGCGTCGACGCGGCGCTCGCCCGGTTCCACGCGAACGTCTCGGCCGCCCTGCCGACGGTCACCCTCGGTCGACCGGGGCCGGGCGCCCCCGGTCGGCCCGGGCAGGGGTCACGTGGTGTAGTCGGCGTTCGTCCGGACATAGCCCTCCGTCAGGTCGCAGCCGTACACGGTCCAGGCGTGCGCGCCTAGGCCGAGGCCGACGCCGATCAGCACCTCGTCACCACGCAGGTGCTCCTCCACCGCCCTGAGCACCGCGTCACCGGCCTCCGCGGGGAACACCTCCCGGCCGCCGAACGAGACCGTCAGCGCCTCGGTCGTGATGCCGGGCTCGTCGACGCACTTCCCGACGGCCATGACGACCCGACCCCAGTTCGGGTCGGCCCCGTGGACCATCGTCTTGACGAGCGGTGAGTTGACGACGGCCTTGCCGACCGTGCGGGCCTGGGCCGGCGACGACGCACCCGAGACGGTGCACGTGATGAGGGTGCTCGCCCCCTCGCCGTCCGAGGCGATGTCGCGGACGAGGCCGGTGCAGACCTCGAGGAGGGCCTCCTCCAGCGTCTCGAGGTCCACCTCGCCCGCCGAGCCGCTCGCCATGAGCAGCGCCGTGTCACTCGTCGACGTGTCGGTGTCGATGGACACCGAGTTGTACGTGCGCTCGACCACCCGCCGCCACACCGCGTCGAGGTCGTCCTGACCCACCCGGGCGTCGGTGACGACGAACGACAGCATCGTCGCCATGTCGGGCTCGATCATGCCGACGCCCTTGGCGATGCCCACGACCTCGAAGCCGTCGGCGGCGGCCACCCGCAGCTTGGGCCGGGTGTCGGTCGTCATGATCGCCGCCGCGGCGTCGGCGAGGGTGCCCTGTGGGGGCCAGGTGAGCGAGGCGAGGTGCGCACGGATCGCCTCCATGGGGTACCTGCGGCCGATGACCCCCGTCGAGCAGACGACCAGCTCCTCGGGGGCTGCGCCGACCGCGGCGGCCACCGTGTCGCGGACCTCGACGGCATCCTGGTAGCCCTGCTCGCCGGTGGCGACGTTGGCGTTGCGCGCCAGGACCACGACCCCGCGGACGCCGCCCACCCGGGCCTGCCGGCTCAGGGTCACACACGGGCCGGCGGTGCGGGAACGGGTCATCATCAGCGCGCTCGTCGTCCCCTCGGGTCCGACGATGACGGTGAGGTCGTCCCGGCCGTCGGCCACGACCCCGGCGGCACCGGTGTGGACGACGAAGTCGTGCTCGAGGGCCATGGTCAGAGACTCCATCCCAGAACGTGTCGGTACTGCCACGGCCGGAAGCCGAGGCGATGGTTCAACGATGCCATCGCGGTGTTGTCCTCGTCGTTGGCGGTCCACACCCGCTGTGCCCACGGCCGTTCGCGGAGCAGGGCCGCCGTGTTGAGCCGCTTCAGGGTCTCGCCGTACCCCCGGCCCCGGGCCCGCGGGTCGACCACGGTCATCCCCTGCTCCGGGTCCGCCGGCGAGGACGCCGGCAGCGAGATGCTGGTGTACCCGAGCACGTCGCCGGTCCGCCGGTCGAGGAACGCCGTGTGCTGCGCGGTGCGCCCGCGGCGCCGACGCATCCCCTCGAGGGCGCGCAGCACGCCGACGTCCCCGTGGCCGTCCAGCCGGGACACCCCCTCGGCCAGCGGCGCGGCCGCGACGGCACGCCACGAGGCGACCTCGACGTCGGAGGGGACGGCGGGCGCGGGCGGCGCGACGGCGTCGCCACCCACCTCGAGGACCTGGTGCACCTGGCGCGAGCCGTCGCGGTCGGTCGCGCCCCAGGCCCGGGCCCTGGGCAGCAGCGACTCGGGGACGGCGATCCGCACCTCAGAGCGGTCGGCCGCGGCGCCGACCGCGAGCGCCGCGTCGACGAGCCGTCGGCCGACCCCCCGGCCCCGCCACCGCGGGTGCACGACGAGGGACTCGACGACGGCGGGTGCCTGGGCCGGGGCCGGCACGACGACCCGGACCCAGCCGACCGGTTCGCCGTCACTCGTCGCGACGAGGTCGGTGGCCCGGGCGCCGGGCGGGTCGACGGCGAGCGAGCCGGCGGCGTCGACCCCGCACACCGGTGGCCCGAGGCGCCCGTCGGCGCTGTGGGCGAGGGCCCGCATCCGGACCCAGTCACCGAGCCACGGCGAGCCGGTCCCGAGCTCCTCGCACCGGACCCGGGTCGGCCTGCCGGTCGTGGTCATGGGGTCTCCTCGAGGCCGAGGGCGTGGACGTCGTAGAGCCCGAACGCCGGATGGACGTAGACATTGGTGAGCCGCGGACCGCGGACGTGCACGGTGCGGTCGTGGACCACCGGCAGGAGCACCGCGTGCTCCATCACCCGGGTCTCGACCTCGCGCCAGGCAGCAAGCGCCGCTGGTGCGTCGCCGCCCACGGCCTCGTCGACGAGGCGGTGGATCTCGGGATCGTCGAGCTCGGGGAGGTTCCAGTTCCCCCCGTCGCGCCGGATCATCCGCCCGTCGACGAGGGGGGTCAGGAAGCCGTGCTCGGTCGGGTAGTCGGCACCCCAGTCGGTGACCGCGAGGCCGAGCCCGTTCTCCCGCAGCGTCCGCGGGTGACCGACGCCCTGCGAGAAGTAGGTCGCGATGTCGAGGTCGACGACCTCCAGCTCGATGCCCACCCGCGCCACCGAGGCGGCCAGCGACTCGGCGACATCGTGGAACTTGCCGCGTTGGGCGGCGATCCGTCCGCGGAGCGGGCCACGGTGCCGCGACCGCGCCAGCTCCGCCCGCGCCGCGTCGAGGTCGCCGCGCTGGTCGGGGCCGGTGCCGTAGCGGGCCCATGGCCGGTGCGCGGCGAAGGTCGGGGGGAACAGCTCGGTCGCGATGTCCCCGCCGAGGGCCGGGCCGCCGCGCGCCCGCTGGAGGTCGACCCGGTCCACGGCGTGCTGGATCGCCCGGCGGACGTGGACGCAGTCGAAGGGCTCGACGAACGGGTGGATCGAGACGAACTGCAGGAACCCGGTGGCCGGGTTGTCGACCCGGTCCATGAGGCGGGCGTCGCGGGCCAGCCACTCCTGGGTCGCGAGCTGGACGCCGCGCCCCTCGACGCTGAGGTCGAGCTCGCCCCGCAGCACCGCCTCGTCGACCTCGTGGTGCTCCAGCCCGAGACGGACGTCGACACCGTCGAGGAGCGCGGGGCGGACGGGGTCGCTGCTGGGGTCCCAGGCCGGGTTCCGGCGCAGCTCCAGGACGCGACCCGCGTCGTGCCGGGTGACCCGGTAGGGCCCCGACCAGGCCGGGGAGCCTTCGTACCCCGCGAAGGTGTCCCGTTCCGGTGGGACGGGTGCCAGTGCCGGCTGGGCGAGGACGTGGGCGAAGTCCGCGAACGGTGCCGCGAGCGTCACGGTCAGGGTCCGCGGGTCCTCGACCCGCAGGCACTCGAGGTGCTCCCCGGCCGCCGGCCCGCGGTAGTCCCGGGCTCCGGGGAGGAGGGCGTGGATGGTGCGCAGGCCACCGGTGACGCCCGGGTCGTAGGTGCGCTCGATCGCGTGCCGGAGATGACCGGCGGTCACCGGCGTCCCGTCGTCGTAGGCGACCCCGCTCCGCAGCGTCAGGGTCCAGACCCGCCGGTCCGTGGTGGCCGGCGGTGCGACGAGGAGGTCGGGCACGGGCGCTCGCGACGCGGGACCCGGGCCGGACGGGTAGGCCATCGGGGTCCGGCTCAGCATCCGCTGGAGGAGGCTGACCCAGATGTAGTAGGTGCGCGCGGGGTCGAGCGAGTCGACACCGGCCGCGGACCCCATCCGCGCCACTCCCCCGCGGCGCGTCGACGGGCGGTGCACCCCCCCGACCGCGGCGTCCCGGGTCGCGATGCTCATGCGGCCGTCCACCGCACCCAGGACGACTGCGGGTGCGCGACCGCGCCCCGGCCCACCTTCGCACCCGTGCTGCCCATCCCGACGTGGATCGCGTCGACCCCGCGCTCGGCGGCCCACTCGTACGGCGAGTAGAAGAGCACCTCGAAGTACAGCGGGACCTCGCCCTGGCGCTCGTAGTCGAAGCCGGCGCGGTTGCCGAACCACTGCCGCGACCCCCGGCGCTCGTGCTCGACCATGACCCCGAACCCGCAGACGACGCCGTCCCGGGAGGCCGTCGTGACGAGCACGTCCGGGCCGTGCGCGAGCCCCTCGAGCACGGCCCGGCTCTGCCGCACACTCGCGTCGTTGCCGTGCTTGCGGAGCAACGCGACGTCCAGCTCGGCCAGCCGGTCGAGGTCGCAGTCGGCGAGCGCGACGAGGTCCAGGACGAACCCGGCGTCCCGCACCTCGCGCCGGTCGCGGCGGATGCCGCGGCGCCTGCTCTGGCTGAGCCGCGACAGGTAGTCCTCGAACGTGCCCGCGACGGGCAGGACGCAGTACGGGTCCACCGCGGACCTCGCGAAGCCGGCGGCGGCGAGGCGGGCGGCGAACGGGTCGTCGTCCCGGACGTGCGGGAAGAAGACGCACCGGTCCGCGCCGGCCTCGGCGCGGGCCGCGACCTCGGCGAGGAGCGGGTCCAGGATCGCGACGTCGCGCGCGGCACGGACCAGCCCCCGGGTGTTGCCGAGGTGCCGCCCCCCGCAGCTCAGGGCGGGAAGCGAGTCCTCGGGGGCCACGCCCAGCAGCAGGTCCGGTCGCGCCATCGTCCACGGGCTCGCCGCGTCGGTGTCGACGGTGACGAGCCCGGCTGCCAGGTCGGGCCCGTCCCACAGGCACAGGACGCGCAGCCGGTCGCCGAGCATCCGCTCCTGCATCCGGAGCCAGCCCGACTGCTGGAAGCCGTCCTCGGCCGTGAGCAGGTCGTCCCACCCTGCCCGGCACGCCTCCTCGACCGAGACCTCCTCGACCCGCTGGCCCACGTCAGCGCGGGACGAAGGCGACGACGTCGCCGGACCGCGCGCCGCCGGGCACGAGGTCGCGGGTCCGGATGTACATCCGGTGCAGCCAGCGGTCGGCCCCGTCCCAGCGCGGAGTGAACGGCGTGCGGGCGTGCGTCGTGCGGTAGTTGTCGACGACGAGGAGCTGCCCCGGGTGGAGCTGGACGCTGCGGGTCACGTCGTCGAGGGCGGTCGACAGTTCCTCCAGGGCCCGGGTGTGCGCCTCGTCGTGCGGCGCGAGGAGCTCGCGGTCGTACCCGAGGAACGGGTCCTCGCGGTCGCCGTAGAGCACCGTGACCTGCGCCTGCGGGCCCGGGTCCTCGCCACCGCGGAAGGCGACGTCGAGGTTGCACGGCATCGGGCTCTCGAAGAGCACGTCGACGGCCTCCCGGGACATCAGCGGCAGGGCGTTGCGGATCGAGGCGACGAGGGTCGCGGCCTTGCCCTCGTGGTCGGCGCGCGAGCAGGCGAGCATGACGAACCGCGGCTGGAGCCGGTGGTAGGCCATCTCGGTGTGGAACTCCAGGAGCGTCTCGGAGGTCTCCGAGGACAGGTAGTGCGCTCCCGGTGAGGGGTAGACGTCGTGGTAGACGGTGCCCGAGCGCAGCTCCTCGTAGCCGGTGGCGAGACCGAGCCGGCCGCCCACGAGCGCCAGCCAGGCCTCGCCCGCGATGAGCGACCGCTCCGCGGGCGCCGGGGTGCTCGTCGGGGTCGTCGGCAGGTCGGGGTCCTGCGGCAGGCCGGTGAGGAGGAGGTAGCCCTCCTGGTTCCCGTGCTCCCGGAAGTCGTCGAGCTGCGCGGCGAGCGCGTCGGGGAGCCGTTCGGCGCCGTCGACGGCCCGCTCGAGGTACCCGTGGAGGTCGGCGCGCGGCACCTCGGGCAGCTCGGTACGCAGGGCGTGCAGCGCCGACTCCTCCCCCGACACGTCGACGATCGGCTGCTCGGTCACGGAAGTGGTCATCGGGGTTCCTCCTGTGGTGCGGTCGGGGTGTGGCGGGAGCCCGGGTCGGGACCGGGCGTACTGGTAGAGCAGCTCGGCACCGATCTCGGCGGCGACGAGCGAGGTCACGCCTCCGACGTCGTACGGAGGGCAGACCTCCATGACGTCGAAGCCGACGGGGTCGAGGTCGCCGACGACGTGGAGCAGCCGCAGCACCTCGCGGCTGGTCAGGCCGCCGGGAGCGGGGGTGCCGGTGCCGGGAGCGAACGCGGGGTCGAGGACGTCGATGTCGACCGAGACGTACAGCGGCCGGCCGGCCAGCTGCTCGGCGATCTCGGCGGCGAGGGCGTCCACCTCGGCGCGGCCCTCGACCTCGTCGGCGCGCACGACCCGGCCGCCGCGCGCCCGGACCCAGTCGAGGGAGTCCGGCGCCGGGTTGTGGCCGCGGATCCCGACCTGCACCAGCGCCCCGGGCGCGATGACGCCCTCGTCCAGTCCCCACCGGAACGGGGTCCCGTGGTGGTGCAGGCCGCCGTACACGGGCTCGTTGGTGTCGGAGTGGGCGTCGAGGTGGAGCACCGCGAGCGGTCCGTGCTTCGCCGCCGCGGCGCGCATCGCCGGCAGGGTGAGGGAGTGGTCGCCGCCGAGCATGAGCACGGCCCCGTTGTCGGCGACCAGCCGGGTCAGTGCCCGGGTGGCCTCGTCGATGGCGAGCTGCATGTCGAACGGGCTGAGGTCGATGTCACCGCCGTCGACGACGTCGAGCAGGTCGAACACCCCCGGACCGCGGTCGATGCCGACGCCGTGCAGGAGGCAGGACTCGTGGCGGATCTGGCGCGGAGCCAGGCGGGCACCGGGCCGGTAGCTGGTGCCGCCGTCGTAGGGCGCCCCGACGACGACGGCGTCGCGGTCGGCGGGCGCGAGCTCGAGCGGGAGGCGCATGAAGGTCGCGACCTGGGCGTACCGCGGTGAGGAGGTGGTCTGCTGCCGGGCGTACATGCTCACGCCCCCACGAAGGTCAGCTTGGCGGCGGCGGCGTCGGCGATCGCCGCAGCCGTCGCCGGGTCCTCGGCGGTCGCGTACGTGAAGCCGACGCACGACGAGTTGTCCATCCGGGCCATCAGCTCCTCGCCCTCGTGGACGTGGAGGAGGACCTGGACGCCCGGGTCGGCGGCCGCGTCCTCGACCCCGTCGACCCGCTGGAGCGGACCGGTGGCCTGCGGGTAGAGCATCCGGACCGCCGCCCCGCCGGTCCACGTCACGGGCGCCACGTCGGGGACCTCACCGACGGCGAGCAGCCACGCGTCGAGGATCGGGCTGCGACCGGTGACGTCGGTGACGAGCATCGTCATGCAGCTCGACGGGGTGCGCGGGTTGGCCTCGATGAGTCGCCAGCCGCGGTCGGTGAGGCGGACCTCGGTGTGGCAGGGCCCGTAGTCGTAGCCGATGCTCGCCAGGGCCCGCCGGACCACGCCGTAGAGCTCGGCGCGGGACTCCTCGGACAGCGGCACCGGGAAGGTGTGCCCGCACTCGATGTAGTACGGGTCCCCGAAGAGGTCCTTGGACGTGACCCCGTAGATGTGGGTCGTGCCGCCGAACGACATCGACTCCACGCTGACCTCGACGCCCTCGACGTACTCCTCGAGGAGGACCTCCCCGGTGCGCGGCTGACCCCGCAGGCTGCTCGTGTAGCCGGACAGCTCCGCCACGGCGGCCGTCAGCTCGTCGTCGTCGTCGCACCGGCGGACGCCGTAGCTGATCGCCTCGGCCGGCGGCTTGGCGATGACCGGGTAGCCGAGGTCGGCCGCCGCCTTCCGGGCCGCGTCGAGGTCCCCGACGAGTGCATGCCGGAGGTTGCCCTCGTCGTCACCGAAGGCTCGGCGCAGCAGGTGCTTGTGGTTCGCCCGTCGCAGCGCGTCCGGGCTCGGCCCGGGCAGGCCGAGCCGCTGGGCCACGGTCGCCGCCACCTCGGTGTGGTAGTCGGAGAAGGACGTCACCGCGTCGAACCGTGGCCGGCCGTCGGCGTCGGTGACGGCCGCGAGCACCGCGTCGACGTCGGTCGTGTCGGCGCAGATCACGTCGTCGACGAGCGCCAGCGGCGCCTCCGCCCAGGGGCGGCCGTGCGAGTACCAGTCCACGTCCTGCATGAGGAGGGTGATGCGGGCTCCGGCCTGCTGCGCCTGGCGCACGCCGAGCACGTACGGGTGGTGCAGCATGTGCTCGACGACGGCGATGGACCTCCCCTCCAGCGCGGAGTAGTCGGCCAGCGGTGCGGGGCTCATCCCGTGAGCTCCTCGCGCGCCGCGGCGGCGCCGGTGACCGCCTCGAGGTCGACGGCCCCCGGCTCCTGCCCGCCGACGACCACGAGGTCGTAGATGTCCCGGGAGATCCGGGCCTTGGCCGCCTGGACCCGGCCCGCGGCGACCCCCCGGCCGAGGAGCACCTCGGACCAGTAGCTCGTCGTGCCGGAGCCCTCGTGGATCCCGAGCTTGGGGCGGCGGACCGTCTCGGCGGGCAGTGCGTCGGCGAACGCCCGACGCAGGACCCACTTGTCGATCCCGTCGCGTCGCTTGAGTCCCGCGGCGAGGGTCGTGAGGCGCTGGAGGACGGCCCGGTCCCAGTACGGGTGGCTGGTCCACAGGCCGAGGTGGCTGCCGAGGTTGGGCGACAGCTCGTTCAACCCGTCGAAGGTCGACATGTCGTCGACGATCAGCTCCTCCAGGGCCATGTCGGCCTGGCCGCGGTGCATGCCGCCGAGCGGGATGTCGGCGCCGTAGCCGGTCATGACCCGGGAGCCGGTGGGCAGCTCGCGGTACAGGCGGGCGAGGGGGAGCAGGTACTCGTTGACCGCCGGGTCGGCGCACTCGGTGAGCGCGACGACGAAGGGGAGCTCGGCCAGGACGGAGTCGATCGTCGTCGACACCTCCGTGTGCTGCGCCCCGAGGTGACGTGCGACGAGGGATGCCGGGGCGAACTCGTCGGACCGGTCGGTCCCCATCGTCACCGTCGTGACGTGGCCTGCGTGGCCCCGCACCGTGGCGGCCACGGCGCTGGAGTCGATGCCGCCGGACAGGACCGTGGTCATCGGCTCCCGCACCTGCCACGCGACGGCCCGCTCCAGGACCTCGCGGACCTCCGCGACGGCCGCGTCGGGGTCGACCCGTTCGCGGTGGGCCGGGACGGTCCAGGTGTCGCGCGCCCGCGAGTGGCCAGAGGCCTGCACCGTGAGGCACGTGCCGGCCCGGAGGCGACGCACGCCCCGCAGGCCGGGGACCTCGTCGGTCCCCGGCAGCGGGCGGCCCCGGTCGCCGAGCCGGGCGAGGACCTTGGCCTCGGTCGCGACCTCGACGTCCCCGTCCCAGGTGTGGACGACGTAGAGCGGGACCGTCGCGGCGTGGTCGACGCTGACCGTCACCCGCTCACCGGCCCCGTGGACGACGACGGCCGCGAAGCGCCCCGCCAGCTCGCTGAAGGCCCAGGGCCCCAGGTCGCGGTAGAGCCGCAGGACGGCCTCCGGGCCGCCGTCGTCCGGGATCTCTCCGACCAGCAGGACCGCGAGGTCCCCCGCCCTGGCCACCGCACCCTGCGGAGCGGAGCCCACGACGGTCGCGTCGACCTGCCACCGGGTCCGGCCGGTGAGCCGCAGCGTCTCCTCGCTCGCTCGGGCGCTGAGGCGGGTGGGGCCCGGGCCGCGCGTGCTCACATGGCACGCGACGGCCGCGGGGATCGCGTCGCTGGTCATCGGGGTCACACGTCCAGGGCGCCGAAGTCACCGCCGGCGGCGAAGTCGTAGGCGATCGGGACCTCGATGAGGTACGGACGCCGCTGCTCCTTCGCCGTGCGGAGCGCCGCGGCCAGGTCGGCCCGGGTGCTCGCGTGCTCACCGTCGATGCCGTTGGCCTTGGCGAGCGCGACGAAGTCGACCGAGCTGAAGCCGACGGCCGGGGCGTGCGACTTGCCGTGGCCGAGGTTCTGGTACAGCTCGATGAGGCCGTTGCGGTCGTTGTTGACGACGACCATGACGATCGGCAGGTTGAGCCGCGCAACGGTCTCGAGGTCCGCGCTGTTCGAGTGGAACCCGCCGTCCCCGGCGATGAGGAACACCGGCTGCTCGGGGCGGGCGATCTGGGCGCCCATGGCGGCCGGCAGGCCGTAGCCGAAGCTCGAGCAGCCGGCGCTGGTGAGGAAGCCGTACGGCTGGTCGGCGCGGGCGAAGAGGACACCGTAGTGCCGGAAGTAGCCGATGTCGCTGACGATCGTGCCCTCGCCCTGGATGACGCTGTTCATCGTGTCCATGACCTGGTGGACGCGCATCCCGTCGTCGTACTCGGTGGGGTCGGACAGGAACTCGCGGACCCGGGCGCGCAGCGGCTCGACGTCGTGCGGGGTGTTCGACAGCTCACCCGCGTTGTCGAGGGCGTACTGCAGGAAGGACCGGGGGTCGACGATGATGTCGACGTCCGGGGTGAGGACGCGGGGGATCGGGTTGACGGTCGGCGAGACGCGCACGACCTTGGCCGGCTCGCCGTGCTGCCACATCGAGGGGCGCAGGTCCTCGGCGTAGTCGTAGCCGAGCGCGATGATGAGGTCCGCCGGGCCGAAGAGGGTGTCCAGGGCCGGGAAGTCGAGGATCCCGTCCATGTAGCCGCTCACCGCGCCGTAGGTCATCGGGTGGTCCTGCGGGAGCACGCCCTTGGCCACATAGGTCGTGATGACCGGGATCTGGTGCTTCTCGACGAACTCACGGAGCTGCTCGACGGCCTCGGCGCGGATGGTCGCCGTGCCGACGACGAGCACCGGGTGCTTCGCCTCCTTGAGGAGGCGCAGCGCCGCGTCGGCCTCGCGGGCCCAGTCGGGGTCCTGCAGGCCCCGGACGCCGCCGGTGACGGGGGCCTCGGTGGGCTCGTCCGAGACACCGGAGGCCAGGAGGTCGACCGGGAGGCTGATGAAGCTCGGCCCGACGGGCTCGACCATCGCGGCGCTCACGGCGCTGTCGACGAGGTCGGTGATGTCGTCGCCGCGCTCGAGCTGCCCGCACCACTTGGTGAGCGGCGCCATCATCCCGACCGAGTCGAGGCACTGGTGCGTGACGTTGGGGAAGAGGTCGTGCGACTCCGACTGGGCGGCCATGGCGATGACCGGGCTGCGGTCGAGCGCGGACGTGGCGACGCCGGTCGAGAGGTTGGTCATCCCGGGGCCGAGGGTGGCGAAGCAGGCCTGCGGACGGTTCGTGATGCGCGCGACGACGTCGGCCATGACCCCGGCGGTGAACTCATGGCGGGTCAGGACGAACTCGATCCCGGGGGTCTCGTCGAACAGGATGGCGGCAGCCTCGCGACCGACGATGCCGAAGACGCGCTCGACGCCGTGCTCGTGCAGTCGGGTGAGAAGGGCCGAGGCCGCCGTGGTGGTGGCCTTCTCGGCAACGGTCTTGTGCATCAGGGTCTCCTTGTGGAACGGGGGGTGAGGCCAGGCGATCTCGTGGCGTCGGGAGCAACCGTCTCCCGACCCGGGCACGGGACGCCATGGCAGGACGGGGGTGCGTATAGCCGCTGTCGGAGCGACATAACGACCCCGCACGGACATCGCTAGTCGGTGGCGCCGCAGCTCATGTAGTCGTACATGCCGAAGCTCCCCGCGACGTAGACGTTCGTCGCGCGCGGGCCGCGGTAGAGCAGCGAGCGGGGGTAGAGGTAGGGGACGATGACCGCGTGGTCCATGACGAGCCGGTCCACGTCCCGCCAGATGCGCTCCCGCTCCCGCGGGTCCTCGCACTCGGCACCGACGTCGAGCAGCTCGTTGACGACCGGGTCGTCGAGCTCGCCCATGTTCTGGTTGCCCTTGCGCTTGATCGCGCGCCCGTCGACGATCTGCTGGAAGAACCCGTACCCGTCCGGGAAGTCCGCACCCCAGCCGAACATGACGATGCCGATGCCGTTCTCGCGCAGGAACTCCGGGCTGCCCGCCTGGTGCTCGAAGTAGCCGCCGGAGGTGAACCCCACGACCGGTGCGTCGATGCCGACCCGGGCGAGCCCCCGCGACAGCGCCTCCGCCGCCAGGTACTCCTTGCGACGGTCGGTGCGCGCCGCGATCTTCGTCGAGAAGCCCTCGGGCATCCCCGCGAGGGCCAGCTCGCGGCGAGCGGCCTCGAGGTCCCCGGAGCCGTCCTCACCCACCGGATATCGGTCGTGGTCTGCGTAGCCCTCGATCGTCGGCGGGAGCACCGTCGTGGCGATGTCGCCGCACAGCCGCCCTCCGTAGGCATCCTGCATCGCGGCCTTGTCGGTCGCGTACTGCACCGCCCGGCGGGCGTGCACGTTGCCCATCGGCGCCACCGAGCTCACGAGGCAGTAGATCCACGTGAAGCCCTGCAGCGGGTTGTCGAGCAGGTCGCGGCGTTGCGGGTCGTCCAGGACCCGGGACACCGACTCGGGCTGCAACCCGAAGCCGGCGAGGTCGATCTCGGCCTCGCCGCCGAGCAGCAGCTCGTCGACCTCGAGCGGGCCGCGTCCGAGCAGGACCTCGACCGCGGCGGCCGTCCGGCGGCGCACCGGGTCGGTCGCGCGGTCCCAGTGCGGGTTCGGGGAGAGAACGAGACGCGCTCCGGGCTCGTAGGACTCGACGCGGTACGGGCCGGTGGCCACCGGAGCCCGCCCGTACGCGTCGCCGGTGTCCGCGGCGCGCGGCACCGGCGTGCAGCTCGGCAGGGTCATCACCTTGTCGAACGCCGCGAAGGGCCGCCGCAGGGTGAACACGATGGTGTGGTCGTCCGGGACCTCGATGCCCGGCGCATGCCCGCCGGGGTCGGCGTACGGCCCGTCCCACTCCCCCGCGAGGAGGTGGCGAAGGTACATCGGCCCGGCACCGAGGACGTCCAGGCCGTAGTTGCTGCGTTCGATCGCGTACCGGACGTCGTGGGCGGTGACCGGGCTGCCGTCCTCGAAGCGCAGCCCGCGGCGGAGCCGGTAGGTCCAGGTCCGGCCACCGTTCTCGCTCTCCCCGAGCCCCTCGGCGAGGTCCGGGACCACCTCGCGCCCCCGCTCCCCGGTCGCCGGGGCGAACGTCGTCATCGTCCGGCCGAGGAGCCGCAGGAAGTTCCACGAGTAGCCGTAGTACGTGTTCCCGAAGTCCAGGGAGTCGAAGTCGTCGGTCCGGACGTACCGCAGCACCCCACCCTCGACGTCGGAGGTGTTGACGGGACCCGTGAGGGCGGCGTTGTAGGACATGCAGGCTCGCTTTCGGCGGACGGGAGCCCGCCGGGAGTCCGGACGGGCACGGTCGATGGGGGTCAGGCGCGGCGCAGCCGCACGGGCAGCGCGTCGAGGCCGTAGCTCGACGCGGCGTGCCGGAAGGACAGCGCCTGCACGGGCTGGGCCAGGGCGGCGTCGGGGAAGCGGGTGGCGACCCGGGACAGGCACTCCTCGACCTCGACCTTGGCGAGCCACTGGCCGAGGCACTGGTGGGGGCCGTGTCCGAAGGCGAGATGCCGCCGCGCGTCCCGGCTCGGGTCGAGGCCGTGGGGGTCCGCGAACGCCTCGGCGTCGCGGTTGGCCGCGCCGATCGCGAAGACGACGCCTTCGCCGGCGCGGATCGTCACGTCACCGAGGTCGATGTCCTCGACGGCGGCCCGGGTCAGGCCGTTCTGGACGATGGTGTGGAACCGGAGCAGCTCGTCGACGACGGCGACGAGGCCCGGCCCGCCGGCGGCGACGACCGCGCGCGTCGGGGCGTCGTCGAGCATCGACATGAGGCTCAGCGCCAGCTGGCTGGCGGTCGTCCCGTGACCTGCGACGAGGACCAGCCGGCACATCGGGACGACGTCGGCCCGCTCGATGGCGCCCGGCAGCAGCTGCTCGTGGACGACGGCCGAGATGAGGTCCTCGGTCGGTCGCGCGATGCGCTTGTCGACCTCCGCGTCGAGGAAGGCGTCGAGCTCCTCGCGGGCCGTGCGCACCTCGTCCATCGTCCGGGTCCGGTCGATGAGGCGGGCGCTGCGGTCCTCGAAGAAGTCCCGGTCCTCGTCGGCGATGCCGAGCAGCGTGGCGATGACCGCGGCCGGCAGCGGCGCCGCCAGCGCCGCCACGAGGTCGGCCTCGTCCTGGCCCGCCAGCACGTCGAGACGCTCGTCGACGAGAGCGCCGACGACGTCGCGCATCCGTTCGGCGTCCACGGGCCGGAACCGGGGGCTGAGCATGGCGCGCAGCCGGCCGTGGTCGGGCTCGTCCATCCGGATGAAGGACGCGGACCGCGGCTCGTTGCGGAGCACCTGGGACGCCGAGGTCATCATCGGGAACCCGGGTGCGGCCGTGTTGGCGGAGAGCCTGCGGTCCTTGAGGAGGCGGCGGGTCACGGCGTGCGAGGTCACGATCCAGGCGACCGACTCGTCCCAGAGGACGGCCCGGGCAGGCTCCCCGGTGAGGTCGGTGAGTGCGCCCGGGGGGTCGAGCGGGTCCTCGCGCGGGGCCGGGTAGGGGATGTGCGGGCACTGGGTCGGGCTCGTCACGGCACGCTCCTTTCGCTGCTCCCGCAGCCTGCCCCGCGCCGCCTGCCCGGCACGGGTTCCGGGGCCGTCCTGGCATGACCTCCTCGGAGGGGACATAACACGCGGACACCGCCGCGTAAGGTGGGTGGTTGACGGTTCACCGGGGCCACGCACGGGGTGAGTGCGCAGGTCACAGGCCGGACACGACCGACGCAGGAGGAGCCCGGAGTGCCGCAGCAGCAACGCGCCATCGACACGCGCCGCAACGCCCTGCGGGGCGCCGCGGTCGTCATCGACCGACGGGGCTACGAGGCCGCGACGATCTCCGAGATGGTGCAGGAGAGCGGGATCACCAAGGGCGCCCTCTACTTCCACTTCGCGTCGAAGGAGGCGGTCGCCGAGGCGATCATCGCCGAGCAGGGCGAGTGGCTGAGCGATCAGCTGGCCCACGGAACCGCCCCGGTCCAGATGGTCGTCGACCTCTCGTACGCGTTCGTCGACGCCCTGCTGTCGGACCCTCTCATGCGGGCGAGCATCCGGATGACCATCGACCGCGCCGCAGGCCCGGACGTCGTCGCCCAGGGCTACTCGACGTGGATCCGGGCCGTCGAGTCCCTGCTGGTGCGGGCCCGCGCCGCGGGCACTCTCGCCGGGTCCACGCGTCCCGCGGACTGCGCCTACGTGATCACCTCCGCGATCACCGGGCTCCAGCTGACGAGCGACGCCCTGAGCCGGCGGGCGGACCTCGCTCAGCGGGTCGAGCACTTCTGGCGCCTGTTCGTGCCGGCGATGGTGCGCCCCGACCTGACCCGGCGGGTCGACGTCCGCCCGCCCTCGGCTCGCCGGAGGACGGTCGCCGACCCGGTCTAGGCCGACATCGAGCCGTACCAGCGGCGGGAGGCGGCCCCGACCAGCGGCCCCTCGGGCTCCCACCCGGCGAGCTCCCAGGCGAGCTCGGCGTCGACCCAGCGGTCGGTGTGGAGCATCGCGCGCACATGCCCCTCGACCACCGCCTCCGGCCGTGGCCGGTACCCGGCGGACGCCAGCAGGTCGGCGAGCCGCGTGGGGCCGGGTCGCGCCGCATGCAGAACCGGCGGCGGGTCCGAGGCGAGGGCCACCGACACGACGAGCCGGGCGAGCTCGTCGACGTCGATGGCACCGACCCGGGCGGTGGGCTCCCGGGTGTCGGCCGCGGCCGCGGCCGCGGCGGCGGGGACCGCCCAGCGGTCACCGCGGCCCACGACGATCATCGGCCGCAGCACGACGGCCCCCGCATCGAGCGCTCGGGCCTCCCCTGCCGCGCGGCTCGCACTCAGCGCCGAGTCCGGACGAGGGGTCAGGTCGCCTTCGGCGCCGCCGCGCAGGGGCCCGCGACCGTACACCGCGGCGGTGCCGATCTCGAGGCAGCGCGCACCCCCCGCGTGGGCGGTCTCGGCGACGAGGCCCGGACCCACCTCGTTGACCGCCAGGTCGGGCCCGGATCCGATGACGTGCGCGGCGTTGACGACGACGTCGACCCCGTCGAGGGCGCGGCGGAGGCGGTCCCGGTCACGGACGTCCGCCGTCGCCACCTCGGATCCGGGGCCGCCCCCCGCCCGGAGCACCGAGCGGACCGTCGACACCCGCGGGTCGGCCTCGGCGGCCGCGACGACGGCCGACCCGATGAAGCCGCGCGCCCCGAGCACGGCCATCGCGATCCCCGTCACGGGTCGACGGACACCGCGATGCGGGCGCCCACCGTGTCGCCCTGGCGAAGGGTGACGACGAACGCGGCGTCCCGTGCCCCCGGCTCGAGGGCGACGGTGGTGGGGGCGTCGAGCTCGAGGTAGGCGCCGAAGTCGGCGTCGATCGAGACGACCCGCCGCCCGCCGCCGCCGAGCAGCACGGCCTGGCGGGCGGCCTCCATCAGCAGCATGCCGGGAACGTGGTCGGACGGGTGGTCGAACAACGTCGGGTGGGTGGTGTCCACGCGCAGGCCCCAGGGGCCGGCCTGCGCCCCGGTGAGGACGACGTCCTGCGAGCGCGTGCGCCCCACGGCGGCGCAGGCGATGGTCGCGTCGGGGTCGACGCGGTAGCCGGGCTCGGTCCGCCCCCGGCGGAGCGCGGCGTACACCTGTGGTCGAAGCACCACGACGACGCCGGAGCCGGTGACGATGTCCCGTTCTGCGTCGCTGACCGTCACCTGGAGGTCGAAACGGCCGGCCCGGGCTCCGGGAGTCATTGCGAGCGACACCGACAGGTCGAGCGGTCGGTCGCGGACCGCGGGCGGCTCGCCCACCCAGGCGAACCCCATCCCCCGCATGACGAACAGGTCGCCGTCGGAGGCGAGCCCGGTGTCGTGGAGGGCGGCGATGGTCGTCTGCCGGAACGTCTCGGCGGCCATGAGGAGGCAGTAGGTGGCATCTCCCGCGTCGAAGTACGGGTGCTGCCGCGGCCACTGGGCTGCGGCCCGGACATCGCCCGGCCCCGCGCACCTCAGGTCGGTGAGGAAGACCTCCGCGATGCTCCACCGGTGGACGAGGGCGCGGTCGATCGTGACGGCGTAGTCGAGGGGCCCCATGCCTGGAACCGTACCGGGCACCCGGTATCTCTTCCTGTCGTGGGGTGTTCCGGCGCGGGCACCCGCCGGCGCATCCCGACCGCCACCCCGACCAGCACGACGGCTGCCCCGACGAGGGACCAGGGGGACGGACGCTCCCCGAGCACCGCCCAGGCTGCGGCCATGCCGACGACCGGCACGAGCATCGAGAACGGCGCGACCACGCCCGCGGGGTACCGCTTGAGCAGGGCGCTCCACAGTGCGGCGCTCACGACGGTGCCGAGGACGACGATGTAGGCCAGCGCCAGGAGTGGCGACACCGCGGCGGTCCGCACCGCCTCGACCGTCGCGTCCCAGCCGGCCGTCGGTCCCTCCATGACGACCGACAGCGCGAGGAGCGGCGCGGGCGGGACCACGGCCATCCACAACGCGAACCGGAGCGCACTGTCCGGCTGGGCGAGCCGGCTCGACAGGCTGCCGAGAGCCCACCCGAGAGCCGCGAACAGGGTCAGGACGAACGGCAGGAACGGACCACCCCCGTCCGCACGCTCCCAGCCGATGAGTCCCAGCCCGGCGACCGCCAGACCGGCCCCGAGGACCCCTTGCGGGCTCGGCCGTTCGCGCAGGAGCAGGGCGCCGAGCGCGATCGCCATCGGCGCCCCCATCTGGAGCACCACCGAGGAGAGCCCGGTCGGCATGCCGAGGTCGATGGCCAGGAAGAGCATCCCGAACTGGAGCACCCCGAACCCCAGGCCGTAGCCGACCAGCCAGCGCCACGGCACTCGTGGCCGGGGGACGAGGAGGACGACCGGGACCGCGACGAGCAGGTACCGCAGGGCCGCGAGGAAGAACGGGGGGAACGCGTCGAGGGCGAGCCGCACCGCGAGGAAGTTCAGCCCCCAGATGACGGCGACGACGAGCGCGAGTCCCTTGTCACGGGTGGTCACGACAGGAGGCCGTGCAGGATGGAGTCGCCGAGGCGCCGCAGGGCCAGCCCGTCGCGCAGCACCCCGACGACAGCGCAGCGCTGCTGGAGGACGACGGCGTACTGCTCGCCGTCGGGGCTCTCGACGAGCCAGGCGAACATCACCGCGCCGGGCGACGAGCCGCCCTTGAAGGTCGAGCGCGGCCAGGCGCCGCGGTCGATGTCGAGGCCGGGGTTGGCCCGCAGGATCTCCGCCAGCGGACCGTCCGCGGCCCGCGACCCCGCGTCCCAGAGCAGGCCCAGCGCGGCGGCGACGTCCGCGGCGGACATCCACCAGTCGAGCCCCTGCGGGTGCGCGGTCCGGGTCAGGTCGGCGACCGTGACGTCGATCGGGTGCTCGTGGGCGTCGAGCAGCGCACGCCGCGCGGCCTCGGACCCGGCCGCCCACACCTCGAGGGTGTCCGGGGTGGCGGACGCGCCGGAATGGCCCCACCCGATGTCGAAGAGCTCGCGGGTGGTGACGAACGGCCGCAGCCGCTCGGGCCGCGCGTGCCCCGCGCGGGCGACGGCGGCTTCGACCGCGGGACGCCCGAGGTAGCGGATCAGCAGGTCGGAGGCGGTGTTGTCACTGCGCGCGTACATGTTGTACGCGACCTGCGCGACGCTGGCCCGGGTGCCGTCGGGGAGGTCCTGCATCTCTCCCGTGGGCAGGCTCCGCGTCTCGACGCCGGTCACCAGCTCGTCGGACCACCGGGCCGTGCCGTCCTCCACCGCCCATACCAGCGCGAGGAGCACGAAGACCTTGAAGACGGACCCGCCCGGCATGGACCGCTCGGCGTCCCGGGTGTACAGGGGTACCCAGCCCTGCGGGCCACGCCGAGCGACGAAGGCGGCGCTCTCGACCCCGGCGACGGCGTCGAGTGCGGCGTCGATGTCGGCGAAGCCGCGGTGCGACCGCTCGTCGGAGTCGTCCTCGACGACGACGCGGCGGATCTTGCCGGTGGTGTCGACGGTCAGGGCGAGGACCCGCCGCTGCCCGTCCTCCTGCTCGAGGGTGGCCCACCCCTTGTGGAGGGCGGCGCTGACGCCGACGACCTCGAACGGCCCGCCGCGACGCCACTCCCGGAGCAGCCCCGCCACGTCGTGGTCGTGGCGGGCGAGGAACGCGTCCACGAAGCGGCCCGCGACCAGGTCGGTCGGCGGGTCCGCCGAGTCGGCCACGAGGTCGGCCAGCCAGCGGACGTTCTCGGCGGCGTGGTGGGCCGACGCACCACGGCCGGGCTCGTACGTAGCAGGCACGGTGACGCTCCTCGGGTCGGACTGGTCCGGCCACGCTAGGGGCCCGTCACCCAGCACCTCCCCCGCCTCCGGGCCATCGGCATAACCCCGGCGAAGCGGACATACGCGGGACCACCGAGCGGGACGCGAGGGCTCCTACGGTGGCGACGTCCACCGCCCGACCGCGGCGGCCCACCCCGACCGGAGGGACCCACGTGAAGGACCACCTGGCGCACCTGTGCCTCATCCAGGCGCGGCTGTGCGACCGCCTCGGCTCGCCGATGTACGCCCGGCTCCTGGACGACGTCGCGGCGGACGTGCGCTCCGGCGGACCGGCCTGGTCGGTGCTGCAGGACCTCGCCGGCTGCCCCGAGGGCGCCTACCCGGCCCTGCGTCTCCTGGGCTCGGCGCACCGGCTCGTCCTGGAGGGGCGCGTTCCGGCCTTGGCGCGTCACTACCCGTCGGTCGGGGGCACCCCGGACGGCGCCCTGTGGGAGGACCTGCGGGCGGTGCTCGCGGAGCACACCGACGAGCTGCGGGGGCTCGTGCAGCGTCCGCCCCAGACCAACGAGGTGGGGCGGTCTGCGGCCCTGCTCGGCGGGTACACCACCATCGCGGCCGAGACGGGCCTGCCGCTCCGCATGCTCGAGATCGGCACCAGCGCCGGGCTCAACCTCGTGTGGGACGCCCACCACTACCGGTCCGGCTCCTGGGCCTGGGGCGACCCGCAGGCCCCGGTCCGCATCGACGAGGTCTTCGACGGCCCCGCACCGAGCCTGCCCGGTGCGCAGGTGGCCGAGCGTTCCGGCTGCGACCTCGACCCGGTCGACGTCACCACCGAGGACGGCAGACTGACGCTGATGTCCTTCGTCTGGCCGGACCAGGACGTTCGCCGCGCGCGGCTGGCGGCTGCGATCGAGGTGTTCCGCGCCGCCACCCCGCGCCCCCGGATCGAGCGTGCCGACGCGCTGACCTGGCTCGCGGACCGGCTCGGGGAGGACCGGGCCGGGGTCGCGACCGTCGTGACGCACTCGGTCGTCACCACCTACTTCGACGAGGAGACCCGGACCGCTCTGGACGACCTCCTGGGCCACCACGGCGCCCGGGCGACCGCGGCCGCCCCACTCGCACGGCTCTCGCTCGAGGCGGATGCAGCCGGGCTCTTCGAGGTCCGGCTCCGCACCTGGCCCGACGGCGCGGACCGCCTCCTCAGCACCGTCGGCGGGCACGGACTCCCGGTCCGCTGGGCCGCGTGACCCCGCCACCGGGCCTGCATAGCTCTCCCGCCGAACGCATAGTCCCCACCCGCCCCGGACCCGCCGGGCGCAGTTACCGTCGCCGCGACCGAGAACCGACCGAAGGGTGTGCAGGACGTGACTGGTGAGCTCGACGACAAGGTGGCCTTCGTGACCGGGGCGGCCTCCGGTATCGGCCGGGCGTGCGCCGCGGCCATGGCCGCACAGGGAGCGACGGTGGTGCTCGCCGACATCGACCGCGCCGGGCTCGACAGCGCCCGGGAGGAGCTCGCCGCACGTGGGGCCACCGTGGGCATCGTGGAGCTGGACGTGCGGGACGAGCCTGCCGGACGAGCCGCGGTGGAGGCGGTCGTCGCGGAGTACGGCCGGCTCGACGTCCTCGCCAACTGCGCGGGGATGATGCTCCTGGCGCCCGCCCTGGAGGCCGACACGGCCGAGTGGACGGCCATGATCGAGATCAACGTCCTGGGTCTGATGTACCTCACCCACGCCGCCCTGCCGCACCTCGTCGAGTCGAAGGGATCGGTCGTCCAGATGTCCTCGATGGCCGCCCGCGCCGTGGGCCGCGGCGCGTCGGCGTACTACGCGAGCAAGTTCGCGGTCAACGGCTTCAGCGAGGGAATCCGGCAGGAGGTGACCGAGCTCGGGGTGCGGGTCATCGTCATCGAGCCGGGGACCACCGAGACCGCGCTGCGGACCCACATCACCCACGCCGAGAGCAAGAAGGCGATCGACACCCGGGTCGCGACGTACCGCCAGCTGCAGGCCGAGGATGTGGCGAGCGCCGTCATGTACGCCCTGACGGCCCCGCACCACGTCGCGGTGAACGAGGTCCTGCTGCGGCCGACCGACCAGGCCTGAGCCGGGGACGCGATGGGCCCCCGACCCAGGCCGGGTGCGGGGGCCGACCGGGGCCACCACCGGCCGGTCAGCCGCGCCCGGCTCCCGCGAGGTCCAGGCCGTACAGCACCGCGCTGGCCGGGTCCGCTGCGCTGTCCTGCCGGCTCGCCGACTCCGACCCGGTGATCCGTTGTCCGGTGGACCGGCCGGCGGCGTGGCAGGAGACCATCGGCGCCTGCAGCCCGTTCAGGGGCCCTGATGGGCGGGCGGAGCTCGACGTGATGCGCGCGGTGACCCGTTGCTGGGCCGACAGATCCCTCGCAAGCTGCCAGCGGAGGCCAACCAGCCCGCCGCCGATCCGTTGGGACCTGGCCAGGACCGAGCCGTCGCTCGACTCGGCCGCGATCGCGTCGACGAGGCGGGCGTCGAGCCGGACCTCGACGACGCTACCTGCCGGCACGGCGCCGGGCCCGACCGCGCGCACGGTGACGAGCTCGGGCACCCAGCTGTGGAAGCCGGCGCCCCACCGGACGGGCCGCCAGCCGACGCCGACCGTGGCGCCCCACAGAGCCACGGAGGACCTGTCGGTCGGGGGCATCGTGCGGCGGGCACCAGAGTCTCTTCCGTCGCCGATGACGACACCCAGCGGCAGCGGATCGGTGACGACGTCGTCCGGGAAGCGGAGACTGCGCCGGGCCCCGAGCGCCAGGACGTAGGAGCGGCCGGCGACCAGCGGGCCGGTGACCCGCACCCGGGCACGAGTGGATCCGGTGTCGTCCCGGACCGGCGTGCCGATCAGGCGAACCCCGACCGGCGAGCCGTCGTCCCCCCACAGACTGGGCCTCGTCCAGTCGTACACGCGGTGGTCCCAGGACACCGTGACGACCGATCCGGCATCGACCCGACCGCTGCGGACCCGCACTCGGGCGCCGAGCACTTCCGGCACCTCGACGTGAGCGCTCGGGCCGGTCGCGACCCACGACGTCCCCCCGACGGGGGTGACCTCGAGGGCGCCGCCGGCCGGGGCTGCCTGGGCCACCGGCCCGGCGAACAGAAGGCCGATGCAGGCGACGCCGCCGCCGAGGACGCCGCGGCGACCGGTGGTGACCGACGGTGGTCGCTGGGACTGGGACTGGGACTGGTTCACGATGACCTCCTGGCTCAGAACGTGAACGGCGGGGGGCCGTCGAGGACAGGGACGAAGAGGCCGTCCCACACGGCGACCTGCACGACGGTCAGGGCGAGGTAGACGACGGCGGGTAGGACCGCCCGCACCGGGCGGGCCATCCGACGCCCAGCCGTGGCCATTCCCAGAACGAGAAGGGCAGCAGCCACGAGCGGGGCCCCGGCGAGCAACTCCTGCCAGCCTCGCGGCCAGCACCCGGCATAGACGCAGTGCGCCTGAGGCCCAGAAAGCGCGAAGACCGAGCCGGCGGCGGAGAGGCCTACGAGCCAGGCGAGGGTCCACAGCGCCCCGAAGACCCCCACCGGGTCGACGCGTCCGACCCAGCCTCGCGGTGAGGTCAGGAGCAGGAGGCCCAGCGCGGTGAGAAGGGCGAGCACAGCCCACGGCAGGCTCGGGGCCAGCGTGAGACTCACGACGCCCCGCTGGGTGACGAGGACGCGCCCGAGGTACGCGCCGCCGAACCCGATCCAGAACGCGCCGAGGACGGTGAGGACCAGTGCGAGCGCGGCCGTGACGAGGTTCCAGGGCGACGGCCGGGCCGCGGGGGTGCCAGTCGACGCGGAGTCCACGACCGCGATCATGCTCCGAGCCGTCCGAGTACGCGACCGAAGGCCTGCCCGCAGGTCCGCGCCTCCGCCTCGGTCGGCATCCTGGAGGCTCCGGAGGCCTCTCGGAGCTTGTCGACCGTGAAGGGGAAGTTGTCGACGGGGCCCACGTCGATGCCATCGGCGAGCTTGGCGAACGCGGTCGCGATGTTCGACTCCGACGAGCCGAACCGCTCCGCGTAGAACTTCCCGATCCGTTGGTCCGCCGTCATCCTCAACAAGCTCCGGCTCAGAACTCCATCGAGGAGAACGAGACGGCAGCACCGTCGTAGAGGCCGGCGTACCCCTTGCACCACAGCGCGCCACTGAGGATCCGTAGGACGTTGCCGGGAGTCAGGCTCGAGGCGTCGATCCGCCCGATCTGGGCCTGGTACGCCGCTCGGGTCTGGTCTCCGAACCCGGACGCCACCGGCGAGATGCCGAGCTCCCATTGCAGACCCCGCCGAAGCCCGTAGATGACGTCCCAGCCGGTGAGGCCGTCCTCGACGACCGGGACCCACCCATTCGCCGCGGCGTAGGTCGTGTTCAGCCATTTCTGGGTCGCCAGGATCTGCTCGTCCACCGTGTTGCTGAGGTCGTCTGTCGCGGTCGGGACCGACGCTACGAGAGCTCGCGCCACATCCGACGCCACCGGGGCGGCCGGACGGCTGGCGCATAGCCCGGCCAGGGATCGGCATAGCCTGGCTCGCGGCGCCGCCGCTTCAGCCGACGGCGGTGAGGTGGAGCAGGAAGCCCTGCGCCGGGGCCAGGACCGGCAGCGGCAGCCCGACGGCGTCGAGGAAGCCGCCGGAGACGACGACTCCTTCTGCATGGGCCTGGTGGAACCAGTTCGGTCCGCGGTTCTGGACCGTCTCCGGCAGGCCGGCCTCGGACCGGACCCGCAGCAGGTAGCGGCGGCCCCGGTCCAGCCCGGGGAGCGGCAGCAGGCCCGGGCTGACCCCGCGGCCGACCGCCGTCTGGACGATGGTGAACAGCGCCTCGGTGCGGTCGGCGCCGACGACCCCGGCCACGCTGAGCGAGGGGTCGGGGTGGTCCGAGCGCACGATGTCGCCGCTGTGCAGCAGCGGGCGCAGCTCGCGGTAGAGCCCGGTCCAGGCCCGCAGTGCGTCGAGCTCGGCGTCGGAGCACTGCGAGATGTCCCACTCGATCCCGGCGTGGCCACCGAGGGCGACGAGCATCCGCAGCGACAGGTCGAGGTCCCGGTGCGTCGTGTGGGCTCGCGGCGGGCCGATGTGGCTGCCCATCCGTTCCGGCGCCACGAGCAGCCCGGTCCAGCGCTGGATGGCGACCCGCTCGAGGGCGTCGTTGCAGTCCGAGGGCCACACCCGGTCGGTGCGTGCCAGGACGCCGAGGTCGACCCTGGCGCCGCCGCTCGAGCACGACTCGATCTCGAGGCGCGGGTGGCGTCGCCGCAGCTCGTCGAGCAGCCGGTAGGTCGCCAGGGTCTGTGCCCGCACGGCGGGCCGGTCCACGCCGGAGCCGTCGGTGCGCACGGCCTCGTGGAGGTCACGGTTGTGGTCCCACTTGATGTAGTCGATGCCGTACTCGGTGACGAGCCCGGTCATCGCGTCGAGGAGGTAGTCGAAGGCGTCGGGGTTCGCCAGGTCGAGGACATGCTGCCGGCGGGAGGTCGCGGTCGGGCCGGCGACCGGCCCCAGCACCCAGTGCGGGTGGGCGCGCGCGACGTCGGAGTCGAGGTTGACCATCTCGGGCTCGAACCACAGGCCGAACTCCATCCCGAGGCCCTTGACGTGGTCGACGAGCGGCCCCAGCCCATGCGGCCACACCGCCGGCGAGACCTGCCAGTCGCCGAGCCCTCGGGACTGGTCGCGGCGCGAGCCGAACCAGCCGTCGTCGAGGACGAACCGCTCGACGCCGACCGAGGCGGCGGTGTCGGCCAGGCGGCTCAGCTGGTCCGGGTCGGTCCGGAAGTACACCGCCTCCCACGTGTTGAGCACGAGCGGTCGTGGGGTGCCCGCGCGGTAGTCGGGGCCCGAGCGCTGGTGCCGCACGAGCGCGTTGGTCACCCCGTCCAGGCCGGCCGGGGACCACACGGCGACGACGTCGGGGGCCGTGTAGGTCTCGCCCGGGCCGAGCCGGACCTCCCCGGGCGCGAGCGCCTCGCCCCCGCCGAGAACGGCAGTGTGCGCGCCCGCCCGCTCGGGCAGGCGCTCGACGAGATGCTCGTGGTTGCCGCTCCACGCCACGTGCAGCGACCACACCTCGCCGTGGCGGAACCCGAATCCGGCCTCGCCGACCGTGAGCAGCAGCGTCGCATCGGCGCCGGTCCGGCCGCGGCGGCCGGTCCGCACGAACGAGCCGTCGGTGACGGGGTGCCGCTGTGGGATCCGTTCGCGCATCCAGCGGCCGGTGAGGTCGAGGACCTCCTCGGCGCGGGTCGGCAGTGGCAGGAGCGTGCGCAACGCCCCCAGCTCCAGCGGTGGCTGCCCGGGGGTGGCCGTGGAGGTCACCGACGCCGAGACGGTGAGGACGCCGCACCCGTCGAGGCTGTAGGTCAGCTCGACGGCCGCGGCGACGGCGTCCGAATGTGCCTGGACGACACACCGCCCACCCCCGCCGCCGACGGTCGCCACCCACCGTGGCGCCGTGGCACCCCCGGCCCGGTGCACCGCGAGGCCGGGCGTGCCGAGCCAGCCGTCGCCCGAGGTGGGCAGGACGGTGAGGTCCCACGGGTCGTCGAGGGCGTTGTGGGCCGCCGGGCCGTCCCGCACGAGGACGAGGTCGAGCACGGCATCGTCCTCCAGGTCGGCACCCCAGTGCAGGACGGCGGGAAGAGACTCACCGTCCTGCACCAGGACCACACAGGAGCCACCGCCGCGCAGGACGGTCGTCGTCGCGCTCACCCCTTGGTCGAACCCAGCGTGAGGCCGGAGACGAACTGCTTCTGCAGGAGGAAGAACACGATGAGGACGGGCAGGGCGACGACGATCGACCCGGCCGCCACGAGGTTGGTGTCGGCGAAGAACTGGCCGCGCAGGTTGTTCAGTGCGCTCGTGACCGGGTACTTGTCGCCTCGGGAGATGAGCACGGTGGCCCAGAAGAACTCGTTGTAGATCCAGGTCACCTGCAGCGTCGCGAGGGCCGCGAGCGCGGGCCGGACGAGCGGCATGGTCAGCTGCCAGTACTGGCGCCACACACTGGCCCCGTCGAGCTCGGCGGACTCGTAGATCTCGTACGGCAGGGTCTTCATGTAGTTGCTGAGCACGAAGGCGCAGAAGCCCATCTGGAAGGCGGTGTTGACGAAGATCAGCGCCCAGAAGCTGTTGAGCATCGTCCCGCTCTCGCTCATGAACGTCGGCAGCGGGATCTCGCGGAACATCCGGAAGACGGGGATGAGCAGCGCCTGCGGCGGTAGCAGGTTGGCGGCGAGGAAGATCCCGAGCAGGGTGAGGTTGAACCGGTACGAGAACCGCGCCAGGACGAAGGCGACGAGCGAGGAGAGGAACAGGGTCAGGGCCACCGCCGGGACGGTGATGAGGAACGAGTTGGTGAGGTGGAGCCCGAAGTTGCCGCGGCTCCAGGCCTCCTGGTAGTTGTCCAGGGTCCACCCACCGAAGGAGAAGTACCCGTTGACCTGGGTGTAGGAGTACTCGCGGAAGGAGTTGTACAGGGCCCACAGCAGCGGGAACAGCCAGGCGACCGCGAGGATCAGCATGATGACGGTGGCCACGGTGCCGCGACGTCGGTTGATGACCCCGCCGCCGGGGCCCCGCTCCTTGGCCGGAGCCTTGCCGGCCGCGGTGGGTGGGGCCGTGGTGGCGCTCATCGGCGCTCCTCCCGGAAGACGATCCGTAGGTAGATCGTGATGAAGACGGACGAGATGATCATCATGATGACGGCCAGCGCGGAGCCGAAGCCGTAGCGGGTGGCCTCGCCGATCACGTTCTGGGACACCAGGGCCGAGATGAGCTCGAGCCCGTTGCGGCCCTTGTTGATGATCCACACGATGTCGAAGGCGCGCAGCGACTCGATGACGACGATGACGAGCACGATGAGGTTGATCGGCCGCATCACCGGGAAGATGACGTGGAAGAACGTCTTGACCTCGCTCGCCCCGTCGACGGAGGCCGCCTCGCGCAGCGAGGCGTCGACGCCCTTCAGCCCGGCCAGGTAGATGAGCATGATGTAGCCGGTGTGCCGCCACGCGGTGGCGACGAGGACCGCCCACAGGTTGATGTCGGGGTCCCCGTACCAGTCGACGTTGGAGCCGAAGACCTCGTTGATCAGGCCCTGGTCGGTGGAGTAGAAGAGCTGCCAGATGAAGCCGACGAGCGCCATCGAGAGCACGACCGGGAGGTAGAACGCCGTCTGGTAGAAGCGGCTCCCCCACATCTCGCGATCCAGGACCACGGCCAGCAGGATCCCGAGGGTCGTCGGCAGCACGAAGAGGAAGACGAGCCAGATGAGGTTGTTCTGGATCGCCGGCCAGAACGGCGGGTAGATCGTCGTGATGTCGGTGTAGTTCTGGGTGCCGACCCACTCGATGGCGCTCAGCTTGAAGCCGTTCCACCGGGCGAAGGACAGCGCCACCGACGCCAGCGCCGGGAGCCAGACGAGCCACACGACGAGCACCGTCGGTACCCCGATCATGGCCCCGATGACCAGCCGGTCGCGGGTCCCTCGGCGCTTCTCGACCCGTGCGGTGCTTCGGCGCTTCTTCACCCTTGGGGGGTTCTGCGTGGGCGTGGCGGTGGTCATGATCGCTCCCGGACGTTCGGGTCAGCCGAGGATCGAGGCGGCCTGCTGCTGGATGGACGTCGTGATGGAGTCGATGTTGTCGGGGTTCTTCAGGAAGTCCTGGATCGACGCGGTGATCACGGTGTTGGCGAGGTCGGCGTTGGTGTCGCGGTCCAGGAACTGCGCGATGCTCTTGGCGTTCTGGACGACCTCGACCGACTTCTTCTGCAGGGCGCCGTACGCCTCGGTGCTCGCGTTCGAGTTGGCGGCGATGAACGGCGCGGACGCGGAGCTGTTCGCGGCGTCGGCCGCCTCCGCCGTGCCGAGCCAGCCGATGAACGCCTTCGCGGCCTCCTCGTCCTGTGCGCCCGAGGCGACGCAGAACCCGTCGATGGGGGCGTCGAGCGCGTCGGAGCCGATGGAGTCGTCCAGGGCCGGGAAGGTGAAGAAGTCGAGGTCGTCCTGCACCTCGGCGGGGACCCCGTCGACGACGAAGGTGCCGAGGAGGTACATGCCGCACTCCTCGTTGGCCATCGAGGTCGCGGCCTCCTGCCAGGTGCGCCCGAGCGCGTTCTCCTGGTGGTAGGGCAGCAGCGTCTTCCAGGTCTGGAAGACGTTGCGGACCTCCGGACTGTCCCACTGCTGCTCGCCCTTGGTGAGCCCCATGTGGAAGTCGTAGCCGTTGAGGCGCATGTTGAGGATGTCGAAGGTCCCCATCGGGGCCCACGCGTCCTTGGCGGCGAAGGCGAAGGGGGTGACCTTCTTCCCCTCCATGTCCTTCATCAGCATGTTCAGCTCGTCGAGCGAGGTGGGCTCGGCCCACCCGTTCTTCTCGAACACCGACTTGCGGTAGAAGACCGCCCACGGGTAGTAGCTGACCGGGACGAAGTACTGGTTGCCGTCGGGGGCCGTGGAGGCCTGCTTGAACGCGTCACCCAGACCGTCGATGGGCCACACGTCGCTGATGTCCGCGATGACGCCGTTCTCGGCGAACTGCGCCATCCGGAAGCCCGCGAACCAGGTGAACACGTCGTCCGGGGTGCCCTGGAGGTAGGTGCTGATGCTCTCCTGGAAGGTGTTGTGGTCCACGGCGTTGGCCGAGACCTCGACGCCGGCCTTCTGGGCGTACGCGTCGGCCATGGCCTGGAGCCGCTCGTAGGCGGGGCCGGACCCCTTGGCCTCGTTCATCCCGAACTTCACCGGGCCGGGGGCGGCCGACCCGCCGCCGCCGGAGGTCGCGGTGTCTCCACCGCACGCCGCGAGGGCGCCGGGGACGGTGAGCAGCGCGCCCGCACCGAGGGCCCCGCGCAGCAGGCTCCGGCGGTTGACCGCGCTGAACGAGGCGGGGACGGTGAGGGAGGTGTCGCGCGGGGCCGGGCGTGCCATGGTGTCTCCTTTGACGGGTGGCAGGTTCTGACATATTCGATCAGAAACCAACATCTGCTTCCTCCGGAGTCTTGGGCAGGAAACTGCACCGTGTCAAGACCCCGACACCAAGTCGTGACGTTGGAATCGCCGCGCATAGGCGCGCACCGCCCCGTCCCGCGCGGCCGAGGACCCTCTCACGTGCAGTGTTGGTATCTGTTGACAGATGTTCGTTTCCCGAACACACTGTCGGCCATGCGTCCATGGCCCGACGACCGCATCGCCTTCGGCGGCGACTACAACCCGGAGCAGTGGCCGCGCGCGGTCTGGGCCGACGACATGCGGCTCATGCGGGACGCGGGCGTGAGCTTCGTGACCCTCGGGGTGTTCTCGTGGTCCTGGCTCGAGCCGACCAAGGGCGAGTACGAGTTCGGCTGGCTCGACGAGATCATGACGATGCTGCACGACAACGGCATCGCCGTCGACCTCGCCACCGCGACCGCCACCCCGCCGCCCTGGCTGAGCGCGGCGTACCCCGAGATCCTCCCGGTCGACCGCGAAGGCCGCACCCTGTGGCCGGGCAGCCGCCAGGCGTGGTGCCCCTCCTCGCTGCTCTACCGCGACCTCGCGCTCGGCCTCACCGGCCAGATGGCGGCCCGCTACCACGACCACCCGGCGCTGGCGATGTGGCACGTCTCGAACGAGTACGCCTGCCACAACCTCCCGTGCTTCTGCGACACCTGCGCCGCCGGCTTCCGCCGGTGGCTCGAACGCCGGTACGGCACCCTCGACGCCCTCAACGCGGCGTGGGGCACGGCGTTCTGGAGCCAGCGCTACACCGCGTGGGACGACGTGCTCCCCCCGCGGCTGTCGACGACCTTCGGCAACCCCACCCACGAGCTCGACTACCACCGCTTCGGCTCGGACACCCTCCTCGACTTCTTCCTCGCCGAGAAGGAGGTCATCCGGCGACACTCCCCCGATGTGCCCGTGACGACGAACTTCATGACGCTCAGCAGCTTCCGCCTGCTGGACTACCACGACTGGGCACCGCACCAGGACGTCGTGAGCACCGACCACTACGTCGTCGACGCCCTCGAGCACCCCCGGGCCGAGCTGTCCTTCCACGGCGACCTCACGCGGGGCCTGGCCGGCGGGGCTCCCTGGATGCTCATGGAGCAGTCGACGAGCGCCGTCAACTGGCAGCCCGTCAACCCGGCCAAGCCGCCGCGCGAGACCATCCTGGACTCCCTCACCCACGTGGCCCGCGGCGCCGACACCCTGGGCTTCTTCCAGTGGCGGCAGTCCCGCGCGGGTTCCGAGAAGTTCCACTCGGCGCTCGTCCCGCACGCGGGCGAGGACTCCGACCGGTTCCGTGAGGTCTGCGAGCTGGGTGCGGTCGCGGGGCGGCTCGGCGGGCTCGTCGGCTCCCGGGTCGAGGCCGACGTGGCCCTGCTCTGGGACTACGAGGCCCAATGGGCCGTCGCCGGTCCGTGCATGCCCTCGGCCGAGCTCGACTACGTCACCGCGGGCCACACCGTGCACCGACTGCTGCGCGACCGCGGCATCGTCTGCGACGTCGTCCACCCCGACACCGACCTCTCGCGCTACCGCGTCGTCGTCGTGCCGACCCTCTACCTCGTGTCCGACGCGGCCGCCGCCACCGTGGCCGCGGCCACCGAGGCCGGGGCCCACGTCCTCGTCACGTACTTCTCCGGCATCGCCGACCCCCACGACCACGTCCGCCTCGGCGGCTACCCCGGCGCGTTCCGCGACCTCCTCGGCGTCCGTGTCGAGGAGTTCTTCCCCCTGCCGACCGGCGAGGTCGTCGGCCTCGAGGGCGGCGGTCACGGCACCGTCTGGTCCGAGGACGCCCGGTGCGCGGACGCCGAGCCGGTCCTCACCTACGCCGACGGCCCGCTGGCGGGCCGTCCTGCCGCGGCCCGACGTGAGGTCGGCGCCGGCGTCGCCTGGTACCTCGGCACCCTCCCGGACGACGAGACCCTCGGAGGCCTGCTGGGCCGGGTCGTGGCCGAGGCCCGCGTCGAGCCCGCCGCCGACGTCCCCCGCGGGGTCGAGGTGGTCCGCCGCCGCAGCGACTCCGGCTCCTGGCTCTTCGTCCTCAACCACACCGGCGCCCCGTGCGAGGTCGCCGTCTCGGGCCATGACCTCGTGGCGGGCGTCGACGTCGGACCCCTCACCACCGTCGCGGCCCGCACGGCCGCCGTCGTCCGGGAGGGCTGACGTGCTCGCCAGCCAGCGCCGCGCCGCCATCCTCGCGCTCGTCGAGCAGAACGGCGCCGCCCGGGTGTCCGAGCTCGTCGAGCGGCTCGGCGTCTCCGACATGACCGTCCGACGCGACATCGAGCGCCTCGACGGAGAGGGGCTCCTCGAACGGGTCCACGGCGGCGCCGTCGCGACCCAGCCCCGGGCCGCCGACGAGCCGGGCTTCGCGGCCAAGTCCATGCTCATGACGGCCGAGAAGCGGGCGATCGCGGCAGAGGCGGCCCGGCTCGTCCACCCCGGTGCGACCATCGCCATCTCGGCCGGGACGACGACGTACGAGCTGGCGCTGGCCATCCGGTCCGTCCCCCAGCTGACGGTCGTCACCAACTCCGTGCCGGTGGCGCAGCTGCTGCACGAGTCCCAGGCGGCCGGCCACGTCGTCGTCCTCACCGGCGGTGTCCGCACCCCGTCCGACGCGCTGGTCGGCCCGGTCGCGATCAACGCCCTGCGGGGTCTGCACGTCGACCGGCTCTTCCTCGGTGCGCACGGCGTCGACCGGGCGGCCGGCCTCACCACGCCGAACCTCGTCGAGGCCGAGACCAACCGGGCGCTCGTGGCGTCGAGCCGGTCCGTCTGCGTCCTGGCCGACCGGAGCAAGATCGGCATCGTCGGCCTCTCCACCTTCATGGACCTCGACGCGGTCCACACCCTGATCACCGACGCGGGGATCCCGGCGCCGGCCCGGCAGGTCCTCGAGGACACCATCGAGAACGTCGTCCTCGCCGATCCCGCCACGGTCGCGAGCGGGCAGACCACCGCGGAGGAGGCGGGATGACCCTCACCCACGACATCCGGCGCACCACCCGCACCTTGGCCGACGGCCGCGAGATCATCTACTTCGACGACACCGCCGAGGCTCCGGCCCGCACCGCCGTCGACACCCGCGAGCTGGGCCCGCGTGCCGCGGCCGGCCACCTGCGCTACGACGCCCTCGTGGGGGACTGGGTCGCGGTCGCGGGCCACCGGATGAACCGCACCTTCCTGCCCCCGAAGGACGAGTGCCCGCTCTGCCCCACGGGTCACGGCAGCGTCCCGTCCGAGGTGCCTGACTCCGACTACGACGTCGTGGTCTTCGAGAACCGCTTCCCCTCGTATGCCCCGGTAGCGCACGACGACGTCAGCGCGCCCGAGTTCTTCCTGCACTCCGCAGCGGTCGGGCGCACCGAGGTCGTGTGCTTCACCAGCGACCACGAGTCCACGTTCGCCCACCTCAGCCCGCACCGCGTCCGCACCGTCATCGACGTGTGGGCGGACCGGACGGCCGCGCTCGGTCGCCATCCGGACGTCGCCCACGTGTTCTGCTTCGAGAACCGCGGGCAGGAGATCGGGGTCACCCTGCACCACCCGCACGGCCAGATCTACGGCTACCCGTACGTGCCGGCGCGCACCGCCGAGATCCTGGCCCGCGCCACCGAGCACCACGGCCGGACCGGGCGGCTGCTCGGGGCCGACCTGCTGGCGGCCGAGCGAGCCGACGGGTCACGCGTCGTGATCTCCGGCGAGCACTGGACCGCCTACGTCCCGTACGCGGCACGCTGGCCCGTCGAGGTCCACCTCGCCCCGCACCGGGACGTCCCCGACCTCGTCGCTCTCGGGGACGCGGAGCGCGACGAGCTGGCGACCATCTATCTCGACCTGCTCCAGCGGCTGGACCGGTACCACGTCGGCGACGACGGGCGACCCATCGCCCTGCCGTACATCGCGGCGTGGCACCAGGCCCCGGCCCGGACCGGCCGCGACGTGTCGCGGCTGTTCCTCCAGGTCATGTCGGTGCTGCGCGGCCCGGGCAAGCTGAAGTACCTCGCCGGCTCCGAGAGCGGCGTCGGCGGGTGGGTCACCGACACCCGCCCGGAGACCGTCGCGACCCGGCTGCGCGCGCTGGGGCCTCCGGCGGTGCCGACCGCCTCGTAGCCGCCGGGGGTGGCGGTGGTGCCGTGCGACCGCACCCGCTCGATGCCGGCCTGGGCCTCGGGGTCGGCGCGCATCGCCGCGACGTCCCCGGCGCTCTCCCAAGGGCCGAAGGAGTAGTAGAGGTCCGGCTCGGTGAGGCTGTGCACGAGCACGCCCTGCCCGCTCGGTGGCCGCGGCAGGCTCCGGAAGGCCCTGCCCAGCGCCTCCCAGTCGGCCACGAACGCGGCCTCCTCGCCGGGGCGCACCCGCCATTCCGCCAGGGTGTAGACCAGTTCGCTCATCGTGGCCTCCCAACACTCCCGACGCTACTCCGGCGCAGGCCCTGCGTCACCGGCGAGACCCCGTCCGGTGGCCCCGACGCGCACCGGCCGGCGCGCCCCGGCCGGCGCGCCCCGGACGTGGGTGAAATCCGTCGCCATCCCCACGATCTTCACCCACGATCGGGGTGAGGCGCGGCCGGCGCCGGTCAGCGCAGCCGCGCCCCCGCGCGCAGGATCGTCGCGCGGGCGAGGGAGTCGAGGGAGTCGACGACGGTCTCGTCCTCGATCCCGAGGTCGCCGCGCAGCACCGACAGCTCGGTGCACCCGAGGGCCACCGCCTGGGCCCCCCTGCGCCGGAGGTGCTCGACGAGCCGGTCGAAGGTCTCGCGCGGCACCGGCCGTCCGGCCTTCACGCCGTCGTAGATGACCGTCATGACCTCGCGCTGGACGGCGTCGTCGGGGACGACGAGCTCGAGACCGGCACGCTCGGTCGCCCGTGCGTACGTGCCGGCCGCGAGGGTGCCGTCGGTCGCGAGCACCCCGAGGCGGGCGATGCCCGGGACCGCTTCGCGCGCCGCCGCGACCGTCTCGTCGACGGTGTCGAGGACCTCGATGCCGACCGCGGACCGCATCTGCTCGACCCACACGATCGCCGTGTTGCACGGGACGGCGACGAAGCGGGCTCCGGCCCGTTCGAGCGCCACCGCGTGGGCGACCAGGGCCGGCTCCGGGCTCTCGTTCTCGCCGCGCAGGAAGCCGGTGCGGTCCGGGATGGACCCGCACTGCCAGACGAGCAGGTCGACATGGTCCTGGTCTCGGGCCGCGTGGGTCAGCTCGATGACCCGGCGCAGGAAGTGCACGGTCGCGGCGGGCCCGAGCCCGCCGAGCACCCCGCCGGGCTGGCCGTGGACGGGCGCGCCGGTCATCGACGGTCCGTGAAGTGCGCCCGGAACTTGCGGACCTGGTTGACGTGGTAGGCGAGGTTGTACACCCGGCGCTTCAGGGTGAGGTCGGGCTCGTACCGGTTGGGGTCGCTGGCGCGGCCGGCCCGCATCAGCCCGAGCGCCTTGTCGCGCAGCGCCTCGTCCAGGACGTAGTGCTTGACGACGTACTTCGGGACGAAGGCGAACAGGTGCTCGCCGCGGGCGATGGTCAGGCCCTGCATCGGCTCGCTGCGCACCCAGTCACGGACGTACCACTCGGCGACGTTGTCGCCGTTCGCGGTCACGTAGAAGTTCGAGCGGCCGAGCCGGACGTTGATCTCGAAGAACTTGTACGTCCCGTCGCGGCGGTCGTACTTGAGGTCGAAGTTGCTGAACCCGACGTAGCCGATGTGCTCGAGGAAGCGGCGCGCCTGCTCGATGACCTCGTCGATCTCGGTGGTGATGATGACGCACGGGTTGCCGATGGCGAGCGGGTGGTGCTCCTCGAGGAGGACGTGCCCCACCGACCCGAAGCGGACCTTCCCGTCCCGGTCCGAGTAGCAGGTGAGCACCCGCATGTTCGTGTCGTCGCCGGGGATGAACTCCTGGAGGAGCAGGTTGCCGTCGTAGCTGCTCGCGCGCACCCGGCGCAGCGTGTCCTCGAGCTGCGCGGGGGTGTCGCAGACGAAGACCTTCTTCTTCCCCTCGAAGGACGCGTAGTGGTACCGGGCGCTGTCGGCGGGCTTGGCGACGACGGGGAAGCCGAACGGGAGGTCACGCTCCTCCCCCGCGTCGGTCGACATGTCGACGACCACCGTCGCCGGGTACGGCACCCCGACCTCGTCGAGGATCCCGTAGAACACGTCCTTGCGCACGATGCGGTCGAGCAGGTCGAGGTCGATGTACGGGATCGTGAACCAGGGGGCCAGGCGGTCCTTGTGCTCGATGATCATCCGGACGTACCAGTCGCCGGCGGCGACGAGCAGGAGCGGGGGGCGCCCCTCCCCCGCGTGCTCGCGGCCCAGCCGCTCGAGCGTCTCGACGAAGACCCCCTCGGCCTCGAAGCCCTCGACGTACACGTGCTCGCACAGGGTCGAGAGGGCGATCGGACCCCCGTCGGTCATGTTGACGACGAGCGGGCGCACTCCGTAGGCCTCGTGGAAGGTGCGCACGAGCGTGTAGGCGGTGATGTCGCCACCGAGGATGACCGGGCGGAAGTCGCTGGCGGGGGCGTCGGGCACGCGGGGGCTCCTGGGGACGGGAACGGGGGACAGCACGGGTCGGCCATCCAGAATCCCACACGGGCCGGTCCCGCCCGAATCCGCGCGGCGCCGAAGCGCCGGCGGTGGACCGGCGTTCAGTCCGCCCCGGGCAGCCCGTCAGCCCCGCCGAGCGTGCCGTTGGGGTCGAAGGCGTCGTACGCCCGCGCCGCCCACAGCATCTGCAGGCGGGACAGCTCGGGCGGGCCGATCCGCCGCAGCCGCCCCGGCGGCCGCTCGGCGCCGGGCGTCCCGGTGCGCGGCCGGCTCCGACGCCGCCAGCGCACCGCGGTCCCGCGGACCGGAGCCCGGGGCCGCGGGATGTGGACCCGTCCCCGGCCCGGTCCGCTGTCACCGTAGAACGCGTCGAGCGCCTCCGCGCACGAGCCCATGAGGTCCCACAGCTCGTCGGGGTCGTCCGGAACGTCGTCGGGGTCGCGACCGAGGTGCTCGCCGATGAGCTCGCGCCGCAGCCGCAGGGGGAAGGAGTCCCGCGGCGCGGCTCCCCCCTCGCGTGCGGTCCGCTCGTCCTGCACGGCGCAGGCGATCTCGGAGTCGTTGGTCCACGAGCGCCGGTTGAAGTTGTCCGACCCGACGCTCGCCCACCGGTCGTCGACGATGCACACCTTGGCGTGGACGTAGACGGGGTACCCGGCCGGGCTGGTCAGCCCGTAGAGCGCGACGCGGTCCCCGCCGGCCTCGAGCAGGTGGTTCATGGCGAGCCGCCGCCCGTACAGCTGCGCGGCGAACGAGACCCCGCCGTCCATGTCCGGAGCGATGGGGATGACGATGATGATCCGCAGGTCGGGGTTCGCGCGCAGGGCGGCCCCGAAGTGCCGACCGACCTCCTCGGACCACAGGTACTGGTCCTCGAGGTAGATGAGGCGACGCGCCTGACCCACCACCTTGGTGTTGGCGGCCGCGATGCTGCGCTCGCCGTCCGGGGCGAAGTCGAAGCCCTTCGTCAGCAGGTCCGGGTAGGTCCGCAGCACCTGGACCGCCTCGTGCGCCTCGTCGGGCGAGGGAGGCGGCGGCGCCTGCTGCGGCAGCGGGTCCGGGTCGAGGTCCTCGCGCTGGAAGAGGCTCGACACGAGACGGCCGGCGTTGAGGGTGAGCGGGGTCGAGTCGTCCCAGCGCTCCCGGAAGGACGTCTCGACGTCGTGCACGGCGGGCCCCTGCACGGCGCAGTGCACGTCGTGCCAGGCCGGGCGTGGCCCGAAGACCTGGGGCATCGGGATCGGCTGCCGGTCGCCATCGTGCGCGAGGGTGTCGCGGCGGCCGTGGCACAGGTCGATGCCGCCGACGTAGGCGATGTCCCGGGACGGGTCGTCCGCGTGCCGGAGGACGACGAACTTCTGGTGGTGCGACCCGCCCGGGGCGACCCGCATGTCGCGCAGGCACTCGCCGCCGGCCTTCTCGAGGTCGGTGCCGAGCTTGCGGGACTTCTCGGCGTGGAAGCCGAACCGGTGCCAGTGCGAGCGCCAGAGCAGGCCCCGCACGAGCACCCCCCGACGGGCCGCACCGCAGAGAGTGGCGGACACCGTGGAGCCCGGGTCGTCGGTCAGCTGCTCGTCGGGGTCGGCCCGCCAGTCGGCGAAGAGGAGCAGGTCCCCGGGCCCCAGCTGCTGGATCCGTTCGTGGAGCTCGGCGAAGTACGGCGCTCCGTGGACGATGGGGCGGACCTGGTTCCCGGTGCTCCAGGCGACGCCGGGCGGGTGCCGTGCGTCGAGCCTCGTGTGTGGGTTGCCGCGCTCCTGAGGGAGCAGGAAGAGGTCGTCGAGCACCGGCCCAGTCTGCCGGTTGCGCGGCCCTGCGCGGGGCACACGGTCACACCGCGAAGAGCGCGATGAGGATGGCGAAGACCAGCGGGACCCCGAAGACGACGTCGAGCACGTGGAACGGCACCCAGAACAGGTGGGTCACCTTCCAGCCGTAGTCGGCGTCGGGCCACTCCGGCGGCACCCAGGTGCGGGCCCGCCACAGCCGCTGGCCGACGAGCAGCAGCGCGTAGATGACGACCGCGACCCACCAGCCGTCGACCAGGCCCGTGGTCTCCCTCATCCACGGGCCGGCGTCGGAGGGTTCGGGCTCATGCCTGCCCGATCGACTCCAGCAGCTCGACGAACCACGGCGACGTGGCGTCGAAGGCCTTGCCGCCGCGGATCCGGGGGAACTCGACGGGTCGCAGCTCGTCGCCGCGCTCCTCGTCGTGCCCGATGACCCCCGGCTCGCCCCGCAGAGCGGCGTCGACGGCGAGGTCGGTGCATTCCTTGATGAGGGCGAGGTCGCGGTCGTTCGCCGGGGCGGACCGGGAGAAGTACCCGGACTTCTGGACCATCGTCTTCTCGGCGCCGAGGACCTCCGCGAACTGCTTGGCGAACCACGCGCCCGGGTTGACCTTGTCGAGCTGGACGTGGCCGAACGGGTCCTTGGGGACCTCCTGCCCGGCGGCCTCCAGCTCGGCGACGACCTCGGCGACGCCGGCGCCCTCGGAGAGGAAGATGTTGACGCAGCCGACCTCGTCCATGACGGCGCGGAGCCGCTCGCCCTCGGCCTTGACGTCGATGTGGCGCTCCGGCACGAACACCGCGTGCACGTCCCACGCACGCTGGTCGTTGCCGATGGCCGGGACGTACTCCTGCTCGCCGACCCACCGGTGGTACTCGGCGGCGGTCGCCGCGGTGAGCCACCCGCAGTGGCGCCCCATCACCTCGTGGACGATGAGCATCCGCGGGTTCGAGGAGTGCTCGGCGATGATGTTCTGCGCGAACCGGCTGCCCTGTTCGGCCGCGGTCCACGCGCCGAGGGACTGGCGGATCGGGATGATGTCGTTGTCGACGGTCTTCGGCAGCCCGACGACGGTCAGCTCGTAGTCGTTCTCGTGGAGGTAGGCGGCGAGGTCGGCAGCCGTCGTGTTGGTGTCGTCGCCGCCGATGGTGTGCAGGACGTCGACCCCGTCGGCGGTGAGCCGCTCGGCCGCGACGTGCAGCGGGTCCTGGCCTTCCTGGACGAGGCCGCGCCTGACGCAGTCCGCGACGTTGGTGAGCTTGACGCGGCTGTTGCCGATCGGGCTGCCGCCGAACCGGTGCAGCAGGTGGGCCTTCTCGCGCACCTCGGGGGTGACCTCGACGTAGTCGCCCTTGAGCAGGCCCGCGTAGCCACCGAGGTACGCGATGATCCGCACGTCGGGGGCGACCGCGGTGTACCGCTCGATGAGCCCCCCGACGGCCGAGGACAGGCACGGAGCCAGGCCTCCGGCGGTGAGCATGGCGACGGTACGGACGGTCATGACATGGGCTCCTTCGGGGCGGGCTGTGCAGCGCCACCCATTCTGGCAAGAGCCGTGCCGTTTGCGTGGCGCCGGTCACGATGGGGACGGGCCGGCCCGATGCGGTCAGTCCTCGATGTGCGCCGCGCCCCGCCGCTTCAGCGCCTCGAGGCCCTCGCGCATCGCGTGCAGCCTGGCCGCCGAATGGCCGACCCACGTCGAGAGCTCATCGACGACACGCAGCGGCTCGCGGCTGCGGAACGACTGCGTGGGGTTCCCGGGGAACCTCTTGTCCGTGACGTTCGGGTCGTCCTCGACGTCGCCCGTCGGCTCCACGAGGTAGATGCGCCCGCGCCCCTCCCCCGAGGCGAGCTCGGCACCCCAGACCGCGGCATCCAGGGTCGCGGTGAAGTAGACGTAGTTCATCACCCGGCCCTCCTCGAAGTTCGACTCCCGGCCCGGCACCACCAGCTCGCCCACCACGAGGTGCGCCTTCGTGCCGTGCAGGAACACGCCGGGCTCGTACACCTCGAAGGGCACCGGCTCACGCGTGACGCTCACGTGCCGAACCTAGCTGCCGTCGCATGCGTCTGGGGGCGTCCCCGGGGACTCCGGCCGGACCCTGCCCCGAACGGCTCGGCAGGAGTACGGTGCGAAGGTGGTCCGGCGGCCGGCTCACCGGACGGGTCCGTGGTGACCCGCCGAACCGGCACGTCCGGAGGCCGTGCCCTCGCAGCCGCGATGACCCGGCCGGTCATGCGGCGGGCCCAGGTCGCCTCCCTCGCCGCCTGGACCGCCGAGGGCGCCTTCCTCACCGCCCTCGCGGTCTACGCGTACCAGCAGGGCGGCGCCGCCGAGGTCGGACTGATCGGCTTCCTGCGCCTGCTGCCCGCCGGTGTGGCCCTGCCGTTCGCGTCGGTCCTCGTGGACCGGGTCCCCCGGCAACGGGTCCTGGTGCTGAGCAGCGCCGTCCGCACCCTGGCCCTCGTCGGGATCACCCTCGGGGCGCTCCTGGGAACGCCCTCGCCCCCCGTCTACGTCGGCGTCGTGCTCGCCTCCCTCGCGTTCGTGGTCTTCCGGCCGGCGCACGTGGCCCTCCTGCCGTCGCTGTGCACCACACCGGCGGAGCTCACCGGCGCCAACGCGACGCGCAGCCTGCTCGACGGAGTGGCCGCCCTGCTGGGCCCCGTTCTCGCCGGCGCCGCGCTTGCGGCCCAGGGCCCTGGCGTCGGGTTCGCCGTGGCCACCGCGTGCGCCGCCGTGGCCACCTGGCAGCTGGTCGGCATCCGGGTGGAGGTTCCGGAGCTCGAGACCCCGCCGCCCGCCCGCGTCACCAGGGACCTGGTCGACGGGTGGCGAGCGCTGGCCGGCGACGGGCGGATCCGTCTGCTGGTGGGCCTCGGCGCGGCCCAGGTCGCGGTCCGCGGCGCCCTCACCGTGCTCGCGGTGCTCGTCGTCATCGACCTGCTCGACCTGGACGAGGGTGCGGTCGGGATTCTGTGGGCGGCGTTCGGAGCGGGCGCCCTGCTCGGCGCGTCGGCGACCTTCCGGCTGGCGGGCAGCCCCCGGATGGCCGCCTTCTTCGGAGTGGGGATCGCGACCTGGGGCCTGCCGCTCGCTGTCGTCGCCGCGACCTCGTCCTGGCCCCTCACCCTTGCCCTGGTGGCGGTCGTCGGCGTCGGCAACGCCCTCGTCGACGTCACGGCCTTCACGCTGATCCAGCGGCTGACCCCGGATCGGGTGCTGGGGCGCGTCCTGGGGGCCGCCGAGATGCTGTGGACCATCGCCATGGCCCTCGGCTCGCTGGGTGCACCCCTGCTCGTCGACCTGCTCGGGGTCCGCGGCGCGCTGCTCGCCCTGGGCCTCGCCCTGGCCGGGCTCGCCGTCCTGCTCTCACCCGGGCTGCGACGCGTCGACCGCGTCGTCCAGGTGAGGACGCACGAGGTCGAGCAGCTGCAGCGGGTGTCGATCCTGCGTCCGTTGCCGGTGCCGGTCATCGAACAGCTCGCGAGCCGCGCCGTGCCGCGCCTGGTCCCGGCCGGCGACCGGGTCTTCGGCCAGGGGGAGGCCGGCGACTCCTACTACGTCATCGTCGACGGCCGGGCCCGGGTCAGCATCGACGGTGAGCACCGCCGCGACCTGGGGCCCGGGGACGGGTTCGGCGAGATCGCCCTGCTGCGCCCGGTGCCGCGCACGGCCACCGTCGATGCCGTCACCGAGCTCGACCTGCGGGCGCTGAACGGCGAGGCGTTCATCCGCGCCGTCGGGGGCTACCGGCCCAGCGCCCAGGCAGCCGACGAGGTCATCCGCCGGTGGCATCCCCGGGCCGACCCGCCGTCAGAGTGAGGCTCCGACGAGCTCGGCGGTCTGGAGCATGTTGAGCGCAGCCCCCTTGCGCAGGTTGTCACCGCACACGAAGAGGTCGAGGGTGGTCGGCGCGTCCGGGGCCTGTCGGATCCGGCCGACGAAGCGGGGGTCGGCCCCGACGACGTCGTTGGGGGTCGGGAACTCCGGCTCGTCCGGGTCGTCGAGGACGACGACGGCCGGCGCCTCGACCAGGGCCTGCCGGGCGTCCGCGACTTTGATGCGACGGGCGAAGGTGGCATGCACGGTCACCGAGTGCGAGGAGATGACCGGCACCCGCACGCACGTCGCCGACACCGGCAGGTCCGGCAGGTCGAGGATCTTGCGTGTCTCGTCGCGGACCTTGACCTCCTCGGACGTCCACCCGTCGCCGACGTGGTGCCCGACGAACGGGACGAGGTTGAGGGCCAGCGGCGCCGGGAACGGCGAGTCGAGGCCGAGTTCGTGCTCGACGAGGCGGCGCACGTCGCCGGGGCGGGTGCCGAGCTCGCGGTCGCCGTGGACGACGTCGAGCTCGTCGTGCAACCGGGCCATCCCCGTCCGCCCGAGACCGGAGGCCGCCTGGAGGGTCGTGACGACGAGGCTGCTCAGCTCCCAGCCGCCGTGGAGGACGGCGAGCACGTCGATCATCGTCATGACCGTGGCGCCCGGGTTGGCGATGATGCCCCGCGGTCGGTCGGAGACCTTGTGCGGGTTGACCTCCGGGACGACGAGCGGGACGTCGGGCTCGGTGCGGAAGAGCGTGCTGTTGTCGATGCACACGACCCCGCGTGCAGCGGCGAGCTCGACCCACTCGCGGGCGATGCCGGTCGGGATGTCGAAGATCGCGACGTCGATCCCGTCGAAGAACTCGGGGCTGACGGCCTCGACGGTCACCTCCTCGTCGCCGATGCGCAGGACGCTGCCGACGTCCTCGGTCCCCGCCGCGACCCGGAGGCGACCCCAGCGGTGCCGCCGCATCGGGAGGACCTGGAGGACGACCCGGCCGACCGCACCGGTCGCTCCGATGACCCCGAGGCTGGGCGCGGGGTCGAGCGGCTGGTTGGGCGCCATCGTCAGCGCCCGGTGCCCCCGTAGACGACGGCCTCCCCGTCGGTGGAGTCGAGACCGAAGGCGCTGTGGACGGCGCGGACCGCGTCGTCGAGCAGCTCGTCCCGGGTGACGACCGAGATCCGGATCTCCGAGGTCGAGATCATCTCGATGTTGACGCCGGCCTGCGCGAGCGCGCTGAAGAAGGTGGCCGAGACGCCGGGGTTGGAGCGCATGCCGGCACCGACGAGGCTGAGCTTGCCGATCTGGTCGTCGTACTGCACCTGCGTGAAGCCGACCTCGGACTGGATCTTCTGGAGCGCCTGGACGGCGGTCGGGCCGTCGCTCTTGGGCAGCGTGAAGGAGATGTCGGTCAGGCCGGTCTCGGTCGCGGACACGTTCTGCACGATCATGTCGATGTTGACCTCGGCCGCGGCGACGGCTTCGAAGATCTTGGCGGCCATGCCGGTGCGGTCGGGGACGCCGACGACGGTGACCTTGGCCTCGCTGCGGTCGTGGGCGACGCCGGCGATGATCGGGGCTTCCACGGTGACTCCTTCGGGGGCGGGCTGGTCGGTGACGGTCGTCCCGATCTTCTGCGAGAACGAGGACCGGACGTGGATGGGGATGTCGAAGCGGCGGGCGTACTCGACGCTCCGCAGGTGCAGGACCTTGGAGCCGCAGGCTGCGAGCTCGAGCATCTCCTCGGCCGAGATGCGGTCGATCTTGCGGGCCGTCGGGACGATGCGGGGGTCGGCGGTGAAGACCCCGTCGACGTCGGTGTAGATCTCGCAGACGCTCGCCTCGAGCGCCGCGGCCAGCGCGACGGCGGTGGTGTCGGTGCCGCCGCGGCCGAGCGTCGTGATCTCCTTGGTGTCCTGGCTGACGCCCTGGAACCCCGCGACGATGACGACGTGCCCATGACCGAGCGCCTCGGTGATGCGGCCGGGGGTGACGTCGATGATCTTGGCCTTGCCGTGGACGCTGTCGGTGATGACGCCCGCCTGGCTGCCGGTGAACGAGCGCGCGGTGTGGCCGAGGTCGGTGATGGCCATGGCCACGAGGGCCATCGAGATGCGCTCGCCGGCCGTCATGAGCATGTCGAGCTCACGGGCGGGCGGCAGGGGGCTGACCTCCTGGGCGAGGTCGAGCAGCTCGTCGGTGGTGTCCCCCATCGCCGAGACGGCCACGACGACGTCGTGACCGGCCTTCTTCGTCTCCGAGATGCGTTTCGCGACGCGCTTGATGCTCTCGGCGTCGGCGAGTGAGGAGCCGCCGTACTTCTGGACGACGATGGGCACGCTGGTCTCCGGATGGGTGGGTTCGCTGGGGTCGCTCCAACTGTAGCCAGCCGTCCACAGGGCGGACACCGCGGCCACATCGCGGAAGTCTGCCCTCCCCAGGTCACCCGCCCGTCCCCACATCGTCCAATAGGTCACGTCAGGTACACCGCACCCCGTCCCCACATCGCCCAATAGGTCACGTCAGGTACACCGCACCCCGTCCCCACATCGCCCAATAGGTCACGTCAGGTACACCCGCCGCCGTCCCTGGCGTGACCTATTGGTCGAATCAGGGACATCGGGGATGCTCGAGGCCCACCTCGGCCGCGGCGCGGCGTAGCGTCGGTGCCATGTCGATCGTCATCGTCGGAGCAGGGCTCGCAGGAGCCACCGCGGCCACCGAGCTGAGGGACCGGGGCTACGAGGGGCCGGTGGTGCTCGTCGGGTCGGAGGAGCACGCCCCGTACGAGCGGCCGCCGCTCTCGAAGGGGTACCTCCTCGGCGACGACCCGTTCGAGAAGGCGCTCGTGCACCCGCTCGAGTGGTACGCCGAGCACGACATCGACCTGCGTCTCGGGGTGACCGCGACCGGGCTCGACACCGACGCCCGCATCCTGTCGACCACCGGTGGCGACCTCACCTACGACGAGTTGCTCCTGGCGACGGGCGCGGAGCCGCGCACGCTGCCCCTCGCCGAGTCGGCCGACGTGCCGGTCGCCTACCTCCGCACCGTGGAGGACAGCGACCGACTCAAGCACGCGTTCGGCGAGGGCACCCGGATCGTCGTCGTCGGGGCCGGGTGGATCGGGCTCGAGGCGGCCGCCGCGGCCCGGTCCGCTGGGTCGGAGGTCACCGTGTTCGAGATGGAGGAGCTGCCGCTACTGCGGGTGCTCGGCCCCACCGTCGCGGCCGTCTTCGCCGACCTGCACCGGGAGCACGGCGTCGACCTGCGCCTCGGCACCGAGGTGACGCCCGCCGACCTCGAGGGCGCCGACCTCGTCGTCGTCGGCATCGGAGTCACCCCTCGGGTCGACCTGGCGCGGTCCGGCGGGCTCGACGTCGACAACGGGGTGCTCGTCGACGCCCGGCTGCGGACCTCCGCTCCGTCGGTCTACGCCGTCGGCGACATCGCGAACCACGCGCACCCCCGGCTGGGCCGCCGGATCCGGGTCGAGCACTGGGACACCGCGATCAAGCAAGCAAAGGTCGCCGCGCACAACCTCGCCGGGGCCGACGAGGAGTACCACGAGCCGCCCTACTTCTTCACCGACCAGTACGACCTCGGGATGGAGTACGTGGGCAGCGCCGGCGCCGACGACGAGGTCGTCATCCAGGGCAGTTTGGCGGACAAGCAGTTCCGCGCCTTCTGGCGGCGCGACGGTGCTGTCATCGCCGCGATGCACGTCAATGACTGGGATGCGGGCGACACGATCAAGCAGGCGGTCGAGACCGGCGAGCTCCCCGACCCCGCCTGACCCCGCACCGCCGGACTGACCCGCGGACGAGCCGGCCGTCGTCCGCTCGGTGAGCGCTCAGGGGTGGAGCGCGTCGAACTCCGCCTCGGCGACGATCTCCTCGTCGGCGTCGAGGCGCACGTGCGCGAGGAGGGTCTGGACGACCCGCAGCGCGGACGCCGCCCGCTCACCCCAGTGCGACAGGTAGCTGAACTGCCACCACCACAGGGCCTCCAACGGCCGGCCCGCGGCGTGGTGGGCCAGCCCGTGGGCGAGGGCCGCCGCCACCTCGACGAGGTCGTTGGACACCGACCCCACAGCGAGCTCGGGGCTCGTGAGCGGGTCGGCCACGTCGGCGTACTCGTCGAGGCCTTCGAAGAGGTTGGCAAGGCTCTGCTGGAGCGGAGCGAGCTCGGGATCCGGGGCGTCCGGCTCGAAGCGCTCCTCGGGGACCACGTCCTGGACGGCACCGAGACGCGCCCCGGCCACGAGGATGTCGGAGAGGGCGAGGAGGAGCATCGGGAGCGAGGCCTCGGGCGCTGCCCCGGCGGCGATGTGGCGGATGGTCGTCAGGTAGGTCCGGGCATCCCCGGCGGTGTCACGGGCGAGCGCTGCCCAGTCGGCGGCGACGGCGTCCTGCCCACCCGCGGGGTCCGTCAACGAGGTGTCAGGCATCGAGGAGCCTCCGCCCCTCGAAGGCCCGCCCGAGGGTCACCTCGTCGGCGTACTCGAGGTCACCGCCGACGGGGAGGCCGGAGGCCAGGCGGGTGACCCGGGGGACGCCGACGTCGCGCAGCATCCGCGACAGGTAGCTCGCGGTGGCCTCACCCTCGAGGTTCGGGTCGGTCGCGATGATGACCTCGGTGACGGTGGTGTCGGCGAGGCGGGTCAGCAGCTCGCGGACCCGCAGGTCCTGCGGGCCGATGCCGTCGATGGGGCTGATGGCGCCACCGAGCACGTGGTACGTGCCACGGAACTCGCGGGTGCGCTCGATGGCGACGACGTCCTTGGGCTCCTCGACGACACAGATCGCCGTGTTGTCGCGGCGCGGGTCGGCACAGATGCGGCAGCGCTCGGCCTCCGCGACGTTGAAGCACACCTCGCAGAAGCGGACCCGGGCCTTGACCTCGGCCAGGGCGTGGGTGAGTCGCTCGACATCGGCGGGGTCTGCCTGGAGCAGGTGGAAGGCGATGCGCTGGGCGCTCTTGGGACCGACGCCCGGCAGCCTGCCGAGCTCGTCGATGAGGTCCTGGACCGCGCCTTCGTACACACCTCGAGCGTACGGCCTCCGCCCGCCCCACGACGTCTCCGCCGCCGGCGGCTGCCCGCACTTTCACTGCTGGGGTCCGCGCGAGGGCGGGCCGGCACCGCGTGTCGGGCGGACGGGAGCAGTAAAAGTCGGGGAGGTCAGGGGTGGACGAGCACGTAGCTGCCGGCCTCGTCGAGCGCTGCCGAGACCTGGTCGTCGCTGAGGCGGTGCTCGGTCGTCACGGTGACCGTCGACGCACCGTCGACGAGGACCTCGACGTCGACGTCGTGCACGCCCGGCACAGCCATGAGCTCGTCCTTCACCGCGTGGGCACAGTGACCACAGGTGAGCCCGGTGGCGTGGAACTGCTGGGTCGTGGCCATGGGGGTCCTTCCGTCGCGGGTATGGGTACCTCCCCCCAGTATCGCCGGTGGACCCTCAGATGCCGACGGCGGCCCCCGTGGAGCCCGGGGGCAGCTCGTTGTGGCCCTCGGCCCGCTCCTGCCCGGTGAGGTCGGCGATGGCGTCCATCACGGCGTCGGTGAGCAGGCGACGAGCCTTGCCGGCGGGCAGGTCGGCATAGGGATCGGGGCTGATGGGCCGCCCGAAGGCGACGCGGACCTTCGCGGGCCGGGGAAGCTGCTGCCCACGGGCTGGACCTCGTCCGTGCCGACGAGGCCGACGGGGACGACCGGGACGCCCGCGGTGAGCGCGAGCCACGCCACCCCGGTACGCCCCTTGTAGAGGCGGCCGTCCCGGGAGCGCGTGCCCTCGGGGTAGATGCCGAAGGCCCGACCCGCGCGCACCACGGCCAACGCCGCGTCGAGGGACTCCTGCGCCGCCCGAGACGAGTGCCGGTCGACAGGGATCGCCCCGATGGCGTGGAAGAACTCCCGCCGGACGGCCCCGCCGAGGCCCGGACCGGTGAAGTAGTCGGACTTCGCGAGGAAGCTGACGGGTCGCGGCGCGACGATGGGGATGGCGAAGGAGTCGATGAACGAGAGATGGTTGCTGGCGAGGATGACCCCGCCGGACCGGGGCACGTTCGCGCGCCCGGTGACGGTGGGACGCCAGATGAGCTTGGCGGCGGGCGCAACGGCCAGGTGGCCGACGCGGTACGCCGCACGGCTCATCGCTGTTCCTCGCTGATGACCGTGCCCCCGAGGATGCGTTCGACGACCGGCACCCCCACGTCGGTGAGGTCGTCGATCGACTCGTCGTCGTGGCTGATCGCGGTGTCGTCGACGACGTGCTCGACGCCGACCTGCTCCTGCTCGGCCTCCTGCGCGACCGCGGCCCGGGCCTGCTCGAGCGGGCTGGCCCACGCCGGTGCGGAACCCGGCGGCGGCGGGGCGTCGGACCAGCTCGGTGCGGCGGCCCGGGGCGGCTGCGCCCCGGAGCCGCCGGCGGCGCCGCCCGGGCTCGGGGGCCCCGGCTCGTCGGGCGCCTCCGTGGGCGGGGCCTCGTCGCGCATCGGCCGCGGCGCCGAGGCGGGGTTCTCGGGAGCGGTGGTGGGCGGGCCGTCCCCGGGTACCCCCTCGACTCGCGCGTCGACTCCGAGGACGTCGATCAGGGCCTGACGGACGTACTCGGCGTGCGCGCCGCGCCGGAAGGTGTCGGCGAGGCCGACGGTGGAGATCGACAGGACGACCCGCGAGCCGTCGTACTCGGCGATCTGGGCGTTCTGCGACACGAAGGTCCAGGTGACCCGCTTGTGGCGGCTCAGCCACTCGAGGACGTCCGGCCACGAGCGGCGCAGGGCGTCGGTGTCGATCCCGCCCGGGCCGCGGGGAACCGGCGCGTCGGACACCGGCGGGGCGGCCGGGGCGGCGGAGGCGCGTGTCGGCTCGGGGGACGGCGCGGGAGCGGGCTCGGCCGTGCGGGCAGGCGCCTCCGGCTCGGCGAGGGCGGCGGCGACCGGGGCCGGATCGGCCGTGGCGGGGTCCCGCGCCGGCTCCGGCTCGCGCGGCGGGGTGGGTGCGGGGGCGGGCGGTGGAGCCGCGGGTGCCGCGGGTGCGGCGGGTGCTGCGGGTACGGCGGCCGGGCGGGGCTGCGGGGTGGGAGCGCCGGCGGCCGAGGTGGGGACCCCCCCGACGTCGAGGCGCCGCTCGAGGCGGTCGAGCCGCGCCGCGTACCCGGCCTCGCCGGCCGCGCCGGGCAGGAGGATGCGGGCCGCGATGAGCTCGAGCTGGAGCCGCGGCGCGGTGGCGCCGGTCATCTCGGTGAGCCCGGCGTTGACGATGTCGGCAGCCCGCGAGAGCGCCCCCGCCCCGAACGTGGCCGACTGACGGCGCATCCGCTCGATCTGGTCCTCGGGGAGATGCCGCAGCACCTGCCCGGCGCCCTCCTGGACGGCCTGGACCACGATGAGGTCGCGAAGCCGCTCCAGGAGGTCCTCGACGAACCGGCGCGGGTCCAGGCCCGTCTCGACGACCCGGTCGATGGCGCGGAAGACGGCCGCGGCGTCGCCGGCGGACAGGGCCTCGATGGTCGCGTCGAGGAGCTCTGCGTCGGTGAACCCGAGCAGCGCCGCCGCCGACTCGTAGGTGAGGCCGGCATCGCCGGAGCCCGCCATGAGCTGGTCGAGGACCGAGAGGGAGTCACGGACCGAGCCGCCGCCCGCCCGCACGACGAAGGAGAGGACTCCCGGCGCCACCTGCATGCCCTCCTTCCGGCACAGCTCCTCCATGTAGCTCTGGAGGCGGGCCGGGGGGACGAGCCGGAACGGGTAGTGGTGGGTGCGCGAGCGGATCGTGCCGATGACCTTCTCGGGTTCGGTCGTCGCGAAGACGAACTTCACGTGCTCGGGCGGCTCCTCGACGATCTTCAGCAGGGCGTTGAAGCCCTGCGGCGTCACCATGTGCGCCTCGTCGATGATGTAGATCTTGTAGCGGCTCTGCGCGGGCCCGTACGAGGCGCGTTCGCGCAGGTCACGGGCGTCGTCGACGCCACCGTGGCTCGCGGCGTCGATCTCGATGACGTCGACGGTGCCGGACCCGCCGCGGGCCAGCGCGACGCACGAGTCGCACGTGCCGCACGGCTCGGGAGTGGGGCCCTGCGCACAGTTGAGGCAGCGGGCGAGGATGCGCGCGCTGGTCGTCTTGCCGCAGCCGCGCGGGCCCGAGAAGAGGTAGGCGTGCCCGACCCGCCCCGTGCGCAGCGCCTGCATGAGCGGCTCGGTGACGTGCTCCTGCCCGATGACGTCGGCGAACGTCTCGGGTCGGTAGCGGCGGTACAGGGCTGTGCTCACGCCCCCGACCCTAGTGGCGTCGACCCACACCGGGGACGCCCGTCCCGGCCCCCGACCGGTCGCGGCCGGTCCGCTACGGTGATCGCGCGGTCGGGGGTCGGCCGCCACCCCCATCACCGAGGGGAACCACCATGCGGACATCTCGCCTGCTCGTCGCCGGGGGCCTGGCGGCCGTCACCGTCCTCGCGAGTGCGCCGGCCGCGTGACTGCGCTCAACGCGATGAACATCGACACCGCCGAGGCGAAGATGGTCCAGGACGCCACTCCGGTCACCTCCTACAGCTGAGACGCCGGAGCCGAGGGGCGCGCAGCCGTCCGGACCGGGCACCCGGAGACGTCGCCTACCCTCAGGGGGTGCGAATCGACGTGTGGTCCGACATCCTCTGCCCCTTCTGTCACCTGGGACGGCGCCACCTCCGGCTGGCCCTCGAGCAGTTCGAGCACGCCGACGAGGTCGGCGTCGTGTGGCACAGCTTCCAGCTCGACCGCAACGCGCCGGCGGTTCTCGACACCCCACAGGTCGACCGTGTCGCCGAGAAGTACGGCACGAGCCCCGAGCAGATGAGGGCACAGCACACCCGGATGGCCGAGGACGCCGCGGCCGTCGGCCTCGACTTCCAGTGGGAGCGCCTCGTCGGCGGCAACTCCTACGACGCGCACCGGCTCGTCCACTACGCGCGCTCCGTCGACCTCGAGGACGCCGTCACCGACCGGGTGATGCGCGCCTGGTACTCCGAGGGCGCCGCGATCGGCGACCCCGAGACGCTCGTGCGACTGGCCGTGGAGGCCGGGCTCGACGAGGCCGCGGTCCGCGGCGTGCTGGAGGGTGACGACTTCGGCATCGACGTCCGCACCGACGAGGCGCTCGCCGCCCAGATCGGCATCTCGTCGGTGCCGATGTTCGTCCTCGACCAGAAGTACGGCGTCGCGGGGGCCCAGCCCGTCGACGTGCTGCTCCAGTCCATCCGTCAGGTCTGGGACCTCCAGGGCACCGAGCCCGAGGTGGCGGCGGGCGGCGGCTGTGGCGGCGGGTGCTGTGGCGGGGCGTGCGGTTCCGGCGCCGCCGAGGAGCCGTCCGCCGAGGCGACGGCCGGTGGCTGCGGGTGCGGCGCCGGCGGCTGCGGCGGCGTGTGTGGGCCGGAGTCCGCCGACGAGGCGGTCCGCTCCGCCCGCTGACGGCTCCGGACGCGAGGACACCCCGCGTACCTGGAAGAGCCCACCTGCCCTTGCTGCATTCCTGCCCTGGGGGAGTTCGGTGAGGTACCACCACGCGGGGTGCCGTGCTCGATCGTACGGGGGTGGGGCGGCTCCGGGGAAATTCGAGGTCCGCTTGCGGGTGATGGCCGGAGAGCGTCGGCGGCTCGCACCGCCCAGGGTGTGACCTCGCCCCACCGGAGTCTGCGACTTGTGTCGGCACGCGACACCATCCGCTGCCCCTGCCGGCCCTATCTTCATCGTCCATGTCCGACACCGTCGTCACCCCAGCAGCCGGGCCCGCGCCCTCAGCGCCGCCCCGCGCGAACATCGTCAAGATCGTCTTCGCCAGCGTCGTCGGCACCGCCGTCGAGTGGTACGACTTCTTCCTCTACGGCTCCGCCGCCGCCCTCGTCTTCGGGACGCTCTTCTTCCCCGAGTCCGAGCCGCTGACCGCCACCCTCCTCGCCTTCGGCACCTATGCGCTCGGCTTCGTCGCGCGCCCGCTCGGCGGGGTCGTGTTCGGCCATTACGGCGACCGCGTGGGACGCAAGAAGATGCTCGTCGTCTCGCTCCTCATGATGGGCGGGGCCACCGTCGCGATCGGGCTGCTGCCGACCTACGCCACGATCGGCGTCGCGGCGCCGATCCTCCTCCTCGTGCTGCGCCTCCTCCAGGGCTTCGCCGTCGGCGGGGAGTGGGGCGGCGCGGTCCTCATGGTCGCCGAGCACGGCAAGGACGAGCACCGCGGCTTCTGGTCGAGCTGGCCGCAGGCCGGCGTGCCGTTCGGCAACCTGCTCGCGACGGCCGTCCTCTGGCTCCTCGCGCTCTTCCAGTCCGACGAGGCGTTCGTCGCCTGGGGCTGGCGCATCCCGTTCCTCCTGTCCGCGGTCATGGTGCTCATCGGCCTCTGGGTGCGCTTCAGCCTCGAGGACTCCCCCGTCTTCGCCGAGGCCAAGGCCGAGATGGACGCCACCGGCGGCAGCCACCTGCCGATCCTCGAGGTCGTCAAGCGCTACCCCAAGGAGGTCCTGCTGGCCATGGGGATGCGGATGGCCGAGAACATCTCGTACTACATCTTCACCATCGTCGTCATCACCTACGTCACGACCTACCTCGACGCCACGAAGGGCGTCGTCCTCGGAGCCCTGCTCGGTGGCGCAGCGATGCAGTCCGTGCTCATCCCGGCGATCGGGGCGCTCTCGGACCGGGTCGGGCGGCGGCCGCTGTACCTCGTCGGTGCCGTCGGCGTCGGCGTGTGGGGCTTCGTGTTCTTCGGGCTCGTCGACTCGCTGAGCGGACCGAAGATCCTGCTGGCCGTCCTCGTCGGGCTGTTCTTCCACTCCCTGATGTACGCGCCCCAGGCCGCGTTCTTCTCCGAGCTCTTCGGGACCTCGGTGCGCTACACCGGGGCATCGGTCGGCTACCAGCTGGCCTCGATCTTCGCGGGGGCCCTCGCGCCGATCATCGCCCTGCAGCTGCTGGGGTCGGTGGAGACGAAGAACACGACCGCCGTCGGCTTCTACCTCGCGGGCGCCTCGCTCATCACCGTCGTCTCCGTCCTCCTCGCGAAGGAGACCCGAGCGACCTCGCTGCGACACGACCGGGTCATCCCCGGCGCGCACGACTGAGCGCACCCGCGCCCGTCCAGACACCGACGGCCGGTCCCCTGATCCGGGGCCGGCCGTCGGCCCATGTCCGGCCCGGGTGCGGCGCCGGAGGGCGGATCACCGAGAATGGAGGGCCCCGACCGAAGGACCCGATGACACCCCGCACGCTGTTCCCCGCCCTCGCCCGCGCCGAGGTGGTGAGCTGGAGCCTCCTGCTCGTCGGGATGTTCCTCAAGTACGTCACCGCCACCACCGAGCTCGGGGTCGCGGTCTTCGGCCTCGTCCACGGCGTGGTCTTCCTCGCCTACGCCCTCGTCACGGTCCTGGTCTGGGTGGACCAGCGCTGGTCCTGGCGCCTGGGGGCGGCCGCGCTCGCCGCGGGCATCCCGCCGTTCGCGACGCTGTGGATCGAGCGTCGCGTGGAGCGCACCGGCCGGCTGGGCCACCGGTGGCGCCTCGGGCCGGACGGCGAGGTCCCGGAGCACCCCGCCGAGCGCGTCCTGGCGCGGGCGCTGGCCCGCCCGGCCGTCGCGACGGCGGCCGGCGGCGCCATGGTCCTCACGGCCACGGCGGTCCTGCTCCTCATCGGTCCCCCCGGGGCCACGGCCTCCGGGCCCTGACCAGCCGGGTCAGGGGCGCACGAGCCAGAACCAGTGGGTGAGGTCGGCAAGACCGCCCACGAGGGCCGTGATGGCGAGCGAGCCGACGATCGCGGCCACGAGCCCGAACCATCCACGCAGCCGGCGCGGAGCTCCCGGTGTGCCCCGCCGGGGGGCCGGCCGCAGCACCTCCCACACCGCGTAGGCGAGCACCCCCAGGCCGAGGGTCCCCCAGACCAGCCAGAACCAGAACCACCGCGTGCCGCGGGTCGGTGCGCGCCCGAGGACGACCGACGCGAGGAAGAGCAGCCCGAGCGGCCCGGCGGCCCAGCCCGGCCAGTCCCGCTCCAGACCGCGGACGACCGAGAGGTCGCGGATCTCGGACGCCGCGGGCACGCCTGCGCCTCGCGCCCGGTCCACTGCCGGCGCAGGCCCGGCGGGGGTCAGACCGGGGTCGACGATGCGCAGCCGCCCGAGCCGGCCCTCCACCCAGTACCCGAGGGCGGGCGGCCCCAGGTGGGCCGCCGTCAGGTCGGCCTCGCCACTCGAGAGCGGCAACGGGTCCGACGCGATGTCGGCGGCCCAGCCATCTCTCTGGTCGCGGTCGCTCCGCACCTCGACGACCTGCCACGTGACGACCCGGCCCGCGGCGAGGTCGTCGGCGAACCGGGCGGGGGTGACGAGCTTGGGCTGGGTCATCGCGGTGAGGACCAGCCAGGCGACCCAGAGCGCGACCATGAGCCATCCGAACACCAGGTCGGTGCGGCGGCGGCCCGAGGCGCGCGGCCCGGGCCCGGGACCCGACCGACCGCCGAGTTCGCCTCGGCCGCCTGGGCCGAACCCCCCGTGGTCATGAGCACATGCTGGCAGCAGGGTCCGGCGGCTGTCGACCGGGTGCGGGGAGGTCCCGATTCGGCTGGACGGCTCCGCTCGGGTAGCCTCCTCGGCGGAGGATTCGCATAGTGGCCTAGTGCGCACGATTGGAAATCGTGTTGGGATAAAACCCTCGGGGGTTCAAATCCCCCATCCTCCGCCAACTGGAACCCCCGGGAGCGTGCGACCGGGGGTTTCCTGTTGTCGGGGTGGTCTCAGGCCAGGGGTGCCTTGACCCCGACCCCGGTCCGTTCGTCGTGCAGCTCGACGAGGCGCTGCTCGTCGGCGCCGGGCACCGGCCCGGAGGCGCTGATGAGCCGGCACACCGCCGCCCCGGCCGAGGCCGCGTCGTAGCGGTCCACCCAGCTCAGCCACTGCCGCTCCTGCTCCTCGTCGGCGCACGGCCAGCGCACCGCGAGAGCGGGCTCGCCGACCCGGAACGGCTTGGGGGTCAGCCGAGCCCGGTAGCTGTCGTGGGTCGCGCACAGCTCGACGTACAGCGGGTCGGTACCGAGCTCGGTGAGGATCCGCCGGGTCGAGTCCGAGGCGGGCGCGGCGTCGGCCCCCGTGACGACGACGCGGAGCCCGGCCGCCGTCCGGTAGACCCGCACGCCGAGGTCGGGATGGTTGCGCGCGAACTCCCAGGCGGGTTCGGCGGCGAGGCACTCGGCGACCGACGGGGTCTCCGGCCCGGTCGCGGTCACGCGGGGCCCCGCATCCGGCTCGGCGGGGTCCACCGGGTACGCCTCGTAGCCGGTGGAGGGCAGGACCGGGGCCGCCGGCTCCGGCTCGTCGAGACCGGCCGCATCCTCGACGCCCGGGGTCACCGGCGCCGGGTCGGGGCGCCCGAGGAGGAACCGGCGCAGGAGCGACCCGATCCCCCCGGACCGCGCGTGTGCGGGCGCCCGGAGGACCGTCGCCGGGACCTCGTCGGCGAGCGCGGCGACGTCGACGTCCGCGATGAGCAGCACGTCGGTGCACAGCACCTCGCAGCCCATCCGGTTGCGGGTGACGACCCCGAGCCGTCGGCCGTCGTCCGAGGCCACCTCCTCGAGGACCGGCTCACGCAGGGGGGTCCGGGGGTAGTAGCCGTGACCAGGGGCCAGACGGCCCTCCTGCTCGATGCGGGCCAGCGTCTCGGCAAGCCGCCGCCGGCCCACCTGCTCGGCCTCGGCGTCGGACTCGGAGGACCACCCCCAGACCGAGATGGTCCCGCCGGACCGCCCGAGGTGGGGGCTGTGCCCCTCGACCCGGACCCAGTGCTGCGGGTTCTCCATGGCGAGCGAGTCTGTCAGGCGGGCCCGGCGCCGACGTGCACGTACTGCCCGTGCCGGGGCACGTCCCCGGTCTCGGCAAGCCGACGGGCGAGGACGAGGGCTCCGTCGAGCGCCCCGCCGATCGCCGGCCGCACGACGGACCCGGCGCCCGCCACGTGCGCCTCGAGCGCCGCCCACACCGGCCGGGCACCGAGCAGGCCGCCGGTGGCGACGAGGCGCGGAGCCTCGAGCCCGGCAGCCGCCGAGAGCAGCGAGTCCCCGAGCGCGGCGCCCGCCGCGACGCAGACGCCGGCGGCGACGACGTCGCCGGCCTCGGCAGCCCCCGTGACCAGGGGTGCGACCGAGGCCAGCACCTCCGGAGCGTCCGCACCGGTCATGACCCGCCGCGGCCACGAGCCGACCGGGCCGAGCAGCGTGCGCGCGGCGTCCAGGACCGTCGCCGACCCTCCACCGACCCCGTCCCGGGCCCGCAGCGCGGCCCTGAGCCCCTCCAGACCCACCCACGCGGCCGACCCCCGGTCGCCGAGGACGTGGCCCCAGCCGTCGACCCGGGTCCAGTGCTCGGCGAAGTCCGTACCGAACGCCACGGCCCCCGTCCCGGCCGCCACGACGGCCCCGGGCACGACCTCGCCGAGGGCCCCGACGAGGTTGGCGACGGCGTCGCTGACGACCACCGTGCGGCGAGCCCGGAGCGCCGACTCGACCGCAGCGAGCACCTCGGCCGGCTCGGACAGGAACAGGAGCCCCCGCGTCGACCAGCAGACCGCGTCGGCCGCCTCGACCCCCTCGGCGACCATGAGGGCGCGGGCGTCCGCGGCGAGGGCACCGATGTCGATGCCGCCGGCGCCGACGCGTACCCCCGGTGCGTGACGCACCGGGCCGGGGCCGGCCCCGGTGTCTGCGACGAGCCGCAGCCCCGACCCCCCGACGTCGACCGCCACCACCGTGCTCACGGCCGTGAGCCGATCACTTGGCCATGCCCGCGGTCAAGCCCGCGACGATCTGCTTCGTGGCGACGAGGAACAGGATGATGAGCGGGATCGTCGTGATCACCAGGCCTGCGAACACCGCTGAGAAGTTCGTCGCGTTCTCGCCGAAGAACTGGGTGAGCCCGACGGGCAGGGTGTACTTCGCATCGTCGCGCAGCAGGACCAGCGGGAAGAGGAAGTCGTTCCAGATCGGCACGAAGCGGAAGACCGCGACCGTCGCGACGGCGGGTTTGACGAGCGGCACCATGATCCGCCAGAAGGTCTGCCAGGTCGACGCCCCGTCGAGCACCGCGGCCTCCTCGAGCTCGCCCGGCAGCTGCCGGAAGAAGGTCGTGAGGACGAAGATCGAGAACGGCACCCCGGACGCGCCGTACATGAGGGCCAGTCCCAGCCGGGAGTCGATGAGGCCGACGCCGTCGAAGAGGTAGAAGATCGGCAGGATCGCGAGGTGGATGGGCAGCATCAGCCCCGACAGGAACAGCGACTCGAGCCACCGGAAGATCCGCGACCGGCCTCGCGCGAGCGCGTACGACGCCATCGTCGCGACCGTGGTCGACAGCACGACCGCGCCCAGGGTGACGGCGAGGCTGTTGCCGAAGTAGGTCGCGAAGTTCCCTGTCGTCCAGGCCTCCCGGTAGGAGTCGACCGACAGTGGCCACGGCGCCCCGAGCGGGTCGGAGATGAGGTCGCCGTTGCTGCGGAACGAGCTGCTGACCATGAGGACCAGCGGGATGAGCGCGAGGGCCGCGTACACCCACAGCGCGACGCTCGCCGTCGTGCCACCGACGGGCTTGCGGCCGCGGCGCCGACGACGGCGGGGCGGGCCGGAGGGGGTGGCCGGGGCGTCGTCTGCCCGGACCTCCACGGCCTCGTCGGCGGTGCCGACTCCGGCGGGGACGACGCTCATGACGTGATCCTCCGCTCGTGCCGGCGCAGGACGGAGGTGGCGGCGTACGCCCCTCCGAAGATGAGGAGGAACAGCAGGGTCGCCAGCGCCGACGAGGTGCCGATGGCGTCGGTGGCCCCGGAGTCGAAGGCGGTCCGGTAGAAGAGCAGCGAGATGAAGTCGGTGGCGCCGGCCGGGTTGCCGGTGGACCCGCCGAAGGCGTAGGGCAGCGCGAACGCCTCCATCGCGAAGATGAAGGTCAGGACGCTGACGGTGCCGATGGCGGGGACGAGCAGCGGGAAGGTGATCCGCCGGAACGCCTGCGCGTGCGAGGCTCCGTCGACGCGCGCCGCCTCGGTGAGCTCCTCGGGCACCCCGCCGAGGGCGGCGCCGTAGAGCAGGACGGGGAAGCCGATCCACTGCCAGACGCTGACGAGGATGACGACCCAGAGTGCGGTGTCGGGGTCGCCGAGCCAGGGCAGCGCCCACGACTCGAGCCCGATCTTGGTGAGCAGGGTGTTGACCGGTCCGAACGTCGGCGACAGCAACAACGTCCACAGGTAGCCGATGACGATGGGGCTCACGAGGTACGGCATCGCGTACAGGGTCTGGAGCACCCGCCGGGACCGGTCGCGCCGGTGCAGGAGGAAGGCGATGGTGAGCCCGATCGTGTTCTGCACGGCCATCGTTCCGAGGAAGAACGCGACGTTGTGCCACAGCGCGCGCGGCAGGTCGGTGGTGAACGGGGCGCGGGTGAACAGCGCCGTGAAGTTCGTCAGCCCCGAGAAGCCCCCGCGGCTGGTGCCCTGCCACTCGTAGAAGGCGTACGAGAACGCCGTGAGCATCGGGTAGAGGACGAACACCCCGAAGAGCGCGAGGGCAGGGGTGAGGAAGAGCAGTCCGGTGCGTCGGCTCATGTCATCGCCAGGGGGTCGGGACTCGGGGAGTCGTGGCGGTCACCACCGGTTCACCCGGCGGCCGGGCGTCGGGCGCGCCGGCCGCCGGGGGTGCTCCGGTGGTGCGGGAGGGTCAGGACGCAGGCTGGAACCAGGTCTTGACGCCCTTGTCGAGCTCGGCGCTCACCTGCTCGGCGCTCTTGCTGCCGAGGAACATCTCCTGGACGCCCTTGCCGAGCAGGTCGGTGCCCGACGGGGAGCCGTAGCGGAAGTCGGTGAGCAGGAGGTAGGACGAGCCGCTGTCGTCGAGGTCGGACGCCACCTGGGAGAGCACCGGGTCGGCGTACGTGACGCCCGGCACGGCGGAGATCTGCTTGATCTCGTCGGCGACCATCTGGCCGAACTCCGGGGTCGCCATCCACGCCACGAGCTCGGTGGCTGCCTCCTTGTCGGGCGACTTGGCGTTGACGGCGAAGTTGCCGTCGGCCCACGCCGCGGTGGTGGCGCCGGACCCGCTCGGCGAGCCGGGGGGCGGGGGGACCTGGAACACCCCGAGGTCCATCTCCGGGTTGGCGGTCTGCAGGGTCGCGAGGTCGAACGAACCACCGGGGTACATCGCGGCCTGGCCGGAGCTGAACAGGGTCATCGCGTCGGTGACGGCGACGCCCGTGACGCTCTTGGGCATGTACTTCTCGAGGTCCCCGAGCACGCCGACCGAGGCGACCCAGTCCGGGTCGGTGAAGTCGGTCTCGCCCGACTCGACCGCGTCCTGGAACTGGCTGCCGCCGAACCGCGGGGCAGCGAGGACCTCGTGCACGATCGGCAGGGTCCAGTCGTCCTTGGCCCCGACCGCCAGCGGAGTGATGTCCTTCGCCAGGAACGCCTCGTTGGCGGCGAGAAAGTCGTCCCAGGTCGTCGGAACCTCGACGCCGTGCTCGGCGAACAGTGCCTTGTCGTAGAACAGGACGGTGGCCTGGCGGGCGAGCGGCACGGAGTAGAGCTTGCCGTCCTCCTTGCCCCGGGCCCCGGCGACGATGCCCTCGTCCCACGAGGACAGGTCGACCGCGTCGTCGAGCGGCACGAGCGCGCCGGAGGCGACGGTGGTCTGGAGCCCTCCGTAGGACCGCACCTGCGGCACGTCCGGGCCATCCGAGCCGGCGAGCCCCGTGGCGAGGATCTTGTTGTACTCGGTGGCCTTGAACGGCTTGAACTCGACGGTCACGCCCGGGTGCGACTGCTCGTAGGCGTCGAAGATCTTCTCGTAGGCGGCCTTGTCCTCGACCCGCCAGGACCAGACGGTCAGTGTCGTGTCGCCGTCGCCGCTGCCGTCCCCGGTGTCGGCCGAGGGGGCGCAGGCTGCGAGGGCGAGGGCGCCGGCACCCAGGGCGAGTGCGGCACGGAACCGGGTGGTGCGGGCTGTCATGCGGGGTCTCCTGTCGGGACGTGGGCCAGGGCCCGGGGGGTCTGCGGGGCGGTGGCCCCGGTGGTGCGCGAGTCGGTGGGGGTGTCATCGTGCCCCGAGGACTGGCCGTGGATGGCCGTCAGCGCCCGGGCAACCGACCCGTCGCAGGTCTCCAGCACGGCGCGGGCCCGCGCGACGTCCACCTCGGCGAGAACGCTGACCAGGGCGGGCTTCAGCTCGCCGTCGGAGGCCTCCAGCGCGGCCCGGGAGGCATCCTCGGTCGCGCCGGTGGCCTCGCGCAGGATCCGCACGACGCGGCCGCGCAGCTTGGCGTTCGTCGCGACGACGTCGACCATGAGGTTGGACCAGGTGCGGCCGCGGCGGATCATCACGGCGGTCGAGAACGCGTTGAGCAGCATCTTCTGGGCGGTGCCGGCCTTGAGCCGGGTGGAGCCGGTGATGACCTCGGCGCCGGTGTCGACCGCGAGGACGTGGTCGGCCAACGGTGCCAGCTCGGCGGCCGGGTTGGCCGTGAGCAGCGCGGTCACCGCACCCCGCTCGCGGGCGAGGGCGAGGGCTCCCCCCACGTAGGGGGTCCGGCCGGAGGCGGTGAGGCCGACCACGACGTCGCCCCCGCCGACGACATCGAGGTCGGCCCGCCCCTGGGCGGCGTCGTCCTCGACGTTCTCGACGGCGCGCAGGATGGCCTCGGCCCCGCCGGCGTGGTGCGCGACGACGAGCCCGGGGGGTGCGTTGAAGGTGGGGAGGAGCTCGGCGGCGTCGAGGACGGCGAGGCGGCCCGAGGTCCCGGCTCCGACGTAGTGGATGGTGCCGCCGGCCTCGACGGCCGCGACCGCGGCGTCCACGAGGGCGGCGAGCGCCGGCAGGACCTGCGCGACCGCGGGGGCGACGAGCGCATCCTCCCGGTTGATGAGGCGGAGCACGTCGAGGGTGCCGAGGGCGTCGATCCCCGTCGTCCCGGGATGGCGCTCCTCGGTGGGGGCGCTGACGCTCGCCTCGGTGTTCACCCTGGCGATGTTACTTTCCTACGCCGCCATAGTCAATGACGTGAATCAGTAACGCACGTGGTGCCCGGCGACCGCCTGCCGGGTGCTCTCGACCGCGGACTCCGCCCTGGCCAGGTCGTGCTGGGCGACGGCGATGTACAGGCAGTCCACGACCGTGAGGGCCGCGATGCGGCTCGCCGTGGCACCGGAGCGCAGGCTCGACTCGCGGGCGGCCGTCGCGAGGACGAAGTCCGCCCCGACCGCCAGCCGTGAGACGGGGAAGTTCGTGATGGCGACCGTCGTCGCGCCGCGGCTCTTCGCGAGAGCGAGCGCCTCGACGGTCTCGGTCGTCGTCCCCGAGTGCGAGACGCCGATGGCGACGTCGCCGGGGCCGAGGAGCGTGGCGCTGGTGAGCGCGATGTGCGGGTCGTTCCAGGCGAACACCACCGAGCCGATGCGGTGCAGCTTCTGCTGGAGGTCCATCCCGACCAGCGCACTCGCCCCGATGCCGTAGACGTCGACCCGACCGGCCGCGGCGATCGCGGCGGCCGTCGCCGAGAGCGCGCCCCGGTCGATCGTCTGGGCGGTCTCCTCGACGGCGCTCGCGTCGGCGAACGCCACCTTCGTGATGACGTCGTCGACGGTGTCGTCGGCGCTGATGTCGGTGGTCGGCGCCTCCGAGACGCGCTGTCCCGTCCCGGCCTCGGCCAGAGCCAGACGCAGCTGCGGGTAGCCGCGCAGCCCGAGCCGCTTGCAGAACCGCAGCACCGTCGTCTCCGAGGTCGACGCCGTGACGGCGAGCTCGGAGATGGTCAGGGCCGACGCCGCCCGTGGGTCGGCGAGGACCTGCTCGGCGACCCTGTCCTCGGCGGGCGACAGCGAGGGGCGGAGCCCACGGATCCGCACGAGCAGGGGCGGGGCCGCGTCGGGCGCGGAACTGGAGGCCATGCGGTCAAACCTAGGCGTCCGGACCCAGCAGGCTCCACCCATCGGCCTCGAACGCGCCGGGTTCCTTCTCGCCGTCGAGCACGACACCGGCCCCGGAGGTGGCCTTCACCCCGTCGACCACGACGCCCCGGCCCAGGTACAGGCCGTCGGTCGTCATCCGCCAGCGGACGAGCAGGTCGCCGGGCGGGAGCTCCGCCCGGACCTGGGTCCAGCGGCGCTGGAAGGTGCCCGACACGGTGCCGTCGGACTCGGTGGTCTCGCCCCGGTCCCGGACCGAGAACGGCTGCGCCGCCCACGTGGACCCGCCGTCGGTCGAGGTCTCGAGGGTGAGGACGTCGCTCGCCTCGGTGTCGAGAAGAAGGTCGAAGCCGAGCCTGGCCCCACCCTCGGGCACCTCGGCCGGGGCCGTGAGGGTGGCGGTCGTCGCGTCGGCACCACCGGCGTACCAGGCGGTGTCGCCGTGCTTCGGGGCGATCGGCATCGCCGCCGCGAGCCCGTGGGCCCAGTCGCGGCGGGCCGGGTTGTTGCTGCCCCAGCTGCGCGAGGGGTGGACCCGGTTGGTCAGCAGGATCGCGAACGAGCGGCTGTCGAAGTCGATGACCATCGACGTCCCGGTGTACCCCGTGTGTCCTGCGGTCCGCGGCCCGGAGAGCGCGTCCATGTACCAGCGCTGGTCCAGCTCGAAGCCGAGGCCGTGCGCGTCACCGGGGAACGCCTCGTTGAAGTTCGTGATGAGCAGCTCGACGCTGCGCCGGTCGAGGATCCGCTCCCCGTCGTAGGTGCCGCCGTTGAGCAGGGCCTGGGCGAGGATGGCGAGGTCGTCGGCGGTCGAGAAGACCCCGGCGTGCCCGGCGACCCCGCCGAGCGACCAGGCGTTCTCGTCGTGGACCTCGCCGCGGACGAGCCCGCGCGGCGGCGTCGACTGGTACTCGGTGGCGGCGGTGCGCTCCCGCTCCTCGGGGTTGTAGCCGGTGTCGGCCATCCCGAGCGGGGTCGCGATCTCGTCGTGCACGACCTCGTCGAGGCCCTTGCCGGTGAGCCGCTCGACCAGGACACCCAGGGTGATGAGGTTGAGGTCGCTGTAGAGGTAGGTGGAGCCGGGCGCGTTGCGCAGGGGCTGGTCCAGAACGGCCTGGATCCGCGACGCCTCGTCGGGATAGCGGCTGTAGAGCGGCAGCCAGGACGTGAACCCCGAGGTGTGCGTGAGCAGCATCCGGACGGTGACGGCCTCCTTGCCGTTCGCCGCGAAGTCCGGCAGGTACGTCGCCACCGGCGCGTCGAGGTCGACCCGGCCGTCCTCGACGAGCTGGACCGTCGCGATGGACGTGAAGAGCTTGCTCACCGACGCGAGGTCGAAGATCGTGTCCTCGCGCATCGGGACCCACTGGTCGCGGGGCAGCTCGGTGCTCGCGTCCTGCCAGCGCACCGCGTGGCCGCTGGCGTGCCGGGCGACGACCGTCCCGTCGTGGCCCAGGACCCCGACGGCACCGGAGTACATCGGGTGGCCACCCTCGGGTGCCACCTCGTACCCGGCGACGCGCTCCGCGGCCGCCGCGATCGGGGCGGGGTCGAGCCCGACGTCCCGCGGGGAGCCGTCGCGCAGCATCGTGGAGGCCGGCATGAACCCCTTCTCGGGTCGGTCGAAGTCGTGGGCCGCGGCAGGTGCGGCGCCGGCGACGCCGGCCGCGACGACGCCGGCCACGGCCACCGCCGCCAGGGCCCGGCGGGTCACTTCGTGGGCCCCGGGTAGATGAGGTACTGCTGCCGGGTGCGCTCGAACGCGGCCAGCTCGTCCTGCCACGCGGCGACGACGTCGTCGGCCGAGGCGCCGGCGTCGACCATCTCGCGGAGCCGCGGCGACCCGGTCAGCTTGTCGACCCAGTACGGACGCTTGGTGTCCCAGCTGTCCTTGCGCCAGGCGAAGTCCGGGTACAGGGCCTTGGCGGCCACGAGCATCTCGGCCCCGAGCCGCGGCCCGTCGACCGACCGGGGGTCGGCGATGTGCACCTGGACTCCACCACAGACCTTGCCGGCGTGCTTGCTGAAGGTGGGGTTGAAGTACGCCTCGCGGACCTCCACCCCGGGGATGTCGCGGCCCGCGAGCCGCTCGGCCCACCGGTGGTCGACGAACGGCGCGCCGACGAGCTCGAAGGGGCGGGTGGTCCCCCGTCCCTCGGACAGGTTGGTCCCCTCGAAGAGGCACGTCCCGGGGTAGACGAGCGCGGTGTCCGGGGTCGGCATGTTCGGGCTGGGCATGACCCAGGGCAGGTCGGTGCCGGCATGGGTGACGTCGCGGCGCCAGCCCTTGACCTCGACGACGTCCAGGCGCTGCAGTCGCGCCCCCTCGTCGCCGTCGAGGAACTCGCCGTCGAAGAAGCGGGCGAGCTCGCCCACGGTCATCCCGTGCGCCTGGACGATCTCCTTCGCCCCCACCCCCGAGGTGAACGGCGTCGTCATCATCGGCCCCCGCGCGATGCCGCCGACCGGGTTCGGGCGGTCCAGGACGACGAAGTCGGCGCCCGCGCGGACCGCGGCCCGCATCGCGGTGTACATCGTCCAGATGTAGGTGTAGAAGCGCGCCCCGACGTCCTGGATGTCGAAGACCACGGTGTCGACGCCCGACTCGCGGACCATCCGGGTCAGCGAGTCGACGCTCGCCCCGTAGGTGTCGTACACGGTGACCCCGGTCCGCGGGTCGGTCTGGGTCTCCTCGGCCTCCCCGGCCTGGGCCGTGCCCCGGAAGCCGTGCTCGGGGCCGAACACCGCGCCGACGTCCACGGAACCCGAGCCGACCATCTCGTCGACGATGCTGCGCAGGTTCGTCAGGATGCCGGTGGGGTTGGTCACGACGCCGACCGTCCGGCCCGAGAGCACGCTCCACCCGTTGGCGGCGGCCCGGTCGGCGCCGGGGGTGACCGGTCGGCTGGGCATCGGGCTGGGGCTCGAGGCCCAGGCAGCCGGGGCGGCCGCGACGGCGGTGGCGGCCGCGCCGACGGCGGAGACGGTGAAGAGCTGGCGGCGGTCGAGGGTCATGGGGTGTTCTCCGATCCGTGAGGGTGAGGTAGACGCAGGGTGGCGACGACGGCGCGGTGGTCGCTCGCCGCAACGAGGGTGGGGTCGCTCTGGGTGGCGGCGTCGAGGACCTCGATGCCGTCCGACACAGCGACGACGTCGATCCGCTTGACCGGGTCGAGCGCGGGGAAGGTGAGCCCCGGCCCACCGACGCGGTCGGGTGCCATCGCCCAGGCGTCGCCGAGTCGGGTCCACAGCGGGTCGAGCTCGGGGTCGCCCGGCTCGGCGTTGAGGTCGCCGACGAGCACCTGGCGGGCGCCGGGAGGGTCCTCGGCGAGGATGTCGAGGGTCTCGCCGACCTCGACGGACCGCAGGGTCGGGTCCCCCCGGTAGTCGAGGTGGGTGACGTACACGTGGGTGCGTGCGCCGCGGATCTGCACGACCGCCTCGAGGAACCCGGGCATCGGCCCCGGCGGGGTGCCCGGGAAGATCGTCGACTGCCGGGTCAGCTCGTGGTTCTCGACCGCCACGACGGGGTGCCGGGTCAGCAGCGCCACCCCGTACTCCCGTCGCGGGTCGCCCGCCGACGGCGGGTCCAGGCTGTAGATCGGGCCGAAGGCCGTCCGCATCCCGAGCCGACGCCCGAGCTCGGTGACGGTGTCCTGCCAGGACGACCGCGCGCCCCAGTGCACATCGGCCTCCTGGAGCCCCACGACGTCGGCGTCGAGCGCGGCGATGGCCGCTGCGGTCCGGTCGAGGTCGAAGACCCCGTCGCTGCCGGACCCCGCGTGGATGTTGTACGTCGCGACCCGGGCGGTCACGCCGGGACCCGTCGCACCGGCGGCCGCCGAGGCCCCGGCGACCGGCCCGGCGAACCCGGCGACCGCGAGGACGGACGCGACGGCGCCGAGCCCGGCCGCACGCCGAGCCTGCCGCCGGCGGCCTCCCATGTCAGTAGCCGAGGCCGAAGCCGTAGGGGAACAGGACGGTGTCGGGGTCTCCGGCGACCGGGATGTCGACGGGCAGCTTTCCCGTGGGCGAGACCTCGCCGGCGATGACCCGGGCCACGGCCTCGATGGCCACCGGGCTGTAGCTGTAGGTGGCGAGGTAGGTGGGCGCGTCGCCGAGGTAGGCGATGTCGTAGGGGTCGCGGGTCGCGACGACGACGACCGGGACACCGGTGTCACGCAGTGCGGCCACGAGCTTCTGCTGCCCGCGGCGCTTGTCGGTGACCGTCGCGTCCCAGGCCTTCATCGTCGTCACGACCACCGCGTCGCGGCCCGCGGCCGCCGCCACGGCGTCGGCGATCTGGGCGTCGGTGGGCGAGGTGCCGGTCTGGCGCACCGTCGTCGTCGCGCCGTGCGCCTGCAGTCCGGCGGCGAGCGTCGCGGTCGTCGACACCCCGTAGCCGGCGACGAGGATGTCGGCGCCCGACGTGGCCAGCGGCAGGACGCCGTCGTCGTTGCGCAGCAGCGTCGTCGTCCGGTCGGTGATCGCCGCCGCGGCCGCGAGGTGCTCCGGGGTGCCGACGACGCCGTCGAGGGCGGCGGGGTCGGCCATCGCCTCCTCGACGAGGCCGCGGCGGGCCTTGAGGGTGAGGACCCGGCGGACCTTGGCGTCCAGCTCGGACCGGTCGATGCGACCCGACCCGACGGCGTCGACGACCGCGGCGAAGGCCTCCTCGAGCGCCGGCGACATGAGCAGCTGGTCGGCACCGGCGAGGAGCGCCCGCACCGCGACCTCGGCGTCGCCGTACCGGTCGCGCACGCCCTGCATCCCGAGCGAGTCGGTGACGATGACGCCGTCGAAGCCGAGCTCCTCGCGCAGCACCCCGGTGAGGATCGGGCGGCTGAGGGTGGCCGGGTCGCCGGAGTCGTCGAGCGCCGGGAAGGCGAGGTGCGCCGTCATCACCATGTCGATACCGGCCGCGACGGCAGCCCGGAACGGCGGCGCGTCGAGCTGCTCCCACTCGGCCCTGGAGTGCGTGATGACCGGGAACGCGACATGGCTGTCGGTGGCGGTGTCGCCGTGCCCGGGGAAGTGCTTGGCCGAGGCCATGACCCCGCCGTCACCCTGGTACCCGGCGACCTGGGCCGCGACCATCGCGGCGGCGAGGTCGGGGTCGGACGAGAACGACCGGGTGCCGATGACCGGGTTGAGCGGGTTGACGTTGGTGTCGGCGACGGGCGCGAAGTTCGTCGTGATGCCCATGGCCCGCAGCTCCTGGCCGGTGATGGCGGCGGCGGTGCGGGCGTCGTCGGTGCTGCGCCCGGCGCCCAGGGCCATCGACCCGGGGAACTGGGTCGCGGGCGGGCCGATCCGGGTGACGACGCCCTGCTCCTGGTCGACACTGAGCGTCAGCGGGACGCGCACCTTGGAGTCGCGGCCCAGCGCAGCCTCCTGGAGACCGTTGCTGAGGCCGGTGATCTGCTCGGGGTTCTTCACGCTGTCGGTCCACGCGAAGTAGATGACGCCGCCGAGCGCGTACTTCTGCACGATCTCGGCGGGCGTCGCGAGCCCGTAGAGCGGCACGTTGCGCGCGTCGGGGGTGCTCGCGTCGCTGCCGTAGACCTGCTGGACGAACAGCTGCCCGACCTTCTCGTGCAGGGTCATCCGAGCCATCGTCGAGGTGACCCACCCGTGGACCCGCCCGTCGTCGGGTCGGCGCCCCGCGGCGGAGGCGAGGGGGGCGCTCGCGCCGGCGAAGGCCAGGGCGAGGGAGCCGGTGAGCGCGGTACGTCGGGAGAGCGTCCAGGTCATGCTTCCTCCGGGTGTGACTCGTTCACAGCGTTGTGGGTCACTGTGTAACTTAGTCACGCATCGGCGATCCGGCAACGGGAAGCGACGGAGGAGTCCGGAACCGGCCCCGGGCGGAGCCCCCGGTCCACCGGTTCAGGAGGTGGCGGAGTCCTGGAGCATCCGGTCGATCGCGGACCCGAGGAAGGGGGCGAGCGAGCGGACGAAGGTGTCGGTGAGGTGGTTGGTGTCGCGGTACACCACGACGCCCCCGACGACCGGCGCGCAGGTCTCGCGCGGGCAGATCCGCGCGGTGAGGTCGATGTCCTCCACCTCGGGCCGGGTGGCGAGCACCTCCGCCATCCCCGTCCCGATCCGCCCCACGCCCTCGCTCCGGGGGAAGGCGCACTCGGTGAACCGGCCCGCGTTGCCGACGAGGCAGTCGGCCATGTTGAACCCGGGCCTGGGCGTGTCGCGGATGATGCCGACGCCCCCGGCGTCGGCGGCGAAGCCGTCGATCGCCGTCTCGAGCCCGGCCACGAACCTCCCGGGGTCGACCTCGCCGGTGTACCGGGCCCAGGAGAGCAGGACGAGGTCCGGCTGCTGCTCCGCGACGGCGGCCTGGGTGTTCTCGTTGAAGACGGTGCACGAGTCATAGCCCCCGGGACCCGACTTCGGCAGCGTGTACCCGAGCACCGGCGCGCACGACGACTTCGCGAGGACGGTGATGCGCCAGCCCTGCTCGCGGCCGATGATGTCGAGGGCGGCACCCCACTGGGCGGCGTGCGAGTCCCCGATGACGACGATGCTCCGCGCGCCGTCGGGGTCTCCGAGGGCGCACGGGACGAGGTCGGACCCGACGAGGTCGGCCTGGCAGGGGTCCCGGGGCAGCGCGGTGTGCAGGTCGTTCGCGACCTGTTCGACCGGCGGCTGGACCGGGCCCGGGTCGTCCACCGGCTCCCCGGCGGGCGAGGTCGCGGGGTCCTCGCCCAGCAGCTGGGCGCCGGTGGGCCCACGGGCGGCCAGCACGTCGACCGGCAGCGTGCGCGTGCCGGCCTGGGTGGGCACCGGCGGCGGCCACACGAGCAGTGCGAGGACGACACCGATGACGGCGCCGACGAGCGAGAGCTGGGCCCCGCCCCACAAGGCCTGGACCCGGCGCTCCCGCGGCGGCAGGTGGGACCCGGCGACGCGGAAGGGCTCCTCGACGTAGCGGTACGAGAGCCAGGCCGGGACGACGGAGGCCGCGACCGCGGCGAGCCCGAGCGGCACCGACGGCGTGCCCTCCCCGGTCATCGCCATCACCGCGACGACGAAGGGCCAGTGCCAGAGGTAGAGGCTGTAGGAGATGTCGCCGACGAACTGCATCGGCCGTGGTTGCAGGAGCAGCACCGGGCCGCGTGCCCCCGCTGCCGGCCCCGCGACGAGCACGGCGGCGGTCCCCAGGGTCGGCGCGAGGGCCGCCCACCCGGGGAAGGGGGTCTCGGCGGAGATGACGAACGAGGCGACGAGGACGACCCCGAGCCCGCCCCAGCCGAGGAGCAGGGCCGCACCCCGTGGGATGCGCGGCCACCGGCGCACGCCGACCGCGACGAAGCCCCCGATCGCGAGCTCCCACACCCGGGTCTCGGTGACGAAGTACGCGCGCTCCGGGGACTCGGCCGTGAGCACCACCGAGGCCCACAGCGACAGCGCCATCGCGACGGTGAGCCCGGCGAGGGCCCAGCGGCGCAACCCGCCTCCGAGCCGGTGCCCGAGCACGGCGAGGACGCCGAGCAGGAGCGGCCAGACGACGTAGTACTGCTCCTCCACGGACAGCGACCAGAAGTGCTGCACGGGGCTCGGCAGGCCCTCGTGGGCGAGGTAGTCGACCGACGAGCTGGCCATCCGCCAGTTGACGACGTACAGCGCGCTCGCCGCGATGTCCTTCCCGACGTCGATCCACCGGGTGACGGGCAGCAGCGCGACGGTGACGGCGGCCGCACCGAGCAGCGCCACGACCGCCGCGGGGAGCAGCCGACGGGCGCGGCGCGCGTAGAAGGCCGGCAGGTCGACGCGTCCGTCTCGTTCGATCTGGGAGAGCAGCACGCCCGTCATGAGGAAGCCCGAGATGACGAAGAAGACGTCGACGCCGATGAACCCTCCCGGCACGATCGCCGGGTTCGCGTGCCACAGCACGACGGTGAGCACGGCGACCGCGCGCAGGCCCTGGATGTCGGCGCGGAAGCCGGAGTGCGAGCTCATCCGCGGACCGCCCCGGAGGAGGTGAGCCGCGACCCGACGAGGCCGACGACGACGAGCGCGACCGTCGCCAGCGCGAGCCAGAACAGTGCGGACCGGTTCACCGGCTCCGTCGGCAGCGTCGAGGACGCGGTGTCCTCGACGGCGTCCGCGGTGGCGCCGCGAGCCAGCAGGAACACCGCGGTGTCGACGGTGTCCTGCGCCCGGGCGGGGTCGACATCGCGCGCCCCGACCCGCACCTCGGCACCCCCGCGCGTCACGGTCAGGGCGGGCAGGGCCGAGGCCGGCTCCGCGGCGAGCGCCTCGGCCACCTCACCGGCGAAGTCCGCGGCGGTGGCGCGGGCCTGCACCTGGGCGGCGGCGTCCGCGTCGACCGCCGTCACGGTGGCGGTGGCCACATATGCGGCCTCCCGGGTGAACAGGAGGACGCCTCCCAGCACGAGCACGGCGAGCAGCACGAGCACGCGCGCCCCACGCCGCATCCGCCTACCTGCTTTCCCGTGCTCCGACCTGCCGCAGACAGGCTACGTGCTCGGGCCCCGCCGACGGACGGGACCGCGGTCGGCGACCGAGCGCGCCGCTCGCCGCACGGCACGCCTCGCCCGGCGGACGCGTCCGCCCGCACCTCTGGCCGCCTGCCCGCCTCCGGGCCACGATGGGGCCATGAGCACCGGCGCCTACGCACCCGCCCACGAGCAGTCGATCACCGACCCCGCCGCCTTCTGGAGCGTCGCCGCGGCCGGGATCGAGTGGGTCACCGAGCCCGCGACCGTCCTCGACGACTCCAACCCGCCGTTCTACCGGTGGTTCCGCGGCGGCACCCTCAACACCTGCTTCAACGCCCTCGACCGACACGTCCGCGACGGGCGCGGCGACCAGGCCGCCCTGATCTACGACAGCCCGGTCACCGGCACCTCGCAGACCTTCACGTACGCCGAGCTGCTCGACCGGGTCGCGACCTTCGCCGGCGCCCTCGCCTCGCTCGGGGTCGAGAAGGGAGACCGCGTCATCGTCTACATGCCGATGGTGCCGGAGGCCGTCGTCGCGATGCTCGCGTGCGCCCGGCTCGGCGCGATCCACTCCGTCGTCTTCGGCGGGTTCGCCCCCGCCGAGCTGTCGGCGCGCATCGAGGACGCCGAACCCAAGGTCATCGTCTCGGCCTCCTGCGGCATCGAGCCGAGCCGCGTCGTCGAGTACAAGCCGATGCTCGACGGCGCGCTCGACCGCAGCAGCCACAAGCCCGAGTCCGTCGTCGTGCTCCAACGCGAGCAGGCGCCGGCGGCCGTCGGCGCGCGGGACACGGAGTGGCAGGAGCTGACCTGGGACGAGCTCGTCGCCGACGCGGAGCCGGCCGACTGCGTCGAGGTCGAGGCCACCGACCCCCTCTACATCCTCTACACCTCCGGGACGACGGGCCGCCCGAAGGGCATCGTCCGCGACAACGGCGGGCACGCGGTGGCGCTGCGCTGGTCGATGGAGAACGTCTACGGCATCGGGCCCGGCGACGTGTGGTTCACGGCCTCCGACGTCGGCTGGGTCGTCGGCCACTCCTACATCGTCTACGGGCCGCTCCTCACCGGGGCGACGACGGTGCTCTACGAGGGCAAGCCGGTGGGCACCCCCGACGCCGGGGCGTTCTGGCGGGTCATCTCCACCTACCGCTGCCGGGCGATGTTCACGGCCCCGACCGCCTACCGCGCGATCAAGCGCGAGGACCCGCGTGGCGAGCTGACCAAGCAGTACGACCTGACCTGCCTCGACGCGGTCTTCCTCGCCGGCGAGCGCCTCGACCCGGACACCTACGAGTGGGCGACCGGGGTCCTCGGCGTGCCGGTCGTCGACAACTGGTGGCAGACCGAGACCGGATGGCCGATCGTGGCGAACCTGCGCGGGCTGGACCCGATGCCGATCAAGGCCGGGTCACCGTCGGTGCCGGTGCCGGGCTACGACGTCCGGGTCCTCGACGACCAGGGGGCGGAGGTGCCGGCCGGCACCGAGGGTGCCATCGCCATCCGCCTCCCCCTTCCGCCCGGGACGCTGCCGACGCTCTGGGGCGACGACGACCGGTACGTGGCCGGCTACCTGTCGGTGTACGAGGGCTACTACCTCACCGGGGACGGCGGCCGCTTCGACGAGGACGGCTACCTCTACGTCATGGGCCGCACCGACGACGTGCTCAACGTGGCCGGGCACCGCCTGTCGACCGGGTCGATCGAGGCGGCGCTCGCGGGGCACCCGGACGTGGCCGAGTGCGCGGTCATCGGGGTGGCCGACGAGATGAAGGGCCAGGTGCCGCGCGGGCTCGTCGTCCTCAAGGGCGGCGTCGACGCCGTGGCGGACGGCGAGCGCATCACCGCCGAGCTCGTGCAGCGGGTCCGCGACGAGGTGGGTGCCGTCGCCAGCCTCAGGCAGGTCGACGTCGTGGCGGCCCTGCCGAAGACGCGGTCGGGGAAGATCCTGCGCAAGACGATGCGCGAGCTCGCCGACGGGAGGACCCCGAAGGTGCCGGGGACCATCGAGGACGCCTCCGTGCTGGACGCCCTGGCCCCGGTCCTGCGCCCGGGGGGCTGACCCCGCCGCCTGCCGGGGTCAGTCGCGGGCGTACTTCGCGTGGAACTCGAGGAAGGCGTCGTAGGCGCGCGGGCCGTAGACCGTGGCCGGGCCGCCCGCCATGAGGATGCAGACGCCGAGGGTCTCGGCGACCTCCTCGGGCGTGGCCCCCTTCATCGCCGCGCCGCGGGCGTGTGAGGCGATGCACCCGTCGCACTGCTGGGCGACGCTGATCGCGAGGGCGATGAGCTCCTTGGTCTTCTCGTCGACCGCACCGCCCGCGAGCGCCTCCTTGTGCGTGGCACTGAAACCGGCGTACACGCCGGGGATGGCTGCCCGCAGGCGCTTCGCGGGGTCGCGCAGGTCGTCGAGCACGTCGCCGCCGTGGGTGTGGGGCATGGGACCTCCGAAGCTGGGTGACTTATACCCCCAAGGGTATCAATCGCCGACCGCGGACGATGCCCCCGCTCGCAGCCTCGTCGGCGGAGGTCCGGACCGTCCCGCTCATCGCGCTGGTCCTCGCCCTCCTCGGCCGGTTTGCCGGCCACGCGTCAGGAGCTGTCGTGCCGCTCCCGGTAGCGGCCCGGCGACACCCCGACCAGGGCGGTGAAGTCGCGCGTGAAGTGCGCCTGGTCGTACCACCCGTACCGGTGGGCCAGATCGGTGAGCGTGCCGTCGTACCCGGAGTCCAGTGCGGTGACGACGTCGTGCAGGCGGTACCTCGCCAGGACCCACTTCGGCCCGACACCGACGAAGTGCCCGAACAGCCGCTGGAGGGAGCGAACCGTCGTCGCGTGCCGTCGCGCGACATCCGCGACGGTGACCAGCGACCGGTCCGCGAGCATGTCGCCGACGATCGCCAGGAGTTCGTCGTACCGGGGGTCGGGCGCCGCCCCGGCGGCCAGCTCCGCCAGACCGGCCTCCGCCTCCCGACGCCACTCGAGGACCGCCGCGACGAGGTCGGGTTCGGCGAGACGAGCGACGAGCGCGGGCGGCAGGAGACCCCGCGCCGGCACCGACCGGTCCGTCCAGCTCGAGGCCGACCGCCCCGTCAGCCTCGCGAGCCCACCGGGGCGGAACCGCACGCCGTGCACCACACCGGTGCCGCGGACGCGCACGTCGAACCGGGCGGTGCACACGCCCGTGACGACGACGCACTCCCCCGGCGGCAGGCCCGGCCGCGGGTGTGACCCGACCTCGACGGTGAGCGAGACCGTCGGGTGCGGCAGGACCTCGCTGTCGAACCAGCGCCCCTGCGGGAGACCCCAGCGCAACCCCCAGTGGTTCTCGACCCAGGCGGCCACACCCGGGCCGGCCGCGGACCGCTCCAGCGCCACGTGCCGGGCGAGCTCGTCGGGCCGCAGCACCCCCGCCGTCGAGGCTGTCGCGTTCGTCCAATCCGGCACGCCCCCAGGGTAGGAGGCTGGTCCGACCGCACCGACGACGAGAAGAGGAACCGACGATGGCGCTCGCCGCCCTGAAGATGATCACGCTCGACAGCGCCGACGTCCCCCGCGACGCGGCGTTCTGGGCTGCTGTGCTCGGCTGGGATGTCACGCACCAGCAGCACGAGTACGCGATGCTCGTCGGGCCCGGGGGCACCGCCCTCGGGCTCGGACTCGTCGAGGACCACGAGCCGCCCGGCTGGCCCAACCTGCGCGGCAGCAAGCAGTTCCATCTCGACCTCGCGGTCGAGGACCTCGACGCGGCCGCAGCGGAGGTCGTCGGCCTCGGAGGCACCCTGCCCGACGACCAGCCCGGTGAGACGTGGCGGGTCCTCCTCGACCCCAGCGGCCACCCGTTCTGCCTCACGCGGGCGACGAACTGGGGCTGACCCTCGCCGCGACGTGCTCGCGCGGGTGAGGATGGGGTGTGATCACCGTCCAGCTCGCCCGCGACCTCGTGGCCGCCGGCGTCCTCTGGGAGCCGGCCGCCGGCGACCGGTTCGTCATCGACGCCGACCAGCTGACCACGCAGGTCTTCTGGGTCTCCGACCTCACCGTCGAGGTCCAGACCTACCGTGGGCAGCCGCTCCTCGGCTTCAACGGCACGACGGAGTGGGCCCTGGACTCGGTGACCCTCGACCAGGCGGTGTGGCTCCCCCGCGAGGACCAGCTGCGTGAGCTCCTCGGGAACCGACTGGTCGCGGTACGTCGGCTCGAGGACGGCTGGGAGGTGGCCTTCGAGCCGCAACCGGACGTCCGGCGCACCGTCACCGACGCCGACCTCGAATGCGCCTATGCCCGAGCCGTGCTCACGCTCTGACGCACCGCGCGCTCACAGGGCCGCGAGGTCCGGGCGCCGCGCGAGGAAGCGGTGGAAGAGGGTCTTGGACGCGCGGTCCTCCGGAGGGACGGACAGCATGAGCGCGATGAGACGCCGGTCCGCGAAGGGCAGGGCCACCCGGTGTGACATGTCGCCCTCCTGGAACTTGCGGGCGGCCCACTTGACCATCCGGTGCTCCCAGTACGTGAGGTCGTGCCAGTTGTAGCCGAGCAGCCGGTCGCGGGTGAACTGGGTGTAGTCGACGAGCCGCTCGAACTCGGCGACGTACGCAGGTCGGTTGGCCGTGGGCGGGCCGAAGGTGAGCGCGGCGATGGCCCGTGGGTCCGGGCCCGACGCGGTGCGGCGGTAGAAGTACGTCCCGGTCTCGGCGAGGATCGACTGGAGCTCGACGATGTCGTGCGGCAGGTCGTGGAACATGGCGGTGGCCGCGCCGAGGGACGACCTGAGCCCCGGGTAGCTCTGCCGGTGGGCCACGGCGAAGGGGTCGTCCTCCTCGGGGAGCCGCCACTGGATGACGCGGTGCCGCAGCCCGGCGGCGAAGGCCAGCCGGCTCGCGCCGAACAGGTCGCTGCGCACCCCCTCCTGCGTGACGAGGTCCTGCGGACGGACATAGGTGAAGGCGAAGTCGTCGGCGCGGGCCAGGCTCGACGCGGCCACGAGGGTCATCCGGGAGTCGAGCCCCGAGGTCAGGCTGATCGCGGTGCGGCCGAGACTCATACCGAGCCGGGTCAGCTCGACGAAGCGCTCGGCGAACTCGGACGCGACGTCGTCCACCGAGGCCCTCTTCCGCCGCTCGAGGGGCCAGAACCGACGGTGGTGGGCGGCCGACGGGCGGTCGAGGTCGACGTCGAGGAGGCAGTTCGCGAAGACCGGAAGCACCCCGTCGTGGGTCGTCGTGAGGCCCGGCATGAAGATCGTGCGGTTCTTGCGCCACTCGCGAATGCCGTCGTGCAGCGCGAGGGCGTCCTCGTCCAGCCCGGCCCCGACGACGTCGGCGGCGAGGGCGGCGTGCGAGGCGACGGCCAGGACCTCCGCGTCGGCGGCGGGCCGGGTGGTCCAGAACACCGGCTGGGTGGCGTGCGAGTCCGGGATGACGTGCAGCCGCGACCCCGACCGCAGGATGGCGGTGTAGCGGCCCGACAACCCGGCGACCCTCTCGACCGCCGTGTCCAGACCGTGGCGCAGGGCCGCCAGCACGGAGGCGGCGATGCGGCCGCCGTCGGACGTGCCGGCGTCGACGTCGAGCGGCTGGCCGAGGAGGACCACCTGCGCGCGACCGGACAGGTGCGTGCGGGCCGTCGACACGACGGTGCGCGGGTGGGTCCGCAGCTGCGCGGCTCCCACGTCGAGCGTCGCCCAGTCCGCGGCGGCCTCGGGCACGCTCCCACCGCGGCTCAGGAGGTAGCCGTGCCCGAACCGCGACGCTGTGACCTGCAGATCGTCCCCCGACACCGCAGGGACCTTACACGCCGGCGGGACCGGATTCGAACCCGCGTCACCGACGTTTGGCGGTCCCGAAGACCGAGCGGGTGATCTCGCGACCGATCACGGTGCCGGCCGACCGCAGCATGGACTTGAACGCCGACGACTTCACGACCTGCTGGACCATCCCCGGCTCGTCCGTCTCGCCCCTCGCCCCGGCCCCGGCCGCCTTCTCGGCGGCCAGCCGCTCCTTCTCGGCTGCCTTCTCGGCAGCCGCACGGGCCTTCTCGGCCTCCTTGGCGGCTGCGGCGTCGGCCTTCGCCCGCTCCGCCGCCTCGGCGGCGGCCTCCTCGGCCTTGACCCGCTCGGAGGCCGCCTTGTCGAGCATCTCGAGCGCGGACTCGCGCTCCTGCGCCTCGCCGTACTCGGCCAGGAGCGGGGAGGAGGCGACCGCGGCCTCGAGCACCGCTGCCGGGGAGGGCGCCATGAGCGACTCCGGGGCCCGCATCCGGGTCCACGCCACCGGGGTGGGGGCGCCCTTCTCGGACAGCACGGTGACGACTGCCTCGCCGGTGCCCAGGGTCGTCAGGAGCTCCTCGAGGTCGTAGGCGGTGTGCGGGTAGGTCTTCACGGCTGCCCTGAGCCCGGCCGCGTCATCCGGGGTGAACGCCCGCAGCGCGTGCTGGACCCGGTTCCCGAGCTGGCCCAGCACGTCGGCCGGCACGTCCTTCGGGGACTGCGTCACGAAGAACACCCCGACGCCCTTGGACCGGATGAGCCGCACGGTCTGCTGGATGGCGTCGAGGAACTCCTTGCTCGCGTCGTTGAAGAGGAGATGCGCCTCGTCGAAGAAGAACACGAGCTTCGGCTTGTCGGAGTCCCCGACCTCCGGCAGGTCCTGGAAGAGGTCGGCGAGCAGCCACATGAGGAACGTCGAGAACAGCTGCGGCCGGTCCTGGACGGCCGGCAGCTCGAGCATCGAGACGAGGCCGCGGGCGTCCTCGGCGGTGCGGAGGAGATGGGTCGTGTCGAACTCCGGCAGCCCGAAGAACGCGTCGGCGCCCTGGTCCGAGAACGTGATGAGCTCGCGGAGGATGACGCCCGCGGTCGCGGACGACAAGCCGCCGAGCTCCTTGAGGTCGGCCTTGCCCTCGTCCGAGGTGAGGTGCTGCACGACGGCCCGCAGGTCGGCGAGGGTGTCGAGGTAGAGCCCGTGCTTGTCGGCGTAGTGGAACACCAGGCCGAGGCTGGACTCCTGGGTCGCGTTGAGGCCGAGCACCTTCGCGAGCAGGGTCGGCCCGAAGGTCGAGACGGCCGCCCGGATCGGGACGCCCGTCCCCTCCCCGCCCAGGGAGTAGAACTCCACGGGGAAGGACGTGGCCTCCCACGTCATCCCGACGTCCTGGGACCGCGCGGCGATCTTGTCGTTCGACTGGCCGGGACTGGCCATCCCCGACAGGTCGCCCTTGATGTCGGCGAGGAACACGGGGACGCCCTGCTCGGCGAGCTGCTCGGCCATGAGCTGCAGGGTCTTGGTCTTGCCCGTGCCCGTGGCGCCGGCCACGAGGCCGTGGCGGTTCATCGCGGCCAGGGGGATCCGCACCGTGACGTCGGGGTGGGCGGTGCCGTCGACGACCGCCGCGCCGAACTCCAGTGCGGGCCCCTCGAAGCCGTAGCCGGCACGGATCTCGTCGAGGAGGCTGTCGTCGCTGGTCTCGCTCACGCCAGCCAATCTAGCCCGCCCCGGGGTTTCGTACCCGGGCTCGGCGACGGCGCCCGCATAGAGTGGGCACGTGATCTTCAAGGCCGTCGGCGACCACCGGCCCTACCCGGAGCACGGGTACTCGGGCCGGCAGTGGTCGAGCGTGCCGCCCCGGCTCGTGCGCCTCGACGAGCTCGTCACGACCAAGCGCGAGCTCGACCTCCAGCAGCTCCTCGCCGAGGACTCCACGTTCTACGGCGACCTGTTCGCGCACGTCGTCGAGTGGGAGGGCACCCTCTACCTCGAGGACGGCCTGCACCGGGCCCTGCGCGCAGCCCTCCACCAGCGCCCCACTCTCCACGCCCGCGTCCTCACCCTCTAGGCCGGGTCCTGATGAGCGAGTACACGACGGAGTCCCCGTTCTCGATGGAGCGCCGGCAGCGGAAGCGGCGTGCCTTCATCACGATCGGGGTCCTCCTCCTCGGCCTGTTCTTCGCGTTCTGGTACGGCCTGTCGTACTACGAGGCCGACCGCCAGGGTGCCCGGGCCGCGGCTCCGACCCCGACGTGCAGCCCGTACGACCCGGACGTGATCCTGCCGGCCGACATCGAGATCAGCGTCTACAACGCGACGAGCCGAAACGGCCTCGCGGGGCGTAGCGCCGCGCTCCTGAAGGAGCGCGGCTTCGTCGTCGACAAGGTCGCGAACGACCCCTCCGACCGGCCGACCCCCACGGTGGCCGAGGTCCGGTACGGGCAGGAGGGGCGCCCCAAGGCCCTCGTCGTCCTCGCCGTGATGCCCGAGGGGACCAAGGCCGTCAAGGACAAGCGCACCGACGCCACCGTCGAGGTCGCCCTCGGGACGGAGTTCAAGGGCCTCGCCCCGGCCACGACGAGCACCGAGCCGCCGATGTGCCCCGCCCCCACCGCGTCCTGAGCCGCCGCGGCGGCCCGGCGCTCGCTCCGCTCACGGCCCCATCGACCTGCCCGTCAGGCGGCGAGGGCCGCCTCGCCCCCTCGCGCCGAGCGTGGCGGACCGAGCCGGCGATGGAGCGCCGCGACAGCACCGACGAGGAGCACCGCGGCGAGGAGCGCCGCGCCCCCGCCGCCGAGCCAGGCCTGCACCTGCGCGTAGGAGCGGCCGGCGGCGGCGCCGAGCGCCACGCTGGTGACGCCCCAGGTCGCGGCGCCGACCGCGTTCCACCCGACGAAGCGTCGGTAGGTCATCCCGGACGCCCCGGCCAGCGCCGGCGCCATCGTCCGGACGAACGCGGTCCACCGGGCGGCGACGAGCGTGGTGGGGCCTCGGCGCACCATCCCGTCGCGCAGCCGGTCGAGGCGCTCCCGCCGGGTCCGCAGCAGCCGCGAGCCGAGGAGCCGGGGACCGGCGGCGCGGCCGAGGAGGAAACCGAGACCGTCGCCGGCGACGGCCGCCGCGACGACGACGAGCGCCATCGGCAGCAGCTCGGTCCGGCCGAGGGCGACCGTGGCCCCGCCGATGAGGACCGTGGCCTCCCCGGGGAGCAGCAGCCCCGCCGGCACCGCTCCCTCGAGGAGCACGACGGCGCCGACGACGACGTAGACGACCCAGGCCGGCTCGGCGAGCAGCAGGGCGAGCACCGTGTCCATGGATGGAACCTCTCGACGGCGACTGTGGACCGCCTGTGGTTCGGCGCTCAGCCGTCCGTGGATGTCCGGCCGGCCCCTCGCCCGGCGCCCGCGCGGAACTACGATCGCCGGATGAGCGCGACCCTGGTCACCAAGCACCTCGCCGGCGGCCACGCTCATCGCACCCTCTTCGAGGGTCTCGACCTCACCGTCGCGCCCGGCGACGTGGTCGGCGTCGTCGGCGCCAACGGCGCCGGCAAGAGCACGTTGCTGCAGATCCTCGCCGGCCACCTGGAGCCGCTCGACGGCTCCGTCTCGACCGCGCCCGGCGACGCCTTCGTCGGATGGCTGCCCCAGGAACACGAGCGCGTCGTCGGCGAGACCGTCGGCCACTACATCGCCCGACGCACGGGGGCCGCCGCCGCGACCGCGGCGATGGAGCACGCAGCCGCCGCGTTCGGCGCGGGCGAACACTCCCGAGCGGCCGAGGACGCGTACGCCAGCAGCCTCGACCACTGGCAGGCCAGCGGCGCACCCGACCTCGACGAGCGTCTCTCGCCGATGCTGGCCGACCTGGGTCTCGCCGTCGAGCAGGGGGCCCTGATGGCGTCCCTGTCGGGTGGCCAGGCCGCGCGCGCGGCGCTGGCCGCGCTGCTGCTGAGCCGCTTCGACCTCGTCCTGCTCGACGAGCCGACCAACGACCTCGACCTCGACGGGCTGGAACGCCTCGAGAGGTTCGTCCGCGGCCTGCGGTCGGGGGTGGTGCTGGTCTCCCACGACCGCGAGTTCCTCTCGCGCGTCGTGACCCGCGTCGTCGAGCTCGACCTCGCCCAGCACCGGGTCGCGGTCTACGACGGCGGGTACGACGCGTTCCTCGAGGAGCGGGCCGTCGCCCGTCGACATGCCCGCGAGGCCTACGAGGAGTTCGCCGGGAAGAAGGCCGACCTGGTGAGCCGAGCCCGCACCCAGCGGGAGTGGAGCTCCCAGGGGGTCCGCAACGCCATCAAGAAGGCCCCGGACAACGACAAGATCCGCCGGAGGGCGCAGGTGGAGTCCTCCGAGAAGCAGGCCCAGAAGGTCCGTCAGATGGAGTCCCGGATCGCCCGCCTCGAGGAGGTCGAGGAGCCCCGGAAGGAGTGGGCGCTGCGCTTCACCATCGGCAGCGCCCCGCGCTCCAGCTCGGTCGTCGCGACACTCGACGAGGCCACCGCGCGTCTCGGCTCCTTCATGTTCGGCCCGGCGTCGCTCCAGGTGAGTGCGGGTGACCGGATCGGTGTCATCGGCCCCAACGGCGCCGGCAAGACGACGCTGCTCCGGCTGCTCCTCGGCCGGCTCGCCCCGCACTCCGGCCGGGCCAGCCTGGGCGCCTCGGTGGCGGTCGGCGAGATCGACCAGGCGCGCACCGGGCTCGCCGAGGACCTCCCACTGGGGGAGGCGTTCGAGTCAGCGGTGCCACAGATGACGCCCGCCGACGTCCGCACCCTGCTGGCCAAGTTCGGCCTCAAGGCCGACCAGGTCACGAGTCGGGTCGGCCGGCTCTCGCCCGGCGAGCGCACCCGTGCCGCGATGGCGCTGCTGCAGGCCCGGGGGGTCAACCTGCTCGTCCTCGACGAGCCGACCAACCACCTCGACCTGCCGGCGATCGAGCAGCTCGAAGAGGCCCTCGACTCCTACGAGGGATCACTCCTGCTCGTCTCGCACGACCGTCGGCTGTTGGACGGTGTCCGGCTCGACCAGCGGTGGCACGTCCAGGACGGGCGGGTCACCGTCGTCGCGGCGGGCTGACGCCCCCGGGTGGGGGTTGCCAAGTCCCGCCCGGCGGCGGAGAGTGGTCTGGCCGGCGGCGCCGGTCGAGGCGCCGCCTCTGAGAGAGGGAGGTGGCCCGTGCACGCGCGCGCCACGACGTTCCAAGCGCGACCGGGCTCGATCGACGACGGCATTGCCTTTTGCCGCGATGAGGTGCTACCCCTCGTCCGCGACATCGACGGCTGCATCGGTCTGTCCATGATGGTCGACCGCACGACCGGACGCTGCATCGCAACCAGCGCCTGGGAGAACGAGGAAGCCCTGCGAGCCGGTGACGAGAAGCTCGCCCCCATCCGGGAACGGGCCGGTGAGATCCTCGGCGCCGACCCCGAGGTGCAGGAATGGGAGATCGCAGGACTCCACCGTGACCACCGCACCGCCGAGGGTGCCTGCACGAGGGTGAGCTGGATGGACGGCGCACCCGGTCAGACCGACCGGATGGTCGAGGTGTTCCGGGGGGTCCTGCCGACCCTGGAAGGCTGGGACGGCTTCTGCAGCGCCAGCCTGCTCGTCAACCGCTCCACAGGCCGGGCCGTCATCACGACGACGTGGGACAGCCACACGGCGCTCGACCAGACCCGGCAGATGGCCGATGAGACCCGGGCGAGGGCGGCCCAGGACGCAGGCAGCCACATCTCGGAGGTGGCCGAGTTCGAGCTCGCGGTCGCGCACCTGCGCGTCCCCGAGCTCATCTGAGGACCCGCACCTGGAGCCGCAGACCCGAGGTCTGCGGCTCCGTCGTGCCGCGTCCGGGCTGGGCTCGGGCGGTCAGTATCGGAAGATCGCGGCGACCTCGCTGCCGGGGACAAGGGTCTCCGACGTCGCGTACACCTGGCCGCGGGTGTTCAAGGTCGCGACGGCGACGGCGTCGACCTGCTCGCAGCCGAGGTACCGCTCGTCGGCCCCGAGGGCCACGACGGCCGGGGCCCCGTCGGCGGCCTGCTCCCAGCACCACGGGTCGGCCTTGACGAACAACGCCTCGACCCGGCCCTGGGCGGCCGCCTCGGCCACCTCCGGCAGGTCACCGGAGGCGCGGCCGGCGCCGGCCAGCTCGTGGAACCGGTCGACCACCTTCGCGCGCTCCTCGCGGAGCCGGCGCTCCACCAGGGGCCACGCCATCTCGTGGAGCTCGTGGGCCTCGAGCTGGTCCGCGTTGTGCTCGACCGCGTCGTCCAGCACGTGCCCGTAGGTGTTGACCTCGCGGTACGCGCTCACGAGGTGCTCGAGACCGACCAGCACCATCGGTGCGCTCTCCCGGGCCACCACGCCGTGCAGGGCGCCGTCCACGGAGCGGAGGAAGCGCACCACCTCGTCCTTCTTCAGGTGCCGGTCCCCGGCGCCGTGGCCGTAGAACACCGCGGGCCCCCCGCGCCCGGCCTTGTCCGCCGGCCGGGCCATCGTGTGGGACCGAGGCTCCTCGGGTTCGACGGCATCCCGGAGGCTCGTCGGAAGGTCCGGGACGTGGACCGGCTCCACCGTGTTGCGGCTGCCCTCCAGGAGGCGCACGTCGCGCTGGCTGAGGGCGAGCACCAGGAAGCGCTCGTCCCCCGAGCACAGGCGGAGCGTCGGGCCCAGCACCGGCCGCGCGCCGACCGTGGCCAGCTCGGGCATCGGCGCAGCGACCTGGAAGGTGCGGTGCCCGCTGGGCCCCAGGAACATGGCCAGCCCGTCACTCATGTAGCGCCAGGCGATCGGGTCGTCGTGCAGCTGGTGGGCGGGGGCGAGCAGCGCCTCGACGTCGGGCCGGCGCCGCTCCTCGAGCAGGAGAGCCTCGACCCCGGCCACGAGGTTCTTCCACCGCAGCTGGTCGGCCTCGACGCGCTCCCCGACGCGGTGGGTCGGCATGAAGAGCGAGACGTAGGTGCCGTCCGGTCCCGGCTGTGCGAGCGAGACGAGCTCGGTTCGGGTCAACAGATCCATGACGTCCTCCCGACGGGGTGCGTGCCCCTCACCCTAGGTGCGGGGTCAAGGCTGCTCATGGTCGGCGGCCCACGGGAAAGCCCCCGGTCGCATGCTCCCGGGGGCTTTCCTGTCTGGCTGGCGGTGGCGGTGGGATTTGAACCCACGGAGGGCGTAAACCCTCACACGCTTTCGAGGCGTGCTCCTTAGGCCGCTCGGACACGCCACCGCCGGAGAGGCTACCCGAGCCCGGCGTCCGCCAGAAAATCGGCGGGTCAGGGCCGGTGTCCGTCGAAGAAGCGGCGGACGAGGTCACCGCACTCCGCCTCGAGCACACCCCCGACCACCTCGACGCGATGGGTGACCCGGCGGTCGCGCGGCAGGTCCCACACCGAGCCGCACGCACCCAGCTTGGGGTCCCACCCTCCGAAGACGACCCGTGCGACCCGCGCGAGGACGAGCGCGCCGGCACACATCGGGCACGGCTCCATCGTCACCACGAGCTGGCAGCCCTCGAGCCGCCACTGCCCGGCCGCCCGCGACGCGGCCCGCAGTGCGACGACCTCGGCGTGCCCCGTGGGGTCCCCCTCGGCCTCGCGGATGTTCCAGCCCTCGCCGAGCACCTCGCCCGACGGCCCGACGACCACCGCCCCGACCGGCACGTCCCCGGCGCGCCCCGCCTGCTCGGCGAGCGCCAGCGCACGCCGCATCCGGGACACGTCGAGCGGATCGGGAGGGAAGGGCACGCGCTAAGTTTCACCCATGCGCGTCATCAACCCGGACCACAGGCTCATCGCCCACAAGCTGACCTACCTCCGGGACGAGCGGACGGACTCGCCGACCTTCCGCCGCCTCGCCGAGGAGCTCATGACCCTGCTGGCCTACGAGGCGACCCGGGAGGTGCGGATCGAGCCGTTCGAGATCCGCACCCCGGTGGCCCCGACGACCGGCATCAAGCTGTCCAACCCGAAGCCGCTCGTGGTCCCCATCCTGCGGGCCGGGCTCGGCATGCTCGAGGGCATGGTCCGGCTCCTGCCGAGCGCCGAGGTCGGGTTCCTCGGGATGCAGCGCGACGAGGTGACCCTCGAGGCCATCACCTACGCCAACCGGCTGCCCGACGACCTGTCCGGCCGCCAGGTCTACGTCCTGGACCCGATGCTCGCGACCGGCGGCTCGATGGCCGACGCCATCCACTTCCTCCTCGAGCGGGGCGCCGACGACATCACCGCGGTCTGCCTGCTCGCCGCCCCCGAGGGCATCGCCCACCTCGAGGAGTCGATGGCGGCCGTGCAGTGCCCCGTCACGCTCGTCACGGGGGCGATCGACGAGCGGCTCAACGAGGTCGGGTACATCGTGCCGGGCCTGGGCGACGCCGGCGACCGGCTGTACGGCGTGGCCCAGTAGCCTCGCCCCACCCGCGCGGGCTCGGGCGACACGCCACGGGCCGGCCCATCATCCGTCACACCCGTCACAGGTGGGACGATCGGACAACGTGGCGTGCACCCGGCTCGCCCGCTGCAGGAGGACGTGAACATGCCGCCGGTCAAGAAGATCGTGATGTGGCTCGTCGTCGTCTTCCTCCTCTACGCGATCCTCACCTCCCCGCAGGAGGCCGCCGACATCATCGGCTCCGCCTGGGACGTCATCATGAACGGCGTGGAGAACATCGGGCGCTTCTTCGACAGCCTGCTCCGGGGCTGAGCGATGCGACGGCATGGCGCCGTCGTCCGCGACGGGACCCCGGAGACCGTCGAGGTGGATCTCGCGGTCATGCCCGGCTGGGTCCGCCGCAGCCTGCTGCACCAGCTCGCCGAGGGTGAGCGGATCGTCATCCGCACCCGCCAGCACCCCATCGTGCTGCTCCGCCACCTCGTCTGGCCGCTCGTCGCGGGCTGGGTGTGGTGGTGGCTCGTGTTCCGCGTCCAGGCCGCGCCTCGTCTCATCGACCTCGTGGGTGTCGTCGTGCTCGTCGGGTTGCTGCGACTCGGCTGGATGGAGGTCGAGCGGCGCTACCGCTGGTTCGTCGCGACGAACAAGCGGATCCTCAAGCACGAGGGTGTCCTCACCCGGCGCGTCCCGATGATGCGGCTGACGAAGGTCACCGACATGACCTACACCCGCAACGTCCTCGGCGAGCTGCTCGGCTACGGGACCATCGTCATCGAGAGCGCGGGCCAGCACCAGGCCATCCGCGACCTGACCTTCGTGCCGGAGCCCGACGAGGTGAACGCCGCGCTCAACTCCGAGATCTTCGGCGAGCGGCCGCGCACCAAGCGGGGCGGCGCGAGCCGCTCCTGGCCGCGGATCGCCGCGCCGCGTCGGCGACGCCGGGACGACGGGGACGACGAGGACGGCGGCGGCTCGCGTGGGCCGCAGGACGGCCCCGACGACCTCCCGGGCACCGGCGGCGTCGAGGTGTCGCGGGCCGGCCATCCCCCGCCGCCGCGGGTGGAGCCCGAGACCTGGTACCGCAGCTCGAACCTCGGCCGTCCCCGGCGGCTCGGCGACACCGGCGAGATCCCCGTCGTGCGGGCCGACGACGACGAGCCCCCGGGTGACGCGGTGCGCGAGATCCCGCTGTACCCGCCGCGCGGCTGGGTCGAGCGCGGCTGACCGTCAGGGGCGCAGGATGGCCTCGCCGGCACCACCGCCTGCGGAGGTGCGCACCCCCTCGACGTCGAGCACGGGGACGTCGACGAGCGGCGCCTGCCGCTGCGGGTGCCGCTCGCCCACCGACCGCTCCTCGCGGGTGGCGTCGTCCCCCAGAGGCAGCTCGAGCTCGAGCACGCCCTTGCCGAGCCGCCCGTCCTCCGGGAGTGCGACGGGGTAGGACCCGCTGAAGCACGCGGTACAGAGCCGCTCGCGGGGCTGCTCGGTGGCCTCGATCATCCCGTCCTCGGAGATGTACCCGAGGGAGTCGGCCCCGATGGAGTTGCAGACCTCCTCGACCCCGAGCCCGGTCGCGATCAGCTCGGCCCGGGTCGGGAAGTCGATCCCGAAGAAGCAGGGCCACTGGACCGGCGGGGCCGAGATCCGCACGTGCACCTCGGCGGCCCCGGCCTCGCGCAGCATCCGGACCAGGGCCCGTTGGGTGTTGCCGCGCACGATGGTGTCGTCGACGACGACGAGGCGCTTGCCCTTGATGACGTCACGCAGCGGGTTCAGCTTGAGCCGGATCCCGAGCTGCCGGATCGTCTGGGACGGCGCGATGAACGTGCGCCCCACGTAGGAGTTCTTCACGAGGCCCTGGCCGTAGGGGATCCCGGACTCCTGGGCGTACCCGATGGCAGCCGGGGTCCCGGACTCCGGGGTGGGCATCACCATGTCGGCCTCGACGGGGTGCTCACGGGCCAGCCGTCGCCCCATGTCGACCCGGGCCTCGTGCACGCCGCGCCCCGCGATCGTCGTGTCCGGGCGGGCGAGGTAGACGTACTCGAAGACGCACCCCTTCGGCGAGGCCGGGGCGAACCGCTGCGAGCGCAGGCCGTCCTCGTCGATCGCGATGAGCTCGCCCGGCTCCACCTCCCGGACGAACGAGGCGCCGACGATGTCGAGTGCCGCGGTCTCGGAGGCCACGACCCACCCGCGCTCGAGGCGGCCGATGACGAGCGGTCGGAAGCCCTGCGGGTCGCGCGCGGCATACAGCGTCTGCTCGTCCATGAAGACGAAGCAGAACGCGCCACGCAGGAGGGGGAGGACGTCGAGCGCGGCACCCTCGAGGGTCCGGTCGGCGTCGTCGGCGAGCAGACCGGTGACGAGCGCGGTGTCCGTCGTGTTGCCGCGCGCGATCTCGCCGCGCGGCCCCTCGGCGCCCCGGCGGCCCTCGAGGAGGTCCCGCAGCTCGGCGGAGTTCGTGAGGTTGCCGTTGTGCGCGAGCGCCACCGTCCCCCCGGCGTGACCGCCCAGCGTGGGCTGCGCGTTCTCCCAGGTGGACCCGCCGGTCGTGGAGTACCGGCAGTGCCCGACGGCCAGGTGGCCCCGCAGCGACGCGAGCGAGCGCTCGTCGAAGACCTGCGACACCAGGCCCATGTCCTTGTAGACGAGCAGACGCTTGCCGTCCGAGGTCGCGATGCCGGCGGACTCCTGGCCGCGGTGCTGCAGCGCGTACAGCCCGTAGTACGTGAGCTTGGCGACGTCCTCGCCCGGGGCCCAGACGCCGAAGACCCCGCAGGCGTCCTGGGGGGCCTTCTCGCCCGGAATCAGGTCGTGGCTGAGGCGTCCGTCTCCGCGTGGCACGTGCCCGAGTCTCCCACAGCGGGCCCGTCAGGACCGGCGCGCCCACCAGTCGAGCCCCAGCGCCACGAGGGCCGCGACGATCGCGAGGAGCGCGGCCCCGAGCAGCCCGAGGTACCCGATGCCGGCGGAGGGCGAGTACTGGCCCTGCTGCAGCAGCACCGAGTCGGTGTCCTCGAAGCGCCCGCTGGCGGCGATCCCGGCTCCGGCGAGGAAGCCGAGCACCGCCCCGGTGAGGATGAACGGGAAGAAGCGGGGGCCGCGTGCTGGTGTCACGCTCCTTACGGTAGGCGACACCTGCTCGCCGGCGGTGTCCAGCACCCCCGAGGATGGACGGGTGCCCCGAACCCCACCATCCGGGAGCCCCGGTCGCTCCGAACGACGATCATGACGACGACACCTCGGAATCCAGCCGCGCACCGCCCGCGTGCAGCGTGGTACGCGGCCGGCACCCTGCTCGCGGCCGCGGCCGGCGTCGGTGTCGGGCACCTGGTCGCGGCGCTGGTCTCGCCGTCGGCCTCGCCCGTCCTCGCGGTGGGGTCCACGGTCATCGACGCGACCCCCACCCCGGTCAAGGAATGGGCGGTCTCGACCTTCGGCACGAGCGACAAGCCGATCCTCATCGCCTCGGTCTCCGTCGTCACCCTGCTCCTCGCAGGTGCGATCGGGCTGCTCGCCCGGAGCCGCCGCTCGCTGGGCCTGGCCCTCATCGCCGCCCTGGCGCTGCTCGCGGCCGCCGCGGCCGGACTGCGTCCGACGAGCCAGCCGGTCGACCTGCTCCCCGGCATCCTCACCGCGGTCGTCGGCGTCCTCGCGGCGCAGTGGTTCCTCGGTGTCCTCGACCGGGCCGGGGCCAGCTCCGCGGATCCCGCTGCGGGCGCCGGGCCCGACCGCACCGCCCACGGGGACGGGACGAGCGGGCGCCGCACGGTGCTGGCCGCGGCCGCCGGGCTCGGTGCCGTCGCGGCGACCGGCGGCGGGCTGGGCCAGGCGTTCAGCCGGACCGGCGCCGCTGCGGACGTCGTCCTGCCCGCCCCGACAACCACCCTCGAGCCGCTCCCCCAGGGGCTGGAGGAGATGGTGCGTGGTGTCAGCTCCTTTCGCACGCCGAACGACTCCTTCTACCGGATCGACACGGCCCTGGTCATCCCCCGGGTCGACCCCGACTCCTGGACCCTGACCATCGACGGCGACGTCGACAACCCCTTCACGCTGACCTACCAGGAGCTGCTGGACCTGCCGATGATCGAGAAGGACGTCACCCTCACGTGCGTCTCGAACGAGGTCGGCGGCCCGTACGTCGGCGGAGCGCGCTGGCTCGGGGTGCCCGTCCGCACGCTGCTGGAGCGCGCCGGGGTCCGGGACGGGGTCGACCAGATCTTCAGCCGGTCCACCGACGGGATGACCATCTCGACGCCGCTCCAGGCGTTCCTGGACGACCGCGACGCCCTCGTCGCCGTCGGGATGAACGGCGAGCCGCTGCCGGCCGCCCACGGCTTCCCGGCCCGGCTCGTCACCCCCGGGCTCTACGGCTTCGTCAGTGCCACGAAGTGGCTGACCCAGCTGACGGCGACGACGTACGCGAAGGACACGGCCTACTGGACCGAGCGCGACTGGGCCACCGAGGCCCCCATCTACACGCAGTCGCGCATCGACACCCCGAGGCCGCTCAGCCGGCAGCCGGCCGGCGAGACCTTCATCGGGGGGGTCGCCTGGGCGCAGCAGCGCGGCATCGCCGCGGTCGAGGTGCGGGTCGACGGCGGTGAGTGGATGCAGGCCGAGCTCGGCCCGGACGCCACCATCGACTACTGGCGCCAGTGGTTCGTGCGGTGGGACGCCACTCCGGGGCGGCACACCCTCGAGGCGCGCGCCACCGACGAGGACGGCAACACCCAGACCGAGGCCCGGCAGACCCCCTTCCCCCGCGGCGCCACCGGCTGGCACTCGGTGATCGTCACCATCGAGTGACGCCCGGACCCCGCGGCACTCGACGGCCGGCACCCACGGGGTGCCGGCCGTCCGCGCGTCCGGCGACGATCCCCGTGGCCCGATCGTGACCCGCGCTCCGAAAAAAGTTGCGACGCAGCCAATCCACCCCCCGAGGGGTGCCGAACCACTCGTGCACTTGGCAACCACCCCGATCCGCAAGGAGCTCCTCCAATGCCTTCCACCCGTATGAAGTTCGCCGCTCTGGCCCTCGCCCTCCCGCTGACCCTGGCCGCCTGCGGCACGGACTCCGAGAGCACCGACGCCGCCGCCCCCGCGACCACCTCCGCGGCCCCCTCGACCTCTCCCTCGGAGACGACGAGCGCCGGCATGGACTCGCCGTTCGGCGCGGCCTGCTCGGCCGTCCCGGCCGACGGTGCCGGCTCGTTCGACGGCATGTCCAAGGAGCCGGTCGCCACCGCCGCCAGCAACAACCCGCTCCTGTCCACCCTCGTCACCGCGGTCACCGAGGCCGGCCTCGGCGACACGCTGAACTCGGCGGACGGCATCACCGTCTTCGCGCCGACCAACGACGCGTTCGACGCTCTCCCCAAGGAGACCCTGGACGCCGCCATGGCCGACCCGAAGGGCCTGCTCACCGACGTCCTCACCAACCACGTCGTCTCCGGTCGCCTCGCTCCCGACCAGGTGGCCGGCGACCACGAGACCCTCGGCGGCGGCACGATCACCGTCGCGGGCTCCGGCGAGGAGTTCACCGTGACCCCCGGTGACGCCACCGTGATCTGCGGCAACGTGCAGACCGCGAACGCCACGGTCTACATCATCGACAAGGTCCTCGTCCCCGAGAGCTGAATCGATCAGCGATGATGGTGCTCATGACAGCCGCCTCCTCGGGACCGACACTTCCGGCCACCGAGGGGGCGGCTGCCGCCTCCACCGACCTGGCGGAGCTCCTCCGCCGGTCGGCCCAGGGGGACGAGAGCAGCTTCGCCGCGCTGTACGACGCGACCTCCCGTCGCGTCTACGGGCTCGTCCTGCGCATCGTCCGCGACCCCGCCATGTCCGAGGAGGTCACCCAAGAGGTGTACCTCGACGTCTGGCGGACCAGCGCGCGGTTCGACGCCGGCAAGGGCAGCGCCCTCTCGTGGCTCATGACCATCGCCCACCGTGCCGCGGTCGACCGGGTCAGGTCCAGCGAGGCGTCCCGGCGCCGCGACGACCACCACGCCTCCGCCAACCAGGACGTGGCCTTCGACACCACCGCCGAGGCGGCCCACACCTCCCTCGAGGCACAACGGGTCCGCAAGGCCCTCGACACCCTCACCGAAGCACAACGCAGTGCCGTGGAGCTCGCCTACCTCGGTGGCTACACGCACACCGAGGTCGCCAAGCTCCTGGGGCTGCCACTCGGAACAGCAAAGACCAGGATCCGAGACGGGCTGATCCGTCTCCGAGACACGTTGGGAGTACCGGCATGAGCCCCGATCTGCACCACCTCAGCGGTGCGTACTCGGTCGATGCCCTCGAACCGGACGAGCGCTCCGCCTTCGAGCGGCACCTCTCCGAGTGCCCCGCCTGCCAGGCCGACGTCGCCGAGCTGACGAGCGCCGCACACTCGCTCGCCGGGCTCATCGACGCCACCCCTCCGCCGTCCCTGCGCTCCTCGGTGCTCTCGGGCATCTCCCAGGTCCGCCCGCTGCCGCCGCTCGCCGGCGACGAGGTCGCCGACGGCCCCTCCGGTGACGAGGCCGCTCCGGCGGCCGGGGGCGCCACGGTCATCCCCCTGTTCCGACGCACCACGACCTGGCTCACCGCGGCCGCGGCAGCCGCTGTGCTCGCCGTCGGCGGCGTCGCGTTGAGCTCGTGGTCCGCCGACCAGCCGACCCTCACCGCCGTCCAGCAGGTCCAGGGGGCCGAGGACGCCGCGACGGTGACCAGCAACAAGGGCGAGTTCACCGCCACGCTCGCCTACAGCCGCGCGCTCGACCGGTCGGCGCTGACCGTCGTCGGGATGCCGCCCGCCCCCGAGGGGAAGACCTACCAGCTCTGGTACGTCGGCTCCGACGAGATCGCCCGCTCCGCGGGGTTCATCACGGCCACGGGCGACGGCCGGGCCGAGGCCGTGCTCCAGGGCAGCCTCGAGAACGCGGCCGCCGTGGGGGTCACGGTGGAGCCCGTGGGCGGCTCGCCGGCGCCGACGACCGACCCCATCATGGTGATGGCGGTCGCCTGAGGCCCGTCACCGACCGCCGAGCGACCCCGCCACCTCCTCGAGGACGGCGGGGTCGCCCGCGTAGGGGCCCTGCGCGCGCGGCCAGTGGCTCACGACGTCGGTGAAGCCCAGCTCGGCGGCCCTGCCGACCAGCTCGGCGTACAGCCCTGCCGACTCCAGTGAGAACCGGGGGGACGAGTCGAGCGACAGGTAGCGGTCGCCCGCGACGCGGCCGGCGTCGGCCAGGGCCCGGCCGAAGCGGTCGACGAGCTCCGCGAGGTGCGCGAACCACTCCTCCAGCGTCTCGCCCCTCCCGCCGTAGGTGACCCAGCCGTCGCCGTGCTCGGCCGCGAGCCGGATCGACCGGGGGCCGTTGGCGGCCACGAGCAGCGGGACCCGGTGCCGCACCGGCCCGGGCAGCGTGCGGGCGTCGCGCGTGGTGTACCAGTCGCCGTCGTGGTCCACGTGGTCCTCACGGAGCAGCCGGTCGAGCAGCGGGACGAACTCGTGGAAGCGCTCGACCCGCTGCCGGACGGCGAGGTCGGCGCCGAGGAGGCGGGCGTCGAGGTCACCTCCGGTGCCGACCCCGCAGAGGAACCGGCCTCCGGTGAGGTCGTCGAGGGTGATGACGTCGCGGGCGTAGGTGTACGGGTGGTTCTGGTTCGGTGAGGACACGAAGGTGCCCAGGCGGACCCGTTCGGTGACGCCGGCCGCCGCCGCGAGGGTGGGCACCGCACTGTGCCACGGGCTGTCGGGGAGGCCACCCCACACGAGATGGTCGTAGGTCCACGCGTGGTCGAACCCCATCTCCTCCACGGCCCGCCACCGGGGTGCCGTCTCGCGCCACGGCTCGTCGGTGAGCAGGACGACGCCGTGTCTCATCGCGCGGCCCGTCCGGCGCCGTCGCCGATCGGCAGCAGCGACGACAGGTCGGCCCGTGTCCCGCTGACCCGCAGGACGCCGTCCGCCAGCGCCTGGGCCCAGGCCAGCGACCCGGTCGCGAGGTGAAGCCAGGTCACGGCGTCGGTCTCGACGACGTTCGGCGGGGTGCCGCGGGTGTGCCGGGGGCCCTCGACGCACTGGACGACCCCGAAGGGCGGCACCCGGACCTCGACACTGTTGCCGGGGGCGCGGGCGGCGAGCTCCTCGAGGGTGTGCCGGACGGCCGTCGCGCGGGTCGACCGGTCGGCGCCGTCGGGGTCGGCGTGCCAGGCGCGCAGGGCGGCGAGCCCGAGCGCGGGGTCGGTGCGGCGACGGGGTGGCATGGTGCCGACGCTACCCGCGAGCGCCGTACCCTCGACGTCGTGGGCGACCCCCGATTCGACCGCGAGGGCAGCCTCGTGACGGTCCTGCTCGACGACCTGCCGCAGTCGGCCGTCGACGTCGACGACCCCGCACTGCTCGCCTTCGAGTACGTGCAGCACCTCGCCCTGGTCCTGGACGCCCTGGCCCCGGCGGGCCGGCTGCGCACGACCCACGTCGGCGGGGGTGGGCTCACCCTGCCGCGCTGGGTCGAGCACACCCGCCCCGGGTCCCCACAGATCGTCCTCGAGCCCGCGGCCGACCTCACCGAGGCCGTGCGCCGCGAGCTCCCGCTGCCGCGCAGCCACCGGATCCGGGTCCGCCCGGTGGCCGGTGAGGACGGCGTGGCCGCGCTCGCCGACGGGAGCGCGGACGCCGTCGTCCTCGACGCCTTCGTGGGCGGGCGGGTGCCGGCCGGGCTGACGACCGTCGAGTGGCTGGCCGATGTGCGGCGGGTCCTCGGCGACGGGGGGCTGTTCCTCGCGAACGTCACGGACGAGCCGGGGATGCGCTACGCGGCCAGGGTCGCCGCCGGGGCGCAGGAGGTGTTCGGTCACGCCGCGTTCGTCGGGCTGCACGAGGTGCTCAAGGGGCGACGCTTCGGCAACCTCGTCCTCGTCGCGTCGGCGAGCCCCCTCGACCTCTACACGCTTCGGCGATTCGCGGCCTCGGCCGTGCTGCCGACCGGCGTGCTGCCGTGGTCCGACGTCGCCCGCAAGGTGCCGGCCGCCCGGCCGCTGCGCGCCGCCGACGGCGGCCTCGACTCCCCCGTCCCCCCGGACCAGCGCTCCTGGCGCCGCCGCTGAGCGCAGTGGCAGGCCGGTCCAGTGCCAGGCTCAGGTCTTCGCTGCGCCGGACACGGGGTACCGGCGTCCCGTCACCGACTCCGTGACGATCCGCACGAAGTGGGGTTTGGCGCCCTGGTGCCACGGGTCGAGGGGTGCCTGCATGACGTCGATCAGGTCGTCGGTGTCGGTCACCTTCCTGGCGGGACCGCTGACCATGACGCTCCACGCGCGGCCGGCGGTGAGGTCGTAGCCGTCGACCTCGAAGACGACCCGAGAGCCCACGGCAGCCGCGACCTTGGTCCCCGCGGCGGAACGGAACAGGATGGACCCGTGGTCGACGATGTGGTTGACGGGGAAGATCTCCGGGCGTTCGTCGACGATCACGCCGAGGCGACCGAAGGGCGTCTCACGCAGGATCGCCCAGCACTGCGAGGGGTCGAGAACTTCCACGTCGTCCGGCCCGGACGGGCCGGGGCCGCTGGTCGGGGGCGTCGTCTCGGTGTTCATGGGTCCACGCTCATCGGCAGCGGGCCGGTCCGACAGGGGCGAAGGTCCCTCGGGTCTGTGGCCTCGTGCATGGCTGGGAGCCTCCCTACCGGTACTCAGCCGTGGCGGAGGACAGCTGCCCGGCCCGGCCGAGGTACACGCCGTACCGGTCGGCCTCCGCGTCGAGCGCCTGGAGCTCGGCCGCCCTGAGCGGGCGATACGGCGTGACCTCGAAGACGACCGACGTCGCACCGAGGGTGCGGCGCACGGTCCCCGCGATCTGGGCGTCCACGACGGCCACGCCGATCGAGGCCTCACGCCCCACGGGGTGCAGCCCGTCGGCGTCGACGACCCGGCGGGAGTCCTGGTGGCCGCGGTACCACTCGTCGAGGATGTGCAGGAGGTGGACCTGCGGCGATCGGAGCGGCCCGGGCGGGGACTCGCCCGGCGCGTGCCAGAACACCCGACCTTCATGCTCGAAGAACTCCAGCCGGTCGCGGACGGCGGCCAACCCGGTGCGCACGTCGGTGAGAGTCAACGTGGCCCAGTAGGCGAGGTCGCGCTCCGTGGCGGGCCCGTGCCCGAGGATGTAGCGGAGCGCGACCTCGGCCAGTGCCGCCGTGCGGTCGGCGTGAGGTGACGGCGAGATCCGTCCCGCCAGCAGCGAGTACGTCTGGGTCCCGGTCCCCCCGTCCGGCCGCGGCACCCCGCTGCCGACGATGAGACCCATCTCGGCGTGGGCCAGCAGCACCGCGAGCTGCGCCCGGTGAGCGCGAACCCGGCCCGCTCGAGCGCGGACGAGAGCTCCTCCCGGGTGAGGTCGGGCGCCTCGTCGAGCGTGGTGACGACCGCGTCGGTGCAGGCCGCCAGCGTCGCGCCGTCGAGACCGAGGTCACGGTCCAGCTGCCGACCGAGCTGCCGCCGGAGGCGCGGGCCGGTCAGCTCGAGCAGCCAGGCCAGGTCAGCCCGGTGCACGAGGTGCCACGTGGGACGCAGGACGTGGGTGCGGACGAGCTCACCGGAGCCCACGAGGTCGGCGAGGCCTGCCGGGGTGAGACCGGAACAGCGCGATGCGAGGGCCCAGCCGGTCTGGTCGAGGTTCTCGGCCTGGACCGCCAGCAGCGAGCGCACGGCCGCAGTGGCGTCGGGTGCCGAGGCGCCGTCCAACAGCTGGCTTCGGAACCGCCAGCGGGCGATCGCCCGGTCGTCGACGCGTGACCGCACGTGCTCAGCCGACGGCGACGCGGGCGTTGCGGAACATCCGCAGCCAGGGGCTCTCGTCCTCGACCGGTCCGGAGGTCCACGACATCTGGACGTTGCGGGACACCCGCTCGGGGTGCGGCATCATCGCGGTGAACCGGCCGTCGACGGTCGTCACCGCCGTGAGCCCGCCCGGAGAGCCGTTCGGGTTGAACGGATGCGTCGTCGCCGGCTCACCGTGGTGGTCGACGAAGCGGGCCACCCGCTGCACGGCTGACGCGTCGCCCCGAGCCGAGAAGTCGGCGAAGCCCTCGCCGTGCGCGACGGCGATCGGCAGCCGGCTCCCGGCCATGCCGGTGGTGAACAGCGACGGCGAGTCGAGCACCTCGACGAGGGTGAGCCGCGCCTCGTACTGCTCGGACCGGTTGCGGGTGAACCGGGGCCACGCGTGGGCACCCGGCACGAGGTCGGCGAGCGCGGCGAACATCTGGCAGCCGTTGCAGATGCCGAGCCCGAAGGTGTCGCCGCGGTGGAAGAAGTCGCGGACAGCGTCGGTGAGGCGCGGGTTGAACAGCACCGAGCGGGCCCAGCCCTCGCCGGCCCCGAGGGTGTCGCCGTACGAGAAGCCCCCCGCGGCGACGAGGCCGGTGAAGTCGGCGAGGTCGGCCCGGCCGGTCTGGAGGTCGGTCATGTGGACGTCGTAGGCGTCGAAGCCGGCCCGGTCGAGCATGAACGCCGTCTCGACGTGGCTGTTGACCCCCTGCTCGCGCAGGACCGCGACCTTCGGACGGACGCCGGTCGACAGGTACGGGATGGTGATGTCGTCGGTGGGGTCGAAGCTCGGCGCGACGACGAGGCCGGGGTCGTCGTCGGCGCCGACCGCGGCGTGCTCCTCGTCGGCGGACCCGGGATTGTCGCGCAGGACGCTGATCCGCCAGGACACCTCGTCCCAGGCCTGGGCGAGGTCGCGCACGGACTCGTCGAGCACCGCGGCGCCGTCGACCGAGACCCGGACCCGTCGGTCGCCGGCAGTGCGCCCGACCGTGGACACGAGGTCGCCGAGCCCGTGCTCGCGGAGCACCTCCTCGACGGTGACGACGTCGCCCGCCGGGACGCCGAGGACGACACCGAGCTCCTCGGCGAAGAGCGCCCGGACCGACGGGACCTCGACGTCGAGGCCCGTCCCCCCGGCGAAGGCCATCTCGCAGGCGGCCGCCCACAGCCCGCCGTCGGACCGGTCGTGGTACGCGAGGTCGAGGCCCCGCTCGCGCAGGTCGGCCAGGGCGGCCGCGAGCGCGACGAGACGCTGCGGGTCGTCGAGATCGGGCACGTCGCGGCCGAAGGCTCCGGACACCTGCGCGAGGATCGAGCCGCCCAGTCGGTCGCGGCCCGCGCCGAGGTCGACGAGCACGAGCACCGAGTCGCCCCGCAGCTGCGGGGTCCACGTGCCGCGGACGTCGGGGAGCGAGGCGAAGGCCGTGACGACGAGCGAGACCGGCGAGGTGACCTGCCGGGCCCGGCCCAGGACGTCGGTCCACCGGGTACGCATCGACAGCGAGTCCTTGCCGACCGGCACCGAGATGCCGAGCGCCGGGCACAGCTCCATCCCGACGGCGTGGACGGTGTCGTAGAGCGCGGCGTCCTCGCCCTCCTCACCGCACGCGGCCATCCAGTTGCAGGAGAGCTTGACGCCGGTCAGTGCCGGGACGGGCGCGGCCAGGAGGTTGGTCAGCGCCTCCCCCACCGCCATCCGCCCCGAGGCCGGGGCGTCGACGGACGCGAGCGGCATCCGCTCGCCACTGGCCATCGCCTCGCCCGCGAACCCGACGTGGTCGGCCAGGGTGACCGCGACGTCGGCGACCGGCACCTGCCACGGCCCCACCATCTGGTCGCGGTGGGTGAGCCCACCGACGGTGCGGTCGGCGATGGTGACGAGGAACCGCTTGCTCGCGACGGTCGGGTGGCGAAGGACGGCGTAGGCGCCGGCCCGCAGGTCGAGCCCGTCGAGGTCCAGGTCGTCACCCTGCCGCGCGACGCGGGCGACGTCACGGGTCATCCGCGGGGGCTTGCCGAGCAGGGTCTCCATCGGCATGTCGATGGGCCGGTCCTCGCCCTCGACGTCCTCGAGCCCCTCGGCCAGCACGAGCAGACCGTCGTCGCGCGCGACCCCGACGACGGCGTACGGGCAGCGCTCCCGCTCACAGAGGGCGGCGAACCGGGCCAGCGACTCGGGGGCGATGGCGACGACGTACCGCTCCTGGGACTCGTTGCACCAGACCTCCTTCGGCGCGAGGCCGCTCTCCTCGGTCGGGACCGCGGACAGGTCGAACCGGGCGCCGAGCCCGGCACCGTCGACGAGCTCGGGGAAGGCGTTGGACAGACCGCCCGCGCCGACGTCGTGGATCGCGAGGATCGGGTTGCCGTCGGCCCCCAGGCTCCAGCAGTGGTTGACGACCTCCTGCGCACGCCGCTCGATCTCGGGGTTGCCGCGCTGGACGGAGTCGAAGTCGAGGTCGGTCGCGTTGGCCCCGGCCGCCATCGACGACGCGGCGCCGCCGCCCATCCCGATCCGCATGCCGGGGCCGCCGAGCTGCACGAGCAGCGTCCCCGCCGGGAAGGTGATCTTCTCGGTGAGCTCGGCGCTGATGGTGCCGAGCCCCCCGGCGCTCATGATCGGCTTGTGGAAGCCGCGCCGTACCCCGTCGACGGTCTGCTCGTAGACCCGGAAGAAGCCGCCGAGGCCCGGACGCCCGAACTCGTTGTTGAACGCGGCCGCGCCGATCGGGCCCTCGACCATGATGTCGAGCGGGCTCGCGATGTGCGCGGGGGCGCCGTACTCCTCGCGCTCCCATGGCTCGTCCGTACCGGGCAGGTGCAGGTTGCTCACCGCGAACCCGGTGAGCCCGGCCTTGGGCTGGCTCCCCCGGCCCGTGGCGCCCTCGTCCCGGATCTCGCCGCCCGCGCCGGTCGCGGCACCCGGGAAGGGGCTGATCGCGGTGGGGTGGTTGTGCGTCTCGACCTTCATGAGGACGTGGACGTCGGCCTCCTGGCCGCGGTAGGGGCTGGGGCCGTCGGTCGACTCGGGCAGCCAGCGCGTGCGGCGCCCGCCCTCCATGACCGAGGCGTTGTCCTTGTACGCGACGACGGTGCCGGCGCCGGCGACCTCCTCGGTGTGCCGGATCATTCCGAACAGCGAGCGCGGCTTGGCCTGGCCGTCGACGACGAAGTCGGCGTTGAAGATCTTGTGGCGGCAGTGCTCGGAGTTGGCCTGCGCGAACATCATCAGCTCGACGTCGGTGGGGTTGCGTCCCAGACCGGTGAACGCCTCGGCGAGGTAGTCGACCTCGTCGTCGGAGAGCGCGAGGCCGAAGTCGCGGTCGGCCTCCTCCAGCGCCGCCCGCCCCCGGCCGAGCACGTCGACGTGCGCCACCGGCTCGGCCTCCCGCTCGTCGAACAGGGCCGCGGCGTCCGCACGGCTCGGCAGCGCCGACTCGGTCATCCGGTCGTGCAGGGCGTCGGCCGCCGCCGCCCACTGCTCGGGGGTCAGCGGGTCGGAGAGCTCGATCCGGTACTCGGTGACCCGCTCGACCCGGCGGACGTCGACCCCACAGCTGTGGGCGATGTCGGTGGCCTTGGACGCCCACGGCGACAGGGTGCCCAGCCTCGGGGCCACGACGACGACCGCCTCGTGCGGCGCGGCCGCCGGCGGGGTCCATGGGTCGCCGTAGGTGAGCAGGCGGCCGACCGTCGCGGCCGTGGGCTCGTCGAGCGGGGTGTCGCTGACGACCCAGTGGACGTGCTGCGCGCCGACGGCGACCACCTGCGGCGCGACGACCCGCAGCCGGGCCAGCACGCCGGCGGCGCGGAAGCGGGAGAGGGCTGCGCCTCCGGGGACGGTGGTCAGCACGTGGTCGTGCGACGAGGCCATGGCGGGAGTCTCCGAGGGGTGCGGCGCGGTGGCGGACTGCCGACCTCAGGCTACCGGCGCGGCGGTGGCCCTCCGTCCCTCGCGGTGGGACCCTGGACCGACCGGGCCCGGCACCTGCCGGTCGTGATGGCTGTGAGGAGGACCGATGCGGGTCGTCGTGCTGGGTGGAGGCGGCGAGATGGGCGCCCGCGTGGCGTCGCTGCTCGAGGCCTCGGGCGCCCAGGTGGTCCGCGCGTCCCGCTCGAGCGGGGTCGACGTCACGACCGGGGCCGGACTCGACGAGACCCTCGCAGGGGCCGACGCCGTCGTCGACTGCGTCAACCGGTTGACGATGTCGCGGGCCAGGTCGGTCGGGTTCTTCGGCGGGGCGGCACGACGAGTGACCGAGTCAGCGGCCGCCGCGGGCGTCGGCCACCTCGTGGTCCTCTCGATCGTCAACGTCACCGACCCGGCGGTCCGCCGAGCGGCCGGCTACTACGCCGGCAAGGCCGCCCAGGAGGGAACCTATGCCGCGGCCGAGGTCCCGGTCACGGTCGTGCGCACGACGGCCTGGTTCACGCTCGCCGAGACGTTCCTCGGTCAGCTGCGGGCCGGCCCCCTGGCCGTCGTGCCCCGGATCGGGCTGCAGCCGGTCCACCCGCAGGCGGCCGCAGAGCTGCTCGCCGAGGTGGTGCGGGCCGGGCCCACGGCCGGCCCGGCCGCCACTGCGGGCGTCACCCTGCGGCAGCTCGCGGGGCCGGAACGGACCGACGCCGCCACGATGGCGCGCGCGGTGGCTCGGGCCGGGCACCCGGGGGTGCGGGTCGTCGGCGTCCCGGCCCCGAGCCCGGGGCTACGGACCGGCCTCCTGCCGGGACCGGACGTGCCCGTCGACCAGCGACGGTTCGAGGACTGGCTCACAGGCTCCGGCCGGTGAGCCGCTCGTAGGCCTCGACGTACTTGGCGCGGGTGCGCTCGAGCACCTCGTCGGGCAGCGGGGGCGGCGCGGCTCCGGAGGCCTTGTCCCAGCCGCTCGCCGGCGACATCAGCCACTCGCGCACGAACTCCTTGTCGAAGCTCGGCTGCGGGTGCCCCGGCTCCCACTGGTCGGCCGGCCAGAAGCGTGACGAGTCCGGCGTCAGCACCTCGTCGGCGAGGACCAGCTCGCCGTCCTCGAGCCCGAACTCCACCTTGGTGTCGGCGATGAGGATGCCGCGCTCGGCGCCGATCTCGTTGCCGCGGGCGAGGATCCGCGTCGTGAGATCGCGAGCGCGCGCGGCGAGGCCCGCGCCGACCAGTGCCTCGACGGCCTCGTACGACATCGGCTCGTCGTGCTCGCCCTGCGGCGCCTTGGTCGACGGGGTGAAGATCGGCTCGGGGAAGCGTGAGCCGTCGACGAGCCCTTCGGGGAGCCGGATCCCGCTGACGTGCCCGTCCGCGCGGTACTCACGCAGCCCGCCGCCGGTGAGGTACGCCCGCGCGACGCACTCGACGGGCAGCATCTCGAGGCGCCGGACGAGCACGGCCCGGCCCCGCACGTCGTCGGGCACCTCGGTGGAGACGACGTGGTTGGGCACGATGTCGGCGAGCTGGTCGAACCACCACAGCGACATCTGGGTCAGGACCCGGCCCTTGTCGGGCACCGGAGTCTCCAGGACGAAGTCGAAGGCCGAGATGCGGTCGGACGCGACGAGGAGCAGCTGGTCCGGGCGCGCGGTGCCGGTGGCTGCGTCGACGGGGGCGTAGAGGTCGCGCACTTTGCCCGAGTAGACGTGCGCGTAGCCGGGCAGCTCGAGCGGGACGGGGGTCGCGGGGGCATCGGCCATGAGGGGATTCTTCCAGCCGCGGCGTCATTCGCCGCGAGCGACCGCCGGCCAGCGCCGCGGCCCGGGCCCCTCGGCGGCGAGCTCGTCGTCGTGGTTGTACACCGGGCACGCCCGCAGCGAGAGGCACCCGCACCCGATGCACGAGGACAGCCCGTCGCGGACCCGCGTCATCGCCTCGATGCGCGCGGTCAGCGCGTCGTGCCAGCGGGAGGACATCCTGGCCCAGTCGCGCTTGGTCGGCGGGTGGTCGACGGGCAGCGTCGCGAGCGCGTCGCCGATCTCGGCCAGGGTGAGCCCGAAGCGCTGACCCGCGCGGATGACGGCGATCCGCCGCAGGACGTGGCGCTCGAACCGGCGCTGGTTGCCGGCCGTCCGGACCGACGCGATGAGCCCCCGCTCCTCGTAGAAGCGCACCGTCGGCACGCTGACGCCGGCGCGGGCGGCCACCTCGCCGATGGCGAGCAGGTCATGTCGGTCCACAGCCCCAGGGTATTCCCGCTTGACCTCAAGTGCACCTGAGGTATGAGGATCCTCGGGTGACGACGACCGACCCCACTGCAGCCCCCCTCAGCCCTCCCCGCGAACGCCTGCTCGACGGCCGGCATCTGCCCGTCGTCGTCGGCGTCCTCGCGCTCGTGACCCTCGCCGCCTTCGAGAACCGTGCCGTCCAGACCATCCTCCCGGTCATCGTGCGCGACCTCGACGGGTGGACCCTCTTCGGCGCCTCGACCGGAGCCACCCTCGTGACGTTCACCGTCGCCACGGCCCTGGCCGGTGGCTGGACCGACCGGTTGGGGCCCCGCCCGGTGCTGTTCGGCGGTCTCGGCCTCTTCGCCGCGGCCCAGGTCGTCTCCGCGCTGGCCCCGACGATGAGCGTCTTCGTCGCCGGCCGCGCCGTCTCGGGCGCTGCCGAAGCACTCATCGACACCACGCTGATGGTCCTGGTCGCCCAGGCCCTGCCGGAGTCTCTGCGCGCCAAGATGTTCGCCTCGTTCGCCGCTGCGTGGATCCTGCCGTCACTGCTCGGGCCGGGGGTGGCCGGCGGGATCGAGGCGGTCGCGGGCTGGCGCGTCGTCTTCGTCGGTCCACTGCTCGTGGCCCTCCCGGCCGTGCTCCTGCTGCGGCCGGCGCTGCGTGGAGGGAGGCCGGGCGGCGCGGCCGGCAGCGCCGACCCGGGCGCCCGGGGACGGCTCGCGGCCTCGGTCCTGCTCGCCGCGGGTCTCGCCGTCGCGACGTTCTCCGCGCCGCTCCTGGCCATGCCGTCGTCACGCGCGGTCGGCCTCGTCGTCGTCCTCGGCGGCGCCGGGGTGGTCCTGCTCGCCGCGGTGCGTGCGCTCCCGGCCGGCACCGCACGGCTCGAGCCCGGCATCCCGGCCGTCATCGGGCTCCGCCTGCTCACCGCCGCCGCCTTCACGGGGGTCGGCGCCGTGCTCCCGCTCATGCTCGTCACCACGCACCAGGTGTCGGCCGCGGTCGCCGGTGTCGCGCTGTCGGTGACCGGCGTCATGTGGGCCACCGGGTCGTGGCTCAACAGCCTCGACCGGGTGCAGGACCGGGTCCCCGCGGCGGTGCGGGTCCGGGTCGGCGGGCTCCTCATCGCCGCCGGCGCCGCCGGCCCGGTGCTCCTGGCCCTCGACGCCGTCCCGATCGCGCTCGGTCTCGCCGGCTGGGCGGCCGCCGCGACCGGCATGGGCATCCTGTCGCCCACCTTCTCCACCGAGCTGCTCGCCGCGGCGCCCGCCGCCGGGCGGGGGCGGGCGAGCGCGGCGCAGGCCCTCGCGGACTCCACCGGGGTCGCGCTGCAGACCGGACTGGCCGGCGCCGTCGTCGCCTGGTTCGGCCCGGCGATGGACGGGCCCCGGTTCGCCGCCCTCATGGCCGCCGGCGCCGTCGTCGCCCTCGGGGTCACCGCCGGTGCCGGGAGGGTCGGGCCGTCCCCTAGAGACGCGACGGCGCTCGTTCCGTAGCGTGGGGTCATGGACCTCCGGATCTTCACCGAACCCCAGCAGGGCGCGACGTACGACGATCTCCTCGCCGTCGCGCGGGCGGCAGAGGATCTCGGGTTCGACGCCTTCTTCCGCTCCGACCACTACCTCCACATGGGCGACGGGGACGGGCGGCCGGGGCCGACCGACGCCTGGACGACCCTCGCCGGGCTGGCTCGGGAGACCACCCGGATCCGGCTCGGCACGCTCGTCTCGTCGGCGACCTTCCGCCTGCCCGGACCCCTGGCCGTGACCGTCGCGCAGGTCGACCAGATGAGCGGGGGCCGGGTCGAGCTGGGTCTGGGCGCCGGCTGGTTCGAGGCCGAGCACGCGGCCTACGGCATCCCGTTCCCGCCCCTGAAGGAGCGTTTCGACCGGCTCGAGGAGCAGCTGGCGGTCATCACCGGGTTGTGGTCGGCCCCGCCCGGATCCGGGTACGAGCACGACGGCTCGCACTACCCGGTCTGCGACTCCCCCGCCCTGGCCAAGCCGGTGCAGGAGGGTGGCGTCCCGATCATCGTCGGCGGCGCCGGGAAGCGGCGGACCCCCTCGCTCGCGGCCCGCTACGCCGCGGAGTTCAACGTGCCGTTCTCGTCGCCCGACGACACGGCCCGGATGTTCGCTCGGGTCGACGAGGTCTGCGAGGAGCACGGCCGCGACCCGCTGAGCCTCGTGCGCTCGGCGGCCCAGGTCGCGTGCATCGGCCGGGACGACGCGACGGTCCGGCGCCGGGCCGCCGCCATCGGGCGCGACGCCGACGAGCTGCGCGCGAACGGCGTGGCCGGTAGCCCCGCCGAGGCGTGCGACCGGGTCGGCCGGCTGGCCGAGGCCGGCACGAGCCGGCTGTACCTCCAGGTGCTCGACCTCGCGGACCTCGACCACCTGGCCGACATCCGGGCGGCCCTCGTCTGACCGGCGCTCGGCGTCAGCCCGGGACGGTGACCTCGCCGCGCTCGGCCCGCTCGGCGATGTCGCTGCGGTGGTGTGCACCGGGCAGCTCGATCGCCTCGACGGCCGCGTAGGCCAGCCCACGGGCCTCGGCCAGGCTCGCGCCCCGCCCGACCACCGACAGCACCCGGCCACCGGCGGACACGAGCAGCCCCTCGGCGTCGATGACCGTCCCCGCATGCAGGACGTACGCGTCGGGCCCGCCCGGGACGTCCTCGACACCGCTGACGACGTCCCCCGTCCTGGGGGTCCCCGGGTAGTCGGCGGCAGCCACGACGACCGTCACCGAGTGGTCGGCGGACCACCGCAGCGGTGCGACGTCGCCCAGTCGCCCGGTGGCCGCGGCGAGCAGCAGCCCGCCGAGCGGGGTGAGGAGCCGGTCGAGGACGACCTGGGTCTCGGGGTCCCCGAAGCGGACGTTGAACTCGATGACCCGTGGGCCGCGGGAGGTCAGGGCCAGACCGACGTACAGGACGCCGGTGAACGGCGTCCCGCGGTGCGCCATCTCGTCGACCACCGGCTGTGCGACGCGCGCGACGACGTCGTCGACAAGCCCGGCCGGCGCCCAGTCGAGCGGGCAGTAGGCCCCCATCCCCCCGGTGTTCGGGCCGGTGTCGCCGTCTCCCACCCGCTTGAAGTCCTGGGCCGGGCTCAGCGGCACGACCGTCTCGCCGTCGCAGAGACAGAAGAGCGAGACCTCGGGCCCGTCGAGGAACTCCTCGACGACGACCCGGCCGTCCGGCTTGGCGAGGCAGGCGCGGGCATGGTCCAGCGCGGCCGCGCGGTCGTCGGTGACGACGACGCCCTTGCCCGCGGCGAGCCCGTCGTCCTTGACGACGTACGGGGCGCCGAGCGCATCGAGGGCGTCCTCGACCTCACCGGGTGTCGTGCACACGTGCGCCAGGCCGGTCGGGACCCCCGCGACCGACATGACCTCCTTCGCGAAGGCCTTGCTCCCCTCCAGGCGGGCTGCCGCGGCCGAAGGCCCGAAGCACGCGATGCCGGCGTTCCGGACGGCGTCGGCGACCCCCGCGACGAGTGGTACCTCCGGACCGACCACGACGAGGTCGACCGCGTGCCGGCGCGCGACGTCGAGGATCCCCTCCGCGTCGCTCACTCCCCCCGCCAGCGGCTCGCACAGCGCGACGGCGGCGATCCCGGGGTTCCCCGGGGCGGCGACGACCGCGTCGACCGTGGGGTCGCGGGACAGGGAGCGGACGAGGGCGTGCTCACGGGCGCCGGACCCGATGACGAGGACCTTCACGCCGCTCAGCCTAGGGGAGGGCCCGGCGGCGTCCACGGTTCGGGACCGTTGATCAGCATGCGAGACCTGGGCGCGACGCCGGTCACGATTCCGTCACGAGGGCCGCCCGGAATCGGAGACCGCCCCCTTCCTGGTCGAAGGTGGGGGTAACTCCCCGCGCGTCGACGACCGTCGGCGGACGGGGGCGTCAGGCACGGCACGACCAGACACCGCCCGCAACACACGACTCCCGATGACACGAAGGTGACCCCATGAAGACCCCCAGGACCTACTCCCTCGCCGCGGCCGCGCTCGTGGCCGGGCTCACGCTCGCTGCCTGCGGTAGCGACGACGCCGGCAGCGGCAGCAGCGGGGGCGGCGACTCCGGGAAGGCCCTCGACGGTGTCAGCATCACCGTCGGCTCGAAGGACTTCACCGAGAACATCCTGCTCGGCGAGATGCTCGCCCAGGCGATGGCGAACGAGGGGGCCGACGTCAGCAACAAGACGAACCTCGGCGGGACCTCGGTGAACCGGCAGGCGCTGCTCAGCGGCGACATCAACGTCTACCCCGAGTACAACGGCACGGGCTGGACGGTGCACCTCGGTCAGGAGGACCCGAGCCAGGACGGCGAGGAGCTGCTCAAGGTCACCGCCGAGAAGGACCTCGCGGACAACCAGATCGCCTGGGTCGGCCGCTCCCCGTTCAACGACACCTACGGCTTCGCCGCTTTCGGCGACCTCGCCAAGGAGCAGGGCGGCTTCGACTTCCAGTCCATGGCCGACTACCTCGAGGCGAACCCGGACGCCAAGCTCTGCCTCGAGACCGAGTTCCCCGACCGTCCCGACGGGCTCGTGCTCTTCGAGAACGCCACCGGCTACGAGGTGCCGCAGAGCCAGATCAACATCCTGGACACCGGCCTCATCTACACCGAGACCGCCAAGGGCGCGTGCCAGTTCGGTGAGGTCTTCACCACCGACGGCCGCATCACCGCGCTGAACCTCGAGCTGGTCGAGGACCCGGGCGTCATGATCCTCTACAACGTCTCCTTCACCTTCCAGGACGAGGTCTACCAGCAGCACGCCCAGGTCTACGACGACCTCGCGGCGGAGATCCTCGCGCCGCTCGACGAGGCCAAGATGGCCGAGCTCAACGCGAAGGTCGACGTGGACGGCGACGCGGCCGACAAGGTCGCCGAGGACTACCTCACCGAGATCGGCGTCCTCTGACGCACGCAGCGCACCACGCGCGACGGCGGCGGCCCCGAAGGGGGCCGCCGCCGTCGCGTGTGCGGGGCGGGCTCAGACGCCCTTCGGCCGCAGGTAGGTCTCGGCCAGCGCGCCCAACCAGTCGAAGGTGAGCGCGACGATCGCCACGATCGACGCCCCGATGACGAGCACCGCGTCCTGCTGGAGCTTCAGCCCGACCGCGATGGTGACGCCCAGCCCACCACCACCGATGAGGTAGGCGAGGGTGGCCATCCCGATGTTGAGGATCATCGCGACCCGGACCCCCGCGAGGATGACCGGGACCGCCAGCGGCAGCTCGATCCGGGTCAGCACCTGCCAGCGCGTCATCCCCATGCCGCGGCCGGCCTCGATGACGCTGCGCTCGACGGCGTCGAGCCCGACCATCGTGTTCCGCAGCACCGGCAGGAGGGCGTACAGGACGAGCGCCACGACGACCGTCCGCAGCCCCTGGCCGAGCATCGACAGGAAGATGATGAGCAGGCCGTAGGCCGGGAGGGCCTGGCCGGAGTTGGCCACCGCCACGATGGCCGGCCCGAACCGACGCAGGGGCGGGCGGGTGAGCGCGATGCCGAGCGGGATCGCGACGACGACGACGAGCACCGTGGACCAGAACGCGATCGTCAGGTGCTCCACCGTCTGCGGCCACAGCTTGGTGCCCCACGCGAGCGGCGAGGCGATCTGCACCTTGGACTCGGCCAGGTTGAGGCTCTGGTAGTACCAGAACACGAGCCCGGCCAGGGCGAGGATCCCCAACGGGGCGGTCTTGAGCCCGAGGTGCTTACGCCGGGCGCGGGTGAGCCACCCCGGCTCGTGCGGGGCCTCCAGCTCCGGCTGCGGCGACCCCTCGGGCTCGCGGCCGTCGGTCGTCGTGCCGTGGTCCCCCAGGCGCGCCTGGGCGGGGCTCAGCTGGCTCACGCCATCGCCTCGAGACGCTCGTAGTGCTCGCGGGCCTCGCGCCGAGCCTGCCGGATGACCCGGTTGAGGTAGGTGAGGCGGACGACCCCGTGGTAGGACCCGTCCTCCCGGACCACGCAGGCCACGGCGGCGGAGCTGACGAGCATCTGCTCGAGGGCCTGGAACAAGGTGGCCCCGAGACTGACCTTCGCGAGGACCTCGGTCCCCGACTCCGCCGTGACCGGGCCGCCCGCCTCGAGCTCGTCGACCGGGACCCAGCGCAGCGGCTGGTGCTCCTCGTCGAGGAGGAGGACCCACTCGGCGTTCGCCGCCCGGGCGAGCGCGAGCCCCTCGGTGGCGGTGTTGTCGACCGTCATCGTCGGATACGGGTCGAGCTCGACGTTGTCGTCGACGATCTCGAAGTGCAGCCCCTTGAGGGTCGAACCGCTGCCGATGAAGTCGCGGACGAAGTCGTCGACGGGGAAGGCGAGGATCCGTTCGGGGGTGTCGATCTGCCGGATGTGGCTCTGCTCGCCGAGGATCGCGATGCGGTCACCCATCTTGATCGCCTCGTCGATGTCGTGGGTGACGAAGACGATCGTCTTGCGCAGGGTCTCCTGGACACGCAGGAACTCGTTCTGGAGCCGGTCCCGGGTGATCGGGTCGATGGCCCCGAACGGCTCGTCCATGAGCATGATCTCGGGGTCGGCCCCGAGCGCCCTGGCGACGCCGACGCGCTGCGCCTGCCCGCCCGAGAGCTCGCTGGGGTAGCGGTCGCGGTAGACCTCCGGGTCGAGGCCGACCACGGAGAGCAGCTCGTCGACGCGCTCGGCGATCCGCGCCTTGTCCCACTTCAGCATCTTCGGGACCGTCGCGATGTTCTGGGCGATCGTCTGGTGGGGGAAGAGACCGATCTGCTGGATGACGTACCCGATCCGGCGCCGGAGGTGGTCGGGGTCGACGGTGGTGACGTCCTCCTCGTCGAGGAAGATGCGCCCCCCGGACGGCTCGATCATCCGGTTGATGAGGCGCAGCGTCGTGCTCTTGCCGCAGCCCGAGGGCCCGACGAGGACCAGGATCTCGCCTTCGGGCACCTCGAGGGTGAGGCTGTCGACGGCGGGTGCCTTGCTCCCCAGGTACTTCTTCTGGACGTGGTCGAGTCTGATCTTCGCGTCCTGGCTCATGAGGAGTTCTCTCGTTCCGGTCCGGTGGGGGGCCTGTGGTCGGTGTGGGTCGGGTGCGGTGCGAGGGCGCCGTGCGACGGCGCCGAGGGCTACATGCGCAGTCCCTTGGAGGTCGTGGCGCGCTGGAAGCCGGCCAGGGCCGCATCGAGGACCAGGCCGAGCAGGACGGTGAACGCCGTCCCCGTCCAGACCGACTCGAGGCTGTTCGGGAGGCCCAGCCGGGTGAGCCCGCTCTGGATGTACGTCCCGAGCCCGTCGCCGCCGACGAGGACGGCGATGGCCGCGATGCCGACGGTGATGAGGGTGGAGATCCGGATCCCGGCCATGATGATCGGCCAGGCCAGGGGCAGGCGGATCCGCGTCAGCTGGCGGAGCGTGCCCATGCCCATGCCCTTGGCCGACTCGACGACCGCCGGTGGCACCGAGTCCAGGCCTGTGACGGTGTTCCGCAGGATGGGGAGGATCGCGTAGAGGAACAGCGCGTACATCGCGGGCTCGTTGCCGGTCCCGACGATCGGGATGAAGAGCGCGAACAGCGCGAGCGAGGGGATCGTGAGGAAGATGCCGCTGACACTCAGGGCGAAGGCCCTCAGGGTGGGCCGCCGCTGGACGAAGACGCCGAGCAGCACCGAGAAGACGGTCGCCACGACGATGACCGTCAGGGTGATCTTCGCGTGCGCCCAGGTCGCCTCGAGGATGTCGTCGGGGCGGCCCGCGATGTACTCGAACCAGCTGATGATGCCGTCCACGTGGTCATCCTTGTGCTGTTGAGGACCGACCACACCGTGCGCGTCCGCGCGGCCGGGGGGTTCCCTGTCTATCAGACGAGCCCCGCGTGCGTCTTCCGTCGGCGAAGGTCGGCGGCGCGTCCCGGCCGCGGGAACCCTCGGTCTAGACTGGTCCGTTCCGTGACCTGCGCCGTGCAGCGAGGAGAACGCACTTCGTGACCACCCACCACCCGGCCCAGCCCGAGACGTCCCCCGACGTCGCGGGCGAGGTCGCCATCGAGCAGGCCCACGTCGACCGGGTCTACCGCGAGCTCGAGAAGGCCGCCGTCCGCGCCCGCGACGTCGAGGCCGACGGGCTCGCCCGGGGCCGCACCGACCGCACCGGTGATGTCCGCGACGAGGAGATGACCGGGCTGTTCGAGCGTGACGCCCTCGTCTTCGCCGCCGCGAAGCGGCGCGCCATGATCGACACCCAGTACGAGGGCCTCGTCTTCGGGCGGCTGGACCTCGGCGACGAGGAGTCCACGGCGGACGAGCGCGAGGTCCGGCACATCGGCCGGCTCGGGGTGCGCGACGACGAGTACGAGCCCCTCGTCGTCGACTGGCGCGCCCCGGCCGCGGCGGCCTTCTACCGGGCGACCCCGGTCGACCCGATGGGGGTCGTCCGGCGCCGGGTGCTCCGGTGCCGCGGCCCGCGGGTCATCGGTGTCGAGGACGACCTCATGGTCCCCGTCGCGCCCGACGACCTCGTCGTCGTCGGCGACGGCGCGCTCATGGCCGCACTCACCCGCAGCCGCGGCAGCCGGATGCGCGACATCGTGGCGACGATCCAGGTCCACCAGGACGAGGCGATCCGGGCCCCGGCGCGCGGTGTCACCGAGATCACCGGCGGACCGGGCACCGGCAAGACCGTCGTCGCGCTGCACCGGGCCGCGTACCTGCTGTACTCCGAGCGTCGGCGCTTCGAGCACGGCGGCATCCTCGTCATCGGACCGTCCTCGGCCTACACGGCCTACATCGAGCGGGTGCTGCCGAGCCTCGGCGAGGAGTCGGTGGCGCTGCGCGCCCTCGGCGACGTCGTCGACGGGATGACCGCGCTGCGACCCGACAGCCCCGAGGTGGCCGCCATCAAGGGGTCGCTGCGCATCCGGCGGCTGCTGTCGCGGGTCGCGGCCCGACCGCCCGAGGATGCCCCCCAGGTGTTCCGGGCGTTCGTGGCCGGGCACGCCGTCCGGCTCGACGCCGAGGTGCTGCGCCGGGTGCGGGCCGAGGTGCTGCGCGCCCACCAGCACAACCTCGCCACCGACGCCGCCCGCTCGGCCCTGGCCGAAGCCGCGTGGCGGTCGGTGCGCCAGGGCGAGCGAGCCGACTTCCTCGACGCCTTCGACGCCTCGCGTGACGTCGACGAGTTCATGACGACGTGGTGGCGCCAGCTCGACCCACGCGAGCTGCTGCTCACCCTCACCGACACCGACCACGTGTACGCGATCTCCCGTGGGGTCCTCGACCACGAGGAGGGCGCGGCCCTCGCATGGTCCTACCGCGAGACGCTCGAGACCGGCGAGTGGAGCGTCTCCGACGTCGCCCTCGTCGACGACCTCCTCGCCCGGCTCGGGCCGGTGCAGGACCCGGAGCGGGAGGAGGCCGGCTTCTACGACATCGAGGAGCTCGACGACCTCACGACCTACGGGGTCACCGACGTGCGCGCGGGGGTGGGACCCGGGGCCCGCACGAACCGCTCGTCGGGGGCCGTCATCGCCCCCGCGGACGCCCGCGCCCGGCTGATGTACGGCCGCATCGACCGCGCCTCCGGGTACGCCCACGTGCTCGTCGACGAAGCGCAGGACCTGTCCCCGATGCAGTGGCGGATGGTCGCGCGACGCGGCAGGTCGGCGTCCTGGACGGTCGTCGGGGACGCCGCGCAGGCGTCGTGGTCCGACCTGGCAGAGGCCACCCGGGCCCGCGAGGAGGCCTTCGCGGCGCTGGACCGCCGGGCGTTCCACATGGACACCAACTACCGCAACGCCCGCGAGATCTTCGACCACGCGCGCGACGTCATCCTCCCGCTCGTGCCCGACGCCGACATCCCGGACGCCGTGCGCGAGACCGGGGTGCATCCCGTGGACCGGGTCGTCGAGGGCTCGCTCGTCGGCGCCGCCTCGGACGCCGTCGAGCAGCTGCTCGGGGAGGTCGACGGCTCGATCGCCGTCATCACCCCGCGCCGGTGGGAGGACCGCCTCGCGGCGCTCGACGGCGCGGGCGACGGCCGGGTCCAGGTCATCGACCCGCTGTCGACCAAGGGCCTGGAGTGGGACGCGACGGTGGTCCTCGACCCCGACACGATCACCGAGGAGTCACCGGGCGGGGTGCGCGTGCTCTACGTCGTCCTCACCCGGGCCGCACACCGCATGCACGTCCTGCGCCCCTCCTGACGGGGGGTGCCGGTCAGTCGAGCAGGGGGTGGCGCGCGATGATCTCGTGCCGGCCGGGGCCGACGCCGATCGCCGACACCCGAGCCCCGATGAGCTCCTCGACGCGCAGCACGTAGCGCTGCGCGGCGGCCGGCAGCTCCTCGAAGGTCCGGCAGCCCGAGATGTCCTCCTCCCAGCCGTCGAGCATCTCGTAGATCGGCGTCGCGTGGTGGAAGTCGGTCTGCGACACCGGCATCTCCTCGTGCCGCACTCCGTCGACGTCGTAGGCGACGCACACCGGCACCGTCTCGAACCCGGTGAGGACGTCGAGCTTGGTGATGACGAAGTCGGTGACGCCGTTGATCCGGGTCGCGTACCGCCCGACGACGGTGTCCATCCAGCCGCACCGGCGCGGACGCCCGGTGGTCGTGCCGTACTCGGCACCGGTCTTGCGCAGGGTCTCGCCGTCCGCGTCGTCCAGCTCGGTCGGGAACGGCCCCTCCCCGACCCGGGTCGTGTACGCCTTGAGGACCGCGATGACCCGCGACACCCGCGTCGGGGGGATGCCCGAGCCGGTGCACGCGCCTCCGGCCGTGGCGGAGGACGAGGTGACGAACGGGTAGGTGCCGTGGTCGACGTCGAGCAGGGTCGCCTGGCCGGCCTCCAGGAGGACGTTGGCGCCGGCGTCGAGCGCCTTCTCGAGGACGAGGGTGGTGTCGGCGACCATGGGCCGCAGCCGGTCGGCGTACCCGAGCAGCTCCTCGACGACGAGGTCGACGTCGACGTCGCGGGTGTTGTAGATCTTCACGAGGACCTGGTTCTTGAAGCCCAGCGCCGCCTCCACCTTCTGGCGCAGGATGCCCTCGTCGAAGAGGTCCTGGACGCGGATGCCGACGCGGTTCATCTTGTCGGCGTACGTCGGGCCGATGCCGCGGCCCGTCGTCCCGATCTTGCGCTTGCCGAGGAACCGCTCTGTCACCTTGTCGAGCGTGCGGTTGTAGGGCGCGATGACGTGGGCGCTGGCCGACACGAGCAGCTTGGAGGTGTCGACGCCGCGGGCCTCCAGCCCGTCGAGCTCCTGGAACAGCACCTCGAGGTCGACGACGACCCCGTTGCCGATGACCGGCGTCACCGTCGGGGTGAGGATCCCCGACGGCAGCAGGTGCAGCGCGTACTTCTCGCGGCGGCCGTCCTCGCCGGCGATGACGACGGTGTGCCCCGCGTTGTTGCCGCCGTTGAACTTCACGACGTAGTCGACGTCGGTGCCCATGAGGTCGGTGGCCTTGCCCTTGCCCTCGTCGCCCCACTGGGCGCCGACCAGCACGATCGCCGGCATTCCGGCTCCTTCCGTTCCACGAACACCGGGACGGCCGTGCCCCGGCGCGAAGAAGGCCCCGCGGAACGCGCCGGGGCCTCGACCGCCTCAGCCTACCGCGCGACCACCCACCCGGCTCCGGCCCGCCCGTCCGGACGGTCAGCTCGGTCGGCTCGCCAGGACCCAGCCGAGCTGGAAGCGGGTGTCGACGCCGTTGACGGACATGAGGCGGGCCACGCGCCGCCGAACGGTGCGCAGGCTCACCCCGAGATGCCGCGCGATGGCCTCGTCCTTGAGTCCCAGCTCGAGGAGCTCGACGAGATGGGGGTCGCTGCTGCCGTCGTTCTCGACGGTCGGCGCGGGCACCCCGTGCTTCCACGCGAGGTCGAAGTACGCCGTGTACAGGCGGACCACGAGCGGGTCGCGCAGGACGAGGTACCCCTGCGACAGGTCGTCCCACCCGGCAAGAGCGACGACCGCGGTGTCGCCGAAGACGGCGAACTCGGTCCCGGTGGCCGGCAGGATGCGCTGGTCCTCGCCGGTCTCCGCCCAAACGGCGAGCCAGCGCTGGCCCCGCGTCGTCGTGAGGATGTCGGCCGGATAGACGGCGCGCTGCACGTCGCCGCGCTCGATGCGGGCCCGGTTGGCCCGCACCGTCGTCTCGTCGAGCGCGGGGCCGTCGTCGACGGTGAGCACGAAGTTGCGGACCATGCCGGTGCTCTCGGTGAGCAGCTGGTTGACGACGCTGGGCGCGACGACGCGCGAGACCGCCTCGCTCGACGGCGCCCAGGCTCCGAGCGACCGGTCCGCCACCCGGGTGATGAGTGCGCGGACGTCCTCGAGCTCGCGGCGGCGGTCCTCGAGCCGGGCGCGCTCGTGCCGCAGATGCTCCTCGAGCGCCAGGAACACCCCGTCGTCACCGGTGTCGAGCGTCGTCACGGCCGACCGTCCTTCCCGTCCACGGGCTGGCTACTTGCTGCCACTGGCAGGTAAGTGTCGCATGTCTGATACGGATCGGGGCACGATGGACAAGCACAGCCGGGGCTGCAGGGGACCGTCGGGTGGGCGTTTCTTGGCGAGAGGGAAGCGCCCCCGATCCCGGTGGTCTGCCTTGGCTGTAGAGAGGCCCGGGCGGACATCCGCTCGGGCCTCTCGCCGGCACCGACCGCTCCCTCACAGGCCCAGTTCGCGGGCACCCGTCGCGCTCGAGGCCCGCAGGAACTCGGCGCAGCGGTGCCGCTCGTCCTCCTCGCCGATGGCCCCGGCGGCCCGTGACAGTGCGGCGAGCGCCCGCAGGAACCCGCGGTTCGGCTCGTGCTCCCACGGCACCGGACCCTGCCCACGCCATCCGCTGCGCCGCAGCGCGTCCAGGCCTCGGTGGTACCCGGTGCGGGCGTAGGCATAGGCCTCGACCGTGCGGTCGTCGGCCAGCGCGTCCTCGGCGAGCACGGCCCACGCCAACGACGACGTGGGCTGAGCCGCCGCGACCTGGTCGGGGGCGACCCCGGCCGCGAGCGGGCGGGCGGAGGGGTCCTCGGGCAGATGGGTCGGCGGGATGCCGAGCAGGTCGCTGGTGCTCATGGGGCCACGCTAGACCCCGGACCGGTGACCGGGGGACGCGCACACGCCGCGCACCCGGGTGGGTGCGCGGCGTGCGTCGTCGGCGCCGGCCACCGGCCGGCCAGGTGGGCTCAGGCCTGGTGCGTGCCGGCCGAGCGGAGGTTCTCGCAGGCCTCGACGACCCGCTGGGCCATCGCGGCCTCCGCGACCTTGCCCCAGGCGCGCGGGTCGTACTGCTTCTTGTTGCCGACCTCGCCGTCGATCTTGAGGACTCCCGCGTAGTTCTCGAGCATGTAGCCGGCCACCGGGCGGGTGAAGGCGTACTGGGTGTCGGTGTCGACGTTCATCTTCACCACGCCGTAGTCGACCGCGTCCGCGATCTCCTGCGGCAGCGAGCCCGAGCCGCCGTGGAAGACGAGGTGGAACGGCTTGGCGTCCGCGGCGAGCCCGAGCTCACCGGCGGCGGCCTCCTGGGCCGCCTTGAGCACCTCGGGGCGCAGCTTGACGTTGCCCGGCTTGTAGACGCCGTGCACGTTCCCGAAGGTGAGGGCCGTCATGTAGTAGCCCTTCTCGCCGCCGCCCAGCGCCTTGACCGTCGCGATCGCGTCCTCGGGGGTGGAGTAGAGCTTCTCGTTGATCTCGTTCTCGACGCCGTCCTCCTCGCCGCCGACGACGCCGACCTCGATCTCGAGGATGACGTTGGCCGCGCGGCACTGCGCGAGCAGCTCCTCGGCGATCTGCAGGTTCTCCTCGAGCGGCGTGGCCGAGCCGTCCCACATGTGCGACTGGAAGATCGGCAGGCCGCCGGCCTTGACGCGCTCGGCGGACGCGGCGAGGAGGGGCCGCACGAAGGTGTCGAGCTTGTCCTTGGGGCAGTGGTCGGTGTGCAGCGCGATGTTGACCGGGTAGTTCTTGGCGACCTCTTCGGCGTACGCCGCGAGGGCCTTGGCCCCGGTGACCATGTCCTTGATCGTCGAGCCGGAGGCGTACTCGCCGCCGCCGGTGGAGACCTGGATGATGCCGTCGGAGCCCGCTTCCGCGAAGCCGCGGATCGCGGCCGTCACGGTCTGGCTGGACGTGATGTTGATGGCCGGGTAGGCGAACGAGCCGTTCTTGGCCCGGTCGAGCATGTCGGCGTAGACCTCGGGCGTTGCGATGGGCACGGAGTCCTCCTCGGTGACGTGAAATGTGCCGTTCGTCACCGATCCTTCCACGGACCGGAGGCGGCGTCCCGCCCCGTCCACGGGAACCGTGCAGGGGTACGCGAACGGGGTGGCGTCGAGCGACGCCACCCCGTCATTCGACTCTCCAGGCCCCCTGCAGAACCGGGAGAATCGGTCTACGTACGCGGGTGCCCTGCGCCCCCGCACCCATCGGCACCCCTGAATGACGGGCGCGGCGGATGCGTCGAGTATTCACGGAAACCGTGGTACTGAACAGACCCAGTATTCGATGACAACGGTGTCACGGCGTGTCGTCGGGCGTTTCCGACATCACTGTGACGGATGTGGTTCGGAGAGCGCTGTCCGGCCTGGGTAGTCGTGCTCAGGCGGTGCACGCCGGCGGCCGCGACCCTGGAACCATGACCACCTCGACCCCGGCCGCCATCGCCGCGGCCACCCCCACGAGCCGCCACCGGGTCGTCGACCTGCTCCGGGTCGGCGCCCTCGCCGTCGTCGTCCTCGGGCACTGGCTCGTCGCCGCCGTCACCGTGCGTGACGGCGTGCTCGACGGGGGCGCCGTGCTGGACCGGGCTGCGTGGACCCACCCGCTGACCTGGGTGTTCCAGGTCATGCCGGTGTTCTTCCTCGTCGGGGGCTACGCGAACGCGCTGTCGTGGCGGCGCGCCCGCGGCGACGGTGGCGACTGGTCGGGGTGGCTCCGTTCCAGGCTGCGGCGCCTCCTGGGACCGGTCGTGCCCCTGCTCCTCTTCTGGACGGCGCTCGTCCTCGTCGCCGACACGGCGGGGCTGGACCGAGGCTCGCTGCGGCTCGCGTCGCAGGTGGCCCTCGTGCCCACATGGTTCCTCGCCGCGTACGTCGTCGTCTGCGCGCTCGCTCCGCTGACCCTGCGCCTGTGGGAGCGCTACGGCTGGGCGAGCGTCCTGGGCGGGCTCGCGCTCGGCGGGGCCGTCGACCTCGTCAGCCTGACGGTCGGGCCGTGGTGGGTGGGGTTCGCCAACTACGTCGTCGTGTGGTGCACCGTGCACCAGCTCGGCTACGCATGGCTGGACGGCCGGCTCGCCGGGACGCGTCGACGGCTCGCCCTGGCCGCGGTCGGCGCCGCCGGGCTCGTCATGCTCGTCGCGCTCGGCCCCTACCCGGTCTCGATGATCGGACTCGACGGTGCGGCCGTGAACAACTCGTACCCGACGCGGGTGACGCTGGCGTTCCTCGGGCTGCTGCAGGCCGGACTCGTGCTCGGCCTCGAGCCGGCGCTGACCCGGTGGATGGCCCGGGACCGCCCGTGGGCCGCGGTCGTGGTCCTCGGCGCGCGGATGATGAGCGTCTACCTCTGGCACCTCACGGTCATGGTGCTCGTCATCGGGCTCTCGCTCCTCGCCGGGGGCCTCGGCCTGGGCCCGGAGCCCCTGTCCGGGTCCTGGTGGGTCACCCGGCCCCTGTGGTGGCTGGTGCTCGGGGTCGCGACGGCCGGGGTGGTCGCCGCCGTCGGCCGCTTCGAGCACCTCCGGCGACGGCCCGGGCCGATCCCGGCGTGGCGGCCGGTGGTCGCGACGGCGCTCGGCTGCGGCGGGCTCGGCGTCATGGCCGGGCAGGGCATCGTCGACGCCGCCGGCGTCAGCTGGTGGTGGCCGCTGCTCCCCGTCGCCGCCGTCGCCCTCGTCAGCGGGCGCCGGCCCCGCTGAGGCCGACCGCCCCCCGGCATTCGCGGGTACGGTCGCAGTCATGGAACTCGGTGCCTTCTCGATCAGTATCCCCGTCACCGACCTGGCGCGGTCACGCACGTACTACGAGGCGTTCGGCTTCGTCGTGGTCGGAGGCGACGAGGAGACCGGCTATCAGATCCTGCGCAACGGATCGACGACGATCGGGATCTTCGCGTTCGACGGGATGGACTTCACCGAGCCGATGCTGACGTTCAACCCCGGTCACGCCCAGGACATGTCGGAACCCGGAGACTTCACCGACATCCGCGACATCCGGCAGCGGTTGCTCGATGCCGGGGTCGCCATCGACCAGGACCTCGACCCGACCGGGACGGGGCCGGCGCACCTCGGGCTCCACGATCCCGACGGCCATCCGATCCTCATCGATCAGTTCCGGCCCGCGCCCGGGTCGGACAGCGGCTGAGCCCGTCCGGACCTGGTCTCGACGTCCTGTCCGAAGGCGTGCCGACGGACCCACGCGTGCATGGCGATGGCCGCCGCCGCCCCGGCGTTCATCGACCGGGTCGACCCGAACTGGGTGATGTGGAGGACGGCGTCGCACGCCTCCTGCATCGCGACGGTGAGCCCGGTCCCTTCCTGGCCGAAGACGAGGACGCACTCGCGCGGGAGGTCGTAGGTCTCGAGCGCCTCGGAGCCCGGCACGTTGTCGATGCCCACGACGGGCAGCGGCCCGCCCCCGGGCCCGGCGGCGGCGGCCCACGAGGCGAGGTCCCCGGCGGAACCGTGGTGGTGCTCATGCTGGTAGCGGTCGGTGACCATCGCCCCTCGCCGGTTCCAGCGCCGACGCCCGACGATGTGGAAGGCCGCGGCGTTCATCGCGTTGGCCGTGCGCACCACCGAACCGATGTTGAAGTCGTGCCCCCAGTTCTCGATGGCGACGTGGAACGGGTGCCGGCGCTCGTCCAGGTCGGCGACGACCGCGTCCATCCGCCAGTACCGGTAGCGGTCGACGACGTTGCGCCGGTCGCCGTCCCGCAGCAGCTCGGGGTCCCACTGCTCTCCGTCGGGCCACGGTCCGGGCCAGGGCCCGACCCCGACCTCGCGCTCCTCGTCCACGGGACGCGAGCCTAGGCCGCCGCCCGGCTCGCCCGTACCGTGCGCACGGCACGCGCCCGTACCCTGGACGGGTGATACACGCCCTCGGTCCGAACTGGATGGACCCCCAGTACCTCTTCGACACCTACGGCACGGCGTTCTTCTGGCTGTCCCTGGCCATCGTCTTCGTCGAGTGCGGCCTGTTCTTCCCGATCCTGCCCGGGGACTCCCTGCTGTTCGCGATCGGCATCTTCATCGCCAGCGGCCAGCTCCAGGTCAACCTCGCCGCAGCGATCGCAGCGCTGTTCGTCGCGGCCTTCGCGGGCAACGTCGTCGGCTACGAGATCGGCCGAGGCGTCGGTGCCCCGCTGCGGGAACGGGACGGCCGGATCGTCAAACGCGAGTACTTCGAGAAGACCGAGGCCTTCTTCGAGCGCTACGGCGCCCGCGCCCTCGTGCTCGGGCGCTTCGTCCCCATCGTGCGGACCTACATCACGGTCGTCGCGGGCATCGGGCGGATGGACCGGCGGCACTTCTACACCTGGTCGGGAGTCGGCGCCGCGCTCTGGGTCGGCATCATCATGGTCGCCGGCTACTTCCTCGGTGCCGTCCCCGTCGTCCGCGACAACCTCGAGGCCGCGATCCTCCTCATCGTCGTGCTGTCCGTGGTGCCGATGCTCGTCGAGTACCTCCGCCACCGGCGGGACGCGACGATGTCGCACGAGGAGGTCGTCGAGGAGTCGACCGAGGTCGTCGACGAGGTCGAGCACCGCCACCCCCACTCCCAGTGACCCGGCCCGCCACCGCCGTGTGACGGAGCAGACTCCGCCGCCGTCCGCGGTCGGGGGGAGACTGGAAGGGGACGGCTTCGTCCCCCCTCTCGCCGACCAGAGGAGCGACCATGAACAGACTCCAGGACCGGACCGCGCTCGTGACGGGGGCGGCGAGCGGGATCGGCAGAGCCATCGCTCTCCGGTTCGCCCAGGAAGGCGCCCGGGTCGTGGTCACCGACGTCGACGACGAGGGTGGCCGCGAGACGGTCGAGCGCATCGACGCCGCCGGCGGTCAGGCCGTGTTCGTCCACCACGACGTCGTCAGTGAGGCCGGCTGGGATCTCGCCTGCGACACCGCACGCGAGCGCTTCGGCGGTCTCGACATCCTCGTCAACAACGCCGGGATGGGCGACCTGGCGACCATCGAGGACACCACGCTGGCGGCGTGGGAGCACACGGTGGCCGTCGACCAGACCGGCGTGTTCCTCGGGATGCGCACCGCCGCGCCCCTGCTCAAGGCCTCGGGCAACGGCTCGGTCGTCAACATCAGCTCGATCTTCGGGACCAGCGGAGGCTTCGGCAGCTCCCCGGCCTACCACGCCGCCAAGGGCGCGGTCCGCACGCTGACGAAGAACATCGCCCTGCACTGGGCCACGGAGGGTGTGCGGGTCAACTCGATCCACCCGGGCTTCATCGACACCCCGATCCTGGACGAGGCACGTGGCACCCCGTTCGAGGACGCCATGATCGCGATGACCCCGATGGCGCGGCTGGGCCGCCCCGAGGAGGTCGCCGCGGCGGCCGCCTACCTCGCGAGCGACGACGCGTCGTTCGTGACGGGCCTCGAGCTGTACGTCGACGGCGGGTACATCGCCCGCTGACCCGGCTCAGCCGCCGAGGTCGATCAGACCCCGGCGGTGGGCCTCGGCGACCGCCGCGGTGCGGTCCTGGACGCCGAGCTTGGCGAACGCCCGCACGAGGTGGGTCTTGACCGTCGCCTCGCCGATGAAGAGCGCACGCCCCACCTCCGGGTTGGACATCCCGCGCGCGACGAGAGCGAGGATCTCGACCTCCCGGCCGGTCAGCTCGGGCGCGGCGGGCGTGCGCAGCCGGTCGGCGAGCCGAGCCGCCACCGGCGGGGCGAGCACCGTCTCGCCGCGCGCGGCGCGGCGGATCGCATCGGTCAGCAGGGCGGTCGGCGCGTCCTTCAGCAGGTAGCCGCGGGCCCCGGCCTCGACCGCGCGGACGATGTCGGCGTCGGTGTCGTAGGTCGTGAGGACGAGGACCTGCGGCGCGTCGGGCACCGACCGGATCCGGGCGGTGGCCTCGGCGCCGTCCATCACCGGCATCCGCAGGTCCATGAGCACGACGTCGGGAGCGAGCCGGGGCACGAGCGCCAGCGCCTCCGCGCCGTTGCCGGCCTCCCCGACGACCTGGAGGTCGTCCTCCTCCCCGAGCACCGCCACCATCCCGGCGCGCACGACGGGGTGGTCGTCGACGACGAGCAGCCGGATCACCGCGGGACCTCGAGGCGCAGCGTGGTCCCCGCCCCCGGGGCGCTGACGACACCGACGCCCCCACCCACCTCGGCCGCCCGGGCGCGCACCCCGTCGAGACCGAAGCCCGAGCGGTCAGCCGCCGGGTCGAAGCCCCGCCCGTCGTCGGTGACGGTGAGGACCACCCGGTCCGGCTCGTACGCGAGGGCGAGGGCGACCTGGCCGGCGGCGGCGTGCCGGCGCACGTTCGAGAGCGCCTCCTGCGCGGTCCGGAGCAGGACGACCTCGGCGACCCCGCCGAGCGGAGCGGGCTCACCCTGCACCGACACCTCCGCATGCAGGCCGGTCTCGCTGCTCACGGCCGCGCCGAGCCGCTGCATGGCCTCGACGAGGGTGCGCGACTGGAGGTGGCCGGGAGTCAGCTCGGCGACGATGAGCCGGGCCTCGGCGAGGTTGTCGACCGCGGTCCGCTCGATGAGGGAGAGCCGCTCGCGGGCGGTGTCCGTGTCTCCGCGGGCCAGCGCGGACTCGGCCGCCCGCGACAGCGCGATCACCGAGGTGAAGCCCTGCGCGAGGGTGTCGTGGATCTCGCGGGACATCCGGTCCCGCTCCGTCTGGACGCCCCGGTCGCGCTCGACCGCGGCCAGGGCCGCCTGGGTGGCCCGGAGCTCGTCGATGGTCTGCGCCCGGGTGTCGGCCTCCGCGGCGATGCGGCTGATGAAGAGCCCGAGCGCCAGGGAGACCCCGAGCGAGATGAGCGACGACACGGCGATCGGCCCGACGGCGTCGGACGAGAAGTCGCTCTGGACCAACCGCAACGTCCCGAACGCGGTGAGCGTCACCAGGGTCCCGACCACCGCGGTGCGGACCCGGAGCATCGCCCACATCTGCGGGTACAGGACGAAGTAGAGCATCCAGGACTCGGTGCCCGGGTCGACCCACTGGACGCCGAGCAGCGCGGCCCAGGCGAGGAGGTGGTAGGCCAGCCCGACCCCGGGCTGGTGCCGCAGCCCGCGCACACCCAGGACGACGTAGGCGAGCGCGATGACGCCGAGCAGCACCAGGCTCGGCCACCGTCCGTAGGTCCCGGGCGGCTCCAACAGCGTGACGACGACGGCTGCCGCCCACACGATCGCGAACACCCCGTGCCAGAACGGCTCCTGGCGGCGCCACATCGCCTCGAGCTGCCGGCTCGACGAGCCGGGCTCGGCGCGCTCGTCGACACCGGTCACGCGCACATCCTCCCGCGCTGCGGTCACACCGTGCCGCGCTTGTACCAGCGGAACGTCGTGGCGCACAGGACGAGGCCACCGACGGCCCAGGCGGCGAGGACGAGGAGGGTCCGCTCGGACTCCCACACCCCGGCCATCTCGAGGGTGGCCATCTCGTCGGGGTAGAACACCGCCCGCATCCCCTGGGCGATCCACTTGAGCGGGAAGAGCGCGGCGATCTGCTGCAGCCAGCCGGGCACGTTGTCCCACCCGATGTACACGCCCGAGATGAACTGGAGGACGAGCATCGGACCGATGACGACGGCGCCGATCGACCGGGCGGTCGACAGCGAGGAGTACGCGATGCCGAGCACCGTGCCGCTGATGACGCCGAGACCGAAGACCGCGGCCAGCAGGAGCCACCGCCGCCCCTCCGTCGGCATCGGGACGTCGAACAGGGTCCCGGCCAGAAGGAGCAGCAGCGCGAGCTGGAGCACCGAGCTGACCGCGACGAGCCCGACCTTGCCGAGGAAGTACGACGTCGCCGGCATCGGTGTCGCCCGGAGCCGCTTGAGCGTCCCGTCGTCCCGTTCGGTCGCCACCGACAGCGCCATCGTCTGGAAGCTCGTGAGCAGCACCCCGGCAGCCACCATCCCCGGCAGGAAGTACCAGCCGGCCGTCATCGTGCCGTCGCCGTCGGCGAACTGGCCGGAGAAGATGACCGAGAAGAGCGAGAGCAGGAGGATCGGGAAGAGGAAGCTGAAGAAGACCGCCTCCTTCTCCCGGGAGTACATCCGCAGCTCGACGGCGGTGCGGTCGAGCCCGATGGCGAGGGTGTTCATGCCGGGACCTCCTCGGTCAGGTCGCTCACGTGCGGGGCGATGAGCCCGAGGTAGGTGTCCTCGAGCGAGGGACGGGTGACGGTGAGCTCGGGCACCTCGCCCGGGAAGCGCGCGGCCAGCCGCGCCACCTCCGCTGTCGGCTCTGAGGTGCGGACCGTGCGGCGCGCCCCGTCCTCCTCCCACGACACCGTCGCCTCCTGCGACTGGCGCCCGCCGAGCGCCGCGGGGGTGTCGAGCGCGAGCAGCCGGCCGGCGGCGATGACGCCGACCCGGTCGGCCAGGTGCTCGGCCTCGTCGAGGTAGTGCGTCGTGAGCAGGATCGTCGTGCCACCACCGGCGAGTCCTTGGATGAGGCCCCAGAAGTCGCGCCGCGCCTGCGGGTCGAAGCCGGTCGTCGGCTCGTCGAGGAACAGCAGCTCGGGTTTGCCGACGATGCCGAGCGCCACGTCGAGGCGACGGCGCTGCCCCCCGGAGAGGCCGGTGATCCGGGCGTCGGCCTTCTCGGCGAGCCCCGTGGCGGCGATGACCTCGTCGACGTCCCGCGGGTGGCGGTAGGCGCGGGCGGTGCTGGTGAGGATCTCGCGCGGGGTGAGCAGGTCGAGACCGCCGGAGCTCTGCAGGACGATGCCGATCCGGTCGCGCCACGCTCGCGGAGCCCGGTGCGGGTCCGTCCCGAGGACCGACACCTCGCCGGCGTCCCGGGTCCGGAAGCCCTCGAGGATCTCGACGACCGTCGTCTTGCCGGCACCGTTCGGGCCGAGGAAGGCGAACACCTCGCCCTCGTTGACGTCGAGGTCGAGGCCGTCGACGGCGCGGTGGCCCCCGTAGGACTTCGCGAGGCCGCGGGTGCGGATGGCTGTGGTCATGCCTCCAGCGTGCCGCGACGGGACGCGGCGCGCGACGCCCGAGCGGTGGATCCGTCGTCCCCCGGTCGGTGGACGCTCAGGCCCCGGGGGCAGGGGGGACGTCGCGCTGGCCGAAGTCGACCTGCGGCGCCTCGCGCTCGTCGCCCTCGGCCTCGAAGTACTCGGCCCGCTTGATCCCGAACATCCCGGCGACGATGTTCGACGGCACGGTCTCGACGCGCGTGTTGAGGTCACGCACCGTGGCGTTGTAGTAGCGCCGGGCCGAGGCGATGCGGTCCTCGGTGGAGGTCAGCTCCGCCTGGAGGGCCAGGAAGTTCTCGTTCGCCTTGAGGTCGGGGTAGGCCTCGACGATGGCGAGGAGCCGGCCGAGTGCCTGGCTGAGGAAGTTCTCGCTCTCGGCCTGCTGCGCGGGGGACTGGCCCGGGGCCATGGCCTTCGCCCTGGCCGAGACGACGTCCTCGAGGGTGCCCCGCTCGTGCGACGCGTACCCCTTGACGGTCTCGACGAGGTTGCCGATGAGGTCGTGCCGGCGGGTGAGCTCGACGTCGATCTGCCGCCAGGCCTCCTCCACGAGGTTGCGGAGCTTGACCAGGCCGTTGTAGATGCCGACCGCCCACCCGACGAGCGCGACGAGAACGACGACGATGACGATGGTGGCAGTGAGCACTGGCCCTCCTGAGCCGACGGCGACACGCCGATCCTAGGGCCCCGCAACCATGGCGCACGTCACATCCACTCCGCTAGGTTGACGCGGGACCAACCGAATGCCGGACCGGGAGGCCCGTATGGACACCGTCGTCGTCGGCGTCGACAACAGCGATGCATCCACCCGCGCGGTGGAGTTCGCTGTCGATCGCGCCCAGCACAACTCGTGGAAGGTGGTGCTCGTCCACGTCATCCCGTGGACGCCGTACTCGTTCCAGACACCGAGCGAGAACGAGCACCGGCACCGCGAGAAGGCCCGAGAGGTGGAGGCCGCCACCGAGCAGGTCCTCGTCCCGATGGCCGAGATCGCCGAGCGCGGCGGGGTGCCGCACACCGAGATGGTCCGGCACGGCAAGCCCTCCGAGACCTTGTCGGACATCGCCGGCGACACCGCGGCGGTGCACATCATCGTCGGTCGCACCGGCGACAGCGGCCTGCGTGAGGCCGTCTTCGGCTCGGTCGCGAGCCGTCTCGTCCAGCATGCCCATGTTCCCGTGACGGTGGTGCCCTGATGAATCCGGTCGACTGGTTCAACTCCCTCTCCGACACGATCACCGGCATCGTCTTCACGACGGTGCCGTTCTTCGGCACCGAGGTGCCGCTCATCGTCGTCTGGCTCGTCATCGCCGGGGCCTTCTTCACCATCTGGCTCGGGTTCATGCAGGTCCGCGGGCCGCGCCTGGCGATCGACCTCGTCCGTGGCAAGTACTCCAACCCCGACGACGCCGGTGAGGTGTCGCACTTCCAGGCGCTCGCCACCGCCGTCTCCGGGACCGTCGGCCTCGGCAACATCGCCGGCGTCGCGATCGCGATCGCGCTCGGCGGGCCGGGCGCGACGTTCTGGATGATCCTCGCCGGCCTCCTCGGAATGGCGACGAAGATGGCCGAGTGCATGCTCGGCGTCAAGTACCGCCGCGAGCACGCCGACGGATCGGTGTCCGGCGGCCCGATGTACTACCTGCGCGACGGCCTCGCCGAGCGCGGGATGGGCGGGTTCGGCAAGGTCCTCGCCGTCATCTTCGCGGTCTGCATGATCGGCGGTGCGCTCGGTGGCGGGAACATGTTCCAGTCCAACCAGGCGACCGCGCAGATCGTGGCGGTCACCGGCGGCGACGACTCGTTCCTCGCCGGCTCGCCGTGGATCATCGGGCTCGTCTTCGCGGCGCTCGCCGGCGCGGTCATCATCGGCGGCATCAAGAGCATCGCGCGCGTGACCGAGAAGATCGTGCCGTTCATGGCCGTCCTCTACGTCTCGGCCTGCATCGTCGTCCTGCTGTGGAACATCACCGCGCTGCCCGAGGCCATCGGCCTCATCTTCTCCGGCGCGTTCAGCCCCGAAGGTGTCGCGGGCGGCGCGATCGGCGCCCTCATCGTCGGCTTCCAGCGGGCCGCGTTCTCGAACGAGGCGGGCCTCGGCTCGGCCTCGGTGGCGCACTCGGCGGTCAAGACGAAGGAGCCCGCGACCGAGGGCTTCGTCGCGATGCTCGAGCCGTTCATCGACACCGTCGTCATCTGCACGATGACCGCGCTGACGATCGTCATCACGGGCACGTACGCCCTCCCGGATGCGACCGAGCTCGGTGGGGTCGCGCTGACGTCCCAGTCGTTCGAGACCGTGCTGCCGTGGTTCCCCACGGTCCTCGCGGTCGCGGTCGTGCTCTTCGCGTTCTCGACGATGATCAGCTGGTCGTACTACGGGATGAAGGCCACCGGCTACCTCTTCGGCGACAACCAGACCGCGGAGAACGTCTTCAAGGGCATCTTCCTGGTCTTCACCGTCATCGGTTCGGCGGCCGCCCTCGGGCCGGTCATCAACTTCTCGGACTCGATGATCTTCCTGATGTCCATCCCGAACCTCATCGGGCTGTACATCCTGGCGCCGGTCATCCGGTCGGTCATCCACGGGTACTTCGACCGGGTCAAGAGCGGCGAGGTCAAGCAGGTGGTCCACCAGTGACCTGACGCTGCACCCGAACAGAGCACGCCGCGTGGGCCTGGCCCGCGCGGCGTGCTCTGTTCGGGGGCGGCGGCTCAGGCCAGGCCGAGGTCCTCGAGCCCGTAGACGTGGCGGTACTCCAGCCCGGCGTCGGCGAAGACCTGCGCGGCCCCGGTGGCGCGGTCGGCGATGGTCGCGACGGCGACGACGGTGCCGCCGGCCTCCTGGACCGCGCGGGCGGCGTCCAGCGGCGAGGCCCCGGTCGTCGAGGTGTCCTCGACGACCAGGACACGACGGCCCTGCACCGACGGGCCTTCGATGCGCTGCTGCAGCCCGTGCGCCTTGCCCGCCTTGCGGACGACGAAGGCGTCGAGCCGCCCGCCGGCGGCCGCCCGGGCGTGCAGCATCGCGGTGGCGACCGGGTCGGCGCCGAGGGTGAGCCCCCCGACCGCGTCGAACTCGAGGTCGGTGACGAGGTCGAGCATCACCCGTCCGACCAGCGGGCTCGCCTCACCGTCGAGGGTGACCCGGCGGAGGTCGACGTAGTAGTCGGCCTCCTTGCCCGAGGACAGGGTGACCCGGCCGTGGACGACGGCCTGGTCGCGGATGATCTGGAGGAGGCGGGCGCGGTCGGCGGCGATGTCGGTCACGGACACCACGGTAGGCGGTGCCGGTCAGTGCCGGCGGCGGGGTGACCTCGTGGCATCGGACCACATGTAGGGCTCGGGGATCGCCCACTCCTCCAGCCAGCCCTGGTGGTAGTCCGCGGGGACGGGAGGCTCGTAGGGGCGCGGCGGCTCCTCCCCGTCCCACACGTCGTAGCCGGCCCGCAGCATCCGACCGATCGGGCTCGTCACGACCCCGTGCGCGAGGCGTCGCAGGAGGTCCTGCCGCATCTGGCCCAGGAGCAGGCGAGGTCGGCGACGCTCGGCGAGGACGAGGAGGCGGGCGATGGCGTGCACCTCGTCCTCGCGGAGGCGGGTCCCCGCCAGCAGGAGCCGCTGGACCTCGGCCAGGACCTCGGCGCGTGCGCCCGGCCCCATCGCCGTCAGGGCATGCCGGTGGGCCGTCTCCTGCCAGTCGGTGGAGGCGGTCCGCAGGAGGTGCCGGTACTCCCGCAGCGTCTCGGACTCGGCATCCGCGCCCATCCGCCAACGGTAGACCCGTCTCCGCGACGTGTCACGACTCCGCCCCGCCCGGATCAGCTCGCCAGCGCGCGCACGGCCAGCCGGTGGGCCGCCTCGGCCAGGGCGGGGTGCTGCTCGGCTCGTTCCTCCCCCAGGTCGGCGAGCCGAGCCGCGGCCAGTGCGCCACCCGCGAAGATCATGGCCTCGTCCCAGCGCCGGTGGGCCTGGGGCCGGGGCCAGCGACCCGGCCAGCCCGTGGCGCACCACTCGTCGACCTCCCCGAGCAGCCCGGGTCCGGCCCCCGTGTGGACCATCGCCTGGAACAGGCGTGCACCGAGCACCGACTCGTGCGGCACCAGGGGTCCGGAGCCCGCCAGCAGGCCCACCCGGTCGACGAGGCTCTCGTGCACGCGCCCCCGGGGGCTGATGGCGTCCCACGCGTGCGGCGGAATCGCCGAGATGAGGGCGAGGAACCGCCACGGCCAGTCCACCACGGTGCCCCGCCCTTCGTCGACCTCCGCCATCGTGATCACGACGGGCAGGAGCCGGGCGGCCCGCGCCTGATACATCCGGCGCGGGACCGTTTCAGGAGCGACGCCGGCCGCGCTCCAGGAGGCGCATCGCCCCGCCGCGCCTCAGCGGGCGGGGCAGCGCCCGCACGGCGAGGGTCGCGACCTTCCACTGCGGGCCGGGGACGGACAGCACCTTCCCCGCGGCGACGTCGGCGAGCGCCTGCCGGGCGACCTCGTCGGCGTCGAGCCACAGCCCCTGCGGCAGGCCCGGCAGGCGCATCCGGGCGCGCTCGTGGAACTCGGTGCGGGTGAGCCCCGGGCACAGCGCCGTGACGGTGACGCCGGTGCCGTGGAGCTGGCTCGCGAGGCCCTCGGAGAAGACGGTGACGAAGGACTTCTCGGCCGAGTACGTACCGCTCGCCAGGAACCCCGCGACCGAGCTGACGTTGAGGATCGCCCCGTGGCCGCGCTCGCGCATCGCCCGCCCGGCGGCGTGACACGTGACGAGCACCGCCCGCACCATGACCTCGAGTGCGGCCTCCTCCTGGGCCAGGTCGTTGTCGAGGAACGGACGGTGCAGCCCGAAGCCGGCGTTGTTGACGAGCAGGTCGACGGGGCGGTCGGGGTCGGCGAGGCGGAGGCACACCTCCTCGGTCTGCTGCCGGTCGGCGAGGTCGGCCACGAGCACCTCCACGGTGCTCCCGTGGCGGTCGCGGAGCTCGGCGGCGAGGCGCTCGAGCCGGGCGCGGTCGCGCGCGACGAGGACGAGGTCGTGGCCGTCGTGGGCGAGCCGCTGTGCCAGGGCACGGCCGATCCCCGCGGAGGCTCCGGTGACGAGGGCGGTGCTCATGCCTGGACCCTAGGCCCGTCGGCGGCCGCGGTTAGGGTGTGGCCGTGCGTATCGCGACCTGGAACGTCAACTCCATCCGCTCCCGGGTCGACCGCGTCGAGGCGTGGCTCCGGCGTTCCGACGTCGATGTCCTCGCGATGCAGGAGACCAAGGCCAGGGACGAGCAGTTCCCGTACGACCGGTTCCGCGCCCTCGGCTACGAGGTGGCCCACCACGGCCTCAACCAGTGGAACGGGGTCGCCATCCTCAGCCGGGTCGGGCTCGAGGACGTCCAGGTGGGGTTCGACGGTGACCCCGGCTGGGGCGACCCGCTCGCGGCCGAGGCCCGCTCCATCGGCGCCACCTGCGGCGGGATCCGGATGTGGTCGCTGTACGTCCCCAACGGCAGGGCGCTCGAGGACCCGCACATGGCGTACAAGCTCGCCTGGCTGGGGCGGCTGCGCGAGCGCGCCGTCGAGTGGGCGGCCGACGGCACCCCCGTCGCGTTGTGCGGCGACTGGAACATCGCGCCGCAGGACGAGGACGTCTGGTCGATGGAGTACTACCTCGACAAGTCGCACGTCAGCCCGCCGGAGCGGGCAGCGTTCGGCGCGTTCCTCGACTCCGGCTTCGTCGACGTCGTCCGCCCGCACGCCCCGGGCCCCGGGACGTACACGTACTGGGACTACCAGCGGCTGGCCTTCCCGAAGAAGCGCGGGATGCGGATCGACTTCGTCCTCGGCTCGCGCTCCCTCGCCGACCGGGTGGCAGGTGCCGTGATCGACCGCGAGGAGCGCAAGGGCACGGGTGCCAGCGACCACGCCCCGGTCGTCGTCGAGCTCGACGCCTGAGGGGCTACCGTGCCGGGATGACGCGTCCGCCCCACGAGAACGTCGCGACGGTCCTCGTCGACCCCGCGGTCCTCGGCGACCTCGAGGTGGCGCTCATGCACCTCGACCTGCGGGTGTGGCCGATGGCGACGGCCCCCATCTGCCCGGACGGGCCGCGACAGGCGTTCCAGTACCGGCGGCGCGTCCTGCTCGCCCGGCGGGGTGCATGGGACGACGCCGAGCACTGGGTCCCGGTGTGGGTCTCGTTCGGCGTGTCCTGGCGCCAGGGCTCGGACCCGCTGCCCTGGGCCGCGCATGCCGCCCTGTGGCAGGCGCTCGAGCGCTACGCGGGGCGGGTGCGCTACCGCAAGCGCCTCTCCGGGGTCCGCCCGCTGCCCGTGCCGGTCGGTGTCGACGGCCAGGGCGCGAGCCCCCGGGTCAGCCGCGAGTGAGGATGCCCACGGCGTAGGACGCCTGGCCGACGTGCTGGGTGGCGTCGTTGAGGGCGCTCACGAGCCGGACCCCGAGGGTCACCGGCGGGTCCCAGCCCTCGTCGACGACCCGGTCGAGGTCGTCGGCGGTCACGCTCCCGAGGGCGTCCGCGACCAGGTCGTACGTCGCGTCGAAGTAGCCGCGCAGGTCGGCGGCGGTGGCCCGGACCGCGAGGACGTCGTCGTAGGACTGCCCGTAGCCGTGGGCGCTCGCGGGGAACGGCAGCGCGAACCGGTCGTACCAGCCGCCCGACGTCCACACGACGTCGCGGTCGAAGGCGTCGGCCACGTGCGAGTCGAGCGTCCGGGTGAGATGCCAGAGCAGCCACGCCACGGTGTTCGCTCCCGGCGCGGGCGGCTCGGCGAGGACCTCCTCGGGGGTGTCGTCGAGGAGGCCGTGCACGGTCTCGCGCACCCGGCCCAGGGCGTCGAGGAGGATGTCGCTCACGGTGGACATGGGGCGACGCTACTCGCGGCCGACCACGCCGACGCCGTCGGGGACGGGGCTGTCCACCCGCCGGACGGCGCGCCCGAGCGTCAGTGCCACGACGGCACCGAGCCCGGCCGCCACGGCGGCCCCGCGGAACACCGACGACACCTGGACGACCGCCGCCCTGCGCAGCGCCTCGGTGTCCGTCGGGTCCGGGAGCGCCGCCACCGCCTCGTAGTACGCGTGGAGGCCGACCGCGGTGAGCAGCGCGAGACCGACGACCATCCCCACCATCCGGGCCACCACGACCAGCGCCGAGGCCGCCCCGTGGGTGTCCTCGGAGGACTCGGCCAGGGCTGCGTCGTTCACGGGCGCCAGGGCCAGCCCGATGCCCAGACCGGTCACCGCGAGGACCAGGGTCGAGGTCCACTGCTCGAGGGAGCCCGCTCCCCAGGTCGACATCGCCGCGAGGCCGACCGTCGTGAGCCCCAGCCCACCGCCGGCCACGAGGCCGGGCCCGACGTGGCGCAGGGCCCAGCCACCCGCCAACGCCCCCACCGGGACGGCGACGAGGAAGCGGACCAGGACCAGCGCCGCCTCGGTCTGGTCGGTGGTGAGCACCAGGCGGGCGAGGAGCGGCACGTCGACGACGACGGCCACGAGCGCGACCCCCACGAGCAGCGAGGTGGCGAGCGCGCGGACGAGCCGCCCGCGGACCAGGCCCCGAGGGACGAGCGGGGTCACGGTACGCCGGTGATGCACGAGGTAGAGCACGGCGAGCAGGGCCGCCACCGGGAGCAGGGCGTAGCCGAGCGGCCCGACCACCTCGCGCTCCGGCTCGGCCGCGGCGAAGGTGAGCACGACGCAGGCCAGCGCACCCCCGACGAGCAGGGCCCCGACCAGGTCGACCCGGCGCACGACTGCCCAGCGGCCCCGCATCGTCGCGGCGAGCGCGAGCACTGTGAGGATGCCGGCGACGAGCCCGATGGGCGTGGCGAGCCGGGACGTCGCCCCGCCGAACGGCACGAAGGGCAGCCCGAGGGTGACGCTCGTGGCGAGCGCGGCCGGGGCCGCAAGTGCCAGGCCACCCGCGGCAGCGGCGGCCAGACCGAGCGCGAACGGGACCACCCGGGGGCGGTTCAGCCCACCCCCGCCGGTCGCGACGACGGCCCCCGCGAGCAGGACCCCGGCCACCGCTCCGAGCCAGAAGATCGCCCGCCAGTCCGCGACGACCAGCACGGCCGCGCCGAGCACCGGGCCGAGGACCGACCCCAGCTCCTGGACGGCTCCGACGACCCCGAGCGGTACGCCGCGCCGCCCGGCGGGCCAGAGATCGGCGACCAGGGCGAGGGTCGCGGGGACGAGCCCGCCCCCGCCGACGCCCTGGATGACCCGGCCCCCGACGAGGACCGGCAGCTCGACGGCGAGCGCGGTGACGAGCGAGCCGACGACGAAGATCGCGAGGCAGCCGAGCAGCACCCGGCGCCGGTCGACGAGGTCGGCCAGCCGGCCGACGAGCGGCAGCACCGCGACGTAGCCGAGAAGGAACCCGGAGATGATCGGCGTCGCCCGCTGGAGGGACTCGATGCCGACGCCGACACCGCGCATCATGTCGGTGAGGGCCAGCACCACGACGTAGGTGTCGGCGGCGGCGAGGGCGACGGCCACCGACGCCGCGGCGAGCAGTGCCCTAGGGGCGGGTGATGTCAACGGGGGTGCCGTAGTCGCTCAGGGTCAGCGTGTACGTCGAGTCGGTGGGGCCGAAGAACGGGCCGACGAGCGTCGCGGTCCGCAGCTCGTCGCCCTCGGTCATCCCGTACGTCACCCGGTACTCGCCGGTGCCCTCGCCGAGACGGAAGAGGTCCGCGACCTGCTGCGCGGGGAGGGTCCCGGTCACCTGGTCGAGGACGTCTGCTCCGGCCCGCACCCGACCGCCGAGGACCGGGCTCCCGGTGTCGGGCAGCAGCGCGGCGATGCCCTCGGCGGGGTCGAGGAAGGTGGCGGGGTTCGGGGCGTTCAGGGTCGAGAGGTCGAACGGCTCGAAGTCGGGCGTGAACAGCTTGAGGTAGGTGTCCTCGCCGACGGCGATGACCTCGACGGTCGCCGCGACCCCTTGGATGGTGCCGGTGATCGTGCCCTGGAAGCTGGGTTCGGTGGCGCTGACGACGCCCGACCCGGTCGCCGCGGTGACGCCGTTCTCCGTGGCCGGAACATCCGTGCTCGTCAGCACCAGCTTCACCGCGCCGGCGTCCGCGAGGCCGGTCCTGGCCGCCTCGAGCCGCTGCGCCGCGGTCCGTTCGGGGGGCTGGGTGACATCCCCGTCGCCACTGCCGGAGCACCCGGCCGCCAGGAGTGAGGCGGTGAGCGCCGCGACGAGGACGGGGCGGCGGCGCATGGCCGCAACACTAACCGCGTCTGCGGCCGCCCCGGGACGATCGACGAGGTCGAGACCCGGGCTTGTCAGCCCGGTCCCGGTTCCGAGTCCCTGCGTGCCTGACATTTCGGGGTGACCCCGAAATGTCAGGTGGGTCAGGTCAGGGTGAGCCCGTCGCCGGTGTCGGCCAGGGTGACGGTGACGGTGTCGCCGTCGCGCACCTCGCCGGACAGCAGGCCGGTCGCGAGCCGGTCGCCGATCTCGCGCTGGACGAGCCGGCGCAGCGGGCGGGCACCGAAGGCGGGGTCGTAGCCGGTGGCGGCGAGCCAGGCCTTGGCGTCGTCGGTGACCTCGAGGTCGACCCGGCGGCCGCGCAGCCGGGTGCCGAGCTCGTGGACCTGCAGGTCGACGATCCGCGCGAGCTCGTCGGTCGTGAGGGCGTCGAACACGACGACCTCGTCGAGCCGGTTGAGGAACTCCGGCTTGAACGCGCCGCGGACCGCGGCCAGGACGGCGTCACGCTGGGCGCCCGGGTCCATCGTCGGGTCGACGAGGTACTGCGACCCGAGGTTGGAGGTCATGACGAGGATGACGTTGCGGAAGTCGACCGTGCGGCCCTGGCCGTCGGTGAGCCGGCCGTCGTCGAGGACCTGGAGCAGGATGTCGAAGGTCTCGGGGTGGGCCTTCTCGACCTCGTCGAGGAGCACGACGGAGTACGGGCGGCGCCGCACGGCCTCGGTCAGCTGGCCGCCCTCCTCGTAGCCGACGTAGCCGGGCGGGGCGCCGATGAGCCGGGCCACGGCGTGACGCTCGGAGTACTCGGACATGTCGATCCGGACCATCGCCCGCTCGTCGTCGAAGAGGAAGTCCGCCAGCGACTTCGCGAGCTCGGTCTTGCCGACACCGGTGGGGCCGAGGAAGAGGAAGGACCCCGTCGGGCGGTCGGGGTCGGCGACGCCGGCCCGGGAGCGGCGCACGGCGTCCGAGACGGACCTGACCGCGTCGACCTGCCCGATGAGGCGCGCGCCGATGATCGACTCCATCGACAGCAGCTTCTCGGTCTCGCCCTGGAGGAGGCGCCCGGCGGGGATGCCGGTCCAGGCCGCGATGACCTCGGCGATGTCGTCGGCCCCGACCCGTTCCTTGACCATGAGGTCGGCGTCTCCGGCCTGGCTCTCGGCGGCCTGGGCGGCCTCGAGCTCGGCCTGGAGGGCGGGGATCTCGCCGTACAGGAGCCTCGAGGCGCCCTCGTAGTCGCCCTCGCGCTGGAGCCGGTCGGCCTGGGTCCGCAGGTCGTCGAGGCGGGCCTTGAGGTCACCGACCCGGTTCAGGCCCTGCTTCTCGCTCTCCCATCGGGCGGTGAGCGTGGCGAGCTCCTCGTTCTTGTCCGCGAGGTCGGCGCGCAGTCGTTCGAGCCGCTCCACCGAGGCCTCGTCGGTCTCCTTGGCGAGGTGGAGCTCCTCCATCTTGAGCCGGTCCACCGCGCGACGCAGCACGTCGATCTCGACGGGGCTGGAGTCGATCTCCATCCGCAGCCTGGACGCGGCCTCGTCGACGAGGTCGATCGCCTTGTCGGGCAGCTGGCGGCCGGTGATGTACCGGTCCGACAGCGACGCGGCGGCCACGAGCGCGGAGTCCTCGATCTCCACCTTGTGGTGCGCCTCGTAGCGCTCCTTGAGGCCGCGGAGGATGGCGATGGTGTCCTCGACCGACGGCTCGCCCACGAACACCTGCTGGAAGCGGCGCTCGAGGGCGGGGTCCTTCTCGACGTGCTGCCGGAACTCGTCCAGCGTCGTCGCGCCGACGAGGCGCAGCTCACCGCGGGCGAGCATGGGCTTGAGCATGTTGCTCGCGTCCATGGCGGACTCGCCGGTGGCGCCGGCCCCGACGACGGTGTGCAGCTCGTCGATGAAGGTGACGACCTCGCCGTCGCTGTCCTTGATCTCCTGGAGGACGGCCTTCAGCCGTTCCTCGAACTCACCGCGGTACTTGGCTCCGGCGACCATGGCGCCGAGGTCCAGCGCGACGAGCCGCTTGCCACGGAGCGACTCGGGCACGTCGCCGTCGACGATGCGCTGCGCGAGCCCCTCGACGACGGCCGTCTTGCCGACGCCGGGGTCCCCGATGAGGACGGGGTTGTTCTTCGTGCGCCGGGAGAGGACCTGCACGACGCGGCGGATCTCGTCGTCGCGGCCGATGACGGGGTCGAGCCGGCCGTCACGGGCGGCCTGGGTGAGGTCGGTGCCGTACGTGGCGAGCGCCTCCCCGGACTCGGACGGGGTCTCGGAGGTCACCTGACGCCCGGCGCGCAGCTCGTGGATCTTCTTCTCCATGTCCGCGGCGCCGCGCTTCTCCACGGCCGCGAGGCGGCCGCTCTCGGCGAGGGCGAGGATCAGCAGGTCGAGGGCGAGGTAGGTGTCGCCGGTGGCGCGCATCAGGGTGTCGGCCTGCTGGAGGACCGCGACGGCCTCGCGCCCGAACGTCGGCGCCGCGGCGGCGCCGCTGGTCGTCGGCAGGGCGCGCAGGCGCGCGTCGGCCTGGGCGAGCACGTGCCCCGCGCCGGTGCCGGCGGCGGTGAGCAGCGCGTCGGCGAGGGGGGTGTCGAGGCGCACGGCGGCGCTCGCCAGGTGGTCGGGGGTGATCTCGGCGTGCCCCTCGGTCTGCGCGGCGCGCTGCGCGAGAGCGAGCGCCTCGGCCACCTTCGTGGTCGGCTTCAGGTCCATTCGTCCGGTCTCCTCCGTGGTGCGGATGATGTCGCTAGATGGGCAACGCTCACCAAAGTTGAGTCTATTCCACTCAGGCTGCGCCGAGCCACTGCACGGCACGCTCGACGAGGGCGCCCTGGTCGAGCCGCACGTCGAGCACCACGCCGTCCTCGTCGGGCTCCAGCGGCTCGACCGCCGCGATCTGGGATGCCAGGAGCGAGCGCGGCATGAAGTGCGCGGACCGGCCCGACAGCCGCGCCGCGACGACCTCGGCCGGTCCGTCGAGATGGACGAACTGCACGCTCGGCGGGCCGTGCCGAAGGACGTCGCGGTAGACCCGGCGGAGCGCCGAGCACGCCAGGACCGTCGACCGGCCCTGCCCCGCCTGTTCGGCCATCCAGGCTGCCAGGTCCTCCAGCCAGGGCCCGCGGTCGACGTCGGTGAGCGGGGTGCCTGCCGCCATCTTCGCGACGTTCGCCGGGGGGTGGAAGTCGTCCGCGTCGGCGAACACGAGGCCGAGCGCCTCCGCCAGGCCGCGAGCCACGGTCGACTTGCCGGAACCGGAGACCCCCATGACGACGACGTGGCGCGTGGGCTCGACGGTGGCCGAGGTCTGGTCCGTGCGCGCTGGGGTCATCCCCGCCACGCTAGCCCCCGGCCGATAGCGTCGCCCCATGAGCGCCACGAACCTCAGCACCACCAGCCCCACCGCCCAGGACCGGCTACGCCAGGTGGGAGTGACGCTGGCCGAGGTCTTCTGCGTCGTCGGCACGCTCGTCGGGGTCGGGGTCTTCGGCACCCGGGTCGAGGAGTCCTCGGGGGGCGCCCTCGCTGCCGATGCCACGCTCGTCGCCCCCGCCGGCCCGGCCTTCTCGATCTGGACCCCGATCTACCTCGGGCTGGCGGCCTATGCCGTGTGGCAGTGGCTCCCAGCGCAGGCGACCGACGCCCGGCACCGGGCCGTCGGCTGGCTCGCCGCGGCGTCGATGGTCCTCAACGCGACGTGGCTGCTCGTGACCCAGCAGGGCTGGCTGTGGGTCAGCGTGCTCGTCATCCTCGCGCTGGCGCTCACCCTCGGCGTGCTCGTGCGCCGGCTCCACGAGCGTCCCTCCTACGGCACGGCCGAGAGCGTCATCGTCGACGGGACGTTCGGGCTCTACCTCGGCTGGGTCGCCGTCGCCTCGATCGCCAACGTCACCGCCACGCTCGTCGAGAGCGGGGTGGACCCCGGCAGCCCGACGGCCGAGATCCTCGCCGTCGTCGTGCTCGCAGTGGCCGCCGGCCTCGGCGTGCTCTTCGCGCGACGGCTCGGCGGACGCTGGGCGGTCGCGGCGGCGATGGCCTGGGGGCTGGGCTGGATCGCCATCGGCCGGGTCGCCGACGCTCCCGAGTCCCTCGTGGTCGCCCTCGTCGCCGTGGTCGCGGCAGGCGTCGTGCTCACGGCCGCCGCGAAGGCCCACTCGCGCCTCGCCGTCTGACCGCGGCGGCCCCGGGCCGGGCTTCGACACCGAGCGCGCTCGGGGCGTCGCGTCCCTTCCGGTCGCCGATACCCCGGGTGCACAGTGGAGCATGGACACCACGACGGAGACCACCACCTTCCGACCCTCGCGTCGCACCGCTCTCGGCGCCACGGCCGTTGCGGCCGCCGCGCTCGTCGCCGCCCCCGGGCGTGCCGACGCCCGCGCGCCGCGGGCGCCGAAGACCGTGGCCCTGCCGGACGGCATCCGACCCGAGGGCATCACCTCCGGACCCGGGACGACGTACTACGTCGGCTCGCTGGCCGACGGCCGGATCGTCACGGGGGACCTGCGCCGCGGCACCGTGCGGACCCTGCTCCCCGGCGCCGCGGGCCGCCAGCTGCGCGGGTTGCGCTGGGACGCCCGGACCGGGCTGGTCTGGGCCGCGGGCAACGTCGGGCCCGAGGCGCACGTCTGGGCCGTCGACGGGCAGACCGGCGACGTCGCGCTCGACGTCGTCGTCCCCGGCGGTGCCTTCCTCAACGACCTGGACGTCACCGACCGCACCGTGTGGGTCACCGACTCGCGGGTCGACCGGCTCACCGCCATCCGCCTGGACCGCCGCGGCCGCCCCACGGGGGCTGCGCCGTCGTTCCTGGCGCTGAGCGGGGACTGGCCGGGCTACGACGGCGCCAACCTGGCCGCCAACGGCCTCCGCGAGGTCGGTCGCGGGACGCTGCTCGTCGACCACAGCAGCGCCGGCGGGCTGTGGGCCGTCGACGCACACACCGGCCGGGTCGTCGAGGTTCCCGTCTCCGGGGGCCCGGGGATCACCGGCGGCGACGGCATCGAGGTGCGCGGCAGCACCGTCTACGTCGTGAGGGGCAGCGGCAGTGCCGAGGTGTCCGTCCTGGCGCTTCGGCGCCGCCGTCGCGGCCTGACCGCCGACTGGGAGGGCGCGCTGACCGACCCGACCCTCGACGTCCCGTCGACCGCGACGCTCGCAGGCGGGTCGCTCTGGGCCGTCAACGCCCGGTTCGGGGTGGCGTCCCCGGGCACCGCGCCCTACTGGATCACCCGCCTCCCGACCCGCTGACCAGGACGGGCTCTTCCAGCCCTCAGCGGTGGTTGGGGCGCCAGACCACGAGGGCCTGGCCGCGCCGGTCCCGCGGGCGCTCACCGAGCCGCGCCGCGTACACGTCACCGGTCGGGCTCACCGAGAACACCCGGGTCGTACGTCCCGAGCCGGCCTCGAGCACCTCGACCTGAGCGTTCAGTTCGGCGACCCGGGACCGCAGGGCATCGACCTGGTTCTCGAGCTCCAGGATGCGCGCGATGCCCGCGAGCGAGACGCCCTCCTCCTGGGAGAGCCGCTGGATCTCCCGGAGCAGCGCGACGTCCCGCTGGGAGTACCGGCGGCCGCCGCCCTTGGTGCGGGAGGGGGTGACGAGGCCGAGCCGGTCGTACTGCCGCAGGGTCTGCGCGTGCATCCCGGCGAGCTCGGCCGCGACCGAGATGACGAAGACCGGGGAGTCGTCGTCGGGCGCGAACGCAGAGATCTCGATCCTGGCCATCGCTCACCCTCCCGTCAGGTCGCGGCCTGCTGGAACAGGGTCGCACGCGGGTCCGCGTCGCCCTCGGCGTCGCGCAGCGTCTCGACCGCGTGTCGCGCCTCGTCGCTGAGCCGCTGCGGGACGACGACGACGACCTTCGCGAGGAGGTCCCCGGTGTGCTTCTTGCCGGCCACGCCACGCCCCTTGACCCGCAGGACGCGGCCGCTCGGGGTCCCGGGGGCGACCTTGACCCGGACGCTGGCCCCGTCGAGGGTCGGCACCGAGACGGTGGCGCCCAGCGCGGCCTCCGCGAAGGTGACCGGCAGGTCGACGGTGAGGTCGTCGCCGGAGCGGCCGAACACCGGGTGCCTCTCGACACCCACGGTGAGGATGAGGTCACCCTTCGGCGCTCCCGGGTCGCCGGCGGCTCCCTTGCCGCGGAGCCGGATCTTCTGGCCGTCGCGGACGCCCGCGGGGATCTTCGTCGTGACGTGGCCGCCGTCGGCCGTCGTCAGGGTCACCGTCGAGCCCTCGACGGCGTCGCGGAAGGGCAGCGTCGTGCGGGCCTGGACGTCAGCGCCGTGGCGCGGGCCGCGGGCGGCGCCGAAGCCCGGGCCGCCGAACGGGTCGCCACCGCGACCCCCGGCCGCTGCGCCGCCGCCGAACATCTGCGCGAGGAGGTCGTTGATGTCCTGCTCGCCGCCGGCGGACGCACCGCCCGGGCCGTTCTGCTGGAACCGGACGCGGGACCCGCCGCCACCGCCGCCGCCACCGAAGGCACTGAAGATGTCCTCGAAACCACCGCCGCCGCTCGGCCCGCCGGCACCGGCCCGGAAGCGGGCACCGCCACCGGCCATCGACCGGACGGCGTCGTACTCCTGGCGCTGCTTGGGGTCGGCGAGCACCGCGTGGGCCTCACCGACGTCCTTGAACCGCTGCTCCGCAGCGGCGTCACCGGTGTTGCGGTCCGGGTGGTACTGCCGCGCGAGCTTGCGGTAGGCCTTCTTGATCGCGGCGGCGTCGGCGTCCTTGGGCACGCCGAGGATGGCGTAGAAGTCCTTCTCGAACCAGTCCTGGCTGGCCATCGGCGCCTCCTATCGGTCGCTCGTCGGGGGGAACGGCGGGGTGGTCGTCACTCGGGGTCGGAGACGGCGACGCGGGCGGGCCGCAGCACCTGGTCACCGGCACGGTATCCGGGCTGGAGCACGGTGACGACGGTCGTGGCGGCCGCGTCGGCCGGCAGCTCGTCGTCGCCGCTGGGCCACGGGGCGTGCATGAGGGCCTCGTGCTGCTGCGGGTCGAACGCCTCGCCCTTGACCCCGAAGCGCTCGAGACCGTACCGCCCGAGGGTCCCCTCGAGCTTCTCGGCGATCGCCGCGAACGGGCCGGTCAGGTCGCCGTGCTCCCGCGCCGCGTGGATGTCGTCGAGCACCCCGAGAACGGACTCGAGGACGTCGTGGATGGCGCGCTCCTGCACGAGCGCCCGGTCACGGTCGACCCTGCGCTTGTAGTTGACGTACTCCGCCTGGAGGCGCTGCAGGTCGGCGAGCCGTTCCGCAGCGAGGACGGCGTCGGGGCTGGTGTCCGCACCCTCGGCCGGGGCCTCGGCGGGCTCCCCGGCGGGGGCGGTGGCCCCGGACTCCTCCGGGGCCACCTCCTCCTCGCCGTGGACCGGCTCGTCGTTGACGGCCTCGGTGTTCACCGAGTCGTCCATCGACTGGTCGGTCACTTGGTCTCCTTCGCGTCCTCGTCGTCCTCGACGATCTCGGCGTCGACGACGTCGTCGTCACCCGCGTCGGTGGCCGGCTGGCCGCCGTCGCCGGCCTCGGCTCCCGGGACGTCCCCGGACTCGCCCTGCTCGGCGGCCGCCGCGTAGACGGCAGCCCCCATCTCCTGGGAGGCGGTGTTGAGCGTGTTGATCTTGGCCTGGATGTCCTCGGCCGACGCGTTGCTCTCGGGCTTGATGGCCTCCTTGAGGTCCGCGAGAGCGGCGTCCACCGGTGCGCGGTGCTCGTCGGAGACCTTGTCGCCCGACTCCGAGAGGAACTTCTCGGTGGAGAACACGAGGGACTCGCCGGTGTTGCGGGCCTCGGTCTCCTCGCGACGCGTCTTGTCCTCCTCGGCGTGCGCCTCGGCGTCCTTGACCATCCGCTCGATCTCCTCCTTCGACAGGGCGGACCCGCCGGAGATGGTGATCTTCTGCTCCTTGCCGGTCCCCCGGTCCTTCGCCGAGACGTTGACGATGCCGTTGGCGTCGATGTCGAACGTCACCTCGACCTGCGGGACCCCGCGCGGCGCCGGCGCGATGCCGGAGAGCTCGAAGGTGCCGAGCGGCTTGTTCTGCTGCGCGATCTCGCGCTCGCCCTGGAACACCTGGATGAGCACCGAGGGCTGGTTGTCCTCGGCCGTCGAGAAGACCTCGCTGCGCTTGGTCGGGATGGCCGTGTTGCGCTCGATGAGCTTGGTGAAGAGCCCGCCCTTGGTCTCGATGCCGAGGCTCAGCGGCGTGACGTCGATGAGGAGGACGTCCTTGCGCTCCCCCTTGAGGACCCCGGCCTGCAGCGACGCGCCGAGCGCGACGACCTCGTCGGGGTTGACGCCCTTGTTCGGCTCCTTGCCGCCGGTCATCTCCTTGACGAGGGCGCTGACCGCGGGCATCCGGGTGGAGCCGCCGACGAGGACGACGTGGTCGATGTCGCCGAGCGCGATGCCGGCGTCCTTGATGACGTTCTGGAACGGCTGCTTCGTGCGGTCGAGCAGGTCCTTGGTCATCTGCTCGAACTGGGCGCGGGTCAGGGTCTCGTCGAGGTGGATGGGGCCGTTCTCGGACATCGAGAGGTACTGCAGCGACATGTTGGTGCTGCTCGCGGACGAGAGCTCCTTCTTGGCCTGCTCCGCGGCGTCGCGGAGGCGCTGCATCGCGATCTTGTCCTTGGACAGGTCCACCCCGCTGGTGTTCTTGACCGTCGTCAGCAGGTGGTTGACGACCCGCTCGTCCCAGTCGTCGCCGCCGAGCTGGTTGTCGCCGGAGGTGGCGCGGACCTGGATGGTGGAGAACCCGTCCTCGGGGTCCTTGCCGACCTCGAGGAGCGAGACGTCGAAGGTGCCGCCACCGAGGTCGAAGACGAGGATGAGCTCGTCCTCCTTGCCCTTGTCGAGGCCGTACGCGAGGGCCGCGGCGGTGGGCTCGTTGACGATGCGCAGGACGTTGAGACCCGCGATCTCGCCGGCCTCCTTGGTGGCCTGACGCTCGTGGTCGTCGAAGTACGCGGGAACCGTGATGACGGCGTCGGTGATGTCCTCGCCGAGGTAGGACTCCGCGTCGCGCTTGAGCTTCTGGAGGATGCGCGCGCTGATCTCCTGCGCGGTGTACTTCTTGCCGTCGATGTCGTCGGTGGCCCAGTCCGTGCCCATGTGGCGCTTGGCGGACCGGATGGTGCGGTCGGCGTTCGTCACGGCCTGGCGCTTGGCGATCTCGCCGACGAGCACCTCACCGCCCTTGGAGAACGCGACGACCGATGGGGTGGTGCGACCGCCCTCGGCGTTCGCGATGATGGTGGGCTCGCCGCCCTCGAGGACGGCGACGGCGCTGTTCGTGGTGCCGAGGTCGATGCCGACTGCACGGGCCATGTGGCTGCTCCTTGCTCGCTCTGGTGACTCTGGGTTGAGTGCTTTCCGCTCACGTTAGGTCGGTGGCTCGCACTTGCGCAAACTCACGTCGCCAACCTTGCGTTCAGAAGACTCAACTTCTGGTCGACGGGATCTGTTCCCGCCCCACCTCTCCCCGACTCCTACTGCCAGCACCCGCGCGACACGCCGGCGCGCCGCCTCCGGAGCGGACCTGACCGTGAAAAGTCGGGAGCCGCCGGCGCTCGAGTTCCCGGAGGCTCTCCCGAGGCCACCGTGGCCCCGGAGGGGATATCTTGCGGGGCGGTGCCCGGCAACTCCGGGACCCGGCCGGGGGGCGAACCATCCGGCGTCACAAGAACGCACGAGGGGGATCACTGACGATGGCACGACTCAAGCATCTGGCCATGACGATGGCGGCAGCGACGCTGGGAGGGATGGTGGGGCTCGCCGCTCCCGAGGCCGCGCTGGCCGAGGACGCGATGTGCCGCACCACGCAGGGCTCGAACCCCTGGTACCCGGGCCCGTCCGCCAGCACGACGTACGACAGCACCTTCCACCAGAGCGTCGCCATCCCGGCCGGCCTGCTCGACGGCCGCTACGTGCCGCAGGGCCTTGCTTACTGGAACAACTGGGACGGGACCTCCGAGGACATCCTGCTCATCTCCGCGTACCACGACGGCGACGGCGACAAGGACCCTGACGGCGCGAGCGCCATCTTCGGCGTCGTGCTCAGCGGCGACCGGCGGGGCGACGGCCTGGGTCGGATGCTCATCCCCACGACGCATGCGGGAGGCATCGCCATCGCCGGGGGCCACGTCTACGTCGGCGGCGAGGGGATCGTCCGGTACTGGACGACCTCGAAGGTGCGCTCCGAGCTGGCCGCGGCCAACGACAACACCACCCACGGCCCCAAGGGGACCCACAACGTCGCCGGCGCCGCCTCGTTCCTCGGCGAGCAGGGCGGCAAGATCTGGACGGGCGACTTCGACACCGACGCGCACCAGAGCATGTGGCAGTACAGCCCGAACACCGACGGCTCCTTGACGTACACGGGCGAGAAGCGCTGGGTGCCGAAGAAGACGCAGGGCATGACCACGGTCGACGGCAAGTTCGTCTTCGCGACGTCCTACGGACGCAACGACCGCAGCAACGTCTGGGTGCGGCCGACGTCGTTCACCGGCGACATCACCGACGGCACCTCGTTCTGCATGCGGGCGCCGTCGATGATCGAGGGTGTGACCTCCGGCAACTCCAACGGGAACCAGCACGTCTGGGCGGTGTACGAGAGCGGTGCGTACACGTACAACAAGGGCCTCGACGACCCGGACAACCCGATCAAGCACATCCACTGGGCCGACAGCGCCACCCTGGCCGGCCTGTACGGCCAGGCCGACTGAGCGACCTCCGGCCGCGGCCCCGCTGATGCGGGGCCGCGGTCAGGCGGGGTTGAGGATCGTCTCCGCCAGCTGCCCGTGGGCAGTCAGCAGCGGAGCTGCGTCGTCGATGGGGTTTGTCGTAGAGGGCCAACTCCAGGGTGTCTGGCCACAGGTCGCGATCGGCGGCCGCGGACCGCACCGTCCCGAAGATGACACGTCGCCACGGTGGCGTTGCGCGTCACAGCGCCCAGAAGGGGCTACTCGCCCACGAGGACTGGATTGTCGGTCCAGGGCGCGGTTGCTTCCCCGTCGGGCACCGATAACCCGGTCAATCTGGACGTCCAACAAGGGGAGGCTCACCGGCCATGCTCAACGGTGCGGTGAAGCGGGGCCATGACCCCGCTTCACCGCACCGTTGTTCCTCTGACCCAGATGGGTCCTTCCGCCGCGTTTGACCTACGTCGTCTAGGGCAGACGGGTGCCGTCGACCGCGCCGCGGTCAGGCGGCGTCGAGGATTGCCTGGAGGTGTCGTTCGAGCGGGGAGCCGGGTGGGTCGGTGCCCCAGCCGAGCAGGGGTGGGGCGTGGGAGCGGTAGGTGTGCCCGGTCGGGGTGGTGGTCTCGAGCTCGTGGGGTGAGGCGGAGAGCACCTCGACCTGCCAGCCGGGGGCCTCCTTGACGCCGTTGCAGCGGGCGCACAGCCCGGACCCGTTCCCGAAGTCGGTCCCGCCCCCGGCGTGGGCGGGGTGGGTGTGGTCGGCGTGCACGATCGGGGCGTCGCACCACGGCGTGGTGCACACGTCGTCACGCAGCACCAGCATCCGCCGCAGCAGACCCGGTGAACAGCCGCCGCCGTCGAGTCCATCGCCACCAGGTCCCGCCCACCCGGGCCCGTGTACAGCCGCCGCAGCCACACGCTCGCATCCCCGGCCTCGCGGACCCAGGCCCGCGCCACCGGCGCCGGCACCGACCCGTGACCCGGGACCCGCGCCGGCTCCATCACCGGGCGGTCCTGGTCGCCGGTGCCCAGCAGCGCCCGGTCGGTCATCACCAGCTGCACCTCCACCGGCTGCACCTGCCCCGGCGCCAGCCCCGCCAGCAGCCGCAGCGCCGTGTCGGCCGCCACCGCCCCCACCCCACGCCCGTCGGCGCCCTCGTCGGGGCACTGCCCGCCGACCACCGCCGACGCCCGCGCCCTGCACCGCCGCGTACGCCCCGACCACGTCCCGCAACGGCCCGAGCACCGTCAGGTACGCCATCCCGTCCGGCGCCGGCCGCACCGACACCCGCCGCGACCGCGCCGCCGCCTCCAACCGGGCCACCACCGACGCCGCGTCCAGCTCGGCCGCCACCCGCCGCGCCGCCCGACCCACCGCCCGCGGGGACAGCGACCCCAGCAGCGGACCCAGCCGCCGGTCCACCTCCGCGCGGTCCTCCCGCGTCAACGTCGCCGTCTCGCGGGCGATCTCGAGGGCGTGCCGCTCCCCCACCACCCCGTCGGTCAGGCACCGCATCGTCTCGGGCAGCTCCTCGACCAGGGCGCCGGGCGAGCCCCACGAACCGGTCACCGAGCGTCGGGGACTCCCGCCGCGCCAGCGCCACCTCGGACCCCACCGACCGCCGCGCATCCCGCGGCGCCGCGTGCTCACGCGACTCCCGCACCGCCTCCACCGCCCGCGCCTGACACGCCGACGCCGCCCCCTTCAACCGCTCCAGCTCGGCCACCAACGCCAACCGCTCACGATCCGAGAGCGACCCGACATCGATGCCCCGCAACGACTCCCGCACCCCCGCAACCCCCGACGCAGCAGAACCACCGACCGGCCCACGGTCGGCGATCTGAGCGCTCATCCCCTCCATGAACCAAACCTAGACGCCACCACCGACACTGCCGCCTGGGCAGAATCGGGCCGTCGGCGAACCGGGCGCGCGCGGACTCAGGCGCGCAGGGCCCACCCGTCGTCGGAGGTCACCTCGACGACCCGGTCGGCCACCTCGAGCCGGGCCCGGACCAGTCGCGCGTTCGGCTCGTCGACGGCCTCCACCCACGCCGCGGCCTCCGTCGGGGACTTCCCGAACGCGACGTGCCGTGCCACGAGCCGCTCGATCCGCACCTCGTCGTCGCCGTCGACGAACCACACCTCGTCGAGGGCGGCGCGGGCCTCCTCCCACTCGGGTCGCTCGAGCAGCAGGTAGTTGCCCTCGGTGACGACGAGCCGGGCGCTGCCCGGCACCAGGACCGCGCCCGCGATGGGCTGTTCCAGGGTCCGTTCGAACCCCGGCGCGTAGACGTCCCGGTCGGCGTCCTCGCGCAGCCGCCGCAGCAGCGCCGCGTAGCCGAGAGCGTCGAAGGTCTCGGGTGCGCCCTTGCGGTCGCGCAGCCCGAGCCGCTCGAGCTGGACGTCGGCGAGGTGGTACCCGTCCATCGGGACCTGCGCGACGGACCCCGCGCCGTGCCGGCGCGCCACCTCGCGCACGAGCGCCTCGGCAAGGGTCGACTTGCCCGCGCCCGGGACCCCGCAGACGCCGAGCACCGCCCTGCCCGCGCCTGCCGGGACCAGACCCCAGGCGAGGTCCACGAGGGCGTCCAAGCCGGGGACACCGGCGTCACCGGGGGTCATTGCCCGTACCCGGCGTCGTCGAGGGCCCGTTCGGTGAGCTCGCGCCCGAGGGCGATCATGTCCTTGGCGCGGTGGAAGTCCATCGTCCGGCAGGCGTCCGAGGGTACCGAGACCAGGACGTCGGGCGGGTTGCTCGCCATCCGGTAGCGGGTGATGAGCGCGGCCATCGTGTCGAAGGACCGGTTGAAGATCTCGGCCGAGGCGAGGTCCTTGGGGGCCGGGGCGTGGCCGGGTGCCGCGGCCACCGCCGGCGACCCCCCGCCCTCGGTGACGGCCTCGACGTCCTCGGCGACGTCCCCCGTCGGCGCGTCGGTCGTGTCGTGCGAGCCGCCGATGAGCGCGCTCACCCGATGTGTCAGGGACCGCACCGAGCCCGCGATCTGCCCGGTCGAGCGCACCGGCGCCACGGGCATCCCCTGGCTGTGTCCGGCCTGCAGGCTGACGGCCACGGTGAGGTCGGAGATCACCGCGGCGGTCGGCTCGATCGGGACCGGGTTCATCAGCCCACCGTCGACGAGGAGCCGACCGTCGACGACGATCGGGGTGACGAGGCTCGGGATCGCGACCGAGGCGCGGATGGCGGTGGCCATCGGACCGCGCTGGAACCACACCTCACGGCGGTGGTTGAGGTCGGTGGCGACCGCCGTGAACGGGATGGCGCAGTCCTCGATGAGCACCCCGCCGAGGATGTCGGACACCCGGGTGAAGATGCGCTCGGCCCGGATCGCCCCGCCGCCACCGAGGTTCATGTCGAGCAGCCGCCACACGTCGTACTGGGTGAGCCCGCTGACCCACTCGGTGTACGGGTCGAGCCTGCCTGCGGCGGCCAGCCCGCCGACGAGCGCGCCCATCGACGTGCCGGCGATCGCCACGACCTCGAACCCGCGCTCCTCGATGACCTGGAGCACCCCGATGTGCGCGTAGCCTCGCGCACCCCCGGACCCGAGGGCGAGTGCGACGCGGCGACCCATGGGTTCAGCGTACGTCCCACCGCCGGGCGGTCCCGTCCCCCACCATGGACCCGTGACGAGCGCAGCAATGACGACACCTCCCCGGACCCGACGCCGAGGCGCCGGTGCTCTCGCCGTGTCCGTCGCACTCGCGCTCGCGGTGTCGAGCGCCTGCGCCACGACCGGCGAGGAGCCCGTCAGCACCTCCGGCTCCGCGTCGAGTGACGGCCCACCGACGAGCGCCCCGGCGTCGAGCACGTCGGCCCCGGCCTCGCCCTCGGCCTCGCCGTCGATCACCTCGGTCCCCGACGGCTTCACCACCGACGAGCAGCGCTCGCCGACGTGGCCGCGGCTCGGGCCCCGCATCGGCAGCGGCACCGCGGTGCGCGTCGGCCGGCACTCCGCGTACGACCGGGTCGTCTACGAGTTCGCGGGGCGCGGCAAGCCCACCTTCCGGGTCGCGTACGTCGACGAGGCCCTCGACCCGGTGACCGGCGAGCCGGTCGAGGTCCCCGGCGACGCCTTCCTGTCCGTGAGCGTGACGACCGTGATGGTCCCCGGCGAGAACGACGAGCAGCCGGCCGACGCCTCGGCGGCGAGCCTCGACGGCACGGTCATCGCCGCGGCCCCGGCCATCTGGGGCGGGTTCGAGGGCTACGGCGAGGAGTTCATCGGTGTCCGCGGCGGCCAGCGACCCTTCCGGGTCAGCGTCCTCACGGAGCCGACCCGCCTCGTCGTCGACGTCGCGAAGTAGCCGCGACCGGCCCTAGAGGTCGAGGTCGCGGTGCCAGGACTGGGTGCGGTAGTCGGTGACCCAGCCCAGCGAGGTGTACAGCCCGTCGGCGCCGGTGGGGCTGTCGGCGTCGACCTCGAGGCCCACCCGGTTACGACCCCGACGAGCGGCGTCGGCGATCACGGTGTGCAGCAACGCCTTCGCGACGCCGCGTCCCCGAGCACGCCGGTGCACCCCGATGTAGTCGACGTAGCTCCCGGGGATGCCGTCCGCGTCCGGCCGGAGCACCGTGGAGACGACGGCACCGGCCGGCTCGAGCCCCTCGTCGGTCTCGACCGTCGCGAGCCACCAGTGGTCCCAGCGGTGGCCAGGGTCCTCCCGCAGCCGCATGACGAACTCGGGGAAGCTCTCGCGGTAGGAGCTGAAGTGGTCCTGGAACGACTCCTCGAGGACGCGGTGCACCGCCTGGAGGTCGGTCGCGACGGGCAGTCCGTCATCGTGCCGGTCGACGGGCCGGACGACGACCCCCTCGCGCGGGCCGGGCAGGCTCGTGGCCTCACTCGGGGCGACCGGCCGCGTCATCTGGAGCCAGGTGCGGGTCTGCCGGTAGCCGGCGGCGTCGAGCCACCGCTGCTGCCGGGGGTCGTCGGCGTAGGCGCCGGTGTCCAGGAGGCTCGTGCGGAGCCCCCGCATCGTCGCGATGTCGCGGGCGTGCCGTTCCCCGGCGGCGTACAGGTGCCCCGCGATCTCGGCCGCCTCGTCGTCGGGCAGGGACGGGCTGACCGTGACCTCGACGAGGGTGCGGCCCGCGGCCCGGTCGTGCACCGAGAACCAGGCGAGAAGGTGCCCGCCCGGGTCATGGACCAGCACCTGGCGGCGCGTCCACGACCCGGTGCCGACCAGCTGCCCGAGGACCGCCTCCGGGTCGACCCCGGCGGACCCCTTGGCGGCACGCTGGTGGTCGGCGAGCAGGGCCGCCACGGCGGGGGCGTCCTCGGCCTGCGGCCGGCGGGTGGCGTAGTGGGTGGGCAGTCCGTCGATCGTGACGTCGGCGTCGCTCATGGGTCCCACTCTTCCATCTCCGCGGCTCTAGACTTCGAGCGCTTCGAAGGAGAGTGGGGCGATGGGGATGCAGGACAGGCAGGGGTCGGGCCCCTCACGGCGCACGCTGGCGCGCAACTGGGACGAGCTGCTCCAGGAGATCAGGGTGACCCAGACCGGGGTCCAGATCCTCACGGGCTTCCTTCTCACCGTGCCGTTCTCGGCGCGTTTCGAGGAGCTGACCTCCTTCCAGCGGAACATCTACCTCGCCGTGCTGGCCGGCTCGGTCCTCACCACCGGGCTGGTGGTCGCGCCGGTGGCCTTCCACCGGATGCTGTTCCGTCGGCGTCGCCGCGAGCTGCTCGTCGAGTCGGGGAACCTCTTCGCGATCGCCGGGCTGGGGATGCTCGCCGTCACCGTCTCCGGGGTCGTGCTGCTCGTCGTCGACGTGGTCATCGGGACGCGTGCAGCGCTCATCGGCGGCAGCTCCGTCCTGGTGGTCGTCGTCGGCCTCTGGGCCGCTGGGCCGTTCGTCGCCGCCCGGCTGGCGGACGTCCCCCGGAACCCGCCGCCGTCCGAGGACGCCGAGCCCCGCGACTGACCTCAGTGCGCCCCGAGGCGACGAGCGGTGAGCACGGCCAGCGACCGGGCGACCTCGAGGACCTCGTCGAGCGCCACCGACTCCCGGGTCGAGTGCGCGAGCCGGATGTCACCGGGCCCGTACTGGAGGGTGGGGATGCCGTCACCGGCGTAGAGGCGCAGGTCCGAGCCGTACGGTGCCGCGCCGGTGGCGGGCCGCCCTGCCCCGACCGACTCGACCGCGTCCGCGACCTCGTCGGCGAGCGGGTGACCGTGCGGCAGCCGGCCCGACGCGAACCGGCCGCCTGGCCAGGACACCCGCGGGGGGTGCTCCTTGAGCCAGGGGTGGGACCCGGCCACGTCCGCGACCGCCCGCTCGAAGTCCGCCGCGGCCACCCTGGTGCTCTCGCCCAGGGCGACCCCCAGCCGGCCCTCGGCCACGAGCAGGTCGGGCACGCTGCTCGCCCAGTCACCCGCATGGACGGTGCCGATCGTGATGGCGTACGGCAGCGGGTTGCCGTCGAAGAGCGGGTCGGGCTGTGCGTTGCGGGCGGCCTCGAGCTCGCGGATGGCCTCGTGGACGACCATGAAGGCCTCGAGCGCCGACTGGCCCTCGAGGCGGGTGCTGCCGTGGGTGGCGCGACCGGGGACCTCGAGCCGGAAGGTCAGCGCCCCGGCGTTCGCGGTGAGCAGCCGGCCACCGGTCGGCTCGGTGATGACGACGGCCTCACCGCCGTGACCGCGCCGCAGGGTGGCGAACGCCCCGAGCCCGCCGTCCTCCTCGCCGACGACGGCGTGCAGGGCCAGCGGCCGCTCGGTGCGCAGCCCGGACCGGTGCAGGGCCCGCGCGACCGCGACGTTGACCGCCACCCCGGCCTTCATGTCGCAGGACCCCCGACCGTGGAGCCGGCCGTCCTCGACCGCCGCGACGAAGGGGTCGTGGGCCCAGGACCAGAGGTCGCCGACCGGGACGACGTCGACATGCCCCTGGAGGACCAGGGCCGGCGGCCCGGACCCCTGGCTCGTGCCGACCAACCCCCAGGCCTCGTCGCGCGGGGCCTCGGTGCCGGGGAAGCCGGGGGCCGCGTACAGCTCCTCGAGGTCCTCGGACCAGAGGTCGACGTCGAGCCCCGCCTCGTCGTACCACCGCGCGAGGAGATGCTGGGCCTCGCTCTCGGCGGCGGTCCCGGTGACGCTCGGCACCCGGACGAGCTCGACGAGGGAGCGGATCAGCGCATCCTCGTCGAGGTGGTCCAGCAGCCGGCTCTCGGCGGGGGAGAGTGAGGAGGTCACCTCGGCACGGTATCTGCCGGGGTAGCGTCGACGGTGCACGAGGACACCGGTCGGCGAGAGGGAGCGGATGGCTAGCGGCCACGGGCACTCCCACGCTCCCGCCGGGCACGCCGGGGCGACGCACCGTTGGCGGCTCCGGCTCGCGTTCGTGCTCGTCGGCGCGTTCTTCGTCGTCGAGCTCGTCGCCGGGGTCGTCAGCGGCTCGCTCGCCCTGCTCAGCGACGCCGGGCACATGGCCGCCGACGTCGTCGCCCTCGGGGCCGCCCTCGTCGCGACCCGCATCGCGACCCGCCCGGACGCCTCGGGCCGGCGCACCTTCGGGTCCTACCGTGCCGAGGTCTTCGCCTCCGGGCTCGCCGTCCTGCTCATGCTCGCGGTGGCGGCCTACATCGTCGTCGAGGCCGTGGGGCGGATCGGGTCGACACCGCAGGTGGCGACCGGCGCGATGCTCGTCGTCGGCGGGCTGGGGCTCGCCGTCAACCTCGTGGCCCTGGCGCTGCTGCGCGGCGGTGCGGCGGAGAGTCTCAACGTCAAGGGCGCCTACCTCGAGGTCGTCGCCGACACCGTCGGCTCGGTGGGCGTCATCGTCGCCGGCGTGCTCGTCGCGACGACCGGTGACTCGGTGTGGGACACCGTCGTCGCCCTCGCCATCGCCGTCTTCGTCGCGATCCGGGCGGTACTGCTGGGGCGCGAGGTCCTCTCGGTCCTCGGCCAGCACGCCCCCGCGGGGATCCACCCCGACGAGGCCGAGGCGGCGCTGCGGGCGGTCCCGGACGTCGTCGACGTCCACGACCTCCACCTGTGGACGCTCACCTCGGGGATGCACGTGGCGACCGCCCATCTCGTGTGCTCGGACGGGGCGGACCCGGGCACGGTGCTCGACGGGGCCGGCCGCACGCTGCGCGAACGGTTCGGGATCGACCACGCGACGTTGCAGGTCGAGCCCCGCGGGACGCGGTCCTGCATCGAGACGACCTGGTAGCGGGGCCCGGCGGTCTCCCGCCGGGCCCGCCCGGGTGACGTCCCGGGTCAGACGGAGGTGGCCGTCGCCGTCGCGGACGGCTCGGACGTGCCGGTGGTGTCGTCCGGGCTCGTCGACCCGTCGTCCGTCCCGCCGTGGCCACCGTGCCGGCCGGGGCCGCCGGTGCGTTCGGTCACCGTCGCGAGGTCGGCGCTGACGTCGAAGGCGACCTTCTCGCCGTCCTTGGTCCCCATCGCGTCGTAGGAACCGTCCTCGTCCTTGCGGACCGACTCGATGGTGACCGTCGGGTCCGTGGCCTCGACCGCGGCGCTGACCTTGTCGGCCTCGTCCCCGGTGACCTCGGTGTGCGAGCCGCCGCCCCGACCGCCGTGGCGGCCGCCCGGGCCGCCGGTGCGCTCGGTGACCGTCGCGAGGTCGGCGCTGACGTCGAAGGCGACCTTCTCGCCGTCCTTGGTCCCCATCGCGTCGTAGGAGCCGTCCTCGTCCTTGCGGACCGACTCGATGGTGACCGCCGAGTCGGTGGCCTCGACCGCGGCGCTGACCTCGTCGGCCTCGTCGCCGGTGACCTCGGTGTGCGAGCCGCCGCGCCCTTCGCCCTTGGCGGTGCCGTCACCGGAGGCGGACGCGGAGGGGCTGGGCGTGGGGGTCGCATCCGCGGCGAGGGCCATCGTGGCTCCGCCGACGCCGAGCGCTCCGACAGCGACCGCGGACGCCGCCGCGACCTTGAGGGTCCTGGGGTTCATGGGTGACTCCTTCGTCGTGGTGTGGGGTGCTTCCCCTCGAACCACCACGATGTGCGCGGGCCCTGTGCGTGACCTGTCGACGGACCCTCCACGCCGTATGGGTGCTCGGCCCTCACCGGAGGGCGACGCGGGACCCGGCCGAGGCGACGCCGAGCCAGCTGTGCGGGTTGCCGTCCCAGCACCAGCCGAGCTTGGGCGCACGCTCGCTGATCCACATCGCGGGGACCCGCCGGTCGCCGCGGCGCGAACCCGAGAGCATGAAGCACGCGTTCTTCTCGAGCAGGTGCGGCGCGTGGGTGACGACGGCGACCCCTTCGTCGATGGTGAGCGGGGTCCGCCCGCGCCCGAGGAGCACCGGCAGCGCCTCCTCCGGCGGGACTCCGCGGAACTCCTCGCCGCGGTCGACGTCGAGGAGCAGGTAGGCGTCCGGGTCCGGGAGACCGACCTCGTCGATCGGGCGGTACGGCGCCAGCCCCTCCGCACCGTGGTTGCGGTCGACGATGCCGGGCCGGGTCCCCCCTGGCGCGAGCCGCAGCAGGGGGACCGTGCGCTGCGGGTCCACGACCTCGCTGGTGACGACGAGGACGAGCGGTGCGGCCCCGGACCGCGCCGGGGCCAGGTCTCCGAGACCGGCCGCGAGGTCTCGCAGCGGAGCGAGGCGCTGACGGAAGGCGGCTTCGGTCTGCCCGGCCAGGGCCGGGTATCCGAGGCGCAGGAGGGTCGCCACCTGGCGGTCGAGCTCGACGAGGGCGGACGTCGTGACGGCGGGATCGGTGATGGCGGACCTCCGGGGGTCGTGGGTGGCCATCGATCAACGCGTTCCACCGGGCTGCTGTTCCCGACCCGGAGGTGGGCGCCGATGCTCAGGTGGTGCGCACGGGGTGGGTCTCGCGAGCCCGCACCCAGGGCGCGACCGCCACCAGCGTGATGACACCGGTGACGGCGAACGCCAGGGCGTAGCTGCCCCGGTCGACGAGCATCCCGGCGATGATCGGCCCGATGATGGCGCCGGTGTCGGCCGACATCTGGAACGCGGCGAGGGCCGGGCCGCCGTTGCGTTCGCGGCCCACGACGTCGGCGAGGGAGGCCTGCTGCGCGGGGTTGAGCGTCCCGGCCCCGATCCCCGCGACGACCGACAGCACGATGAGCGTGGGGAGGTCCGTGGCGAGGCCGGTGGCGGCGGTGGCCAGCCCGGACACGACGAGCCCGCCGACGATGTACGGCTTGCGTCCGACGAGGTCGGAGGTGCGCCCGGCGAAGGTCAGCCCGATCGCGTTGCCCGCCGCGAAGACGGCGAGCGCCGTGCCGGCGACGAGCGCCTGCTGGCTCGCCAGGGTGGCCTGGTCGAGGCTCTGGTCGACGATGACGCCGGCGGCGAACAGCGGCAGGATCGCGTTGCGGACCCCGAAGTTGGCCCAGCCGTTGGCGAAGCCGGAGCCGAGGGCGGCCCGGTAGGCGCTGTCCCGCCAGCCGTCCCGGACCGTCATCGCGGGCAGGACGGGGTCGCCGGGCTTCGGGCGCAGCGAGGCGTCCTTGAGGAAGACGAAGACGATGCCCGCCGCGAGCAGCAGGGCCGCGGAGTAGACGAGGAACGGCACGCGCAGCCCGAGCCCGCCGAGCAGGCCGCCGACGACCGGGCCGCCGACCCCGCCGATCAGGAAGGCCGAGGCGTACGCCGACGAGACCCGCGCCCGGATCGACGGGGGTGCGAGCCGGACGATGAGCGCGACGGCCGAGACGGTGAACATCACCGACCCGATCCCGCCGAGCCCCCGGAACACCAGGAGCTGCCAGTACGAGCCGGCGAAGGCCGTGGCCCCGGTGGAGACGGCGACGATGAGCAACCCGCCGAGGTAGATGGGCCGTTCGCCGAGCCGCGCGATGAGCCGGCCCCCGGCAGGGGCGAAGAGCAGCCGGAAGAAGGCGAAGGCGCTGACGACGACGCTGCTCGCGGTGGCGCCCACCCCGAAGCTCTGGGCGAACTGCGGCAGCACCGGGGTGATGAGCCCGAACCCGAGGGCGATGACGAACGCCGAGGCGATGAGGACCCAGATCTCACGGGGGATGCGGACCCGCGCCTCGGGGGTCGTCGCGGGGTCGGCGGGCACGATCGACCAGTATGCCTCCCGCCGGTGTCAGCGCCCGTACGGCGGTGGCATCGGGGGCAGCTGCTCGTGGCCCGCCGCCCGCGACCGGTGCTCAGCGGGCGGTGACCGCCACGAGGAGCGGGAGCGTCGCCGCGAGGACGAGGGCGGTGTCGCGCCACCGCCACGGGGCAGGGGCCCACCACGTGCGGCGCTGCGCGGTGGCGAACCCGCGGGCGTCCATCGCCACGGCGAGCTCCGCGGCGGCGCGCAGGGTGCGGACGAGCAGGCCCATCGTCAGCGCGGACACGTGGGCGAGGACGGACGCAGGGCGGCGTGCGGACACCCCGATGCCCCGGACCCGGCGGGCCCGCCCGATCTCGGACCACACCGCCGCGAAGGTGTGGACCCGCTGGAGGGCGGCCGAGACGGCCACGACCGGCCGGTCCGGCAGGCCGAGCCGCTGGGCCAGGTGGTCGCCGAGCCGGTCGGGGTCGACCCACGGGATGAGCACCGCCGCCGGGACCACGATGACGAGCACCCGCAGGGCCACCGTGAGCGCCGCGTCGACGTCGTGCCCGGCGAGCCACCACGTCGACCAGCCGACCGACAGCGCGGCGAGCAGGCCGGGCACCGTCCGCAGCGCCACGGTGCGCGCCCGGCCCCGCGGCGGCGCACCCGCGCCAGGCGCGGCAAGGCCGACCGTGGCCAGGACGACCTGCGTCGCGAGGACGAGGAGCGTCGTCGACCAGTGCGGGGACAGCACCCCCGCCGGGATGCCGAGCGTCGCCCCCGCGAGGAGCGCCAGCGGGGCACATCGGGCGACGAGCGGGGTGCGGGCCGGCGGCGGGTCGGCCGGGCGGGGTGGGGCGGCGACGCTGTGCACCACGTCGGCCCGGGCGACGACGCTCGCGTCATGGGTGGCGGCGACGACGGACCCCCCGGCCGCGCGGTACGCGGCGACGAGCCCGACGAGCGCGGCCCAGGTGTGCCGGTCCTGCCCCACGGTCGGCTCGTCCGCGAGGAGCACGGCCGGACCGTGCAGGAGGGCCGCCGCCACCGCGAGCCGGCGCTGCTCGCCGCCGGACAGCTCACGCGGGTCCGCCTGCTCGAGATGGGCCAGGCCCAGCGATCGCAGGAGCGAGCGGGCGTGGGCCGTCGACTCGTCGTCGTCGCGGCCGAGCGAGCGGGAGGTGGCGCACACCTCGTCGAGCACCGTCCCGGTGACGATCGTCGAGCTCGCCCACTGCGGCACCCAGGCGAGGACCGAGGCGAGCCCGGCGGCGTCCAGGTCGGCAGGGTCGGCCGGGCCGGTGGGACCGGTGACCCTGACCGACCTGGCCGGGTCGGGGGCGAGGAACCCGGCGAGGGCGTGGAGGATCGTCGACTTCCCGGACCCGCTCGGGCCGACGAGCACCGTCAGCCCGCCCGGCGTCGCCGTCAGGGGAGCGGTGAGCTCGGCCGCCCGGGTGGTCCGCGCCGTGCCGTCGAGGAGGCGGGTCGTCCGCTCCACCCCGAACGGCGAGGTTGTCAGCGCCGGCGGGGCGGCCATCGGCGTCGGCAGGGAGGAGAACAGCGCCGGGTCGACGGCGAGCGGCTCGGGCACCGCGGCCCCCGGCACCCAGATGCCCATGTCGAGCAGGACGTCCCGCTGCGCGGCCAGCACCTCGTGCACCGGCCCATCGGCTACGACCCGCCCGTCCGCGGACAGGACGACGAGCCGCTCGACGAGGTCGACCCACGGGGCCAGGACGTGCTCGACGACCACGAGGGTGCGCCCGCCGCGTCGCATCAGCCCGGCGACCGCCCCGCGGACCTCGGCCGCGCAGTCCGGGTCGAGCATCGCCGTCGGCTCGTCGAGGAGCACGAGCGAGGGGTCGAGCGCGAGGGTGCCGGCGAGCGCGAGCCGCTGCGTCTGCCCGCCGGACAGGGCGGCCGTCGGGGTGTCGAGGTCGAGGTCGTCGAGCCCCACCGCCGCCAGCGCCGCGGTGACGGCGGCCGGCATCGCCGCGCGAGGCACCCCGACGTTCTCGAGCCCGAACGCGACGTCGCGCCCCACGGTGGCCGCCACGACGCCGGACCCGGGCTCCTGGAGCACCAGCCCGACGTCGCCGGGGCGGCTCCCGGGACGGGCGCCGTCCAGGGTCACCCCGCCGGTCAGCTCCCCCGCCTCGACGGACCCGAGCAACCCGGTGAGGGCACGCAGCAGGGTCGACTTGCCGGACCCTGAGGGGCCGACGAGCAGCACGCGCTCACCGGGGGCGATGGACAGGCCGACGTCACGCAGCACCGGGTCGCGGCGACCGAAGGGTCGCCAGGTCAACGCGTCGACCTCGACCCGGCCGCGCGCCGCGAGCATCACGTCCTCAGACAGCCCGGGACTCCCGGTGCTCCTGGCCGGCGGGGAACGCCGAGAGCGCGCCGGCCCGCGCGAGCGCCCGGACGAGGAGCCAGCCGACGACCCCCGCGAGGACGACGCCGGAGATCCCCATCGCCCCGAGGTAGACGAGCTTGTCGCGCCACACCCACTCGGCGTACCAGCCGCCGCCCCCGGCGAGGACCGACAGCACGGGGACCTCGGCCCAGGACGCGGGGAAGGACAAGGTCTCGAACAGCCACTCCAGCGGCACCGAGAGCACGCCCGCCAGCGCCGCCGCCCCGATGCCGAAGAGCCGGTAGCCGAGCAGCGCGAACGCCAGCTCGGCACCGAGCCCCTGGAGGATCCCGGACACCAGGACCGCGGCGCCCCACTCGGTACCGGGGACCATCGAGACCAGGGCCGCGACGACCTCGCAGAACAGCGCGGCACCGGGCCGGCGGACCACGAGCCCGCCGACGATGCCGGCGAGGAACCACGGCCCGACGAAGAGCCCCATGAGCGGGGCGTACCCGATCTTCAGGGCCGTGATCGGGCCGTTGTAGAACACCCCCCACCCCCAGAACGCCACGCCGAGCGCGGCGCCGAGGAAGGCGAGGGTGAGGATGTCGACGGTGCGCCAGCCCAGCAGCGGGCGGGTCGCGGGAATGGAGCGCCGGGTGCTCGGCGCCTCGGTGGTGCTCGTGGCCATGACTGCTTCTTCTCCCGTGGTCGGTGATGACCTCGGGGAGGCGTGACCGTCACCGCATGGCGACGGAGCACGCCTGAGATTCCCGACTTCCTATCGCCGGTGCTAACCGGATCAGGTTCGAGGGTCTGCGGCGAACCGCACTCTCAGCGCTTGGGGCGCTCCCCTGTCGTTGGACGCATCGAGCATATCGCCCCGGGGTTAAGGTGGCGAGAGCCCGTCGGGCGAGAGCCCCCACGCTCCCGTCCACCGCCGATCACCTGGAAGGACCACTCATGGGAACCGCCGCCTGGAAGCTGCTCGGCACCGGAGGCGCCATCGTCGCGGGGGTGCTCGCCACCAAGGTCGTCAACCTCGTCTGGGCCAAGGCCGGCCAGGACGAGGTGAACCCGAAGAACCCCGACGCGCCGCTCGTCAAGGCCGTCGCCTACGCCGCCATCACCGGGCTCGCGGTGGGCGCCGCCCGGACCTTCACCGCCCGCAAGGCCGCCGCGTACTACCGCAACTCGGCCGGTCACCTGCCCAAGGAGATCCGCGAGGAGCCCGTCTCCTAGCTCTCGGCGCCGCGCTCAGAGCGCGCGGGCCAACGGCATGCCCGGCCGGTAGGCCAGGTGCAGGTAGGACGGCGCCTCGAGCACCGCGAGGTCGGCGCGGCACCCCACGGCGACGCGCCCGACGTCGGTGCGCCGCAGCGCCCGGGCCCCGCCGACGGTGGCCGCGACGAGCGCCTCGGCCGCCGTCATCCGCATGTCGCGCACGGCGAGGGCGAGGACGAACGCCATCGACGCGGTGTTGCACGTCCCCGGGTTGCAGTCCGACGCCAGCGCCACCGAGACCCCGGCGTCCAGAAGCCGGCGCGCGTCGACGTACGGCATCCGGGTCGAGAACTCGACGCCGGGGAGCAGGGTCGCGACCGTCGCGCCGGCCGCCCCCGCCAGCGCCTCGACGTCGGCGTCGTCCAGGAACGTGCAGTGGTCGACCGAGGCGGCCCCGAGCTCGACGGCCAGCCGCACCCCAGGGCCCGGGCCCAGCTGGTTGCCGTGGACGCGCAGCCCGAGCCCGGCCGCCCGGCCGGCCTCCAGGACCCGGCGCGCCTCGGCCTCGGTGAAGGCGTGCGGGCTGTTCGGCTCGCAGAACACGTCCACCCAGCGCGCGTGCGGGGCGCACGCGTCGAGCATCGGGCCGGTGACGAGGTCGAGGTAGGCGGCCCGGTCCGCGCGCAGCTCCGGGGGGACGACGTGCGCGCCGAGGAACGTCGTCTCGTCGGTCACCTCCCGCGCCAGCCGCAGCGACCGGGCCTCGTCCTCGACGGTGAGCCCGTACCCGCTCTTGATCTCCAGCGTCGTCGTCCCGAGGGCTCGTGCCTCCGCGACCCGGGTGGCGAGCAGGGCGCGCAGCTCGTCGTCGGAGGCGGCCCGCGTCGCGGCCACCGACACCCCGATCCCCCCGCCGTCGTAGGGGGTCCCGGCCATCCGGGCGGTGAACTCCGCGGCTCGGTCGCCGGCGTAGACGAGGTGGCTGTGGCTGTCGACGAACCCGGGCACGACGGCCCGGCCACCCACATCGAGCCGCTCGTCTGCGGCGGGAGCGTCGACGGCCCGTCCCACCCAGGCGACCCGCCCGTCGGCCACGACGAGCGCAGCGTCGTCGATGACGCCGAGCCGCTCGTCGGCCGAGGCCGCGAGGTCGTCCGGGGCGAGCGTCCCGTCAGGACCCGCGCAGGTGACGAGCTCGCCGATGCCCGTGACGAGGCGGGAGCGCGGCCCGGTCATCGCCGGACCGCCGCGATCGACTGCCCGAGGAGCGTGCCGACGTCGCCGAGGCGGTGCCGCCCCCCGCACACGACCTGCTCGCCCCCGACGACGACATCGGTGACGTCGGCGGACGTCGCGGCGTAGAGCAGCTGGTCGGCGGCCGAGCCGGCGGTCCGCGGGCTGTCGGTGCGCACCGCGACGAGGTCGGCGAGATGGTGCGGGGCGATGATCCCGCCGTCGTGCCAGCCGAGCGAGCGGTAGCCCTGGAGCGTCGCCGCCCCGAGCAGCTCGGCCGGGGCGAAGCGGCCCCGCTCGAGGCTCTGGAGCCGCTCGTGCATCTCGACCCCGCGGACCTCCTCGAACGGGTCGATCACGGCGTGCTGGTCGGACCCGACGGCCAGGCGGGCGCCCGCGTCGACGAGCGCCCGGGCCGGGCCGATGCCGTCGGCGAGGTCGCGCTCGGTCGTCGGGCAGAACACCGCGCACGAGCGTGCCTCACCGATGACGTCGATGTCGTCGTCGGTGAGGTGGGTGGCGTGGACGAGCGAGGTGTCCTCGGTGAGCAGCCCCTCGTCGGCCAGCAGCCGGGCCGGCGTGCGGCCGTAGAACGCCTCGCACGCGAGGTTCTCGCCGGGCTGCTCGGAGAGGTGGGCGTGCACCGGCCACTGCCCGCGGGTGGCTGCCTCGCCGAGCACCCCGAGGTCGTCGCAGGGCACCGCACGCACCGAGTGGACCGCCGCCCCCACGCGCCAGTGCCCGCTCGGGCGCAGCGCGGACACCCGCTCGGCCCACGCTTCGGCCGAGCCGTCCGAGAAACGCTGCTGGACGGCGTCGAGGGGCACATGCCCGCTCGCGGTCAGTCCGCCGGCCAGGTAGAGGGTGTCCAGGAGCGTCAGCCGGATGCCCGCGTCGGCCGCGGCCGCGACGAGCGCCTCGCCCATGGCGTTCGGGTCGTCGTACCGGGCCCCTCCCGGGCCGTGGTGGAGATAGTGGAACTCCCCGACGACGGTGTACCCCGCGAGGACCATCTCGGCGAACACGGCGGTCGCGAGGCTGCGGTAGCCGTCGGGGTCGAGGTGCTCGCCGAGCGCGTACATCCCCTCGCGCCACGTCCAGAAGTCACCGCCCCCTGCGTGGGTGCGGCCGCGCAGCGCGCGGTGGAAGGCGTGGCTGTGCGCGTTCGCGAAGCCGGGGAACACCAGACCGGGAAGCACGACGTCCGCGGGGTCGACGGGCTCGTCCGCGCGGACCTCGACGATGCGTCCCCGCTCGGTGAGGACCCGCACGCGCCGGCGGACACCGCCGGGCAGCATCGCCTGCTCACACCAGTACGTGGTCATGCAACGGTCGACCCGGCGAGGTCCTCGAGGACGTCGGCGAGCGCGCGCACGCCCTCGAGGCAGTCGTCGGCGGTGGCCCACTCGTCCGGTGAGTGGCTGACCCCCGTGGGGTTGCGGACGAAGAGCATCGCGGTGGAGAACCCCGCGTTCGCGAGGATGCCCGCGTCGTGGCCGGCGCCGGTCCCGATGATGGGGACGCCGCCGAGCCGGGTCGAGATGCGCTGCGCGAGCGCGGGGTCGAACGCCGTCGACGGGGTCCAGGACTCCTCGGTGACGAGGGCGTCGAAGTCGGCCACGACGCTGCGCACGTCGGAGACCACCCGCCGGACGGCGTCCGGGTCCGCGCCGCGCGCGTCGAGCCAGCACGTGGCGCAGCTCGGGATGGCGTTGACGCCGCCGGGCGTGACCTCGACCTTCCCGACCGTCGCGAGGGCACCGTGCTCCTCGGCGGCCCGCCGGGCGGCGATGACGGCGGCGGCGAGCCCGAGCATCGCGTCCTCCCGGTCGTCCAGGGACGTCGTCCCCGCGTGGTTGGCCATGCCCGGCACGTCGATGCGCCAGCGTCCGTGCGGCCAGATGTCGCTGCCGACACCCACGGCGTGGCCGGAGTCCTCGAGCCAGCGGCCCTGTTCGACGTGCAGCTCGACGAAGGTGCCGATCCGCGCGAGCGTCTCGTCGTCCCGCCCGATGCGGGTGGGGTCACCGCCGGCCCACGTCATCGCCTCGGCCATCGTCACCCCGTCGACGTCGCGCAGGCCTCGTGCCCGGTCCGGCGACATCGCCCCGGTGATGACCCGCGAGCCGGCGCACGCGACGCCGAAGCGGGCGCCCTCCTCGTCGGCGAAGTTCACGATGCCGATGGGGCGGCCCGGGCGGACGCCACGCTCGCGGAGGGCGTCCACCGCGGCCAGGGCACTGACGACCCCCAGCGGCCCGTCGAAGGCGCCGCCGTCGGGGACGGAGTCCAGGTGCGACCCCGCGACGACCCCGGGGGTCCCGGCCGCGGCGGCGGCGTCCGGGTCGCCCCACCACGCCCACTGGTTGCCCATCCGGTCGGTCGTCAGGTCGAGCCCGCGGGCCGCGCACTCCCCCGCGAACCACTCGCGCAGGTCGTGGTCCGGGCGGGTCCAGGCGAAGCGTCGGTAGCCGCCGGAGGCCGGGTCCAGTCCGACCGGTTCGAGGTCACGCCACATCCGGCGGAATGCGAGGGTCGCCTCCCCGGGTGCCGACGCACTGCTCATGCCGACCATTGGATCAAGCGACGGGCCCGCACGGGGCCGCAGGCACGCGGCGATTGTCTCGCGTGAGAGACGTGGGTGCCCGCGACCGGGGTTCGCCCTACGCTGGCCGGGTGACGGACGGTGCGGAGCGGGCGCGCAGAGCCCTCGCTGCCTCCGGCATGGCCCACGACATCACGAGCCACGGGCCGGTCTCGTCCCTGGCGGAGGCGGCGCGGCTGCGGGGGGTCGAGCCGGCGGGCATCGTCAAGACCCTCGTCGTGCGGCGGGCCGAGGGCGACTACCTGTTCGTCCTGGTCCCCGGTGACCGCGAGATCTCCTGGCCCAAGCTGCGGGCGCACCTCGGGGTCAACCGGGTCTCGATGCCCGATGCCGACACCGCCCGGGAGGTCACCGGGTACGAGCGGGGCACCATCACCCCGTTCGGGTCGGTGCGGGCGCTGCCGGTCCTCGCCGACGCGACGATCACCGGCCGGACGGTCTCGATCGGGGCGGGCGCGCACGGGGTGTCCGCCACCGTCGGGGCCGACGCACTCGTCGCGGTGCTCGACGCCGACGTCGCCGACGTCACCGACCCGGCCTGAACTCAGCCCTCACGCATCGGGATCCGCACGCCCCGCTCCGCCGCCACCTCGTCGGCCCGCTCGTAGCCGGCGTCGCAGTGCCGGATGACGCCCATTCCGGGGTCGTTGGTGAGGACGCGGCGCAGCTTCTCGGCGGCCAGCGGCGTGCCGTCGGCGAGCGAGACCTGCCCGGCGTGCAGTGACCGGCCGATGCCGACCCCGCCACCGTGGTGGATCGAGACCCAGCTCGCGCCGGACGCCGTGTTGACCAGGGCGTTGAGCAGCGGCCAGTCCGCGATGGCGTCCGACCCGTCGGCCATCGCCTCGGTCTCCCGGTACGGCGAGGCGACCGAGCCGCAGTCCAGGTGGTCGCGCCCGATGACGAGCGGGGCGCTCACCACGCCGCGCGCCACGAGGTCGTTGAACGCGGCGCCGGCCTTGTCCCGCTCGCCGTAGCCGAGCCAGCAGATGCGTGCGGGCAGGCCCTGGAACGCGATGCGCTCGCGGGCGCCACGCATCCACTTCTGCAGGCGGTCGTGGTCGGGGAAGAGGTCCATGACGGCGCGGTCGGTGGCGTCGATGTCCTTCGGGTCGCCCGACAGGGCGGCCCACCGGAACGGGCCCTTGCCCTCGCAGAACAGCGGGCGGATGTAGGCCGGGACGAAGCCGGGGAAGGCGAACGCGCGGTCGTAGCCGCCCTGGCGGGCCTCGTCGCGGATGCTGTTGCCGTAGTCGAACACCTCGGCACCGGCGTCCAGGAAGCCGACCATCGCCTCGACGTGCCGCGCCATCGACGCACGAGCCCGGTCGGTGAACTCCTCGGGCTTCTTCTCGGCGTACTCGGCCCACTCGTCGAGGCCGATGCCCTCAGGCAGGTAGCTGAGCGGGTCGTGGGCGCTGGTCTGGTCGGTGACGATGTCGATGGGGACGCCACGGCGCAGCAGCTCGGGGAAGACCTCGGCGGCGTTGCCGACGACCCCGACCGAGAGGGCGCGGCGCTCCTCCTTGGCCCGGAGGGCCGTCTCGACGGCCTCGTCGAGGGAGTCGGCGACGACGTCGAGGTAGCGGTGCTCGACCCGACGGTGCAGGCGTGCGGGGTCGACGTCGACGATGAGGCAGACCCCGTCGTTGAACGTGACGGCGAGCGGCTGCGCGCCGCCCATCCCGCCGCAGCCGGCGGTGAGGGTCAGGGTGCCGGCGAGGGTCCCGCCGAAGCGCTTCTCGGCGACGGCGGCGAAGGTCTCGTAGGTGCCCTGGACGATGCCCTGGGTGCCGATGTAGATCCACGAGCCGGCGGTCATCTGGCCGTACATCGTGAGCCCGAGGTGCTCGAGGCGGCGGAACTCCGGCCACGTGGCCCAGTCGCCGACGAGGTTGGAGTTCGCGAGAAGGACCCGCGGCGCCCATTCGTGGGTCTGCATGACCCCGACGGGACGGCCGGACTGGACGAGCATCGTCTCGTCGGCCTTGAGGTCGGTGAGGGTGCGCACCATGGCGTCGAAGGAGCGCCAGTCACGGGCGGCGCGGCCGGTGCCGCCGTAGACGACGAGGTCGTCGGGACGCTCGGCGACCTCGGGGTCGAGGTTGTTCATGAGCATCCGCAGCGGGGCCTCGGTGCTCCACTGGCGGGCGGTGAGGGTGGTGCCGCGGGGGCTGCGCACAGGGCGGGCGCCGTCCATGCTGTCTTCTCCTTCATCCCCCGCCCTTCCCCGACTTCTCATGCTGCCGTCCGCTCGACACGCCGTCGGAACGGGGTGTCGCGCGGACCCCGGCATGAAAAGTCGGGGGGTCGGGGGTGGGTGGTGGGTTGGCGGGCTAGGTGAGGGGACCGGTGACGGACTCGACGGCACGGCGGACGGTGCCGTCGGTGACGAGGCGGTGGGCGACCTCGATCTCCGGGGCCAGGAAGCGGTCCGGGCCGGGTGCGCCGGCACCGGCCTCGGTGAGCGTTGCGACCACGGCCCCGGTGGCCGGGGCGGGCTCGAGCGGGGCGCGCAGCTGGATGCCGCGGGCGGCGGTCAGCACCTCGACGGCGAGGACCCGGGAGAGGCCGTCGACGGCGCGGCGCAGCTTGCGAGCGCCGGACCAGCCCATCGACACGTGGTCCTCCTGCATCGCCGACGACGGGATCGAGTCGACCGACGCGGGCACGGCGAGGCGCTTCATCTCCGAGACGATCGCGGCCTGGGTGTACTGGGCGATCATGTGACCGCTGTCGACACCCGGGTCGTCGGCGAGGAACGGAGGCAGGCCGTTGCTGCGCGCGGCGTCCAGGAAGCGGTCGGTGCGACGCTCGGACATCGACGCGAGGTCGGCGGCGACGATGGCGAGGAAGTCGAGCACGTAGGCGACCGGTGCCCCATGGAAGTTGCCGTTGGACTCGACGCGCCCGTCCGGCGTGACGACGGGGTTGTCGACGGCCGAGGCGAGCTCGAACCCGGCGACCCGGGCCGCGTGCTCGACGGTGTCCCGGGCGCCGCCGGCCACCTGGGGGGCGCAGCGCAGCGAGTACGCGTCCTGGACGCGGGTGCAGTCCTCGGTGCGGTGGGACTCGCGGATCGGGCTGTGCGCCAGGACCGCCCGGATGTTGGCCGCGCTCACCGCCTGGCCCGGCTGCGGGCGCAGCGCGTGCAGGTCGGCCGCGAAGACGTCGTCGGAGCCGAGCAGCCCCTCGACGCTCATGGCGGCGGAGATGTCGGCGACGACGAGCAGCTCGCGCAGGTCGTGGAGAGCGAGGCACAGCATCCCGAGCATGCCGTCGGTCCCGTTGACCAGGGCCAGCCCCTCCTTCTCCTCGAGCCGCACCGGCGCGAGCCCAGCGGCGGCGAGGGCGTCCGCGGCGGCCATCGTCGTGCCCGAGGCGTCGTGCACCTGCCCCTCCCCCATCAGCGCGAGGGCACAGTGCGACAGGGGTGCGAGGTCGCCGGAGCAGCCGAGCGAGCCGTACTCGTGGACGACCGGCGTGATGCCGGCGTCGAGCATCCCGACGTAGGCCTGCAGCGTCTCCTCGCGGATGCCGGTGCGGCCGGTCGCGAGGGTCGAGATGCGCAGCAGCATGAGGGCCCGGACCACCTCGCGCTCGACCTCGGGCCCGGACCCGGCGGCGTGGCTGCGGATGAGCGACCGCTGGAGGTCGTGCCGGAGGTCGACGGGGATGTGCCGTGTCGCGAGGGCGCCGAACCCGGTGGAGACGCCGTAGTGCGGGCGGGTGTCGTCGGCCAGGGCTCGGATCACGTCACGGGTCCGGCGGACCTCGGCGAGCGCGGCGGGGTCGACGGCGACCCGAGCGCCGTTCCGTGCCACGGCGACGACATCCTCGATGCCGAGCGGGCCGGTACCGACGACGACGGACGTGGCGGCGGGCCGGGAGGAGACGGTGGTACTCATCCCCCCATTGCAGCGCCCATCGTCGGCGACGGCCATGGGCTGGCAGCCCCGACTGTCTCGCACCCGAGACGGGCGCGCGGTGTCGAGTGCCAGACTGCACGCATGGCCAACGCCCCCGCCGCCGGGCACGCGCTCGATGTCCTCGGCCTCATCGCCCGCCGGGGCGAGCCGGTGCCGGCCGCGGCGATCGCCCGGGACCTCGGGCTCCCCCGGTCCAGCGTGTACCACCTGCTCACGGTGCTCATCGAGCGCGGCTACGTCCGGCACCTGCCCGACGAGCGCCGCTACGGACTGGGCCTGGCGGCCTACGAGCTCGGGTCTGCGTACCAGCGGCAGGCCCCCCTGGAACGGATGGCCCGCGGCGCGATGGACCGGCTCGTCGACGCCTGCGGCCACAACGCCCACCTCGCGGTGCTGCACGGCGGGGACGTGCTGTACGTCGTCGAGCACCGGGCGCCGGGCCGGCCGTTGCTCGTCACCGACGTCGGCGTCCGGCTGCCGGCACCCCTGACGGCCACCGGGCTCGCGATGCTCGCCCAGCTGCCCGCGGCCCAGGTGCGGGCGCTCTACCCGGACCGCTCGGCCCTCGTCCTGCGCGACGGGCGCGGACCGACGTCGACGACACAGCTGCGCTCGTGGCTCCAGGCGGTGCGCCAGCGCGGGTACGCCGTCGAGGACGGGCTCGTGACTCCCGGGCTGGGCTCGGTGGCGGTGGCCGTCCTCGACGCGAACGACTACCCCGTGGCCGCCGTCGCCGTCACGTACCCGCAGGCGGACGTCGACGACCGCGCCATCGACGAGCTCGTCGGCGCGGTGCGGGGCACGGCCGATGCCCTGGCGTCCCGGATGGGCCGGTCGCGCTGACGGCACCGGGTGCCGGCGCGCAGCCGTCGGGGCGCGAGGCACGACTTCGTCAGCCCGGCAGGGCATACGAACCCCTGCCGGGCTGACATTCCGGGGTGACCCCGAAATGTGGAGGCGTTCCGTAGGGTCGGGGGATGCCGCGCGCAGCCGTCACCGTCGTCGTCCTGGCCGGCGGCCGGTCGACCCGGTTCGGCGCCGACAAGCTCGCCGCCCCCCTGCGCGGCTCCACCGTGCTGGACCATCTCCTCGACACCCTGCCGCCGCACTGGCCGGTCGTGGCGGTCGGCGCCCCACGCGCGGTCGGCCGCGACGTCACCTGGACCACCGAGGAGCCGCCGGGCACCGGGCCGTTGGCGGCCGTACTCGCCGGGGTGGCCGTCGCCCGCACCGACGTCGTGGCCGTCGTGGCCGGGGACATGCCCGACGCGGCCCCCGCGCTCGCCCGGCTCGTGGCGGTCCTCACCGCCGCGGGGCCGCAGGTCGAGGCGGCGGTCGCCGTGGACGACGAGAACAGGCCGAACCCGCTGCTGGCCGCCTACCGCACCGCCGCCGTCCTGGCCGCCGCCCCCGAGGACCCCCGCGGAGTCCCGGCCCGCAGCCTCCTCGGCCTCGCCCACGTCGAGGTCGCGGTCCCCGGCGCGGCAGCCCGTGACGTCGACACCCCGGCCGACCTCGCCGCGCTGGAGGACCACGCCTAGCCTCGGGGGATGAAGGCCATCACCATCCCCGAGCCGGGCGGGCCCGACGCGCTCGTCCTGTCCGACGTCGACACCCCCGAGCCCCGCACCGGCGAGGTGCTCGTGCGCGTCGCCGCGGCGGGCGTCAACCGCGCCGACACGATGCAGCGCCAGGGGCTCTACCCGCCGCCGCCCGGGGAGTCCGAGGTCCCCGGACTCGAGGTGAGCGGCACCGTGGAGGCCCTCGGCGACGGCGTCGAGGGCTGGACCGTCGGCGACCCGGTGTGCGCCCTGCTCGCCGGGGGTGGCTACGCCGAGTACGTGCGCGTCCCGGCCGGCCAGCTGCTGCCGGTCCCGGCCGGGGTGTCGCTCGAGGACGCGGCCGCCCTGCCGGAGGTCGCCTGCACGGTGTGGTCGAACGTCTTCCTCACGGCCAACCTCCAGCCGGGCGAGACGCTGCTCGTCCACGGCGGGTCCTCGGGCATCGGCACGATGGCCATCCAGCTCGCGAAGGCCGTCGGGGCCACGGTGGCGGTGACGGCGGGGACGCCCGCGAAGCTCGAGGCCTGCCGCGCGCTCGGCGCCGACATCCTCGTCGACTACCGCGAGGAGGACTTCGTCGAGCGCGTCAAGGAGGCGACCGGTGGCGCGGGCGCGAACGTCGTCCTCGACAACATGGGCGCGAAGTACCTCGGCCGCAACGTCGCCGTGCTCGCGACGGGCGGCCGGCTCGTCGTCATCGGAATGCAGGGCGGGCGGGTCGGCGAGCTCGACCTCGGGGTGCTCCTCGGCAAGCGGGGCGCCGTCATCGCGACGTCCCTGCGGTCCCGACCCCTGACGGAGAAGACCGCCATCGTCGCCGCGGTCCGCGAGCACGTCTGGCCGCTCGTCGAGGACGGCGTCGTGCGACCCGTCGTGCACTCGCGCCACCCCCTGGCCGGGGCGGCCGAGGCGCACCGCGAGCTGGAGGCGAGCGGGCACATCGGCAAGATCCTGCTGACGGTGGAGTGACCCACACCCCTCGGTGCGCTGGACATCGGCTGCTCAGTTGACCTGGCGGTCGCGGCCCTCCCAGTAGGGGGCCCGCAGCTTGAACTTCTGGAGCTTGCCGGTGGCCGTGCGCGCGAGCTCCGCACGGAACTCCACCGAGGTCGGAGCCTTGTAGCCGGCAGCCCGCTCCTTGCACCACGCGACGAGCTCGGCCTCGGTCACCTCGGCGTCCGGTGCGAGCACGACCAGTGCCTTGATCGTCTCGCCCCACTTCTCGTCGGGCACCCCGATGACCGCCACCTCGGTGACCGCCGGGTGGCTGAAGATGACGTCCTCGACCTCGACCGACGACACGTTCTCGCCGCCGGTGATGATGACGTCCTTCTTGCGGTCCGAGATCGTGAGGTAACCGTCCTCGATGGTGCCGCCGTCGCCGGTGTGGAACCAGCCGTCCTCGAGCGCCCGTGCGGACTCCTCGGGCTGGTCCCAGTACCCCTCGAGCACGACGTTGGAGCGGGCGAGCACCTCGCGGTCGGGCGCGAGCCGCAGCGACACCCCGAGCGCCGGGGCCCCGGCCCGCACGAGCCTCCCCGCCCGCTCCTCGGTCGACAGGTCGTCCCACTCGGCTCGGGTGCGGTTGATCGTGAGGAGCGGCGAGGTCTCGGTGAGCCCGTAGATCTGGATGAACTCCCAGCCGAGCTCCGCCTCGACCCGCGCGACGGTCTGCGTCGGCGGGGGCGCCCCCGCGACGATGATCCGCACCCGGTCGCGGCCGGGGAGGTCGCCCTCCCACGTCGTCGCGGCGTCGAGCACGGCGTTGACGACCGCCGGGGCCGCGCACATGAAGGTCACCCCGTGGTCGCGGACCCGGCGGAGGATCTCGGCCCCGTCCACCTTGCGCAGCACGACCTGCTTCACTCCGAGGCCGGTCGTCGCGAAAGGCATCCCCCAGCCGTTGGCGTGGAACATCGGCAGCGTGTGCAGGTAGACGTCGCGGTCGGTCACGCCGGCGTGCAGGGCGAAGGTCAGCGCGTTGGTCCAGATGTTGCGGTGCGTGATCTGCACCCCCTTGGGCCGGGCCGTCGTCCCCGACGTGTAGTTGATCGTGGCGGTCGCGTTCTCGTCGCGCTCCCAGGGGGCGGGCGTCGCGCCCTCGGGGGCGAAGACCGCCTCGTCGTCGCCGAGGACGAACCGGTGCTCGGCGGTGACGCCCGCGAGCGCGGCGTCGATCTCGGGGTCCACGAGCAGGACCCGGGCCCCGGAGTGCTCGACGATGTACCGCACCTCGTCGGGGCGCAGCCGGAAGTTGACCGGCACGAGGACACGCCCCGAGCCGCACACCCCGAAGAACGCGACGAGCATCCGCGCGGCGTTGTGCGACACGATCGCGACCCGGTCACCCACCCCGACGCCCAGCTCGTCGAGCCGCGCGGCCTGGCGCTCGGCCAGTGTCGCGACCTGCGCATAGGTGAGGTCGGGCAGCGGCTGCGCCACCTGGTCCGGCTCGTCGACGACCCCCACCCGCTCGCCGTAGACCGTGCGCGCACGGTCGATGAAGTCGGACACGGTCATCGGGACCAGCATCGATCTCCCTCTCCGTCGAGGACGACTACGCCGACATCCTTGCACCCTCGGCCAATACCCGGTATATCTGTCCCTCGTCAGCACGGAATACCCGGTATACAGCCGGAGGGAGCAGGTCCCCGATGTCGGTCCGCCTCGGCCTCATGGCCCTCCTCGCCGAGGGCCCGTCCTACGGGGCCCGGCTGCGCTCCGACTTCGAGGAGCGCACCGGCGGCACGTGGCCGCTCAACGTCGGGCAGGTCTACACGACGCTCGAGCGGCTCGTCCGCGACGGTCTCGTCGCCCAGGAGGGGGAGGCCGACACCGAGGGACGCATCTCGTACCGGCTCACCGACGCGGGCATCGCCGAGCTGGCCACCTGGTGGACGACCCCCGTCGACCGGACGAGCACTCCACGCGACGAGCTGACCATCAAGCTCGCGCTCGCGGTGACCGCCCCCGGCGTCGACGTCCACCGGGTCGTCCAGAGCCAGCGGACCTCGACCCTGCGCCACCTGCGCGACCTCACCCGGCTCAAGCGTGGCGCCCTCGACCGGGCCGAGGGGACCGCGGGCGGCGACGCGGACGCCGAGCAGGGCCTGGCCTGGCTGCTCGTCCTCGAGAACCTCGTGTTCGCCGCCGAGGCCGAGGTCCGCTGGCTCGACCACGTCGAGACGGTGCTGGCCCGGCACGCCGTCACCACCGCCCGCACCGCGCGCCTGCGCACCGATGCACCAGCACCCGCCGACCTCGCGCCGGCCGTCCACGAGGGGAACCTGTCATGACCACACCGCACGTCGTCCTCACCGACGTCACCCGGGTCCACGGCGCCGGCGAGACCGCCGTGACCGCGCTCGACGGGGTCTCCCTCGAGATCCACCCCGGCGAGCTCGTCGCGGTCATGGGTCCCAGCGGCTCCGGCAAGTCGACCCTGCTCAACGTGGCCGGCGGGCTCGACCGGCCGACCAGCGGCACGGTGACGATCGGCGGCGAGGACCTCGTCACCCTCGCACCCCGTGACCTCGCGAAGCTGCGGCGCCGCCGGATGGGGTTCGTGTTCCAGGACTACAACCTCATCCCCAGCCTCACCGCCGCCGAGAACGTCGCCCTCCCGCTCGAGCTCGACGGCACCCGGGCCCGCCTCGCCCGCCGGCAGGCCCGGCACACGCTCGGGCTCATGGACCTCATGGACCTGTCGGACCGCTACCCCGACCAGATGTCCGGCGGCCAGCAGCAGCGCGTCGCGATCGCCCGGGCCCTCGTCGGGTCCCGCCGGTTCGTCCTCGCCGACGAGCCCACCGGCGCCCTCGACAGCCACACCGGCGAGGAGGTGCTCCGGGTCCTGCGCGAGCGCTGCGACGACGGCGTCGCGGGCCTGCTCGTCACCCACGAGGCCCGGCACGCCGCGTGGGCCGACCGGGTCGTCTTCCTGCGCGACGGCCGGGTCGTCGACTCCACCGGCGGCGCCGAGCGCGCCGAGGACCTGCTGGCCGCCGACGGTGCCCGATGAGCACCGAGGCGCCGCCTCGGGCCGATACGTCGGTCGCCCGCGGGCGCCCCAAGCCGACGGCGTCCGAGCCGGGCCGGTACGCCCAGTGGCGCTCCTCCTGGGCGGTCGCGCTGCGGATGGCCCGCCGGGACGTCCGTCGGCACCGGGGACGTTCCGCCCTCGTCGTCGTCATGGTCCTGCTGCCCACGCTGCTGCTCTCGGCCGTCGTGACGCTGGCGTACACCTCCGACGTCGCCGGAGCCGAGCGGATCCCTTCGGCGATGGGCACCGGCCAGGCGCTGCTCGAGGGGCCCGAGGACTTCGCGCTCGCCCACCTGCCCGAGCCGAACACCGGGTCCGTCCAGTTCGAGCGCGCAGCACGGCCCATCCCCGGCTACGACCGCCAGCAGTCGGCGTTCGGCAACGCCGACGCGGTCGCCCGGCTCGTCGGGTCTGCGATCGCACCGCACGAGCGCTTCGGCGTCCGGACCTCGCTCGGCGACCGGCGCATCTCGCTCGAGGGCCTCGCGCTCGACGGCCGGGCCGGACTCGGCGACAAGCTCCGGCTCACGGCGGGCCGCTGGCCGGCGCCGCCGTCGTCCGACCCGTCGGCACCGCTCGAGGTGCTCGTGACGACGGCGTGGACCGCGCGTGACCTCCCGGACACCGGCTCGGTCACCGCCTCGATCGACGGAGCCGAGCGCACGCTCACCATCGTCGGCACCGCGCGCACCCTCGAGCTCTGGTCCGCCCCCGGCGTCGTCACCGCCGGGCCGGTCAGCCAGGGGGTCGGCGGCAACGGAGCGTGGATCATGCTCGGGGACGACCCGGTGACCTGGGCGGACGTCCGGACCCTCAACGAGTACGGCTTCCGGGTCACCTCGGCCGACGTGCTCCGGCACCCGCCCGCCACCGCCGAGCTGCCGGAGTCACTGCGCGACATGGCGGCCTCGGACGGGCAGCGGAGTGGGCTCATGGTCGCTCTCGCGGCCGTCATGCTCCTGGTCTCGACGACCCTCCTCGTCGGTCCGGCCTTCGCCGTCAGCGCCACCCGGCAACGCCGCACGCTGGCGCTGGCCGCGAGCAACGGCGCGCACACGCCCGTGCTGCGGCGCACCGTCCTGGCCCAGGCGCTCGTCCTCGGGGCCACGTCTGCCGTGCTGGGCGGCAGCCTCGGCGTGCTCGTCGCCTACGGCGTGGTGCAGTGGACCGCCGACGCGGCCTACCCGCCCTTCCCCGGCCCGTTCGATGTGCGCGTCCCCACCTTGCTCGCCGTCGCCGCCTGCGCCACCGCCTCGACGCTCGTCGCGGCCCTCATCCCCGCCCGGCGGCTCGGTCGGCTCGACATCGTCGGGGTCATGCGGGGCCAGAGCGTCTCGCCGCGGCCGAGCGTCGCTGTCTTCGTCGCGGGCGTGGCCCTGGCCGCCCTCGGGGCTGCGCTCACCCTCGGCGGGACCGGCGTCGTCGACCTCCGCGGCCTCGCCCCGACCGTGGTGTCCGACAACGGCGAGACGTTCGTCGTCGTCGGGGCGGTCGTCCTCATCGTCGGCTCACTCCTCCTCGTCCCGGTCGTCCTCACCGGGGTCGGGCGGCTCGGCGGCCACCTGCCGACGTCGCTGCGGATGGCGGCGCGAGACCTCGCCCGGCACCGCGCGCGCAGCGCCCCGTCGGTGGCGGCGGTCCTGGCCGTCGTGGCGGGCCTGACCTTCGGCCTCACCGGTCTCGAGAGCGACACCGAGCAGCGCCGCCTCGAGTACCTCCCGATGACGATCCCCGGCGAGGTCCTGCTCTCGGTCTGGGGCGGTCAGGAGATCGACGCCGACACCGTCCGGGACCTGGCCCCCGGTCTGACCGTCACGACGAACACCACCTTCGTCGGGGATCCGACGATGACGTCGATGGACCAGCCGACGGAGCCGTACCGCGTGCGGTTCGTCAGCGTCGTCCCGCAGGGGTGCACCCCCGAGCAGACCCTCGGCTGGCTCGCCACCGAGGCGCCCGACGAGCGCTGCCTCGTCGCCGGCTCGCAGGGGATGGGCTCGGGAACGGTGCTCGTCCTGCCGGCCGACGAGCTGGTCCGGCGGCTCGGGCTCACCGGGGCCGACGCCGACCGGGTCCGCGGCGGCGCCGCCGTCATGAGCGGCGGGGCGGGCGAGACGGTGCGGGTCGTCAGCGGCAGCTACCCCGTCGACCCTCGGTCGGAGGACCCGAGCGACACCACCCTGGACGTCGACTCCGACACCGTCATCCCCGCCGTCCGGCTGCCCGTCACCCGCGAGAACTCCGGGCGGATGCTCGGGGCCACCCTCGCCTTCGGGGCCGGCACCCCGACGACGGCCGGCTGGGACACCGAAGTCTCGTCGTGGACGATCCGCGACCCGGGCGGCGCCGCCGTGTCGGACCGGGTCGTCGAGCAGCTCCAGGAGACCTTCGGCGACGACGTCGGCGTCCACCGCGAGGACGGGTTCCAGCGCGACGACCGGGTCGTCGTCGCGATCCTCCTCGGGGTGTTCGCGGTGCTCATCCTCGTGGTCACCCTGACCTCGACGGCGCTGACGATGGCCGAGCAGCAGAGCGACCAGGCGACCCTCGCCGCGCTCGGGGCCACTCGGGGCACCCGGCGGGTGATGGCCGCGGCCCAGGCGTTCTCCCTCGCGATCGTCGGCTGCGTCCTCGGGGTCGCGGTCGGCATCGTCCCGGGCATCGCCATCGCCCGGCCGCTGACGAGCGTCGGCTGGGACCCGCTGACCATGGAGTCGGTCGACGGCGAGAGCATCCTCGTCATCCCGTGGGGGCCGCTGCTCGTCGTCGGCGTGCTCGTGCCGGTGCTGGCGGCCGGGCTGGCGGCCGCCGGCATCCGCCGCGCCCCGCAGGTGACCCGCCGCGCGACCTGACCCCGACGGTTTCCGGTCCCTGATCGGCGCCGACCCCGGGTAGACTCGGTCGTTGCACAGGGTCCTTGTGCGTCGTTGGAGGCGGGTTCGGCGCACCGCCGCTTCGCCCTACCCGGGCGCAGGATCCAGGAAGCCCACCCCGATGTCACCCCTCGCCAGCTACCGACGCCTCTTCACCCTCGCCGGACCGCTCTACGTCCTCGTCGCCTTCGTCGGGCGACTCCCGTTGGCGATGAGCCAGATGGGCACCCTCCTCCTCGTCGCCGGGACCACCGGGTCGTACGGCCTCGGTGGCGGCGCCGCCGGCAGCCTCGCCGTCGCCAACGCCGCGGGGGCCCCCGTGGCGGGCGCCCTGGCGGACCGCGTCGGGCAGCGCCCCGTCGTCCTCGTCCAGTCGATCGCCGGAGGGCTCGCACTCCTCGCCCTCGTGGCCATCGCCCGGGGCGACGGGTCGGCCGCCGCCGTCATCGGCGCCGCCGCCGTGGCGGGGGCGGCGATGCCGCAGATCGGCCCACTCGCGCGGGTCCGGTGGCGGCCGATGACCCGCGCCCAGGGCGCACACCAGCCGCGCCTCATGGAGACCGCCTTCTCGTACGAGGGTGCGGCCGACGAGGCCTCGTTCGTCATGGGTCCCGCCCTCATCGGCGTCGTCGTCGTGCTCGCCAGCCCCGGGCTCGCGGTGGCCGTGGCCGCCGTCCTGCTCCTCGGGTTCGGCACCGCGTTCGCCATCCACCCGACGGCCCGGCTGGCGCACGCCCACCGTCCCACCGGCCCCGTCACGGGGCGGGTCGTCACGCCGACGTTCGTCGTCCTCCTCCTCGCCCAGCTGCTCATGGGCGTCGTCTTCGGCTCGGTCCAGACCGGGACGACCGTCCTGACGACTGCCGCCGGGCAGCCCGGACTCGCGGGGCTGGTCCACGCCACGCTCGGGGTCGGGTCGGTCATCGCCGGTCTCGCGGTCGCCGGCCTCCCGGCGCGGTTCGGCTTCCCGAGCCGGGTGCTGGTGACCGCGGTCGGGCTCGCGGTCCTCGCCCTGCCCCTGCTCGTCACCGACACCGTGCCGCGGCTGTTCGCCGTCGTGCTCGTCCTCGGCTTCGTCATCGCGCCGTACATGATCAGCGTCTTCGTCCTCGGCGAGCGAGCCGTCCCTCCCGCCCGGGTGGGCACCGCGATGACCCTGCTCGCGTCCGTGACGGGCGTCGGCTACGCCCTGGGCTCGGCGGTCGCCGGCCGGCTGGCCGACCTGCACGGACACCCCGGGGCCTTCACGGTCACCGTCGCCGCCGGGGGCGCGGCCGCCCTCCTCGCGGCCACGTCCCAGCCGCTGCTGCGCCGGGTCACCCCACGAACTGCGTGACCGAAACTTCGACAAAGTTGCGACCGAACTGCATCCGGATCGGCCCCCGGACGGAAGAGGTGGTGTCAGTACCCATCGAGAGAGGTTCGTCATGCGTCGAGTCATCGCAGCCTCGGCGGTCGCCGCGGCCGCTGCTGCTCCCCTTCTGTTCATCACTCCGGCCTCCGCGGCCGACGACGCCAGCGTCGTCGTCGTCCACGGCGTCCCCGACCTCACCGTCGACGTCTACGGCAGCGCCGACGACAGCTACTCGGCCGAGGAGGCCCTCCTCGAGGACTTCGAGCCCGGCACCGTCACCGACCCCGTCGCCCTCCCGGGCGGGACGTACAACCTGGCCGTCTTCGCCGCGGGCGACGACCCCGCGGGTGACCCTGCCATCGAGCTGAACGACGTGGAGGTGCCCGCCGGCGCCAACATCTCGGTCGTGGCCCACCTCGACGAGTCGGGGAACCCGGCCCTCACCCCCTTCGTCAACGACGTGAGCCCGACCGACGCCGGCGAGGGCCGCCTCGTCGTGCGGCACACCGCGGCCGCACCCGCCGTCGACATCCTCGCCGGGGGCGACGCCGTGTTCAGCGGCCTGACCAACCCCAACGAGGAGAAGGCCGACCTCGCGGCCGGCACCGTCTCGGCGGCCGTCGCGCTGGCCGGCACGACCGACCCGGTCATCGGCCCGGCCGACGTCACCATCACGGAGGGCGTGGCGACGATCGTCTACGCCTACGGCTCGGCCGAGGAGCAGAACCTGGCCCTCGCGGTGCAGACCATCGACGGCCTGCACTCCGCCCCGTCCGGCGTCCCGTCGGGCACCGCGGAGCTCGCAGCCGACACCACGCCGGTCGCGCTGACCGCCCTCGCGCTGATCGCCGCCGGTGCGGCGGCCGCCATGGGCCTGCGCGCTCGCCGCGTCGGCGCCTGACCGAGCGACGGGCGGCCCGGGGTGCGAGACTCCCCGGGCCGCCCGTCACCACACCCCCCGAGGATGACGATGACCCGCACGACAGCCGCCCGACGGTGGCAGCTCGGTTCGGCCGCCGCCGGATGCGTGGCGCTCGTGGCCCTTCTCGGCCTCGCCGGCTGGACCCTCGGGCGCCCCGAGCCCAGCGCGGGGCAGGGGCTCGCGGCCTTGTCCGCGCCCGCTCCCGGCCCTCCCACGCCCACCACCTCGGCCGCCCCAGGGCCCGCTCCCACCCCGTCGGTCCGCGCCACCGCCCGCGACGCCGCACCCGCCGCCGCACCGGCCGACGTCACGCCGGCCCCGGCGCGGCTGCGGATCCCGGACCTCGACGTCGACGCCCGGATCCGGCCGGTCGGCGTCCAGTCCGACGGTGCGATGGTCATCCCGGCGGCCCCGACGAGCGTCGGGTGGTACCGCTTCGGGTCCGCCCCCGCCGACCCCGAGGGCAACACCGTCATCGCCGGCCACGTCGCGACCCGCGAGGACGGCCCCGGCGCGCTCGCCGCGCTCGAGAACGCCGAGGTCGGCATGCGGGTCGAGGTGGTCGACGCCGACGGGACGAAGCACCGCTACGAGGTGACCGGCCGGGAGGCCGTGCGCAAGCGGGCCCTGCCGGTCGACCGGATCTTCGCCCGGGACGGCCGCCCCCTCCTCGTCCTCGTCACCTGCGGCGGCCGCTACCTCCCCGAGCTGCGCAGCCACGAGGACAACGTCGTCGTCACCGCGACTCCCGTGGACTGACCGCACGGCCTCGAGCCAGGAGTACCCCCCGGGACACCGATGGGACGAGTTGTCGCCAAATCGGTGGCGGCAGGCCGGGAGTGCCGAGACACTCTCTCGGATAGGGCGTCAGGCATCTCTGGGCCCCACGTGAGGCACCCGGAGGCACCTCGATGCGATCGTTCCGTACGGCAGCCGTCGCCGTGGGCACGGCCGCACTCACCCTCACCGCGACCGCACCCGTCGCCGCGTCGCCGCACCGTTCGGTGGCCGCCTCCGCACCGACCACGGCAACCATCGCCTCGCCATCGGTCACCCGCATCGCCGGGGCCGACCGGTACGCCGCCTCGGCCGCAGCGAGCCGAGCCGCCTTCCCGACCGGCACGACGCCGGAGGTCGTCTACCTCGTCTCGGGCACCTCGCCGTGGGAGTCGCTCAGCGCCACCCCGGCGGCCGTGCACCAGGGCGGCGGTGTCCTGCTGAGCCGGGCCGACGGCATCCCGTCGAGCATCGCCGGTGAGCTGAAGCGCCTCGCCCCCAGGTCGATCGTCGTCGTCGGACCCTCGTCGACGCTCTCGAGCACGGTCCTCAGCCAGGCCAAGGCCTACGCCCCCGACGTGCGGCGCATCGCCGGCACCAGCCGCTACCGGACCGCGGAGGCGCTGGTGCGCCACGCGTTCCCGGCCGGCAGCGCGACCCGGGCCTGGATCGCGACCGGACGGGTGTGGCCGGACGGGCTCGTCGCCGGGGCGGCCGCCGCCGCGCAGCGGGCACCTCTGCTGACCGTCGACGGGTCGGCGACGTCGCTGCCCAGCGCCACGGTCACCCTCATCGAGGACCTCGGCATCACCTCGATCACCATCGCCGGCGGACCGGCCGGGGTGTCGCGCGGCATCGAGACCCAGCTCCAGGGCATCCTCGGCGCCGCCAACGTCGCCCGGGCCTCGGGCGCGGACCGGTACGCCATGGCAGCCCGGGTGAACCACCTCGCCTTCCCCGACCTCGCGGCGGGCACGGCCTACGTCGCCAGCGGCCGCGACGTCGTCAACGGGCTGGCCGGCGCCTTCCTCGCGGGAAGGAAGCGGCGGCCGCTGTACCTCACGGTGCCGTACTGCGTCCCCGCCGCGGTGCGCCCCGCGCTCGCGGCACCCGCCACCACCCGGGTCACGCTCCTGGGCGGGGAGGGGTCGGTCCGCGGCCTCGTCGGCAAGCTCGAGGGCTGCCGCAGCATCGTCACCGCCTCCAGCCGGTGGGTCCTGGTCAACAAGCGCAACCCGCTGCGGCCCATGTCCTATGTGCCCACCGGGCTCGTCGTGCCGAACGTGACCCACCACAACGGCGCCACACTGCGGTCCGACGCGGGCGCGGCGCTGGCCAGGATGTTCTCGGCCGCGAGAGCGGAGGGCGCGGGCCGGATGTCGATCGCCAGCGGCTACCGCTCGTACAGCACGCAGTCCTCCGTGTACTGGAACCGCGTCGCCACCCACGGCCGGGCCTACGCCGACCAGTGGATCGCCCGACCGGGACACAGCGAGCACCAGACCGGCCTCGGCGTCGACATCGCGCCCGTCGGCGTGTCGTCGTGCAGCGTCCACAACTGCATCGGCTCGACCCCCCAGGGCGCCTGGCTCAAACGCAACGCCTGGCGCTTCGGGTTCATCCTGCGCTACGAGAGCGGATACACCTCCGTCACGGGCTACAACAGCGAGCCCTGGCACTTCCGCTACGTCGGCACCCCGTTGTCCACCGCCTACCGCAGCGGCGGCTGGCACTCCTTCGAGCAGTTCCTCGGCGAACCGGCGGCCCCGACGTACTGAGTGCCCCGCGCTCGCGCGCGGTGCGCCGCTGGAGCCGGGGCCGGGTGTGCGGGCAGAGGTCCTGGGACCCCTCGACCTCGGCAGCACAGCATCGACTCCCCCACCGCACCTGGCAGCCGTCCCCAGCAGAACGGCCCCGCCCTGCCGTCCGTCCCTGCCGGTGGGACGAGAGCACGCATCGGTCTGATCGTGGCCGGCTCGTTGGCCATCGGCGCCATCTCTGCCCTACTCCTCGTAGTCCTCATGGGCTTCGCGGTGGGCTGGGCGATGTTGGCCGCATCCCCGCCGGAGCACGACCGCCACGAGCGGCCCCGCGACGATGAGCGTCAACCAGACGACGGAGATCACGCTGATCTCGTAGAAGACTCCCCGATCGATGCCACGCGTCGCCGAGACGGCCACGAGCGCACCGACCGCAACGGCGAAGCAGGCCACGAAGAGCCAACGGATCGCCCGCTCGACCTTGTTCTTATGCCTGAACACCGGAGCGAGGACGGCCAGTGCGAGGCTCATCAGGAGGAACCCGAGCTCCTCGAGAGCGATGAAGACACCGTTCGGGTTGTACATGGTGAGCATCGCCCAGCCGTCCAGTTGGCCCTTCTCAAGACTCGGCTGCATCACGGTGACCTGGATGAAGTAGGTGATCAGCAGCACAGCCGCCGCGATGACCGCCAGGCACAGCCCGACCAGGCTGAAGATCCTCCGGTCAGCAGGGGCGTACTCGTGCACGGCCGCGATGACCACCACGAAGAGGAGCATCAGCAGCATGGCGGGGTACATCCACAGGTAGTCCCCGGGCCATTGGGCCGCGATGACGTCGCTGGTGAACGGATAGGGGGTGTCGTCCGAGCCCGCCATGAGCGCCAGCGCGAAGGTGACAACGGTGACCGCCGTCATCGTCAGCGCCACCATGGACCCGATGCGCAAAGCGACCGGAGACGCCGTGGGGGGCGGTCCGGTGGAGGTGGTCGATGTGGACGCCAGGAGTGCCATGGTGTGTTCCGGCCAGCAGGCCGGTCCCTTCCTGCCGGGGCACGCTGTGGTCATCGACGTGCAAGATCCCAGCGCCCTCAACCCTACGACCGCGGCGACCCACGTCCGATGGATCGTGCGCGACCCCACAGGCCCGGACCGCAGGTCGAGGTGCAGGAGAGCCCGGCCGACCGGGTCGCCAGGTCGGCGCGCGACGGAAGGACCGTCCCGTGGTGTCAGTAGCCAACGCCGGCGCGACCGCACGAGCGCGTCAGGGCAGCGCTGGACGTCGTGTTCTAGGCCGACGCGGGCTCCACGGAGAGGACGTCGCCGGGCTGGCAGCCGAGCACGTCGCAGATCGCCGTCAGAGTGCTGAACCGGATCGCCTTCGCCCGGTCGTTCTTGAGCACCGAAAGGTTGACGACGGTGACCCCGACGGCTTCCGCGAGCGCGGCGAGGGTCATGCCCCGGGCCTCGAGCAGCCGGTCGAGATGGCAGACGACGCGGTGCGGCTCGTCGACCGGCATCAGACGAGACCCTCGACGTCGTCGCGCAGCCGGGACCCCGCAGCGAACGCCTCGGCCAACAGCGCGATGACGCTGCCGACGAGGACGGGCAGCCAGGGCAGTGCCAGCAGCACGCTGGGCGCGCCCGCACCGAGCTCTGCCTGGGTCAGCAGGGCCAGGTCGACCGGGACCTCCACGAACCACAGGGCCGGGAACCCGACGGCCACGAGCGCGGCAAGGGCACGGAGCCGGGTCACGCTCCGTGCTCGGAACGGGTCGCCTGCTGCGATGTCGCGCATGACGAGCAGGACGAGCACACAGCACGCGACGACCAGGACGGCGAGGGCGACTCCGGGCAGGAGGTCGAGCAACCGCTGCCAGCCCGCGACCCCGGTGACAGCGACGTCGTACTGGCCCGGGCCGTACGAGGCTCCAGCGGTGTCGAGCGCGGGAACCGAGACGGGACCGGACACAGCGACGGGGACGGCGTCACCACGGGCCCACCCGACGGCCGGCACGACGACCCGACCGACGGCGACACCGATCGTGACGGCGGCGAGAAGCACGGTCAGGCCCCACCGGTCGGAGCGGTCGAAGGCCCAGAGGCTGCGGCGCGGTGTCGAGTCGGTGACCATGACAGCTCCAGAGTATCGATGATCGATGTGTTATCGAGAGACGATATGCATATCGCAGAACGATGTCAATGCTCTTCCCTCCGAACGGCGGGCAGGATGGGGGCATGAGCGAGAACTCCGAGCCCGAGACCGACGAGGCAGCCGCGGACACCCGGCGCCAGATCCCCGCGACGGTCGTCGGCGACGCCGACAAGGTCGTCGTCGTCACCCCCGAGGGCATGGGTGTGGCTCCCCGCGAGGCCGCGCCGGGTGGCGCACCACGCGGCGACGGCAGCCACGCCGACAGGGACGACAAGCGCCCGACGAACCCCGCCGACCTCGTCGAGCAGCCGGCCAAGGTCATGCGCATCGGGTCGATGGTCAAGCAGCTGCTCGAGGAGGTCCGCAGCGCACCGCTCGACACCCAGGGCCGCGCCCGTCTCGCGGAGGTCCACGAGCGCTCGATCGCCGAGCTCAAGGACGGCCTGGCCCCCGAGCTCGTCGAGGAGCTCGAGCGCATCGCCCTCCCCTTCAGCGACGAGGCTCCCACCGACGCCGAGCTGCGGATCGCCCAGGCGCAGCTCGTCGGCTGGCTCGAAGGGCTCTTCCACGGCATCCAGACCGCGCTCGTCGCCCAGCAGATGGCGGCCCAGGCCCAGCTGCAGCAGATGCGCGCGCTGCCGCCCGGGCACCACCCCGGCACCACGTCCGGCGCCGGCCCGGGCACGGGGATGACGATGCCCCCGGGGCAGGGCGGCGCCGAGCCCGGCCACACCGAAGGCACCGGCCAGTACCTCTAGTCCGTGCGGGTCCTGGCCGGGCCGCGCCCGTAGGCTCGGCTCCGACGAGAGAGGTCGTGCAGCGATGACGGACACCACCGAGGTCATGCTGGCCGTCGTCTACGACCGGCCACGCTCCTTCGCCGTGCGGGAGGTCCCCCGTCCCGCCGCCGGACCGGGCGAGGTCGTCGTCGACGTCGACCTGGCCGGTGTCTGCGGCACCGACCACCACCTGCACGAGGGCGGCTTCTTCGCGGCGTTCCCGCTCACCCCGGGGCACGAGTCCACGGGCACGGTCCGCGAGGTCGGCGCAGGCGTCGAACACCTGGCTCCCGGCCAACGGGTGGCCGTCGACAACGCCTCCGCGTGTGGCCGCTGCCCCGAGTGTTCCCGCGGTAACCACCTGTTCTGCACCGAGTTCCGCTCCCTGGGAGTCAACGCCCCGGGCGGCTTCGCCCACTCGCTGGTGAGCCCGGCCTTCAAGGTGTACCCAGCCGACGACCTGCCCGCCGACGTCGCCGTGTTCGCCGAGCCGCTCGCGTGCGCCGTGCACGGGATGGACGTCCTCGCGCTCCGCCCCGGCGCCGACGTGCTCGTGGTCGGGGCGGGCACCACCGGGCTGCTCCTGACCCAGCTCCTGCTGCACGGTGGCGCGGGCCGGGTCACCGTCGCGGCGCCGACCCCGTTCAAGCTCGAGCTGGCCGAGTCCTACGGGGTCGACCGGGTCGTGCAGGTGACTCGCGACGCCGCCGAGACGGCCCGGACCCTCGCCGCCCTGCAGCCCGGCGGGTTCGACGTGACGGTCGACGTCACCGGGGCCGCCGCCGTCGTGCAGACCCTGCCCGGGCTCACCGCGGACAACGGCACCGTCTTCGTCTACGGGATGTGCGACGAGGACGCCCGCGTCGCGTGGAGCCCCTATGACATCTTCCGGCGGCAGCTCACCGTCAAGGGCTCGTTCGCCCAGGTGGACTGCATGGACCGGTCACTCGCGCTGCTGCGCTCGGGCCGGGTCCGCACCGACGGGCTCATCACGCACCGCTTCCCGCTGGCCGAGTACGGGGCCGCCCTGCACGCGCTGCGGCAGGACCCGACCAGTCTCAAGGTCGTCGTCGAGCCCGGGCGCTGAGAACGGCGCTGCCGGAGCCGTCTCGCGGCCCGAGCTGCAGCCATCCGGCACGCGTGAATGGTTTCCGTTGTCCGGCTGGGCTATCCGAGATCGGACCGGACCCCCCGATCGGGCCATAGCCGCGCCCCGAAGCCTCCGTTAGCCTCGCAGGATCTTCTCAGGACCGGTGCCCCGCGGCAGGGAGCGGACACTGCGTACCGGGGCCTTCGGGGTTGTGAGTGCTGTGGAATCGATGGTTCGCGTCCTCATCCAGTTCAGGTGGCTGGCTCTCGTGACGGCGGCAGTGATCGTGGGTGCCGGCGTCGTCGGCCTGCGCAGCGCGCCGGTCGACGTGCTCCCGGAGGTCAGCCCGCCGTACGTCGAGGTGCAGACGGAGGCGCTCGGGCTGTCCGCGGAAGGGGTCGAGCAGCTGATCACCGCACCCCTCGAGGCCGACCTCCTCAACGGGGTCCAGGGCATCGCGACGATCCGCTCGGACTCCGTCCCGGGGCTGAGCTCGGTCGTCATGGTCTTCGAGGACGGCACGGACATCTACCGCGCCCGCCAGCTCGTCGAGGAGCGGCTCACCCAGGCCCACGCGCTCCCGAACGTGTCGAAGCCGCCCATGCTGCTGCAGCCGCTCTCGACCTCCAACCGCGTCCTCATGATCGGCATGTCGTCCTCCGCCCTCTCCGCCATCGACCAGTCCGTCCTGGCCCGGTGGACCATCCGGCCGCGTCTCATGGGCATCCCCGGCGTGGCGAACGTGTCGGTCTGGGGGATGCGGGACCAGCAGCTGCAGGTGCGGGTCGACCCGGACCGGCTGCGCGAGCACGACATCACCCTGGGACAGGTCGTCGCGTCCGCCGGCAACGCCCAGGTGGTGTCGCCGCTCAGCTTCCTCGAGGCGTCCACCCCGGGCTCGGGCGGCTTCATCGAGACCGTCCAGCAGCGACTCCAGGTACGCCACCTGCTCGAGAACCTGGCGGACCCCGCGGAGCTCGGCAAGGTTCCCGTCGAGGGAACCGACGGCACGTTGCGGCTCTCCGACGTCGCGGAGGTCGTCGTCGACCACCAGCCCCTCATCGGCGACGCCGTGGTCTCCGGCGGTGACGGGCTCGTCCTCGTCGTCGAGAAGTTCCCCGGCGCCGACACCATGGAGGTCACCGAGGCGGTGGAGGAGGCGCTGGAGGCCCTCGCCCCCGGCATGAGCGGCATCGAGACCGATCTCGAGGTGTTCCGTCCGGCTGACTACCTCGAGGAGGCCGGGGGCTCCGTGCTCCTCGCCGGTGGGATCGGCGCGGGTCTGCTCGTCCTGGTCCTGGTCCTCCTGCGACGCAGCAGCGCGGCGGTCGTCGTGACCGTCGCGAGCGTCGTCGTGTCCCTCGCGGCCGCCATCGTCGTCCTGCGGCTCCTCGGGCACGGCGTGAACGCCCTCGTCCTGCTCGGCCTCGGCGGCGCCCTCGCCCTCGCCGTCGACACGACCACGCGCTCGGGCGCCCGCTTCGCCGGGGCTCTTGCGGCTCCCGGCGCGTCCGCCGCCCCCGACGCCTCAGAACGCGAGCCGGCGCAACCCGACCCCACAGAACGGGTCTCGACCGCGTGGCGGGCCGCCGCCACCCCCATGGTGTACGCCGGCCTCATCACCGTGCTCGGGGTCGTCCCGCTCGCCGTCGTCGCCGGGCGACCAGGGGCACTGCTCGACCCGCTCGTCACCGCCTACCTGGCCGCCGTCCTCGCCGCCGGCGCCTCGGCCCTGCTCGTCGCCCCGGCCCTCGGGTCGGTGCTGCTCGGCCGCCGGCACGCCGAGGTGCCCGAGGGCACCGCACACCGCTGGCTCCGCCGGGTCACCGCATCGGCGCTCGCGCGGACGGGGGCGCGACCGAGGATCTACGTCGCTGGGGCCGCGGTCCTCGGGGTCGCCGCCCTGGCGGTCCTGCCGCTGCTCAGCGTCTCGCTCCTGCCCCGCTTCCAGGACCGCGACGTGCTCGTGCGCCTCGACGGTGAGCCGGGGATGTCGAACCCGGCGATGACCGCCCTCGCCACCGACGTCGCCGCCCGGATCGGCGGCCTTCCAGGCGTCGACGCCGTCGGTGCGCATGTGGGCCGGGCCGTCACCGGCGACCGGGTGGCCAACGTCAACTCGAGCGACGTGTGGGTGGCGCTCGACGACAACGGTGACCGCGCCGCCACCCTCGAGGCCATCGAGGAGATCACCGACGAGGTCGTCGGCGCCTCCGGCGAGGTCACGACCTCCTCGACCCGCACGCTGCGCGACGTCGGCGCCCGAACGGGCGGCGGCGACGGGGTGAGCGGCGAGGGTCTCGGCGTGCTGACCGGGGCCGGGCGGGCCCTCACCGTCCGGGTGTTCGGCCAGGACCTCGCCGAGCTCGGCAGCCTCGCCGAGGAGGTGCGCGTCGAGCTCGACCGGATGGCCGGCGTGGTCGCGCCCCGCGTCGAGATGCCGACCCGCCAGGCCACCATCGAGATCGAGGTCGACCTCGACCGGGCCCGACAGGCAGGGCTCAACCCCGGCGACGTCCGTCGCGCCGAGGCGACGCTGCTCCAGGGCATCCAGGTCGGAAGCGTCTTCGACGAGCAGAAGGTCTTCGACGTCGTCGTCCAGGGCGACCCGGGCGACCGCGGCTCCGTCGAGGCCGTCTCGGCAGTGCTCATCGACACCCCGGACGGCGGGAGGGTGGCCCTGGGCGACGTCGCCGACGTCCGCGTGGTCGACACCCCCTCGGTGATCGAGCACGACGCGGTCTCTCGCTTCGTCGACGTCACCGCCGACGTCGGCGCTCGGCCGCTCGACGACGTGGTCGCCGACGCCCGCACGATGCTCGCGGGCATCGCCATGCCGCTGGAGTACCACGCCGAGGTCATCGGCACTTCGACCGGCGAGCAGATGGGCCTGGGCCGGGTCGTCGGCTTCGGGGTGGGCGCACTCGTCGCCGCCCTCCTCCTGCTCCAGGCGGCGCTGCGCTCGTGGCGCGCCGCCGGGATCGTCGTCGCGCTGCTCGTGCCGGCCCTCTCGGGCGGGCTGCTGGCGATACTCGTCACCGGTGGGACGCTCGACCTCGGCGGCCTGGTGGGTCTCCTCGTCGTGCTCGGCCTCGCCACCGCGCACGCCGTCACCCTCGGCTCCCGCGTCCTGGATCCCGTCGCCGGGGAGGCGGACCCCACCGCCGCGCTCGACAGCGCCGTCACCGCGATCATCGGCAGCGTCGCCGTCGTGGCCCTCATCCTCCCGGCCGTGGTGCTCGGCGGCCGGCCGGGGCTCGAGCTGCTCCACCCCATGGCCGTCGTCGTCCTCGGCGGGGTGCTCACGACCGTGTTCGTCATGTCCGGACTCCTGCCGGCGCTGGTGGGACCGGGCACGGGGCGACCGGCGGTTCCCGCCGCCGCCGCCCCACCGGACGTCGCGGCCGACCCCGCGAGCAACGGGCATCCCGCGCCGCAGTACGCCGCGCCCGGAGGCCGGCGATGAGGGGGCAGCCGCTCGGCTCGCTCCTCGCCGCGCTCGCGCTGGCCGGGTGCACGGCGACGGCGGACGGCGGCACCGAGTACCACCCCGCTGTCGTCGAGGCCGTCCCCGGCGCGGACGTCCTGCGCGTCACCCTCACCGACGACGCCGCCGACCGGATCGGGCTCGAGATCGGACGGGTCACGCACGTGGCCGACACGACGTCGATCCCCTACGCCGCCCTCATCTACGACGGGCAGGGCGCCGCGTGGGTGTACGTCGAGGACACCCCCCTCAGCTTCGTCCGGCGTGCCGTCGACGTCGCCCGCATCGACGGCCAGCGCGCGGTCGTCGGCGAGGGCCTCGCCGCCGGCGCGCGAGTCGCCATGACCGGAGCCACCGAGCTGTACGGCGCCGAGCTCGGCATCGACGGCTCGCACTGAGGAGGAGCCATGCGCTGGATCGTGTCCAAGAGCCTCCGCTTCCGCTGGCTCGTCGTGTTCTTCTCCGTCGCCCTCATCGCGATCGGTGTCGCCGAGATCCCCGGGACCAAGGTCGACGTCTTCCCCGAGTTCGCGCCACCGCAGGTGGAGGTGCAGACCATCGCGCTCGGCAACAGCTCCAACGAGGTCGAAGAGCTCATCACCGTTCCCCTCGAGGAGCAGCTGAGCGGCATCGAGGGACTGGCCCAGCTGCGCTCGAAGTCGGTGTCGCAGCTGTCCTCGATCCGCCTCGTCTTCGAGCCCGGCACCGACGAGCTGCGCGCCCGCCAGCTGGTGTCGGAGCGCATCTCGCAGGTGACCGCGACACTCCCCACGTGGGCGAGCCCGCCGTTCATGATGCCGGCGCTGTCGGCGACGAGCCGGATCATGAAGATCGGACTGACCTCCGAGGAGTACGACCTCATCGAGCTCTCGACGATCTCGTACTGGAAGATCCGGGCCCGGCTGCTCCGCGTCCCTGGCGTCGCCCAAGTGGCGATCTGGGGCGAGCGGCTGCCGCAGCGTCACGTCCAGGTGGACCCGGCGCTCCTCGTCGAGCACGACGTCACTCTCCAGCAGGTCATGGACTCCGCCGCGGATGCCCTCGACGCCGGCCTGCTCAAGTACCGCGACGGCGCCGTCGTCGGCACCGGAGGCTTCGTCGAGGCCGACGGCCAGCGCCTCAACATCCGCCACGTCCAGCCGATCGCCGATCACGAGGACCTCGGCAAGGTCCCGGTCCTGGAACGCGACGGACGGGTCCTGCGACTCGACGACCTGGGCACCGTCGCGATCGACTCGGGCCCGATCTGGGGCGACGCCGTCATCAACGACGGCGAGGGCATCATGCTCGTCATCCAGAAGTACCGGGGCGCGAACACGCTCGAGGTGAGCCGCGGCGTGGAAGCGGCCATGACCGCCATGGAGCCCGGCCTCTCGGGGATCACCTACGACACGACGATCTTCCGGCCGGCGACCTTCATCGAGATGTCGATCGACAACCTGACCCGGGCGCTGCTCATCGGGGTCCTCCTCGTCATCCTCGTCATCATCGCCTTCCTCTTCGAGTGGCGGACGGCCTTCATCAGCCTGCTGGCGATCCCGCTCTCGCTCGCCGCGGCGGTGCTCGTCCTGGACTGGCAGGGCGTGACCGTCAACGTCATGGTCCTCGCCGGGCTCGTCGTCGCCATCGGCGTCGTGGTCGACGACGCGATCATCGACGTCGAGAACATCGTGAGACGGCTGCGCCAGGCCCGCGCCGGCGGCCGCACCGGCTCGACGGCGGCGATCGTCCTCGAGGCGTCGGTCGAGGTCCGCACGGCCATCACGTACGCGACCGTCATCAACATCGTCGCCGTCGTGCCCGTCCTCTTCCTCGAGGGGCTGTCCGGCGCCTTCTTCCGGCCCCTGGTGCTCGCCTACGCCCTCGCCGTCTTCGCCTCGATGGTCGTCGCGCTCACCGTGACCCCCGCGCTGTGCCTGGTCATGCTGAGCCGGGGCCGACTGACGACCCGGGAGCCGGCGATGCTCCGGCTCCTCAAGCGCGGCTACACGAAGGTGCTCGCACCGCTGCTGCGCGCCCCCGCCCCGGCCATCGGCACCGCTGCCGTCGTCATGCTCTCGGGCGCCCTCGTCGTCCCGTCCCTCGGGACCCAGCTGCTCCCGAGCTTCAAGGAGCGCGACTTCCTCATGCACTGGCTGACCCAGCCGGGGACGTCCGTGGTCGAGGAGACCCGGATCTCGCAGGCGGCGTGTCAAGACCTCATGGAGATCCCGGGGGTCCGCAACTGCGGCGCCCACATCGGGCAGGCCCTCCTCGCCGACGAGGTGTACGGCGTGGACTTCGGCGAGAACTGGATCAGCGTCGACCCGGCAGTCGACTACGACGACACCCTTGCGGAGGTCGACCGGACCGTGACCGCCTACCCGGGCCTCTACCGGGACGTGCAGACCTACCTGCGCGAGCGGATCAAGGAGGTCCTCACCGGCTCGAGCGAGTCCATCGTGGTCCGGATCTACGGCCAGGACCTCGCGACGCTGCGGGCGAAGGCGCACGAGATCGAGGAGGGTCTCGCCGACCTGGACGGCCTCGCCGACGTCCACGCGTCGCTCGAGACCGACGTGCCGCACATCGAGGTCGAGCCCGACATCGAGGCCGCGCGCCGGTACGGCCTGACCCCGGGCGACATCCGGCGCCAGGCGGCGACGATGATCGCGGGCGAGGAGGTCAGCGACATCTACGCCGGCGGCCGCGCCTACGACGTGTACGTCCGGGCCCACGAGCCCGCCCGGCAGAGCATCACCGACGTCCAGCAGATGCAGCTCGACACCCCGAGCGGTGAGCGGATCCGCCTCGAGGACGTCGCGGACGTCCGGATGGCGCCGACCCCCAACGCCATCCAGCGCGACAAGCAGTCGCGGCGGATCGACGTCGGGGCGAACGTCGCCGAGGGCGCCGACCTCGGCGCGGTCGTCGACGCCGTCGAGCAACGGGTCGACGCCGTCGACTACCCGCTGGGCTACCACGCCGAGGTGCTCGGGGAGTCCGACGAGCTCGCGGCGGCCCAGAACCGCCTGTTCCTCTACGGGGCGCTGGCGCTGCTCGCGATCCTCCTGCTGCTGCAGGCCGTCTTCGGCAGCATCCGGCTCGCGCTGCTCACGTTCGTGCTCCTGCCGATGGCCCTCGTGGGCGGGGTGCTCGCGTCGTTCCTGACCGGCGGGGTCCTCTCGCTGGGGTCGCTCGTGGGCTTCCTCGCGGTCTTCGGCATCGCGGCCCGCAACGGCATCCTCATGATCAGCCACTTCCAGCGCCTCCAGCGCGAGGAGGGGATGGCGTTCGGCCGGGACCTGGTGATGCGCGGCGCCTCGGAACGGCTGGCGCCCATCCTCATGACCGCGTCCGCCACCGCGCTCGCGCTCGTGCCGCTGGCCTGGGCGGGCAGCATCCCGGGCCACGAGATCGAGCACCCGATGGCCGTCGTCATCCTCGGAGGTCTCGTCACCGCCACCCTGCTCAACCTGTTCGTCCTGCCGTCGCTGTACCTCCGGTTCGGCGCCCCGCGCAGGGACAGGACGCCGGCCGGAGGGACGCCGACGCCGGCCGTCGCCTGAGCCGCACCCCCGCGGCTCAGAGCGCCGCCGCGGCCGCGCGCCCGGCCTGGCGCCCGGTGAACAGGCACCCGCCGACGAAGGTCCCCTCGAGCGCCCGGTACCCGTGGAGGCCGCCCCCGCCGAAGCCCGCCGCCTCGCCTGCGGCATAGAGGCCGGGCACCGGTGCGCCGGCGTCGTCGAGCACCCGGCCGTCGAGGTCGGTGTGCAGCCCGCCCAAGGTCTTGCGGGACAGCACCCGGAGCCGGACGGCGACGAGCGGGCCGTGCTTGGGGTCGAGGATGCGATGCGGCGGGTACGCGCGCTTGGTGAGCCGGTCGCCCCGGTACCCGCGCGCCACTCGGATCGCCGCGACCTGCGCGTCCTTGGTGAACGGGTTGTCGACCTGGCGGTCGCGCTCGACGACCTGCCGCTCGAGGTCGGCGGGGTCGATGAGGTGATCCGGTTCGAGGGCGTTCATCGCCGCGACGAGCCCACCGACCGTGTCGGCGGTGAGCCAGTCCTCGCCGTGGTCGAGGAACGCCCGGACCGCCGGCGGGACCTTCGTGATGGGCCGCCGCAGCACGTCGCGGTACCGGCGCTCGGTGAGGTCGAGGTTCTGCTCGGAGCCCGACAGCGCGAACTCCTTGCCCGCGAGGGACCGGTTGAGGACGAACCACGAGTGGTCGGCTCCGGTCCGCCGGAGATGCCCGAGCGTGCCGAGGGTGTCGAAGCCGGGGAAGTTCGGGCTCGGCAGCCGCCGGCCGTCGGCGTCGAACCACAGCGCGCTCGGGCCGGGGAGGATGCGGATGCCGTGGCCCGGCCAGACCGGGTCCCAGTTGCGCACGCCTTCGACGTAGTGCCACATCCGGTCGCCGTTGACGACGGCGCCCCCGGCCGCCTCGGTGATCGCGAGCATCCGGCCGTCGACGTAGGCCGGGACCCCGGTGAGCATCGTCGACGGAGCGGACCCGAGACGCTGCGGCCAGGCCGCGCGGACGAGGTCGTGGTTGCCGCCGATCCCGCCCGAGGTGACGAACACCGCCTGCGCGCCGTACTCGAAGCCACCGACGACGTCCCGGTTGGACGCGACGCCCCGGGCGGACGGGTCCGGCGCGAGGACCACCCCCCGCACGCCCGTGACCGCAGCCCCAGTCGTGACGAGCGCGTCGACGCGATGCCGCGGCCGGTAGACGATGCGCCCGCCGGCCATGTGCTCGCGGGCCCGGCGCTCGAACGGCGCGACGATCCCCGTGCCCGTGCCCCAAGGGATGTGGAAGCGCGGCACCGAGTTGCCGTGACCCCCGCTGGTGCCGTCGCCGCGCTCGGCCCACCCGACGACGGGGAAGAACGAGACGCCCCGCTCGCGGAGCCACTCGCGCTTCGCGCCCGCCGCCCACTCGACGTACGAGCGGGCCCACTCGCGCCCCCAGTGGTCCGGGCCCGGGGCCCCGTCGGGGGTCGTCAGCCGGTCCCAGGCCGCGGTGCCCTGCCAGTCCTGCCAGGCGAGGTCGGCGGAGTCGACGATGCCCATCCGACGCTGCTCCGGAGTGCCGACGAGGAACAGGCCGCCCAGGCTCCACCACGCCTGCCCGCCGAGGTCGGCCTCCGACTCCTGGTCGAGCAGGACGACCGACCGGTCGGCGTCCGCGAGCTCGCAGGCGGCCACGAGGCCGGCGAGCCCGGCCCCCACGACGACGACGTCGGCATCCACGAGACCCGACCCTATGCCTCCCACCCGAGGACCCGGACGGATCCGTCGAGGGCCTCGACGCGCAACGCCGCGAGGTCACGGACGACGAGGTCGGACTCGGGCTCGAGCTCGGCCCGCTGCATCGTGCTCGCCACGGCCACGAGACCGCCGCAGCCGGCGGCCCGGGCGGCCCGCAGCCCGGCGACGGCATCCTCGACGACCAGGCAGTGACCGGGCGACACCCCGAGCCGCTCGGCGCCGAGGAGCCACGGGTCGGGCCAGGGCTTGCCCCGGGCCACGTCGTCGGCCGTGACGACGACGGGCGGGTGCGGCAGCCCGGTGGCCCGCAGCCGGGCCTCGGCCAGCGGCGTGCTCGACGAGGTGACGATCGCCGTCGGCACCCGGGCAGCACGCAGCGCCCCGAGCAGCTCGGCAGCACCGGGGAGCACGGTGGTGCCGTCGACGTCGTCGACCTCGAGGTCGACGATCCGCGCGTATGCGGCCTCCCGTCGCGGGGCGGGCAGGAGCTCGGCGATGAGGTTGCGGGCCGTCACGCCGTGGAAGCCGGCGAGCCGGGCGGGGTCGACCTCGTGCTCCCGGCACCAGCGCAGCCACGACCGCTCGACCGAGGCGATCGAGTCGATGAGGGTCCCGTCCATGTCGAGCAGGACGCCGACGAAGGGGCCGGCGAGCGCCGGCGGGACCGGTGTCTGCGGCATGGACGTCACCCTAAAGGCCTGTCCTGGGCGGGACTCCCCACGTCCGGCAGGTGACCGACCTAGTCTGGGCGGCATGTCCCGTCCCGCCGGTGCCCTCCGCACGGCCGTCATCAGCTCGGCCGTCGCCGCGCTCGCACTCATCGGTGGCTGGACCTGGGCCGCCGAGCTCGTCGGCAGCGGTTTCGACGCCCGCGCGGAGTCCATCAGCGCCCTCGCCTCGCTCGGCACGCCGCACCGGTGGGTCATGACCGCGGCCCTGCTCGTCACCGGCCTCGCCCACTGCGTCACGGCCGCGGCGCTGGGGTCGGCCCGGCTCCCCGGCCGGGTGGCGCTCGCCCTCGGCGGGGTCGCCACCCTGGCCGTCGCCCTGGTGCCGCTGCCGTCCCGCAGCGAGTCCTCGGCCCTGCACACGGCGGTCGCGACCGCGTCGTTCGTCCTGCTCGCGCTGTGGCCGGCGCTCGCAGCCGGACGCGGCGGGGCCCCGGTGCTCCGCCGCCGGGTCGCCTGGCCGGCCGGTGCCGTGCTGCTGCTCGCGGTGGCCTCCCTCGGGATCGGCGCGGGCGGCAGCGCCTTCGGCCTGCACGAACGGGTCGTGGCGGCGATGACCGTGCTGTGGCCGTTCGTGACGGCGGTCGGCGTGTGGTGGTCGGCCGGCCACCGCATCGGCTCACGCCGGCTGCGGCACCTGCTGGCGGGGGTCCTCATCACCACCGGCTGCGCCGTCTCGGGGGTGGCGGCCACGACCGTCGCCCCCGTCACGGCGCAGACCCGGAACTACCAGGCGACGGTGTCGCTGGCCAGCGACCCTCGCAGGACCGGCGAGCTCGTCGCCGAGACGACGTTCGGCGACGTCGAGGTCTCCTTCGTCGGCCTGGCCCCGGGCATCCGGGCCGTGCCTCAGGTCAAGGCGAGCATCGCCGACGTCCTCACCCGACCGCAGCTGAGCCTGTCCGGGCTGCGCCCGGGTCCCGAGGAGCTCAACGCCGCCATCCGCGACGTCGGCGTCAGCATCCTGGTCCGGTTCGCGATCGGCGGCCTCGCCCTGGCGCTCCTCGTCGTCGGGGTCTGGACCGTGGCCCGGCGTCGACGCCCGCCGCGGTGGCTCGTCGGTGTGTCGGCCCTGTCCTGGCTCGTCGCGACGGTCGGGACCACCGCGTCCATCTACACGACCTACCAGCCGAGCCGGCAGGGGAGCTTCACCGCCACCGAGGTGCTCGGGACGCTGCAGCAGAACCAGGGGCTGCTCGGCGACGTCGAGACCCGGGCGACGCAGGTGGCCCCCTACCTGCGCAACCTGCTCGCGCTGTCCACCGCCCTGCAGCAGAAGTACGCGGCCGGGGCCCTGGAGTCAGACCCCGCCCTGCGCGTCCTCTTCGTGAGTGACATCCACGGGGCCAACCAGTACCCCCTCATGCGCGAGATCATCGAGCAGCAGAGCATCGACGTCGTCATCGACACCGGGGACCTGCTGACCTTCGGCACCGTCGGGGAGGGCGAGGCCGCGGGCATCTTCGCGGGCATCGAGTCGCTGGAGGTGCCCTACCTCTTCGTCCGCGGCAACCACGACGCGACGAGCCTCACCGACACCTCCGTCCTCGACCGGATGCAGGAGGTCCCGAACGTCGTCCTCCTCCAGCCCCCGGGATCGGGGTACGAGCAGGTGACGGTGGGCGGCGTGACCATCGCGGGCTTCAACGACCCGCGCTTCTTCGGTGACTCGGGGACGGGCACCCCGGCCAAGCAGGTGCCCGCGCGCGAGGCCTTCCAGCGGGCGTTCGAGCAGGCCCTCCCGCCGGACGTCGTCGCCAGCCACGAGCCGTGGGCCCTCGACGGCATCGATGCCGGGGTCCGGCTCAACGGCCACATGCACTCCTCCGACGTCGAGGGCAACCGGGTGCAGGTGGGGACCTTCACCGGCGGCGGGCCGTTCTCGCACTTCGTCGAGGGCGAGGGCGAGGGGGGTGAGGAGCTGACGGGCCAGCCGTCCGGGTTCGACATCCTCACCTTCGGCACCGACTGCCGCCTGTCGTCGCTGACGAGGTACCGCTTCCGCGACGTCATCGAGGGCCGCCCGGTGTACGACGACGTCTCGATCGTCAACGGCAACCGGATCGACACCCGTCCGGCGGATCCCGAGCGCACCTGCGAGCCCGGGGCGCCGCTGACCAGGACACCGGTCGCCGGGGTGGACGCCGCCGCACAGGTCGCCCCCGCCCCGCCGTCGTCGTCGGACTCCACGCCCAGCCCCAGCCCCACCGCGGACTAGCCGCGGCTCGCCCGGCCGACCTCAGCGGGCGTCGGTGACGCTCGTGCGGTAGGCGACGTGCGCCTTGGGGCCACCGCCGCAGCTGAGGGCGGCGTCCGGCAGCTCCTCACGGCGGACGTCGACGAGCACACGGTCGGGGATCTGGCCGCTGCCGATGACCTCGACCCGGGTCGACGCCGGGTCCTCGCCCGCCTCGACCCGGCCGGGCACGGCGTCGTCGACGCCCGCCGGCCCGTGCTCGAGGAGGACCGCGGCCAGGGCGGCCTGTACCTCGGGGTCCCAGCGGGTGACCCCGCGCAGGTACTTGGCGGTGACCGTCCCGGCGAGGTGGGCGCGCACGACCTCGGACGCGAACTCGGTGTCGAGGTAGCCGTAGCAGGCGCCGTCGGGGAGGCTGAGCAACGTCCCGGAGAAGCGGTGTCCCCCGAGGTGGGTGCACTCCCACACCTCGTCGGGCCACTCCCGGACGAGCTTGGCGACGATGGGTCGGCCCCGCACGGCGCAGCACGCGTCGCGGGTGCCCTGCGTGCAGACGAGGACCATCGGCTCGGCGTCCTCGTCGCTGGAGCTCAGCTCGACGCCGAGCGACCGCGCGGCACGCAACAGGTCCTCCGCGGTGCGCCAGGTCCCACGGACCCAGGTGCCGCGCACGGTGTCGACGGCGTACCAGAGCTGGTCACCGGGCTCGACCTCGCGGCGGCCCTGTCGGCGGATGAGCAGCACCCGGCCGCCGAAGGAGGCACACGTGGCCTCGACCTCCTCGCCCGTCCTGCCCGCCAGCGGTGGGGTGTCCAGCGGGTTCTTGGCCCACGGCCCCGGGTGTTCGATGAGCAGCCAGCGTGAGGCCACCGGCGCGGACCCGGCCAGTGGGTCGCCGCGGTGCCGCGACGCCGCGGAGCAACGGGAGAGATCGGTCAGGGCCACCCGGCGATGCTACGCGGGTGGCCCTGCCGGCTCGTGCGGACCCGTCAGGCGCGCCCGTGGGCGACACGGCTGCGGCGGCTGAGGCTGTCGATGACGACCGCGAGCAGCAGGACGGCGCCGGTGACGACGAACCGGACGTCGGAGGACACCGAGAGCAGCGCGAGACCGTTGCTGATCGAGAAGATGACGAGGATGCCGAGCAGGGCCGAGTAGGCCGAGCCGCGGCCACCGAACAGCGACGTGCCGCCGATGACGGCCGCCGCGATCGCGTTGAGGTTGGTGTCGGCCCCGCCGCTGCTCTGGTTCGCCGAGGCGAGCCGCCCCGCGGCGAGGACGCCACCGAGCGCCGCGAAGGTCGAGCACAGGGTGAAGACGGTCAGGTACACCCGCTTGACGTTGATGCCCGCGCGTCGCGCGGCCTCGACGTTGCCACCGATCGCGAGCACCGAGCGGCCCCACGTCGTCCTGCGGATCACGAGGTCCATGACGACGACGAGGACGACGAAGAGGACGACCATGTACGAGACGCCGCGGTCGCGGTTGAGGACGTACGACGCGACGAGGAGCAGCACCGCGAGCAGCGCGGCGCGCAGCGCGACGGTCGACAGGGGCGGCGCGGACAGGCCGGCCGCGCTCCGCCGGCGGTCGGTGTTCAGCCGGGCGAGGAGGTAGACCGCAGGCACCGCGATCGCGAGGACGTAGGCCAGCACGGCGGGCAGGAACTGCTGCGACGCGAACTGGACCAGCCCGGACTCGAACGGCAGGTTGATCGTGCCGTCCGTGCCGAGGGTCCGGATCTGGAGTCCCAGCAGGACGAGGAGTCCCGCGAGGGTGATGACGAAGCTCGGGACGCCGAAGCGGTTGAAGAGCATGCCGTAGACGAGGCCCGTCGCCACGCCGACGACGAGCGCTGCCGCGATCGCCACCCACACGTTCAGGCCCTGGTTGACGAAGAGCACGGCGACGACCGCGCCGGACAGGCCCGACATCGAGCCGACCGACAGGTCGATCTGGCCGAGCAGCAGGACGAGGACGACGCCGATGGCGATGACGCCGATCGGGACCATCTGGACCGTGAGGTTGACGAGGTTGCGGCTCGAGAGGAACAGCGGGTTGAGGGCGTAGAAGACGCCCCAGATGAGGACGAGCCCGACCACGACCGGCAGCGAGCCGAGGTCCCCGGAGCGGACGCGGTCCCATGTCGCGGCGGCCCACCCACCGATCCCCTGCGAGGAGATGAGACGTTCGTCCTGGAGGTCCGAGGGGACCGAGCCGGCGGCCGTCGGGTCGGCCGAGGGCGGGGTCTGCGAGGTGGTCACGACTGCTCCTCCTGGGGGGCCCGGCGGGCGGCCCGTGCGGTGACGGCGTTGGTCGTCGCGCCGGTGATGGCGGCGATGATCTCCTGGCTGTTGGTGTCGGCGACGCGGAAGACGCCGTTGTTGAGGCCGAGCCGGAGCACCGCGACGCGGTCGGCCACGGCCATGACGTCGGACATGTTGTGGCTGATCAGGATGACCCCGAGACCCTTCTCCCGCAGCCGTTCCACGAGGTTGAGCACCTCCGCGGTCTGGGCGACGCCGAGCGCCGCGGTCGGCTCGTCGAGCATGACCACCTTGGGGGCGCCGAGGAGGGAGCGGGCGATGGCGACGGTCTGGCGCTGCCCGCCGGAGAGGCTCGCGACCGGGATCCGCACGCTCGGGATCTTGGCGCTCAGCTCCCGCAGGAGCCGCCAGGACTCCTGCTCCATCGTCACCTCGTCCAGCGCCCTCTTGCGGAGCACCTCGTTGCCGAGGAAGAGGTTGCCGACGACGTCGAGGTTGTCGCAGAGCGCGAGGTCCTGGAAGACGGTGGCGATGCCGAGGGCCTGTGCCTGCGACGGCGAGGTGATCGTGACGGGGCTGCCGTCGAAGACGATCCTGCCGCCGTCGGGCGAGTAGACGCCGGCGATGGTCTTGACGAGGGTGGACTTGCCCGCGCCGTTGTCGCCGACGAGCGCCACCACCTCCCCGGCGGCCACGTCGAAGTCGATGTCCTTGAGGGCCTGCACGGCGCCGAAGCGTTTGGAGACCCCTGTCATCGACAGCACGGGCGCCAGGGTGGTGGTGGTGCTCATGATCGGCTCACTCCTTCGTGAGAGATGCGGCGAGGGTCAGCTGATGCCGAGCTCGGTGCACTGGGCGGCGTACTCGGAGGTGCAGATGTCTGCGGCCGTGTAGAAGCCGTCGGCGATGATCGTGTCCTTGATGTTGTCCTTGGTCACGACGATCGGCTCGAGCAGCGTCGACGGGACGCCCTCCTTGTCGGCGGACGAGGCCACCTGCTCGCCGTTCGCGAGGGCGATGGCGTTCTTCGCGGCGTCCTCGGCCTCGGGCTTGATCGCCTTGTAGATCGTCAGCGCCTGGTCGCCGGCGATGACCCGCTGGATCGCGGCGAGCTCGGCGTCCTGGCCGGTGACCGGCGGGAGCGGGTCGACGCCGCCACCCTTGAGCGCGGCGATGGCGCCGCCCGCGGTGCCGTCGTTCGCAGCGTAGACACCGACGAGGTTGCCCTTGACCGTGCCGATCTGGCCCTCCATCCACGACTGCGCCTTGTCGGGGCTCCAGTCGGGGGTGTCGTACTCGGCCTTGATCGTGTAGCCGCTGGTGTCGAGGACGCTGTGCGCACCCGCCTTGAAGTCGGCGGCGTTGGCGTCGGTGGGCGAGCCGTTGATCATGACGATGTCGCCGGAGTCCTTGCCGTTGGCCTTCATCGCGTCGACGAGACCCTGGCCCTGCAGCTCGCCGACCTTCTGGTTGTCGAACGAGACGTAGTAGTCGGAGCCCGCGACGAACCGGTCGTAGGCGATGACCGGGATGCCCTGGGACTTCGCGTTCTGGACGATGGTCACCGCCGACTTGCCGTCGACGGCGTCGAGGACGAGGACGTCGACACCCTGGGTGATGGCGGCCTCGGCCTGCTGCTGCTGCTTGGCGGCGTCCTGCTCGGCGTTGCTGTAGAGGACCTCGCAGTCCGCGCACCCGGCCTTGACCGCCTCCTCGAAGAGGGGCTTGTCGAAGGCCTCGTAGCGAGCCGTCTTGTTCTCGGGGAGCAGGAGGGCGATCTTCTTGCCGCCGCTCCCGTCGCCGGCGCCGGAGTCGGTGCTCCCGCTGCCGGAGGTGTCGTCGCCACAGGCCGCGAGGCCCGTCGCAGTGAGGCCGAGCGCGAGGGCGGCGCCGGCGATCCGGATGAGCCGTGTGGTCATGTGTCTCTCCTGTGCCATGACAACCGCAGCCACTCTGGTGCGGGTTCCCCTGGATTCAACTCGCTTCCCCTCCTTGTCGTCAAGCCTTGAATACAAGGGGTGGACGCAACGATTCGGTCACGGCCCTCACCCTGCTGCGAGGGCGGCCCGGTCGGCGTCCTCGCGGACCTGGTCCGCGAGGGCCAGCGCGCCGCGGACGTCGGCCTCCTCCGGGGGGAGGTCGCCCACCCGGACCTGGGCGGTCGCGGCCGCGCTCGGGATCGCGCAGCGCTCGATCGCCTCCCGCATCGGCGCGAGCACGACCTCCCCGACCCGGGCGACCTGCCCGCCGAGCACGATGGCCTCGGGGTTGAGCAGGTTCACCACTCCGGCCACCGCGATGCCGAGATGGCGGCCGGAGTCCTCGAGCACCCGGCGGCACCCGGGGTCGCCGTCGAGGGCGCGGGCGATGACGTCCTTGAGGGTGAGGGTGCCGTGGGTGGCACGCAGCGCCGCCAGCACGGCACCGGCCCCGACGAAGGTGTCGAGGCACCCCCGGTTGCCACAGCGGCACAGTGGGCCGTTCTCGTCGATGGTGATGTGGCCGATCTCGCCCGCGGTGCCGGCACTGCCCCGGAAGAGCTCGCCGCCGATGATGAGGCCGGCCCCGACCCCGTAGGAGACCTTGAGGAACACTCCGGTCGAGACTCCCTGCAGCGCACCGAGCTTGAACTCGCCCATCGCAGCCAGATTCGCGGTGTTGTCCACCAGGACCGGCACCTGGACCGCGGTCTCCATCGCCGGACCGACCGCCACCCCGCGCCAGCCGGGCATGACGCCCTCGGACCCGACCTCCCCCGACACGGTGTCGATCGGAGCGGGCAGACCCACGACGCACGAGCGCAGGTCGGACATCTCGCGACCGACGCCCTCGACGAGCTCCTGGACCAGGCGCGCCGCCCTCGACATGCCCTCGTCGGCGGCGTGGTCGGCGGGCAGCGGCATCCGTTTCTGGCTCACGATCCCGCCGGGTCCCGTCGCGATGGCGACCCGGATGTCGCGGTCACCGAAGACCGCGGCGGCGAGGAGGCCCTCGGAGGTCGCGATCGAGACCTGGGTCGCGCGGCGGCCGTTGCGGATGCTGGGCGCGAGCCGCACCATCCCGGCCCCGTCGAGCTCCTTGACGAGGTTGGAGACCGTCGCGGCGGACAGGCCCGTGACCCCGGCGATCTCGACCTGGGTGAGCGCCCCGTGCTCCCGCACGGCATCGAGGACCCGCAGGCGGTTCATCTCCCGGAGGGACGCCTGCGAGCCCGGCGCCGCACTCGTTGGGTTCACGGGCCAAAGATAAGCGAGCCATGCATCCGGGGGGAAGCACATCGGCATAACCCCGGTCCGTCCTCGACGGGCGAGCCGACCGGAGGCGCCCTAGCGTGAGCGCACCCCACCCGCCTCGGCGGCCCTGCACGCACCCCTGACCAGGAGGAACCCATGTCCCGACGACGTGCCATGGCCGCCGCCGCGCTCACCGCGGCTGCCGCCCTCGCGCTCCCCCTCGCCCCCGCGCAGGCGGCCCCCGCCGCCTACGTCGCCCTCGGCGACAGCTACTCCTCCGGTACCGGGACCCGTGACTACATCGACGACGGCACCCAGTGCCTGCGGTCCGTCCACGCCTACCCCTCGCTCATCGCGTCGGCCAAGGGCTACGCGCTGACCTTCCGCGCCTGCTCCGGCGCCACGGTGGCCGATGTGACCGACACCCAGCTCTCGGCTCTGTCCGCGTCGACGGCGTACGTGTCGATCTCCGTGGGCGGCAACGACGCCGGCTTCGCCGACGTGCTCACCGAGTGTGCGCAGCCGGGGTGGATGAGCAACTGCAACGGCGCCATCGACACGGCGCAGGCGTTCATCCGCAACACCCTGCCCGGCCGCCTCTCGACCCTCTACTCGAGCATCCGCGCCAAGGCCCCCACCGCGAGGATCACCGTCGTCGGCTACCCGCGGATCTTCAACGGCGAGGACTGCAACGCGTTCACCTGGTTCTCGCCCGCCGAGGAGAGCCGCCTCAACGCGACCGCCGACCTCATCAACTCCACGACGGCACAGCGGGCCTCCGCGGCCGGCTTCTCCTTCGCCGACCCGACGTCGCGCTTCGTCGGGCACGCCGTGTGCGACGACCCGGAGTGGATCAACGGGCTGTCGAACCCGGTCGTGGAGTCCTACCACCCCAACAAGCCGGGCCACGCGAGCGGGTACACCCCGAGCGTCAGCCCCTACCTCACCGGGTCGACGGTCCGCGCGACGGCCGCGGTCCTGCGGTCCGCCGAGAGGTCGGCCGGCACCCTGGCGGCGACGCAGCGGACCTACGCGGCGCTCGACCGCGACATCACGCCCGAGCGGTTCGTCGCGCCGGACCTGCACAGCCCCGAGGCGCTCGCGGCCGCACGCGAGGCCGGGGTGGACGTCGACGACCGGGCCAGCGTCGACGCCGCCGACCGGCGGTACTCGGCGCGCCAGGCCGCCGAGCATTCCGCCCGGGCGACCGCGCGCTGACGACCCCGGCCGGGAGCGACCACCTGCGAGGATGACGGGAGTCCGCAACCCGCCCACGCCCCGGAGGACCCCGATGCCCGACCGCCCTCTCGTCGCCGGTGTCGACACCTCCACCCAGTCGTGCAAGGTCGTGGTGTGCGACGCCGAGACCGGTGAGGTTCTCCGGGTCGGCCGCGGCAGCCACCCCGACGCCACCGAGATCGACCCGAGGCACTGGTGGAGCGCCTGGGAGTCGGCCACCTCGGGGGGACTCCTCGACGGGGTGGCCGCGATCGCCGTGGGCGGGCAGCAGCACGGCATGGTCCTGCTCGACGACGCCGACGACGCCGTGCGTCCCGCCTTGCTGTGGAACGACACCCGCTCCGCCGACGCGGCCGCCGACCTCGTCCGCGAGCTCGGCGGCCCGCAGGCGTGGGCCGACGCGGTCGGCGTCGTACCGCTCGCAGCCATCACCGCCGCGAAGCTCCGGTGGGTGCGCGACCACGAGCCGGCGTCGATGGACCGCGCCGCCCGGTGCGTCCTGCCCCATGACTGGCTGACCGGCCGCATCCTCGCCGCGGGCGGCGGGTTCACCGAGTGGACCACGGACGCCGGTGACGCCTCGGGCACGGGCTACTTCGACGCCGGCACGAGGCAGTACCGCCCTGACCTGCTGGAGCTGGCGGCCGGGCGGACCCTCGGAGTGCCGCGGGTCGCGGGCCCCGCCGAGGTCGTCGGGCGCACCCGCGACGGGCTCGCCGTCGCCCCCGGCACCGGCGACAACATGGGCGCGGCGCTCGGCCTGGGGCTGCGGAGGGGTGACTGCGTGGTCTCGCTCGGGACGAGCGGAACGGCCTTCGCGCGCCATGAGCGGCCGACCGCCGACGCCCGGGGCTTCGTCCAGTCCTTCGCCGACGCCGAGGACGGCTTCCTGCCACTCGTGTGCACCCTCAACGCCGCCCGGGTCCTCACCTCGGGTGCCTCGATGCTCGGGGTCGACCTCGCCGGCCTCGACGCCCTGGCCCTGGCCGCCGACCCCGGCGCCGGCGGCCTGACCCTCGTCCCGTTCCTCGACGGCGAGCGCACGCCCAACCTGCCGACGGCCACCGGCTCGGTCCACGGGCTGACCCGCACCAACGCGACCCCCGAGAACCTCGCCCGGGCGGTCGTCGAGGGCATGCTCCTGGGGCTGGCGAGCGCCGTCGACGCGGTGCGCGAGGCCGGGTGCCCGGTCGAGCGCGTCCTCCTCATCGGCGGCGCCGCCGCCTCCCGCGCGGTCCGGGGCATCGCCCCCGACCTGCTCGGGGTGCCGGTGGCCGTGCCCGCCCCCGGCGAGTACGTGGCGGTCGGCGCGGCCCGGCAGGCGGCCTGGGCACTGAGCGGATCGAGCACCGCGCCCGACTGGGACGTCGCGGTCGAGGTCACGCTGGACCCGGTGGCCGCCGGCCGCGGCGCCGAGGTCCGCGAGCGCTACGCCGAGGTCCTGCGCACCGGCTACCCCACCCTCCCCTCCTGACCCCACTTCTCATGCTCCCGTCCGCGCGACCCGCCGTTCTCCGGCGCGGCGAGCGGACGCCGGCATGAGAAGTGGGGAAAACGCGGAGGCTAGGTTGGGCGGATGACCGACGCCACCCGTGAGCTCGACATCGTCCTCTTCGGCGCCACCGGGTTCACCGGCCGGCTCACCGCGGCGCACCTCGCGGGGCACGCCCCGGCCGGGACGCGGATCGGGCTGGCCGGGCGCTCGAAGGAACGGCTCGAGGCCGTCCGCACCGACCTCGGATGGGGGGCCGCCGACTGGCCGCTGCTCGTCGTCGACGCCCTCGACGAGGACGCGGTGGCCGACCTCGCGGCCCGCGCCCGGGTCGTCGTCACGACCGTCGGGCCGTACGCCAAGTTCGGGGCACCGCTGGCGGCCGCGTGCGCCCGCGCCGGGACGCACTACTGCGACCTCGCGGGCGAGGTGCTGTTCGTCCACCGCAGCATCGCGGCCAACCACGAGCCGGCCAAGCGCTCCGGGGCCCGCGTCGTCCACGCCTGCGGGTTCGACTCCATCCCGAGCGACCTCGGCGTCCTGCTCTGTGCCGACGCTGCCCGCGCCGACGGGGCCGAGCTCGGCCGCACCCGGCTCGCGGTCCGCACCCTCAAGGGAGCGCCGAGCGGCGGCACCGTCGACACCGCGCGCACCCAGGCCATCGAGATGCGCGCCGACCCGTCGACCCGGCGCATCGTCGGCGACCCGTGGGCGCTGGCCGACGGTGGCCGGCCCTCCCGCGCTCCGGACGCCGGCCGCTCGCCGCGCCGCGGTGGCCTCGGCGGCCTGCGCGACCGCGTCGCCGCCGCCTCCCCCGTTCGCCGGGACCCCGACAACCGGCACTTCACCGGGCCGTTCATCATGGCCTCGTTCAACACCCGCATCGTCGCGCGGTCGGCGTCCCTGCTCGGGTACGGCGAGGGGTTCCGGTACTCGGAGCACTCCGACTACGGGTCCGGCCCCCGCGGAGCGCTGACGGCGAGCGCCGTCTCCGCCGGGCTGCTGGCGGGGTTCGCCGCGTTGTCCTTCGCCCCGACCCGGGCGATGCTCGACCGGGTCCTGCCCGCACCGGGCGAGGGTCCCACCCAGCAGCAGATGGCCGAGGGCCGGTTCCGGTTCGAGGTGACCGCCGAGGCCACGAACGGCGCCCGCTACCGCGCGACGGTCGCCGCGCCCTACGACCCGGGGTACTCGGGCACCGCGATCATGCTCGGCCAGGCAGCGCTGGCGCTCGCGGAGGACGACGCCGGACTGCCGGACACGGCCGGTGTGCTGACCCCGGCGACGGGCATCGGCGCCCCGCTCGCCGCCCGGCTCCGGGTCCACGACTTCACCCTCGGGGTCGAGCGCCTCCCGCACTGATCGCGGCGGCGATGCGGCCGGCGTCGATCGCCAGCTCGCGCAGCATCCCGGAGATCGGGTTGGTGAACCCGGTGAACCACAGCCCGGGCCGGGCCTCGGGGCGGCTCGCTCCGCGGACCGTCGGCAGGCCGTGCTCGCCGAGCACGCCGAGGTGCCCGACGAGCGGCTCGAGCGCCGCCCGGTAGCCCGTCGCAGCGACGACGAGCGCCGGGCGCAGCCGGGTGCCGTCCGTGAGGACGACCTCGTCGCCGTCGAAGGACTCCAGCGCCGCGACCGGCCGGACCCGCCCGGAGCGGATGGCGTCGACGATGCCGACGTCCTGCACCGGCACCCGCCCCTCGAGGGTCCGGGTGTAGAGGTCCCGGCCGGCTCGGGGCATCCCGTGCTCGCTCAGGTCCGGCTCCTGGACCGCCGCGAGGACGCCGGCCACCCGGTCGACGAGCCGCGGCGGCAGCCGGCGGACGGCGATGCCGGTGGCCTGGGCCGGGACCCCGAACCGGTCCCGGGCGAGGATGTGCGGCGGGGTGCGCACCGACAGCCGGACCGTGGCCGCTCCGTGCTCGGCGAGGTCGGTGGCGATCTCGGTGCCGGTGTTGCCGGTGCCGACGACGAGGACGTCCCGCCCGGCCCACGGCGCCCCGTTGCGGTAGTCGCGCGCGTGGAGCAGCTGCCCGGTGTACGTGTCGCGCCCCGGCCAGTCGGGCGTCACCGGGGTGTGGTTGTACCCCGTCGCCACGACGACGTCGTGGGCCTGCAGGGTGGCCCCGTCGGCGAGGGTGACCCGCCAGCGGCCGGACGGGGCGTCGCCGCCCACCCGGTCGATGCGTCCGACCGCGACGCCCAGCCGCAGGCGCAGCCGGTGGTGGGCCGCGTACTCCTCGAGGTAGCGGACGACGTCGGCGCGAGCCACCCATCGCCCGTACCGCCGCGGGATGGGGTAGCCGGGCAGCGAGGACCACCGCCGTGGCGTGTGCAGGTGCAGCCGGTCGTAGTGGGAGCGCCACCGGTCACCCACGCCCGGGGCCGCGTCGACGACCAGGGCGTCGACGCCACGTGCCCGCAGCGCACCCGCCACGGCGAGCCCGCCGGGGCCCGCGCCGACGACCACGACCGCCTCGACGGCGGACCCGACGGCCTCCTCGGACCCTGCCTCGTGTCGCATGTGGCGCACGCTACCTGCGCCACGGCTGGCCGCCGCGACCCGCTCTCACTACACTCCGTAGTAGGAAACCGGTCCCGAGCCGGCGCCACCACGAGGAGGTCACCATGGCCGAGTCACCCGTCACCGAGCTCTCCACGGAGGAGTCCTGGGACCTGTTGCGCAGCCACGAGCTGGGGCGGCTGGCCTTCCACCTCGCCGACGAGGTCCACCTCGTGCCGGTCAACTATGCGGTCGACACGCGGCACCGCATCGTCTTCCGCACCAACGAGGGCAGCAAGCTGCTCGGCCTGAAGATGGACTCCGACGTGGCGTTCGAGATCGACGAGGTCGGCGACGAGCAGGCGCACAGCGTCGTCGTCCGCGGTCGGGCCCGGGCGCTGGAGGGGCCCGAGGCCGACGAGGCCGAGGAGCTGCCGGTGCGGCCCTGGGTGGCCGAGGAGAAGTACCGCGTCGTCGTCATCGACGTCGACGAGATCTCGGGCCGACGCTTCCGGCTCAGCCGGCCCTGGCTGCACCTGCGCGACCCGGACGGGTGACCGACCTAGGCTGGCGCCGTGCTCATCCGCCCCATCGAGGACCCCGACTGGCCCGCGTTCGTCCCCGTGTTCCGGGGCATCGTCGACGACGGTGAGACCTACGCCTACCCCGACGACCTCGACGACACCGCGGTCCGCACCCTCTGGGACGAGCCGGCGCCGGGCGTGACGGTCGTCGCCGTCGACGACGCATCCGGGATGCTCCTCGGGTCCGCCAAGAGCGGCCCGAACCGGCCCGGACGCGGCCGGCACGTGGCGACCGCGTCGTTCATGGTCGCTCCGCAGGCCCGCGGCCGCGGCGTCGGGCGGGCCCTCGGCGTGTGGGTCCTGGAGTGGGCTGCCGCACGGGGCTACGCCGCGATGCAGTTCAACGCGGTCGTCGAGACCAACGCCGGGGCGGTCGCCCTGTGGCGGGACCTCGGCTTCGACATCGTCGGGACGGTGCCCGAGGCGTTCACGTCCCGACGACACGGCCGGGTCGGTCTCCACGTCATGCACCGCACCCTGTGACCACCAGCGGACGCCGGCCACCCGGGGCGCGCGTCGTCGTGGCCAGCGACGCGTTCCGGGGGTCGCTGACCTCGGTCGAGGTGGCCGAGGCGCTGCGCGCCGGCGTGTTGGCGGTGCTCCCGGACGCCGAGGTCGACGTCGTGCCGGTGGCCGACGGTGGCGAGGGCACGGTCGCCGCGGCCCTCGCCGCGGGCTACACCCCGGTCCCCGCGGTGGTCCACGGCCCGACGGGTGAGCCCGTGCGCGCGACGATGGCGCGGTCGGCGGCCGGCTCGGTCGTCGTCGAGCTGGCCGACGCGTGCGGGCTCGGCCGGCTGCCGGACGGGGTGGCCCGGCCGCTGGAGGCCACGAGCCGCGGCCTCGGCGAGGTCATCGGCGCCGCGCTCGGCCTGCGCCCACGGCTCCTCGTCGTGGGCGTCGGCGGCTCGGCGAGCACCGACGGCGGGGCCGGGATGCTGGCGGCGCTCGGCGCGCGGGTCCTCGACGCCGAGGGGAACCCCGTCCCGGACGGCGGGGCGGGGCTCGCCCGGGTGGCGCGGGTCGACCTCCGCGGGCTCGACCCGCGGCTGCTCGACGTCGACCTCGTGCTCGCGGCCGACGTGACGAGCCCGCTGCTGGGCCCCCGTGGCGCGGCCGCCGTCTTCGGGCCGCAGAAGGGGGCGACCCCCGAGGACGTCGACCGCCTCGAGGCCGCCCTCACCCGATGGGCCGACGTCCTCGACCCGGGGAGCGCGACAGTGGCGGGGGCCGGGGCTGCCGGCGGCGTGGGCTTCGCGCTGGTCGCGGCGCTCGGTGCGCAGCGGCGCTCGGGGGTCGACGTCGTGCTCGATCTCGTCGGCCTCGACGCCCGGCTCGCCGGCGCGACCCTCGTCATCACGGGCGAGGGGTCCCTGGACGCGCAGACGGCGACGGGGAAGGCGGTGGCCGGCGTCGCCCGCCGGGCGGCGGCCCACGGGGTACCAGCCGTCGCCGTGTGCGGCCGGACCACGCTGAGCGACGACGAGATCGATGCGCTCGGCCTCGACGCCGCCTACTCGCTGAGCGAGCTCGAGCCCGACCCCGCGCGGTCGATGACGGACGCCGCCGCACTGCTCCGCGAGGTGGGCGCCCGGATCGCCCGCGAGCGGCTCAGCCCACCGGGGTGAGCGCCGCGCCCCCACCGAGCACCGCCAGGACGTTGTCGGCCGCGAGGTCGGCCATCGCCGTCCGGGTCTCGATCGTCGCGGACCCGATGTGCGGCAGGAGCACGACGTCGTCCCGCTCCCGCAGGCCCGGATGCACCCGTGGCTCGTCCTCGAAGACGTCGAGCCCCGCCCCGGCGATCGTCCCGGCCTCCAGCGCGTCGACGAGCGCGGCCTCGTCGACGACGGGGCCGCGGGCGGTGTTGACGAGGTAGGCGGTCGGCTTCATCAGGGCCAGTGCGCTCGCGTCGACCAGGTGCCGCGTCGAGGGCGTCAACGGGGTGTGGACGGACACGACGTCGGACGAGGCGAGCAGCTGCTCGAACGGAACGACCCGCGCCTCGAGCGCGCGGACGTCGGCGGGGTCGGGCGCCGACCGGCCCGAGAGCAGCACGTCCATCCCGAACGCGCGGGCTCTGCGGGCCGTGGCGAGCCCGATCGCCCCCGGCCCGAGGACGCCGATCACCTTGCCCTGCACGGAGGTGCCGAGCAGGTGGAACATGCCCCAGCCCGCGGTCTGCCCGCTGCGGACCTCGCGCTCGGCCTCGGCGAGCCGCCGCGTGACCATGAGGACGAGGGCGAACGCGAGGTCGGCGGTCGCGTCGGTGAGCACCCCGGGGGTGTTCGTCACCAGGACGCCCCGCTCGCGGCAGGCCTCGAGGTCGAGGTTGTCGTAGCCCACGGCGACGTTCGCGACGACCCGCAGCTGCGGCCCGGCGGCATCGAGGACGGCCGCGTCGACGCGGTGCCCCAGGGTCACGACGAGGGCGTCGGCACCGCTGACGAGCCGGAGCAGCTCGTCGACGGGGGCCGTGCTGTCCTCGTCGCGGTAGTGCACGGTGTGTCTCGCCCGGAGCCGCTCGACGGCGTCGCCGGGCAGCCGGCCGAGCACGACGACCCGCGACCCCGCCGGGCCCTCGGCCGCCCGAGCGGTCATCGAAGCCTCGCTGCCGTCCACGAGGCGCATCGTAGGCTCTGCGGCCATGAGCACCCCGGACCGGCGTCGCCCCCGGCTGCCGCGACGCCGGGCCGAGCGCGACCCGCTCGCCGCCACGGAGCGCTGGTTCCTCGGCAACGGCCTGTCGTACTTCGTCCCCGCCGAACGCGCCGCCGCCCGGGCCGCGCTCCGGCCCCGGCGGGCGCTGCCCCTTCTCGTCCTGGTCCTCGTCGTCACGGGCGCGCTCGGAGGCCTGCTCGGGTGGGTGTCGCACCAGGTGAGCGCCGCCCCCGCGCTCTGGCTGTCGCTGGCCGTCGTCGTCGGCCTCGGGTACGTGTCGACGGCCCTGCGCGCCCGGCCGATCCTCACCTTCGCCGCGGTGCGGACCCTCACGAGCGTCCGGCTGCTGGCGTCGACGCTGACCCGGGCGCTGCCGCTGCTGCTCGTCTTCGTCGCCTTCCTCTTCATCAACGCCGAGGCCTGGCAGATGACGGCGAGCCTGACCTTCGCCACGCACTGGGTGGTGGCGCTGCTGCTGCTCGGGTCGGGCGTCGTCTTCCTCCTCGTCCGCCTGCCCGAGGAGGTCGACGAGCTCGACGACGCCGTCGACGGCGACTTCCTGCTCCGGACGTGCGCGGGGACACCGATGGAGGAGACCTGCGGACGGCTCGTGGCCGACGAGGACGCCGACCCTGCCGCGTACGCGCGGATCGCCGGGTTCGAGCGGTGGAACCTCATCCTCGCGCTGCTCGTCATCCAGCTCGTGCAGGTGTTCGCCCTCGTGGCCGGGGTGTTCGTGTTCCTCCTGCTCTTCGGGTCGATCATCATGGGCCAGGAGACCCAGCTGGCGTGGACGACGCTCGAGGCGACGCACCACGTCCCCTACGTGAGCAGCGTCTCGGCCGAGCTCGTCAAGGTGTCGTTCTTCCTGGCGGCGTTCTCCGGGCTGTACTTCACCGTCAACGCCGTCACCGACGACACCTACCGTCGCCAGTTCTTCTCCCTCGTGACCCGCGAGCTCGAGCGGGCCGTCGGGGTGCGGGCCGTCTACCTTGCCCTGCGGGCAGAGCGGGAGCGCGACGGCGCCGTCACATGAGCCTGCGCACGACCCGCAGCGGCGCGTGCCGCATCGCCTTGCCGACCGGCACCCAGGGCCAGGGCGGCACCAGCGCGTGCGCCTTCTCCTTCTCGATGGCCTCGACCATCGCGTGCACGCCGGTCTCGGTGTCGACGATGTACGGGGTGTGCGACACCCGCTCGTTCATCTCGGAGCGGATGTAGCCGGGGTAGATGACCGAGACGCGGATGTCGAGGTCCGGCTCGCCGAGCATCTCGTTGCGGATGCCCTCGGCCAGCGTCGCGACCCCGGCCTTGGTCGCCGCGTACGTCGTGACCGTCTTGCGCATGCCACGCATGGCCGACACCGACGAGATCATCACGAGGTGGCCGCGCTTCTGGTCGCGGAAGATCTCCATCGCCGCCTCGGCCTGCGCCAGCGCCGCGACGAAGTTCACCATCGCCGTCTGCCGGTTCGCGTCGTAGCGGCCGGTCCCGATCGGGGCGCCCTTGCCGAGCCCGGCGTTGATGACGACCCGGTCGATGGTGCCGACGTCGTCGCGGAAGCCGCGGAAGGTCTCGAAGACGGCGTCGTCGTCGGCGACGTCGAGGGCCCGGACCTCGACCCGGCGCCCGGTGCGGTCGACGATCTCGTCGCGCAGCTCCTCGAGGCGGTCGAGACGGCGGGCGGCGAGGCACAGGTCCCACCCGCGGGCGGCGAGCTGGCGGGCCATCTCGGCACCGAGACCCGAGCTGGCACCGGTGATGATCGTCGTCGGCATGGAGGTTCCTTCGGTCGGGGTCGGTGGTCAGCCTGCCAGGAGGGCGGCGCAGCGTCGGTCGAGGTGGGCGACGACGGACCGGAAGGCGCCGTACGCGGGGTTCGTCGTCTGCCCGTGGTGGAAGCGGTAGTAGATCTGCTGGGCGATGGCCGCGAGGCGGAACAGCCCGAACACCTCGTAGAACAGGCGGTCCCCGTCCGAGAGGTCGAGCCCGCGCGCCGTGCAGTACCGGGTGACGACCTCGTCGCGGGTCAGCATCCCCGGGGTGTGCGTCGGCTGGAGCCGGAGCGCGAGGTGCATCGGGTCGTCGTCCGCCTGCACCCAGTACGCCAGCGCCGCACCGAGGTCCATGAGCGGGTCGCCCACCGTCGCGAGCTCCCAGTCGAGGACCCCGACGACGCGGGTGGGGTCGCCGGGGGCGAGCACGAGGTTGTCGAAGCGGAAGTCGTTGTGGATGAGGGCGTGCGGGCGGTCGGGTGGCCGGTGCGCCGCGAGCCAGGCCATCGTCGCCTCGTGGTCGGGCACGTCCGGGGTGTGGGCCCGGCGGAAGCGGCCGGCCCAGCCACCGACCTGACGCTCGACGTACCCGTCCCCACGGTCCAGCGCCGCGAGCCCGGCCGCGGCGACGTCGACCTCGTGCAGCGTCACGAGCACGTCGACGGCGTTCTCGCACAGACGGCGGACCCCGTGCTCGTCGAGGCCGAGGTCCGCGGGGACCTCCGTGCGCAGGATGGTCCCCTCGATGCGCTCCATGACGTAGAACTCGGAGCCGATGACGGCGTCGTCGCCGCAGTACCCGACCATCGCCGGCACGAGCGGGAACACCGGCGCGAGGGCGGCCTGGAGGTCGTGCTCGCGGTGCATGTCGTGGGCGCCCCTGGCCTTCGTCCCGGCCGGCGGGCGCCGCAGGACGAGGTCCCGCGCGGGCCAGCGCAGCAGGTAGGTGAGGTTGCTCGCGCCACCGGCGTACTGGCGCACCTGCGGGTCGCCGTCGAGCCCGGCCGGGTCGGCGGTGTGCGCGCGCACCCAGGCGGCGGCCCGCGCCACGTCGAAGGCGTCCTCGTCGCGCACCGGGCCCGCGGCCGGTGCGCTCACGGCAGGTACTCGTCGGGGTCCTGCCCGGCCTTGCGGGCGAGGCGCCTGGCCTGGGCCACCATCATCCGGTCGTACAGCGGCCGGGCGAAGCGCTTGCCGTAGTAGGCCTGCCGGCCGAGCCGGTCGGTGAGGATGACGGAGCGGCGCTTGTCGATGCCGTCGAGGACGGTCCGGGCGACCTCGTCGGCGTCGGCACCGGCCTGGGTGATGAGGCGCACCCCGGCCTCGTGCATCGCGGTGTCCTTGCCGGCGAAGGACTCGTGCAGGTTGGTCCGGAAGAACGCGGGGCACACGACGGAGACGTCGATCCCCCAGGGTCCGAGCTCGAAGCCGAGGGTCTCGCTCAACGCGACGACCCCGGCCTTGGTCGCGTTGTAGCTCGCCATCCCCGGGCCGTGCACCAGCCCGGCGAGCGAGGCGACGTTGACGATGTGCCCAGAGCGCTGCTCCTTGAGCAGGGGCGTCATCGTGTGGCAGCCGCGGGCGGGGCCGAGGAGGTTGATGTCGACGACGCGCTCCCAGTCGGCCATCGACTCGACGTCGATGCGGCCGCCGGTGGCGACCCCCGCGTTGTTGACGAGCAGGTCGAGGCCGCCCCAGCTCTCGCGGACCCAGGCGAGCGTGGCGTCCCAGTCCTGCTGGCTGCGCACGTCGAGGCGGCGGTACTCGGCACCCGCGGGGACGGCGGCGGGGCGGTCGTCGGCGAGGTCGACGACGAGCACCCGGTCACCGCGCGCCACGAGCAGCGCGGCGAGCGCCCGGCCGAGCCCCGAGGCTCCGCCGGTGACGAGGGCGCGGCGGCTCATCGGGACGCCCCGCTCGCCGCGCGGTAGGGCGCCAGCAGGTGGCGGGCGACGACGCCGAGGTGCACCTCGTCGGGCCCGTCGGCGAGCCGGAGGCTGCGGGCGCCCGCGTAGGCGGCGGCGAGCGGGGTGTCCTCGCTCATCCCCGCTCCCCCGTGCAGCTGGATGGCGAGGTCGATGACGTCGCACGCCATCTGCGGCACGGCCGCCTTGATCTCGCTGACCTCGGAGAGGGCGCCCTCGATGCCGACGGTGTCGAGCTTCCACGCCGCGTGCAGGACGTGGAAGCGCGCCTGGTTGATCGCGATCCGGGCCCGGGCCAACCGTTCCCGGTTGCCGCCCAGGTCGGCGAGGGGCCTGCCGAACGCGACCCGCGTCGTCGACCGCTCGCACGCGAGCTCGAGGGCCTTCTCGGCGAGGCCGATGAGGCGCATGCAGTGGTGCACCCGGCCGGGACCGAGGCGGCCCTGCGCGATCTCGAACGCCCGGCCCGGGCCGACGAGGACGTTGGCCGCCGGCAGCCGGACCTGCTCGAGCGTGACCTCGCCGTGGCCGAGCGGCTCGTCCTGGTGGCCCAGGGCCGAGAGCATCCGCTGGACCGTGACGCCCGGAGCGTCCATCGGGACCAGGACCATCGAGTGCTGCCGGTGCCGGGGACCGTCGGGGTCGGTGAGGCCCATGAAGATGCCGAGGCGGCTGTCGGGGTGGCCGGCTCCGGTGGTCCACCACTTGCGGCCGTCGAGGACCACGTCGTCGCCGTCCAGTGCCGCGGTGGCGGCCATCGTCGTCGCGTCCGAGCTGGCGACCCCGGGCTCGGTCATGAGGAAGACGCTGCGGATGTGGCCGTCGAGCAGGGGGACGAGCCACTGCTCCTGCTGCTCGGGGGTGCCGTAACGCAGCAGCACCTCCATGTTGCCGGTGTCGGGGGCGTTGCAGTTGAGGACGAGGGGAGCCAGCGTCGAGCGGCCGGTCTGCTCGGCGACGTGCGCGTAGTCGAGGGTGGTCAGGCCGGTGCCGCCGTCGGTGCCGAACCGCCGCGCCCACTCGTCACCCTCGTCCGCCGGGAGGAAGAGGTTCCACAGGCCCTGCGCCCGGGCTCCGGCCTTCAGGGACTCGACGGCCGGGATCGGCGGCCAGGGGTCCTCGCCGCGGGAGCGCCGGGCGGCGACGTCGGCGACCAGCCGGGCCTCCACCGGCGCCACCTCGGTGTCGACGAAGGTGCGGACCCGCGCGGCGAGGTCGGCGGCTCTGGCGGACGGGGCGAAGTCCATGCCCGTGACCCTAACCTCGCCGGCCGAGCGCCGGCTGTGCGCGCCGCCCCCCGACCTCCGGCCGTATACCTGGCGGGGTATCGTGACGTGATGCTCGACGCCTTGAGGACCTGGACCGCCCGACGGTGGTGGGCGGCGGCGCTCGGCGCGGCCGGCACCGCTCTCGCGATCGCCGTGCCGACGGCGATGCTGCCGACGCCGATCTTCGGGCGCGAGATCCCGACGACGTGGTGGGCCTGGCCGGTCCTCGCCGTCACCTCGGTGCTCGGCGGGTTGCTGCTCGCGACCTACGTGCGTGAGCCCGGGGTCGACCCGGCCGAGTCCGCGATCAACCGCAAGGGCACGGCCGGGGGGCTGCTCGCGTTCTTCGCCGTCGGCTGCCCGGTCTGCAACAAGCTCGTGCTCATTGCGCTGGGGTACAGCGGAGCGCTCCAGTGGTTCGCGCCGGTCCAGCCGGCGCTCGCCGCGGGTGGCGTGGTGCTGCTGGGGTGGGCGCTCCGGGCCCGCCTGCGCGGCCAGCTCGCGTGCGCTCTTCCTCCTGCCGGTCAGGCAGACGCGGCCGCGAGCGTCACGGGGACGCCGTTGAGCACGGCGTTGCCCGAGACGGCCTCGGTGACCCCCGGGTCGGTGAGGTCGTTCACCGAGACCCCGGGCAGCGTCGACGCGCGGGCCAGCCGGACCCCGGGGCGCGACTGACCGTAGCCGTGCGGGAGTGAGACGACACCGGGCATGACGTCCTCGGTGGCGGTCACCTCCACCTCGACGGCGCCCACGGCCGACGCGACGCGCACCATGGAGCCGTCGCTGATTCCGCGCGCCGCGAGATCGCGGGGGTGCGCGAGCAGGGCGTGGCGCGGTCGCCCCCTGGTCAGCACGGCGGAGTTGTGGAGCCACGAGTTGTTGTCCCGCTGGTGCCTGCGGCCGACGAGCAGCAGCCCGCCATCGGCACCTCGCCCATCGGCAGCGGCCAGGACCCGCGCCAGGTCGTCGATGGCGACGGCGGTCGCGAGGTCGACCCGGCGGTGCGGCGTCCGGAGCCGGCCGGGGAGCCGTGGCCGCAGCGGCCCGAGGTCCAGCCCGCCGGAGCCGGCAGCGCGCAGCCTGCGGACCGACAGCCCCGCGCCCCCGGTGCGCAGCAGCAGGTCGAGCTGCCGCGTCGGCGAGGTCCGTAGCCGCGCCCGTGCGAGGAGCGAGCCCCGGGCGACGGACGCGCGTCGGCGCCCGTCCCGGGCAGCGAGGTAGGCGAGGCCGAGGTCGCGGGCGATCTGCCAGTCGTGCCGCCCGCCTGGGTCCTTCGGCAGCAGCGCGGGCGAGAAGCGCGCGGTGTCGCGGACGGCGAGGAGGTGGAAGACGAGGTCGTAGTGGTCGCGCTCCAGCGGGCCCGTCGGCGGGAGCACGACGTCGGCGTGCCGGGTCGTCTCGTTGAGGTACATGTCCACGCACACGACGGCATCGAGGCCCGCGACCGCCGCGTCGAGCCGGTGCCCCCCGGGCGTCGACGACACCGGGTTGCCGGCGATCGTGAGCAACCCCCGGACCTGCCCGGCGCCGGGCGTCGCCATCTCCTCGGCCAACGCCGAGACCGGCAGCTCGCCTCCGAACCCGGGCAGCCCACGCACGCGGGTCCGCCTGCGTGAGAACCCTCCAGGGCCGAGCAGACCACGGCCGACCAGGTCGACCGCCGGCGTCGTGAACATCGTCCCGCCCGCACGGTCGAGGTTGCCGGTCAGCGCGTTGAGCACCTGGACCGCCCACTGGCAGACGACGCCGAAGCCTTGGGTGGAGACCCCCATCCGACCGTGGACCGCGGCCGACGGGGCGTCGAGCAGCGCCACGGCGAGGCCTCGCACGGCGTCGGCGGACATCCCACTGGCCCGCTCCGCGACCTCGGGCGTGAACGGCTCGACGGCGACGCGGACCGCCTCGACCCCGTCGATGTACGGGGCGGGACGAGCGCGCCCGGAGGCCAGGACCTCGCGGACGAGCGCCAGGAGGACGGTGGCGTCGGAGCCGGGCCTGACGAAGTGGTGCTCGTCGGCGACCTTCGCGGTCTCGGTGCGTCGCGGGTCGAGGACGACGAGTCGGCCCCCGCGGGATGCCAGCTCGCGGCGCCGTTGCGGGAAGTCGGGCACCGTCCACAGCGACCCGTTGGAGGCCATCGGGTTGTGGCCGATCAGGACGAGGAGGTCGGTGCGGTCGATGTCCGGCACCGGGAGGAGGAACTGGTGGCCGTACAGCGCCCACCCCACGACGTGGTGGGGCAGCTGGTCGACCGACGTCGCCGAGTACCGGTTGCGGGTCCGCAGGAGCCGCACGAGCGTGGGGTGGTGCGTCAGCGCGCCGAGGCTGTGCACGTTCGGGTTGCCGAGGTAGACCGCCAGCGCATCGTCGCCGTGCTCCCGCTGCACGCCGGCCAACAGCTCGGCCGCCCGGGCGACCGCCACGTCCCAGGTCGTCTCGTGGAGCTCGCCGTCGGCGCCGCGCACGAGCGGCCGGCGCAGCCGGTCGGGGTCGTCCTGGATCTCCGGCAGCGCGAACGCCTTGGGGCACAGGTGGCCCCGGGAGAGCGGGTCGGCGGCGTCGCCACGGATGCCCGCCACGCGACCCCCCGCGTCGAGGGTCACCTCGAGCCCGCACATCGCCTCGCACAGCGTGCACGAGACGTGCCGGACCGCTGCGCCGGCGCCGGTCATCGCGCCCGCGGGCCGAAGCTCGGCCGCTCCCGCCGCAGCGCCGCCTCGCGGGCGCTCGTCGTGTTGCGACGGCCGAGGAGCCGGGCCTGCTCCAGCCGCTCGCGGGCGAAGGTGCGGCGTGGCGAGGCCGACCAGGTGCGGTCGAACAGCCGCTTCGTCGCGGCCACGGAGTCGGGCGAGCGGGTCGCGACCTCCTCCAGGAACCTCGTGGCGGCGACGAAGGGCTCGTCGTGCACCTCGCTGGCGAGCCCCAGCTCGACCGCCCGCTCGCCGGAGACGACCTCACCGGTCATCGTGAGCCGCTTCGCGACGTCCATCCGCACCTGCTGGGCGAGAGCCTGGACGCCGCTCATGTCCGGGATGAGCCCCCACTTCGCCTCGAGCACCGACCAGCGGGCGTCCGGGGTCGTCATCCGCAGGTCGGCGGCGAGGGCGATCTGCAGCCCCCCGCCGTAGCAGTGGCCGTGGACGGCCGCCACGACCGGCACCGGCAGCCGGCGCCACGCCCAGCACGCCTCCTGGAAGAGGTTGGTGCCCCGCCAGGGACGTGGGACGAACGCGCGCGCGACCCGGGGCGGGTCGCTGAGGACGGTGGCGAAGTCGAGGCCGGCACAGAACGACTCGCCCGCACCGCCGATGACCACCCCGCGCAGGGTGCGGTCGCGGCTCAGCGTGCGCGCGGTCTCGACGAGCCCCTCGAGGGTGTCGAGCGTCAGCGCGTTGAGCTTGTCGGGTCGGTCGAGGCGGACCTGGGCGATGCCGCCCTCGACGCTGCACGTCACGGTGGCTGGCATGACGACAGCCTACGAGCCTGGCTGATCGGCCCCTGGGCGACGCACGCCCAGAGCCCGGCGAGGCCCGGCCACTGTCGGTGGTGGTCGCCACCCCCGGATGCCCCGCCGTCCTGATACGCCGCCATCGGGCTGCGCCATGATGGAGCCCTGACCTCCGACGGGTCAGCAGGAGGCCGGGCATGACGACGCCACGCACCGCCGACGGTCCGGAGACGGGCCACCGTCAGGGCAGCGACCCCGCGACGCTGCAGCGCCACTTCGGGACGAGCGAGGGCGTGCTCCCGCTGTGGATCGCCGAGCCCGACGTCGATCTGGCCCCGGAGGTCACCGCTGCGCTGCGCGCCCGGGCCGGAACCGGGTGGTACGGCTACGAGATGAGGTCCGACACCATCCGCGAGGCGTTCTGGGCCTGGATGGCGGCCCGGCACGGCTGGAGTGGCGAGGGCCTGCGCACCGTGGTCAGCCCGAGTGTCGGCACCTCGGTCGGGGTGCTCATCGAGCAGATGACCTCGCCCGGCGACGGGGTGATCCTCCAGCCCCCGGTCTACACGGACTTCAAGCCGTTGGTCACGGCTGCCGGTCGGCGTCCGATCCGCAACGCGCTCACGTCGACCCCGACGGGGTACCGGATCGACCTCGAGGATCTGGCCGCCGTGGCGGCCGAGCCCTCGACCCGGATGCTCATCCTGTGCAGCCCGCACAACCCGGTCGGCCGGGTCTGGACCTCGGCCGAGCTGCGGCAGGTCGCCGAGATCTGCGCGGAGCACGACGTCTTCGTCCTCGTCGACGAGATCCATGCCGACATCAGCCTGCCACCGCACCGGTTCGTGCCGTTCGCCCTGGCCGCGAGCGGCATCGACGTCGCCTGGGCGGCTGCCCACGGCCCCATCAAGAGCTTCGGCCTCGCGGGGGTGTGCGACACCCTGCTGGTCACCGACCGGGCAGAGGTCGGTGACCGGTTCGAGTCCCGGAGCTCCCAGCTCCACCTGACCCGCAACAACGTGTTCGGCCTCGCCGCCTTCGACGCGGCCTACCGGCACGGCGGTCCCTGGTTCGACGGCCTCCTCGCGCTCGTCGCGCACAACGTCGAGCTGCTCCGCCAGCGGTTGCCCCAGCAGATCCCCGTCGCCCCGCTGGAGGGCACCTACCTCGCGTGGCTGGACCTGCGCGGGCTCGGCCTGGAGGTCCGCGAGATCCCCGGCTGGCTGGGCTCGGACGCCGGCGTGGCCATGAGCCCTGGCCACTGGTTCGGCCGGGAGGGAGCCGGGTTCGCGCGGATGACCCTCGCGACGCCGAGCGCCACCGTCGCGCTGGCCGCCGAACGGCTCACGGCTGCCGTCGCGAGCCGCTAGGACGCACCGGGTACCGCGGCTCAGGCGACGCCGGCGGGGACGTCCGCGGGCGGCGCCGGGCCACACCCGGGGTGGAGGATGGGGGCATGAGCGTAGAGGTCACCGTGCTGTACTTCGACGGCTGCCCGAGCTGGCGGACCACTCTGGCGCGGGTGGACCGGGCAGCCGCCCGCACCGGTATCGCGGTGCGGGTGACGACGACCCCCGTGGAGACGACCGAGGACGCCGAGCGTCTGGGCTTCACGGGGTCTCCCACGGTCCTCGTCGCCGGACGGGACCCCTTCGCCGCGCCCGGGATGGCGCCCGCCCTCGCCTGCCGTGTCTACCGCACCCCGGAGGGGTTGGCCGGTTCTCCCACCGTCGACCAGCTCGCCGAGGCCCTGCGGGAGGGTTAGGCCCCCACCGAGGGCGGCCGGCCTCAGGCGACGCCGGCGGGGACGTCCGCGGGCTCCGGCGGAGCGACGGACCGGGCCGGTCGCCCCCGGCGGTGCAGGACGACCGAGAGCCCCAGCACCCCGAGCCCGAGTCCGGCGAGCCCGACGCCGACCCACGAGGGGGCCGTGTAGCCGTAGCCGCCCGCGATGACGGCACCGCCGAGGAAGGCGCCGAGCGCGTTGGCGAGGTTGAGCGCCGCGTGGTTGCCGGCGGCGGCCAGCGTCTGGGCCGCCCCCGCCACCTGCATGAGCCGCAGCTGGAGGTTGATGACGAGGATCGAGGCGAGGATCGAGGTCATCGCGAGGACGACGAGCGCGGGCACGGCGTAGGGCGCAGCCAGGGCGAAGAGCGCCAGCGAGACGGCGATCCCGACCATCCCGATGACGATCGAGCGGAGCACCGACCAGTCGCCCAGGCGCCCCGCCAGGACGTTGCCGACGAGGCCGGAGGCGCCGAACACGAGCAGGAACACGGGGACGGCGGACTCCGACAGGCCGGTGACCTCGGTGACCGTCGGCGCGATGTAGGAGTACATGGCGAACATCCCGCCGAAGCCGATCGCGCCGACGGCGAGGGTGAGCAGGACCTGGACGTTCTTCAGCGCGGCCAGCTCGGCCCGCATCGTGCGGGACCGGTCACCCGGCAGCCGGGGCACCTGGGCCGCGACCAGCGCCACCGTCGCGACGCCCAGGACCGCCACCAGCCAGTACGCGGACCGCCACCCGGCGTGCTGCCCGAGCCACGTGGCGCCGGGCACCCCGAGCACGTTGGCGATCGGGATCCCGAGCATCACCGTGCCGACGGCCCGGCCGGCCCGGCCGCGCGGGGCGAGGTCGACGGCGACCAGCGCGGCGACGCCGAAGAAGGCGCCGTGCGGCAGCCCGGCGAGGAACCGGGCCCCGACGAGGGTCTCGTAGGTCGGGGCGATCGCACTCAGCGCGTTCCCGGCGGCGAACGCCACCATCAGCCCGAGCAGCAGCCCCTTGCGCGGCAGGGTCGCGCCGAGCGCGGCGATGAGCGGGGCTCCGACGACGACACCGGCGGCGTACGCCGAGATCGTGTGCCCGGCCTCCGGGATCGACACGGTGACGCCGTCGGCGATCTGCGGCAGGAGGCCCATCGTGACGAACTCGGTCGTCCCGATGGCGATGCCGCCGAGGATGAGGGCGGCGGTGGCGAGGGCGGGGTGGCGGGGCGCGGGCACAAGGAATGCAAGCCCGCCGACGGCCCCGCGCATTCCCGCGACACGCCCACTCGTCGGCTCGTCGGGACGTCACGCAGCATTCACCCCCGGGACCACGTCCCTACGATCGGAGGATGCGCGCAGCCCAGGTCACCCGGCTCGACGGACCCAGCGCCGTCGAGGTCGTCGACATCCCCGATCCGCAGGACGCCGGGATCCCCCCGACCCGGGTCGTTCTCGACGTCGCGGCGGCCGGGGTCTGCTTCCCCGACGTCCTGCTCACGCGCGGCGAGTACCAGCTGCGGCCCGACCCGCCGTTCGTCCTCGGGTCCGAGGTCGCGGGGCGGGTCCGGTCGGCACCCCCCGGCTCGGGCGTCGCGCCCGGGGACCGGGTGGCGGCGTTCTGCGTCCTCGGGGGCTTCGCCGAGGCCGTCGCCGTCGACCCGGCCATGGTCTTCCCGCTGCCCGACGCCACGACGTGGTCCGCGGGGGCGGCGCTGCCGATGAACTACCTCACGTGTCACTTCGCGCTCCGCGAACGGGGCCGGATCCGCGCGGGTGACACCGTCCTGGTGCACGGGGCGGCGGGCGGCGTCGGCACGGCGGCCGTCCAGCTGGCCAAGGCCTGGGACGCCCGGGTCATCGCGGTGGTCTCCACCGATGCCAAGGGCGACGTGGCACGGGCGGCCGGCGCCGACGCCGTCGTGCCCGCGGACGGGTTCAAGGACGCCGTCGGCGACCTCACCTCGGGTCGCGGCGTCGACCTCGTCGTCGACCCCGTCGGCGGTGACCGGCTCACCGACTCCCTGCGGTCCCTCGCCCCCGGGGGGCGTCACCTCGTCATCGGGTTCACCGCGGGGTCCATCCCGGAGGTCAAGGTCAACCGGCTGCTGCTGGGCAACATCTCGGTCGTCGGGGTGGGCTGGGGCGCCTGGTGGACGCACCCGGCAGGTCCGGGCACCGGCTACCTGCGGCGGCAGTGGGACGACCTCGTGCCGCTGCTGGAGTCCGGGGCCGTCGACCCCGTCATCGGCGAGGTCCGGAGCCTCGACGAGGTCGCCATCGCCCTGCTCGCCGTCGAGGAGCGCCGTGCCACCGGCAAGGTCCTGCTCACGCCCTGACGGGGCCGGGTGGCCGGCGGGCCACGATTTCACCATCGTCCTGCTCGCCGGTCTCGACGAACCCGAGGGCGCCGTAGAGGTCGCGGGCGGCGGTGTTGGCCGGGTCGTACGACAGCGCCGCCCCCCGGTGGCTCCCCGAGGACTCGAACTGCGCGAGCAGTGCGAGCACGGCGGCGCGCCCGATCCCGCGGCCCTGGTGGGCGGCGTCGACGACGAGCCCCCCGATCCAGTGGCTGCCATCGGCGTCGTCGACGGCCCACATGACGAAGCCGACCACGCGGCCGTCCTCCCGGATCGCGAGCGGCTGCCAGAGCCCGTCGTAGACGCAGAGGCACAGGTACCGGGTCACCGGCGCGACCCACGCGGCCTGGTCCGGCAGCGGGGCGACCTCCGCGACGTCACGCCAGGTCGCAGCGTCGACGGGGTGCAGCGAGACGGCGGGGAGGGGGGCCATGCACCGGGAGCCTTCCAGACCGGGGCGTGCGCCTCGACCCCATAGGCTCAGGGCATGGAGTTCCGGAACGTCTACGCCCAGGGGTTCGCCCGGGTCGCGGCGTGCACCCTCCCCGTCGCCCTCGCCGACCCCGCCGAGAACGCGCGGCGCATCGTCGAGCAGGTCCGGGCCTGCCATGACGACGGCGTCGCTGTCGCACTCTTCCCCGAGCTGTCGCTCTCGGGCTACGCGATCGACGACCTGCTGCTCCAGGACGTGCTCCTCGACGCCGTCGACGACGCCGTCGTCGCGATCGCGGAGGCCACCGCCGGGCTGACCCCCCTCGTCCTCGTCGGCGCCCCCCTGCGCCACGGACACCGCCTCTACAACTGCGCCGTCGCGATCCACCGCGGTGCGGTGCTCGGCGTCGCCCCCAAGTCCTACCTCCCGACGTACCGCGAGTTCTACGAGAAGCGCTGGTTCGCGGCCGGCACCGGCCAGGAGGGCCAGTTCCTCGTCCGCGCGGGGTGGCCGGGCGCCGACGCCGACGGCGAGGTCCCCTTCGGCCCGGACCTGCTGTTCACCGCCGACGACGTGCCGGGGCTCGTCGTGCACGCCGAGGTGTGCGAGGACCTGTGGGTCCCCGTGCCTCCCAGCCACGAGGCCGCGCTGGCCGGGGCGACGGTGCTGCTCAACCTGTCGGCGTCCCCCATCACGGTCGGGCGGGCGGAGGACCGCCACCTGCTGGCCCGGTCGGCCAGCGCGCGGTGCAACGCCGCCTACGTCTACGCCGCGGCGAGCGCCGGCGAGTCCAGCACCGACCTGTCGTGGGACGGCATGACGATGGCCTACGAGATGGGCGATCTCCTCGGCGAGTCCGAGCGGTTCCCCGAGGGCCCGCGCCGCACGGTCGTCGACGTGGACCTCGACCGACTCCGCCAGGAGCGGATCAGGCAGGGGTCCTTCGACGACAACGCCGGCGCCTACTCCGCCGACGACGCCGGCTTCCGGGTGGTCCCGTTCCGGCTCCGCCCGCCGGAGGGCGACCTCGGGCTGCGGCGGGTCGTCGACCGGTTCCCCTTCGTGCCCGACGACGAGGCCCGCCTCGCACTCGACTGCTACGAGGCGTACAACATCCAGGTCAGCGCGCTCGAGCAGCGGATGCGGGCCATCGGCGGGGGCGACCCGGCCCGGATGCCGCGCATCGTCATCGGCGTCTCGGGAGGGCTCGACTCCACCCACGCGCTCATCGTCGCCGTCAAGGCGTGCGACCGGCTGGGACTGCCCCGCACCCACGTCCTCGGCCTGACGATGCCGGGGTTCGCGACGAGCGCGGGCACCAAGGACAACGCGATCCACCTCATGGAGTCCCTGCGCATCGAGTGGGACGTCGTCGACATCCGCCCCCTGGCCACCCAGATGCTGCGCGACCTCGGCCACCCGGCCGGCGACGGCGACGAGGTCTACGACGTGACGTTCGAGAACGTGCAGGCCGGGCTCCGTACCGACCTGCTGTTCCGCACGGCCAACCACCGTGGCGGCATCGTCCTGGGCACCGGCGACCTGTCCGAGCTCGCCCTCGGGTGGTGCACGTACGGGGTCGGCGACCAGATGTCGCACTACGGGGTCAACGCGGGCGTGCCGAAGACCCTGATCCAGCACCTCATCCGCTGGGTCGTCTCCTCGGGCCAGCTCGGGGACGACGAGGCCGGACGCACCCTCCTGCGCATCCTCGACACCGAGATCAGCCCCGAGCTCGTCCCGGCCAAGGAGGGCGAGCGGATCCAGTCGACGCAGGACACCATCGGGCCCTACGCGCTGCACGACTTCACCCTCTTCCACGTCCTGCGGCGCGGCTACCGGCCGAGCAAGATCGCCTTCCTCGCCGAGCACGCCTGGCGTGACGCCTCGGTCGGCGAGTGGCCCGCGGGGTACCCCGAGCGTGACCGCACCGACTACGACCTCGCCACCGTGCGCCGCTGGATGCAGGTGTTCCTGCGGCGGTTCTTCGCCAACCAGTTCAAACGCTCGGCCCTCCCGAACGGACCCAAGGTCGTCGACGGCGGCGCCCTGTCGCCCCGTGGCGACTGGCGGATGCCCTCGGACGCCTCGGCCGCGGCCTGGCTCGCCGAGCTCGAGACGAACGTCCCGGAGTCGTGAGGAAGGGCGACCGGCACGAGCCCGGCATCGGTGGCACGGCCGCCACCGCGCTGGTCTTCGGGTCATCCGCGGCCGTGCTCGTCGTCGAGATCGTCGCCCTGCGCCTCCTCGCGCCCTACCTCGGCCTCACCCTCGAGACGAGCACCCTCGTCATCGGGCTCGCGCTCGCGGCCATCGCCCTCGGAGCATGGCTCGGCGGCCGCTGGGCCGACGAGCGCAACGCCCGCCTCCTGCTGGGCCCCCTGCTCCTCGCGGCGGGCGTCGTCGTCGCGGCCACACCGTTCGTCGTGCGGGCTGCCGGCACCCTGGCGGCGGGCTCGTTCCTGCTCGTCGCGGCCGCGGCGACGATCGTCGTCCCGGGCGTCCTGCTGTCGGCGGTGACCCCCATGGTGACCAAGCTGCGCCTCTCGACCCTCGCGGAGACCGGGTCGGTCGTCGGCCGGCTCTCCGGGATCGGCACCACCGGAGCGATCCTCGGCACCGTGCTCACCGGGTTCGTCCTCATCTCCCGGGTCCCGGTCACCTGGATCATGGTCGGCCTCGGCGTCCTGCTCGCCGCCGGTGGGGTCGTCACCCAGGTCGGTTCGCGTCGCTCTGCCACGGCCACCGCCGCGGTCGTCGTCGGCCTCGGCGGGCTCGGCGCCGCCCTCGCCCCGAGCAGCTGCGACGTCGAGACCGTCTACCACTGTGCCGTCGTCGCGTCCGACGCGGACGACCCGCGCGGTCGCACCCTCGTCCTGGACAACCTGCGGCACTCGTTCGTCGACCTCGACGACCCCACCCGGCTCGAGTTCGCCTACATCCGAGCCCTCGCCGCCGCCACGGAGTCGCAGTTCGCCGCGGGGACCCCACTGGAGGCGCACCACCTCGGTGGCGGCGGGCTCACCCTGCCTCGGTTCCTCGCCGCCGAGCGCCCCGGCACGGTCAGCACCGTCTCGGAGATCGACCCGGGGGTCGTCGCGGTCGACGAGGAGCGACTCGGCCTGCGCACCGGCCCGGACCTGCGGGTGCGGGTCGAGGACGCCCGCAGCGGTCTGCGGGCGGTGGCCGACGACAGCCTCGACCTCGTCGTCGGGGACGCGTTCGGAGGGGTCAGCGTGCCGTGGCACCTCACGACCCGCGAGGCCCTCCTCGGCGTCGAGCGGGTGCTGCGGGCGGACGGCGTGTACGCGGCCAACCTCATCGACCACGGCCCCCTCGGCTTCGCCCGGGCCGAGACGGCGACTCTGGCCACGGTCTTCGACCACGTGGCACTCGCCGCGACACCCGGAACGGTCGCCGGCCAGGGCACTGCGGGCGGCCGCCGCGGGGGGAACCTCGTCGTGCTCGCCTCGGACGCACCGATCGACAGCAGCGCCTGGACCGACCGGCTCGCCGAGCGCGAGGTGGAGTGGGAGGTCATCGACGGCGCCGCCCTCGAGGCCTGGGTCGGGGACGCCCCGGTCCTCACCGACGACTACGCGCCGGTGGACCAGCTGCTCACGCCGTACGCGCGCACCGCTGCCGCCGCGACCGACTCAGAGGACTGACGGACCGCGGCGGCAGGGTGGGCATCAGCCGTCGACGATGTTGTCGGCGCGCCGGGCCGAGTACGCCGAGTACGCGCTGAGGCTCGCCCCGTGGGACTGGTCGCGCTCGCGGCTGCGGGCACGGGCGGAGCCTTCTCCCGTCTGCTGTGCGCGCGCTGCGCCGGCGCTGCGCGAGGTCAGGGGCGGCGCGTCAGGGCGACGAGCGCGTCACCGTCGAGCCGGAACCGGGTCCACTCGTCCTGCGCGAGCGCCCCGATGGACTCGTAGAAGCCGATGCTCGGGGCGTTCCAGTCCAGGACCCACCACTCGAGCCGGTGGTAGCCCCGCTCGACGCAGACCTGCGCGAGGGTCCGGAGCAGGTCCTGACCCAGGCCCGAGCCACGGTGCGCCGGGTCGACGTAGAGATCCTCCAGCCACACCCCGTTCGTCCCGGTCCACGTCGAGTACGACAGGAACCAGACCGCCATCCCGACCACCTGACCGTCGCCCTCCGCGACGTGCGCGAAGGTCGTCGTCACGCCGTCGTCCGGGAAGAGCGCCGCCCGGACGTGCTCCTCGGTGGCGTCGACCTCGTGCAGCGCCTTCTCGTACTCGGCGAGGTCTCGGACCATCCGGACGATCGCCGGGACGTCCTGCGGGGTCGCGGGGCGGATGCGCTGGGTCACCCGGCGACCCTATGCCGACCGGGGCGGGAGGCGACGGTGGACGACCGCCTCGCGGACAGCGGACGACCGAGGACAATGGCGACATGACGACCCTGCGCCCGGTCCACACGTGGCTCACCGACATGGACGGCGTCCTCGTCCACGAGGAGGAGCCGATCCCCGGGGCGGCCGAGTTCATCGAGGCCCTCAAGGCCTCCGGGTGCCCGTTCCTCGTCCTGACGAACAACTCGATCTTCACCCCGCGCGACCTGCGAGCCAGGTTGCTGCGCAGCGGGATCGACGTGCCGGAGACCTGCATCTGGACCTCCGCCCTGGCGACCGCGGACTTCCTGGCCGACCAGCGTCCGGGGGGCTCCGCCTTCGCCGTCGGGGAGTCGGGGCTCACGACCGCCCTGCACGACGTCGGCTACGTCCTCACCGACCGCGACCCCGACTACGTCGTCCTCGGCGAGACCCGGACCTACTCGTTCGAGGCGATCACCAAGGCGATCCGGCACATCGAGGCGGGAGCCCGCTTCATCGCGACCAACCCCGACCCGAGCGGGCCGAGCATCCACGGCACCCTGCCCGCGACGGGGTCGGTGGCCGCGCTCATCAGCACGGCGACCGGGCGCACTCCCTACTTCATCGGCAAGCCCAACCCGCTGATGATGCGCAGCGCGCTCAACCGTCTCGAAGCGCACTCCGAGACCACCGTCATGATCGGGGACCGGATGGACACGGACATCAAGAGCGGCCTGGAGGCCGGGCTGCGCACGGTGCTGGTGTCCACCGGCTCCACCCGGCCGGGGGACGTCGAGGCCTTCCCCTACCGGCCCACGCGGGTGGTCGAGTCCATCGCCGACGTCGTGCCGTACGTCGCCGAGCTCTCGGTGCGGGACGCGTGAGCACGCAGGGCGTCCTGTTCCACGTCGCCGACGCCGACGAGTGGGCCGCGGCACGACAGTCCGGACGGTACGAGCGGTCGACCCGTGGCCTGTCCCTCGCCGAGGTGGGGTTCATCCACCTGTCGACGGCCGAGCAGTGGCCCGGGGTCCTGCGCCGGTTCTACGGCGACCACGAGGCCGGGCTGGTCCTGCTGACCGTCGATCCCGCGCTGCTCACCGCTCCGCTGCGCTGGGAGGTGGGCGACCCCACGACCGGCGAGGAGTTCCCGCACCTGTACGGCCCGCTGGAGGTGGCCGCCGTCACCGCGGCCACCCCGATCAGGACCCGCTGACGGCACCGGCCGGAAGGTCGAACCAGCGCAGGTGCTCGAAGTCGGCCGAGAGGTGCTCGGCCGCCACGGCGAGGTCCGGCGGGGTCGCGGCCGCGAGGATGCGGGCCGCCTCGGCGAGGTGGTCGGCGAGCATCTCCTCGCCGCCACGGGTGTCCGAGGCGGGGAGGTGCAGCGCTCCGTCCTCGCCGTAGCGGACGTCGGCGAGGCGCACCCGGGGCTCGACAAGCCCCCGCCGGTGCCGCCACAGCCCGGTGAGCGGGTCGAAGCCGTAGTCGTCGAGCAGCCGCCAGCCGTCGCGCGCGACCATCCGGACCGCCTCGATGATGTAGTCGGCGACGGTGTCGGAGATGAAGTAGTTGAAGTTGACCCGCACCCAGCCCGGCTTGATGCCCTCGCACCCCCCGGTGATCTCGCGCTCGAACTCGTGGCTGCGCTCGAGGTCGATGCCGAGGAGCCGGTGCCCGTACGGGCCGGCGCACGAGCAGCCGCCCCGCGACTGGACCCCGAAGAGGTCGTTGAGCAGGGCGACGACGTAGTTGTGGTGCAGATGCCGACCCGCCGGCGAACGCACGACGAACGAGACGATCGAGAGGCGCTCCGCGTCGAGGTTGCCGAGGATCTCGATCGCCGGCTCGGCCCGCCAGGCGGTGACGGCCCGCTCCAGGAACCGCTCCTCGCGGGCGCGGATCGTGTCGACCCCGACGGCGTCCTTGAGCTGGAAGACCAACCCGGCCCGGATCGACTCGATGATGGCCGGCGTGCCGCCCTCCTCCCGGTGCTCGGGGTCGGCGAGGTAGGCGTGGTCCTCGGGGTTGACGTAGGCGACGGTCCCGCCGCCCGGGACGACGGGCACCCGGTTGCCGAACAGCTCACGGCGCGCGACGAGCACGCCCGGCGTCGACGGGCCGCCGATGAACTTGTGCGGCGAGAGGAAGATCGCGTCCTTGTAGGCGAGCGGGTCACCGCCCTCGGGGGCCGCCATCTCGATGTCGACGTACGGTCCGGCCGCGGCGAAGTCCCAGAACGCCAGGGCCCCGTGCCGGTGCAGCAGCGCCGAGATGCCGTGGGTGTCCGAGACGATGCCCGTGACGTTGGAGGCGGCGCTGAACGAGCCGATGACCAGCGGCCGGTCGGCGAACTCCGTGAGCCGGCCGCTGAGGTCGGCGGTGTCGATGCGCCCGTCGGCGTCCTCGTGGATCGTCACGACGTCGGCGATGCTCTCGCGCCACGGGATCTCGTTGCTGTGGTGCTCGTAGGGGCCGATGAGCACCACCGGGCGCTGGTCCGCGGGGATGTGGCTCGAGAGGCTCCAGCGGTCCTCGAGCGCCGACGGGATGCGCAGGCCGAGGACCCCGATGAGCTTGTCGATCGCACCGGTGCACCCCGACCCCGCGAACACGACCACGGTGTCGGCGTCCCCGTGCACCGACTCGTGGATGACCCGGCGCGCGTCCTCCCGTAGCCGGGTCGTCTGGAGCCCGGTTCCGCTGGACTCGGTGTGCGTGTTCGCGTAGGCGGGCAGCACCTCGTCGCGGATGAAGTCCTCGATGAAGCCCAGCGCCCGCCCGGACGCGGTGTAGTCGGCGTAGGTGACGCGACGGCGCCCGTAGGGGGTCTCCATCACGTGGTCCTCGCCGATGACGGCGTCCCGCACGAGCGCCAGGAGCGCGTCGGCCCGGCGGTCAGCGGCAGTGCTCTCGACCATGACCCCAGCGTCCCACGGCGGCGCTGGGACAGCATGCCACCCCCTGGGGTGCATCCCGGTGCATCTTTGCGACTATCGTGCAGTCTTATGCCCCGCCGCCCGACGTGCGTGACCTCCTCGCTGCGTGACCGCAAGCGCGAGGAGACCCGCCGGGCCCTGGCCCGTGCGGCGTACACGATCGTGCGCGACGAGGGGGTCGACGCGGTCACCGCCGACGCCGTCGCCGAGCAGGCGGGGGTCTCGCGCCGGACGTTCTTCAACTACTACCCCTCCGTCGAGTCGGTCCTCACCGCGACCGTCGCCGAGTTCTTCGCCTCGGTCAGCAGGCGGCTCGAGGCGCGCCCGGTAGGCGAGCCGGTCCGCCGGAGCCTGCTCTCGGTCGTCGACGACCCCACCGACCTCGACCTCGTCGAGCGCATCGGCGTACTCGTCGCGGCCGGGACGGCCTCCCCGCACGCCAACGCGCTCATCCTCACCGAGCTGCACGGGTGGCTCGACTGGCTCGAGCCGTGGCTCCGCGAGCGCCTGGGTGCCGGGCCCTCCGAACTGCACATCGCGACCCTCGCGACGTCGATCCTCGCGGCCGGCGAGGCCGCGATGCGGGTGTGGGCCCGGCACGCCGTCGATGGGTCGCCGAGACACCCCACGACGTTCCACGCCACCTTCGCCGAGGCCCTCGGCCACCTCGGCACCGACCTCCTGCCCGACGCCACCGTCGCCGCCCGGCAGCGCTGACCGCGAACGCCAGACCACCCGGAGGGTCCCTTGTCCACCGCTCTGTACCGCCTCGGCCACTGGTGCGCTGCCCACGCGTGGCCGGTCATCGCCGGGTGGCTCGTCGTCCTCGCCCTCGGCGGGACCCTCGCCGGCACCGTCGGCACCCCCCTGACGAACCAGATCACGATGCCGGGCACCGACTTCGAGAAGGTCCTGGCCCAGCTCGGCGACGAGGTGCCCGAGGCCGCCGGCGGTTTCGGTCGCGTCGTCCTGCGCAGCGACGACGGCGCGTTCACCGACGACCAGAGGCAGGCCGTCGCACAGGTCCTCGCCGCCTGGGGCTCCGTCCCCCACGTCGAGCGCGTCGTCGACCCCTTCGACGCGCAGCGCCAGATCGACGAGTCCGCGGACACCCTCGCCGCGACGAAGCAGCAGCTCGACGAGGGCCGCGCCCAGCTCGAGGCGGGCCGAGAGCAGCTGGCCGAGGCCAAGCAGCAGCTGACCGCGGGTGAGGCCTTCCTCGCCGCCGCCCGGGCAGAGGACCCGGACGACCCCAGCCTCCCCTCGCTCCAGGCACAGGTCGACGACGGACGTCGACAGCTCGACGCCGGCGGGGAGCGGTTCGCCGCATCCGAGCGCGAGCTGCGCGCCGGCGAGGCCCAGTACCACGCCGGAGCCGCGCTCGCCGCGGCCTCCGCCGGCACCCGGCTCGTCAGCGAGGACGGTCGCCACGCGGTCGTCCAGGTGCAGTTCGACGACGCCGCGCAGTCCATCCCCGCCGAGGACCGCGCCCTCATCCCCGAGCGTGGCGACGCGATCCTCGAGGCCGCCGGTGTGACGGCGTCCTACAGCGTGGAGATCACCCAGGACATCGCCCTCGTCGGTCCCGGCGAGATCCTCGGGCTCTCGGTGGCGGTGCTCGTCCTCGTCGTCGTCCTCGGCAGTCTCGTCGCGGCCGGGCTGCCCCTGCTCGTTGCCCTCCTCGGTGTCGGCGTCGGGCTCGGGGGGGCGATGGCGTTCACCTCCGTCGTCGAGCTGAACACCACGACTCCCGCGCTCGCCCTGATGATCGGTCTCGCGGTCGGGATCGACTACGCCCTCTTCATCGTCAACCGGCACCGCGTGGCCGTCCTCGGCGGGATGCCCTGCGGGAGTCGATCGCGCGCTCGGTCGCGACGGCCGGCAGCGCGGTCACCTTCGCCGGGGCCACCGTCGTCATCGCCCTGGCCGCCCTCGTCCTGTCGGGCATCCCGATCCTCGCCCAGATGGGCGTCGTCGCGGCCGTCACGGTGGCCGTCTCGGTCGTGGTCGCGCTCACCATCGCCCCGGCCGTCCTGCGGCTCATGGGCCCGCGCGTCGTGTCCCGCCGCGGCTGGCGCAGGGCCGGTTTCGCCACCCCGGGCGACCCGGCGACCCGGGCCGGGTCCGCCGCCACCGGCCCCGAGGAGCACGGCGGCTGGTACGTCGCCCGGGTCACCCGCCACCCGTGGCTCACGCTGCTCGGGGTCGTGGCGATCGTCGGGATCTCCGCGCTGCCCGTGCGCGCCATGAACCTCGGCCTACCCGACGGTGGCAGCGAGCCCAGCGGGTCGTCGGCGTACACCGCGTACACGACGATCGCCGACGAGTTCGGCCCGGGCATGAACGGCCCGATCGTCGCCGTCGCCACGCTCCCCCCGCTGGACACCCCGCGCACCGACTCCGAGGTGCTCCGGGCCCGGGCCGACATCGCCTCGACCTTCGCCGACCTCGACCCGGTGGCGAGCGTCGTGCCCTTCGGCGAGAGCGCGGACCGCGCGACCCTGGCGTTCCAGATCGTCCCGACGTCGGGCCCGGCCGCCGAGACCACCCGCGAGACGCTCGCTGCCGTCGAGTCGGCGGCGGGCGTGCTCGAGCGGCGTAGCGGCATCGAGGTGGGCCTGACCGGGCAGACCGTCGCGAACATCGAGATCTCCGACCGGCTCGCCGCGGCCCTACCGGGCTACCTCGCCGTCGTCGTCGGGATGTCGCTCCTCATCCTCCTCGCCGTGTTCCGCTCGCTCGTCGTGCCGCTCGTCGCGACCGGGGGGTTCCTCCTGTCGGTCGCGGCGGCCTTCGGCGCGACGGTCGCCGTCCACCAGTGGGGCTGGCTCGGCCAGCTCTTCGGCGTGACCCAGCCCGGACCGCTGCTGTCGTTCATGCCGATCATCCTCATCGGCGTGCTCTTCGGGCTCGCGATGGACTACCAGATGTTCCTCGTCTCGGGCATGCACGAGGCCCGCGCCCACGGCGAGGACTCCCGGGCCGCGATCCGGTCCGGCTTCGTCCACGGCGCCCGCGTCGTCTCGGCCGCGGCGATCATCATGACCTCGGTGTTCCTCGGTTTCGCCTTCAGCCACCTCGTCATGGTGCGGCCCATCGGCTTCGGCCTGGCCGTCGGCGTGCTCGTCGACGCCTTCCTCATCCGGATGACGCTGACCCCCGCGGTGATGCACCTGCTGGGCGACACGGCGTGGTGGATCCCGCGCTGGCTCGACCGGCTGCTGCCCGACCTCGACGTCGAGGGGCTCGCCCTGGCCGAGCGGCTCGCGGCCCAGGACACCGCCCGCGCCACGGTGTCCGGCCCAGCGGGCGAGCCCGCCCTCAGTGGCGGAGGCAGGTGACGGCGGAGTCCGCCGGGCGGGTCCCGGTCAGGTACTTCATCGCCGTCTTGAAGTCCGCAAGCGTTCGCGCCCTAGGTGGCGGCTCAGTGCCGGAGGCAGGTGACCGCGGAGTCCGCGGGCCGGGTCCCGGTGAGGTAGGCCATCGCCTTCTTGAAGTCGGCACAGCGCTCGTTGTCCTCGGCCGTGCTCGGCGCGTAGCCGATGAGCGCCGAGATCCGGCCCATGTCCATCTGGTCGGCGGCGCCGTTCGCGTGGCGGTTGTCGTACCAGTACCAGCGGGCGATCTTCGCGCTCCACGCGAGCGAGGCCGCCTTCGCCGGGTCGGCGAGCAGGTTGATGCCGAAGAAGTCGCCTGCCTGCTCGTAGTTGAAGTCGTTCGTCAGCTGGATGAACCCGCGGCCCCGGTACGTCGACGTCCCACCCTGGACGGCGTTGTACCGCATCGTCGACTCGTTCGCGAGGGTGGCGAGGAACGCCGAGACCCGCTTGGCGTTGTTGTCGATCTCGCCGGCCCGCATCTGGGCGTTGAGGCTGTCGAGGCCCGCGACGACGGTCTCCTTCGCGCCGACCTTCCCGGGGAACATCGCGACCAGGTCGGCGTGGGTGATCTCGTGGAACACCTTCTTCTCGCAGGTCCCACCGACGAAGTCCTTGTAGTCGACGTAGGCGACGTCGTTGCTGCCGTCGCCGCAGATGACGGTGTCCTTCTGCATGTCGTCGGCGTGCAGCTCGTCGGCCCCGGCACCCCCGTACAGCTCGTCGTTCCCGGCGCCGGCCCGGATGACGTCGGCCCCGTCGTCGCCGTACAGGGCGTCCTTGCCGTTGCCGCCGTAGATCGTGTCCGCCCCGCCCCGGCCGTGGATCTCGTCGGCCCCGTCACCCCCGCGCAGCGTGTCCGCGGACGAGGTGCCGACGTGGGTGTCGTTGCCGTCGGTGCCGGTCCACGTCTCCGCGGCCGCGGGCGCGGCCGCCAGACCTCCCGCGACGAACGTGACGAGGCCCGCCACGAGGGCGCGGCGGGCTGCGGTCGTTCTCGTGCTCATGTGTGGTCCCCCGTGGTCTGCATCCGGTCCCAGGCGGCCCGAGCGGCCGACCGGGCCCCAGCGTCGCCCGCGGCGCTTCGGATTCCCTGCGCGGCCGGCGCATCCAGAACACAGCGTTGACGCAGCGGCGGTGACGAGAGTCCCGGGCGAGAACTGCACCATCCCGAAGGAGACACCGATGAACGAGATCCCGACCCGCGTCAGCCGACGCACCCTGGCCCGGCTCGCCGGAGCCACCGCCCTGACCGGCGCGGCAGCCGCCGCCACCGCCACTGCCGCCGGTGCCGCCCCGGCGAACTCGTCGACGTTCCGCGTCGCGAGCTTCAACATCTACTCGGGCCTGACTGGCGCCGAGTTCAAGGACGAGCTGGTCGCGATCACCGACCGGGCCGACATCGTCGGCCTGCAGGAGGTGCAGAGCCGCGGCGACACCATCGACACGTGGGCCGCGAACAACGGCTGGTACGCGTGGACGCCGGCCAACGCGTGGGCCCGCGAGGTCACCGTGCTCGCCAAGAAGTCGATGTTCGACCGGATCGACAAGGGCACCATCTTCGTGTGCGACAGCGGGCCCGAGGGCGAGCCGCCGCCGCCGCGATACATCACCTGGGCCAAGTACGTGCACAAGCCCAGCGGGCGCAAGATCACGCACATCAACAACCACCTCAACGCGCACATCGACGACAACGGCCACCCGTACGACCTGCCGCGGACCGCTGACGCCGAGAAGCACATCCGGATGATCAAGGACCTGGTCCTGGACAAGAAGGACGACGGTCAGGTCGTGGTGACCGGGGACTTCAACGTCGACTACGAGGACGACAAGCGCGTCCAGTACGCCAAGTTCCCGTACACGGTGCTCGAGAACCGGCAGGACGGCGTCCCGAGCCTGCGCTCCAGCTACTCGCGGGTCGGGGTGACCGGCCTCCCCACGCTCGGGAACCGCCGGGTCGACTACGTGTACGCGTGGATCCGCACCCCCGAGGCGCGGCTCATGGACTTCGACGACCACCACTTCGTCTACAACAGCGCGCACAGCGACCACAACGCGATCGTGGCGCGGCTCTGGATGAAGCACTGACCTCAGCGGCGCCGGGCGCTCGGGTGCGCGATGAGGTCCTGCAACACCTGGACCGCCCGCTCGGCCGGCGCCGTCGAGGCGCCGAGCTGACGGACGACCGCGGCGAGGTGGCGCACCGGCGCCGGCGGGGCGATGGCGAGCCGGACCACCGACGCGGGCAGGCCGCGCGCTGCGAGCCCGGGCATGACCGAGACCCCCACCCCGGCGGCGACGAAGCCGATGGCGGTGTAGTGGTCCTGCGCCTGGACGCTGAAGCGCGGGCGGAGCCCGACGGCGGCGCACGCGGCCACGAGGATCCGGTGGCCGACGGCTCGTGGGTGGTCGTTGCTCACCCACGTCTCCCCCCGGAGGTCGGTGAGCGCGATCTCCTCCTGACCGGCGAGCGGGTGGTCGCGGTGGACGACCGCGACGAACGCGTCCTCGGTCAGGTCGACGCGTCGGTGCCCGTCCGGTGGCGGGGTGTCCGGGGGGTCGATGACGAGGTCGATGTCAGGCCGCGGCCCTCGTTGCTCGACCTCGTTGAGCACGAGCTCGAGGACGAGGTCGGGGTACTCCGCCGACAGCCGCCGCACGAGCGTGGGCATCCACGCGGAGCCGGCCGACGCGAAGTAGCCGATGGTGAGCCGCCCCGAGCGGCCGTCCCGCAGGTCGCCGACGACCTGGTCGAGGCGGCTCCACTGGCTCATCGCCTCGTCACTCTGTGCGTCCAGGACGAGCGCCGCCTCCGTGGGGACGATGCCCCGCCCCGCGCGCTCGAAGAGGACGAGTCCCGTCTCGCGCTGGAGGGCCGCGAGGTGCTGGCTGACCGCGGACGACGTCATGCCGAGGTTGTCGGCGGCGGCCTGCACGGACCCGCTCGCGACGACGGCACGGAAGACGGTCAGGCGGTGTGGGTCGAGCATTCCTCAATCTTAAGCGTTACTGCACAACCGCAAAGCAAAGCCACGTTGTGCTGAACAGTTGAAAGACGGATGATCGACACCATGAACACCATGTCCATCTCCATCCAGAAGGCCCGCGCCCTCGCCGCCAACCTCCGCACCTCCCGCCGTGAGGGAACCGGCTGGTACCCCCAGGTCGACCGCGACCTCGCCCGCGAGGCCCACGAGCTCTACTACCTCGCGCAGACCGCCGCACCGCGGGTCATCTGACCCCGCACCCCGCCGCCTCGCGGCAGCCCGCCGACCCTCACGCCACGACCTGGCGGAGGGTCGTCGTCGTTCCCGGGGAGCGTGCCTCCAGCTCGGACCGCTGGGCGAGGTAGAGCTCGGCGCACGCGAGGGCGTCGGTGAGGGCCTCATGGGCGCGGTAGACGGGCAGACCCCGCCGCTGCCGCGCGGCCCACAGGCGCAGCGCGCCGGGCGCCGTCTCACCACCCCAGACCCCGCCGACGGCGCGCCGCTCGAGCTCGAAGGTGTCGACGACCTCGCAGGGCATCCCGGCGCCCCACAGCCGCTCGCAGGCGCTGCCGAGGAACTCGGTCTCGATGCGGGCGAAGTGCGCGAGCAGGACCCGCCCCGACAGGGCGGCCAGTACCTCCGGCAGCACCTCGTCCAGCCGCGACCCGGCGACGAGCGCATCGTCGGTGATGCCGTGCACCGTCGCGCTCTGCCCGACCTCCCCCGCGTCGCTCACGACGACGTGCCCGGCGCCGCCGAGCGCGACGCGGCCACCGTCGACCGGAACCCAGCCGAGCGAGAGGACGCGGTCGGTGCGGGGGTCCAGCCCCGTCGTCTCGATGTCCAGCGCGAGGAGGGGAAGGTCGGCCAGGGGTGTGTCGCGGCCGGGGGACCCGGCGCGGAGGAAGTCGGCGAGCGGGCCGGGCGCGGCCGTGCGCAGCGCCCGCTCCTGGCGGCGGGCGACCGACCGGCCGAACCCGATCACGGGACGAACGCGGTGAGGTAGCGCCGTCCCAGCGCCTGCTGGGCGAACCGGACGATGGAGAACGCCTGCCGCAGGTGGCGCTTCTCGAAGCTCGACAGGTCGGCAGGGTTCACGAAGTTGTCCGGGGCCCGGCCGGCGCGCACCTGGGCCGACTGGTGCCGGAGGCGCACGTACCCCATGAACTCGAAGGCGTCCCGCAGGTCGTCGGCGAGCTCGTCGCTGATGGCCCCGGCCGCGCGGCACGCCTCCAGACGGGCGCGGGTGTGGACGGCGGGCGACCCGACGGCCAGCGCATGGACCCGGGCGAGCTCGACGACCCCGAGGATGCCCCCGCGCTTGACGTCGAGGCTGTCCCGGTGCTCACCGGCCTTCTCGAGGACGAAGCCGCGGAAGAACCCGAGCGGCGGCTCGTGGGCCTCCGCCTGCTTCGCGAGATGGGCGATGAACGTCGTCGCCCCCGGGGTCATCCGCAGCACGTGCTGCTGAAGCCGGGCGTGCAGGGTCGGGTCACCGTGCACGGGTCGCATGTCGAAGAAGATCGAGGAGTGCAGCACGGCGTCGGGAGTCGGCGTGGTGAGCCAGGACGTGAACTCGTCCTGCCACTGCGCGAGCGGCCGTCGCCAGTGCGGGTTCGTCGCCATGACGTCGCCCTTGCAGCGCGGGTAGCCACAGGTGACGAGGCCCTCGGTGACCCGCTCGGCGAGCCGCGCGAACCACTCGCGCTGGTCGTCCTCGACGCTGTCGTCGAGAATGAGCGCGGTGTCCTGGTCGGCGGCGAGCGCCTGCTCGAGCCGGGCCCGGGAGCCGAGCGCGACCCAGCAGTACGGCACCGGGGCCGGGCCCAGGTCGGCCTCGGCCAGCGCGATGAGCCGCCGCTCGACCGCGTCGCCCACCGCGGTCACGACGCGCCCGATGTCGTCGGCGGAGGCGTCCTGCTCGACGAGCGCCTGGACGACCTTCGGCAGGCGGGCGGACACCCGGGCCACCCCGTCGACGTCGGGCTGTTTCGCGATGTCGCCCGCGAGGTACACCGGGCTGCCCTCCTCGATCCGGAGGAGGTCGGTGGTCGTGACGATGCCGACGGGCCGTCCGGCGCCGTCGACGAGGGGGAGGTGGTGGATGTGCCGGGCCGTCATCTCGAGCATCGCCTCGAACGCGAGGGCGTCGACGGACGTGGTCACCGGGTCGGCGGTCATCACCTCGGACACGGGCCGCTCCGGGTCGACGCCGGCCGCGAGCACGCGGCTGCGCAGGTCCCGGTCGGTGACGATGCCGGCGAGCCGCGCACCGTCCATGACCAGAAGAGCGGACACCCCCTCGCCGGCCATCGTCGTGGCCGCCTCCCGCACGCTGGCCGTCGCCGGGACCGTGACGAGGTCGCGCCGGGGGAGGTCGTGGAGTCTGGTCTTGAGGATGGCCGACCCCGACGTGGGCGCCTGCAGCTCGGCGACGGCGCCACGCATCCGGCTGCGGCGCTGCTCGTCGTAGAACGCTGCCACCTCGGGGTGGGCGTTGCGGAGCTCGTGGAAGACGTCCTCGGGGACGACGAGGAGGAGCGAGTCCTCGATCGCTGTGACCGAGAACGTCGACGGGTTCCCCTGGGTCAGCGTGATCGAGCCGAAGGAGGCGCCGGCCTCCCCGCGCTCGACGAGGGTGTCCTGGGCGTCGAGCACGTCGGCCGCCCCCGAGCGCAGGACGTACAGCTGGTGGTTGTCACGGCCGCGGGCGATGAACTCGGTCCCCCGCCGGACGTACTCGACCGTGAGCCGCGCCGGCAGCCGGTCGAGGACCTCGGCCGGCAGGTCCGAGAAGGGCTCGTGCCGGGCCAGGAAGTCGCGGATCTCGGACAGCTCGACGTCCAGGGCCATACGTCATGGTCCCAGGACCGGCACGAAAGCCCCAGTACCCACGCCCACCTGCTGCAATGAGGATGCTGGTGCCATCCCGGCACCGGAGCGAAGGAGGGAACGATGAGCGAGAACCCGACCGAGGGCCCTGCGGACAGCGGTGCCGGCGAGCCCGGCCTGCCGGGCGAGCACGACGGCGGAGCGGACGGCGGAGCGGGCACCGAGGGTCCCGCGGACAGCGGCGCAGGCCAGGAGACCGCCCCCGGCCAGGAGGACGGCGGCGCCGACGGTGGCGCCGAGGGCCCCGCGGACAGCGGCGCCGGCGAGCCCGGCCTGCCGGGCGAGCACGACGGTGGCGCCGACGGTGGGGCGGACGCCTCGCAGTGAGCGATCCGGCGTTCGAGCCCCCGGCCGCGTCCCCCCACGGGATGGGCCGGGGGCTCGGCGCGTTCGTGGCGACGTCGCCGGAGCACTTCGCCACCGAGCACTGGGGGCGCGCACCGCTGCTGAGCCGGGCCGCCGACCTGCCGACGCCACGGCACGGGTTCGGTGCGGCTGCGGTCGACGAGCTGCTCGCGCGGCGGGCGCTGCGCACCCCCTTCCTCCGGATGGCCCGCAACGGGTCGACCCTCGATCCCCGCGAGTTCACCCTGGGCGGCGGCGTCGGGGCGGCGATCGGAGACCAGGTCAGCGAGGACAAGGTGCTGCGCCTCTTCGCCGACGGCGCGACCATCGTGCTCCAGGGCCTGCACCGCACCTGGGCGTCGGTCTCGGACACCGCTCGCGACCTCGCCGCGGACCTCGGCCACCCCGTGCAGGTCAACGCGTACGTGACCCCTCCGCAGAACCAGGGCTTCGACGACCACTACGACGTGCACGACGTGTTCGTCCTCCAGGTCGAGGGCGAGAAGAACTGGCGGGTGCGCCCGCCGGTCCACGAGCACCCCCTGCGCGACCAGCCCTGGACGGACCGCCGTGACGCCGTCCATGCGGCCGCCGCCGAGGCGCCGGTCCTCGACGTCGTCCTGCGAGCCGGGGACTCCCTCTACCTGCCGCGGGGGTGGCTGCACTCCGCGACGGCCCTCGGCGGGACGAGCATCCACCTGACCTTCGGTGTCCACGTGTGGACGATGCGGCACCTGGCGGAGGACCTCCTGGCCGCCGCCGGACGGGGCCTCGACGCCGACCCGGCCATGCGTGAGGCGCTGGCGCCGGGTGTGGACGCCCTCGACCCGGCGACGACCGCCGATGCCCGGCAGCGGCTGCGCGAGGCCGTCCGCCACGCCCTCGACACCGTCACCGACGACGACCTCGCCGCCGCGCTGGCCCGCCGCGCCCGGTCCGTCCAGCGGGCCGAACCGCTCGACGTCCTGGCCCAGCACCAGGCGGCCGGGGCCGACGTCGGACCGAGCTGGCGGTTGCGGGAGCACCTCGCGGCACGGTGGGAGGGCGACACCCTCGTCACCCGGGTGGGCCGGCTCGAGGTGGCCGAGGCCGACCGGGCCGTCGTCGCGGACCTCCTCGCCGGCCGAGGCGCCCCGCCGCCGCCGGGCGAGCTGCTCCGCCGGCTGGCGCTCGCGGGGATCCTCGTCCCGGGACCTGCGGACGGGTGACGGTCAGCCGGTGACGACCTCGCCGCCGGCCTCCTGCCAGTCGAGAATGCCGCCGCCCAGGTCGAACGCCTGGGTGAAGCCGGCCGCGGTCATCTGCTCGACGGCCGCCGCCGACCGGTTACCGGATCGGCAGTACACCGCGTACGGGGCGTCGGGGACGAGACCGCCGATGCGGTCGGCGAAGTCGGGGGACGACACGTCGATGTTCACCGCACCCGGCAGATGGCCCGCGGCGAACTCCTCCGGCGTCCGGACGTCGAGGATCGTCGTGTTCGGCCGGCGCAGGGCTGCCGCGAACTCCTCGACCCCGAGCTGGCTGCCGTTGACGGGGGCGGCGCTCGCGGCGGCCCCTGCGGTGACGCTCACCTCGGACGTGCCCGCGCCGCACCCCCCGAGGACCCCGGTGGCGGCGAGAGCGAGGGACAGGACCGCGACGAGACGGCGGACGGACATGACGACTCCTGGGACGGGCGGGACGACACTCGTGATCATACCCGAGGGGGTATTCCGGCTTCACCCACCATGGACGGACCCACACCACACCGGTACTGACTCGATTGTGGGCTCCGGACACACCGGTCATCCTCCGAGGCCTGCCTAGGGTCCGACCCCATGACCGACGTTCTCGAGCACACCGCCGGCGCCGACCTCCGCGGCCGGACGGCCCTCGTCACCGGTGCGGCGAGCGGGATCGGCGAGTCCGTGACCCGGGCTCTCGCGGCGGCCGGCGCCCGCGTCCACGCGGTGGACCGCGACGCCGACGGGCTGCGGGCCTTCGCCGGCACGGCGGGGGTCGAGGCCATCGTCGCGGACCTCTCGGACCTCGACGCGCTGACCGACCTGCCCCGCGACATCGACATCCTCGTCAACAACGCCGGCATCCAGCACGTCAGCCCGATCGAGGACTTCCCCGTCGAGCGCTTCGACCTGATCCTCGACCTCATGCTCGCCGCGCCGTTCCGCCTCATCCACCAGTCGCTGCCGCACATGTACGCCCGCGGGTGGGGCCGGGTCGTCAACGTCTCCAGCGTGCACGGGTTGCGCGCGAGCGCGTTCAAGGCCGCCTACGTCGCGGCCAAGCACGGTCTCGAGGGACTCTCGAAGGTCGTCGCCCTCGAGGGCGGCCCGAAGGGCGTGACCTCCAACTGCCTCAACCCCGCGTACGTCCGCACCCCGCTCGTCGAGAAGCAGATCGCCGACCAGGCATCGCAGCACGGCATCCCCGAGGCGGAGGTCGTGGAGTCCGTCATGCTCGCCCCGGTCGCGGTCAAGCGGCTCGTCGAGCCGGACGAGGTCGCCGCGCTGGCGCTCTTCCTCTGCGGGCCTGCGTCGGCGTCGGTCAACGGCGCCGCCTTCACGATGGACGGCGGGTGGACGGCCCACTGAGCCCCGACCAGCCCGCCACGGTCCCTAGGATCGGCAGGATGGCGGAGCAACGAGACGAGGGGGACGGCGACGACGGTGCGCTGCCGCTCCTCGCGCTGCTCGCCGAGGATGCCTCGGTGGCCGAGGTCGCCGCCGCCGACGCATCGGGACCCGCCCGTGAGCTGGCCCTGCGCGTCGCGGGGGCTCGGCAGGTCCACCGTCGGCGCGAGGCCGGGCTCACCGCCCTCCTCGACACGGTCCGCGCCCTCGTGACCGAGAGCGACCCCGGTCAGGTCCTCGACGCCATCGTCCGGCGGGCCCGCACCCTCATCGGCACCGACCTCACGTACCTCACGCTGCACGACCCCGACCGCGGCGACACCTACATGCGCGCCACCGACGGCTCCGTGTCGGCGGCGTTCCAGTCGGTCCGGCTCGAGCTCGGCGCGGGTCTCGGCGGGCTCGTCGCGTCGACCCGCAAGCCCTACTGGACCGCCGACTACTGGAACGACGACCGCTTCCGGCACACCTCCGACATCGACGGGGCGGTCTCCGAGGAGGGGATCATCGCGATCTGCGGCACGCCCCTGATCGTGGACCACGTGTTCGTCGGGGTGCTGTTCGCGGCCAACCGCTCGCCACGACCGTTCACCCGTGAGGAGGTCGGGCTGCTCGGCGACCTCGCGACGCTCGCGGCCGTCACCCTCGTCCAGACGCGGGCCCTCGCCGATGCCGAGGCCGCCCTCGCCGCCCTCTCGGACGCGCACGAGACGGTGCGCTCGTACGCCGACGGGGTCGAGAAGGCCGCAACGGCCCACGACCGGTTCGCCTCGCTGGTCCTCGAGGGAGGTGGCGTCGACGACCTCACCCACGCCCTGGCCGACCTGCTCGGGGGGTGGGCCGCCCTCGTCGACGACGACGGGACCGTGCGCAGCGCCACCCGCGGCGCCGACCCTCCCGGCACCTTCCCCGACCTGGGCTCCGGCCGGTTGGTGGAGTCCGGCGGCGTCTACGGCCTCGCCGTGGCGACCGCCGCGGAACGGCTCGCGGCGCTGTACCTGGGCGGCGTCGGGGACCTCACGGACTCCGAGCGACGCACCGTCGAGCGGGCGGGCGTCGTGACGGCCCTCGTGCTGCTCTTCGAGCGCCAGGCCGCCGACACCCGCCAGTCCGCCCGCAACCGGGTCGTGTCCGAGCTCGTCGCGGCCCGAGGTGCGGCCGAGGACCGGGTCCAGCTCGCCCGGTCGGCCGGCACCGACCCCGACGTCCCGTACTGCCTCCTCGTCCTGCGCGGTGCGGTCGGCGCCCCGGCCAGGGCGCTGGCGCTGTCCGCCGCCGCGGTGGTCGACGACGGCTCCCTCGTCGGAGCCCACGACGGCGACGTCGTCGTGCTCGCCCCCGGTGGCGACGCCGACCGGTGCGCCCGCGAGGTGGCGGGGCGGCTCGGCCGGCGCAGCGCCGTGACCGTGGCCGGGGTCGGCCCGCTGCGCGGGGTCGATGCCGTCCCGGCGGCCTACGACGAGGCGCTGCGCACCGTCGCTGCGCTCATCGCGCTCGGGCGGCGCGGTGAGGGGGCTGCGGCGACGCACCTCGGGTTCGCCGGGCTCATCGTCGGCTCCGACCCCGACGTCGGGGCGTACGTCGACCGCGAGCTCGGCCCGCTGCTCGACTACGACGCCCGGCGCGGCACCGACCTCGTCGGCACGCTGGCCGCGTACTTCGACGCCGGCCGCAGCCCCCGGCACGCCGCGACCGGGCTGCACGTCCACGTCAACACGGTGGCCCAACGGCTCGACCGCATCGGCGCGCTGCTCGGCGAGGACTGGCAGGAGCCGGAGCGCTCCCTCGAGCTGCAGCTCGCCCTGCGGATGCGCCGCCTCCTCGGCCGCACGCCGTGACCCGCCCGATGCTTCCGCCGTTGACACATCTCCCGCCCGGGTCAACCATGGCGAGAGGGTCGCTTGCCACGACCCGACAGCCGAAGGGAGGCACACGTGAACGTCAAGCGTCTCGTCGCCGTGGTGGTCCTGGCCCTGGTGAGTCTCGGGCTCGTCGCACCCGCCCACGCCAAGACCACGTACACCGCACAGCTCAGCGCCGCCGAAGAGGTGCCGACGAATGCGAGCAAGGCCCGCGGGGTGGCGGTCTTCCAGCTGTCGGCCGACGGTAGCGAGCTCAGGTACCGGCTCGTCGTCGCCAACATCGACAACGTCGTCGCGGCCCACATCCATCTCGCTCCGGAAGGCGTCAACGGCCCGGTCGTCGCCTTCCTCTACGGCAACGCGCCCGCCGGCAGCGGTGCAGCCAACGGCGTGCTGGCGACCGGCGTCCTCACTGCCGCCGACCTGGTCGGGCCGCTGGCCGGCTCGGACCTCACCGCGCTGATGGCGGACGTCGAGGCAGGGAACGCGTACGTCAACGTGCACACCAATGACGGCGTCGCTCCGACCAACACCGGACCGGGCGACCTCCCGGGAGGCGAGATCCGCGGGCAGATCGGCTGATCGGGACGCCGCAGTCGGGCTGCCCGCGGCAACGGGCGCAGCAGGGCGCGCGTCGCGAGCTGCTCGATGATCGGCACCGGCAGCGGCCTCAGGATCGGCCCCCGCTGCAGCATCTCGACCTCGTGCGTCCGGACCTCGACGACGCGGTCGACCCTCCGCGGAGCCGGCGGGGGGGCCGCGGCGACGTCAGGACGCGAGAGCCCGCGTGAACGTCAGATGGATGACGCCGCTCGGGGAGGCGACGGACTCGACGGCGTAGGACGTCTCGAGTGCCTCGAGACCGTCCCAGAGCCGGACTCCACGCCCGAGCAGGATCGGCACCAGGACCACGTGCAGGTGGTCGACGAGCCCGGCCGCCAGGAAGTCGCGCACCACGGTGGGTCCCCCGCCGATTCTGACGTCCTGGCCGTCGGCCGCAGCGCGGGCGGTCACGAGCGCGTCGGCCGGGGCGGCGTCCAGGAAGTGGAACGTCGTGCCGCCCTCCATCTCGATCGATGCCCGGGGGCGGTGGGTGAGGACGAACGTCGGGGTGTGGAACGGCGGGTTCGGGCCCCACCAGCCGCTCCAGTCCGGGTCGTCCTGCCATCCGGGGGGGCCGAACTTGTTCGCACCCATGATCTCGGCGCCGATGTCGGGCCCATGGCGCTGGGCGAACGCGTCGTCGACCCCGGCACTGCCGCTCGGGTCCCAGAACCTCGTGCCGAACGCCCACTCGTGCAGGCGCTGCCCCGCATGGCCGAAGGGTGCGTCGGCGGACTGTGGTTCGCCGGTGGCGAAGCCGTCGAGGGAGATGGACAGGTTGTGGATCCGGGTGAGTGACATCCGCAGGCTCCTCGGTCGGTGATGGCGCCGGCCAGCCGGTGTCGGAGGCCCAGGAGCGCTCGCGACCCCCGTCGCCGACTGTAGATCGGCCCGCCGACGGCAGCCAACGGGAGCACGGGTCCCCCGACGTCAGCACCGCGCTCGTCCTGCTCGTCGGCGACCGGCAGCGGCCCCACGCGCTGACCCCGAGGGGCCTAGTTGAGCCTTCTAGGACACAAGACAGCCTGAGCACGTCTCGCTATCATCGGAAATGGGACCCGTGAAGGGAGCGCGACGTGGATGTCGCCCGACTTGCCTCGCTGTACAAGGACGCCCTGGCGGTGCGTGACCAGGCCACCCGCGACGCGCTCTCGGGCGCGATCGCCACCGCAGCGGCCGCCGCCACCGCCCTGGAGAGTGCCAAACCCCCGACGCTGGGGGCCGAGCACACGACCGGGGGTGACCACGTCCGCAGAGCCCAGTTGCTGCTGGCCGGCCGGTCACTGGACGTGCGGGTCGACGGCAGGTTCGACGACGACACCAAGGCCGCGGTGACGGCCTTCCAGGAACGCGCCGGTCTCGAGCCGACCGGTGTTGTCGACGACCCCACCTGGGCCGCCCTCGCCGGCCCTCAGCCGGCAGGCCACCTCACCTCCGCGGCGACCAAGGCCGTCGAGGCGGTCCGGGCCACCATCGCCGACGCCCTCGGCAACGCCGAGGACGTCTCGGACCGCACCGTGAGGGCCATCGCCGACGAGGCCGCGTTGGCCGAGACGCTGGCCGCGGAGTCCTTGGCCGTGGAAGCCGCAGCCGCCGAACCACTCGCAGCCGAACCCGTCACCGCCGAGCCGCTGGCGGCCGAACCGCTCGCGGCCGAACCACTCGCGGCCGAACCCCTGGCCGCCGAACCCCTGGCCGCCGAACCACTCGCGGCCGAACCCGTCACCGCCGAACCCCTGGCCGCCGAACCACTCGCGGCCGAACCCGTCACCGCCGAACCACTCGCGGCCGAACCCCTGGCCGCCGAACCCACCGGGCTGGAGAACCTCGCAGCCGAGAACGCGTTCGGCGAGAACCTCTCCGCCTCCAACGCCGCGATCGCCAGCGCCCTGCAGAGCTTCGTATCGGAGCACGGAACCGACCGATGACCGCCGACTCGTCGGCCGTCACCGTGGCCTCGCAGTCGGCCGCCTACCGGCTGCGCAGCGACCTGCTGCGAGACACGATCGATTGGTGCCGGTCCACCTCGGACTTCTACCGTGAGCGCTTCGCCGATGCGGGTCAGGTCACCGACCTGGCCGACCTCGCGCGGCTCCCCGTCCTCTTCCGCACCGACATCGTCGAGAACCACGAGCGGCTCCGCTGCGACCCCGAGACCCCGGTCGCGATCCAGCACACGACAGGCACGACGGGGGCCTTCCTGCAGGTCTACCGCGGGCCCGCGGAGCAGGCGTTCGTGTGGCAGTTCCACGCCGCCCAGATCGACACGACTCCACCCCCCGCCTCACGACCCATGCACCTCGTGCTCAGCAACGCCTACCACGGCGCCCTCACCCCGGTCCCAACGCGCGCCTACGTCATGTCCGTCGGCGTCCACGACCGGGCCCAGGCGAGCCAGGCGCGGCAGGTGCTCGACACGACGTACGACCTGCCCGGCGTCGACAGCCGGGTGAGCGTGCTCAGCGGCACCGAGCGGATGGTCAAGGCGCTCACGGCGTACCTGATCGCCGACGGCTTCGACCTCGCGGCGAGCACCGTCCGGCGCGTCGACCTCTTCGGCGGGCACGTCACCCCCCGCCGGCAGGCCATGCTCGCCGCGACCTGGGGGGCGACGGTCCACAACCACTACAGCCTCACCGAGGTCTACGGCGGGGCGAGCGAGATGTGGGCGGGGGGTCCGTGGATCTTCGAGCCGCACGTCATCGCCGAGGCCGTGCACCCTCGCACCCACGCGCCGGTCGGCGTGGGCGAGGTCGGTGTGCTGGTCCTGACCAGCCTCTACCCGTTCACCCAGCAGATGCCCCTGGTCCGCTACGTCACCGGTGACCTCGTCGAGGTCGTCGCGCCCCAGGAGCACCCTGCCGGGATCCAGGTGCGCTACCTCGGTCGCACGTCGCGCAGCATCGTGGACGACAGCGGGGACGCGGTCCGCCCGCTGCTGTTGTCCGGGCCGCTCTACGAGGTCGTCGAGTCGCTTGCCGACGTCGCCGTCAGCGCGCGGTTCCCCGACCTGGAGGTCGGCGTGGGCATGGAGCTGACCGGCGACCACCGCTTCGCCGTGCGACATGAGCCGGCCGATCCCGCCGTCGGTCTCGCCGAGCGGATCGTCGTCACGTTGGGCCTGCGCTACGCGCCGTGGATGTACCCGGACCGGGTCGACGAGCTTCGGCGCACCGTGAGCACCCACCTCTTCGCGGCTCACCCCGAACTCGCGCGCCGCGTCGCCGAGGGCTCCCTCGTGCTGGCCGTCGACGCCCTGCCTGCTGTCGACGTCGCTCCCTACGACTCCAAGTGAGGCGCCGTGCTCGACGGTGACGTCCAGACCGCTCAGGCCCACGCCTCGGCGCGGACCGACACGGCGCCACGGGGCCCGGCGGTCGAGCGGCTCACCGCCGCCATCCGCGGCAGCGACCTACCGAACTACGTGTACTCCTACCCCAGCAAGCGGGCCTATCGGCACCTGGACCCGCCGATGACGATCGCCCAGGCGTGGGCCGGCCACCGCGGCCCGGTCAACCTCTACCTGCACATCCCGTTCTGTGGCTACCGCTGCTCGTTCTGCACGCTGTTCCTCACGACGAAGCCGCCGCCGGACCTCGTCGACCGCTACGTCGCCTCGTTGCGGCGCCAGCTCGCGATGTACGGAGAGCTGCTCGACGGTTCGGAGGTCGTGTCGGTCTATGTCGGCGGCGGCACCCCCACGACGTTGACCCCGACACAGTTCACGGACCTCGTCTCGGGGATCCACGAGGCGTTCCCGCACCGATCGCCGGACCTGGAGTTCGCGGTCGAGGGGTCGCCCGACACGATGGAGCGCTCGCTGCTCACGACGATGCGCGACCTCGGCGTCAACAGGATCAGCATGGGCGTGCAGACCCTCGATCCCGACGAGGCCAGGCGGGCCGGCCGGAGGTACCCGATCGACCGGGTCCACGAGGCCGCCGCGCTGATCGCCGAGGTCGGCTTCGACAACGTCAACTACGACCTCATCTACGGTCTCGAGGGCCAGACGCCCGACTTCCTGGCGCCGGTCCCTGCAAGGCACCCTGGCACTCGGACCGGACACCGTGACCCTGTACCCGATCGTGTTCCGACCGCTCACGGTCATCGGACGCCACCACGAGCGGTCGACCCGGGAGTTCCTCGACAACTCGGCCAAGTACGCCCTCTACGACGAGGCCGTCGACACGCTGAGCGGTCTGGGCTTCCGACAGAACACCTTCGTCCGGTTCTCGCGTCGCCCGGTCGACGGACTGCTGCAGGAGGTGTCGGACTTCGCCGGCACGCCGCTGCTGGGGCTCGGCGCAGGGTCCCGGTCCTACAGCCCGCTCCTGCACTACAGCACCGACTTCGCGGTCCGCAGCCCGTCGACCGCCGAGATCATCTCCGGCTTCGTCGACCACGAGCACACCCCGGACCAGGCGCCGAGCATCGGCTTCGTCATGGACCCCGACGAGACGCGCCGACGCCTCTGCATCCTCAACCTCTCGCTCGGACGGCTCGACCGCGCGGCGTACGAGTCCGCCTCCGGCGCCTCCCTGCAGGACTGGAACGAGGAGCTGGACGCCCTGGTGACCGCCGGGTGTGCGGAGCGTGCCGCCGACGGGTCGGTCGTGCTGACCCGGTTGGGTTTCAAGTTCAGCAATGTCATCGCGACGCTGTTCCAGTCACCGGCGGTCGACGCCTTGGAGGGTGCGTATGTCCCGATCTGATGCCCCCGCCTTCTGGGAAGCCGGGTACGCCACGTCCGGCGTCTCCACGATGGGTGGACCCAACCACGACATCGTCGAGCTGGCGGCGGGCCTGCCCCCGGATGCCCGCGTCCTCGACCTCGGCTGCGGCGAGGGCCGCAACGCCCTCTACCTCGCCGGTCTGGGCCATCGGGTGCACGCCCTCGACATCTCGGCCGCCGGACTGGACAAGCTGGCGTCGATCGCCTCGCCCCGTGGGCTGCACGTCACCACCGAGGTCGCCGATCTCAACGACTACCGGGTGACCGGCGAGTGGGACCTCGTCATGGCCCACGGTGTCATCGACTACCTCGACAACCAGGGCTGGCGGCGACTGGTCTCCGAGATCCGCGAGCACACGGTCGTCGGCGGCTGGAACGCCTACACGTGCATGCTGTTCACCGACGAGTACCCGGCACCGCCGGAGTTCCGCCGGGCCGGGTTCAAGCACTCCCTCGCCGCGGGTGAGCTCGCGGGCACCTACGCCGGGTGGGACATCGCCCGGCACGATCGCTACGTCAAGTGGGACCAGCACCCCGGCATACCGATCCACTGCCACCCGGTCGACAAGCTCGTCGTGCGGCGCCCCGATGGCGGCGCGCCGCCGTACCGACGCACCGCGGTCCCCATCGGCAGCGCGGATCTCGACCGCTCGGTGTTCGACGACGTGGCGCTCGGCACCGGCGCCGAGGAGCTGGCCGCCCGGTGCGGGCCGCCCGCCGTGGTCGACACCTACCGGATGCCGGGCGCCCAGTACGGCATCTCCGACGACGGCGTCGTCGACGGCTACGAGCTGGCGCTGTGGTTCTACGGGCACGCCGTCATGTACGTCGTCAACGGCCGGGTCTGGGGGCGGGCGATCTATGCCTCGGAGCCGGTCCGCGTGTCCTATCTGCCCGCTGGGTCGAGGACCCGCTCCGCCGCGCCGGCGACGGCCGCCACCCCGGCGTCCTCGAGGATCACCGAGTAGTGGTTGGCGTCGACGTCGGTGACGCCCAGGGCGGCCGGAAGGTCGAGGGCGGCCAGACGCTGGGGGTCGCACAGGCCCTGCCGCTCGTCCATCAGCCCCCGGTGCGCCCACACGACCTCGACCGGTAGGCCGTGCTCGAGGACGGCCCGATGGGCGGCTCCGTGCGTCTCGGGGTCGGCGAGCACGTCGGCGCCGTCGGCCCGGGTGCGCGCGTGGGACACGGGTCGGTAGGGTCCAGGACCACATTGGGTCCACGCTCGATGTGGGCCGCGACCACCCCGCGGCCCGCGTCCGTGGATCGATGGCAGGCTGGCCGGCGTGCGAGCCCTCGTCTACGACGCCGTCCAGGCCACGCCCTACGTCACCGACCTGCCCGACCCGATCGTCCCGCCCGGCGGGGCGGTCGTCCGG
>CAWFGY010000012.1:0-86047 GCA_963815545.1 uncultured Actinomycetota bacterium
GCCCTCGCCTACCGCGGGCTCGCCCGGTTCGAGCAGCGGCTCGGCGCGGACCGGATGGCCCGGGCCCTGGACCGCGAGTTCGACGCGCTGCTGCCGCCGTCCCTCGCGGCGGCGCTCAAGGAGGCCGGCTACGGCTTCGACGGGCTCCCGGCCGCCTGGGCCGCCGTCATGGCCGAGTGCCGCCCCGAGATGCTCGCCCCCGTCACGGCCCCGGTCCTGCTCCTCAACGGCCAGCTCGACCAGCTGCGCGTCGACGCACGGCGGTTCCGGAAGGCGGCCACCTCGGCGCCGTGGACGCGGGTGGTGACCGTGCCCCGGGGACTGCACGTCTTCCCGCTGACCCACCCGGCCGAGACGGTGGCGGCGCTGTGGGAGCTCGTCGGCCTGGTCCCGGCGCGACCGCGCGCCGGGCGGTGACGTCAGCGGGCGTCCAGGGCCCTGACCCGGCGCGGCTCCGGCGGTGTTGCGGTACGAGGACTCGACGAGCTCCTCGACCTCGGCCCAGTCGTCGACGTCCGCCAGGTCGAGCCCGACCCACCCGGACGGCCCGAGGTAGGCGGGGACGAAGCACCGCGGGTCCTGCACGAGCGCCTCACGCTCGCCCGCGTCGGGCAGGACCATGACCGCACCGGGGTGCCGGACCCACTCGCCGTCGACCTTGACCGAGCCGCCGAAGTAGGCGAAGACCTTGGTCGTGTAGAACGCGGGGATGCCGTGGCTGACCTTCTCGGCGGCGTCGGGCAGGGCGAGCGCCACCGACCGGAGCCGCTGCAGCAGCGGGTCGTCGTCGTCGAACATCCGCGGGTGGGGCACCCCGCCACGGTAGCCCCGCGAGCCGACGCCCCGCGGGTCCGATTCACACCCACGGCCCCGGCCGGGCGAGAATGGGCGGCGCCATGTCTGTCACCACCGCCCCGACCTCCACCCCGGTGCTGCCGCCGCTGCACATCGGGCGCCACGTCATCGACTCGCCCGTCGTCCTCGCGCCGATGGCCGGCATCACGAACCGGGCGTTCCGGCGGCTGTGCCGCGAGTACGGCACCGCCGGGCTCGAGATGGGCGGCGCGTCGGGTGCGAGCAGCCTGTACGTCGCCGAGATGGTCACGTCGCGGGCGCTCGTCGAGCGGACCCCCGAGACGATGCGGCTCATCTCGCACGACCCGGGGGAGCACCCCCGGTCGGTCCAGCTGTACTCGGTGGACCCCGCGACCGCCGGGCTGGCCGCGCGGATGCTCGTCACCGAGGACCGGGCCGACCACATCGACCTGAACTTCGGCTGCCCGGTCCCCAAGGTGACCCGCAAGGGCGGGGGCGCCGCGCTGCCGTGGAAGACCGACCTGTTCCGGGGCATCGTGCGGGCCGTGGTCCGCGAGGCGGCGCCCTACGACGTCCCGGTCACCGTCAAGATGCGGGTCGGGATCGACGACGAGCACGTCACGTACCTCGACGCCGGGCGGGTCGCCGAGGCCGAGGGGGCCGCGGCCGTCGCGCTGCACGCGCGCACCGCCGCCCAGGCGTACTCGGGGCAGGCCGACTGGTCGGCCATCGCCCGGCTCAAGGAGGCCGTCACGACCATCCCCGTGCTCGGCAACGGCGACATCTGGTCGGCCGAGGACGCGCTCGAGATGGTGCGGCGCACCGGGTGCGACGGGGTCGTCGTCGGGCGCGGCTGCCTCGGGCGGCCGTGGCTGTTCACCGACCTCGCGGCCGCGTTCGCCGGGTCCGACGGCGCGGGTGCGACCCGGGCTGCGGGAGGTCACGGCGGTGCTGCGGCGGCACGCCGAGTACCTCGTGGAGTTCTACGACGGCGACGAGCTGCGCGCCTGCCGCGACATCCGCAAGCACATCGCCTGGTACCTCAAGGGGTTCCCGGCCGGCTCGACCGTGCGCAACCAGCTGGCGCTCGTCGACTCGCTCGCCGCGCTCGACGACCTCATCGCGACGATGGACCTCGACGCCCCCTGGCCGGGGGAGCCGTCCGAGGGCCCGCGCGGCCGGGCGGGCTCGCCGCGGGTCGTCGCGCTGCCCGAGAACTGGCTCGCGGGCCGCGAGCTCGACGACGCCCAGCGCGAGCAGGTCGCCCAGGCCGAGCTGAGCGTCTCGGGCGGCTGACCCGCCGGCGGTGCGGTCGAGCGGGGTCATGACCCGGGTTCGCCGCCCCGCTGTCGGCGGGGGGCGGCAGGATGGGACCGTGAGCGAGACGATCGGCACGCCCGGCGGCACGCCCGAGAAGCCGGCGGTGTTCTTCGCCGACGCCGCCGAGTTCGGGCGGTGGCTGGCGGCCCACCACGACACCGCCACCGAGCTGTGGATGGGCCTGTACAAGAAGGCCTCGGGCCGGGGCGGCATCACGTGGGCCGAGGCCGTCCGCGAGGCGCTGTGCTGGGGCTGGATCGACTCCCGGTCCGAGCGCATCGACGACGAGGCCCGACGCCAGCGGTGGACCCCGCGCAAGCCGTCGAGCACGTGGTCGCACGATCAACCTCGACGCCGTCGCCGAGCTCACCGCGCAGGGGCGGATGCAGCCGAGCGGCCTCGCGGCCTTCGAGCGGCGCCGCGCCGACCGCTCCGGCATCTACGCCTACGAGACCCGCACGCTCGAGCTGCCGCCCGCCTACGCCCGGCTCCTCGCCGACGACCCGGCGGCCGCCGCGTTCTGGGAGGTCGCGACCCCGGGCTACCGCAAGCTCGTCGTCAACTGGGTGCTCACCGCCAAGCAGGAGAAGACCCGCGACGCGCGGATGGCCCAGCTCGTCGCCGACTGCGCCGCCGGGCTGCTCGTCAAGCCCCAGCGCTACGGCACCCCGCCCACCTGGGTCGCCCGGGCGGCCGCGGCGGCCCGGGAGGCCCGCGGGTCGTAGGCTCGCCCGCGTGACGTACGCCGCGCGGGACCGGGAGCGCTGGGTCGCCGAGGACCCCGCCCAGAAGCGGTCCGACCGCGACGACTTCGCCCGCGACCGGGCCCGGCTCCTGCACTCCGCCGCGCTGCGCCGCCTGTCGGCCAAGACCCAGGTCGTCGCCCCCTCGTCCGACGACTTCGTCCGCAACCGGCTCACCCACTCCCTCGAGGTCGCCCAGATCGGCCGCGAGCTCGGCGGGGCGCTCGGGTGCAGCGCCGACGTCGTCGACACCGCCTGCCTCGCCCACGACCTCGGGCACCCGCCGTTCGGGCACAACGGGGAGTCGGCCCTGGACACCCTGGCGGCGCGCATCGGCGGGTTCGAGGGCAACGCCCAGACGCTGCGCATCCTCACCCGGCTCGAGGCCAAGCGCACCCACGCCGACGGCCGGCCCGGCGGGCCTCAACCTCACCCGCGCCAGCCTCGACGCGGCCACCAAGTACCCGTGGCGGCGCGGGGAGGCCCCGAGCCCGACGACGAAGTTCGGCGTGTACGAGGACGACCTCGACGTCTTCGCCTGGATCCGCGACGGCGCCCCGCCCGGCCGGCGCGCCTTCGAGGCCGAGGTCATGGACTGGTCCGACGACGTCGCCTACTCGGTGCACGACGTCGAGGACGCGATCGCCTCCGGGTGGCTCGACCCGCGGACGCTGCGCGACGCCGCCGACGTCGACGCCGTCCTCGCCGTGGCGGCCCGGGTGTACGACCCGGACCTCGAGGCCGACGCCCTCGGCGCCGCGCTCGAGCGGGTCCTCGCCTCCGGGGCCGTCCCGACCGGCCACGACGGCAGCCGCCGGGCGCTCGCGGCCCTCAAGGACATGACCTCGCGGCTCATCGGCCGGTTCGCCGTCGCCGTCGAGTCCGCCACCCGGGAGGCCTGCGGCGACGGCCCCCTCGTGCGCCACGAGGCGACCCTCGTCGTCCCCGCCGAGGCCCGCGCCGAGACCGTGGTGCTCAAGGCCGTGGCCGCGCACTACGTCATGCACGCCGCCGAGCGGGTGGCGCTGTACGAGGCGCAGCGCGAGGTGGTCGCCGAGCTCGTCGCGGCCTACGACAGCGACCCCACCCGCCTCGACCCCGACCTGCGCGCCGACCACGCGGCGGCCCCCGACGACGCGGCCGCGCTGCGGGTCGTCATCGACCAGGTGGCCTCGCTCACCGACGTCCGCGCCCTCGAGCTGCACCGCCGCTGGTGCCGCCGCGCCACGCGCTGACGTCGGCACGACCTAGACTCGGGCACACACGAGAGGGAGAGGTCGGGTGGCGGGTCGGATCAAGGCCGAGGACATCACGTCGGTCAAGGAGCGCTCCTCCATCGAGGACGTCGTGCGCGACCACGTGACGCTGCGCCCGGCGGGGGTGGGCTCCCTCAAGGGGCTGTGCCCGTTCCACGACGAGAAGACCCCGAGCTTCACCATCCGCCCGTCCGTCGGCACCTACCACTGCTTCGGCTGCGGCGAGGGCGGCGACGTCCTCGACTTCGTCCAGAAGGTCGAGCACCTGACGTTCACCGAGTCCGTCGAGCGGCTCGCCGCCAAGGTGGGCATGGAGCTGCGCTACGAGGAGGGCGGCGGCCCGCGCGAGGGCGGCGCGTCCCTCGGCAAGCGGTCGCGGCTCCTGGAGGCCCACCGGGTCGCCGAGGAGTTCTACACCGGCCTGCTCCTCGACCGCGCCCGCGGCGACGCCCGGGTCGGGCGCGACTTCCTGCGCGAACGCGGCTTCGACGCCGCGGCCGCCGAGCGCTTCGGGGTGGGCTTCGCCCCGGCCGACGGCGACGCCCTGACCCGGCACCTGCTGCAGCGCGGCTTCACCGAGGACGAGGTCACCACCGGCGGCCTCACCGGCCGCGGCAGCCGCGGGCTCTACGACCGGTTCCGGGGCCGGCTGGTGTGGCCGATCCGCGACACCACCGGCGACACGGTCGGGTTCGGGGCGCGTCGGCTCTTCGAGGAGGACCGGATCGCCGCGAAGTACCTCAACACCTCCGAGACCCCCATCTACAAGAAGTCCCAGGTCCTCTACGGCCTCGACCTCGCGAAGAAGGCCATCGCGCGTCGACCGCCGCGCCGTCGTCGTCGAGGGCTACACCGACGTGATGGCCGCCCACCTGTCCGGCGTCGAGGGCGCGGTCGCCACCTGCGGCACGGCGTTCGGGGTCGACCACATCAAGATCCTGCGGCGCATCATGCGCGACGAGGCCGACCATGCCCCGGCCCGCGTCGTCTTCACCTTCGACGGCGACGCCGCCGGCCAGAAGGCCGCGATGAAGGCCTTCGGCGAGGACCAGCGCTGGGCGGCGCAGTCGTTCGTCGCCGTCGCCCCCGACGGCATGGACCCGTGCGAGCTGCGGCTGGCCAAGGGCGACGCGGAGGTCGCGGCCCTCGTCGACGGCGCCGTCCCGATGTTCGAGTTCGCGGTGCGCACGACGATCCGCCGCTTCGACCTCGAGACCGCCGAGGGCCGGGTGCAGGCGATGAAGGCCGTCGCCCCGATCATCGGCTCCATCCGCGACACGAGCCTGCGCCCCGAGTACACCCGCACCGTCTCCGGGTGGCTCGGCATCGAGGTCGAGCAGATGGCCGCCGAGGTGAAGAAGGCCGGCCGGCTCGCGAGCCCCGACGACGCCGGCGCCGACCGCCGCCCGAGCCCCGCGGGCACCGACGAGGTGCCCGAGCCCGGCCCCGGCGAGGGCGCGGCCTCGCTGCCGCCGCCGGACCTGCGCGACCCCGTCGTCGCCGTCGAGCGCCAGCTGCTCCAGGCGCTCGTGCAGTACCCGACGCAGTTCCCCGAGGCCGACCTCGAGGCACTCGAGCCCGAGGCCCTCACCGCCCCGGCCCACCGGGCCGTCCTCGACGGCATCCGCATCGCCGCCGCGAACGGACGCCGTACGGGGTCGGCGGCGGCCTGGGTCGCGGCCGTCGGTGAGGCGGCACCGGTGCCCGTGCGGGGCCTGGTCGCCGAGCTGTCGGTGGCGCCGCTGCCGGTCCGCTACGACTTCTCGACCGGGCTGCCGCCCCGGCGCTACCTCGACAGTCTCCTCATCGGGGTCCGCGACGCCCACCTGGGTCGCCGCATCGCCGATGCCATGGCCACCCTGCGCCGCATCCAGAACGACCCCGCCGCCGACCAGTCCTCGCTGCGCGAGCGGACGACGGCCCTGCACGCCCTCGAGCTCGAGCGCGTCCGGCTCCGGGAGGGCGCCACCTCATGAGACTCCACTGGACCGGCCTGCGCCGGCCGCAGGTCCCCGCCGACGTCGCGGCGGCCATCCCGCTCGCCGACGGCGAGAAGCTGCTCGCCTGGGCCACAGATGAGCGGGGCGCCACCGTCGTCGCCGGGCGGCACCGGCTGTACGTCGTCACCTCCGCGGCCGGGGCCGACCCGGTCATCGTCCTGGACCGGCCGTGGCACCTCGTCGATGCGGGCACCTGGTCCGAGGAGGGCGAGCTGCGCATCGTCTGGGTCGACGGCGAGGCGCCGCTGCGGCTGGTGGTCACCGAGCCCGGGATGTTCCCCGAGACGCTGCGCGAGCGGGTCCAGGCCTCCGTCGTCCTCGCCGAGACCCTCGACCTCGGCGGGCGGCGCACGGCCAAGGTCGTCGTCCGGCGTGACCTCGCGACCCGCCAGCTGCTGTCCCAGGCGGTGCTCGGCAAGGGCGTCCGGGCCACCGACCCCGGGGTCGACGAGCAGGTGCGGGCCGGTCTCGCGCGGGTCCGCGAACAGGTCGGGCTGGACTGAGCCGCGGCCGGCGGGGCCCGATTTCGTGCCGCGCGTCCGGGGTTGCTATCGTGGCGTCGCTGCCGCGGCGATCCCGTGGTGGCCCTTCCCCTGTAGCTCAACTGGCAGAGCATTCGGCTGTTAACCGGAGGGTTGTTGGTTCGAGTCCAACCGGGGGAGCAGGAACAGAAGGGCCCGGACCGTACGCGGTCCGGGCCCTTCTGCGTGCGTCGGGGCGAGGCTCAGGCGGGGCCTGCGGCGGCGGCCGCAGCCATCGGCCCACCCGCGGAGCGCTTCTTGCGCTGCATCCGTCCCTCGACGTAGCCCGCCACCCGGGTCAGCAGGTAGTTGATGGCGATGAACAGCACCGCGGCGACGATGTACGCGGGCACGGTGTTGGCGTACGCCGAGCCCAGGGTCTTCGCCGCGGTGAGCAGCTCGGGGTAGAGCACGACGGTGCCGAGTGCGGTGTCCTTGAGGACGACGACGAGCTGGCCGACGAGCGCCGGCAGCATCGCCCGCAGCGCCTGGGGGAGCTGGACGATGCGCAGGGTCTGGAAGTCGGTGAGCCCGATCGACATCCCGGCCTCGGACTGGCCCTTGGGGAGCGAGTGCACCCCCGAGCGGACGAGCTCGGCGATGACCGACCCGTTGTACAGCGTGAGGGCCAGGACGACGGCCGCGAACGGGGCGTACTGGTTCGGCAGCCACGAGGCGGTCGCGAAGTACCCGAAGAAGAAGAAGACCATCATGAGCAGGACGGGCACCGAGCGGAAGAACTCGACGACGACGCTGCTGACCCAGCGCACCGACCGGAAGGGTGAGAGCCGTCCCATGCCGAAGACGATGCCGAAGGCGCCGGCGAGCACGACCGAGGCGGCCGCGGCCTTCGCCGTCTCCCACAGGCCCGGAATGAGGTAGGCGGTCCACACGGCCGGGTCGGTGACGAAGGGCTCCCACATGAAGCCCTGCAGCTGGTTGGCCGAGTCCATCTTCCGGTAGACCACCCAGAGGACCAGGACCAGCACCAGGATCCCGACCCCGGTGAGGATGGCATGCCGCAACCGGGCCTTGGGCCCGGGGGCGTCGAAGAGGACGTTCTCGGCGCTCATCGCTTCACCGACAGACGCCGCGACAGGTTGGTCGTCGCGATCCCGATCGGGAGGGTGAGGATGACGAAGCCGAGCGCGAAGATGAAGAAGGTCGGCAGGCTCGCCCCCTCGTTCTCGGTGATCTCCGCCAGCAGGCCGGCGGACTCCGCGGTGCCGAGGATGACGGCCGCGACGGTGGTGTTCTTGATGAGTGCGATGAGCACCGACCCCAGCGGGGCGATGGCGCCGCGGAACGCCTGGGGGAGGAGCACCTCACGCATCGACTGCGCGAAGGTGAGCCCGATCGAGCGGGCCGCCTCGGCCTGCCCGGAGGGGATGGTGTTGACGCCGCTGCGCAGGGCCTCGCACACGAACGCCGCGTGATAGACGGCGAGCATGATGATGGCCCACCAGTAGGCGTTGCTCGTCGCCTGCTCGTCGAGCTGGAGCCCGAGGATGAAGGTCAACCCGAGGATGCTGAACGCCATGAGCAGCGTGAGCGGCGTGTTCCGGATGAGGTTGACGTAGGCCGCGCCGATGGTCCGCAGCACGGCGACCGGGGATACCCGCAGGACGGCGACCGCCGTGCCGAGGACGAGGGCCCCGATCGCGGCGAGCACCGACAGCTGGATGGTCACCCAGAAGGCGCCGAGGATGTCGTAGTTGCTGAGGATGTCGCCCATCGCTCACCTTTCGGCCGGGGGCTCGTGCTCTGCGCGGTGACACCGCCCGCTCGGGGCGGGCGGTGTCACGCGCGAGTCGTCGGTCAGGAGCAGGCGTCCGGGGTGGGCGGGTTGCCCGCACCCGGGGTGTAGCCGGCCTTGCCGAGGTTGTCGTCGACAGCCGTCTGCCAGGCGCCGTCGTCGATCATCTTCGTGATGGCGTCGGTGACCTTCTGGCACAGCTCGGTGTCGCCCAGCTTGAGGCCGACGCCGTAGCGCTCCTCGGAGAAGGTCTGGCCGACCACCTTGAGCTTGCCCTCGTACTGGGGCTGCGAGGCGTAGCCGGCGAGGATCGTGTCGTCCGTCGTCAGCGCGTCGACGCCGTTGGACACCAGGGCCGCGACGCACTCGGAGTACGTCCCGAACTCCTGGAGGTTGACGCCGGGGACCTGGTCCTTGACCTTCTGCGCCGACGTGGAACCCGTGACCGAGCACAGCTTCTTGCCGTCGAGGGTGTCGGGGCCGGTGATCGAGTTGTCGTCGGCGCGGACCAGGAGGTCCTGGCCGGCGATGAAGTACGGACCGGCGAAGGAGACCTTGGTCTTGCGCTCGTCGGTGATGGAGTACGTGGCGAAGATCAGCTGGACCTGACCGGTGGAGATGAGGTTCTCGCGCTGGGCGCTGGGGGCCTGGACCCACTCGATGGCGCTCTCGTCGTAGCCGAGCTCGGCGGCGACGTACTTCGCCATGTCGACGTCCATGCCGGTGTAGTCGTTGCCCTGCTTCAGGCCGAGGCCGGGCTGGTCGAACTTGATCCCGATCTTGATGCCGTCGCCGCCGCTGCCGCCGCCGGTGTCGCCCCCATCGGAGCCGCCGTCGTCGGATCCGCAGGCACTCGCGGTGAGCGCAAGGACCGCCGCTGCTGCGACGAGTCCGATCCGGGTGGTCTTCATCAGGTTCCTCCTGTGTTGGGCGACTCGTGGTCGCTCGGGCGGCCGGTCGGCCGTTGGGGGGTCAGTGGCTGAGGATCTTGCCGAGGAAGTCCTTGGCGCGGTCGCTCTTGGGGTTGGTGAAGAACTCCTCGGGGGTCGCCTCCTCGACGATCTTGCCGTCGGAGAGGAAGACGACCCGGTTGGCGACCTTGCGGGCGAAGCCCATCTCGTGGGTCACGACGACCATCGTCATCCCGCTCTCGGCCAGCTCGACCATGACGTCGAGGACCTCGTTGATCATCTCGGGGTCCAGCGCCGAGGTGGGCTCGTCGAAGAGCATGACCTTGGGGTCCATCGCGAGGGAACGCGCGATCGCGACGCGCTGCTGCTGGCCGCCGGAGAGCTGTGCGGGGTACTTCTCGGCCTGGTGGCCGATGCCGACCCGCTCGAGCAGCTCCATGGCGCGCTTCTCGGCCTCGGCCTTCTTCATGCCGCGCACCTTGATCGGGCCGAGGGTGACGTTCTCGAGGATCGTCTTGTGCGCGAAGAGGTTGAAGGACTGGAAGACCATCCCCACGTCGGCGCGCAGCGCGGCGAGCTCCTTGCCCTCCTCCGGCAGCTCCGTCCCGTCGATGGTGATCGAGCCGGCCTCGAAGGTCTCGAGCCGGTTGATGGTGCGGCACAGCGTCGACTTCCCGGACCCCGAGGGGCCGATGAGGATGATGACCTCGCCCTTGTCCACGGTGAGGTTGATGTCCTGCAGCACGTGGAGGTCACCGAAGTGCTTGTTGACGCCCTGGAGGACGACGAGTGGCTCGCTCATACTCCTGAACCTAGTCACGCAGGGTGCTTGCTGGGAAATGCCTGCCGCAGATCGGGTCCCGATCGTGACCGTTCCGAGACCTGGCCCGGGACGTGGTGGATGATGCGTTCCATGCCCCCGTTCGCCCCGGCCGCCGTGCGTGCCTCTCTGGCCGATGCGCGGCCGGACGTGTACTGGACCGACCGCCCGTCGCTGCGCCCGATGCCCCGCCCCGCGCTCACCGGGAGCGGCCATCGCGCCGACCTCGTCGTCGTCGGCGGTGGCTTCACCGGCCTGTGGGCCGCGATCCAGGCCAAGGAGGACGACCCGTCGCGCGACGTGGTCGTGCTCGAGCGGGGTCGGCTGGGGGTGGCTGCCTCGGGCCGCAACGGCGGCTTCGTGTCGCCGTCGCTCACCCACGGGCTCGCGCAGGGCCTGGCGTGCTGGCCCGACGAGGTCGAGACGCTGGAGCGGCTCGGGTCCGAGAACTTCGCCGGGCTCGTGGAGTCCGTCGAGAGGTACGGGATCGACGCCGAGCTCCATGTCCCCGGGGAGCTCACGATGGCGCTCGACGAGCGTCAGGTGGCGACGGTCCGGGAGGCCTACGACCTGCATCGCGCGCATGGCGTGCCGGTGTCCCTCCTGGACGCCGGCGGGGCCCGGGCGCGGGTCGACTCGCCCCGGTACCTCGGCGGCATGTTCGACCCCACGGTCGGCCTCGTCGACCCGGCGCGGCTCGTCTGGGGGCTCGCGGCGGCGGCCGAGCGGCTCGGCGTCCGGATCCACGAGGACACTGCGGTCACCGGTTTCGACGAGGAGACCTCGCGGGTGCGGGTCCGTACCGAGTGGGGGAGCGTGCGGGGCCGTCGGGTCGTCGTCGGCACCGGCGCCTTCCGTGGCGTCCTCAAGCGGCTGGCCTGGTACACCCTGCCGGTGTACGACCACGTCCTGATGACCGAACCGCTGAGCGCCGAGCAGCTGGCGGCGGTCGGCTGGGAGGGGCGTGAGGGGCTGACCGATGCGGGCAACCAGTTCCACTACTACCGGCGCACCCTCGATGACCGGGTGCTGTTCGGGGGATACGACGCGAACTACCACTTCCCGGGCCGGATCGACCCGCGCTACGAGCAGTCGGCCTCGCACGACCTCCTGGCGGCCCACTTCCTCGGGATCTTCCCGCAGCTCGAGGGCATCCGGTTCACGCACCGCTGGGCCGGGGTCATCGACACGACGTCGCGGTTCACCCCGGTCTTCGGGACCGCGCTCGCCGGGCGGCTGGCGTACGCGGTCGGCTACACCGGGCTCGGCGTGGCTTCGACCCGCTTCGGGGCGCGGGTCGCGCTCGACCTCGTCGACCGCCGCGACACCGAGGTGACCCGCCTCGGCATGGTGCGGCGCAAGCCGCTGCCGTTCCCCCCGGAGCCGCTGCGCGGCATCGGGGTCAAGGTCACCCGCGCGAGCCTGGCGGCCGAGGACCGGACCGGTCGGCGCAACCTCTGGCTCAAGGCGATGGACGCCGTCGGGATCGGCTTCGACAGCTAGGTCGCGCGGTCGGCGCGCAGGTCGTCGACGGTGGCCTGGAGCCGGGCGATCTGCTCGGACAGGGCCCGGACGTCCTGCTCGGTCGCGGTCCGCGCGCTCTCCTCGATCTCCTCGACCCGCTCGATGAGCCAGCTGGCGAGGGTGGCCGTGACCACGCCGATGAGGGCGATGCCGGCGAGCATGAGTCCGGCCGCCACGACCCGGCCGGCGGTGGTCACGGGGTACTGGTCGCCGTAGCCGACGGTGGTCACCGTCGTCGCGGCCCACCAGAGGGCGTCCCCGAAGCCCTCGATGTTCGAGCCCGGACGGTCGCGTTCGGCGTCGAGGATCGCCAGGCTCGCGACGAACATCGTCATCACGGCAGCGCCTGCGACGTACACCGAGACCCGGCCCCGCAGGGAACCGCCGGCCTTGCGCTGGAGCACCGCGAGGAGGGTGACGAGCCGCAGCAGGCGCAGCGGCCGCAACAGGGGGAGCAGGACGACGAGCAGGTCGAGCCAGTTCTTGCGCACGAAGGTGGCGCGGTGCGACGCGAGCCGCAGCCGGACCGCGTAGTCGACGGCGAACATCGCCCACGCCACCCAGGACACGACCTCGGTGGTGGTGACCCAGGTCGTCGAGAGGCTGGGGTCGAGGATCGGCCAGGCGTAGGCGAGGAGGAAGACGAGGGCGGCGAAGGTCAGGGGCCACTCGCCCGCCTTCTCCCAGCGCTGTCTGCGGTCGTCGTCGCTCATCCGGCCATGCTGTCACGGGGGATGTTCGGGCCCGAGGACGTCGGCCGGGGGCGGCGGGTCCGGGGCCCAAGGTCCCTTGCCCGACCGGTCGGTGAGGCGCACGCTGGATGCGGGGGCGACGGCAGGACCGAGGTGGTTGCGTGGTCTGGGACGAGAACCAGCAGCGGCTGGCTGCCGCCCTGCGTGCCCACCGGCCGGGGTCGGGGGTCCCACATGTCGTGGTCTCGCTGCCCTCGTTGAGCATCGCGTCTTCCCTGCTTGCGCACTACGGCGCCCGTCTGCCGGTGCTCGAGCACCGCTACCTTCTCGGCCTGACCCTGCTGCCGCACATCCGCGACTGCGAGCTGGTCTTCGTGTGCTCGGTCGCGCCGTCCGCCGACGTCGTCGAGGACTACCTCGACCTGCTGCCGGCCCGTGAGCGTGCCGACTGCCGCCGCAGGTTCCGGGTGCTGGCCGTTGCGGACCCGTCCCCGCGGGGCCTGGCGGCCAAGCTGCTCGACCGACCCGACCTCGTGGAGCGGCTGCGGCAGTGGGTCGGGGACCGGCCGGCCTTCCTGGACCCGTGGACGGTGACCGGTGACGAGGTGCGGCTGGCCGACGCGCTGGGGCTGCCGGTCAACGGCACGGCGCCGCACCTGGAGGTCCTGGCGCGCAAGAGCGCGGGGCGCCGGCTGCTGCGGGACGCGGGGGTGCCGGTCCCCGTCGGGGTCGAGGACGTGCGGAGCCCGCAGGCGGTGCTGGCGGCGGTCGCGGACCTGCGCGGGTCGCTGCCGGGCTGCCACGGGGTGGTGGTCAAGACCGACGACAGCGGGGCCGGGGACGGGAACCGGGTGCTGCGCTGGGATGTCGGCGACCGGCCTTGTGACGGTGTCGCGGCGTTCCCCGACTGGTACGTCGCCGACCTCGCCGAGGGCGGCATCGTCGAGGAGCTCGTCGAGGGGGCGCGGTTCGCGAGCCCGAGCGTCCAGGTCGAGATCGCCCCGGACGGCCCGCCCCGGGTCCTCGCGACGCACGAGCAGGTGCTCGGCGGGGAGGGTGGCCAGGTGTACCAGGGGTGTACCTTCCCGGCCTCGGACGAGTACGCGGCCCGCCTCGGGCGGTACGGCCTCGCGGCGGCCCGGCGGCTGGCCCAGCACGGAGCGATGGGGCGGCTCAGCGTCGACTTCGCGGCATCGGCCGCGGCGGACGGGCCGTGGCGCATCGCGGCCCTCGAGGTCAACCTCCGCAAGGGCGGCACCACGCATCCGCTCGATGCGCTGCGGTACCTCGTGCCCGGCCGGTACGACGTCGCGGCGGCCCGCTGGGTCTCCGGTGACGGGTCGAGCCGTTTCTACGAGGCCACCGACAACCTCGTCGACCCGGCATGGCGCGGGCGGGAGCCCCGGGACGTCCTGGACGCGGTCCGCGTCGCTGGCCTGCGGTTCGACCCCGCGACCGGGTGCGGGGTGGTGCTGCACATGCTGCTCGGCCTCGCGGTGGACGGCCGGATCGGGCTGACCGCCATCGGTCGGTCGCGCGAACACGCCGCCGAGCTGTTCCTGCGGACGGGCGAGGTCCTGCGGGCCTGAGGGCGGTGAGCGGCCATCGGGCTCGAGCAGACGCCCGAGCCCGACGGCCGACGGATCACGTGTAGAACGACACCCAGCCGGTGGACTTGTGCCAGGTGTTCGTGCCGCCGTACAGCCGCATCTCGGCGAGCCGGTCCTCCGGGATCGACAGGTTGCCGGTGCAGTCGCGCGGAGCCGACCGGGTGACCCGGAGGTGGCGCTCGAACGAGCTGCCCACGAGACGCATGTCGGCATCCGCGGTGGCACCGGCCGCCGAGGACCGGAGCGTCAGGCACAGCGTGTCGACCGAGTCGTCCCAGCTGAGGACCGAGTGGACCGCCCCGGACGGGCTCGTGAGCTGGATCGTGCGGTCTGCGGCCTGGGCCGGGGCGGCGAACCCGACGCCGAGGGAGGTGGTGGCCAGCACGGCCAGGAGTGTGCGCTTCATGGTGCTCCGATCGGTCAGGTGTAGAACGTGGTGTCCTTCGACTTCGCCTGGAAGGTCAGGATCATCCAGTAGAGGCGGTCCTCGGGGATCGACATGTTCCCCGTGCAGTTGGTGGACTTGCCGAAGCCGGCGTCGCTGGCGGTCGCGAACGTGCCACCGCCGGACGGGCCGATGCGAACCGTCGCCATGACGCCCTCGCGGTTGCTGCGGACGCAGAGGGTGTCGGTCGAGTCGTCGTACCAGGCCCTGGCGACGACGGCGCCGCTGCCGTTGTAGATCCGCAGGGTCACGTCATTGGCGTGCGCCGGTGGCGCGATGTCACGGCGAGCCCGAGCCCGGTCAGCGCGGTGGCGGCCAGGGTGGCGGCGCGAGACGGCTTCATCCGGGTACCCCTCACGTGTAGAAGGTGGCGTCGACGCTGCGGTTGGCGTCACCGAGGATGAGGAAGGCCCGTTTGTCCTCGGGGATCGAGAGGTTGCCGGTGCAGTTCGGCGTCGAGTCGTGACCCGAGTCCGAGACGCTGACCGGCCCCCAGCTGCCGTCGAGAAGCGACAGCGTGGCGGTCACCTTGCGGCCCTTGACGAAGCTGCGGACGCACAGGTTGTCGTGGCTGTCGTCCCAGGTGGCCTTGCCGATGAGGACGCCGTTGCCGTTGCGGAGCGGGACGCTCGCGTCGTTTGCGGACGCCGGTGCAGCGCCGGCGACGGTGAGGCCGACGCCCAGGACGGTGACGGCAGCAAGACTGCGTTTCATGAGTCTTCCCCTCGGAGTGGTGGGTGGTGCGCCGATGCTCGTGACGTCGACTGCGGATGCGCTGTGATCCCGCTGCGTGAGACCGATTCCCGATCGCAGGGCGTCGGGCCCGCTGTTACTTTCGACAGCGCCAAGCACCACGACCAATGGGGGAACCTGATGTCTGCACGTCGCTCCACGAAGCTCGTCACCACCGTCGCGGCCGCCTCGATGGCGGTGCTCGCGACCGTTGCCACCGCCGGACCTGCCGCCGCGGCCTCGTTCGAGAAGCGGGTCTACCAGGGCAAGGTCGGTACAACGACGGCGAGGACCGGTTCTGCGCCCGGGCCGACGAGGTCGACATCAACGACCGGGCCATCATCGAGGTCAAGCTGATCCCGTACGACGCCTCGCGCGGGCCGACCATCTCCTTCGCCGACATCGACACCGCCGGTGCCACGTGCCGGAGCCTCGCCACGGCGTACGAGGACACGTACTACAAGGCGGTCATCAAGAGCCTCACGCACTTCGACCGCGGGGGCGACTCGAGCTACCAGCGGACCGTCGTCAACTTCTACAGCTGACCGGCTCCCGGGTGTCCCTGGGGGGTCGTCGGTGGGGCGTGTCGGGCTTGAACCGACGACCGACGGATTATGAGTCCGCTGCTCTGACCGACTGAGCTAACGCCCCGCCCGCGGCGGGGACGGCCGCGGCCCGGCGAGCCTATCGTCGGCGCACGGCGCGCCCGGGACGCGGGATCGCTGCGATCTGTGGTGCGGGTGCGCTTCGTGGTGCACAATGTGACTCGACAACGGCACGCCTGGCGTGCCCGCACAGGAGAACCGCACAGCAGCAGCACTGCACCACCACCACGGCGACGGCGTTGGGGAAGACGTCCACCGCACGTGAAGGAGAGCAGGATGTCTGTTGCGATGCCGCGCACCGCCACGCGTGGAGTGGTCTACGTCCACTCCACTCCGAGGGCGCTCTGCCCGCATGTCGTCTGGGCGATCGAGGGGGTCCTCGGCGCCGAGATCAGCGTGCACTGGACCGAGCAGCCCGCCGCCCCCGGCCTCGTGCGCACCGAGCTCAGCTGGGCCGGCGAGTCCGGCACGGGAGCCCGCCTCGCCTCGGCGCTGCGCGGCTGGGACCACCTGCGCTACGAGGTCACCGAGGAGCCCAGCCCCGGCTGCGACGGCTCGCGCTGGTCGCACACCCCTCGGCTCGGCATCCACCACACGTGGACCTCGGCCAACGGCGACGCCGTCGTCAACGAGGACCGCCTGCGGGAGGTGGTCCTGCTGAGCCAGGGCAGCCCCGAGGCCGTGCACGAGATGCTCGAGGAGCTGCTCGGGCTCGAGTGGGACGAGGAGCTCGAGCCGTTCCGCTACGCCGGGGAGGGCGCGCCGGTGCGCTGGCTCCACAAGGTCGGCTGACCCGGACCACCCGCTCGCGGACCGCACGCCGCGGCCACGCACCAGTCGCCGGTGCCCGGCCGCCGCGACGTCGTGCCGGGCCGGTCAGACGCTCTTGATGACGAGCGCGACGTTGTGGCCGCCGAAGCCGAAGGAGTTGTTGAGCGCCGCGATGTCGCCGTCGGGGAGTGCGCGGTGCTCGCCGCGGATGACGTCGAGGTCGATGGCGGGGTCGAAGTCGTCGATGTTGATCGCCGCCGGCGCGGTGCGGTGGTGCACAGCGAGCACCGTCAGCAGCCCTTCGAGCGCGCCCGCGGCACCCAGGAGGTGGCCGGTGTTCGACTTCGTCGCGCTCACCGGCATGCCGTCGGCGGCCGCACCGAAGGCCCGCCGGATCGCGTTCGCCTCGGCGACGTCGCCGACGGGCGTCGACGTCGCGTGGGCGTTGATGTGGATGATGTCGGAGTCCTGGAGCCCGGCGCGCTCGACGGCCTCGCGCATCGCCCGGCTCGCGCCGGCGCCCTCGGGCTCAGGAGCGGTGATGTGGTGGGCGTCGGCGGACATCCCGATCGACGCGAACTCGGCGTAGATGCGCGCGCCGCGGGCCTTGGCGTGCTCGTACTCCTCGAGCACCATGACCGCAGCACCCTCACCCATGACGAAGCCGTCGCGGCCGGTGTCGTAGGGCCGCGAGGCGCCGGCGGGGTCGTCGTTGCGGGTCGAGAGCGCCTGCATCTGGGAGAACCCCGCGAAGCAGATCGGGTGGGTGGCGCACTCGGTGCCACCCGCGACGACGACGTCGGCGCGGCCGCCGCGGATCATGTCGTAGGCCGTGCCCATGGACTCCGCACCGGAGGCGCAGGCCGAGACGGTGGTGTGGGCGCCGGCCCGGGCCCCGAGGAGCAGCGAGACGTTGCCGGCGGAGGTGTTGGGCATGAGCATCGGGACGGCGAGGGGGAAGACCCGGCGGACGCCCTTCTCGCGCAGGTTGTCCCACTGGTCCAGAAGCGTCCACACCCCGCCGATGCCGGTGCCGATCGCGACCCCGAGACGGTCGGGGTCGAGCTCCGGCGAGCCGGCGTCCTCCATCGCGGCCAGCGACGCGATGACCGCGTACTGGGCGCTGGGGTCCATCCGGCGGACCTGCACCTTGGTGAGGACCTCGAGCGGGTCCTGGGCGATCGTGCACGCGAAGTGCACGGGCAGCTCGTACCGGTCGAGCATGTCCTGCGGCAGGGGCTTGGCCCCGGACTTGCCCGCGAGGATGGCCTCCCAGGTCTCGGCGATGGTGCCGCCCAGGGGCGTGGTGGCACCGAGTCCGGTGACGACGACGCGACGCTCGCTCATGGTGTCAGCTGCTCCTTGTGGGGTCGATGCGGGAACGTCCCGCGGGGGTGCCTCCCCGACTTTTCATGCTGCCATCCGAGCGACCCGCCGCGGGGGCGGCGTGTCGGCGGACCCGAGCATGAAAAGTCGGGGAGGCAGGGGCGGGTCAGCCCTGGTTGCTCTGGATGAACGTGACCGCGTCGCCGACCGTCGTGAGGTTCTTGACCTCGTCGTCGGGGATGCGGACGCCGAACTTCTCCTCGGCGTTGACGACGATCGTCATCATCGAGAGCGAGTCGATGTCGAGGTCGTCGGTGAACGACTTGTCCATCTGGACGTCGGCCGGGTCGAGCCCGGTCTCCTCGTTGACGATCTCGGCGAGGCCGCTGAGGATCTCCTGCTGGTCTGCCATTGCGTTCTCCTTCGGAGGTGGGTGGAGTGGTGCTCGGCCCGGGTGACCCGTGGGCCCACGGGAGTCGGTTACGGGATGACGACGACCTGGGCGGCGAACGACAGGCCCGCCCCGAAGCCGATCTGGAGGGCCAGGCCGCCGCTGGGGACCTCACCTTCGCGCACCATGCGCTCCATCGCGAGCGGAACGGACGCCGCCGAGGTGTTGCCGGTGTACGCGATGTCGCGGGCGATCGCGATGTCGGCGGGCAGCTTGAGCTGCTTGGCCATGGCATCGATGATCCGCACGTTCGCCTGGTGCGGGATGAACGCGTCGAGCTGGTCCACGGTGACGCCGGCCGCCTCGAGTGCCTGCGTGGCGACGGGGGCCATGCCCCAGACGGCCCACCGGAAGACGCTCTGCCCGGCCATCCCGATGTGCGGCCACTTGAGCTTCTTCTCGTAGACGTCGATCCACGACTCGGTCTGTGAGATGGCCTCCCACTGTGCGCCGTCGGAGCCCCACACGGTCGGGGCGATGCCCACGGTGTCGGACTGGGTGACCACGGCAGCGCCCGCACCGTCGGCGAAGATGAACGCCGTGCCACGGTCGTCGCGCGAGGTGAAGTCGGAGAGCCGCTCGACGCCGACGACGAGGACGTTGCGGGCAGTACCGGTGCGGACCAGGTCCGAGGCGAGCGCGATGCCGTGGCAGTACCCGGCGCAGGCCGCGGAGATGTCGAAGGCCGCGGCCTTCGTGCCGAGCCGCTCGGCGAGCATCGGGGCAGCCGCCGGGGTCTGGTAGGGCCAGCTGACCGTGGCGACGAGGACGGTGTCGATGTCCTCCGGCGCGACGCCGGCCATCTCGAGGGCGGGCATGGACGCGAAGACGGACATGTCGATGACCGACTCGCCCTCACCCGCGAACCGGCGCTCGATGATGCCGCTGCGCTCGCGGATCCACTCGTCGCTGGAGTCGATGCGCTCGACGAGCTCACTGTTGGGGACCACCCGGCGCGGCCGGTAGCCACCGATCCCCGCGATCCGTGAGTGCGTGACGGGGCGCGCCGTGAGGCCGCCCGGGAAGCCCTTGGGGGTGACGGTCATGCGGAGTGCTCCTCGATGAGGGTCCGGGCGGCCTCGAGGTCGTCCGGGGTCTTGACGGCGAGCAGCTCGACGTCCTTGAGGGCCCGCTTGGCGAGCCCCACGAGGGTGCCGGCGGGCGGGAGCTCGATGACGGCGGTGACGCCGAGCGCGGCGAACCGGTCCATGCACAGGTCCCACCGCACCGGGTTCGACACCTGGGCGACGAGCCGGTCCAGGACCGCGCGACCGGCGGTGACGACCTCGCCGTCGCGGTTCGACACCAGAGGCGTCGTGGCATCGGTGGGGGAGAGGCCGGCGGCGGCCTCGGCCAAAGCATCGACGGCGGGTTGCATGTACGTGGTGTGGAAGGCGCCTGCGACCTTGAGCGGGATGACCCGGGTCCGTGCGGGCGGCTGCTCGGCGAGGTCGGCGAGCCGGGCGAGGGACCCGGCGGCGACGACCTGGCCGGCGCCGTTGACGTTGGCCGGGGTGAGCCCGCGGGCCTCGATCGTCGCGAGGACGTCGGCGGGGTCGCCGCCGAGGACCGCGCTCATCCCGGTGGGTGTCACCGCGCTGGCCTCGGCCATGCCGCGCCCGCGCAGCGCCACGAAGCGCATCGCGTCGGCCTCGCCGAGCACCCCGGCGCCGGCTGCCGCGGTGATCTCGCCGACCGAGTGCCCGGACAGCGCGCCGACGCCGTCGGTGCCCCCCAGCGCCCGGAGCGCGAGGAGGCCGGCGCCCACGAGCAGGGGCTGCGCGACGGCGGTGTCCTTGATGGTGGCCTCGTCGGACGTCGTGCCGTGCGTGACGAGGTCGACCTCGGCGGCGTCCGACAGTGCGGTGAGGTGCTCACGGGCACCGGGCAGCTCGAGCCACGGGGCGAGGAAGCCCGGGGTCTGGGACCCCTGGCCGGGGCAGACGATGACGATCACGGTCCCAGCCTGACGGCTGCGGGGTGGCCGACTCGGCTCGGGCGGGGACGAACCTCGCCGGTCGAAGTTGGAGGAACCCCACAAAACGCGCTCACGGCGTCATCGGGACGTGGCGCGGATCACGGGGCCCAGTCGGTGCATGGCCAGGGCGATGCGGACCGTCTGCGCGTCGTGCGGGTCGGTGAGGTCGTAGCCGGTCGCCTTCTCGATGCCGGCCAGCCGGTAGCGCACCGTGTTCGGGTGCACGATGAGCGCCCGCGCGGTGCCCTCGACGCCGAGGCCGCCGTCGAGCCAGGCCGCGGCGGTCGAGAGCAGGGACCCCCCGCTGGCCTCCGCGAGCGGACGGACGATGCGGGCGCTCAGGGCGTTGCGGGCCGGGCCGTCGCCGATCAGGGCGCGCTCGGCGAGCAGGTCGTCGGACGCGACAGGGCGGGGGACCGCGGGCCACGCCGGCGCAGCCTGGTGCCCGGAGATGGCGGCGCGCGCGCTCCGCCCGGCCGCGAAGAGGTGGGGCACGGTGGGGCCGACGACGAGCGGGCCCTCGCCGAGGTGGGGGTCGAGGGCGGTCGCGAGAGCCATCGGGTCGGCGACACTGCCGCCGATGCACACCACGCGTGGCCCGTGGACCGCGACGAGCAGCTCGGACCCCACCCGGCGCGCGGTGCGGTGCAGTTCGCCCATCACGTGCCCCGTCGCGCCCTCCGGCGTGGAGCCGACGACGACGGCGACCGCCGTGACCGCGCCCCAGCCGAGGGCGGCGGCCCGGGACTGCATCGAGTCGTCGGCCTCGCCCCGGATGACCGCGTCGACGACGAGCGACTCGAGCCGGGCGTCCCACGCGCCACGCGCCTCGGCCGCCTCCGCGTACACCTCGGCGGCGGCGAAGGCGACCTCCCGGCTGTAGCGCAGCACCGCCTCGCGGGCGCTGTCCTCCTCACCCGGAACGGCGAGGCCCGCGATGTCGCGCTCCACGACCCCGATGACGGTGCGGATGAGGTCGAGCGTCTGGGCGAGGCTGATGGACCGGGTGAGCTCGCGCGGCGCCGTGCCGAAGACGTCCGCGATGACCGCCGGGCGGTCCTGGTCGCCGCCGAACCACTCGAGGAAGCTCGTGATGCCGGCCTGGGCGACGAGCCCGACCCACGACCGGTCCTCGGCCGACAGGCTGCGGAACCAGGCGAGGTGCGTCTCCATCTCGCGGACGGCGGCCGCGCCGAGGTCGCCGCCGGCCCGGGCGACGGCGGCCTGGGTGGCGGCCGAGGGGCGCGTCGAGGCGGTCGGCACGGTGACCAGTCTATTTGTGCGGCCCGGACAAGCGAGGATCATCTCGCCGAGCCGGCCGAGGGCATCGCACGACTTTGTCAGCCCGGCAGGGCTTCGGATCCCGTGCCTGCCTGACATTCCGGGGTGACCCCGAAACGTCAGGACGGCAGGGCTTCGGATCCCGTGCCTGCCTGACATTCCGGGGTGACCCCGAAATGTTGGGACGCGGGGGTCAGTCGGTGCCCGACTCCATGGCGGCGCGGTCGAGGAGGTCCTCCTCGTGGCCCTCCACCGTCGGGTTGTCGGTGATCCGGTCGTAGCCGCCGGAGGGCAGGGCCCCGAAGAGGGTCCCGTTCTCGACGAGGAGCTGGCCCTGGTCGACCGGCTGGCCGGCGTAGATCTCGAGCTTCTCGCGGCTGTCGGCGATGTCGAGGTTGCGCATGGTCAGCTGGCCGATCCGGTCGGCGGGCCCGAAGGCGGCGTTCTCGACCCGCTCCATCGAGAGCTTGTCCGGGTGGTAGCTGAAGTTCTCGCCGCGGGTGTCCAGGATCGAGTAGTCCTCGCCCCGGCGCAGCCGCAGCGTCACCTGTCCGGTGACGACCGAGGCGATCCACCGCTGGATGGCCTCGCGGAGCATGAGGCTCTGCGGGTCCAGCCAGCGGCCCTCGTAGAGCAGCCGGCCGAGGCGGCGCCCCTCGTTGTGGTAGTTCGCGATGGTGTCCTCGTTGTGGACCGCGTTGAGGAGCCGCTCGTACGCGATGTGCAGCAGGGCCATCCCGGGCGCCTCGTAGACGCCGCGGGACTTCGCCTCGATGATGCGGTTCTCGATCTGGTCCGACATGCCGAGGCCGTGCCGCCCGCCGATCCGGTTGGCCTCGTCGACGAGGGCGACCGGGTCCAGGTCGCGCCCGTTGACGGCCACCGGCCGCCCCTGGGCGAAGGTGATGGTGACGTCCTCGGGCTCGATGGCCACCGCGGGGTCCCAGAACTTGACCCCCATGATCGGCTCGACGATCTCGAGCGACTCGTCGAGGTGCTCGAGGGTCTTCGCCTCGTGCGTGGCGCCCCAGATGTTGGCGTCGGTCGAGTACGCCTTCTCCTGGCTCTGCCGGTAGGGCAGCGTCCGCTCCGTGAGCCAGGCGCTCATCTCGTGCCGGCCGCCGAGCTCGGCGACGAAATCGGCGTCCAGCCACGGCTTGTAGATCCGCAGCGAGGGGTTGGCGAGGAGGCCGTAGCGGTAGAAGCGCTCGATGTCGTTGCCCTTGAACGTCGAGCCGTCCCCCCAGATCTCGACGTCGTCGGCGTGCATGGCGCGGACCAGGAGGGTGCCGGTGACCGCTCGGCCCAGGGGGGTGGTGTTGAAGTACGTCCGGCCGCCGCTGCGGATGTGGAAGGCGCCGCACGCGATGGCCGACAGGCCTTCCTCGACGAGCGCGCTGCGGCAGTCGACGAGCCGCGCGATCTCGGCGCCGTACTGGCCGGCCCGGTCGGGGACGGTGTGGATCTCGGGCTCGTCGTACTGGCCGAGGTCGGCGGTGTACGTGCAGGGGACCGCCCCCTTCTCGCGCATCCACGCGACGGCCACGGAGGTGTCGAGACCTCCGGAGAAGGCGATGCCGACACGCTGGCCGACCGGCAGGGAGGTGAGGACCTTGGACACGAGTGCAAGCATATGCAGGGCCCTGCATATTCACCAATCGAGCCGGCGGGGAGCAGGGTCAGTGTCCACGCCCAGGATGGCCCGGTCGGGTCATGGGCATGCGGGGGGCCCGACGAGTAGCGTCCCGTCCCGTCGCACCGGGCCGCGTGGGCCCGGTGCTTGCACGGCAGGGGTGTCGTCATGGTGCGGAGAACACGACGGGTCGGACGGGCCATGGTCGCGGCCGGAGCGGTCGCGCTGGCGGGGGTCGGGGTGGCGCCTGCGTGGGCCGACAGCCCGGCGTCCCCCTACGTGGTCCAGCGAGTGGGGACGACGTCGACGTACACCGCGGCGCCGGCGAGCGGGCCGGTCCTCTCCGGCACTCTCAAAGCCGTCGTCGAGACCGCCGCCGAGCAGCTGACCGCCGGGGGCGGGGGCACGATCCGGTTCACCTCGGGCACGTTCGACCTCGGGTCGACCTGGTGGGAGTTCTACGACCTCGACCGGGTCACCTTCGAGGGGGCCGGGATGGGCGCGACGGTGATCCGCAACAACGCCAGCGCCGCCACGGACACCGAGCCCTTCGACATGACCGCCACCGACAACATCACCATCCGGGACCTCACGGTCCACGCCGGCGGTCCGCTCCGGTCCACGAGTGACGCGATCGACTTCGACGGCGGCGACCACGTCCTCATCGAGAGGGTGGAGGTCTCGGGGTCGCGGGCCCGGGGCATCATCTTCGACGGCAAGGGGTCGGGCTCGATCTCGCACGCCGACGACAACGTCGTGCGGGACTGCTGGGTCCACGACACCCCCGGCGACGGGATCGAGCTGCTCGCGTCGAGCCGCAACGTCATCGAGGGCTGCCGCATCTCGGACGTCGGCAACTACGGCATCCGGGTCGGGAAGTCCTCGTCGGTCGCGACCCAGCCGAACAAGCCGTCCGACGACAACATCATCCGGAACAACGTCATCGACGAGTCGGGCCGGGACGGCATCTTCGTCAACGGCTCCAACCGCAACCAGATCCTCGGGAACACGGTGACCAACAGCTCGGACGTCGTCTCGAGCCGCGACGGCATCCGGCTGGCGTCCTCCGACAACCGGTCGTGCAACGCCAACGTCGTGCGCGCCAACCGCGCCACCGATACCCAGGCGACGAAGACCCAGTCCTACGGGCTGAACATCTCCAGCGCGCTGTGCCACGGGACCGTCGTCGGGTCCGACAACGACTTCGCGGGCAACAAGCGCGGCCCGCTCAAGGACCTCGGCACCGGCACGGTCGTCGAGGTCGGCAACCAGCCGCCCTCCGTCTCGGCAGGGCCGGACCGCACGACGTCCGTGGGGGCCGGCGCCGCCCTCGACGGCACCGTGAGCGACGAGGGCCCCGCCCCCCTGACCGTGGCCTGGAGCCGGGTCTCGGGCCCCGCGCCGGTGGTCTTCGACGACCCGGGCGCCACCGACACCACCGCGCGCTTCACGGTCCCCGGCAGCTATGTCCTACGGCTGACCGCGACCGACGGTGCGGGCGCCTCGGCCGCGGACGACGTCTTCGTCTCGGTGCTCGCCCCCGGCACGACGATCCTCGACGTCCGGGTCGCCGGCAGCGCCGACGACGGCGAGGAGCGCGACACCGGGAAGGTCTCACGCTCGAGCACCGACCTCGAGCTCGTCACGGACACCGCGCCGCAGGTGGTCGGGACGCGCTTCACCGGCGTCGCCGTGCCGCAGGGCGCCACCATCACCGACGCCTGGGTGCAGTTCACCACCGACGAGGTCACCACCGACCCTGCCGCGCTCGAGGTGCGGGTCCAGCTGAGCGGGGACGCCCCGGCCATCACCGGCAACGCGCTGAACCTCTCGAACCGGCTCTCCACGTCGGCCGCTCCGGTCGCCTGGTCGCCGGCCCCGTGGACCACGGTCGGTCAGGCGGGCGTCGACCAGCGCACGCCGGACCTGGCGGCGGCGCTGCAGCAGGTCGTGTCCAGGCCGGACTGGGCCAGCGGCAACGCCGTGCTCGTCCTGGTCACCGGCAGCGGCCGGCGGACGGCCGAGGCCTACGACGGGCTGCCCGCCGGAGCGCCGTTGCTGCACGTCGCGTACACCGTGCCGTGACCCGCCCGCGCGTCGTTTCTTGACTCGTTCCAGAAATGCGGCGATGCTGTCGGCATGCCGGACCGCCCGTACGACCTCATGCTGCGCGACGCCGCGCTGCGGGTCACCCGGCCCCGGCTCGCGGTCCTCGCCGCGGTGCACGACCACCCGCACGCCGACACCGAGGCCGTCACCGAGGTGGTCCGCGCGGGCCTGGGCGCCGTATCGCACCAGGCCGTCTACGACGTGCTCCGCGTCCTCACCGACAGCGGGCTGATCCGCCGGATCCAGCCACCGGGGTCCCTGGCACGCTACGAGGCCAGGGTCGGCGACAACCACCACCACGTGGTGTGCCGACGCTGCGGCTCCATCGCCGACGTCGACTGCGCCGTCGGGGACGCCCCGTGCCTCACCGCGGCCGACGACCACGGGTTCGACATCGACGAGGCCGAGGTCGTCTACTGGGGCCGGTGCCCGGCCTGCGCGTCCGCGGACCCCTGACCGGCCGACCCCACCGACCACCTGACCGATCCACCGACCCGCACCACCCTCACCGAAACAGGAGATGGACCTCGTGACAGACCAGCAGAGCGGCGTGACCGCAGAGGGCAGCGAGAGCGAGAACCCGGCGATCGACGCCCCGACGCCCAAGGCCTCCCGGCCCCGCACGAACCAGGACTGGTGGCCCGACCAGATCGACCTCAAGGTCCTGCACGCCAACGGCGAGAAGGCCAACCCGCTCGGCGGCTCCTTCGACTACGCGCAGGCCTTCGCCGGCCTCGACCTCGACGCGCTCAAGGCCGACCTCGTCGAGGTCATGCGGACCTCGCAGGACTGGTGGCCCGCGGACTTCGGCCACTACGGCCCGCTCTTCATCCGGATGAGCTGGCACTCCGCCGGCACCTACCGGATCGAGGACGGCCGCGGCGGCGGCGGCTCCGGCCAGCAGCGGTTCGCTCCGCTCAACTCCTGGCCCGACAACGCGAACCTCGACAAGGCCCGGCGCCTGCTGTGGCCGGTCAAGCAGAAGTACGGCCAGCAGATCTCCTGGGCCGACCTCCTCGTCCTCGCCGGCAACGTGGCGCTCGAGGACATGGGCTTCGAGACCTTCGGCTTCGGCTTCGGCCGCGAGGACGTGTGGGAGCCCGAGGAGGTCTTCTGGGGTCCCGAGGACACCTGGCTCGGCGACGAGCGCTACAGCGGCGACCGCGAGCTCGGCGAGTCCCTCGGCGCGGTCCAGATGGGCCTGATCTACGTCAACCCCGAGGGCCCCAACGGCGAGCCGGACCCGCTCAAGGCCGCCCACGACATCCGCGAGACGTTCCGCCGGATGGCGATGAACGACGAGGAGACCGTCGCGCTCATCGCCGGCGGGCACTCCTTCGGCAAGACCCACGGCGCCGGCGACCCCGACCTCGTCGGCACCGAGCCCGAGGGCTGCCCGGTGCACGCCATGGGCCTGGGGTGGAAGAGCGAGTACGGCAGCGGCAAGGGCCGCGACGCCATCACGAGCGGCCTCGAGGTCACCTGGACCCAGTCGCCGACCCGGTGGAACAACGAGTTCTTCGACAACCTCTTCGGCTTCGAGTGGGAGCTGACCAAGAGCCCGGCCGGTGCGCACCAGTGGCAGCCGCAGGACGGCGCGGGCGCGAACACCGTCCCCGACCCCGAGGACGGCTCGCTCAGCCGCCCGCCGACGATGCTCACCACCGACCTGGCGCTGCGGTTCGACCCGGCCTACGAGAAGATCTCGCGGCGCTTCCACGAGAACCCCGAGGAGTTCCGCCTCGCCTTCGCCAAGGCCTGGTACAAGCTGCTGCACCGTGACATGGGTCCGGTCACCCGCTACCTCGGCCCGTGGGTCCCCGAGGCCCAGCTGTGGCAGGACCCGGTGCCGCCGGTCGAGGGCGAGCTCGTCACCGACGAGGACGTCGCGCGGCTCAAGGAGGCGGTCCTCGCCTCCGGGCTCACCGTCCAGCAGCTCGTCGGCACCGCGTGGGCGTCCGCCGCCAGCTTCCGGCAGACCGACATGCGCGGCGGGGCCAACGGTGCCCGCATCCGGCTCGAGCCGCAGCGCGGCTGGGAGGTCAACGACCCCGAGCAGCTGGCGGGCGTCCTCGAGACGCTCGAGCGGGTCAAGGCGGACTTCGACGCCGAGGGCGGCCGGACCGTCTCGCTCGCCGACCTCATCGTCCTCGGCGGCTGCGCCGGCGTCGAGAAGGCGGCGCGGGACGCCGGGCACGACGTCACCGTCCCGTTCACCCCGGGGCGCACCGACGCCACCCAGGAGCAGACCGACGTCGACTCCTTCGTGGTCATGGAGCCGCGGGCCGACGGCTTCCGCAACTACCTGCGGGCCGGCGAGAAGCTCGCCCCCGAGAAGCTCCTGCTCGACCGGGCCTACCTCCTCGGCCTCACAGCGCCGCAGATGACGGCCCTCGTCGGCGGGCTGCGCGCCATCGGGACCAACCACGGCGGGAGCGCGCTCGGCGTCCTCACCGAGCGGCCCGGGCAGCTGACGAACGACTTCTTCGCGACGCTGCTGCAGCCCGGGACGACGTGGACGACGTCGGCCGCAACCGAGAACGTCTACGAGAGCGCGGACGGCCGGTGGAGCGCCACCGCCGTCGACCTCGTGTTCGGCTCGCACGCCCAGCTGCGGGCCATCTCGGAGGTCTACGGGAGCGCCGACGGCGAGGCGCGTTTCGTCGCCGACTTCGTCGCGGCCTGGGACCAGGTCATGAACAACGACCGGTTCGACGTGGCCTGAGCAACCCGGCAACCCGAAGGGCCCCGGACGCGATGCGTCCGGGGCCCTTCGGCGTGCTCGTCGAGGCCGCGCGTCAGGCGCCGCCCAGGACCTCGTCGATGCGGGCCACCTTCGACTCCAGCATCCCGGTGTGCCCGGGCCGGATGTCGCACTTGACGACGAGCGACACCCGCGGGTGGCGGGCGGTCATGGCGTCGACGCACTGCTCGATCACGCCGAACACCGCGTCCCACTCGCCCTCGAGGTTCGTGAACATCGCGTTCGTCTCGTGCGGCAGGCCGGAGGCCCGCACGATCCCGACGGCTTCGGCGACGGCGTCCGCGTACGAGCCGGTGTCGTCGGGCGTGGCGGGGGCGATGCTGAAGGCGGCGATCACTCCGACCCGCCCTCGGTGCTGCCGGAGTCACCGGCCGTCACGTCGTGGAGCCGGTAGCGCGCCGCGGCCTCGTCGGGGGCCGACCGCTCGACCTCGCCGCGGTCGGCGAGCACCTGGAGGGCGCGCACCGCCATCGACGGGCCGTCGATGTGGAAGAAGCGCCGCGCGGCCGGGCGGGTGTCGGAGAAGCCGAACCCGTCGGCGCCGAGCGAGGCGAAGTCGCCCGGGACCCACTGCGCGATCTGGTCCTGCACGGCCCGCATGTAGTCGGAGACGGCGATGACCGGACCCGGACGGCCCGCGAGCTTGGCGGTGACCCACGGGGTGGGCGTCTCCTGCTCGGGGTGGAGGAAAGCGGCCTCGTCGGCGGCCAGGCCGTCGCGGCGCAGCTCGTTCCACGACGTCACGGACCACACGTCGGCGGCCACGTGCCAGTCGTTGCGGAGCAGCTCCTGGGCCTCCAGGGCCCACGGCATCGCGACCCCGGACGCCAGCAGCTGCACCCGCGGGGCGTCGTCGGGCAGGCCCTCGGTGGAGCCCTCGGCGAAGAGGTACATCCCCTTGAGGATGCCCTCGCGGTCGACGCCCTCCGGCTCGGCCGGCTGGCGCATCGGCTCGTTGTAGACGGTGAGGTAGTAGATGCGGTTGCGCTCGTCGTCGCTCAGCGTCTCGTCGGTGCCGTACATCCGGTGCAGGCCGTCCTGGACGATGTGCGCGAGCTCGTAGGCGAACGCCGGGTCGTAGTGGACGACCGCCGGGTTCGTCGAGGCGAGCAGCGGCGAGTGGCCGTCGGCGTGCTGGAGGCCCTCGCCGGTGAGCGTCGTGCGGCCGGCGGTGGCCCCGATGAGGAAGCCGCGGCTCATCTGGTCGGCGGCCGCCCAGATGGAGTCGCCGGTGCGCTGGAACCCGAACATCGAGTAGAAGATGTAGATCGGGATCATCGGCTCGCCGTGCGTCGCGTACGACGTGGCCGCCGCCGTGAAGGCCGCCACCGAGCCCGCCTCGTTGATGCCGAGGTGCAGGATCTGCCCGTCCTTGGCCTCGCGGTAGGCGAGCATGAGGTCGGCGTCGACCGGGGTGTACCGCTGGCCGTGCGGGTTGTAGATCTTGATCGTCGAGAAGAACGAGTCCATCCCGAAGGTACGGGCCTCGTCGGGGATGATCGGGACGATCCGGCTGCCGAACTCCTTGTCCCGCATGAGGTCCTTGAGGAGCCGGACGAACGCCATCGTCGTGGCGACCTCCTGCTTGCCCGAGCCCTTCTTGACCTGCGCGTACGCCGAGTCGTCGGGCAGGTGGATCGGGATGTGCCTGGCGCGGCGCTCCGGCAGCCCGCCGCCGAGCTTGCTGCGCCGTTCCAGCGCGTACTGGATGACGTCGTCGTCGGCGCCGGGGTGGTAGTACGGCGCGTTGTACGGGTCGTTCTCGAGCTGGTCGTCGGTGATCGGCAGGTTCAGGCTGTCGCGGAAGCTCTTGAGGTCCTCGAGGGTGAACTTCTTCATCTGGTGGGTCGCGTTGCGCCCGGCGAAGCTCTGCCCGAGCCCGTAGCCCTTGATCGTCTTCGCGAGGATGACGGTGGGCTGGCCGGTGTGGCTCATCGCCGCCTTGTAGGCCGCGAAGACCTTGCGGTAGTCGTGCCCGCCGCGCTTGAGCTTCCACCAGATGTCCTCGTCGGACCAGCCCTCGATGAGCCGGCGCGTGCGCGGGTCACGGTTGAAGAAGTGCTCGCGGACGTAGGCGCCGTCGTTGGCGCGGTACGTCTGGTAGTCGCCGTCCGAGGTGGAGTTCATGAGGTGGACGAGGGCGCCGTCGCCGTCGGCGGCGAGCAGCGGGTCCCAGCCCCGGCCCCACACGACCTTGATGACGTTCCAGCCGGCACCGCGGAAGAACGCCTCGAGCTCCTGGACGATCTTGCCGTTGCCGCGGACCGGGCCGTCGAGGCGCTGGAGGTTGCAGTTGACGACGAAGGTGAGGTTGTCGAGCTCCTCCTGGGCGGCCAGCTGGAGCAGCCCGCGCGACTCCGGCTCGTCCATCTCGCCGTCGCCGAGGAAGGCCCAGGTCTGCTGCTCCGAGGTGTCCTTGATGCCGCGGTTGTGCAGGTACTTGTCGAACTGCGCCTGGTAGATCGCGTTCATCGGGCCGATGCCCATCGACACGGTGGGGAACTCCCAGAAGTCCGGCATGAGCCGGGGGTGCGGGTAGCTGGGCAGCGCCAGCGGCTCGCCGTCGACGACGTGGCTGTGCTCCTGGCGGAAGCCGTCGAGTCGGTCCTCGCTGATCCGGCCCTCGAGGTAGGCGCGGGCGTACATGCCGGGGGAGGCGTGGCCCTGGAAGAAGATGTGGTCGCCGCCGCCGGGGTGGTCCTTGCCGCGGAAGAAGTGGTTCATCCCCACCTCGTAGAGCGTCGCGGCCGAGGCGTACGTCGAGATGTGCCCGCCGACGCCGATGCCGGGGCGCTGGGCGCGGTGGACGACCATCGCGGCGTTCCACCGCAGGTAGGCCCGGAAGCGGCGCTCGACGTCCTCGTCGCCGGGGAACCACGGCTCCTGCTCGGGGCTGATGGTGTTGACGTAGTCGGTGGTCGTCAGGGACGGGACGCCGACCTGCATGGCCCGGGCCCGCTCGAGGAGGCGCAGCATGAGGTAGCGCGCACGCATCCGGCCCGGACCGTCGATGACGGCGTCGAGGCTGTCGAGCCACTCCTGGGTCTCGTCCGGGTCGATGTCCGGCAGGTGCGTCGGGATGCCGTTGAGGATGGGTCCGACGTCTTCGTGGAGAGCCACGCGCTCGTCCTTTCACCGGTCGCGAACCGCACCCCGGTCAGGGGCCGGTCCACCCATCTTTCACCCCCGCACGGCCCAGGTCACAATCAGGTCCGCCCTACTGGGCGGTACGTCCGGTATCGGCGTCCACGACGACCCTGTCGGGGCGGGTGTAGACGGAGAACTGCGGGGGCCGGGTGAAGGCGACGAGGGTGATGCCCACCTCGCGGGCGAGGTCGACCGCGAGCGAGGTCGGGGCGCCCACGGCGACGACGACGGGGATGCCGGCGACCCCGGCCTTCTGGACGATCTCGAAGCTGGCCCGGGACGTGACGACGAGGACGGCACCGGCGAACGGCAGCTCCCGCTCGCGGGCCAGCGCCCCCACGGCCTTGTCGACGGCGTTGTGCCGGCCCACGTCCTCGCGGACGACCAGGAGGGACCCGTCCGCCGGGGCCACCCCGGCGGCGTGCATCCCGCCCGTGCGCTCGAAGGCGGTCTGGTGCCCACGCAGCGCATCGGGCAGGCCGACGAGGACAGCGGGGCTCACGGCCACCGGGTCGCTCGCGACGTCGAAGCGGCTCGCGGTTCGCACCGCGTCGATCGAGGCCGAGCCACACACCCCACAGGCGCTCGTCATGGCCTCGGTGCGCTCGCGGGCCGGCCGGAGCAGGACCGAGCCGGGGGAGAGGGCGGCCTCGACGACGTTGAACGTCGGCGACCCGTCGGGCCCCACGTCGGTGCAGTGCATCATCGTCGCGACGTCGCGGGCCGAGCCGATCATCCCCTCGGTGAGCAGGTGACCCAGGACGAGGTCGAAGTCGTCACCCGGGGTGCGCATCGTCGTGGTGACGGCATCCTCGCCGACCCGGATCTCGAGCGGCTCCTCGACGGCCACGGTGTCGGGCCGCGTCACGGTGCCGTCCCGCTCGACGTCGAAACGTGTACGGGGCACCCGCGTCGTCACCCGGCCCATGTGCGCATCCAAACACACCGTGGGGGCCCGCGGGAGTGGTAGCGGCCTCGGGCAGACTGGGGGTATGACCGAGCATCTGGTGCCCCCCGTCGAGCCGGCCGGGCAGAACCCGGGGGTGACCCTGCACGGCGGGCCGCTGCCGTGGCGTCCGGTGTCGCCCGCGCTCGCCACCGTGCGCCTCATCGTGCTCGGGGTGTTCCTCGTGGTCCCGCTGCTCGCGTCCGTCGTCGTCGCCGCCCTGCTCAGCCCGCTGCTGTGGCTCGTGACGGCGGCCCTGCTCGCCGTCGGGGCCTGGGGGGCCTGGATCATCCGCCGGCAGGTGTCGGCCATCTCCTGGGTCGAGCTCGACGAGGAGATCGTCATCCGCAAGGGCCGGCTGTTCCGGAGCCTCGTCAGCGTCCCGTACGGGCGGCTGCAGTACGTCGACATCCAGTCCGGGCCGCTGGTCCGGGCCTTCGGTCTCGCCACCTGCGAGATCCACACCGCCTCGCCCGAGAGCGGCGGGTCGCTGCCGGGGTTGCCCACGGCCGAGGCCGAGGCGCTGCGCACCCGCCTCGCCGCCCGGGGCGAAGCGCAGCGGGCGGGGCTGTGACGGAGCCGCACGACGACGGGGGCTGGCACCGGCTCCACCCCCTCTCGCCGCTGCTCCGGGGCGGCATCGTCGTGCTCGCGGTGATCGGGTACGGCGTGAGCCAGCTGTTCGACAACGTCCTGGGGTCCTTCGATCCCGGCGACGTGGTGCCGGGCGACCTCCCCGACGGCGGCGACGCCGGCCGCGAGTTCTCGTACACGACCCACCCGGTCGTCGCGCTCGCGCTGCTCGTCCTCGTCATCGCCGCGGTGGCCGGCGGCAGCTGGGTCAGCTGGCGCTTCGCGCGGTTCCGGGTGACGGCCCGGCAGGTCGAGCTCCGCTCGGGCGTGGTGTTCCGGCAGCACCGGCAGGTCCCGCTCGAGCGGATCCAGGCCGTCGAGACCACGAGGCCGCTGCTGGCCCGGCTCCTCGGGCTCGCCCAGGTCGTGGTCCAGTCCGCGGGCGGGTCGGACTCCCAGCTGACCCTCGCCTTCCTCGACGCCGGCCGGGCCGAGGAGGTCCGGGCACATCTGCTCGAGCTGGCGGGTCGGGCCGACGAGCAGGGCGCCTGGGCCGGCCCCCGCGACCCGGCGGCTCCCGACGCGTCACCGGCCGCCGCCGTCCGCGCCGAGGACGCGCCGCCGCTGGTCACCGTCCCCAACGGGCGGCTCTTCGTCGCGACGATCCTGCACGGCTCGACCATCGTGCTCGGGGCGATCCTCCTCGTGGGCCTGACCGCCGTCGGGATCGCCGAGCAGGGGATCCGCGTCCTCGCCGGTGCGCCCGCACTCATCCCGGTCGTCCTCGGCCTGGCCGTCGGCCGGGTGAAGGAGCTGCTCGTCCACGGCAACTTCTCGATCGCGCGCACCGGCACCTCGGTGCGTGTCCGGCACGGCCTCACCGACCTGCGCACCTCCAGCGTGCCCCTGCACCGGCTCCAGGCGGTCGAGGCCGTCCAGCCGCTGTGGTGGCGCCCGTGGGGCTGGTGGCGGGTCCGCGTCAACGTCGCAGGGGTCCAGGGCGACGACTCCGGCGGTGACGAGACGACGTTGCTGCCGGTCGGCACGCTCGACGAGGCGTTGCGGGTCCTCGCGACGCTGGGGGTGCGCCCCGACGACCCGCTGGTGCTCGGCGCCCTCCAGGGCACCGGCCCCGACGTCGGCTGGGTCGGACCGCCCCGCGGGGCGCGTCTGCTCGACCCGTGGGCCTGGCGCCGCATCGGCTATGCGCTGTCGTCCGGCGCCGTCCACATCCGGTCGGGCCGATGGACCCGGCACGCCGTCTTCGTGCCGTACGCCCGGGTGCAGTCGCTGACCCTCTCCCGTGGCCCGCTCCAGGCCCGCCTCGGCCTGGCGAGCGCCCGGGTCGTCTCGACCCCCGGCCCGGTCGCCGCCGTCGTCCCTCACCTCGCCACCGCCGACGCGGAGGCCTTCCTCGCCGTCGTCGGTGACCACGCGCGGGAGGCGCGACGGCCCGCGCCGGGCACCAGCGGGCCGGCCGCGGGCGCCCGCCCGGCGGTCGAAACCGTGGACCCGCTTGCACCCGACGCGCCCCCGTTGGTGGACTAGTCCCTCCAGGACGAGCGATATGAGAGGTTTGACCGCGTGAACACCCCCGCACCGCCCCCGGTGGACCCGGGCACCACCGGAACCGCGGCCGTCGACAGGCTCGGCTTCGCCCGGGACCAGGTCATCCAGGAGTTCGGCTACGACGCCGACGTCGATGACGCGTTCCGCTTCGCCGTCGAGGCCGTCTGCGGTGCAGAGATGGAAGACGACGAGTACACCGGCGTCGCCGATGCCGTGCTCCTGTGGTTCCGGCCCGAGGACGGCGACCTCGGCGATGCCCTCGTCGACATGGTCGGCGTGCTCGAGGAGGGCGGCTTCGTCGTGCTCCTCACCCCGCGCGGGGATGACGAGATCGACCCGAGCGACATCGACGAGGCGGCGGTCGTCACCGGGCTGCACCTCGCCGGGACGTTCAACGCGGCCGAGGACTGGCGGGCGCACAAGCTCGTCGCCCCGAAGACCGCCCGGCGCTGACCCCTGTACAGGGCCGGGACGCCCGGCTGGGTCGGGCGGGTCCCGGCTGGCAGGATGGGCGATATGACCCTGCCCACCCGTCCGCTCTCGATCGGTGACGAGGCCCCAGACTTCACGCTCCGCGACCAGAACGGGGCGGATGTGTCGCTCTCGGCGCTCACGGCCGACCGCAACGTCGTCGTCGTCTTCTACCCGTGGGCGTTCTCGGGGATCTGCACCGGCGAGCTCGACGAGATCCGCGACCACCTGGAGCGGTTCGTCAGCGACGACCTCCAGGTCGTGTGCATCTCGTGCGACGCGATCTTCAGCGTGCGGGCGTGGGCCGACATCCAGGGCTACTTCTTCCCGCTGCTCTCCGACGCCTGGCCGCACGGCGCCGTCGCACGGGCCTACGGCGTCCTCAACGAGAGGACGGGAGCCGCCCTGCGCGGCACGTTCCTCGTCGGCCGCGACGGCCGCATCGCGTGGACGCTCATCAACGGGACCGGGGAGCAGCGGGACTTCTCGGACCTCCCCACGCAGGTCGCCGCACTCGCCGTCTGACGGGGTGTCCCCGCGACCTGCCACAATGACCGCGCGGCCGGTGCCACCCGTAGCAGGGTGGGCCGCCCGGGGCCTGTAGCTCAGCTGGTAGAGCGCCGCGTTTACACCGCGTCGGTCGTCGGTTCGATCCCGGCCGGGCCCACATGAGCGACGACGAGCCGTTGACCCTGCGTGAGGTGCTCGACGTCGTCGAGCACCTGTACCCGCCCGCGACGGCGCAGTCCTGGGACGAGGTGGGGCTCGTCACCGGCGACCTCGAGCAGCCGGTGCGGCGGATCCACCTCGCCGTCGACCCCACCCTGGCGGTCGTCGCGGAGGCCCGCGACCTCGGCGCCGATCTCCTGATCACCCACCACCCGCTGTTGCTGCGTGGGGTGCACTCGGTCGCGACGACGTCGGCCAAGGGCGCCACCGTCACCGACCTCGTCGTCGGCGACGTCGCGCTCTACGTGGCGCACACCAACGCCGACGTCGCGGCCGAGGGCGTGTGCGAGGCGCTCGCCGACGCGTGCGGCCTCGGGGCCACGCAGCCGCTGGCGATGGTCGAGGACCAGCCGCTGGGTCGGGTCGGTGACCTCGCGGAGCCGGTGCTGCTGCGGACCTTCGTGGAGGACCTGACGGCCCACCTGCCGGCGACGGCGGGCGGCATCCGGGTGGCCGGCCCACCGGACGCGCTCGTGCGGCGCGTCGCGGTGCTCGGCGGGGCCGGCGACGACCTGTTCGACGCGGTCCGGGCATCCGGGGCCGACGTGTACGTGACGGCCGACCTCCGGCACCACCCGGCACTCGAGGCCCGCGAGGAGAGCCGTGGCGGGCCGCCCTACCTCGTGGACGCCGGCCACTGGGCCAGCGAACACGTGTGGCTGCTGCGCGCGGACCGGGCACTGCGTGCGGCGCTCGGTGCGGGCGCCACTAGGGTGGTGACCCACATCAGCACAGTGCGCACCGACCCCTGGACGTTCGTCGTCGGTGCCGACGAGGGAGGTAGCCCGTGAGAGCCGAGTCCGTCCGCCAGCTGCGGCTGCTCGACCTCCAGGCCGTCGACACCCGGCTCGGCCAGCTCGCGCACTCCCGCAGGACGCTCCCGCAGCTCGCGGAGCTCGCCGACCTCGAGGGCAAGGCCCGGCTCCTCGACGACCAGCTCGTCCGCTCCCGCACCGAGCTCGGCGACGTCCAGCGCGAGGTCGCCAAGGCCGAGGCCGACGTCCAGCTCGTCCGCGACCGCGCCGCCCGCGACCGGGCTCGCCTCGACGCGGGGACCGGGACGGCCAAGGACCTCCAGGCCCTCCAGCACGAGCTGGAGTCGCTGCAGCGGCGGCAGAGCGAGCTCGAGGACGTCGAGCTCGAGGTGATGGAGCGGGCGGAGGCCGCCGAGCACGACGTCCGCGAGCTCGAGGCCGGCCGCGCCCGGCTCACCGAGCGCATCGACGCGCTCGTGGCGGACCGTGACGCCGCGCTGAGCCGCCTCGACGCCGAGGCCGCGGAGGTCGCCGCGCCGCGCGAGACCATCGTCGGAGAGGCCGGGGAGGACCTCGTCGCCCTGTACGAGAAGATCCGCACCACGTCGGGCACCGGGGCGGCGCCGCTGCGGCAGCGTCGGTGCGGCGGCTGCCAGCTCGAGCTCAACCCCGTCGACCTCCAGCGGATCCGCGGCGCCGAGGAGGACGAGGTGCTCCGCTGCGAGGAGTGCGGTCGCATCCTCGTGCGCACCCCCGAGTCGGGGCTGTGAGCCGGCGGCTCACCGTCGAGGCCGACGGCGGGTCGCGTGGGAACCCCGGGGTGGCCGGGTACGGCGCCCTCGTCCGCGACACCGCGACCGGTGCGCTGCTCGCGGAGCGCGCCGCGCCGCTGGGCAAGGCCTCGAACAACGTCGCCGAGTACCGCGGGCTCATCGCCGGGCTCGCGGCAGCCCACGCCATCGACCCGGGTGCCGACGTCCTCGTGCGGATGGACTCCAAGCTCGTCGTCGAGCAGATGTCGGGCACCTGGAAGATCAAGCACGAGGACATGCGCCGCCTCGCGCTCGAGGCGCGCGACATCGCCGACGCGATCCGCGCGGCCGGGGGGTCGGTGCGCTACGAGTGGATGCCCCGGGCCGAGAACGCGGCCGCCGACGCCCTGTCGAACGACGGCATGGACGGCCTGACGATCGACCGACGCCACGACCTCGGCGACGCCACGGACCCCGACCCCGGCGCCGCCGCGACCTGTGCCCCGGTGGCGCGCCGCGAGGGCACCCCGGTCCGGGTCGTGCTCGTCGCGGCGGCCGGGGCCGACGGTGCGGCCGCCGCGGCCGCCGCGGTCGAGCGGCTGCTCGGTGCCGCGCCCCGCTGCCTCGTCACGGCTCCCGCCGACGCGGCCGTCGAGACCGCCGCCGAGGTGGGGGACGTGCTCGCGGCCGAGTCGGTCGTCGACGCGGGGTGGTCGGCGGACGGCGACGTCGTCGACGCCTGGAGCCGGGTCGTGGCACGCGGAGGGACCACCGTGGTCGTGTGTCCGGCCGACACGGTGCGTGCGGTGCTGGGCCACGTCCTCGGCGTCCCGCCGGAGCGGCAGGGCCGGATCGCCGTGGCGCCGGGGTCGCTCGCCGGTGTCGAGGTGTGGTCCGACGACGACGTCTCCGTCGCCTTCACCAACCGCACCTGAGCGGCCGGGTCTCCCGGGGTCCCCGGGCGGGCTACAGGAAGTCGGCCGGGTCGAACTCGTCGATCGGGATGACCCGCACCCGCGGCAGGCGGGCGTTGAAGGCGCTGACGTCGTACTCGAGGTCGAAGGTCTCCAGCCCCTGGTCGGTCAGCTCGACGAAGGCGTGGTTGCGGAACTCGACGAACCCGACGACCCCGACCCGCCGGCCGTCCAGGAGCGAGCCGACCTGCTCGACGAAGTCACCGTCGTTGCTGACGAGGAGCACGTCCGCGTCGCGGTGCCGCAGCTCCTCGAGGGTCCGCTGGATCGCGATGTCGACGACCTTCTGGCCCGCACCACCGGACAGCGGCACCGGCCGGTAGCCGATGGCGAGGAGCGCCTGGACGAAGGACATCGGGAGCTCGGTGTTCGCCGCGAGGAAGAACAGGCCGGTCGCCGGCTGCTGCCACCGGTCCTGGGCGAACTGCAGGAGCCGCTCCCAGCGCGGACGCTCCTCGGGCCGGGGACGCCGACCGAGGATCGAGGTGCCGAGCGTGGCGTCGATGTTCTCCCCGTCGACGAGGAGATAGGTGCTGCGCGGTTCCTCGGCCATGGGAGCAGAGTAGGGGCTGGGCCCGACGGGGGCGCGCCCCGGTGCTGAGATGGCCGGGTCCCCGAGCGCACGCACGTCCTAGGCTCGGACCCATGAGCTACGCAGGCGACGTCAGCCCCCGCGAGGCGTACGAGGCCGTCACCGGACCCGAGGACGCCCTCCTCGTCGACGTCCGCACGCACGCGGAGTGGACCTACGTCGGGGTGCCGGACCTCGAGGGCGCGGGGCGGGCCACCGCGTTCGTCGAGTGGTCGCACTACCCGGGCGGCACGCGCAACGAGGGCTTCGTGGACGAGGTCCGCGCCCTCGGGCTCGACCCGGGCCGGCCGGTGTACCTCATCTGCCGCAGCGGGGTGCGGTCCCGGGCGGCGGCGGAGGCGCTGACCGCGGCCGGCCTCGGCCCCGCCTACAACGTCGCCGACGGGTTCGAGGGCCAGCACGACGCCGCCCAGCACCGCACCGTCGGCGGCTGGAAGAACAGCGGGCTGCCGTGGCGGCAGGGCTGAGCCCATGACGCTCCCCGACAACGCCCGTCCGCGCACCCGGGCCGTCCGTGGTGGCCTGTCCCGCAGCGGCTTCGACGAGACCGCCGAGGCGATGTACCTGACCTCCGGCTTCGTCTACGAGTCCGCGGCCCAGGCCGAGGCGGCCTTCGCCGACGAGGTCGACCACTACATCTACAGCCGCTACGGCAACCCCACCGTCACCGTCTTCGAGGAGCGGATGCGGCTCCTCGAGGGCGCCGAGGCCTGCTTCGCCACCGCGTCGGGGATGTCGGCGGTGTTCACCGCGCTCGCCGCGCTCTGCGGCGCCGGCGACCGGGTCGTGGCGTCGCGCGCCCTCTTCGGCTCGTGCTTCGTCATCCTCGACGAGATCCTCCCGCGCTGGGGCGTCGAGACGGTGTTCGTCGACGGGGCCGACCTCGACCAGTGGCGCGACGCGCTCTCGCGGCCCACCGCAGCAGTCTTCTTCGAGACGCCGAGCAACCCCATGCAGGAGCTCGTCGACATCGCGGCCGTGTCCGAGATCGCGCACGCCGCGGGCGCGACGGTCGTGGTCGACAACGTCTTCGGAACGCCCGTGTTCAGCCACCCCCTGGCGCACGGCGCCGACGTCGTCGTCTACTCGACGACCAAGCACATCGACGGCCAGGGCCGCGCCCTCGGGGGTGCGATCCTCGGCCCGGCGGACTACATCGAGGGGCCCGTCAAGAACCTCATGCGGCACACCGGCCCCGCCATGTCGCCGTTCACCGCCTGGCTCATGGCCAAGGGCCTGGAGACCCTCGACCTGCGCGTGCGGGCGATGGCGGGCTCGGCGCTCGACCTCGCCCGGACCCTGGAGCGCTGGATGGGCCAGGGGCGTGGGCTGCGCCGGGTCGTGTACCCGCACCTGCCGAGCCACGCCCAGTACGACCTCGCCCTGCGCCAGCTGGAGGGCGGCGCCGGCACGGTCGTGACCCTCGACGTCGACGGCGGCAAGGACGCCGCGTTCGCGATGCTCGACGCCTTCCGCCTCGTCGACATCTCGAACAACCTCGGGGACGCGAAGTCGCTGACGACCCACCCGGCGACGACCACGCACCGCCGGCTCACTCCCGACGCGCGCGCCGCGGTGGGTATCACCGACGGCACCGTGCGGATCTCGGTGGGCCTGGAGGACCTGGCCGACCTCACCGAGGACGTCGACCAGGCGCTGGCGGCGGCGGAGGCCGGCCGCCGCTGACCCGGCTGTTAGCGTCGATGTATGACCCCTCGCGACATCGTGTCCGTCCAGCGGCTCATCCCCGCACCGCCCGAGCCCATCTTCGACCTGCTCGTCGACCCCGAGGGTCACGCGCGCATCGACGGCGGGGGCTCGGTGCAGGCGGCACGCAGCGGCGGGCGTCGGCTCGAGGTGGGTGACCGCTTCGGGATGGACATGAAGCTCGGGCTCGCGTACTCGACCCGCAACACCGTCGTCGAGCTGGCCGAGAACCGGCGGATCGCATGGCAGACGCTGGCCGAGGGCCCGCTCTCGAACGTCCTCGGCGGGCGGATCTGGCGCTACGAGCTCGAGCCGGTCGACGGCGGGACCCTGGTCACCGAGACCTGGGACATCTCGAAGGAGGCGCTGCCGAGCAAGCCCTTCGTGCGTCGCATGGAGGCGATGACCCGCAAGAACATGGCGGCCACGCTCGAGCGCATCGAGGAGATCGTCACCGCCGAGGGCTGACGGCCCTCGCCGCGGGGCTCACCGGCGCGCCGCCCCCGCCACCTGGCGCTCCTGCGCGACGCCGGCCATCGCCCAGCGCACGGTCCTGGTCCCGACCAGGCCCAGGACGCCGGCGGCCCGCGTCGCGGCCTCCGGCACCGGGAGTCGCAGCTCGCGCCGGGCCCAGTCCGGGAGCGTCGCGACCCCGCCGGCCGCGATGAGCCCGTAGCCGGGGCGCGCCGCCCAGGGCAGGGGTGGGTCGAGCAGCAGGAACCGGGCCGCGTCGCGTGCGGCGTCGCTCGCCCGCAGGACGGGGCGGTACGCGTCGATCGCCGCACCGAGGTCGTGGACGGTGGTGGGGACCTCGGTGGCGCCGAGCCGCCGGGCGACCAGGGCGGCCTGCTCGACGTAGGCGTCGGCCTCGTCGTCGGTGAGCGGGGAGGCCGCGAAGCGCTGGTAGGCCGAGAGGAAGGACCACGCCTCCGCGACGTGCACCCAGCGCAGGAGGTCGGGGTCGGAGGCCCGGTACGGGCGGCCGCGGTCGTCCCGGCCGCGGACCCGGTCGTGGATGCTCCGCACCCGCGCGATCGTGGCCTCGGCGTCCTCGACGGTCCCGAAGGTGGTGGTGGCGAGGAAGTGCGACGTGCGCTGCAGGCGGCCCCACGGGTCGCCCCGGTACCCGCTGTGGCCCGCGACGCCGGCCATCGCGGAGGGGTGCAGCGACTGCAGCAGCAGGGCGGCGACCCCGCCAGGGAACATCGCGGCGTCCGCGTGCACCCGCCAGACCGGGTCCTCGGGGGTGAACCAGCGCTCGCCGGGCTTCCCCCAGATGACGCGGGCGCGGTCGGTGGCGTCGTCCCCGGCCACTCGGGCCCGCAAAGCCTGCCCGAGCCGCCGCTGGGCACTGCGCGTCACTGCGTCGATGGCCGTCATCGTCCTCCGTCGGTCGTCGGTGTCACCCGCAACAACGGCCCGCGGCGGCCGTGCGCTTCCCGCTGTCGAAGGTTGGGGTCAGCGGGGGAGGACGTCGAGCACCCAGGGCGCGCCCCGGCGGGCGGGCTCGTGGAGGTCGACGTCGAACGCGCCCGCCACGACGTCGGCGACAGCCGGCACCGACCGCGCAGCGACCCCGGCGACACACAGGTGGCGGGCCACGAGGCCGCGGGTGTGCTTGGCCATGTGGCTCGCGCCCGGCACACGGACCTGCACCCATCGCTGCGCGAGGTCCGGCCCGGGCCGCCACGCGGCGCCGTACGCGGCGGAGCGGCAGTCGAGGACCACCCCGCGCCCGGCCGCCTCGGTCAGGGGCGCGTCGAGGGCGGCACGCCACCACCCGGCGAGCGGGCCGACCCCCGGCAGGTCGACGCCCATCGCGAGCCGGTACGCGGTGATGCGGTCGGTGGGGCGCACCGCGCCGTGCAGGGCCGACACGATGACGAGCCACCGGTGGGCCCGGCGCCGGGCGGCCGCGTCGAGCGACCCGAGGTCGAGGGCGTCGTAGAGCACCCCGGTGTAGACCTGCGCGGCGGGCGTCGCGGGGAGCGCGTCGAGCCGGGTGTTGCGGGCGACCTCGCCGAGCAGGCCGGCGGAGACCCCGAGGACGTCCGCCGCCTCGGGGGTGCGGCTCACCTCCGCCAGCGCCGCGGCGACCCGGGCGCGGGCCGGGGCCAGCGCGGGGAAGGACCAGGTGGCGGGGTCGGCCGGGGCCCCACGCGGGCGGTTCCACTTCGACTCCGACGGCGGGAGCAGGATGAGCACCGGCACAGCCTACGGACGTTAGGTTGGGGTCCATGCCGCATCCCCGGGTCGTGCTCCGCCCCACCGACCTCGACACGACCCGCGACGTCGAGCAGGCGCTGCGGGCACGCTTCGAGGCCGTCCGCGCCGAGCTCGAGATCGACGGGGAGTACCCGGCCGACGCGCTCGCCGAGGCCGAGCGGGTCGCCGCCTCGCCCCCGGACCTGCCCTCCCGCGACGAGACCGACGTCCCGTACGTGACGCTCGACCCGCCGGGCTCGATGGACCTCGACCAGGCCCTGCACATCGAACGGGCCGGCGCCGGCCACCGCATCCGCTACGCGATCGCCGACGTGCCGGCGTTCGTGCGGCCGGGTGGCGCGCTCGACCGGGCCACCCGTGAGCGCGGCCAGACGGTCTACTGCCCGGACGAGCGGGTCCCGCTGCACCCGACGGTGCTGTCCGAGGCCGCGGCGAGCCTCCTCCCCGGTCAGGTGCGTCCGGCCTTCGTCTGGGACCTGCGCCTCGACGGCGACGGCGTGCTCGTCGACTCCGAGGTGCGGCGCGCCCTCGTGCGCAGCACCGCGCGGCTCGAGTACGACGCGGTCCAGGCCGACGTCGACGCAGGCACCGCCGACGACGTGCTCCTGCTGCTGCGGGAGGTCGGCGAGCGGCGGATCGCCCAGGAGCGCGCCCGGGGTGGTGCGAGCCTGCCGATGCCCGAGCAGCAGGTCACCGAGCGGCCGGACGGCGGCTTCACCCTCGAGTTCCGTCCGCCGGTCGCTGCCGAGGAGTGGAACGCGCAGATCTCCCTGCTCACCGGGATGGCGGCGGCGTCGATGATGCTCGAGGCCGGCGTGGGGGTGCTGCGGACCATGCCCCCGCCCACCGACGAGGCGCTCGCGCGCTTCCGGCGGGCGGCGCGCGGCCTGCACGTGGACTGGCCCGAGGGCACCTCGTACGGCGACCTCGTCCGCGGCCTGGACCGCACCGACCCCCGCCACCTGGCCCTCATCCACGAGGCCACCGCTCTCTTCCGGGGCGCGGGCTACACCGCCTTCGACGGTGCGGCGCCGGCCGAGCGCGAGCACGCCGCCGTCGCCGCGCCGTACGCCCACGTCACGGCGCCGCTGCGCCGTCTCGTCGACCGCTTCGGGCTCGTCGTCTGCGAGGCGGTGAGCCGCGGCGCGGCCGTGCCCGACGAGGTGCGGGCCGCGCTCCCGGAGCTGCCCGACCTCATGCGGGCCTCGGACCGGCTGGCCCGGACCGCCGAGCGCGCGTGCGCCGACGCCACCGAGGCCGCTGTTCTGAGCAGTCGGGTCGGGGACGTCCTCGACGCCGTCGTCGTCGACCACCTCGAGAACGGCCTGGAGGTCCAGCTCGTCGACGCGCCCGTGCTCGCGAAGGCGACCGGCGACCGGGCCCCGCTGGGGGAGCGGGTGGGGGTGCGGGTCGAACGGGCCGACGTCGCCGCCGGCGAGCTGGTCCTCGTGCGCGCCTGACCCCCTAGACTGGTCCCGGACGAGTCGGGCGGACGGTCGCGTCGGTGGGTGACCACCGCCGAGGAAGGTCCGGGCTCCGAAGGGCAGGATGGTGGCCAACAGCCACCCGGGGTGACCCGCGGGACAGTGCCACAGAAAGCAGACCGCCCCGCCGCGCGAGCGGCGCGGGTAAGGGTGAAACGGTGGTGTAAGAGACCACCAGCGGCCTGGGTGACCAGGTCGGCTCGGTAAACCCCATCCGGAGCAAGCCCAGACAGCGTGCGTTCGAGGGCGGCCCGCCCGAGCACGCGGGTAGGGCGCTGGAGGTGGTCGGCAACGGCCACCCGAGATGGATGACCGTCACCGGGTCGCCGGCAACGGCGGCCCGGGACAGAACCCGGCCTACAGCCCGACTCGTCCACCTCATGCGGGCCGAACGAGAACCTCCCCCCGCGGGCTGCGCCCGCCGGAGGCCGTCGGGTCTGCCAGCACGCCCCCTGCCTGCCCCGCCCCACGTGGTGGTGTTGACCACGATGACCGCCTAGCCTGGGTCGCATCGGTCGGCCAGCTTCCCGGAGGCCCTCGTGTCCGGCAACAGACTGAGCGCGTGCCCGCTCCGCGGTCAGGTGGATCCGCGCCTCACGCGATTCAGCGCGGGGGCGACCGCGAGCGTTCTCGCCCTCGTCCTGCTCATCCTGGACGTTGCTCGACCATTGGGTCTCGGCCTGCTCGCCTCCCAGGTCGCGGTGTTCGCCTTCACGGCGTTCGTCAGTTTTCAGTGGTCGCTCTGGGCGCAGATCTACGCCCGTTTCATCTGGCCGCGGATCGGAGCACCAGCCGGGTTGGAGGACGCTCGGCCCGCGAGATTCGCGCAGTTCCTCGGTTTCGTGTTCACCGCACCGGCGCTGACCTTCTTCGTCGTGGGCGTCGACGTCGCCGGCTACAGCCTGACGGCACTGGCCTTCGCCGTGGCAGCCCTCGACGCCGCCACCGGGCTGTGTGTGGGCTGCAAGGCCTACCTGGTGATCCGCCGGCTGCGATCGGCCTGACCCGACTCGACCGGACGGGCCGCCCTCGAACCGACATCCGGCTCACTCACCGAGCGCGTCTCGACGGCTGTGAGGTCAGGTGTCCTGGACACCCAGATCGCGTCGGGCGGTTGGCGGAGGGGGGATCCTCCCGCGTGTCCCGACGACGGCGTCGGCCGCGAGCGCCCCGCGCCCGTCAGCCCCCTGGGGTGTAGCGGGTGAGAACGCAGAACTCATTGCCTTCGGGGTCGGCCAGCACCGCCCACCCCTTGTCAGGTCCGACGCGCCGATCGTCGACGAGTGTGGCGCCCAGCGCGAGGATTCGGTCGACCTCTTCCTCGCGGGTGCGGTCGGTGGGGCGCACACAGAGGTGCATGCGGTTCTTGACAGTCTTCGGTTCCGGCACCCGGGCGAAGATGATCTCGCGGTCATCCGGTCCCACCAGCCAGCACTCCTCCTCGTCGGGCCCCATCTCCGCCTCATCGAGGAGTCGGAAGTCCTCGAGGACTCGTGACCACCACCTCACTTGCGCGTACGGGTCGACCGCGTCGATACAGAAGTTCGATGCCCGAGATGCCATGGCCGCCATGGTTGTTGATCCGGCTCCTCGATGGCAACCGTTCTCACGAGCGCGAGGGACTGGACGGGGATTCAGGAGACACGTGAGGGCGAGGCCGCGTCCGGGCGGTGTGGGCGCATCGTCGTCCCGACGTCGGGGGTGCATGGACCGGCACCGGGGCGGGTACTGTGCCAGGACCCGATGCCCCGACCCGGAGGAGTGTGCATGGGTCCGGCTACAACGCCCGATCTCGACATGGCGCGTGCCCGCGTCATGGCCGCGACGCGCGACCTCGACGGAGCGACGGTCCGCGAGGTCCTGCTCGACGCCCTGCTCATCTCCGGGGTCGACGCCACCGTCACCCAGGTCATCATGCCGGTGCTCAAGGACGTCGGTGACGGCTGGGAGTCCGGCCGGCTCGGGGTCGTCCACGAGCACTTCGTCTCGGGCGCGGTCCGCGGGGTGCTCGGCGAGCTGCGGCTCCCGGTCCACGGCACCCAGGCCCGCACCGTCGTGCTCGCCTGCCCGCCGCGCGAGCTCCACGACCTGCCCCTCGAGCTGTTCGGCGCGATGCTGCACGCCCGCTGGTGGCGGGTCGTGAGCCTCGGCGCCAACAGCCCGATGACGGCCATCGGCGAGGCGGCCCGGTTCCTGGGCGCCGACGCGTGCGTCCTCGCCGGCGTGCGGCGGTCGGCCTTCGAGGCCCGGCTGCCGTCCCTGACCCGGCTGGCCCGCTCCGTGCCGGTCTTCATCGCCGGCGAGGGAGCGATGGCCCTGCCGGACCCGCCCCGGGACCTCACCGTCCTGTCCACCGACCTCGTGGAGGCGGCCGAGCTGGTCGACGCCGTGGGGGCCCGGCTCGCCGAGCCCGCCGTCGGCTGACCGCCGCCCCCGCCCCCGAAGGCCGACCGGGGACTAGCGTGCAGGTATGCGGATCACCCATCTCGGCCACGCCTGCCTGCTCGTCGAGATGGCCGACATCCGGCTGCTCATCGACCCCGGGACGTTCAGCGACGACGACGTGCTGGCCCTGCGGGACCTCGACGCCGTCCTCGTGACGCACCAGCACCCGGACCACCTCGACCCCCGTCGGCTCCCCGCCATCGTGGCGGCCAACCCCGACGCCCGCGTGGTCTGCGACCCGGGCGGCGCCGACGTGCTGGGCGGCCTCGGGGTCGACGCCGAGGCGCACGACGGCACCTCGACGGTCGGGCCGGTGCGGATCACCCCGGTCGGGACCATCCACGCGCTCATCCACGACGACATCCCGCGGATCCCCAACGTGGGCGTCCGCCTCGACGCCGACGGCGAGCCCGCCTTCTTCCACCCCGGCGACGCGCTCGACGCGGACCCCGGGACGGTCGAGGTCCTCGCGTTCCCGCTCCAGGCGCCCTGGGCGCGCAGCCGCGACATGACCGGGTTCCTGCGCCGGCTCGGGGCGCCGCACGCGGTGCCCGTCCACGACGGCCTGCTGCAGCGGCGCGGGCGCGAGCTGTACCTCGGGCAGGCCGCGCGGCTCGGTCACGACGAGACCCGCATCCACGACCTCGCCGGCCGCGGCGCCGTGGAGTTCCGCGCGGGGGAGTAGCCCCGGCGGTGGCTCAGCCGGCGGCGACGGCGGCGACCGCGAGCAGCAGCGAGGCGAGCACCCCGAGCACGCCCCGGACGTGGTTCGCGCGCAGCCACGGCGCCGCGAAGTCCCGCCACCGGTCGGCCGCGTCGGACGCGACGCCGAGCAGCGTCGACCCGAACAGCAGTGCCATGAACGCCGGCGTCGGCGCCCGCCGGTTGATCTCCTGCATCGCCCGGACCGAGCCGGCCGGCCCGAGGTCGTCGACGGCGCGCATCACGAACGTCGAGAAGGCGAAGAACACTCCCGCGTTCACGGCCGTCGCCACCGAGGCGACGACGAAGAGGACCACGGGTGCGCGCATGACGGGCTTCAGGCCGTGTGCGTCCCGTGCTTGCGCTGCGCGGCGGTCGCGAGCACCGCGGCGCCGATGATGCCCGCCTTGTTCTTCAGCACCGCCGGGATGATCGGGGTCCGGATGTCGAGGAGGGGCAGGAACTCCTCGGCGTCCTTGGACACCCCGCCGCCGACGACGATGAGGTCGGGCCACAGCAGGTCCTCGAGGCGGCGGTAGTACACCTGGAGACGCTCGGCCCACTCCGGGTAGCTGAGGCCCTCACGGGTCTTCGCCGAGCTGGCGGCCCGGGTCTCGGCGTCGTACCCGTCGATCTCGAGGTGGCCCAGCTCGGAGTTGGGGACGAGGACGCCCTCGTTGAAGATCGCCGTGCCGATGCCCGTGCCGAGGGTCGTGAGCACCACGAGGCCCTCGTGGCCCTTCGCGGCGCCGTAGTGGAGCTCGCCGACCCCGGCCGCGTCCGCGTCGTTGACGACGACGACGTCGTGCTGGAGGCGGTCCTCGAGGAGCTTCTCGATCTCGCAGCCGATCCACGACGGGTCGATGTTGGCGGCGGTCTTCACCACGCCGTGCTGGACGACCCCGGGGATCGTCACGCCGATGGGGGAGCCGCTGCGCACCTCGTCGAAGTTCTCGACGACGGTGGCGATGACGTCGCAGACCGCCTCCGGGGTGGAGACCGCCGGGGTGTCGATGCGCAGCCGCTTCCGGGCGAAGTCGCCGGTCACGAGGTCGACGGGGGCGCCCTTGATCCCGCTGCCGCCGACGTCGATGCCGAGGGGGTGTCCGGTGCTCATGCTGCATCTCCCAGGGTGAGGATCTCGGGGCCGTCCTCGGTGACGAGGATCGTGTGCTCGAACTGTGCCGAACGGCGGCGGTCCTTCGTCACGACCGTCCACCCGTCGTCCCACATGTCCCACGTGTGGGTGCCGAGGTTGAGCATCGGCTCGACGGTGAAGGTCATGCCCGGCTCGATGACCGTGGCGTACGACGGCGCGGCGTCGTAGTGCGGGACGATGAGCCCGCTGTGGAACGCGGTGCCGATCCCGTGCCCGGTGAAGTCGCGCACCACCCCGTAGCCGAAGCGCTTCGCGTAGGACTCGATGACCCGGCCGATGACGTTGATCTCGCGGCCGGGGCGCGCCGCGCGGATGCCGCGCATCATCGCCTCGCGGGTGCGCTCGACGAGCAGCCTGGACTCCTCGTCGACCTCGCCGACCAGGTACGTCGCATCGGTGTCGCCGTGGACCCCGTTGATGAACGCGGTGATGTCGATGTTGACGATGTCGCCGTCCTCGAGCGGCCGGTCGTCGGGGATGCCGTGGCACACCACCTCGTTGACCGACGTGCACAGCGACTTGGGGAACCCCTTGTAGCCGAGGGTCGAGGGGTAGGCACCGTGGTCCAGGAGGTACTCGTGGCCGACCCGGTCGAGCTCGTCGGTGGTCACCCCGGGGGCGATGACGGCGGCTGCGGCGGCCATCGCGTCGGCGGCGATCCGCCCGGCGACGCGCATCCTCTCGATGGTCTCGGCGTCCTTGACCTCCGGCCCGGTGTACGGCGACGGCGACGGCCGGTCGACGTACTCGGGCCGGGGGATCGAGGCCGGCAGGGTGCGGCGCGGGGAGACCGCACCGGGGGCGACACTGGCGTACGTCGACGGCATACGGTGAGTCTAGGCAGACCGCCCTCATGAAGGAGAACCCGCAATGCACTACTGGTTCAACGTCGACACCGGCCAGGTCGAGACCGACGACTCCCGCAGCCAGGACGCCACCGTGCTCGGGCCGTACGACTCGCAGGAGGCCGCCGCGAACGCGCTGCGGACCGCCCAGGAGAAGACCGAGCGGTGGGACGAGGAGGACCGCGAGTGGGACGAGCGCGGCGCGCGGCCCACGGCCGAGCCGGACGCCTGAGCCGCCTCAGCCGTTGACGACGCGGTGCACCGAGAGTGCGTAGGTGCTCGACGGGGTGAACCGCTGCTTGTCCCACGACGACCAGCGGGCGATGTACGACAGCCCCGCGGCCCGGGCCCATCGGTCGTAGGCGGCGGTCGTGACCGGCGCGGCGTTGTCGGGCAGCGAGCCCGGCAGGCTGAAGCCGGCGACGAGGTAGCCGCCCGGGGCCAGGTGCGCCGCGAGCCGCTCCAGCACCTGCGGCAGGGTTCCGTCGGCGAGGTAGGGCACGACGTTGCCGGCCATCAGGACGACGTGGAACTCCTGCTCGTGGCGCAGGTCGAGGGTCGCCAGGTCGGCGACGACGAACGGGGTGTTGTGATCCTCCTGGGCGAGGGCGATGAGGTCGGGGTCGGCGTCGACCCCGACCACGGCGTGCCCGAGCCGGGTCAGCTCGCTGGCGACCCGGCCGTAGCCGCAGCCGGCGTCCAGGACCCGTGACGGCGGGGGAGCGAGCGCGGTGACGAAGCGGGCCTCACCGTGGAGGTCTGCGCCTTCCGCCTCGAGGTCGAGGAACCGCTGGCGGTAGGCGCGGGCGGCGTCCGCGCCGCGCTGGAGCCCCGCCCAGCGGGTGCTCGGTCCCGGGCGGGACTGCGGGTTGGTCGAGGTCCACATGCCGCTCGGACGGTCCCAGGTGCTCACGTGGTTCCTCAGGACTCGAAGGAGTGTTCGGCGGCGGGGAACGAGCCGTCGGCGACCTCGGTGGCATAGGTCTCGGCGGCCCGGCGCAGGTCACCCCGCAGGTCGGCGTACTTCTTGACGAAGCGTGGGGCTCGGCCGCCGCGCAGGCCGGCCATGTCCTGCCACACCAGGACCTGGGCGTCGCAGTCGGGGCCGGCGCCGATGCCGATGGTGGGGATGCGGACCGCCGCGGTCACCTCGGCCGCGACGGGGGCGGGGACCATCTCCATGACGACGGCGAAGCAGCCCGCGGCCTCGAGGGCGAGGGCGTCGTCCAGGAGCTTCTCGGCGCCCGAGCCGCGGCCCTGCACCTTGTAGCCGCCGAGCACGTGCTCGCTCTGCGGGGTGAACCCGATGTGTCCCATGACCGGGATGCCCGCGCGCACGAGCAGCTCGACCTCCGGCACCATCGGCCTGCCGCCCTCGAGCTTGACCGCGTGGGCCAGGCCCTCCTTCATGAAGCGGGTCGCCGTCGCGAGCGCCTGCTGGGGGCTCGCCTGGTACGAGCCGAAGGGCAGGTCGGCGACGACCATCGCCCGGCGGGCGGCGCTCGTGACCGCGCGGACGAGGGGGACCAGGTGGTCGACGGTGACCGGCACCGTCGTCTCGAAGCCGTAGACGTTGTTGCCGGCCGAGTCACCGACGAGGAGGACGGGGATGCCGGCCTCGTCGAAGATCTCGGCGGTGTACATGTCGTACGCCGTGAGCATCGCCCACTTCTCGCCGCGCTCCTTCATCGCCTGCAGGTGCGGTACCCGCACCCGCCGCTGCGGCGCGGCCTGGGCACCCGTGCCGTACGGCGCGGTCGACTCCGCGGCGGGAGTCGTGGAGGACGGCGTCGGCTCGCTCATGGGTCGATCGTAGGCCGCACACGGGGGAGCCCCGGTGGTCGATGACCACCGGGGCTCCCGGGACGTGCCGGCCGGGGCCGGCCGCCGTCACTTCTTCTTCGGGGCCACCGTGACGTTGAGGTGGCCGCCCGTGGTGGCGCCGTTGACCGTGACCGTGGTCCCGGTCTTCGGCACGTCGACACCGGTCCAGCCGGGCTGGTAGCGCCCGACGTGGTCGCCCGTGCAGGCGTGCGCGTCGCAGTCGTACCACCACGTCTTGGTGTCGTCGAACGTCGGGACGGCCTTCTGCGACGGGATCGTCGCGGCCTGGCTGTCCTTGTGGATGGTGATCCTGTCCGTGCGCTCGGTCCCGAAGGTCGAGTCGTACGACAGCAGGCGCTGGCGCATCAGCGTCCCGTCCGCGTAGTGGTGGAACGTCGGGTGTGCGTCGACCGGGAGGACGAGGCCCCCGCCCGGGTGGTCCCCGACGTTGTTGTCGGTGAACTCGTCGTTCCAGTACCAGACGAGCAGGCCGTTCTGGTAGGGGAAGGTCTCGACCCAGTCGGGCCGGGAGTCGACGAACCCGAAGTTGTACGCCGTCTTCAGCGAGGCGTCGTACCCGTCGTACTGCCGGTTCTCCAGGACGTAGGCGTTGAAGAACGACTGCTCCTCGGACCCGTCGTCTCGCGGAACCCGTCGAAGGTCCAGCCGTCGTCGAGTGCGGTCCCGCTGACCGTGACGGCGTCGACCTGGAAACCGGGGTTCGAGCACGGCGGCGTCGGTCTGGTACCGGAACCGGACGGTGTTCGTCCCGGCCGGGAGGGTCGCCGTCAGGTCGGTCCAGTCGGCCACGACCGCCGGTGAGACCGGTCTGGCTCGTGTTGAAGCCGCTCTGGTCACCGCTGGTGTCCGAGAGGTTGGTCGCCACCGGGAGCCACGTCGAGCCGCCGTCCGTCGAGGCCTCGAGGAACGCGTAGTCCCAGTCCTCCTCGATGTCGTAGCGGACCTGCGCCGTCAGCGACGTGCCAGTGATCCCGCCGTGGGTCATCGTGCTGTTGAGGTCGTCGCCGGAGCCGCTGTAGTAGAACGTGTCGCCGTCCGCCGGGGCGCCGAGGTCGAGCGGGACGACGTTGTCCGGGAGGACGACGAAGACCGCCTGAGGCGACTTCGTGGCCGGGACGTTCGGGCCGAGCTTGTGCGTCGACCTCGCCCCGGCCTGGGCCACCTCGTAGAAGGGGCCGTTGCTGCCCTGGGCTCCGAGCCAGCCGAGCTGGAGCAGCTCCCACGCGGAGAGGTCGGTGGGGGCGTCGCCGATGCCGTCGGGTCCGCCGTCGCCGATGTTGGAGCCGGAGGACATCAGGGTCCAGAAGCCGGTGGAGTTCTCGGCGCCGCCGGTGTTGCCGGAGGTGTCGTAGAGGTCGGGCAGGCCGAGGTCGTGGGCGTACTCGTGCGCGAACACGCCGAGCCCGCCGTTCTCGGGCTGGACCGTGTAGTCGCCGAGCCAGATGCCTGTGGGGTTGTTCGGGATCTCGCTGCTGCTGACGATGCCGCCGTTGGCGCCGATGTCGACGCCGGGGAGACCGCCGGGGCCGCCGCCCTGGAGGTTGCTGTACCAGCGGTGGCTCCAGATGGCGTCGCTGCCCTGGTTCGGGTCGCCCGCGGCCTGGTCGCCGCCGGCGTGCACGACCTGCATGTGGTCGATGAAGCCGTCGGGCTCGTTGAAGTTGCCGTCACCGTCGAGGTCGTAGCGGTCCCAGACGTCGAAGGTCTTGAGGTAGTCGACGATCTGGGTCATCGTCTGACCCGCGTCGAGCTGCTGCTGCACCCAGACGGCCATCGCGTCGCGCGAGAGCGCCTTGGAGGTGGCGCAGACGATGCCACCGCAGTAGTCGCGGCCGTAGAGCGCCTCGTTGAAGGGGACCTGGACCCAGCCGTGCACCGCGCCGTCGACCGAGTACCGGTTGGAGGACTGGGTCTCGTAGTACTTCGCCATCCGGGTGAAGTACATGTCCTCGTAGTGGGCCTTGTCGTAGTCGGCCTGCCAGAGGGTGCTGTTGTCGACACTGCGGTCGGGCTCGGGGATCTCGTTGTGACGCGGCCCGGTGACGTCGGACGTGCTGCCGTCGGCCGGGGGCCCCTGGAACAGGGGGTTGGGGTACTGCTCGTCGCCGAACTCGACGATGATGACGAACACCGGGTCGGTGCCCTCCCGCTGGAGCTGGACGTACTGGCCCTTGCCCACCTTGGCCGTCTTGCCCTGGTAGGCCTTGTCGCCCTCGACCCGCTTCTGGATCGCCGCCTCGGTCTGTGCCGCCTTCTTGCGCGCGAGGGGAAGCGGGTGCTCGGGGACGTGGCCGGTGTCGGCGGCGCGCTCGGCGCCGACGTCGACCGGTGGTGCGGCCTGCGCCGGGCCGGTCGCCATGAGCCCGGCGACGAGGAGCCCCGTCGCGGCAACGGCGACGCCTCGGGCGCCTCGGGAGGTGCGGTGACTGTTCACAGTGCTGATCCCCTGTCCGGATCGGGTACCCGTGGAGCCCCCTTCGCGGTCAGCGGCGGGGACAGGACGATCCTCAGCCTCGGCGGGGCGGCCTGACCAGACCCGGACCCCGCCCGTTACCGACTCGTGACCTTGGTGCAGAGGCCGCCGCGGCGCCACAAACCGGACTTCTTGCCCGGCCTTGACGAAAAACTGACGAGTTCTTGCCCGTCCCGGCGGCGATCGTGTGGTTAGGGTCGCCAGGCTCCGCGCTGACAGGGGGTGGAGCGCAAACCCATGGAGGAGACTCGTGAAGAGACGACAGGTAAGCGCTGTCTCGGGGATGGCGGTCGCGGCCCTCGCCCTGACGCTGGCGCCCGCAGCGGCGACGGCAGTGCCGGTCGCTCCGGACACCCCGGAGAAGGGCACCGCCAAGCAGGACAACCTGCCCAACCCGCTGGCCGAGGCCCAGGCCGAGCTGCGCCAGGACGCGATCCAGCAGCTCATCAACGGCGAGGCCACGACCCGCACGATCAACGGCAACCGGGTGATCGAGGTCGCGGGCAAGGGCAAGGACGCCAAGGGCAAGAAGCAGAAGAAGTACGTCAACTACCCGGTGAACCGTGAGGCCGACATCCTCACGATCCTCGTCGAGTTCGGGGACCAGGTGAACCCGGGCACCGGGGGCGACCCCGGCCCGCAGCACAACCAGATCGCCGAACCGGACCGCACCTGGGACGGCAGCAGCACCGACGACAACTCGACGAACTGGAGCCCGGACTTCGACCGCGCCCACTACCAGGACATGATGTTCGGGGAGGGCGAGTCCTTCAAGGACTTCTACCTCGAGCAGTCCAACGGTCGCTTCCTCACCAAGGGCGACGTCTCCGACTGGGTCAAGGTCCCCTACAACGAGGCCCGCTACGGCTCGAACGAGTACTCCTCGGCCGCGACGTACTGGCCGTTCGTGCGCGACACCGCGAAGGCCTGGTACGACTCCGAGAAGGCCGCCGGCAAGACCGACGCGGAGATCAAGCAGTACCTGGCCCAGTTCGACAAGGTCGACCGCTACGACTACGACGGCGACGGCGTCTTCAACGAGCCGGACGGCTACATCGACCACTTCCAGGCGATCCACGCCGGGGAAGGTGAGGAGGCCGGAGGCGGCGCCCAGGGCGCCGACGCCATCTGGTCGCACCGCTGGTACGCCTACTCCAGCAACGTCGGCCGGACCGGGCCGGAGTTCAACCAGCTGGGCGGTGTGCCGCTCGGAGACTCCGGGATGTGGATCGGTGACTACACCACCGAGCCCGAGAACGGCGGTCTCGGCGTCTTCGCGCACGAGTTCGGCCACGACCTCGGCCTGCCCGACCTCTACGACACCGCGGGCGGTGACAACGGCACCGGCTTCTGGACCCTGATGTCCGGCGGCTCGTGGCTGAACCGCGGCAAGGAGGCCATCGGCACCACCCCGGGGTACATGGGTGCGTGGGAGAAGCTCCAGCTCGGTTGGCTCGACTACCAGGTCGTGCCGTACGGGCAGGACACCGACCTCACCGTCGGCCCCGCCGACCGCGTGGTCAAGGACAAGAAGGCCGAGGGCGGCATCCTGCCCCAGGCCGTCATCGTCCCGCTGCCCGAGCGCACCGTGACCACGGAGCACAACGACCCGCACTCCGGTGAGGGCGAGTGGTGGAGCGGCTACGGCAACGACATCTCCGCCACGCTGACCCGTGACGTCGACCTCACCGGCGCGTCGAGCGCCTCGGTGAGCGCCTACATCTCGGGTGACATCGAGGAGGACTACGACTACCTCTACGGCGAGGTCTCCACCGACGGTGGCTCCTCGTGGACCCAGGTGGGAGAGCCCCTCGACGGCAGCGTCGACGGCGCGGGCAGTGACGTCGCGTGGACCAAGGTCGACTGGGACGTCTCCGACGCCGCCGGCCAGGACGCCCTGTTCCGGTTCCGCTTCGCCACCGACGGCGGAGTGGGCAGCGAGGTCTTCATCGACGACATCGCGGTCACCGTGGACGGGACGACGACGACCGACGACGTCGAGAACGGTGCGGGCGACTGGACCGCCGCCGGCGGCTTCGAGATCATCAACGGCACGACGACCAGGCAGGTCCAGGACCTGTACCTCGCCGAGAACCGCGTGTACAGCGGCTACGACGCCGTGCTCGAGACGGGCCCGTACAACTTCGGGTTCGGCAACACCCGGCCCGACTGGGTCGAGCGGTTCCCGTACCAGAACGGCCTGCTCGTGTGGTTCATGAACGGTGAGTACGGCGACAACAACACGAGCACGCACCCCGGTGCCGGCCTCGTGCTACCCGTCGACGCCCGGCCCGCGCCGGTCACCTTCCCCGACGGTGCCAAGCTCGGCAACCGCCGCCAGCCGTTCGACGCCACCTTCGGCCTGGAGAAGACCGACGAGGTCACCTTCCACCGCAACGGCGTCCCGACCACGGTCCCGTCGAGCAAGGGCATCCCCACGTTCGACGACACCAACCCGAACCGCTACTGGACCGCGGACAACCCGTGGAGCTCCACCAAGGTGGCGGGCTCGGGGACGAGCATCACCGTGGACAAGTCCAAGAAGAAGGGCGACCAGCTGAAGCTGTCGGTGAACTTCGCCGACTGACCTCCGCAGGTCGAACGAGGGGCCCGGGCACCATGCCCGGGCCCCTCTGCCGTGCCGTCACACGCCCGTCACCTCGATGCGGCAGGATGCGGGACATGGACCGTCAGCAGGAGTTCGTCCTCCGCACCATCGAAGAGCGCGACATCCGGTTCGTCCGGCTGTGGTTCACCGACGTGCTCGGCACCTTGAAGTCCGTCGCGGTCGCCCCCGCCGAGCTCGAGGGCGCGTTCGCCGAGGGGATCGGCTTCGACGGCTCGGTCATCGAGGGCTTCGCCCGGGTGTACGAGGCCGACATGCTCGCCAAGCCCGACCCGGCGACCTTCCAGGTGCTGCCCTGGCGCGGCGAGAGCAACGGCACGGCGCGGATGTTCTGCGACATCACGCTGCCCGACGGCACCCCGAGCATGGCCGACCCCCGCCACGTCCTGCAGCGGGCCCTGGCGAAGGCCTCCGACATGGGCTTCACCTTCTACACCCACCCCGAGATCGAGTTCTTCCTCCTCAAGCAGGGGTGGACCCCGGGCGACCGCCCCGTCCCGATCGACACCTCGGGCTACTTCGACCACACGCCGCACGGGTCGAGCGCCGACTTCCGCCGAGCCGCGATCACGATGCTCGAGGACATGGGCATCTCCGTCGAGTTCAGCCATCACGAGGCGGGCCCCGGCCAGAACGAGATCGACCTGCGCTACGCCGACGCCCTCTCGACCGCCGACAACATCATGACCTTCCGCACCGTCGTCAAGGAGGTCGCGCTCGAGCAGGGCATCTACGCGTCGTTCATGCCCAAGCCGTTCGCCGAGCACCCCGGGTCGGGCATGCACACCCACATGTCGCTGTTCGAGGACGACACCAACGCCTTCCACGAGCCGGGGGCCCCCTACCAGCTCTCCAAGGTCGGTCGGCAGTTCATCGCGGGCCTGCTGCGGCACGGCGCCGAGACCGCCGCCGTCACCAACCAGTGGGTCAACAGCTACAAGCGGCTGTGGGGTGGGGCCGAGGCGCCGGCCTACCTCACCTGGGGGCACAACAACCGCTCCGCGCTGGTGCGGGTGCCGATGTACAAGCCCGACAAGGGGCAGAGCACCCGCGTCGAGGTCCGCAGCATCGACACCGCGTGCAACCCGTACCTCACCTTCGCGGTGCTGCTCGCCGCCGGGCTCAAGGGCATCGAGGAGGGCTACGAGCTGCCGCCCGAGACCGAGGACGACGTGTGGACCCTCACCGACGGCGAGCGGCGGGCCATGGGGATCAAGCCGCTGCCGGCGAGCCTGTCGGAGGCGATCGAGGCCATGGAGAACAGCGAGCTCGTCGCCGAGACCCTCGGTGAGCACACCTTCGACTTCTTCCTCCGCAACAAGCGCTCCGAGTGGGCCGACTACCGCAACCAGGTCACGCCCTTCGAGCTCGATCGGTACCTGCCGAGCCTGTGAGGGCGCGATGAGCTCGCGCGCCCCCGAGTCCGTGCCGGCGGGGGTCGCCAGGCTGGGCTTCGACGACCCGGGACGCGCCAACGCCCTGCTCGACGACCCCGCGCTCGAGGGCATCGCGGGCTCGCCCGACCGGATCGACGCCGGTGGGCTCAGCGAGGGCCTCGCGCGGGTGGCCGACCCCGACGGGGCCCTGCTGGGCCTCGTCCGGTTCATGGAGGCCGCCGCCGAGGTGCCCGGCCTCCGGGCCGAGGTCGTCGCCGCGCTCAAGGACGACACGGTGGCGCGGGCCCGGCTCCTCGCGGTCCTCGGCGGGTCCACCGCGCTCGCGGACCACCTCGTCGCCCACCCCGAGCACTGGACGGCGGCCACCGAGGCCCGGCCGCTCGGCGCGCAGGAGCGCCGCGACCGCCTCGTGGGGGCCGTCCTCGAGCCCGGCGACGTCCCACCGGCCGACGTGCTGCGCATCTGCTACCGCGAGCAGCTCATCGGCATCGCCGTCATCGACCTCACCGCCGAGGACCCGCTCGAGGTCCTGCCGGACGTCGCCGCCGCCCTGGCCGACCTCGCCGGCGCCGCGCTCGAGGCCGCCCTCCAGCTCGCCCGGGCCGAGGCGGGGGCCGCCGCCGACTCCGCGCGCCTCGCCGTCATCGCGATGGGCAAGACGGGCGGGCACGAGCTCAACTACATCTCCGACGTCGACGTCATCTTCGCGGCCGAACCGGCCGAGGGCGTCGACGAGCACGACGCCCTCGTCGTCGCCACCGACCTCGCGACCCGGCTCATGCGCCTCTGCTCCGCGGCCACTCCCGCCGGCTCGCTGTGGCAGGTCGACCCGGCGCTGCGGCCCGAGGGGAAGAACGGGCCGCTCGTGCGGACCGTCGCCAGCCACCGCGCCTACTACGAGCGCTGGGCCAAGACGTGGGAGTTCCAGGCGCTCCTCAAGGCCCGCCCGGTGGCCGGTGACCCCGAGGTCGGCGAGGCCTACCTCGAGGCCGTCCGCCCGATGGTGTGGCAGGCGTCGTCCCGCGAGAACTTCGTCGGCGACGTCCAGGCGATGCGCCGCCGGGTCGAGGACCACATCCCCAAGGCCGAGGCGGAGCGCCAGGTCAAGCTCGGCCCGGGCGGCCTGCGCGACGTCGAGTTCTCGGTCCAGCTGCTCCAGCTCGTCCACGGCCGGGCCGACGAGACGCTGCGCGGCACGAGCACCCTCGACGCGCTGGACGCCCTGTCGGCGGGCGGCTACATCGGCCGCGAGGACGCCGCCACCTTCGGTGCCGCCTACCGCTACCTGCGCGCCCTCGAGCACCGCATCCAGCTGCACCGGCTCCGACGCACGCACCTCATGCCCGTCTCCGACCAGGACCTGCGCCGCCTCGGGCGTGCGATGGGACTGCGGACCTCGCCCGACGAGAAGATCCAGGAGCAGTGGCGGGCCCAGCGGCGGGAGGTGCGCCGCCTGCACGAACGGATCTTCTACCGACCCCTGCTGTCGGCGGTGGCGCGGCTCTCCGACCAGGACGTCCGGCTCACCCCGGAGGCCGCCCGGGAGCGCCTCTCGGCGCTGGGGTTCCGCGACCCCGCGGGCGCCCTGCGGCATCTGGAGGCGCTGACGGCGGGAGTCAGCCGACGGGCCGCCATCCAGCGTCAGCTGCTGCCGGTCATGCTCGGCTGGTTCGCCGACGAGGCCGACCCCGACGCCGGGCTCCTCGCGTTCCGCAGGATCAGCGACGAGCTGGGCTCGACGCACTGGTACCTGCGGCTGCTCCGCGACGAGGGATCCGCGGCCGAGCGGCTCGCCCACACCCTCGCCCGCAGCCGGTACGCCGCCGCGCTCCTGGAGCAGGCGCCCGAGTGCGTGCAGTTCCTCGGGGACCCGGGCGGGATGACGCCGCGCTCCCGCGAGGAGGTGCTGCGCCGGATGCGCTCGGCGGCGGGGCGTAAGGACGACGCCGAGTCGGCCGTCCTCGCGGCCCGGACCATCCGGCGCTCCGAGCTGTTCCGGGTCGCGGTCGCCGACCTGTCGGGCACGCTGGGCCTCGCCGAGCAGGGGCGCTCGATGACCGACCTCACCTCGGCGCTCCTCGAGGTGACCCTGGAGGTGTGCCACCGGGAGGTGTGCCGCCGCGACGGCCAGGAGCCGCTCACCCGGCTGCTCGTCGTCGGGATGGGGCGGCTCGGGGGAGGCGAGCAGGCGTACGGCTCCGACGCCGACGTCATCTTCGTCCACGACCCCCTGCCCGGCGCCGACGACAACGCGGCGCAGCAGCAGGCGATCGAGGTCGTCAAGCTCCTCATCTCCCTCCTCGGGCGCAGCGGCCCGGACCCCATGCTCGACGTCGACGCCGGCCTGCGGCCCGAGGGCAAGAACGGCCCGCTCGTCCGCTCGCTCGCGTCGTACCGCGAGTACTACGCCCGCTGGTCGCTCGTCTGGGAGGCGCAGGCCCTGCTCCGGGCCGCTCCGGTGGCCGGCGACGAGGACCTCGCGGCGCGCTTCCTCGAGCTCATCGCGCCGATCCGTTGGCCCCAGGGCGGCCTCGACGGCGCCCAGGTCCGGGAGATCCGCACCCTCAAGGCGAGGGTCGAGGCCGAGCGGCTCCCGCGCGGGGCCGACCGCAAGACGCACTTCAAGCTCGGGCACGGCGGGCTGTCGGACGTCGAATGGGTCGTCCAGCTCCTCCAGCTCCGCCACGCTCACGCGCGGCCCGAGCTGCGGACCACCTCGACCCTGGAGGCGCTCGACGCCGCGCACCGGCTGGGCCTCCTCACCCCCGACCACGCCTCGGCGCTCGCCGCGTCGTGGCGGCTCGCGTCGGCGATGCGCAACGCGAGCATGCTCTTCCGGGGCAAGGCCGGCGACGCCGTGCCCACCTACGACCGGGACGCCGACGGCGTCGCGCGGATCCTCGGGATGGAGGCCGGCAGCGGTCAGGAGCTCGCCGAGCGCTACCGGCGGGCGGCCCGCCGCGCCCGGGTCGCCTACGAGGAGGAGTTCTTCGAGGGCTGACCCGGGCGGGCCCCGGTGGGCGGCCGGTCCCACGGCTCGGCACGAAACCTAGACTTGGCCCCATGTCCGAACCCTCCGCCGGTGTCATCGCCCGGCTCGACCTGCGCGGTCGCCGACCCGGCCTGCGCGAGCTGCGCACCGCACTGCCCCGTGCGGAGTTCGACGTCGAGGCCGCCCTCGGGGCCGTCCGCCCCATCGTCGAGGACGTCCGGGAACGCGGGGCGGTGGCGATGCAGGAGGCGGCCGTGCGGTTCGACGGCATCGCGCCGCCCTCCATCCGGGTTCCGGCCGAGGTCGTCCAGCAGGCCGTCGACGCCCTCGACCCCGCCGTCCGGGCCGCCCTCGAGGAGTCCATCCGCCGGGCCCGCATCGTCCACGACGACCAGCGGCGCACCGCCACGACGACCCGGGTCGCCGACGGTGGCACCGTCACCGAGCGGTGGGTGCCCGTCGACCGCGTCGGGCTCTACGTCCCCGGCGGCCGGGCCGTGTACCCGAGCAGCGTCGTCATGAACGTCGTCCCCGCCCAGGCGGCCGGCGTGCCCAGCCTGGCCGTGGCGAGCCCGCCACAGCGCGACCACGGCGGCTGGCCGCACCCGACGATCCTCGCCGCCTGCGCGCTCCTCGGCGTCGACGAGGTCTACGCGGTCGGCGGTGCCCAGGCGGTCGCCGCGTTCGCCTTCGGCTTCGACGAGGGCGAGCACGTCTGCGAGCCGGTCTCGCTCGTCACGGGGCCCGGCAACATCTACGTCACGGCGGCCAAGCGCCTGCTCAAGGGGCTCATCGGCATCGACTCCGAGGCCGGCCCCACCGAGATCGCCGTGCTCGCCGACGCGAGCGCCGACGCCGAGCACGTCGCCTCCGACCTGGTGTCCCAGGCCGAGCACGACCCCCTCGCGGCCGCGGTCCTCGTCACCGACAGCCCGGCCCTGGCCGAGCAGGTCGAGGCGGCCCTCGTGGCACGGGTGGCGGCCACGAAGCACACCGAGCGGGTGGCCGAGGCCCTCGCCGGCCGGCAGTCGGCCATCGTCCTCGTCGACGACCTCGAGGTGGGGCTCGACGTCGTCAACGCCTACGCGGCCGAGCACCTCGAGATCCAGACCGTCGACGCCGCCGCCGTCGCCGCGCGGGTCCGCAACGCCGGCGCCGTGTTCGTCGGCACGTGGGCGCCGGTGAGCCTCGGGGACTACTGCGCGGGCTCCAACCACGTCCTGCCCACCGGCGGCTGCGCCTGCCACAGCAGCGGGCTGTCGGTGCAGTCGTTCCTGCGCGGCATCCACGTCGTCGAGTACGACGAGGCCGCCCTGCGCGAGGTCGGCGGCCACGTCGTGACCCTGGCCCGCGCCGAGGACCTGCCGGCTCACGGCGAGGCCGTGCTCGCCCGCGTCCCGGACGTCGAGCCCGGCGCCTGACCGGGCTCGGCGGGCGTGCCTCCTAGACTCTCGGCCATGGATGCGCGCGCGACGGTCGAGGCGATGCTGCGGCCGGACCTGCGCGGTCGGTCGGCCTACGGCGCGCCCCAGCTCGACGTGCCTGTCGCGCTCAACACCAACGAGAACTCCTACCCCGTGCCCGAGGTCGTCGCGGCGGCGATGGCGCGCGCGGTCGAGGAGGTCGCGCGCGGCCTCAACCGGTACCCCGACCGCGAGTTCACCCGCCTCCGCGAGGCACTCGCCGGCTTCCTGTCCCGCTCGGGAACGACCGTCGTGCCGGACCAGGTGTGGGCCGGCAACGGGTCGAACGAGGTCCTGCTCCACCTGCTGCAGGCCTTCGGCGGGCCGGGGCGCACCGCGCTGGGATTCACGCCCGCGTACTCGATGCACCCGATCATCACGACGACGACGGGCACGGCCTGGGTCGACGGGCTGCGCGGGGTCGCCGGGGCCGGCGCGTTCGACCTCGACGTGGCGTCCGCGGTGGCCCAGGTGCGCGAGCACCGGCCCGGCGTCGTCTTCCTCTGCTCCCCGAACAACCCGACGGGCACGGCGCTCACCCTCGACGTCGTCGAGGCCGTGCACGACGCCACCGACGGCCTCGTCGTCGTCGACGAGGCGTACGCCGAGTTCGCCCGCCCCGGCACCCCGTCCGCGCTCACGCTGCTCGGCGGTCGCCCCCGCCTCGTCGTGACCCGCACGATGAGCAAGGCGTTCGCCCTGGCGGGGGGCCGGCTCGGCTACCTCGCAGCCGACCCGGCCCTGGTCGACGCGCTGCGGCTGGTCCGGATGCCGTACCACCTCTCGACCCCCACCCAGGCCGTGGCCCTGGCCGCCCTCGACCACGCCGACCTCATGCTCGAGACCGTGGACGTGGTCAAGGACCAGCGCGACCGCATCGTCGACCGCCTCACGGCGATGGGCCTGGACCCGGTCCCCAGCGACGCGAACTTCGTCCTGTTCGGCGGCCTCGCCGACGCCCGTCTCACGTGGCAGGCGCTGCTCGACCGGGGCGTCCTCGTCCGCGATGTCGGCATTCCCCACTATCTTCGTGTCACGGCCGGGACACCCGAGGAGACCACCGCGTTCCTCGACGCCCTCGCCGCGCTCGTCCCGACCCACGCAGGAGCGACCCAGTGAGCACCGCCCCGACCCACCGCACCGCCACCGTGCGCCGGGCCACGTCCGAGAGCACCGTCGAGGTGACCGTCGACCTCGACGGCACCGGCCGCGGGCAGGTGAGCACGGGCGTGCCCTTCTACGACCACATGCTCCTCTCGCTCGCGAAGCACTCGCTCATCGACCTCACGGTGTCCGCCGACGGCGACACGCACGTCGACGCGCACCACACCGTCGAGGACGTCGCGATCGTCCTCGGGCAGGCGGTCCGCGAGGCCCTCGGCGACAAGTCGGGCATCGCGCGGTTCGGCGACGCCACCGTCCCGCTCGACGAGGCACTCGTCCTGGCCGTCGTCGACGTGGCGGGTCGGCCCTACGTCGTCCACGAGGGCGAGCCCGCCGGTCAGGAGTACGCGGTCATCGGCGGCCACTACGTCGGCTCGCTCACCCGTCACGTCCTGGAGTCCTTCGCCTTCCACGCCCAGATCGCCCTGCACGTCAAGGTGCTGTCGGGTCGCGACCCGCACCACGTCGTCGAGGCCCAGTTCAAGGCGCTCGCGCGGGCCCTGCGGGCCGCGCTCGCCCGTGACCCGCGCGTCGAGGGTGTCCCGAGCGCGAAGGGCGCCCTGTAACCCCGTGGCCGGTGACGTCCGCACCGGCGCCGGGCACGGGCTGCTGCTCGTGCGCCGGCCGCCGGCCGCTGTCGGCCGGTGGCTCCGTCGTGGGCTCGTGTCGGCGACGATGGCCCCGCTCGACGGCTGGACGGGCGTCACCGTCGCCGAGTCCGAGGCACGCAGCTCCGCCCCGTACGACGTCGCGCTCGAGGTCCTCGCGGCCCGCCCGGCCCCCCGCGGAGGCAAGCCGGTCCTCGGGTTCTTCGACCTGCACGGCAAGGCCGCGTTCACGCTCCAGCCCACCGGGCTCCGCGCGTCGCAGCGCTGGCTGGTGTGGCAGCCGTCCGTCGGGGTCGTCGAGACCCCGTCCCTCTCCCGGCTCGGGCTGCCCTCCCTCGTCGGGGCCGCCGGGGCCGCCGGGCGGACCTCCCCCCAGGACCTCGCCGCCGTGCTCCGGTCCGGCGAGGGGTCGGCGCTCGACGTGCTCGTCACGGTCCTCGGGCTCCTCGGGCTCCCCGGGCACGACCTCCTCGTGCGCGGCGACTGCCCGGGTGCCAGCGACGTCGAGCCCGGCACGCGGGGCGTCCTGATGTTCGACCGGCTCATGGCCGACGAGGCGCAGCACCGGGCCGAGTGGGAGTCGGCCTGGGGCGGGCGGACGCCCGGCCGCGCCGCGGACGGGCCCCGATGAGCCGCACCGTCGTCGTCCTCGAGTACGGGAGCGGCAACGTCCACTCGGCCGTGCGCGCCCTCGAGCACGTCGGCGCCGACGTCGAGCTCACCTCCGACGGCGCCGCCGCCCTGGCGGCCGACGGGCTGTTCGTTCCCGGGGTCGGCAACTTCCACGCGTGCATGGCCGGGCTCGCCGACGCCGGTGGCCCGCTGGTCATCGACCGCCGGCTCGCGGGCGGGCGGCCCGTGCTCGGCGTGTGCGTCGGGATGCAGGTGCTGTTCGAGGGCTCCACCGAGCCGAGCGCGACGCCGGTCCCCGGGGTGGGGGAGTGGCCGGGCACCGTGTCGCGCCTCCAGGCGCCGGTCGTGCCGCACATGGGCTGGTCCACCGTCGAGGCCGCACCGGGCAGCACGCTGTTCGCGGGGGTCGAGGACGAGCGCTTCTACTTCGTGCACTCCTACGCCGCCCACACCTGGGACCTCGCGCCGGGGGACGACCACTTCGCGGCGGTGCGGCCGCGGGTGACCTGGGCCACCCACGGCGAGCGCTTCGTCGCCGCCGTCGAGAACGGGCCGCTGGGCGCGACGCAGTTCCACCCCGAGAAGTCCGGGGAGGCCGGGCTCGCCCTGCTCGAGAACTGGGTCCGCTCGCTCTGAGCGGAGCCGGACCGGGTCGGAGGCCGACGGCCGGACGCGGCAGACTGGGGCACCGACCGACCCACCGCCCCCGGAGGACCCTGCGTGAGCACCCCAGACCAGCCCCGCCTCGAGCTGCTGCCCGCCGTCGACGTCGTCGAGGGGCGGGCCGTCCAGCTCGTCCAGGGCGTCGCCGGCTCCGGTGCGGAGTTCGGCGACCCCCTGCTCGCCGCGCTGCAGTGGCAGGAGGAGGGGGCGGAGTGGCTCCACCTCGTCGACCTCGACGCGGCCTTCGGACGCGGCAGCAACGCGCTGCTGCTCGCCGAGATCGTCGGTCGGCTCGACATCGACGTCGAGATGAGCGGGGGAATCCGGGACGAGGAGTCGCTGACCCGGGCCCTGGCCACCGGCTGCCGCCGGGTGAACGTCGGCACGGCCGCGCTCGAGGACCCGGAGTGGACCGCGCGGGCGATCGCCGAGCACGGCGACCGGGTGGCCGTCGGCCTCGACGTGCGCGGTACGACCCTCGCCGCCCGGGGCTGGACGAGCGAGGGCGGCGACCTGTGGGAGACCCTCGCCCGACTCGACGCCGAGGGCTGCGCCCGCTACGTCGTCACGGACGTGGCCAAGGACGGGATGATGAAGGGCCCCAACCTGCCGCTGCTCCGGGACGTGTGCGAGCGCACCGACCGGCCCGTCGTCGCCTCCGGCGGCATCTCGACCCTCGAGGACATCGCGGCGGTCCGCACCCTGGTCGCCGACGGCGTCGAAGGCGCGATCGTCGGGTCGGCGCTGTACCGCGGCGCCTTCACCCTCCCGGCCGCCCTCGACGTCGCGGGCCGCCCGTGACCGGGGGCGGGGCCGACTCCGCGGAGGTCCCCTGGGGCGGCCGCGAGCTGTCGGCGTCGGGCTTCGAGACCGACACCGGCGAGGCGGACCCGGGGCTGCGCGCCGCGCTGGCCGGGACCGCCGACGACGCCACCCTCATGCACGCCGTCGAGGCGTCGCGGTTCCTCGTCCCGGTCGTGGCCACCGCCACCGGCGAGGACGAGCGCGACGGGCACCGGGTCGAGGCGGGGACCGACATGGCGGTCGTCACCCTCGTCGCCCCGGACGGGCGCCGGGCGCTGCCGGTGTTCACCGGTGCGGATGCCCTCGCCGCCTGGGACCCCGCCGCGCGGCCCGTGCCGGTGACGCCCGCGCGGGCCGCGCAGGCCGCCGTCTCGGAGTCCTGCGACGTGCTCGTCGTCGACGTGGCCGGGCCGGCCACTCGCGTCCTGCGCCCCTCGATGCTCTGGGCGCTGGCCCAGGAGCGGCCCTGGGAGCCCGCTCCGACCGACCCCTTCGTCGCGCGGGCGGTCGCGGCCGCGACCGCGGCCGAGCCCGACATCGTCACGCACACCCTCGAGGAGGGCGCTCCGGCGGGGGAGGGCGTGCTCGGGATCGTGCTCACGCTGCGCCCCGGCCTCGCCCCCGACGACGTCCGGGCGGCCGCGACCCGGGTGGGCGAGCGGCTCGCCACCGACGGCGAGCTGCGGGCCCGGGTGGACGGCCTCGCGTTCCGGATCGTCTGACGATTTCGGCCCTGGCGGGGGTGCTGGTAGCGTTGTGCGCTGACCGACCGCCCCGCTGTCCCGGGGGTGGTGTGCAAGAGAAGCCAGGCTTCCACCCGCGTCGACCACGAGGTCGCCGGGTCCCCGGTCCGTGACGAGACGTCACGCGCGCCCGTTCGGGTGTGCCGTGGCATCCCGTCGCAGACCGGACGGAACCAGGCTCCTCGCGCGCACGCTGCGAGGAGCCTCTTCTCGTGTCGGCGGTCACCGTTCAGCCATGTGACGAAGGAGAAGCACATCAGCGAGCCACGCATCAACGACCGCATCCGGGTTCCGGAGGTGCGGTTGGTCGGCCCGAACGGCGAGCAGGTCGGCATCGTCCGCGTCGAGGACGCCCTCCGCCTCGCGGCAGAGGCGGACCTCGACCTCGTCGAGGTCGCCCCGATGGCCAAGCCCCCGGTCGCCAAGCTCATGGACTTCGGCAAGTACAAGTACGAAGCCGCCGTGAAGGCCCGTGAGGCGCGCAAGAACCAGGTCAACACGGTCATCAAGGAGATCAAGCTCCGCCCGAAGATCGACCCGCACGACTACGGCACGAAGAAGGGCCACGTCGTCCGGTTCCTCAAGGGCGGCGACAAGGTCAAGGTGACGATCATGTTCCGCGGTCGCGAGCAGTCCCGCCCCGAGCTCGGGTTCCGGCTGCTGCAGCGCCTCGCGGAGGACGTCATCGAGCTGGGCACCGTGGAGTCGTCCCCGAAGCAGGACGGCCGCAACATGGTGATGGTCCTGGCGCCGACGAAGAAGAAGGCGCAGGCCATGGCCGAGCAGCGTCGTCGTCGCGACGAGGCGAAGTCCGCCTCGGCCGAGGACGCGTCGCCGGACGTCAGCGAGGACATCAGCGAGGACGTCACCGAGGACGCCCAGGAGGTCACCGAGGACGCTCAGGACGTCACCGAGGACGCCCCTCAGGACGTCACCGAGGACGCGGTGCAGGACGCCTCGTCGCCCGAGACCGCCGACGCGGGCTGAGCCGGCCCCGAGGACCCCGAACCCCGACAGCACACCACGCAAGGAGATCGGCACCATGCCGAAGAACAAGACGCACAGCGGCACCAAGAAGCGCTTCCGGGTCACCGGCTCGGGCAAGATCATGCGCGAGCAGGCCGGCCACGTCCACAAGTTCCACGAGAAGACCCCGCAGAAGGCGCGCCGCCTCTCCAAGGACATCCTCGTCTCGCCCGCGGACACCAAGAAGATCAAGAAGCTCCTCGGCAAGTGAGCCGAGCCCCCCTGAACTGACGACGTAGCAAGGAGAACTCACGTGGCACGCGTGAAGCGGGCGGTCAACGCCCAGAAGAAGCGCCGGGTCGTCCTCGAGCGAGCCAGCGGGTACCGCGGGCAGCGCTCGAGGCTCTACCGCAAGGCCAAGGAGCAGGTCCAGCACAGCATGGGCTATGCCTACCGCGACCGGCGCGCCCGCAAGGGTGACTTCCGCCGGCTGTGGATCCAGCGGATCAACGCCGCGGCCCGCGCGAACGGCATGACGTACAACCGGTTCATCCAGGGCCTGAAGATCGCCGAGGTCGAGGTCGACCGCCGGATGCTCGCCGAGCTCGCGGTCAACGACGAGGCCGCGTTCACCGCGCTCGTCGAGATCGCCAAGGCCAACCAGGGCACCGAGGCGAAGGCCTCCGCCTGAACGGCGACCACTCCGTGCTGACCAACCCCGGATCCGACCGGGTCCGGGCGGTCCGCGCACTCCAGAAGCGGTCGGTGCGGCAACGCACCGGCCGCTTCGGCGTCGAAGGGCCGCAAGGGGTCCGCGAGGTCGTGCGGTACGCACCGCAGCGGGTTCGCGACGTCTACGTCACGGCCGAGGCCGCCCAGCGCTACGCGGCCGACATCCTCGGGCCCGCCCACGACGCCGGGCTCCGGGTGCACGAGGTGTCCTCGGAGGTCCTCGCCGCGATGTGCGACGCCGACGCACCACAGGGCGTGCTCGCCGTCGTCGACCAAGCCGTCACCACCCTCGCCCAGGTGCTCGCGACCGGCCCACGGCTCCTCGTGCTGCTGACGAACGTGCGCGACCCGGGCAACGCCGGCACCGTCATCCGCGGGGCGGACGCCGCCGGGGCCGACGCCGTGCTCGTCAGCGCGGCCTCGGTGGACGTCCTCGCCCCCAAGGTCGTCCGGTCGACGGCCGGGTCGCTGTTCCACCTGCCCGTCGTCGCCGGGCTCGACACCGACGCCACCCTCGACGCGCTCGCGCAGGCCGGGGTCCGCCGTTACGCCGCCGACGGGTCCGGGACCACCCTGCTGCCCGACGCGGACCTCGCGGCGGCGCACTGCTGGGTCATGGGGAACGAGGCCTGGGGGCTGCCCGAGGACATCCGGGACCGGTGTGACGACGTGGTCCGCGTCCCCATCCACGGCCTGGCCGAGTCCCTCAACCTCGCGATGGCCGCGACCGTGTGCCTGTACGCGTCGGCCGGCGTCCAGCGTTCCGCACGCGGCGCGGGGTCCGGCGTCCAGCGCTCGGAGCCCAGCGCGGGGTAACGTGCGCGCCATGGTTGAACGGTTCGGGGTGCCCGACGACCTCGCCGCCCACGGCCTGGAGTTCCTGCCCGACGGGCTCATCACCGCGGTGGGGGACACCGGGGTGGTGCGGTACATGAACGGCCGGGCCGAGGAGATCACCGGACTGTCCGCCGCCGAGGTCGTCGGGTCCGACATCCGCACGGCGGTGCCGCTGCTCGACCGTACCGGGGACTCCTGGTGGGAGATCACCGACCCGTGGTCGGGGCTGCAGACCCGCACGGGCCATCGTGAGCGCCTGCTCGTCCTGCCGTCGGGCCGCGAGCTGCTCGTCACGGCGCGCTACGTGCGTCCCGAGCGGGGAGCGCCGGTCAACACGGTGGTCCTCGGGGTCCGCGACGCCGAGAGCCGGCGCCGGGCCGAGAAGGAGAGCTCGGTGCTCCTCACCTCCGTCGCGCACGAGCTGCGCTCGCCGCTCACCGGGGTCAAGGGCTTCTCGTCGACGCTGCTGCGCAACTGGGACCGGTTCAGCGACGACCAGAAGCGGCTCATGCTCGAGACCATCGAGGCCGACGCCGACCGGGTGACCCGGCTCATCACCGAGCTGCTCGACACCTCCCGGATCGGGACGGGTCGGCTCACCGTCCACGCGCAGCCGCTGCAGGTCCGTCCGCGGCTCGAGGCGCAGGTCGAACGCCGGGTGGTGGCCGGGGCGGACCGCGCGCAGTTCGACATCGACGTGGCCGGTGGGGTCGACGTGCTCTGGGCCGACCCCGACCGCTTCGAGCAGGTGGTCACCAACCTCGTCGACAACGCGCTCCGGCACGGGAAGGGCCGGGTCCGGATGGCCGTCGAGCGGGCGTCGTGGCAGGGCCCGGCGGCCGTCGACCTCCTCGTCTCCGACGACGGCGACGGCATCGCGCCACACCACCGCGAGCTCGTGTTCTCGAGGTTCTGGCAGGCGGGGGCCAAGCACGGCACCGGGCTCGGCCTCTATCTGGTCCGCGGACTCGTCGAGGCACACGGCGGGGAGGTGGCCGTCGAGAACGCCCCCGGGGGCGGCGCCCGGATGCGCGCGACCTTCCCCGACGGCGACTGACCGACCGGCGCCTGCGCCTCGCCCCCCTCGTGTTCCACGCCGCCCTGAATGGCGGGGACGCGGGTCGACTGAGAAGGTGTCCCCGTGACCACAGTGACCCTCGAGCCCTACCGGCGCGTCCTCGCGCACCAGGGCCTGCGTCGGGCACTCGTCATCGGCGCCCTCGTGCGGACCCCGGTGTTCGCCACGGGCATCCTCGTCAGCATCCATGTCGTCACCGCGCTCGGCCGGTCCTACACCGAGGCCGGGCTCGTGGCGGCGGCGGCGACGATCTCGATCGCGATCAGCGGACCCTGGCGCGGCCGGCTGCTCGACAAGCACGGTCTGCGCCGCGTCGTCGCCCCGTCCCTGCTCATCTCCGGCACGAGCTGGGCCATCGCTCCGTGGGTCGGCTACGTGCCGCTGCTCCTGCTCGTGGTCCTCGCCGGGCTGTTCGTCGTCCCCACCTTCTCGGTCATCCGCCAGGCGATCATCGCCGCGGTGCCGGAGGACCAGCGCCGGACGGCCATCTCCCTGGACTCCGCCATCATCGAGGTCTGCTTCATGGTGGTGCCCGCCCTGGCGGTGTGGGCCTCGATCCACTGGGGCACCGCCAAGGTGCTCTTCGTCGTGCAGATGTGCGGGGTCGCCGCCGGCGTCGCCCTGTGGATCGCGAACCCACCGCTGCGCGGCAAGGACGAGGACGCCGCGGGCGCGGAGGCCCCGCCTCGGCGCACCTGGCTGCGGCCGGGGTTCATCGCCGTCTGCGCGATCGCCGCGACCTCGACCCTGGTGCTAGCCGGCTCCGACCTCGCCATCGTCGCGACGATGCGCGAGTTCGACACGGTGGGCCAGATCGGGATCGTGCTCGCCGTGTGGGGGCTGGGGTCGCTCGTGGGCGGCCTCGTCTACGGCGCCCTGCCCCGCGAGATCCCGGCCCGCTGGCTGCTGCTGGGGCTCGCACTCGCCACCGCACCGATGGCGCTCGCGTCCTCGCCGTGGGAGCTCGCCGGGTACGCCTTCCTCGCGGGTCTCCTGTGCGCCCCGGCGATCACGGCCACCGTCGACGAGGCGGCGCGCCTGGTGCCCGCCCGCGCCCGCGGTGAGGCGATGGGCTGGCACGGGTCCTCGATCACCGCCGGCGGCGCCCTCGGGGCGCCGTTCGCCGGCCTCGCCCTCGACGGGTACGGCCACGGCGCGGGCTTCGTGGCGGTGGCTGCGGTCGGCGTCGGGGTGGCCTTGTGGGCGTTCGTCGTCGCCCGCCGCTCCACCGCGCGACAGGCCCGGGTCGCCAGCCGGGTCTGAGCCCGCGGGCGGCTCGCGCCGTCCGGGATGAACCCCGTCCAGCGCCGGGGGAGCGGCGCTCCCTAGACTCGGGCGCGCCCCCACCGACGAAGAAGTGGAAGCGATGTCCGGACCCAACACCAGCTACGACCCCGTCGAGGTCGCCGCGCTCGACCCAGCAGCCGTCGACGCCGCCGCCGCGGCGGCCCTGTCGGCCGCGCAGGCCGCGTCGACCCTCGACGAGCTCAAGGCCGCCCGCGGTGCCCACCAGGGCGACAAGAGCCCGCTCGCGCTCGCGAACCGCGAGATCGGGGCCCTGCCCCCCAGCGCCAAGGCCGAGGCCGGCAAGCGGGTCGGCCAGGCCCGCGGCCGGGTCGCCCAGGCGTTCGCCGCCCGCCAGGCCGAGCTCGAGGCCGAGCGCGACGCCCGGATCCTCGTCGAGGAGGCCGTCGACGTGACGCTGCCCGCGGGGCGCCGGCCGCTGGGGCGCCGCCACCCCATCGAGCTCATGTCGCAGCGCATCGCCGACCTGTTCATCGGGATGGGCTGGGAGATCGCCGAGGGCCCCGAGATCGAGGCGGAGTGGTTCAACTTCGACGCCCTGAACTTCGACGTCGACCACCCCGCGCGGCAGATGCAGGACACCTTCTACGTCGACCCGCCCGAGGACGGCCTCGTCCTGCGCACGCACACCTCACCGGTCCAGGCCCGGACCCTGCTCGAGCGCGGCGTGCCGGTGTACGTCGCCGCCATCGGCCGCGTGTTCCGCACCGACGAGCTCGATGCCACGCACATGCCGGCGTTCCACCAGGTCGAGGGCCTCGCCGTCGACGAGGGCATCACGATGGCCCACCTCAAGGGCACCCTGGACCGGCTCGCCGCCGAGCTGTTCGGCGAGGGCATCACGACGCGGCTGCGGCCCTCGTACTTCCCCTTCACCGAGCCGAGCGCCGAGATGGACCTGCGCTGCTTCGTCTGCCGCGGCGAGGACCCCGACTGCCGGGCCTGCAAGGGGATCGGCTGGATCGAGTGGGGTGGGTGCGGCATGGTCAACCGCAACGTCCTGACCGCGTGCGGGGTCGACCCCGACCGCTACACCGGGTTCGCCTTCGGGATGGGTGTGGACCGGGCGCTGATGTTCCGCACCGGGGTCAGCGACATGCGCGACATGATCGAGGGTGACGTGCGTTTCGACGCCCAGTTCGGGATGGAGATCTGATGCGGGTTCCCGTCGACTGGCTCCGCGAGTACGTCGCGGTCCCCCCGGACGCGACCGGGGCGGACATCGCCGCCGCGCTCGTGGCGGTCGGGCTCGAGGAGGAGGGGCTGCACGGTGGTGGCGTCACCGGCCCCCTCGTCGTCGGCCGCGTCGTCTCCCTGGTCCGGGAGCCGCAGAAGAACGGCAGGACCATCAGCTGGTGCCAGGTCGACGTCGGCGACGCCAACGGCACCGGCGAGCCGCAGGGCATCGTCTGCGGGGCGCCGAACTTCGAGGAGGGCGACCTCGTCCCCGTCATCCTCCCGGGCGGTGTCCTCCCGACGCCGCAGGGCCCGCTGGAGGTGTCGGCGCGCAAGACCTACGGCCACGTCTCGGCCGGGATGATCTGCTCCGAGCGCGAGCTCGGCCTCGGCGACGACCACGACGGCATCATCGTGCTCACCCGGCGCTTCGCCGGGGACGACGAGCTGCTGGCCCGGTGCGTGCCCGGGGCCGACGCCATCGCGATCCTCGGGCTCGACCGGGAGACCGTCGAGGTCAACGTCACGCCCGACCGGGGCTACTGCTTCTCGGTGCGTGGGGTCGCGCGCGAGTACGGTCACGCGACCGGCGCGGTGTTCACCGACCCGGTGACCGCGCTCGCCGACGCCGCCCCGGCACCCACCGACACCGGCTACCCCGTCGAGCTGGCCGACGAGTCGCCCGTCCGGGGCCGCCTCGGCTGCGACCGGTACGTCGCGCGCGTCGTGCGGGGCATCGACGTCTCCGCGCCGACCCCGGCGTGGATGCGCGCCCGGCTCATCGAGGCCGGGATGCGCCCGATCTCGCTCGCGGTCGACGTGACCAACTACGTGATGCTCGGGCTCGGCCAGCCGTTGCACGCGTTCGACCTCGCGCGGCTCGGCGAGCGCATCGTCGTCCGCCGCGCCCGTGCCGGCGAGCGGCTCACCACCCTCGACGACGTCGACCGGGCCCTGGACCCCGGGGACCTCCTCATCACCGACGGCGGCGAGACGCCTCTCGCCATCGCGGGCGTCATGGGCGGCGCGAGCACCGAGGTGTCGTCCTCGACCAGCGACGTGCTCCTCGAGGCGGCCCACTTCGACCCCGTGTCGGTGGCTCGCTCGGCCCGCCGGCACCGGCTCCCGTCGGAGGCGTCGCGGCGTTTCGAGCGAGGCGTCGACCCCCGGCTCGCGCCGGCCGCGGCCCAGCTCGCCGTCGACCTGCTCGTCCGCTACGGCGGCGGCACCGTCGACCCGGGCGTCACCGACGTGGGCACTCCGGCCGAGCCCGCCCCGATCGCCCTGTCGGCGGCCTTCCCGTCGCGCCTCGTCGGCATCGACTACCCCGCCGACGAGGTCCTCGACATCCTGCGCCGGATCGGCTGCGCGGTGGATGCCCAGGGGGACGCGTTGACGGTCTCACCGCCGTCCTGGCGGCCGGACCTCACGACCGCCGAGGACCTCGTCGAGGAGGTCGCGCGGATCCACGGGTACGCGCGCATCCCGTCGGTGCTCCCGACGCCTCCGGGCGGGTCGGGGCTCACGCACGCCCAGCGGGTGCGGCGGGTCGTCGCCGACCTGCTGGCCGCCCAGGGGCTCGCCGAGGTGTGGAGCGACCCGTTCGTCGGGGCCGACCGCTTCGCCGACCTCGGGCTCGACGTCGCCGCCGAGACGGCCCGGACCGTTCGCATCGCGAACCCGCTGTCCGACGAGGAGCCGTTCATGCGCACGAGCCTCGTCGCGACGCTCGTCGAGGCGCTGCGGCGCAACGTCTCGCGGGGGGCCAAGGACGTCGCGCTCTTCGAGCTCGGCCTCGTCACGGCCCGCACCGGTCCGCAGCGCGCGGCGCCCACCGAGGACGTCGGAGTCCGGCCCTCGGACGCCGTGCTCGCGACCATCCGGGAGGCCGTGCCGCACCAGCCGCGTCACCTCGCGATGCTGCTCGCCGGCGACCGGGACCGCGCCGGGTGGTGGGGCGCCGGTCGGCGTGCCGACCTCACCGACGTCCTCGAGCTCGTCGAGGCCGTCGCGCAGGCGCTCGCCGTCGAGGTCGTCGTCACGAACGACGACGCCATGCCCTGGCACCCCGGCCGGTGCGCGCAGGTGGCGCTGGCCGACGGCACGGTCCTCGGCCGGGTCGGGGAGCTGCACCCCAAGGTCGTCCAGGCGCTCGGGCTGCCCGAGCGCACCGTCGGTGGCGAGCTCGACCTCGACCTCCTCACCGTCGCCGCCGACCACACCGTGCGCGCCCGCCCGCTCGCGACCTACCCGATGGCCCAGAGCGACGTCGCCCTCGTCGTCGACCGCGGCGTCCCGGCGTCCGGGGTGCGCGAGGCGCTCGTGTCCGGTGGCGGTGACCTCCTGGAGGCGGTGCAGCTCTTCGACGTGTACGAGGGCGGTCAGGTGGGGGAGGGGCGCAAGTCGCTCGCCTATCGGCTCACCTTCCGCTCAGCGGAGCGCACCCTGACGACCGAGGAGGTCTCCCGGCTGCGGGACGCCGCCGTGGCCGCCGCGGCGGCAGCGCACGGAGCGGTGCAGCGGGCGTGAGCGAGTCCGCGGTCGGCATCGGCGAGCCCGTCGACGACGAGGGCGATGTGACCCCGGAGCCCGACACCGAGGACGGGGCCGGGCGGGGCGGCCACCTCGTGGCCGTCGTCACGGGTGCTTCGCGCGGCATCGGACGCGCCGTCGCGATGGCGCTCGAGGACGCCGGCTGGGTCGTCGAGCGAGGCTCGTCGACGGTCGCGCCGGTCACCGACCGGCAGGCCCTGGCGGCCTGGGTGGGGGACGTCGTCGAGCGGCAGGGCCGCATCGACCTCCTCGTCAACAACGCCGGGGTCATCGACGCCGAGGTCGACCTCTTCGCCTCCGACCCCGACGAGTGGTGGCACGTCCACGAGGTCAACGTCCTGGGCGCCTATCTCATGACGTGGCTCGTGGCCCCGCATCTGGTGGCCGCCGGCGGTGGTCGGGTGGTCAACGTCAACTCGGGGTCGGCCCGCCGAGCCGGGGCGGTCGCGAGCGCGTACTACTCCAGCAAGACTGCGCTGGCGCGCATCACGGGCTCGACCCACCTCGCCGGCTGGGACCGCGGCATCCGGGCGTTCGACCTCATGCCGGGGGTGGTCCGCACCGACATGACCGAGGCGATGGACGCCCACGTGGGTCGCACCGAGTGGACCTCGCCCGAGGAGGTCACCGCGCTCGTCCTCGCGCTGGCCTCCGGTGGGCTCGACGCGTTCTCCGGGCGCTTCGTCCGTGCCGGGGTCGACACCCCGGACTCGCTCCGCGCGATGGCCGAGCGCGGCCTCGAGCCGGGCGAGCGCATGCTCGACCTCGTCCTGCGCGACGACGACCCCCTCGCCTGAGCCGCCCTTTCCCGACTTTTCAGGCCGGCGTCCGCGCGACACGCCGTGTCGGCGGGGTGTCGCGCGGACCGGGGCATGAAAAGTCGGGAAAGTCCGGGGGCCGGACGGACCGACGGGTGGGCGGGCGAGGGGGCGAGGGGGCGAGGGGGCGAGGGGGCGAGTGAGCGAGTGTGCATGGAGTTAGCGGACTCTGTATAGTCATGCACATGCCGAAGGTCGCCGTCGCCGGAGCGAGTGGGTACGCCGGGGGAGAGATCCTCCGGCTGCTGCTCGCGCACCCCGAGCTCGAGATCGGTGCACTGACCGCGGGCGGCAACGCCGGCGAGCTGCTGGGGAGCATCCACCCGCACCTGACCCCGCTCGCGGACCGGGTCCTGGAGGAGACGGCACCCGAGGTCCTCGCGGGTCACGACGCCGTCGTCCTCGCCCTGCCGCACGGCCACTCGGCCCGGATCGCGCAGGCCCTGCCCGCCGACGTCGTCGTCGTCGACTGTGGCGCCGACTTCCGGCTGCGCGACGCCGACGCCTGGACCGAGTTCTACGACACGAGCCACGCGGGGTCCTGGCCGTACGGCATGCCGGAGCTCCCGACGGCCGACGGCCCCCAGCGCGGCGCCCTCGCCGGAGCGACCCGGATCGCCGTCCCCGGCTGCTACCCGACGGCCGTGTCGCTCGCCCTCGCACCCGGCCTCGTCGGCGGGGTCGTCGAACCCGCCGACATCACCGTCGTCGCGGCCTCGGGCACCTCCGGGGCCGGCCGGTCCCTCAAGCCACATCTCCTCGGGGCCGAGACGATGGGCGCGATGTCGCCCTACGGTGTCGGCGGGGTCCACCGGCACACCCCCGAGATCGAGCAGAACCTCTCGGCATGCGGCCGTGGCTCCGTCACCCTCTCGTTCACCCCGACCCTGGCGCCGATGCCCCGCGGCATCCTCGCGACGTGCACCGCCCTGGCCGCCGACGGGGTGACCGCGGCGGAGGTCCGGGCGGCCTGGGACGTGGCGTACCTCGACGAGCCCTTCGTCCACGTCCTCCCGGAGGGCCGCTGGCCGAGCACCGCGAGCGTCCTCGGCTCCAACTGCGTCCACCTCCAGGTGACCCTCGACGAGCGGGTCGGCCGGGTCGTCGTCGTCGCGGCCGTCGACAACCTCACCAAGGGCACGGCCGGGGCCGCCGTCCAGTGCCTCAACCTCGCCCTCGGCCTCCCCGAGACCACGGGGCTCCCGCTGGCGGGGGTGGCCCCGTGAACGCCTTGCCGCTCCACCTCATGGAGCACCCCGAGGACGTCTCCATCGTCCGGCTCCCGAGCGGAGCGGAGCCGGACTTCGACTGGCAGCGCGGGCCGCTGGCGTCGCTGACCCGGACCGCCGACGAGACCTCGGTCGTCTGCACCACCGCCGTGGTGCCGCCCGCCGCCCGCAGCGAGGGTCCGTTCCGGGCCGTCGAGGTCGCCGGGCCGCTGGCCTTCTCGGCGGTCGGCGTCTTCGTCGACATCCTCACCCCGCTGGCCCACGCCGGGATCTCGGTGCTCGGCCTGTCGACGTTCGACACCGACTGGGTGCTCGTGCCGCGCGACCGGTCCGCCGACGCCGCCCAGGCATGGCGCCGCGCCGGCTTCGTCGTCACCCCGACGACCCTGAGCGGCGGACGGTCCTGATGTCGGTCACCACCCCTCGGGGCTTCCGGGCGTCCGGGGTCGTCGCCGGCCTGAAGGCGTCCGGTCGCCCGGACGTCGCGCTCGTCGTCAACGACGGTCCGGAGCACGCCGCCGCGGCCGTGTTCACGAGCAACCGGGTCGAAGCCGCCCCCGTCACCTGGTCGCGCACCGTGGTCGCCGACGGGCGGGCCGACGTCGTCGTCCTCAACAGCGGCGGTGCCAACGCCTGCACCGGTGCGCCCGGCTTCCAGGACACCCACGAGACGGCCGAGCACGTCGCCGCCGCGCTCGGCGTGGCCGCCGGTGACGTCGTCGTCTGCTCGACCGGGCTCATCGGGGAGCGGCTGCCGATGGACCGTCTGCTCCGCGGGGTCGACGCGGCGGCCGCAGCGCTGTCCGCCCAGGGAGGAACGGCGGCCGCCGAGGCCATCATGACGACCGACAGCGTCCCGAAGACAGCGCTCGCCGACCGCGACGGCTGGTCGGTCGGGGGGATGGCCAAGGGCGCGGGGATGCTCGCGCCCTCGCTCGCGACGATGCTCGTCGTCATCACCACCGATGCGTCCGCCGACCCGGCGACCCTCGACACGGCCCTGCGCGACGCGACGCGCACGACGTTCGACCGGGTCGACTCCGACGGCTGCATGTCGACCAACGACACCGTGGTCCTCCTCGCGTCCGGTGCCTCCGGGTGCCCGGTCGACCCCGAGGACCTCGGTGCGGCGGTGACCGCCGTGTGCGCCGACCTGGCCCGCCAGCTCGTCGCCGACGCCGAGGGCGCCCACCACGACATCGCCGTCGAGGTCCGCTCCGCGGCCTCGGAGGACGACGCGCTCGAGGTGGCCCGCTCGGTCGCCCGCAACGCCCTCTTCAAGTGCGCGGTCTTCGGTGGCGACCCGAACTGGGGGCGCGTCCTGGCCGCCGTCGGGACCACGGCCGCCGCGTTCGACCCCGCGACCCTCGACGTGTCCATGAACGGCGTCCAGGTGTGCCGGGCCGGCGGCGTGGGCGAGGACCGCACCCTCGTCGACCTGTCGGGCCGGGAGGTGCACGTCGTCGTCGACCTGCACGCCGGTGACGCCGCGGCGACGGTCTGGACCAACGACCTCACCTCCGACTACGTCCACGAGAACTCCGCATACTCCACCTGAGCACGACCGAGACGAAGGCCCCCATGACCCCACCCGAGCAGCTGGCGTTCCGCGGCGCGATCGACGCCGCAGCGCTCCGGGTCGCCCAGTCGAAGGCGACGACCCTCGTCGAGGCCCTCCCGTGGCTCGAGTCGTTCCGCGGGGCCCTCGTCGTCGTCAAGTACGGCGGCAACGCGATGACCGACGACGCCCTGAAAGCGGCGTTCGCCCAGGACATCGCCTTCCTCCGCTACGCCGGGCTGCGCCCCGTCGTCGTCCACGGCGGTGGGCCGCAGATCAAGAGCATGCTCGACCGCCTGGGCCTGCGGTCGGAGTTCCGGGGCGGCCTGCGCGTCACGACCCCCGAGGTCATGGACGTCGTGCGGATGGTCCTCACCGGCCAGGTCGGACGCGAGCTCGTCGGCCTGCTCAACCAGCACGGCCCGGTCGCCGTCGGGCTCTCGGGCGAGGACGCCGGCCTGTTCGGGGCGCGGCGCCGCGGGGTCACCGTCGACGGCGAGGAGCACGACCTCGGGCTCGTCGGGGACGTCGTGGAGGTCGACCCCCGGGCCGTCCTGGACCTCCTCGACGCCGGGCGCATCCCCGTCGTCTCCACCGTCGCCCCTGACCTCGACCACGACGGCCAGGTCCTCAACGTCAACGCCGACACCGCCGCCGCGGCCCTGGCCGCGGCGCTCGGTGCCCGCAAGCTCGTCGTCCTCACCGACGTCGAAGGCATCTACGCCGACTGGCCCGACCGTGGCTCGCTGCTGTCCGAGCTGCGGGTCGGCCGCGCCCGCGAGCTGCTGACGCGGGTCGAGGCCGGGATGATCCCGAAGCTCGAGGCCTGCATCCGGGCCGTCGAGGCCGGGGTGCCCCGCGCGCACGTCGTCGACGGCCGCCAGCCGCACAGCGTCCTCCTCGAGATCTTCACCTCCGAGGGCATCGGCACGATGGTCCTGGCGGACCAGGACGGAGACGACGATGCGTGAGCCCACCCCGACCACCTCGGAGCAGACCGACGCCTGGCTGGGGCGGTACGACCGCGCGCTGCTCGGTGTCTTCGGCCGGCCCCAGCTCGTCCTCGAGCACGGCGACGGCGCCTGGGTGTGGGACGTCGACGGGCGGCGCTACCTCGACCTGGTCGGCGGCCTCGCCGTCAACGTCCTCGGTCACAACCACCCGGCGCTCGTCGCGGCCGTCTCGAAGCAGGCAGGCCAGCTCGTCCACGTCTCGAACTTCTACACGTCGGTGCCCCAGGTCGAGCTCGCCGAGCGCCTGCTGGACGTGGCGGGCGCGCCCGACGGATCCGCGGTGTTCTTCTGCAACTCGGGCACCGAGGCGATGGAGGCGGCCGTCAAGCTCGCCCGGCGCACCGGCCGGACGGGGATCATCGCCGCCGAAGGCGCCTTCCACGGCCGGACCACCGGCGCGCTGGCCCTCACCCACAAGCCGGCGTACCGCGAGCCGTTCGAGCCGCTGCTGCCCGGCGTCGTGCACATCCCCTGGGGCGACGTCTCGGCGCTCGAGTCCGCGGTGGGTCCGGACACCGCCGCCGTCGTGCTGGAGCCGATCCAGGGCGAGGGCGGGGTGGTCCCGGCCCCGGCCGAGTTCCTCCGGGCCGCCCGCTCGCTCACCACGGAGGCCGGGGCGCTCCTGGTCCTCGACGAGATCCAGACCGGGGTCGGCCGCACCGGGTCCTGGTTCGCGTGCCAGCAGGTCGGTGTCGTCCCCGACGCGATGACGGTGGCCAAGGGGCTCGGGGGCGGCGTCCCCATCGGCGCTCTCGTGACGTTCGGTCCCGAGGTCACCGCGCTGCTCACGGCCGGCCAGCACGGGACCACGTTCGGGGGCAACCCCCTCTCCTGCGCCGCCGGTCTCGCCGTCCTCGAGACCATCGCGGCCGACGGGCTCATCGAGCACGTCCGGTCCGTCGGCGATCACCTCGAGGCTCGGATCCTCGGCCTCGGCGACCCCCGCGTCACCGGCATCCGGGGCGCCGGCCTCCTGCGTGCGGTGACCCTGGCGGGGGAGTGGGCTCCCTCGGTGGCCGCCCACGCACGGGACGCCGGGATCCTCGTCAACCCGGTCGCGCCGGACGCGATCCGGCTGGCGCCGCCCTTCGTCGTCACCACCGACCAGCTCGACCTCTTCGTCGACGCCCTGCCGGGGCTCCTCGACGCGGCCACCGAGGAGACCCGATGACCCTGCGTCACTTCCTGCGCGACGACGACCTCACCCCGGCCGAACAGCACGAGGTGCTCGACCGGGCCCTGGCGCTGAAGGCGGACCCGTTCTCGGACCGCTGCCTCGAGGGCCCGCAGACCGTCTCGATCCTCTTCGACAAGCAGACCCTGCGCACCCAGGTCTCCTTCGTCGGCGCGGTGTCGGGGCTCGGCGGCTTCCCGATGGTCGTCGACGGGCGGCTCGCCGGGGTCGGGGTGCGCGAGCCCGTCGCCGACGTCGCCCGGATCCTCGGCCGGCAGTCCGCGGCGGTGGTCTGGCGCACCTTCGAGCAGGCGAAGCTCGAGGAGATGGCCGAGTACGCGGGGGTCCCGGTCGTCAACGCGCTCACCGACGACTTCCACCCGTGCCAGACCCTCGCCGACCTCCTCACCGTGCGCGAGCTGCTCGGCGACCTCGCCGGCCGCACCCTCGCCTACGTCGGGGACGGCGCGAACAACATGGCGCACTCCTACCTGCTCGCGTCGGCCACCGCAGGGATGCACGTGCGGGTGGGCGCACCACCGAGCCACCAGCCGTCGGCGGCCGTCGTCGCCCGGGCCGAGGAGATCGCCGCGCAGACCGGGGGGTCGGTGCTCGTCACCGACGACGCCGCCACGGCGGTGAGCGGCGCCGACGTCGTCGCCACCGACACGTGGGTGTCGATGGGCCAGGAGGAGGAGTCGGACACCCGGCACGGCACCGACGGCCCGTTCGAGCCCTTCCGCGTCGACGAGACGCTCATGACGCACGCCGCCGAGCACGCGGTGTTCCTGCACTGCCTCCCGGCGTACCGGGGGCACGAGGTGACCGCCGAGGTCATCGACGGGCCGCGCTCGCACGTCTGGCTGGAGGCCGAGAACCGCCTCCACGCGCAGAAGGCGCTGCTGTCCTGGCTGCTCGAGCACTCGGAGGTGTCGACGTGACCGTCTCGACGAGCCGGGCGGCCCGGCAGCAGCGGATCGTCGAGATCCTGCGGGCCGAGCCCGTCCGCAGCCAGACCGACCTGCTCGACCTGCTCGCCACCGACGGCATCGAGGTCACCCAGGCGACACTGTCGCGCGACCTCGTCGACGTCGGTGCGGAACGGGTGCGGGTCGGCAAGAACCTCGTGTACGCCGTGCCGGGTGAGGGCGGCGACCGCACGGTCCGGGTCGCCGCCGCCAGCGAGGAACGCGTCTCGCGCCTGCAGACCCGATGCCAGGAGCTGCTCGTCTCGGCCGACCACTCGGCGAACCTCGTCGTCCTGCGGACGCCCCCGGGTGCTGCGAACTTCCTCGCCTCCGCCATCGACCACACGACCGTGGAGGGGGTGCTGGGGACCATCGCCGGCGACGACACGATCATGGTCATCACGTCGGGGGCCCAGCGCAGCCGTGAGGTCGTCGACCGCCTGATGTCGTACACCCGGAAGGACCCATCGTGACCTCGCCCGACCCGAGCACCCCGGCAGCCGTCAGCCTGTGGGGCGGCCGCTTCTCCGGAGGTCCCGCCGACGCCCTGGCGGCCCTGTCGAAGTCGACGCACTTCGACTGGCGTCTCGCGCTCCACGACATCGCGGGGTCGCGGGCCCACGCCCGGGTCCTGCACCGGGCCGGGCTGCTCGACGACGACACCCTCGAGGCGATGCTCGGGGCGCTGGAGCGGCTTCGCGCCGATGTCGAGTCCGGGGCCTTCGTCGCGGCCGAGGGCGACGAGGACGTCCACACCGCCCTCGAGCGCGGCCTCATCGAGCGGGCCGGGGCGGACGTCGGCGGCCGGCTGCGCGCCGGGCGCTCCCGCAACGACCAGATCGCGACGCTCGGGCGGATGTACCTGCGCGAGCACGCACGGCTCGTCTCCGGGCTCGTCCTCGACGTCGTCGACGCCCTCGTCCTCCAGGCAGGCCGTCACCTCGGGGTCCCGATGCCCGGCCGGACCCACCTCCAGCACGCCCAGCCGGTGCTCCTGTCGCACCACCTCCTGGCCCACGCCTGGGCCCTGCTCCGCGACGTCGACCGGTTCCGCGACTGGGACGCCCGGGCGGGCCTCTCGCCGTACGGCTCCGGAGCGCTGGCGGGCTCCTCGCTCGGCCTGGACCCGGCGGCCGTCGCCGCCGACCTCGGCTTCGCGGGAGCGGTCGAGAACTCGATCGACGGCACCGCGTCGCGCGACTACGCCGCCGAGTTCTCGTTCGTCGCGGCGATGACGGCCGTCGATGTGTCCCGCCTCGCCGAGGAGGTCATCCTCTGGGCCACCAAGGAGTTCTCCTTCGTCACCCTCGACGACGCCTACTCGACCGGGTCGAGCATCATGCCGCAGAAGAAGAACCCCGACGTCGCCGAGCTCGCGCGCGGCAAGGCCGGCCGGCTCGTCGGCGACCTCGCGGGCCTGCTCACGACGCTCAAGGGCCTGCCGCTGGCGTACAACCGCGACCTCCAGGAGGACAAGGAGCCGGTGTTCGACGCGATCGACACCCTCGAGGTCCTGCTGCCCGCGTTCTCGGGGATGGTGGCGACGCTGAGCTTCGACACCGACCGGCTCGCCGCCCTCGCGCCCCAGGGGTTCTCGCTGGCCACCGACATCGCCGAGTGGCTCGTCCGCGAGGGAGTGCCGTTCCGGGTCGCCCACGAGGTCGCCGGCGCCTGCGTCCGCGAATGCGAGGCGCGCGGTATCGAGCTGTGGGACCTCTCCGACGGCGACCTCGCGGGCATCAGCGAGCACCTGACGCCGGCGGTCCGCGAGGTGCTGTCGGTCGAGGGGTCGCTGGCCTCGCGGGCGGGCCAGGGCGGCACCGCACCGGTGCGCGTCGCCGAGCAGCTGGAGCGGGTCGCGGCCACGGCGTCCGAGGCCCGGGCCTGGACGGTCGACCTCCCCACCGCCCGCTGACCGGCGGCCGAGCCAGACTGGGCACATGACCGACCCGCTCGCCGCGCTGCTCGCCCGGGACTCCACCGAGGTCGCACCCGCGCTGCTCGGAGCGCGGGTGACCCATGCCGGGGTGACGGTCCGGATCACCGAGGTCGAGGCCTACGCGGGGGCTGTCGACCCGGGCTCGCACGCCTACCGTGGCCGGACCGCACGCACCGAGGTGATGTTCGGGCGCGCCGGCCGGCTGTACGTGTACTTCACGTACGGGATGCACTTCTGCGCCAACGTCGTCACCGGGCCCGAGGGGGAGGCGTCGGCCGTGCTGCTCCGGGCGGGCGAGGTCGAGGCCGGGCACGACCTCGCGGCGGTCCGCCGGGCCGGCGTCCGGGAGCGGGACTGGGCCAGAGGCCCGGCCCGGCTCGCGGTGACCCTCGGCCTCGGGCGCGAGCAGAACGGCCTGGACCTCCTCGACCCCGCGACGGCCGCATGCCTCACCGTGCCGGCCCGGCGGCAGCTCGCCGCGAACATCCGCTCGGGCCCCCGGGTCGGCGTCAGCGGCCCGGGTGGGGACGGTGCGACGTTCCCGTGGCGGTTCTGGCTCGACGGCGAGCCCACCGTCAGCGCCTACCGGCCCGCGGTGCGCCGCCGGCGGTGACGTCCCCGTCGCCGTCGTCCACCACGGGCTCCCGGCACCCAGCGCCGGCGGCCGGCGTGGCAGGCTGGGGCGGCCGGTGCGACGCCGGCACCGGCGACCTGGAAGGACCCACCGTGACCGACATCCTCGACGAGCTGCAGTGGCGGGGGTTGGTGGCCCAGACCACCGACGAGTCCGCGCTGCGCCAGGCACTCGCCGACGGGCCGATCACTGCGTACTGCGGGTTCGACCCCACCGCACCCTCGCTGCACTTCGGCAACCTCGTCCAGCTCGTCGTCCTGCGTCACCTCCAGCGCGCCGGGCACCGGGTCATCTGCCTCGTCGGCGGCTCGACCGGTCTCATCGGTGACCCCCGCCCGACGTCGGAGCGTGGGCTGAAGACCAAGGAGCAGACCGCGGAGTGGGTGGCGCGGATCCAGGAGCAGGTACGCCCGTTCCTCGACACCTCCGGCGAGAACGCCGCGGTCTTCGTGAACAACCTGGACTGGACCGCCGGGATGTCGGCGCTGGACTTCCTGCGCGACGTCGGCAAGCACTTCCGGGTCAACCAGATGCTCAAGAAGGACGCCATCGCCGCGCGGCTCGCCAGCGACGAGGGCATCTCGTACACCGAGTTCAGCTACCAGCTGCTCCAGGGGCTGGACTACCTCGAGCTCTACCGCCAGTACGGGTGCACCCTCCAGACGGGCGGCAGCGACCAGTGGGGCAACCTCGTCGCCGGCTCCGACCTCATCCATCGGGTCGAGGGCCGCTCGGTGCATCTGCTGACGACGCCCCTCCTCACGGACAGCTCGGGCGAGAAGTTCGGCAAGAGTGCCGGGAACGCCATCTGGCTCTCGGCGGACATGACCAGCCCCTACGCCTTCTACCAGTACTGGCTCAACGTCGAGGACGCGTCGGTGGTGACCCTGCTCAAGGTGTTCACCGACCGCAGTGCCGAGGAGATCGCCGACCTCGAGCGGCAGCTGGGGGACGAGCCGTGGAAGCGGGCGGCTCAGCGCTGCCTGGCGGCCGACGTCACGACGCTGGTCCACGGCTCCGCTGCCACGGCCGCGGTGCAGGCGGCCAGCGAGGCGCTCTTCGGCAAGGGAGACCTCCGCGCGCTCGACGCCGCGACCCTGCGCGACGCGGCGGCCGAGCTGCCGGGCGGTGCGGTGAGCGTCGGGATGTCCGTCGTCGACGCGCTCGTGGCCGTCGGCCTCGCGGACTCCCGCAACGCGGCGCGGCGCACCGTGGGGGAGGGGGGCGCGTCCGTCAACGGGGTGAAGGTGGCAGACCCCGAGAGCGCGCTCGCCGACGGCGACGTCCTCCCCGGTGGCGTCGTCGTGCTGCGCCGCGGACGGAAGAACCTCGCGGCCGGGCTCGTCGACACCCCACCGCCCGTCTGACCCCGTGGCCGGGGTCGCCGATGTGGCTGTCCGGCAACGATGTCGGTCACCCAGGCCGGCGCCGGGGGCCGGATTTGTGTTGGCCGCCGTCGGTGATCTAGAGTTTCGACGTCAGCCCGAGAGGGAGCACCGGACACCAAGCGGCAGGG
>CAWFGY010000013.1:0-22858 GCA_963815545.1 uncultured Actinomycetota bacterium
GGCTCAACCGTCCAGCCCGACAGGATCGTTGCGCCGCGACGTTGCGGAGGTCCGGTGCCGTTCAGGCCGCCCTTAGTTCCTTGGCGATCGCCTTCGCAGCGTGTCTGGCCTGTTTGGCTGCGTACCCGATCTGCGCGGCTCGCGGAACGAACCCGATGAAGCGCAGCCCCGCTGCGGCAGGGACCTCGCCCGTGGTTGTGGGCCGGCCCCGCTCGTCGAGCACGCCGAGGTGTCCGACCAGCTTTGTCAGTCCCCGCCGGAACCCGGTGGCGCAGACGATGGCGTCGGGGCTGATTCGGGCGGTGTCTGCCAGGGTCACGGTCCCTGGATCCAGGGACTCGACGCCGCAGACGATCTCGATGGATCGATTTCGAATCGCAGCGATCACCTCCTCGTCGAGGATCGCCGGGGCGACGCCGAGGCGAGCGCTGCGCGCGAAGACGCCTTCCTCGGGGATGGGGAGGCCGAACTCGCTGAGGTCGCCGATGGTCATCCGGCGAGCGAATCGCGCGATGGCGTCCGCGAGTCGGATCGGCGCGTTGTGGAGCGGGATGGCGACGACATCGCCGGGGAGTCCTCCCGGTCCCTTGCGGAGCATGATGTTGGGCGGCGTCCGAACCGCGAGCCACACCTTGGCGGCACCACCGGTGGCGAGGTCGTAGGCGATCTCGATGCCGGAGCTGCCCGAACCGACAACCAGGACCTTGCGTCCGGCGTAGGGCGATGGATTGGCGTAGCGCGAGGAATGCACCAGGTCGCCGGCCCACTCTTCGCGCCCGGGCCATTCGGGGATGAAGGGCTCGTGGTCGTAACCGGTGGCGACCACGACCTGGGGCGTGTCGATGGAGCCGCTTGACGTCGTCACCCGCCAACCCTCATCGGCCGAGTCGATTCGCTCGGTGGGACAACCCAGTTGCAGGTTGATGCTGCTGTCGGCGGCGTGCTCTTCGAGATGAGCGATCACCTGGTCGCGGGTGGGATAGGTCGGCGTTCCCTTCCGATACGGCCGACTCGGCAGGTGCGAGAACTGCCTGCCGGTGTTCAGGCGCAGGCGGTCGTAGCGGTTCCGCCAGGCAGACCCGACCTGCTCGGCCCGGTCGATGACCAGGGGCTTCAGACCTCGATCCGCCAACGCGACCGCGGTCGACAGCCCCGATGTGCCGGCGCCGATGATCACGACCTGATGGGTCTGCATCTCAGGCCCGCCTGGCGAGCACGGCACTCCGAGGTCCGGCCGGCGGCTGTTGCCGGTCGACCTCCCAGCCGGTCTCTTCGAGCCGGCCGGTGATCTCATCCACGCTGTAGATCGGATCAGGGGTGATGTCGTCCATTCGCCCAGCATCCGGCCGCAGGATCCGAGCGAGAATCCCAGAATTCTGGTTTGTTCACCGAACACATCCGAGACCTATCGTGGAGCCATGGATCGCGACAGGCTGGCCGCCGAGCTCACCGGGCTGGCGCGCGAGGGCCTGGACTGGACCGAGTACGTCACCACTGCGGACCAGGCGCTGACCAAGGCCATCGACTTCGACCGGTCCTGCTGGCACACCGTCGACCCGGGCACCGTCCTGATGACCGGCAGCGTGAACCGCAACGTCGCCTGCAGCGGCTCGTGGCTCGCGGAGCACGAGTACATCATCGACGACGTCAACAAGTGGGACTTCCTGGCACGGTCCGGACGGCTTGCCGGAGCCACCAGCCAGGCCACGCATGGCGACCTGACGCGCAGTGCCCGGAACCGGTCACACCGCGGCTTCGGGATCGGCGACGAACTACGCGGAAGCATGGTCGACCACGACGGCTACTGGGCAGCCGTCGGGCTGCTGCGGGACCTGGACCGGGCGTGGTTCTCCGAGCAGGACGTCGCCGTGTTGGCGAGCCTGTCGGCGATCATCGCCGAAGGTGCGAGGCGGGCGCTGGTCAGCACGATCGCGGCCCAGGCGATGGCGAACACGATCGGCCCCGGTGTTGTCACCTTCGATGCCGGGGGCAACGTCGAGGCACTGACGCCGGCCGCCATGGAGTGGATCGGGTTGCTCACCGAGAACCCACCGCCCGAGACACCCGGGGAGTCCAAGGTCCTCCAGGCCGTGGCCGCCCGAGCCCGTCACGCGACGAGTGGCGACCCGCTGAAGGCGGCGGCGCGTGCCCGGCTGCGAGCCGCGGACGGTACCTGGCTGCTGCTCTACGGAAGTCGTCTCAGCGGCGACGGCGATCGGACCGTCGTGGTGATCCAGCAGGCGTCGCCCTCGGAAGTGGCGCCGCTGGTGGCACTCGCCTACGGGTTGACCCCCCGCGAGGTGGATGTGACCCGCATGTGCCTTGCCGGCCTGGCCACCAAGCAGATCGCCGAGCAACTGCACCTGTCGGCATACACGATCCAGGACCATCTCAAGGCGATCTTCGAGAAGACCGGCGTGCGTTCGCGCGGCGAGCTGGTCGGGCAGGTCTTCCTCGAGCATTACATTCCCCGTTGGCAGCCACTGGAGCACCCACCCCACGGTTGGCACGGCTACGAGTCCCACGCTTAGGAGCCGATCGCCTTCGCAGGCGAGAACTCTCCTGCAGTCGTGTGGGTCAGGATCAGCGGGGCGTGCCGTAGAAGCCGCGGACGTGACGGATGACCTCGGCGATGGCCCGACCGAGCCTGTCGCCGATCGGGATGACGCGGGCGCGACCGCATCACCGCAGGTCAGAGCCGTCTCTGGTGAAGAGGGCGACGCATTCCACGTGGTGCGTCATCGGGAACGCATCGAAGGCCCGCAGGCTCTCGAGGCGGTACCCGGCGGCCAGCAGGGCTGCGGTGTCGCGGGCCAGGGCCGCCGGGTCGCACGCCACGTAGGCGATCGCCCGCGCGCCGAGGGCCGCGACCGCACGGACCACCCCGGTGCCGGCGCCGACCCGCGGGGGGTCGAGGACGACGACGTCGGCGCTCGTCGGCAGCAGCGGCGATCGGGTGGGGCGACGGGGCCGGCCGGTGCGGCGGCGCGGGCCGCCCTTGGTGGGCCGCGGGACCCCGAACGCGTCGTCGACCCGGGCCTGCACGGGCAGCACCCACGGCAGGTCGGCCAGCCCCGCGGTCGCCCGCGCCACGGCGGCGGCGTCGGCCTCGACGGCCACGACCTGACCCCGCGGCCCGACGGACTCCCCGAGAGCCGCGGCGAACAGCCCCACCCCCGAGTACAGGTCCAGGGCCCGCTCCCCCGGGCGGACGTCGAGCCCGGCCATCGCGGCCGCGAGGAAGGTCGCCGCGGCGCCGGGGTGCACCTGCCAGAAGCCGCGGGCCGACACCGCGAACTCGCGGTCGAAGGCCACCGTCGTGCCGGCGGCGGTCGACGACCACGACGCCGTGACCCGCTCGCGGACGTCGGGCACCGCGTCGGACGGCACCGGCACCACGACCGGCTCCCCCGCCGACGGGGCCACCGCGTCGACCGCCTCCTCCCCCGGCCACGCCCGGGACGTGACCTCGAGCGCGGCGACCCCCGGCGCGGCGATCCGGCAGCGGTCGACGGGGACGATGTCGTGGGAGCGGTGCTTGCGCAGCCCCGCGACCCCGTCCTCCCCGACGGCGAACTCGACCCGGGTCCGCCACCCGAGCCCCTCGGCCGCCCCGGGGACGGGCTCGACGTCGACGTCGACGGTCAGGCCCGCGAGCCGCTGCAGCTGTTCCGCGACGACCTCGGCCTTGAGGGCACGCTGCCGGGGCAGCGCCACATGCTGCAGGTCGCAGCCGCCGCACCGGTCCGGCCCTGCCCAGGGGCACGGCGGGTCGACCCGGTCCGGGGAGGCCGTGAGCACCTCGACCGCGTCGGCACGCACGAACCGCGACGCCGGACCCGACCTCGGTGACCCGCGCGCGCACCCGCTCACCCGGGAGGGTGTGCCGGACGAACAGCACCTGCCCCTCGTGCCGGGCCACGCAGTGACCGCCGTGGGCGACCCGCCCCACCTCGACCTCGACCTCGTCTCCGACCCCGAGGCCGGTGGCCCCGTCGCTGCCGCCGCTCATCCGCGCCGGACGTCGCCGACGACGGGCCCGTCGAAGCGCTCCTCGGCGCCCTCGGACGACGCGAGCCGCCAGGGCACGGAGGCCACCATCACCCCGGGGGTGAAGAGCAGCCGGGTCCGCAGCCGCAGGGCGCTCTGGTTGTGCAGGACCTGCTCCCACCAGTGCCCGACGACGTACTGCGGGACGTACACGACGACGATGTCGCGGGGGTTGTCGCTGCGCAGGGACCGCACGTAGTCCAGGACCGGCCGGGTGATCTCCCGGTACGGGCTGTCGAGCGCCTTGAGCGGAACCGGGATGTCGCGGCGGTCCCACTCGGCCTGCAACGCGGCCGTCTCCTCCGGGTCGACGGCGACCGTCACCGCCTCCAGCACCGACGGGCGGGTCGCCCTCGCGTACGCCAGGGCCCGCAGCGTCGGCTTGTGGATCTTCGCGACGAGGACCATCGCGTGGACCCGCGAGGGCAGCATCGAGGCCTTGGTGTCGGTCTCCTCGACGGTCAGCTCGTCGCGCACCTCGTCGTAGTGCTTGCGGATGCCGGTCATGAGGAAGAACAGGACGGCCATCGCCGCGACGGCGTAGCCGGCCCCGTGGACGAACTTCGTGGCGAGGACGACGACCAGGACCGTCCCCGACATCAGGGCACCGACGCCGTTGATGACCCGGCTGCGCAGCATCCGGGCCCGCGCCCGCGCGTCCTTCTCGACCCGCAGGTGGCGGTTCCAGTGCCGCACCATGCCGATCTGGGACAGGGTGAACGAGACGAACACCCCGACGATGTACAGCTGGATGAGGCTGGTGACCTTCGCGTCGTAGACGAGGACGAGCGCGGCCGCAGCCCCCGCGAGGATGAGGATCCCGTTGGAGAACGCCAGCCGGTCGCCGCGGGTGTGCAGCTGCCGCGGCAGGAAGCCGTCCCGGGCGAGGATCGACCCGAGGACGGGGAAGCCGTTGAAGGCGGTGTTCGCGGCGAGCACGAGGATGAGCCCGGTGACGATCGAGACGAGGACGACGCCGGGGTGGAAGCCGTCGAAGACCGCCTTGGAGACCTGGCCCATGACGGTGTCCTGGACGTAGTCCTCGGGGACGAGCACCCCGTCCTTCGCGAGCTGCAGATGCGGGTTCTCGGCGTACTTGACCCCGGTCCACTGCGCCAGCGCCACCATCGACATGAGCATCGTCACCGAGATGACGCCCATGAGCAGCAGGGTCGTCGCCGCGTTGCGGCCCTTGGGCTTGCGGAACGCCGGGACCCCGTTGCTGATCGCCTCCACCCCGGTGAGGGCCGCGCACCCGGAGGAGAACGCGCGCAGGACGAGGAAGGCCATCGCGAGTCCGCCGAGCGCCTCGTACCCGGGCTCCGGCCGCAGCTCCAGGGCCGCGCTCTCGGCCAGGGGCAGGGTGCCGGTCGCCTCGCGGACGAAGCCGATGACGGCCATCCCGATGACGGTGACCATGAAGAGGTAGGTGGGGATCGCGAAGGCCGACCCCGACTCGCGCACCCCGCGCAGGTTCATCGCGGTGAGCGCGACGATGATCCCGACGGCGACGAGCGCCTCGTGGCCCCGGACGAAGGAGAACGCCGACGCCGCGTTCTGGACCCCGGCCGACACCGAGACCGCGACGGTGAGGACGTAGTCGACGAGCAGGGCGCTGGCGACGCCGAGCCCCGCCTTCGGGCCGATGTTGACGCTCGCCACCTCGTAGTCGCCGCCGCCGGAGGGGTAGGCCCGCACGTTCTGCCGGTAGCTCGTGATGACGACGGCCATGACGACGACGACGACGAGCGCGACCTTCCACGACTGGGTCAGCGCCAGGGCCCCGCCGGCGAGGCCGAGGGTGAGCAGGATCTCGTCCGGCGCGTACGCGACGGAGGAGAGCGCGTCGCTGGCGAAGACCGGCAGTGCGACCTTCTTCGGCAGGAGCGTCTCACCGAGGCGGTCGCTGCGCATCGCACGGCCGAGGATGACGCGCTTGACGAGACGACCGGGCGTGGACACGGGGACAACTGTAAGCACGCGCGGCCCCGCGTGGGCGCAGGTACCGGACAGCGGTTCGCAGCCGCGCCGGTCGTAGTAGCGTCGGCGCCGTGCACTTCGTCATCATGGGCTGTGGCCGCGTCGGGGCCTCCCTCGCCCGGGCCATCGAGCGGGCCGGCCACGAGGTCGCCGTCATCGACCAGGACGAGGGTGCCTTCCGGCGGCTCGGCACGGCCTTCGAGGGCCGGACCGTCACCGGCGTCGGCTTCGACCGGGACACCTTGCGGGCGGCCGGGATCGAGGGCGCGTACGCGTTCGCGGCGGTCTCCAGCGGCGACAACTCCAACATCCTCGCGGCGCGGGTCGCGCGCGAGAAGTACGGGGTGGAGCACGTCGTGGCCCGGATCTACGACCCCGGCCGTGCGGAGATCTACCAGCGTCTGGGCATCCCCACCGTGGCCACGGTGAAGTGGACGAGCGACCAGATGCTGCGGCGGCTGTTGCCCCAGGGCCACGTCCCCGAGTACACCGACCCCTCCGGGCAGGTCGTCATCGCCGAGATGCCGGTGTCCGCCGCCTGGATCGGGCACCGGGTCAGCGACATCGAACACGCCACCGGCGGTCGGATCGCCTACCTGACCCGCCTCGGCGAGGGCCTGCTCCCCACGCGTGACACCGTGTACCAGGAGGGCGACCTGCTGCACCTCGCGCTCCGACGCGACGACCTCGCGACCGCCGAGCGGGTGCTCGACACCGACCCGCCCTCGACCTCCTGACCCTCGAAAGGCCACCGACCATGCGAGTCGTCATCGCCGGAGCCGGCAGCGTGGGGCGCTCGATCGCCCGCGAGCTGCTCCGCAACGGCCACCACGTGCTGCTCGTCGACCGTGAGGCCGACGGCGACCGGGTGACGAAGGTCCCGGACGCGAGCTGGCTCCAGGCCGACGCGTGCGAGATCGAGGCACTGTCCGAGGCCGGGCTCGCCGACTGCGACGTCGTGGTCGCCGCGACCGGCGACGACAAGGTCAACCTCGTCCTCTCCCTCCTCGCCAAGACCGAGTTCGGCGTTCCGCGCACGGTGGCCCGCGTCAACAACCCGAAGAACGAGTGGATGTTCGACGAGGCGTGGGGTGTCGATGTCGCCGTGTCGACCCCGCGGCTCATGACCGCGCTCGTCGAGGAGGCGGTCAGTGTGGGCGACCTCGTCCGGATCTTCGAGTTCCAGCAGGGCCGGGCGATGATGGTCGAGATGACCCTGCCGGTCGGCAGCCCGTACGCGGGCTCACGGGTCGGCGACGTGCCCTTCCCCGCCGATACGGTGCTCACCGGCATCATCCGCGACGGCGCCCCGATCGCCCCGAGCCGGGACGACGCACTCGAGCCGCTCGACGAGCTGCTCTTCGTCACGACCCCCGAGGCGGAGGCCGAGCTGGAGTCGCTGCTGAGCCCCGGGGAGCGTCAGCGCCGCGAGGACACCGACGACGTCTGAGGCCGGCCCGTCAGCGGGTCGGCGCGAGGGGCGGGTCGTCCTCGTCGGCGCCCGGCCCGGCACCGGGCTCGATCGGGGTGTGGCCGGACACGAGCATCCAGCCCATGACGGCGATACCCCCCACCCACAGCGGCCAGCCGAGCACGACCTTCGCGACGCCGAGCAGTGCGACCTGCGCGCCGAGGTACAGCGGCACCATGACCACGAGCCGGATGACGTACATGCCGACGAGGACCCAGGTGAGCCGGGCGCAGACCCGCACCATCCCGGCGTCCCGACGCCACGCGAACGGGTCCTCCTTGGCGCGGGGGTCCCCCGCGCCGACGAGGAACCCCACCGCGGGCCACCGCGTGACGATCGACAGGACCGTCCCGACGAGGTAGGCGGCGCTCGTGAGGATGCCGGGCAGGAAGGCGTCCTCCGCGCGGCCGGAGCGCAGGGCGAAGAACGCGGCGATCGCCGTCGCGAACACGGCCCCGACCACGTGCTGGAGCGAGGACCGCTGCACGATGCGCACCGCCGCCAGCACGAGCGCCACCGCGATCGCGACGATGGCCGCGGTGCGCACGTCGTGGCCGTTGAACGACCAGAGCACGACGAACACGACGGTCGGCAGGGCGGTCTCGACCGAACCGCGCCACCCGCCCAGCGCGGTCGTGAGACGGTGCCGGATCAGCGCCTCGACGGTCTCGGCCACGGGAGCCTCGGTGGCCCTCTGGTCGGCGCTCACTGCTTGGGGATGATCTCGTAGGAGGGGTTGAAGATCGTCGGGATCCCCTTGACCGTCGCGACCCGGCCGCGGGCCCGCAGGAACGCGCCCGGCTCGATGCCGCCGATCGCGCGGCGGCCGACCCAGACCAGGTTGACCGCGCCCTTGCCGTCCCACACCTCGGCGACGAGCGCCGGGACGCTGCGGTGCGCCGGCAGGGTCACCGTCCGAACGGTGCCGCACACGCACGCCGGGTGGCGGGCGGCCAGGGCCGTGAGGTCGTCACCGCCCTCGGTGTACGACTGCTCGCGCAGGTCGTCCGCCTCCTGCTCCATCGTGGTGCGGGCGAAGGCGCGCACGCGTTCGCGCAGCCCCATCACCGCACCTCGGTGATCTCGGGTCCGCGCTCGAACGGGTCGAGGCCGCCGTCCTGGTCCGCGTCGTCCTCCGCGGTCTCGGCGTCGGCCTCGGGACGGGCGTCCTGGGGCAGCTGGAGGGGCAGCATCTCGCGGGGGGCCATCGGCTCGACCCCACGGACGACGACGACACCCCGGAGCACCGCGAGCAGCGGCTGGGCGGCGTCCTCGTCGATGGCCGCACGGCCGGACAGGACGCCCCGCAGGAACCACCGCGGGCCGTCGACCCCGAGAAAGGTGGCCGGGGCGAAGACGGTGCGACCGTCCGGGCCGGCCGAGGGCATCCGGGTCCGCAGCTCGGTGCCGAGCGGGCCGCCAGCCTCCTCGACGGTTCCGCCCTGCTGTTCGACGGCCATCGCGATCTCGCGTCGGATCTCGGTCCACAGCCCGCCCGACCGAGGGGCGGCGAACGCCTGCATCTGCAGGGCCGAGTCGCCGACGACCGCGGTGACCGCGTTGACCGCCTGGGTCTGCTGCTCGACCTCGAGGCGCAGCTCCATGCCCGGGGTGCCGGCGACCCACATCGCCCCGAGGTCGATCCGCCCGCCGCGGCCGTCGACCTCGTCGACGTCGAACGGCCCGTCGGTGCGCGCCGGAGCCTCGTCGGCCGGGGCCACCCCGGCGTCGGCGGTGACGTCGCCGTCGGCCGCCTCGACGTCGGAGGTGTCCACGGCGTCGGAGGTGCTCACGGCGTCCTCGTCGCGGGCGGCGTCCTTGTTCCTGCGGAAGATGCTCACTGCGGTCTGGTCCTCGGGTCTCGGATGGTCGCGGGTCTCACGGGCTGCGGTCGGCGCCGAATCCCCCGGTCGACCCGTGCCCAGTGTCCCCCCGGGTGCTGTCCGGAAGCGAATCCGCGTCCGAGAACTCCGCGTGCAGGTACTCCTGGACGACGAGCTGGGCGATCCGGTCCCCGACCCGGACGGTGAAGTCCTCGGTGGGGTCCAGGTTGACGAGGTTGACGAGGATCTCCCCCCGGTAGCCCGAGTCGACGGTGCCGGGGGCGTTGAGCACGGTCACGCCGTGCCGGGCCGCCAGCCCCGAGCGGGGATGGACCAGACCCACGGTGCCCGGGGGCAGGGCCAGGGCGATGCCGGTGGGGACCAGGGCCCGCTCCCCCGGTCGCAGGGTGAGGTCGGCGACGCTCGTGAGGTCGGCACCGGCGTCACCGTCGGTGCTGTACCGCGGCGGCAACGCGTCGGGGTGCAGCCGCCGCACGGACACGGGGGTGGCCACGGTGGGTGCGGGCGCGCCGGTCAGGCCGCGCACTCCCGGCAGACGAGCACGCCGGACTTCTCGCTGGCGAGCTGGCTCCGGTGGTGCACCAGGAAGCACCGGGCACACGTGAACTCGTCGGCCTGGCGCGGGAGCACCCGCACCGAGAGCTCCTCACCGGACAGATCGGCGCCCGGGAGCTCGAAGCCCTCGGCGTGCTCGGTCTCGTCGACGTCCACGCTCGAGGCACGCGTGTCGACCCGCCGGGTCTTCAGCTCCTCGATGGAGTCCTCGGACAGCTCGTCGTCGGTCTTGCGTGGCGCGTCATAGTCGGTTGCCATCGTGGACATCCACCCTTCGTCGTGACAATCGGCCGAGACAACGCACGACGCCCCGAGTTTGTGCCCGCGGACCACATCGTGCGCGGCGATTGTGCACCATTGCCGTTGCCCGCGCCACGTCGGGTCCCTCCGTGGACACTCGAGGGCTCAGCCGGCGTCCTGCGCGACGTGCGTCCGGGTGAGTGCGCGGACCCGGTCGGACAGCTCGCCGGCGATGCCCGGGGCGGCGACCCAGAGCAGCGAGCTCGACGCCACGTCGTCGTCGATCCCCCCGAGCACGGCGCCCGCCTCGGTGGCGACGAGCTCGCCGGCGGCCCGGTCCCACGCGTTGAGACCCGTCTCGTAGTAGCCGTCGAGGCGGCCGCAGGCGACGGAGCACAGGTCGAGGGCGGCGCTCCCGTGCCGCCGGATGTCGCGGACGAGCGGGAGGAGGTCGACGAGCAGGCGGGCCTGACGCCGGCGACGGTCCGCGTCGTAGCCGAACCCCGTGCCGACGAGCGAGAGTGCGAGCTCGGTGGTGGCCGAGGCCCGCAGGGCGCGGCTCCCCGACCCGGTCGTGAGGTGCGCGCCGCCGCCGACGTGCGCGTGGAACAGCTCGTCGTGGCTCGGGTTGAGCACGGCCCCGGCGATGGGTCGCCACGCGCCGGGGACGGCGGGGTCGCCGACGACGGCGGCCACGGACACCGAGAACTGCGGGATGCCGTACAGGTAGTTGGTGGTGCCGTCGATGGGGTCCAGGACCCAGGTGACGCCCGAGGTGCCGGTGCGGGCGCCCTCCTCCTCGCCCATCGCCGCGTCGTCGGGCCGCAGCGTCGCGAGCCGGCCGAGGATGAGCTCCTGGCTGCGCTGGTCCATCTCGGTGACCACGTCGGTGCGCGTCGACTTGGCGCTCTGGGCCAGGTCGGCAGGGCGGTGGTCGACGACGAGGCGCCCTGCGTCCCGGGCGACCTCGCACGCCACGCGCTCGAGCTCGGCCGGGTCGACGGTGCTGGGCACCTGCGGAGCGGCCGGACCGCTCATCAGTCGCTCCCGCAGAGCGCCGGCTTGGCCGTGCGCAGGTTCGGGCAGCAGCCGGGGGCGCACACCGAGGGCCGGACGTCCCCGGTGAGCCAGGTGTCGGGGACGACGACCTCGCCGCGCGCCTCGGCGGCCCGCTCCAGGAGCAGGTCGACGAGCCCCTCGACGAACACCTCGCTGTCGTGCGGGGTCGGCACCCGCACGAACGGGACGCCGACCCGGGCGGCGGTCTCGGCCGCCTCGGTGTCGAGGTCGTGGACCACCTCCATGTGGTCGGACACGAAGCCGATCGGTGCGACGACGACCGGAGCGGCGGACTCGGCCGCGAGCTGCTCGATGCGGTCGTTGACGTCGGGCTCCAGCCATGGCTGGGTCGGCGGGCCGGAGCGCGAGCAGAACACGAGCTCGCCCTCGAGGGCCGTCCCCAGGGCCGCGTTGGCCTCGTCGGTGAGCCGCCGGGCGAGCCGGAGGTGCTGGTCGCTGTAGAGGTTCCCCTCGCCGTCGCCGGGGCCCGAGGTGTCGTCCATCGCGTCCGGGATCGAGTGCGTGACGAAGAGCAGCCGGGCGGCCCCGGGGTCGGGCAGCCCGCGCAGCGCCGCGAGCAGGTTGTCGGTCCAGGCCCGGCCGAGCGCCGGGTGGTGGACGTACTGGCGCACCTTGTCGACGACGAGCCCGTCCGCCGCGGGACCCACGGCCTCGACGGCGGCGGCGAGGTCCTCGCGGTACTGGCGGCACGAGGAGTAGCACGAGTAGGCGCTCGTGAACAGGGCCACGACGCGGGTCGCCTCGAGGTCGAGCGCCTCGTGGACGGCGTCGGCGAAGAACGGCTCCGAGTTGCGGTTGCCCCAGACCACCGGGACCGTCAGGCCCCGCCGCTGCATCGCCGCGCGCAGCCGGGCGAGGAGGTCGCGGTTGAGGTCGTTGATGGGGCTGCGTCCGCCGCGGGCGTAGTAGTGCTCACCGACCGCGGCGAGCCGCTCGTCGGGGATGTCGCGGCCCGCCGTCACCCGCCGCAGGAAGGGCATCACCTCGTCCGCCGACTCGGGTCCGCCGAAGGACCCCAGGAGGACGACGTCGTAGGGCGAGAGGTCGGAGGTTCCTGGCATGTGCCCACGGTATCCGGGCAATCCGACGCGCCCCGGCGTGGGCTACCAGGGTTGGACGCCCGGAGGTGGCATCGTCGTCGTCGACGACCAGCAACCGGGAGCCCGACATGCGAGACCTTCGCCTCATCGGCGTCCACGAGGACGGGGACCACCTCTTGCTCGCGGACGCGGACGGCGGGCGTTTCCGGCTTCCCCTCGACGAGGCGCTGCGCGCCGCGGCGCGACGCGACCGTCCCCGGCTGGGCCAGCTGCAGATCGAGATCGAGGGCGGCATGCGCCCTCGCGAGGTCCAGGCGCTCATCCGCCGGGGGCTGTCCGCCGAGGAGGTCGCCGACCGCGCCGGCTGGACGCTCGAGAAGGTGCGCCGCTTCGAGGGCCCGATCGTCGCCGAGCGCGAGCACGTCGCCCGCAAGGCGCGGGAGTGCGCCGTCGGCACCAAGGGTCCCGGTCCCGTCTCCCTCGAGGAGCGGGTCTCCGAGCGGCTGCGTGACCGCGGCGTCGACCGTGACGACATCGAGTGGGACTCCGCCCGCGACGCCGAGGGTGTCTGGCAGCTGACGATGACCTTCGCCGCGGGCGGCCGGCAGCGCACCGCGGCCTGGCACTACGAGCCGCTCGGCGGCTCGGTCGCCCCGACCAACGACGAGGCGCGCTGGCTCAGCGAGGAGTCGACGTCCGGGCTCATCCCCACCCCGCACCGGGCCCCGACGCCGGGTGACCTCGACGTGTACGACGTCGACGCCGACGGCGGCCTCGAGCCGGCCGCACCGCGCCGCCGGGAGCCGCACGAGCCGATCGACCTCATGGCCGCGATGCGCGAGCACAGCGCGCGTGGCCGCCGGCACCGCCGCCGGTCCTCGCCCGCGCACACCCCCGGCGACGACGGGCCCCGCGAGGACGCCCTCCCCATCGAGCAGCTGGCCGGCGACCCCGCCGACGCACCGCCGCCCCCGGCCACCCGCGAGCGCAAGCGGGTCGGCGACCACCTCGAGGGGGGCACCAGGTCGACGGCGTTCATCGGCGGCTGGCCCGAGGACGACGCGCCGCCCGCGCCCCGTCCCACCGCCGAGCGTGCCGGGGACGACGACGAGACGACCACCGCCAAGGACGACGCCGCGGCGCCCTCCGGAGCCCGCTCGGGCGGCGGCCGTCGTGGCCGACCGAGCGTCCCGGCCTGGGACGACATCGTGTTCGGCACCAAGGGCTCCGGCCCCGCCTGACCCACTCGGCGCAGCTGCGCCCCGCCGTCAGGCGCGGGGCGGGACCGGGCAGGCGTCGAGGTCGAACGGCAGGGTGTCGGGCGTCGGTGACGCAGCCCGTGCGGCGTGGCTGTTCATCCGGCGCATGTGGTGCCGCCGGCACAGCACCTCGTACTCGACGATCCCCGCCGACGCCGCGGTCGTGTCACCGACGACGACCTGCTCCCCCTCGACGACCATGACGCCGTCGACGATGCGGGCGTTGTGGGTGGCCCGCCGGCCGCACCAGCACAGGGCCTCGACCTGGAGCACCTCCACCCGGTCTGCGAGCTCGACGAGCCGGCGCGACCCGGGGAACAGCTCGGTGCGGAAGTCGGCCGTGATGCCGAACGCCGTGACGTCGATGCCCAGCTCGTCGACGAGCCGGGCCAGCTGCTCCACCTGGACCGGGGTGTAGAACTGCGCCTCGTCGCAGATGACGTAGTCGACCCGCGCCCCGGCCGTGAGGCACTCGACGACGACGTCCCAGAAGTCGAGGTCGTCCCCCACCTCGACCGCCCGGGTCTCCAGGCCGAGGCGGGAGGAGAGCACCGACTCGCCGGCCCGGTCGAGCTTGGTGAAGATCAGGCCCGCCCGGTCGCGCGCACGCTGGTTGTGGTCGATCTGGAGCGCAAGGGTCGACTTGCCGCAGTCCATCGTTCCCGAGAAGAAGACCAGCGCAGCCACGAGCGTCAACCCTAGGCGACGCGGGCGGGCAGATGGACCACCGGCACGTCGAGCTCCTCGCCGCTCAGCGCCCCGTGCATCCCGCGCAGCGCGAGCAGCTGCGGGCGCATCCGCGCGGAGTCCACGACCGTGAAGTCGCCGTCCGCGACGACGACGAGGTCGCCGATCCGGGCGAGGTGGGCCGGGTCGACCGGCCCGAAGAGCCCCGCCGCGACCGCCTGGTCGCGGGTCCGCACCCAGGCCCGGTCCCCGAGCAGCGTCGTCCACGCGGCCGCCACGTCGGCGCTCGCCCCGGGCTCGCAGTACACGTGGGTGGCCCGCGGCTCGCCTCCGAGGTGACGCACCCCGGCCCGCAGCGCCGGCTCGTCGGCGACGTCGACCCGTGTCTCGTGCGGGCAGGCGAGCATGCCGTGGTCGGCGGTGACGGTGAGCGAGGCGTCGTCGGGCAGACCGGCGGCGAGCCGGGCGAGCTCGCGGTCGACGGACTCCAGCTCCTCGGTCCACTCGAAGGACTCCGGGCCGTGGACGTGGCCGAGCTTGTCGACCTCGCCCCAGTACAGGTAGACGAGGCTGCGCGGCGTCGCCCGCACCGCGGTCAGCGCGGCGTCGACCCGGGCCGCGAGCGACTCGGCCGCCCGGAACCGGCCGCCCCGCAGTGCCGCCTGGGTCAGCCCCGAGCCGTCGAAGAACCCGGGCCCGATCCGGACCACGTCCAGCCCGGCGGCGGCCGCGCGCTCGAACCAGGTGGGGTGCGGCTGCCAGCGTTCCGGCAGCGGGCCGTCCTCCCACGACAGCTCGTTGAACACCCGGTCCTCCTCGGGGACGAGCACCTCGTACCCGAGCATCCCGTGGGCGCCGGGCGGGGTGCCGGTCCCGAAGGACCCCATCGAGGTCGCGGTCGTCGACGGGAACCCCGCGGTGACGGTGCGGCTCAGGTCGACGTGCGCCCGGAACCACGGTGCGTGACCGAGGCGCCGCGACAGCTGCCGCGCGCCGAGCCCGTCGACGAGGACGACGACCCCGCGCCTGGCCTGCGGGAAGCCGAACGGCCCCGGCCGGCCCCGGCCGCCGGACGCGGCCGGCACCCCCAGGCTCGCCGCCAGGCTCGGCAGGACGTCGGCGAGGCTCCCGGTGGCGTACGACGGCGCGACGGGGCCCGGCACCGGGTCAGCCCTGGCCGATGGCGGCCGACAGGTCCCGCGCGAAGGACAGGGCCCCCGCGAGCTTGTCGTCGCCGTCGGCGGCGGCCGAGATGCGCAGCGCGATGTCGTCGCCGGTGATCGTCCCCTCGTAGCCGTGGTCCGCGTCGCAGTCGGGGTCGGTGCACGACGCGGGGACGAGGTCGACCCGCGCGACCGTGCCCCAGCCGAGGGTCAGGGTGATCTCGCGGCCGAGGCTCCCCGGGACGTACTCCCCCGGGCTCGCGACGACGTGCGTGAGCATGACGCCCTTGACGGTCGTGAGCGGGATGGCCTCGGTCGTGGCGGTGGCGACCTCCTGCGGCGCCGGCGGCTCGTCGGCGTGGTCGTCGGCGTGGGCGATGAGCAGCCGGGTCGGGGTGAGGACGAGGACGGTGATGTGGCGGCGCACGACGTCGCGGTCGAACGTCGTCTCGAGGTGCACGAGGTGGTTGTCGACGCGCTCGTCCCCGAGGGCCGCAGCGACGACGTCCGCGACGAGGGCCGGGTAGTAGCCCGCCCGCTCGATGGACGCGGTGAGGGCCGCAGGCAGGACGGGAGCGTGGTGGGCGCGGGTCATGGGGCCATTGTGCCGCTCCTGGGGCCGGCGCCGGGTCACGTCAGGGACCGGCGGCCGGGGTCCACCCGTCGCGGCGCCGGGGCGAGGACGATCTCGGCCCCGAGCACCTCGACCCCGCCCGGGTGGGCGTTGACCGGGTTGAGCACGAGCGAGGCGACCTCGGGCATGTCGTCGGCCAGCACCGAGACCCGCCCGATGAGGTCGGCGAGCGCCGCGCGGTGGACAGGGGTCCGCCCGCGGTAGCCGTGGAGCACGGGCGCTGCCTTGACGGACGAGATGAGCTCGGAGACGGTGACGTCGGTGAGCGGGGGGATGCGGTGGGCGACGTCGTCGAGCAGCTCGGTGGGCAGCCCGGCGACCGAGAACCCGATGACCGGCCCGAAGAGCGGGTCCTCCTCGGAGGTGATGACGCAGGGCACTCCCTGTGACGCCATCTTCTGGACGACGAACGAGTCGGCCCGCAGCGGCGCGAGGTACTCGGTCAGGGACGCCCACGCCGTGCGCAGCGCGTGGGCGTCGTCGAGGTCGACCCGCACCCCTCCGCTGCTGCCCTCGTGGCGCACCATCGGCGCGACCGACTTCAGGACCACCGGCCAGCCGAGCCGCTCCGCGGCCGCGACGGCGTCGTCGACGGTCTCGACGTCGTGCTGGCTCCACACCTCGATGCCGTACGCGGAGAGCAGCGCGGCCGCCTCGTCGTGGGTGAGCCGCCGGCCCTGCGGGGTCACCGAGAGCACCGTGCCGACGACGTCCTCGGCGATCCGGCGGTTGATGCCCACCGGCGCCACCGGGGTGCCGTGGTCGCGGGCCCGCCACTGGCCGTAGCGGGTCGCGGCCGCGAGGGCGCGGACGGAGTCCTCGGGCATCGCGTACACCGGGACCGCCCCGCGCGCGCCACCGGTGCCCTTGACCGAGGAGTGGCCGTCGTCGACCCCTCGGAGCCCGAGGAACGTCGCGGCGCACGGCTTGTCGGCCCCGAAGGCGGCGTCCCGCACGGCAGCCGCCACGTCCGCGTCGCCGGTGGCCAGCGGCGGGATGAAGCCCGCGAGCACCGAGTCGACGTCGTCGTCGGCGAACGCGTCGTCGAGGGCGCTGCGGAAGTCCTCGGCGGTCGCCTCGCTGCGCAGCGTGACGGGGCCGCGGGTGACGGTGAGCCCCCAGCTGGTGCACGCGTCGGCGGTGAGGGCGCCGAGCGCGTCGGAGTTGACGACGATCGCCACCCGCGGCCCGCGCGGCAGCGGCTGGTGGACGACGAGCTGCGCCACGTCGAAGAGCTGGTGGACGTTCTCGACCCGGATGACCCCTGCCTGCCGGAGCATCGCGGCGAACACCTCGGGCCGGGTCTTGGTCTCGCGCACCGTGTGCCCCGGAGGCACCCCGAAGCGCGACAGCCCCGACTTGACGACGATGACCGGCTTGATGAGGGCCAGCTTGCGGGCGATCCGCGAGAACTTCCGGGGGTTGCCCATCGACTCCAGGTAGAGCCCCACGGCCTCGGTGGAGTCGTCGTCGATCCAGTACTGCATGAAGTCGTTGCCCGAGACGTCGGCGCGGTTGCCGGCCGAGCCGAAGGTCGAGATGCCGAGGTTGCGCCGGGCCGCCGACGCCAGCACCGCGATGCCGAGCGCACCCGACTGCGAGAAGAGCCCGAGGTGGCCCGACGGCGGCAGCGTGGGCGCGACGGAGGCGTTGAGCCGGACGGCGGGGTCGTTGTTGATGATCCCGAAGGAGTTCGGGCCGATGACGCGCATCCCGGCCCCCCGGGCCCGGCGGACGAGCTCGACCTGCCGGGCCGCGCCCTCGGGGCCGGCCTCGGCGAAGCCCGAGGAGACGACGAGCAGCGCCTGGACCCCCGCCTCGGCGCACTCGTCGACGACGTCGAGCACCGCGGGCGCCGCGACCGCGACGATCGCGAGGTCGACCTGCCCGGGGACGGCGAGGACCGAGGGGTAGGCCGTGAGCCGGCGCAGCCGCTTGACCTTGGGGTTGACGGGCACGACCCGGCCGGTGAACCCGGACTCGAGCAGCCGGTCGAGCAGCTGGCCGCCGAAGGTGTCGCGGCTGCGGCTGGCCCCGATGACCGCGATCGTCGTCGGGTTGAGCAGCCTGCGCAGGCTCTGGGCCTCGGCGCGGTGCTCCCGGCTCATCTCGACGGCGCGCGAGCGGTCGGTGGGCTCGATGTCGAACCCGACCTCGACGACGCCGTCCTCGACCCGGCGGGCCACCTCGTAGCCGGCGTCCGAGAACACGTCGAGCATCCGTCGGTTCTGCGGGAGCACCTCGGCGGTGAAGCGGGCGATGCCGAGGTCACGGGCGATCGCCGCGAGGTGCTCGAGCAGGACCGAGCCGATGCCCTTGCCCTGGTAGTGGTCACTGATGTTGAAGGCGACCTCGGCGGTGCCGGCGTCGAGGCGGTCGAACCGGCCGATCCCGATGATCTCCTCGCGCATCGTGACGACGAGCGCGACCCGGTCGACGTAGTCGACGTGGGTGAACCGGTGGACGTCGGCGTCCGAGAGCCGGCGCAGCGGGGCGAAGAAGCGCAGGTAGATCGACTCGTCGGACTGCGCGGCGTGGAACCGGTGGATGCCGTCGACGTCGGCGGGGCGGATCGGGCGCAGGCTCGCGACGGTCCCGTCGCGCAGGACGACGTCCGCCTCCCACTCGAGCGGGTACCCCGGGGGGAGCGTCCCGTCCTCCATGACGCCATCCTGCCACCCCCACATGTCGGGGACGTGACGTGCAGACTGGCCTGCGTGGAGCTACGGGACGCGGTCCGACGGCGGCGGATGGTGCGCCGGTTCGACGAGCACCGCCCGGTGCCGGCGGGGGTGGTCCGCGACCTGCTCGCCCTCGCGGTGCGGGCCCCGAGCGCGGGCTTCAGCCAGGGCTGGGACTTCGTCGTCCTCCTCGACCCGCAGGACCGGGAGCGGTTCTGGGCCGCGGCGTCCGAGCCCGGCCCGCCGGACGCCTGGCTGCGCGGGGTCTCCGCCGCCCCGGCCCTCGTGCTGTGCCTGTCCCACCCGGACGCCTACCTCGACCGGTACGCCGAGCCCGACAAGGGCTGGACGGACCGCTCCCCCGACCGCTGGCCCGTCCCGTACTGGGACACCGACACCGCGATGGCCGCGATGATCCTGCTGCTCGGCGCCGAGGACGCCGGCCTCGGGGCGCTCTTCTTCGGGGTCCCGGCCGCACGCCACGACGCCGTCCGCGGCGCCCTGGACGTGCCGGGGAGCCGGCGCATCGTCGGGGTCGTGGCCCTCGGGCACGAGGCGAGCCGGACGTCGGGGTCGGCGCGGACCCGGCCCCGGCGGGGCGTCGACGAGGTCGTCCACGTAGGCCGGTTCGGAGTGTCGTGGCAGCGCCCGGACGGCGGTTTGTGAGGATGGAGGGCGCGGGACGCCCCGCACCCCGTCGAGAACCGAAGGACACACCGCACCGCATGGCCACGCGCACGAACACCCCGCCGCCCGAGGACGACCTCGGACGGGTCGTCGACATCGACGTCGAGGACGAGATGCGCTCGGCGTTCCTCGAGTACTCCTACAGCGTCATCTACTCGCGGGCCCTGCCGGACGCCCGGGACGGCCTCAAGCCCGTGCAGCGCCGCATCCTCTACGGGATGTCCGAGCTCGGGCTGCGCCCCGACCGCCCGCACGTGAAGTCGAGCCGGGTCGTCGGCGAGGTCATGGGCAAGTACCACCCGCACGGCGACCAGGCCATCTACGACGCCCTCGTCCGGCTCGCCCAGCCGTTCACGATGCGGCTGCCGCTCGTCGACGGGCACGGCAACTTCGGCTCCCTCGACGACGGCCCGGCCGCGTCCCGCTACACCGAGGCCCGGATGGCGCCCGCGGCCCTGCTCATGGTGACGAGCCTCGACGAGGACACCGTCGACTACGTCCCCAACTACGACGACTCGATGACCCAGCCCGGGGTGATGCCCGCCGCCTTCCCGAACCTCCTCGTCAACGGCACCAGCGGCATCGCCGTCGGCATGGCGACGAACATGGCCCCGCACAACCTCGTCGAGGTCATCGGCGCCGCCCGCCACCTCATCGACCACCCGGACTGCTCGCTCGACGACCTCATGCGGTTCGTCCCCGGCCCCGACCTGCCCGGCGGCGGCCGCATCGTCGGCCTCGACGGCGTGCGCGACGCCTACCTCACCGGGCGCGGCAGCTTCCGCACCCGGGCCACCGCCCGGGTCGAGAAGGTCACCGCCCGGCGGATGGGCATCGTCGTCACCGAGCTGCCCTACCTCGTCGGCCCCGAGAAGGTCATCGAGCGGGTCAAGACCCTCGTGCAGTCCAAGAAGCTCCAGGGCATCTCCGACGTCAAGGACCTCACCGACCGCAAGCACGGCCTGCGCCTCGTCTTCGAGATCAAGAACGGCTTCAACGCCGACGCGGTCCTCGAGCAGCTGTACAAGCACACCCCGATGGAGGACTCCTTCGGGATCAACAACGTCGCCCTCGTCGACGGCCAGCCCCGCACGATGGGCCTGAAGGACCTGCTCCGGACCTACGTGGGCTTCCGCGTCGACGTCGTCCGCCGGCGCACCGAGTTCCGGCTCGCCAAGCGCAAGGACCGGCTGCACCTCGTCGAGGGCCTCCTCGTCGCGATCCTCGACATCGACGAGGTCATCCAGCTGATCCGGGCCAGCGACGACGCCGCCGAGGCCAAGGGGCGGCTCATCTCGGTGTTCGACCTGTCCGAGGCCCAGGCCGAGTACATCCTCGAGCTGCAGCTCCGCCGCCTCACGAAGTTCTCCCGGATCGAGCTCGAGGCCGAGCGCGACGAGCTGCAGCGCCTCATCGAGGGCCTCGAGGCGATCCTCGCCGACGAGAAGCTGCTCCGCCGCACCGTCTCCGGCGAGCTCGCCGACGTCGCGAAGGCCCACGGCACGCCGCGACGGACCGTCCTGCTCGAGTCGGCGGGGACCCCGGCGGCCCAGACCACCCCGCTCGAGGTGTCCGACGACCCGTGCTGGGTGCTGCTCTCCTCCACCGGCCTGCTGGCGCGGACCTCCGACGCCGAGCCCGTCCCGGCCGATGGCCCGCGGGCCCGCCACGACGCGGTGGTCGGCGCCGTCCGCACCACGGCCCGCGGCGAGGTCGGCCTGGTCACCTCCCTCGGCCGGATGATCCGGCTGTCGGCGCTCGAGCTGCCGACGCTGCCGCCGCTCGGCGGCGCTCCGAGCCTGTCCGGCGGCGCCCCGCTGGCCGTGTACGTCGACCTCCCCCGCGGCGAGGAGCCGCTGACCATCGTGCCGCTCGACGCCGACGGTCCGGGCATCGCCCTCGGCACCGCGCAGGGGGTCGTCAAGCGGGTCACCACCGACTACCCGGGCCGCACCGACTGGGAGGCCATCGCGCTCAAGGACGGCGACGTCGTCGTCGGCGCCGTCGCCCTGCGCGACGGCGAGGAGGACCTCGTCTTCGTCACGAGCGACGCCCAGCTGCTCCGGTTCCCCGCCTCCTCGGTCCGTCCGCAGGGGCGGGCGGCGGGCGGCATGACGGGGATCCGCCTCTCCGGCAGGGCGTCCGTCGTGTTCTTCGGCGCTGTCGACCCCGCTGCCGACAACGTCGTCGTCACCTCCGCCGGCTCCTCGGACGCCCTTCCGGGCACCGAGGCAGGTTCGCTCAAGGTGGCGCCGTACACCGAGTACCCGGCCAAGGGCCGCGCGACGGGCGGCGTTCGCGCGCACCGTTTCCTCCGCGGTGAGGACGCGCTCGTGCTGGCATGGGTGGGGGCCCTGCCGGCCCGCGCCTCCGGCAGCGGCGGGGTGCCCGTGGACCTCCCGGAGCCCAACGGCCGCCGGGACGGCTCCGGGACCCCGGCACCGGCGGTCATCGCGGGGATCGGCGCCGCCGTCCGCTGACGCGCCTCACGTGCCCTGCGGGTTCGGCTTCAGCGCAAGGGTTCTCGACGGCCTCCACGAGAACCGTGACCCGCCCCATCTGACGGGTCACGTTACATAATCGTTACCGCCCCAGAGCGCCCTGGCCGTTGCGCTGCGTATGTAAACGCTTTTACGTTTACTGCGGTTCCCCTCACGGCCGAGGCCCCCCGTCTCGGCGCAACCAGTGAAATGGAGGCGGGCATGGCCCTCAACCACAAGCGCCGGTTCGCCGCGCTCTCCGGAGTCCTCGCGGCGACCTTCGTCGTGACGGCCTGCGGCTCCGGCGACGACGGCGGCGCCGGCACGGACGGCGGTTCCGGCAGCAGCGCGATCGACTGTGCGCCGTACGAGCAGTTCGCCGACATCGACGGCAAGTCCGTCAGCACCTACGCGAGCATCGTGGCGCCCGAGAGCGACGCCTACGAGGCGGCCTGGAAGCCGTTCGAGGACTGCACGGGTGTCGACGTCAAGGGCGAATGGTCGAAGGAGTTCGAGGCGCAGATCGTCGTCCGCGTCCAGTCCGGCAACCCGCCCGACGTCGCGCTGTTCCCCCAGCCGGGTCTGCTGCAGACCGTGGTCAACGACACCGGGGCGGTCGTCCCGGTGTTGGGAGACCGAGGCCGTCGTCGACGAGAACTTCTCCGAGGACTGGAAGGCCTACGGCACGGTCGACGGCACGTACTACGGCTTCCCCAACTCCTCGAACTCGAAGTCCTTCGTGTGGTACTCCCCCGGTGCCTTCGCCGAGGCGGGCTACGAGGTGCCGCAGACCTACGAGGAGCTGCTTACCCTGTCCGACAAGATCGTCGCCGACAACCCGGACGGCAGCGTCAAGCCGTGGTGCGCGGGCATCGCCTCCGGTGACGCGACCGGCTGGCCGGTGACCGACTGGGTCGAGGACAAGATGCTCCGCGACCAGGGTGCCGAGTACTACGACCAGTGGGTCGCTCACGAGGTGCCGTTCAACGCGCCCGAGTCGGTCGAGG
>CAWFGY010000014.1:0-28073 GCA_963815545.1 uncultured Actinomycetota bacterium
GGTCCTGGACCTCGACGAGAGGAGGCAACACGCCGAGGACGACGAGGTGACGCCTGCGTGTCACCTCCTCTCGACCCACCGGGACGGTGAGGGAGCGACGGGCGGGACGAGGGTGGCGGGTGGTGCGGGCGCGCGGGTCCCGGGCTGGAAGCAGGCCCCCCAGCCCTACGGCATCCGGCTCTCGTTCGCCGACGTCAAGGGCATCAGCGAGGCCGAGGTCGCCCGGGTCGTCGCGGGCCAGCCGTACTCCGACGTCGGCGACTTCTGGACCCGAGCCCGGGTGAGCCGGCCGGTCACCGAACGGCTCGTCCTCGCCGGGGCCTTCGACAGCCTCCACGGCACCACGGGGGCGGGCCTCGGGCGCCGCGGCCGGGTCACCCGGCGCGACCTGCTGCTCCACGTCGCCGAGCTCGACCGCTGGGAGCGTGGCACGGGGCGACCCCGCAGCAGCCGCCGCACGACCCTGCCCGTCTCGGCCGCCCGCGAGGTGGAGGGTGCCGGGGTCGACGTCCGGCTCCGGGCCGCCGCCCAGAGCCAGGCGGCGCGGCAGGTCGTCCCGGCGCAGGCCCAGCCGACCCAGCTCACCCTCGACCTCGGCGACCGGCCCGCTCTCGTCGCCGGCACCGGCCTGCCCGAGATGACCGGGCCGGAGCGGGTCCGGGCCGAGCTCGACGTCCTCGGCCTCGACGTCTCGGCCCACGTTCTCGAGTTCTACCACCCGCTCCTCACCGCGCTCGGGGTCACCCGCAGCCGCGACCTCCTCGCGGCCCGTAGCCGCTCCCAGGTGTGGGTGGCCGGGGTCAAGGTCGCCACCCAGACCCCGCCGGTGCGCTCCGGGCGGCGTGTCGTCTTCCTCACCCTCGACGACGGCACCGGCCCGTCCGACTGCACGTTCTTCGAGGACGTCCAGGGCCCCTACGCGGAGGTCGTCTTCCACTCCTGGATGCTCCTCGTCCGCGGGGTCGTGCGCCGCACCGGCGACCGCGGGGTCTCGATCCGCGCCACCGGCGCCTGGGAGCTGGCCGCGCTGTGGGACGCCTGGCAGCTCGGCGGGATCGCCGCGGTCCGGCAGGCGGTCGACGCGGGGGAGTCCGACGCCCGGGCCCGCGCCGAGGCGGCCGAGGCGGCGGCGCGGGAGGCCGACGAGCGCACCGGTCGCCGGGTCCTCGTCCACGCCTCGGGCTTCCGGCAGTCGCCGTACGCCGACGTCCGCCCACCCGGGGCCGACCCGCGCTCCGGGCGGGGCGCCCCGGCCGCGGCGAGCGCTCCGGCGCTGCCGTCGCGCAAGCTGTGGCACGCGAGCCCGGGCAGCTCGGGACACTAGGGTGGACACGTCAGCAGCCCTGCCGACGCCCCGCCCCCGACGAGGAGACCGACCGTGGCCGACGACCGTGGCCGACCCCAGCGGCACGGGCCCGCCAGCGGCTCCCGGACGACGGCGGTCCAGCGGGTCCTCGACGCCCACACCGAGCAGCGGCGTGCCGATCTCGGCCGGCCATTGCGCATCCTCGACCTCGGGGGCGGCACCGGCGGCACCGCCGTCCCGCTCGCCGTCGCCGGTCACGACCTCACCGTCGTCGACCCCAGCCCCGACGCGCTCTTCTCGCTGCGTCGCCGGGCCGCCGAGCACGAGGTCGAGCACCGGGTCCGCGCGCTCCAGGGCGACGCCGACACCGTGCGCGACCTCGTCGGTGACGGCCCGGACGCGGCCTTCGACCTCGTCTGCCTCCACGGCACCCTCGAGGTCGTCGACGACCCCGAGGCCGCCGTCGGCGCCGTCGCCGCGCTCCTCGCCCCCGGTGGGACGTTCTCGCTCGTCGTCGCGCAGCGGCTCCACGCCGTCCTCACCCGTGCCCTCGCAGGCCAGCTCGACCGCGCCAAGGCCGTCCTCGAGCGCCCGGACGGCCGGTGGGGCGAGGACGACCCCGCCCCGCGCCGCTTCGACGAGGCCGCCGTCCTCGACCTCGTCCGCGCCCACGGCCTCACCCCGGTCCATGTCCAGGGGGTGCGGGTCTTCACCGACCTCGTGCCCTCGGCCCTCCTGGACTCCGAGGCCGACCGCGCCGCCCTCCAGGCCCTCGAGGAGGCCGCGGCCGCCACGGCCGACCACCCGCTGCTCGGGAGCCTCGGCAGCGCCCTCCACGTGCTGGCCACCCGGGACTGACCGCCGGGGGAGCGCCCGATGAGCCGCCGCCAGTTCGCCCTCCCCGAGCGGGTCGGCTCCGCCCCGCTCGACGACACCGGCTGCACGGTCCTGCACGTCGACATGGACGCCTTCTACGCGTCCGCCACGCTCCTGCGCCACCCCGAGCTGGTCGGGACGCCGGTCATCATCGGCGGGGGCCACCGCGGCGTCGTCCTGTCCGCGACCTACGAGGCGCGCCGCTTCGGGGTGGCGTCGGCGATGCCGATGGGCCGGGCCCGGCGCCTGTGCCCCCAGGCGACGGTCCTCCCGCCCGACCACGACCTGTACGCGGCGATCTCGGCGGGGGTCATGGAGACGTTCCGGTCGGTGACACCCGTCGTCGAGCCGCTCTCGCTCGACGAGGCGTTCCTCGACGTCTCCGGGGCGCTGCGCCGGCTGGGCAGCCCGGCCACGATCGGCCAGCAGATCCGCGACGCAGTCCACGACGAGCAGGGGATCACGTGCTCGGTCGGGGTCGCCCCGAGCAAGTTCGTCGCCAAGCTCGCCTCGAACCTCGCCAAACCCGACGGCATGGTCGTCGTCCCCCGCGACGAGGTCGTCCCGTTCGTCCAGCAGCTCCCCGTCGCCGCACTCTGGGGGGTGGGCGACAAGACGGAGGAGGCACTGGTCCGGCTCGGTCTGCGCACCGTCGCCGACATCGCCCACACCCCCCTCGCCACGCTCGTCCGGGCGCTCGGCGCCGCGACCGGGCACCACCTGCACGAGCTCGCCTGGGGCCGGGACCCCCGCACCGTCGAGCGGGAGCAGCGTGAGAAGAGCGTCGGCAGCGACGAGACCTTCGAGGCCGATCTCGACGACGCCGTCCTGATCCGGCGCCACCTCCTGGCGCTCAGCGAGCGGACGGCCGCCCGGATGCGCGCCGCCGGCATGACCGGCCGCACCGTGACCCTCAAGGTGAGGTTCAGCGACTTCACGACGATCACCCGCGCCCGCACGCTGCGCGAGCCCACCGACAGCGGACGGACGATCCACGAGGCCGCCGGGGGGCTCTTCGACGCCCTCGGCCTCCAGCGGGCCCGGATCCGTCTCGTCGGGGTCCGCATGTCGGGACTGACGCCCATCCACGAGGCCCCGATCCAGGGGGTCATCGGGGAGCCGGAACACGGCTGGCGGGACGCGGATCGGGCCGTCGACCGGGCCCGCGCCCGCTTCGGGACGGGGGTGGTGAGACCGGCATCTCTCATCCAACCTTGTCCATCGACTTCCGCGCAGCGACCTCGGGATTTATCCTGAGGGGAGTAGGAGCAACATGGGGACGTCCGCCGGGCGTCCCGGGCCGACCACGGGAGGTTCCGTGCCCCTCTCAGACCACGAGCAGAAGATGCTCGAACAGATGGAGCAGGCTCTCGCTGCGGAGGACCCGAAGTTCGCCTCGCAGATGCAGAGCAGGGGCCTCGCCGCGCTCCAGCGCCGACGCTGGGTCGTCGGTGTCATCGGGGTGCTCGCGGGTCTCGGACTCGTGCTCGTCGGCGTCAACACCACGATGTGGGTCGGTGCGGCCGGCTTCGCCGTCATGGTCGCCGCGGCCGTCTACGCCGCGACGCCCCCGCGCAAGGCCAAGCTCGGGGTCGTCGGTGACGGCGGCGACGTCCACCAGCGCAGCGGCAAGGGCGGCGGCCGGCGCAAGGGCACCTCGATCATCGACCGGCTCGACGAGCGCTGGGAGCGCCGCGAGAACAAGTGGTGACCGGCTCGCTCCGCGCTACGTGACGAGCAGCCCCACGACGTAGAGGCCGACGACGCCGAGTGCCGCCGTCAGCTCGATCCCGATGCTCTGCGCGATGGCGACGACCGCGTGCCGCGTCCGGGTCCAGGCCTCGTCCCGCGCGGAGCCGCGACTCGTCTCGACGAGCCAGATCCCGAGGACGAAGCCGACGAGGGCCCCGACGACGGGGATGACGAAGAAGCCGACGACGGCGAGCAGGACCGCGAGGACGAGGGTCGAGGTGCGCACGCCCTGTTCCTTGAGGCGGCGCCCGGGGACGAGGTACTGCAGCACCCAGCCGACGCCCGCCACGAGGACGCTGAGCCCGAACAGCACCCAGCCGGTCGTGCTCTGTTCGGCCAGGGCCCAGACGAGCATCCCCGCCATGACGAGGAGCATCCCGGGCAGCACCGGGACGACGATGCCGACGATGCCGACGAGGATCAGCAGCGGCGGCAGGACCAGCCACACGTCGCCCGCGAGGGCGTCCACGCCAGGCTCAGTCGTCGGCGGTGAGGGGGAGCGAGGGCTCGGTGAGCCGGTCGCTCTCGTCGTGGATCTCGGCCTTGTCGGCCAGCGCGGGAACGTGCTCACGACCGTGGTGTGCGCAGAACAGCAGTTCCCCGCCCGCGTGCAGGCGAGCCCGCACGTAGGCCTGGGCACCGCAGCGGTCACAACGGTCCGCGGTGGTCAGGGCGGGTGCCAGTGCGGCGTTCACGTCGGCCTCCTCGGCTCGCTCGGGGTTCCTGCTGGTTGTTCGTCACCACCGACCCGAATGGATCGGCGACCTGTGCAACAGTCAAGCACGCCGGATGCTTCCCGGGTCGCAGGGGGCTGCCAACCGGCTGCCTGGTGTCGAGATCGTGACCTTTCACCCGAGGGTCCCGCACCGATCGGGCCACCGGCGGTGTGCCGGTGCGGGCGCGTCGGTGCAGGGGGTTAGATTGCAGGACGTGCCGACCGCAGCGAAGAAGACCGCCACCAGCAAGTCCGCGTCCGAGTACACCGCCCACCACCTCCAGGTCCTCGAGGGCCTCGAGGCGGTCCGCAAGCGCCCGGGCATGTACATCGGCTCCACCGACTCCCGCGGTCTCATGCACTGCCTCTGGGAGATCATCGACAACTCCGTCGACGAGGCCCTCGGCGGCCACTGCGACCACATCGAGGTGCAGCTGCTCGGTGACGGCTCGGTCGAGGTCCGCGACAACGGCCGCGGGGTTCCCGTCGACATCGAGCCGCGGACGGGGCTCACCGGCGTCGAGCTCGTGTACACCCGCCTCCACGCCGGAGGGAAGTTCGGCGGCGGCTCCTACACCGCCTCGGGCGGTCTGCACGGCGTCGGCGCGTCCGTCGTCAACGCGCTGTCCTCGCGGCTCGACGTCGAGGTCGACCGCGGCGGCAAGACGTACGCGATGAGCTTCCGCCGTGGCGAGCCCGGCAGCTTCTCGGACGTGGCCGGGGCGCAGGGGCGCAAGGACCCCGACCACGACTTCACGCCCTACATCAAGACCAGCGCCCTCGAGGTCATCGGCACGGCCAAGCGCGGGGTCACCGGCACGCGGGTGCGGTACTGGGCGGACCGGCAGATCTTCCTCAAGGACGCCGCGTTCGACCTCGACGGGCTCCTCGCGCGGGCCCGGCAGACCTCCTTCCTCGTGCCCGGGCTCACGATCGTCGTGCGGGACGAGCGCGGCGAGGAGCCGGTCGAGGAGGTCTTCGTCCACGACGGCGGCATCTCGGAGTTCTGTGAGTTCCTCGCGCCCGACACCGGCGTCACCGACGTCTGGCGGCTCCAGGGCAGCGGCACCTTCACCGAGACCGTGCCGGTCCTCGACGGCCGGGGACACATGACCCCCACCGAGGTCGAGCGCGAGTGCGGGGTCGACATCGCCGTCCGCTGGGGGACGGGCTACGACACGACGGTCCGGTCCTTCACGAACATCATCGCGACCCCCAAGGGGGGGACCCACCTCGCGGGGTTCGAGCAGGCCCTGCTCAAGGTGCTGCGGGCCCAGGTCGCGGCCAACTCGCGCAAGCTCAAGGCCGGCAACGACAAGGTCGAGAAGGACGACGCCCTCGCCGGGCTCACCGCGGTCGTCACGGTCCGGCTCGCGGAGCCGCAGTTCGAGGGCCAGACCAAGGAGGTCCTCGGCACCAACGCCGTGCGCGCCATCGTCGCGAAGGTCGTCGAGACCGAGCTGACGAGCCTGCTCACCTCGACGAAGCGGCCCTACAAGCAGCAGGCGGCCACGGTGCTCGAGAAGGTCGTCTCCGAGATGAAGTCGCGGATCAGCGCCCGGCTCCACAAGGAGACCCAGCGCCGCAAGACCGCCCTGGAGTCCTCGAGCCTGCCGGCGAAGCTGGCCGACTGCCGCAGCAGCGACCCCGAGCGCACCGAGCTGTTCATCGTCGAGGGCGACAGCGCGCTCGGCACCGCCAAGCTGGCCCGCAGCAGCGACCACCAGGCCCTGCTGCCCATCCGCGGCAAGATCCTCAACGTCCAGAAGGCCTCGGTCACCGACATGCTCGGCAACGCCGAGTGCGCCGCGATCATCCAGGTCATCGGCGCCGGCTCGGGCCGCACCTTCGACCTCGACTCCGCGCGCTACGGCAAGATCATCATCATGACCGACGCCGACGTCGACGGCGCCCACATCCGCACCCTGCTGCTCACCCTCTTCTTCCGCTACATGCGGCCCGCTCGTCGAGGCGGGCCGGGTGTACGCCGCCGTCCCGCCGCTGCACCGGATCGAGGTGGTCAACCCGGGCAGCAAGGCCAACGAGGTCATCTACACCTACTCCGAGGCCGAGATGCGCCGGACGATGTCGGGCCTGACCAAGCGCGGCAAGAAGACCAAGCCGATGCAGCGGTACAAGGGTCTCGGCGAGATGGACGCCGACCAGCTCGCGGAGACGACGATGGACCCCCAGCACCGCACCCTGCGCAAGGTCACCCTCGGCGACATCGAGACCGCGGGCAAGGTCTTCGAGCTCCTCATGGGCGGCGAGGTCGGCCCGCGCAAGGACTTCATCATCGAGAGCGCCGGCGCGCTCGACCGCGAACGCATCGACGCCTGAGGGCGTCCGGACGGCGGGAGTGGGCATGGGGGCGCGGGGCGAGGCACCGGCGGTGCGGTCGCGGGGGAGGAGCGCACGGAGCTCAGGCGCGCCATCGGGCCGAGGCTGCTCCTGCTGTTCATCGTCGGCGACATCCTCGGCACGGGCGTCTACGCCCTCACCGGCCAGGTGGCGGCCGAGGTCGGCGGGGCGGCGTGGGCGCCCTTCCTCGTCGCGTTCGCGATCGCGATGGTCACCGCCTTCTCCTACCTCGAGCTCGTCACGAAATACCCGAAAGCGGCCGGCGCGGCGCTCTACACGCACCAGGCCTTCGGCATCCACTTCGTCACCTTCCTCGTCGCCTTCACCGTGATGTCCTCCGGCCTCACGTCGGCCTCCACGGCGAGCAGGGCGTTCGCCGCCAACCTCGTCGAGGGCGTCGGGGGCGACGCCGACCGCGCCGGGCTCGTGCTGGCCATCGCGGTCGGCTTCATGCTCCTCGTGGCGGCCGTGAACCTCCGAGGCGTCGGCGAGAGCGTCCGGGTCAACGTCGTCCTCACCTGCGTCGAGCTGTCGGGCCTGCTCCTCGTTCTCCTCGTCGGCGTGTACGCGGCGACGGGTGGCAAGGCGGACTTCTCGCGCGCCGTGGTCTTCGACACCGCGGGGGACAAGAACGTCTTCCTCGCCATCACGGCCGCCACCTCGCTCGCGTTCTTCGCGATGGTCGGCTTCGAGGACGCCGTCAACATGGCCGAGGAGACCCAGGACCCGGTGCGCACCTTCCCGCGGATCATGATCACGGGGGTCGGCATCACCGGCGCCATCTACGTCCTCGTGGCCGTCGTCGCCGTCGCGCTCGTGCCGGTCGGGGAGCTGGGGGAGGGCGACACCCCCCTCACCAAGGTCGTCTCGGTCGGGGCGCCCGGCATCCCGATCGCGGCCATCATGCCCTTCATCGCGATGTTCGCCGTCGCCAACTCCGCGCTCATCAACATGCTCATGGCGAGCCGCCTCATCTACGGCATGGCCCGCCAGGACGTGCTGCCCCCGGTCCTCGGCCGGGTGCACCCGGGCCGGGGGACCCCGATGGTCGCGATCGGGTTCACGACGGTGGTCGCGCTCGGGCTCATCACCCTCGTCACGACGAGCGAGGGCAGCGCGGTCGCGGCTCTCGGCGGGACGACGGCCCTGCTGCTGCTCGGGGTGTTCACGGTCGTCAATGTCGCCGTCCTCGTGCTGCGCCGTGACCCCATCGGCCGCGCCCACTTCCGCACCCCGACACCGCTGCCGGTGCTCGGCGCGGCCGTCTGCTTCTTCTTCACCCTGCCGGTGACCGGGCGCGACCCGGTCCAGTACGTCATCGCGGGCTGGCTGTTGGCCATCGGCGTCGTGCTGTGGGTGCTGACCTGGTTCGCGAACCGCGCCGTGCGCGGCAAGCGGACCTACCTGCGCGATCCGGAGGACCTCTCCGGCGGCGGCGCGGTCAACTGACGGGGGCCGGCGCCGTGGACTCGCGGGGGACCAGGACCGTCGGGATGACGATGTCGTCCTCGGCGACTCCGTCCTCGTCGCCGACGAGCGCGCGCAGGAGGAGGTCGGCAGCGGCCCGGCCCTGGGCAGCAACGTCCTGACGCACGGTCGACAGGCCGAGGACCTCGGAGAGGACGTGGTCGTCGATCCCGATGACCGACAGCCGGCCCGGCACGTCGACGCCGAGGCGCCTCGCGGCCTCGCGGACCCCGATCGCCATCTCGTCGGAGGCGGCGACGATCGCGGTCGGTCGGTCTGCGCCCGCCAGGAGGGTGCTGCTGTCGGCAGCCGCGGCCCGGGCGGTCCAGTCCGACCCGAGGATCCACTCCTCCACGAGCGGCAGGCCCGCCTGCTGCATCGTGTCCCGGAACGCGGTGAGCCGGTCCTGGGGCGTCTGGGTGTGCGCTACATCGTCGGGGACGTCGCCGATGTACCCGATCCGGCGGTGCCCGAGCCCGATGAGGTGCTCGACGGCGGTCCGCATCGCCAGCCCGTCGTCGATGCGGACGCAGGGGCGTCCGGGCACCGGGACCCCGACCGAGACCAGCGGCAGTCCCAGCCGGTCGACGAGCTCGACCTCGGCGGCGCTCATCGGGACGTTGAGCGAGATGACCCCGTCGACCCGCTTCCACAGCATGTTCTGCGTCAGCGGAAGGCGCTGGTCGTACGTGTCGTCCTCGAGGTCGAAGAGGATGACATGGTGGCCGTGCACCCGCAGCTCCTTCTCGATGGCGCTGACGAGGGTCGCGAAGAACCACCGGGTGAGGAACGGCGCGACGACGGCGACGACCCTGGTCCGCCCGGAGGCGAGGGACGTCGCCGTCGGGGACGCCACGTAGTGCAGCTCCGCGGCGACCTCGAGGACGCGGCGGCGGGTGGCGGGGGAGACCCGGTCCAGGCCGCGCAGGGCGCGGGAGACCGTGGCGACCGACACCCCGGCCACCCGCGCCACGTCCGTGATCGTGCTCATCGCCGCGCGACCTCAGGGCCAAGAGCCCGCGGGCTCACTCAGCCCTTGACGCCGCCGGCCAGGAGCCCGCGCACGAAGTAGCGCTGACCGAACAGGAAGATGAGCACCGGCACGACGAGCGCCACGAAGGCGCCGGCCGAGAGCAGGTGCCAGTCCTGGCCCCGGGACCCGGAGAGCTCGGCGAGCCGCACCGTCAGCGGCGCGACGTTCGGCGTGCCACCCGCGAAGGTCAGCGCCACGAGAAGGTCGTTCCAGACCCAGAGGAACTGGAAGACCGTGAACGCGGCCACCGCGGGGACGAGCAGTGGCAGGAGCACCCGGAAGAAGATCCGGACGTGACCTGCGCCGTCGACCCTGGCCGCCTCGACGAGCGAACGGGGGATGTCCTTCATGAAGTTGTGGAACATGAAGATCGCCAGCGGGAGCGCGAAGATCGAGTGCGACAGCCAGACCGTCCAGAAGGACCCTGCGAGGCCCACGTCGACGTAGATCGACAGCAGCGGGATCAGCGTGACCTGCAGGGGGACGATCTGGAGGGCGAAGACCGCGACGAACAGCAGGTCGCGGCCGCGGAAGTCGATCCAGGCGAACGCGTACGCCGCGAGCAGCGCGATCGTGATCGGGATGACGACCGCTGGGACCGTGATGACGAGGGTGTTGACGAAGTACGTGCCGAACGCGGTGCTGCTCCCGGTGAGCACCGTCTCGTAGTTCTGCAAGGTGAACTCCGGGTTGGTGAACCAGGTCCACCAACCGCTCTGCTGGATCGAGGCCTGCGGTCGGATCGAGGTGATGAGCAGACCGAACGTCGGGATGCTCCACAGGATCGCCATGATGATCGCGATCCCCGTCGCCCAGGGCGAGGTGAGCCTCGTCTTGGCCTCGCTGGCGCGGATCTCGGCCTTGCTGAGCTTGCGGGGGCCGGACGGCCGCTTCTGCTCGACCGACGGTTCGACGGGGATCCCCGGGTTCGAGGTGGTCATCGGATCTCCTCCGAGATTCGCAGCTGGCGTACCTGGTAGACGACCACGGGGATGACGATGACGAAGAGCAGGACGGCCAACGCGGCGCCGAGGCCGAAGTCGAACTGCCGGAAGCTCTGGGTGTAGAACTCGTTCGCCACCACGCTGGTCTGGAAGTTGCCACCCGTCATGGTCCGCACGATGTCGAAGACCTTGAGCGTGGTCATGGTGATCGTCACCCAGACGACGAGCAGCGCGGGACGGATGCTCGGGATGGTGACGTAGCGGAACATGCGCAGGCCACTCACGCCGTCGAGCCGCGCGGCCTCGACGATGTCGTCGGGGATGGCCTTGATCGCCGCCGAGATGATCGTCATCGCGAAACCGGTCTGGATCCAGACCATGACGACGATGAGGAAGGTCGTGTTCCACGGCACGTTGAGGATGAACTGGTACGGCTCCAGTCCCAGCCACACGAGCAGCTGGTTCAGCAGGCCGATCTGAGGTCGGGCGGGGGCGCGGTACTCGTACACGAAGCGCCAGATGATCGACGCGCCGACGAGGGAGATGGCCATCGGCAGGAAGATGAGGCCCTTGGAGATGGCCTCTCCGCGGGTGCGGTCGATGAGGACGGCGTACAGGAGGCCGAGGCCGACGGCGACGAGCGGCACGAGGATGACCCAGATGAGGGTGTTGCGCAGGACGACCTGGAACTCCGGTGTCGTGAACAGGGTCGAGAAGTTGGCCATGCCGACGAACTCGGAGCGCTCGGGGTCGTACCAGGGGGACCTGCCGTAGAAGGACTGGATGAGCGTGCTGATGCCCGGCCAGATGAGGCCGAGGAGGAGCGCCGCGAGAGCCGGACCGACGAACGCGATGGCGACCGTCCAGTTCGGGACCCGCTTGCGGCTGTCGACCATGAACAGCAGGAGCGCCATGACCCCGACGAACAGCAGGACCACGAAGACCATGAGGCCGAGCTTGCGGACCGCCGTGTCGGACTCGACGAGGAAGGACGGCCAGGTGATCTCGGGGACGGCGTCGAAGAAGCTGGCTGCGACGAGGCCGACGATCCCGACGAACACGAGGATCATGAAGATGCCGACGGCCAGCGCGCCGTAGCTGATCGGGTTTTTGTGCTTGCCGGCCGTCGCATCCGAGGCGGACGCGTCGGCCTTCTCCGGGGTCTGGGTGTCAGACATCGGAGTCACCTCCGTGGGGCTAGGACGGGTAGAGGCCTCGGGGCCGGGACTCTCGCGTGACGAGGGTCCCGGCCCCGAGTGTGGTTCAACCGTGGCGCATCACGCGCCCGCCGTCACGGCCAGGACTGCTCGACCGAGTCGAGCACGGCCTTGGTGTCCTTGCCCTCGGCGATCCAGGCGGTTGCCTCGCGCCAGAACGACCCGGAGCCGACGGCCCCCGGCATGAGGTCCGCGCCGTCGAAGCGGATGAGCGCGCTCGGGTCCTGGAACTGCTCGGCCGCCAGCTTGCTGATCGGCGACTCGACGTTGGCGACGTCGAGGTTCTTGTTGGCGCTGACGAAGCCGAAGCCCTCCTTCGCCCGCAGGTTCGCGTACTCGGCCGAGGCCAGGTACGTGGTGAACGCGCGGACCTCGGGACGGTCGTCGAAGGCCGCGATGAACTCGCTGCCCACCAGGACCGGCTTCTCCTCCGCGCCCTCGTTGGCCGGGAAGTAGAAGGCGAAGACGTCGCCGTTCTCCGAGACGTCCGTGCCCTCGGGCCAGTTGGCGGCGTAGAAGGACGCCATCTTGTACATGAAGCAGGAGCCGTCGAGGATCGGCAGCCCGGCGTCCTGGAAGCTCGTCGAGGCGACCGTCTGGACGTTGCCGAACCCGCCGTTGACGTAGTCGGGGTTGCGCAGGATGCCGCCGACGGCGTCCCAGACCTCGACCGACTCGGGCGCGTTGAACGGCACCTCGTGAGCGACCCACTGGTCGTAGTACTCGGCACCCTGGTCGCGGAGCATCTTGTCCTCGACCCAGTCGGTCACCGGCCAGCCGGTCGCGTCACCGGAGGCGATGCCCGCGCACCACGGCTTGACGCTGCCGTCCGGGTTGTCGGCGACGATCTTGTCGGACAGGGTCAGCAGCTCCTCGTAGGTCTGCGGCACCTCGTAGCCCGCCTCGGCGAAGGCACCGGGGGAGTACCACACGAAGGACTTCGAGTTCGAGGAGTTGGGGAAGCCGTAGTACGTGCCGTCGACCGTGCCGTAGGCCTTCCAGTCCTCGGAGAAGTTCTCGTCGACGACGGCCTCGGTCTCCTCGAACACCGGGACGACCGCCCCGGTGTCGTTGACCACGGTCTGCAGCAGACCCGGCTGGGGGAACAGCGCGACGTCGGGCGGGTTGCCGGACTGGACGCGGACGACGATCTGCGCCTCGAACTCCTTCGACCATTCGCCCTTGACGTCGACACCCGTGCAGTCCTCGAACGGCTTCCAGGCCGCCTCGTAGGCGTCGCTCTCGGGCGCCACGATGCTCGCGTAGGTGCTGACGGACTTGCCGTCGATGTCGGCGAACTGCTCGTACGGCGCACAGTCGATCGCGCTGCTGCCGGAACCGCCGTCCGTGCCGCCGCCGCCGTCGTCGCCGGAGCCGCAGGCCGTCACGACGAAGGTCGCCGCGAGGACTCCGGAGAGCGCCGTGAACCGGCGCTTGTGGTTGAGGGCCATGCCCGCCTCCATTTCACTGGTTGCGCCGAGACGGGGGGCCTCGGCCGTGAGGGGAACCGCAGTAAACGTAAAAGCGTTTACATACGCAGCGCAACGGCCAGGGCGCTCTGGGGCGGTAACGATTATGTAACGTGACCCGTCAGATGGGGCGGGTCACGGTTCTCGTGGAGGCCGTCGAGAACCCTTGCGCTGAAGCCGAACCCGCAGGGCACGTGAGGCGCGTCAGCGGACGGCGGCGCCGATCCCCGCGATGACCGCCGGTGCCGGGGTCCCGGAGCCGTCCCGGCGGCCGTTGGGCTCCGGGAGGTCCACGGGCACCCCGCCGCTGCCGGAGGCGCGGGCCGGCAGGGCCCCCACCCATGCCAGCACGAGCGCGTCCTCACCGCGGAGGAAACGGTGCGCGCGAACGCCGCCCGTCGCGCGGCCCTTGGCCGGGTACTCGGTGTACGGCGCCACCTTGAGCGAACCTGCCTCGGTGCCCGGAAGGGCGTCCGAGGAGCCGGCGGAGGTGACGACGACGTTGTCGGCAGCGGGGTCGACAGCGCCGAAGAACACGACGGACGCCCTGCCGGAGAGGCGGATCCCCGTCATGCCGCCCGCCGCCCGCCCCTGCGGACGGACCGAGGAGGCGGGGAACCGGAGCAGCTGGGCGTCGCTCGTGACGAAGACGAGGTCCTCCTCGCCGTCGCGCAGGGCGACGGCGCCGACGACGACGTCGCCGTCCTTGAGCGCGATGGCCTCCCAGTCGGTGCGGCCCGGGTAGTCGGTGGTGACCCGCTTGACGACCCCCTGCGCGGTGCCGAGGGCGATGCCCGGACCGTCGGCGTCGAGCGGCACGATGGTCAGCGGCTCCTCGCCGCGGGGGAGGTCGACGTACACGGCCAGCGGGGCGCCGCCGGACAGGCTCGGAGCGCCGCCGAGCGGCGGCAGCGTCGGCAGCTCGAGCGCCGACAGCCGGATCATCCGGCCGAGGGAGGTGACCAGGCCGACCTCGCCGCGGGCCGTGGTGCGGACGGCGCCGACCACCGCGTCGTGGCGGGCCCGCGGGCCATCGGCCGGGACGGGCTCGGCGTCGGAGGTCCGCGCCAGCAGGCCGGTGGAGGAGAGCAGCACCCAGCACGGGTCGTCGGACACCTCGAGCGGGGTGGTCTGGGCCGCCGGGGTCCCCGCCGACTCGAGCAGGACGGTCCGTCGCGGCGTGCCGTGGGCCTTCGCGACGTCGGCGAGCTCGCCGGAGACGGTGCGGCGGAGCAGCTTCTCGTCGGCGAGGATCGCCTCGAGGCCCTCGATGAGGCGCTGCAGCTCGTCGCGCTCGGCCTCGAGCTCGATCCGGGAGAACTTCGTGAGGCGGCGGAGCTGCAGCTCGAGGATGTACTCGGCCTGGGCCTCGGACAGGTCGAACACCGAGATGAGCCGCCCCTTGGCCTCGGCGGCGTCGTCGCTGGCCCGGATCAGCTGGATGACCTCGTCGATGTCGAGGATCGCGACGAGGAGGCCCTCGACGAGGTGCAGCCGGTCCTTGCGCTTGGCGAGCCGGAACTCGGTGCGCCGGCGGACGACGTCGACGCGGAAGCCCACGTAGGTCCGGAGCAGGTCCTTCAGGCCCATCGTGCGGGGCTGGCCGTCGACGAGGGCGACGTTGTTGATCCCGAAGGAGTCCTCCATCGGGGTGTGCTTGTACAGCTGCTCGAGGACCGCGTCGGCGTTGAAGCCGTTCTTGATCTCGAAGACGAGGCGCAGGCCGTGCTTGCGGTCGGTGAGGTCCTTGACGTCGGAGATGCCCTGGAGCTTCTTGGACTGCACGAGGGTCTTGACCCGCTCGATGACCTTCTCGGGGCCGACGAGGTAGGGCAGCTCGGTGACGACGATGCCCATCCGCCGGGCGGTGACCTTCTCGACCCGGGCGGTGGCCCGGGTGCGGAAGCTGCCGCGCCCGGTGAGGTAGGCGTCGCGCACGCCGTCGAGGCCGACGATGCGGCCGCCGCCGGGCAGGTCGGGGCCGGGGACGAACCGCATGAGGTCGTCGAGCGAGCAGTCCGGGTGGTCGATGAGGTGGCGGGCGGCGCCGATGACCTCGACGAGGTTGTGCGGGGCCATGTTCGTCGCCATGCCGACGGCGATGCCGCTCGTGCCGTTGACGAGGAGGTTCGGGAAGGCCGCGGGCAGCACCCCGGGCTGGGTCATCGAGTCGTCGTAGTTGGGGACGTAGTCGACGGTGTCCTCGTCGAGGCTCGTCACCATGAGCAGGGCCGCGGGCGCCATCCGGGCCTCGGTGTAGCGGGACGCGGCCGGGCCGTCGTCGAGGGAGCCGAAGTTGCCGTGCCCGTCGACGAGCGGCAGCCGCATCGTGAACGGCTGGGCGAGCCGGACGAGGGCGTCGTAGATGGCCTGGTCGCCGTGCGGGTGGTACTTGCCCATGACCTCGCCGACGACCCGGCTCGACTTCACGTGCGGGCGGTCGGGGCGCAGCCCGAGCTCGGACATCCCGTAGAGGATGCGGCGCTGCACGGGCTTGAGGCCGTCCCGGGCGTCCGGCAGGGCCCGCGAGTAGATGACGCTGTAGGAGTACTCGAGGAACGCCGAGCGCATCTCGTCCTCGACGTCGATGTCGACGACCCGTCCGAGGTCGTCCTCGGGCGGCGGGGTGTTCGTGCGCGTGGCCATGCGGTGCGGTGTGTCCTTCGGTTCTCGACGGGGTGCGGGGCGTCCCGCGCCCTCCATCCTCACAAACGGCCGTCCGGGCGCTGCCACGACACTCCGAACCGGCCCAGGTGGACGACCTCGTCGACGCCCCGGCGGGGCCGGGTCCGCGCCGACCCCGACGTCCGGCCGGCCTCGTACCCGAGGGCGACGACCCCCACGATGCGCCGGCTCCCGGGGACCTCCAGGGCGCCGCGGACGGCGTCGTGGCGTCCGGCCGGGACCCCGAAGAAGAGCGCCCCGAGGCCGGCGTCCTCGGCGCCGAGCAGCAGGATCATCGCGGCCATCGCGGTGTCGGTGTCCCAGTACGGGACGGGCCAGCGGTCGGGCGAGCGGTCCGTCCAGCCCTTGTCGGGCTCGGCGTACCGGTCGAGGTAGGCGTCCGGGTGGGACAGGCACAGCACGAGGGCCGGGGCGGCGGAGACCCCGCGCAGCCAGGCGTCCGGCGGGCCCGGCTCGGACGCCGCGGCCCAGAACCGCGTCCCGGTCCTGCGGGTCGAGGAGGACGACGAAGTCCCAGCCCTGGCTGAACCCCGCGCTCGGGGCCCGCACCGCGAGGGCGAGCAGGTCGCGGACGAGCCCGCCCGGCACCGGGCGGTGCTCGTCGAACCGGCGCACCATCCGCCGCCGTCGGACCGCGTCCCGTAGCTCCACGCAGGCCAGTCTGCACGTCACGTCCCCGACATGTGGGGGTGGCAGGATGGCGTCATGGAGGACGGGACGCTCCCCCCGGGGTACCCGGTCGAGTGGGAGGCGGACGTCGTCCTGCGCGACGGGACCGTCGCGAGCCTGCGCCCGATCCGCCCCGCCGACGTCGAGGGCATCCACCGGTTCCACGCCGCGCAGTCCGACGAGTCGATCTACCTGCGCTTCTTCGCCCCGCTGCGCCGGCTCTCGGACGCCGACGTCCACCGGTTCACCCACGTCGACTACGTCGACCGGGTCGCGCTCGTCGTCACGATGCGCGAGGAGATCATCGGGATCGGCCGGTTCGACCGCGTCGACGCCGGCACCGCCGAGGTCGCCTTCAACATCAGCGACCACTACCAGGGCAAGGGCATCGGCTCGGTCCTGCTCGAGCACCTCGCGGCGATCGCCCGCGACCTCGGCATCGCCCGCTTCACCGCCGAGGTGCTCCCGCAGAACCGACGGATGCTCGACGTGTTCTCGGACGCCGGCTACGAGGTGGCCCGCCGGGTCGAGGACGGCGTCGTCGAGGTCGGCTTCGACATCGAGCCCACCGACCGCTCGCGCGCCGTCGAGATGAGCCGGGAGCACCGCGCCGAGGCCCAGAGCCTGCGCAGGCTGCTCAACCCGGCGACGATCGCGGTCATCGGGGCCAGCCGCAGCCGCGACACCTTCGGCGGCCAGCTGCTCGACCGGCTGCTCGAGTCCGGGTTCACCGGCCGGGTCGTGCCCGTCAACCCCAAGGTCAAGCGGCTGCGCCGGCTCACGGCCTACCCCTCGGTCCTCGCCGTCCCCGGGCAGGTCGACCTCGCGATCGTCGCGGTGGCGGCGCCCGGCGGTGCTCGACGTCGTCGACGAGTGCGCCGAGGCGGGGGTCAAGGCGCTGCTCGTCGTCTCCTCGGGCTTCGCCGAGGCCGGCCCCGAGGGCGCGGCCCGGCAGGTCGAGCTCGTCCGCCGGGCCCGGGCGGCGGGGATGCGCGTCATCGGCCCGAACTCGTTCGGCATCATCAACAACGACCCCGCCGTCCGGCTCAACGCCTCCGTCGCGCCGACGCTGCCGCCGTCGGGCCACCTCGGGCTCTTCTCGCAGTCGGGGGCGCTCGGCATCGCGGTGCTGGCGTCGGCGGCCCGGCGCAACCTCGGCATCTCGACCTTCGGCTCGGCCGGCAACCGCGCCGACGTGTCGGGCAACGACTTCATGCAGTACTGGATCGACGACGACTCCACCGAGGCCGTGGGGCTCTACCTGGAGTCGATGGGCAACCCCCGCAAGTTCTCGCGGATCGCCCGCAAGCTGGCCCTCATCAAGCCGGTCATCGTCGTCAAGTCGGGGCTGTCGCGGTTCGGGGTGCCCCCGGGGCACACGGTGCGCGAGACCAAGGCCCGGCCCGAGGTGTTCGCCGCGATGCTCCGGCAGGCCGGGGTCATCCGGGTCGAGAACGTCCACCAGCTCTTCGACGTGGCACAGCTCGTCGTGCACCAGCCGCTGCCGCGCGGGCCGCGCGTGGGCATCGTCGTCAACTCCGACGCGCTCGGCGCGCTCACCGCCGACGCGTGCACCAGCTGGGGGCTCACCGTCACCCGCGGCCCCGTCACGCTGCGCAGCGAGGCGACCGCCGAGGACTTCCGCAGCGCCCTCGACGACGCGTTCGCCGACGACGACGTCGACTCGGTGCTCGCGGGCTTCATCCCGCCGCTGGCCACCGGCGACGCCGACGTGGCGGCCGCGGTGCGGGACGCCGCCTTCGGGGCCGACAAGCCGTGCGCCGCGACGTTCCTCGGGCTCCGGGGCGTCGACGACGGCCACTCCTCGGTCAAGGGCACCGGTGGGGCGCGCGGGGCGGTCCCGGTGTACGCGATGCCCGAGGACGCCGTCCGCGCCCTCGTGGCCGCGACCCGGTACGGCCAGTGGCGGGCCCGCGACCACGGCACCCCGGTGGCGCCGGTGGGCATCAACCGGCGGATCGCCGAGGACGTCGTCGGCACGGTGCTCTCGGTGACCCCGCAGGGCCGGCGGCTCACCCACGACGAAGCGGCCGCGCTGCTCTCGGCGTACGGCATCGAGGTGTGGAGCCAGCACGACGTCGAGACCGTCGACGACGCCGTCGCGGCCGCGGAGCGGCTCGGCTGGCCGGTGGTCCTGAAGTCGGTCGCGCCGATGGTGCGCCACGAGGGCAGCAGCGGCGGGGTGCGGGTCGACCTCGACGACGAGCACGCGCTGCGCACGGCGTGGGCGTCCCTCACCGAGTACCTCGCGCCGCTGCAGGCCGACTCGTTCGTCGTGCAGAGGATGGCGTCACAGGGGGTGCCGTGCGTCATCACCTCCGAGGAGGACCCGCTCTTCGGGCCGGTCATCGGGTTCTCGGTGGCGGGGCTGCCCACCGAGCTGCTCGACGACGTCGCCCACCGCATCCCCCCGCTCACCGACGTCACCGTCTCCGAGCTCATCTCGTCGGTCAAGGCGGCACCGGTCCTGCACGGCTACCGCGGGCGGGCCCCGGTCCACCGCGCGGCGCTCGCCGACCTCATCGGGCGCGTCTCGGTGCTGGCCGACGACATGCCCGAGGTCGCCTCGCTCGTGCTCAACCCGGTCAACGCCCACCCGGGCGGGGTCGAGGTGCTCGGGGCCGAGATCGTCCTCGCCCCGGCGCCGCGACGGATCGACCCGGGCCGCCGGTCCCTGACGTGACCCGGCGCCGGCCCCCGGGGCGGCACAATGGCCCCATGACCCGCGCCCACCACGCTCCCGTCCTGCCTGCGGCCCTCACCGCGTCCATCGAGCGGGCGGGCTACTACCCGGCCCTCGTCGCGGACGTCGTCGCTGCGGCCCTCGGGGACGAGCGCGTCGACAACCACCTCGTGCACCTCGAGACGACGTTCGACCGCGACGTCGTGCGCCGCCACATCACCGTGCTCGTCCTCACCCCGACCCGGCTGCTCATCGCCCACGCCGACGACCACGCCGACGAGCCGCCGGCGCCGCAGGAGGTCGCCACCGCGACGACCGAGGCCATCCCGCTCACGACCGTCAAGGGCGTCATGCTCACGCACGTCGTCGCGAGCCCGGGGGAGTACGTCCCGGGGAGCCTCGGCCGCGAGATCACCCTGACCCTCGGCTGGGGCACGGTCGCGCGGGTCGACCTCGTCCCCGCGTCGTGCACCGACCCCGACTGCGACGCGGACCACGGCTACGAGGGGACGATCACCGGCGACGACATCGCGCTGCGCATCTCGGCCGCCGCCGACGGCGACGACAAGCTCGCGGGGGCCCTGTCCTTCGCGCGGGACCTGTCGGCCGCCATCGGCCAGGGCTGACCCGGTGCCGGGGCCCGTCGCGCCGTCGTACGCCACCGGGAGCCTCGCCGACGTCCTGCCGAGCCTGGCTGCGAGCCTGGGGGTGCCGGCCGCGTCCGTCGACCGGGGCCGGCCCGGGCCGTTCGGCTTCCCGCAGGCCAGGCGCGGGGTCGTCGTCCTCGTCGACGGGCTCGGCGCGCGGCAGCTGTCGCGGCGTCTCGGTCACGCACCGTGGTTCCGGGCGCACGTCGATCTGAGCCGCACCGTCACCGCGGGGTTCCCGTCGACGACCGCGACCTCGATGGGGTCCTTCGGCACCGGCACCCCGCCGGGGGCCCACGGGATGCTCGGGTACGAGGTGCTCGTCCCCGAGGAGGACCGGGTGTTCAACGAGCTGTCGTGGGAGGACGGCCCGCTGCCGGAGCGCTGGCAGCCGCACCCCACCTGGTTCGAGCGCGCGGCCGCCGCCGGGCTCGACGTGGTCCGGATCGGGCCCGGGTTCTTCGACGGTTCGGGGCTGACCCAGGCGGCACTGCGGGGCGGCCGGTTCCGGGCGGCCGAGTCGCTCGCGGCCCGGGTCGACGCCGCGCTGACCGCGGTGCGGGCGACGCCGCGCAGCCTCGTCTACCTGTACTGGGGCGAGGTCGACAAGCTCGGCCACGTCCACGGCCCGGAGTCCTTCGAGTGGACCGAGGAGCTGGAGTCCGTCGACCGCGAGCTCGCCCGGCTCGCCGCCGGTCTGCCCGACGACGCCTCGCTCACCGTCACCGCCGACCACGGCATGCTCGCCTGCCCGCACGAGACACGGGTCGACGTCGCCGACGAGCCGGCGCTGCGGGCCGGGGTGCGTCACCTCGGAGGCGAGCCGCGGGCCACCCACGTGTACTGCGAGCCCGGGGCGAGCGCCGACGTGGCGGCCGCGTGGACGACGCTGCTCGGGGACCGGGCCTGGGTGCGGACCCGCGACCAGGCGGTCGCGGCGGGGCTCTTCGGGCCGGTCGACCCGGCCCACCTCGCCCGGATCGGCGACCTCGTCGTCGTCGCGGACGGCGACTTCACGGTCGTGGACTCCGCGCGGATGCGCCCGCAGCTGCTCGCGCTGCGCGGGATGCACGGGGCGCTGAGCGGCGAGGAGCTCGACGTGCCGGTGGTCCATCTGCCCGCCCGCGTCGCCTAGGGTTGACGCTCGTGGCTGCGCTGGTCTTCTTCTCGGGAACGATGGACTGCGGCAAGTCGACCCTTGCGCTCCAGATCGACCACAACCAGCGTGCGCGCGACCGGGCGGGCCTGATCTTCACCAAGCTCGACCGGGCCGGCGAGTCGGTGCTCTCCTCCCGCCTCGGCCTGGAGACCCGGGCGGTCGAGGTGGGGGACGACCTCGACTTCTGGGACGTCGTCGTCGAGTGCCTCACGGCCGGGGCGCGGGTCGACTACGTCATCTGCGACGAGGCGCAGTTCTACACCCCGGTCCAGGTGGAGCAGCTGGCCCGGCTCGTCGACGAGCTGGGCATCGACGTCACGGCGTTCGGCATCACGGCCGACTTCCGCACCGAGCTGTTCCCCGGGTCGCGCCGGCTCGTCGAGCTCGCAGACCGGGTGGAGGTGCTCCAGGTCGAGGCCCTGTGCTGGTGCGGCCGGCGGGCCACCCACAACGCCCGCATCGTCGACGGCGTCATGGTCGTCGAGGGGGAGCAGGTCGTCGTCGGTGACACGACCGCGGCGTCGGCGGGGATCGTCGAGTACGAGGTGCTGTGCCGGCGGCACCACATGCGCCGGATGAACAGCCACGCCGCACGGGCTGCGTCACCGACGCCCGACACCCTGCCGTTCGACCTCGACGCCTGCCCGGTCCCGCCCCGCGCCTGACGGCGGGGCGCAGCTGCGCCGAGTGGGTCAGGCGGGGCCGGAGCCCTTGGTGCCGAACACGATGTCGTCCCAGGCCGGGACGCTCGGTCGGCCACGACGGCCGCCGCCCGAGCGGGCTCCGGAGGGCGCCGCGGCGTCGTCCTTGGCGGTGGTCGTCTCGTCGTCGTCCCCGGCACGCTCGGCGGTGGGACGGGGCGCGGGCGGCGCGTCGTCCTCGGGCCAGCCGCCGATGAACGCCGTCGACCTGGTGCCCCCCTCGAGGTGGTCGCCGACCCGCTTGCGCTCGCGGGTCGCCGGGGGCGGCGGTGCGTCGGCGGGGTCGCCGGCCAGCTGCTCGATGGGGAGGGCGTCCTCGCGGGGCCCGTCGTCGCCGGGGGTGTGCGCGGGCGAGGACCGGCGGCGGTGCCGGCGGCCACGCGCGCTGTGCTCGCGCATCGCGGCCATGAGGTCGATCGGCTCGTGCGGCTCCCGGCGGCGCGGTGCGGCCGGCTCGAGGCCGCCGTCGGCGTCGACGTCGTACACGTCGAGGTCACCCGGCGTCGGGGCCCGGTGCGGGGTGGGGATGAGCCCGGACGTCGACTCCTCGCTGAGCCAGCGCGCCTCGTCGTTGGTCGGGGCGACCGAGCCGCCGAGCGGCTCGTAGTGCCAGGCCGCGGTGCGCTGCCGGCCGCCCGCGGCGAAGGTCATCGTCAGCTGCCAGACACCCTCGGCGTCGCGGGCGGAGTCCCACTCGATGTCGTCACGGTCGACGCCGCGGTCACGCAGCCGCTCGGAGACCCGCTCCTCGAGGGAGACGGGACCGGGACCCTTGGTGCCGACGGCGCACTCCCGCGCCTTGCGGGCGACGTGCTCGCGCTCGGCGACGATCGGGCCCTCGAAGCGGCGCACCTTCTCGAGCGTCCAGCCGGCGCGGTCGGCGACCTCCTCGGCGGACAGCCCCCGGCGGATGAGCGCCTGGACCTCGCGAGGGCGCATGCCGCCCTCGATCTCGATCTGCAGCTGGCCCAGCCGGGGACGGTCGCGTCGCGCCGCGGCGCGCAGCGCCTCGTCGAGGGGAAGCCGGAAACGCCCGCCGTCCGCGTCCGCGAGCAAGAGGTGGTCCCCGTCCTCGTGGACGCCGATGAGGCGAAGGTCTCGCATGTCGGGCTCCCGGTTGCTGGTCGTCGACGACGACGATGCCACCTCCGGGCGTCCAACCCTGGTAGCCCACGCCGGGGCGCGTCGGATTGCCCGGATACCGTGGGCACATGCCAGGAACCTCCGACCTCTCGCCCTACGACGTCGTCCTCCTGGGGTCCTTCGGCGGACCCGAGTCGGCGGACGAGGTGATGCCCTTCCTGCGGCGGGTGACGGCGGGCCGCGACATCCCCGACGAGCGGCTCGCCGCGGTCGGTGAGCACTACTACGCCCGCGGCGGACGCAGCCCCATCAACGACCTCAACCGCGACCTCCTCGCCCGGCTGCGCGCGGCGATGCAGCGGCGGGGCCTGACGGTCCCGGTGGTCTGGGGCAACCGCAACTCGGAGCCGTTCTTCGCCGACGCCGTCCACGAGGCGCTCGACCTCGAGGCGACCCGCGTCGTGGCCCTGTTCACGAGCGCCTACTCGTGCTACTCCTCGTGCCGCCAGTACCGCGAGGACCTCGCCGCCGCCGTCGAGGCCGTGGGTCCCGCGGCGGACGGGCTCGTCGTCGACAAGGTGCGCCAGTACGTCCACCACCCGGCGCTCGGCCGGGCCTGGACCGACAACCTGCTCGCGGCGCTGCGCGGGCTGCCCGACCCCGGGGCCGCCCGGCTGCTCTTCGTCACGCACTCGATCCCGGACGCGATGGACGACACCTCCGGCCCCGGCGACGGCGAGGGGAACCTCTACAGCGACCAGCACCTCCGGCTCGCCCGGCGGCTCACCGACGAGGCCAACGCGGCCCTGGGGACGGCCCTCGAGGGCGAGCTCGTGTTCTGCTCGCGCTCCGGCCCGCCGACCCAGCCATGGCTGGAGCCCGACGTCAACGACCGCATCGAGCAGCTCGCGGCCGAGTCCGCCGCTCCGGTCGTCGTCGCACCGATCGGCTTCGTGTCCGACCACATGGAGGTGGTCCACGACCTCGACACCGAGGCGGCCGAGACCGCCGCCCGGGTCGGCGTCCCGTTCGTGCGGGTGCCGACCCCGCACGACAGCGAGGTGTTCGTCGAGGGGCTCGTCGACCTGCTCCTGGAGCGGGCCGCCGAGGCGCGCGGCGAGGTCGTCGTCCCCGACACCTGGCTCACCGGGGACGTCCGGCCCTCGGTGTGCGCCCCCGGCTGCTGCCCGAACCTGCGCACGGCCAAGCCGGCGCTCTGCGGGAGCGACTGATGAGCGGTCCGGCCGCTCCGCAGGTGCCCAGCACCGTCGACCCGGCCGAGCTCGAGCGCGTGGCGTGCGAGGTCGCCCGGGACGCAGGGCGCCTCGTCGTCGACCACCGCCCTGCCGACCTGGCCCAGAGCGCCAAGTCGACGCGCACCGACGTGGTCACCGAGATGGACCAGCGCAGCCAGGAGCTCATCCTCGGCCGGCTCGCGACGCTGCGTCCCGACGACGCGGCGATGGGCGAGGAGGAGGGCGCCCGCACCGGCACCTCGGGCGTCACCTGGGTCCTGGACCCCATCGACGGCACCACCAACTACCTGTACGGCATCCCGCAGTTCTCGGTGTCCGTGGCCGCCGTCGTCGGCGACCCCGCCGTCCCCGGCGCGTGGCGACCCATCGCCGGGGCCGTGCTCAACCCGAGCCACGACGAGCTGTTCCACGCGCACGTCGGCGGCGGCGCGCACCTCACGACCGGGTCGGGGAGCCGCGCCCTGCGGGCCTCGGCCACCACCGAGCTCGCACTCTCGCTCGTCGGCACGGGGTTCGGCTACGACGCGGACCGTCGCCGGCGTCAGGCCCGCCTGCTCGTCGACCTCCTCCCGCTCGTCCGCGACATCCGGCGGCACGGGAGCGCCGCCCTCGACCTGTGCTCCGTCGCCTGCGGCCGCCTCGACGGCTACTACGAGACGGGTCTCAACGCGTGGGACCGGGCCGCCGGCGAGCTCGTCGCCACCGAGGCGGGCGCCGTGCTCGGGGGGATCGACGACGACGTGGCGTCGAGCTCGCTGCTCTGGGTCGCCGCCCCGGGCATCGCCGGCGAGCTGTCCGACCGGGTCCGCGCACTCACCCGGACGCACGTCGCGCAGGACGCCGGCTGAGCCCTCGAGTGTCCACGGAGGGACCCGACGTGGCGCGGGCAACGGCAATGGTGCACAATCGCCGCGCACGATGTGGTCCGCGGGCACAAACTCGGGGCGTCGTGCGTTGTCTCGGCCGATTGTCACGACGAAGGGTGGATGTCCACGATGGCAACCGACTATGACGCGCCACGCAAGACCGACGACGAGCTGTCCGAGGACTCCATCGAGGAGCTGAAGACCCGGCGGGTCGACACGCGTGCCTCGAGCGTGGACGTCGACGAGACCGAGCACGCCGAGGGCTTCGAGCTCCCGGGCGCCGATCTGTCCGGTGAGGAGCTCTCGGTGCGGGTGCTCCCGCGCCAGGCCGACGAGTTCACGTGTGCCCGGTGCTTCCTGGTGCACCACCGGAGCCAGCTCGCCAGCGAGAAGTCCGGCGTGCTCGTCTGCCGGGAGTGCGCGGCCTGACCGGCGCGCCCGCACCCACCGTGGCCACCCCCGTGTCCGTGCGGCGGCTGCACCCCGACGCGTTGCCGCCGCGGTACAGCACCGACGGTGACGCCGGTGCCGACCTCACGAGCGTCGCCGACCTCACCCTGCGACCGGGGGAGCGGGCCCTGGTCCCCACCGGCATCGCGCTGGCCCTGCCCCCGGGCACGGTGGGTCTGGTCCATCCCCGCTCGGGGCTGGCGGCCCGGCACGGCGTGACCGTGCTCAACGCCCCCGGCACCGTCGACTCGGGCTACCGGGGGGAGGTCCTCGTCAACCTCGTCAACCTGGACCCCACCGAGGACTTCACCGTCCGGGTCGGGGACCGGATCGCCCAGCTCGTCGTCCAGGAGTACCTGCACGCGGAGTTCTCGGACGCGGATTCGCTTCCGGACAGCACCCGGGGGGACACTGGGCACGGGTCGACCGGGGGATTCGGCGCCGACCGCAGCCCGTGAGACCCGCGACCATCCGAGACCCGAGGACCAGACCGCAGTGAGCATCTTCCGCAGGAACAAGGACGCCGCCCGCGACGAGGACGCCGTGAGCACCTCCGACGCCGTGGACACCTCCGACGTCGAGGCGGCCGACGGCGACGTCACCGCCGACGCCGGGGTGGCCCCGGCCGACGAGGCTCCGGCGCGCACCGACGGGCCGTTCGACGTCGACGAGGTCGAGGGCCGCGGCGGGCGGATCGACCTCGGGGCGATGTGGGTCGCCGGCACCCCGGGCATGGAGCTGCGCCTCGAGGTCGAGCAGCAGACCCAGGCGGTCAACGCGGTCACCGCGGTCGTCGGCGACTCGGCCCTGCAGATGCAGGCGTTCGCCGCCCCTCGGTCGGGCGGGCTGTGGACCGAGATCCGACGCGAGATCGCGATGGCCGTCGAACAGCAGGGCGGAACCGTCGAGGAGGCTGGCGGCCCGCTCGGCACCGAGCTGCGGACCCGGATGCCCTCGGCCGGCCCGGACGGTCGCACCGTCTTCGCCCCGGCCACCTTTCTCGGGGTCGACGGCCCGCGGTGGTTCCTGCGGGGCGTCCTGTCCGGCCGTGCGGCCATCGACGAGGACGCCGCCCAGCCGCTGCTCGCGGTGCTCCGGGGTGTCGTCGTCGTCCGTGGGGTCGAGCCGATGGCCCCCCGCGAGATGCTGCCCCTCCAGCTGCCCCAGGACGCCCGTCCCGAGGCCGACGCCGAGACCGCGGAGGACGACGCGGACCAGGACGGCGGCCTCGACCCGTTCGAGCGCGGACCCGAGATCACCGAGGTGCGGTGATGGGGCTGCGCGAACGCGTGCGCGCCTTCGCCCGCACCACGATGGAGCAGGAGGCGGACGACCTGCGCGAGCAGTCGTACACCGAGGGCGGTGACGACCTCACGGCCCTGGCCGCCCGCCACCCGGCGTGCGTGTGCGGCACCGTTCGGACGGTGACCCTGCCGGCGCACCGCAGCGTCCCGGCGCTCGTCGCCGAGGTGTGGGACGGCAAGGGCGCGGTGAACCTGGTCTGGGTCGGCCGCCGCGCGATCGGCGGCATCGAGCCGGGCGCGTTCCTGCGGGCCCGCGGCCGGGTCGCGACGGTCAAGGGGATCCCGACGATCTTCAACCCCTCCTACGAGATCATCCCCAAGCAGTGAGCGCCGACCAGAGGGCCACCGAGGCTCCCGTGGCCGAGACCGTCGAGGCGCTGATCCGGCACCGTCTCACGACCGCGCTGGGCGGGTGGCGCGGTTCGGTCGAGACCGCACTGCCGACCGTCGTCTTCGTCGTGCTCTGGTCGTTCAACGGCCACGACGTGCGCACCGCGGCCATCGTCGCGATCGCGGTGGCGCTCGTGCTGGCGGCGGTGCGCATCGTGCAGCGGTCCTCGCTCCAGCACGTGGTCGGGGCCGTGTTCGCGACGGCGATCGCCGCGTTCTTCGCCCTGCGCTCCGGCCGCGCGGAGGACGCCTTCCTGCCCGGCATCCTCACGAGCGCCGCCTACCTCGTCGGGACGGTCCTGTCGATCGTCACGCGGTGGCCCGCGGTGGGGTTCCTCGTCGGCGCGGGGGACCCCCGCGCCAAGGAGGACCCGTTCGCGTGGCGTCGGGACGCCGGGATGGTGCGGGTCTGCGCCCGGCTCACCTGGGTCCTCGTCGGCATGTACGTCATCCGGCTCGTGGTCATGGTGCCGCTGTACCTCGGCGCGCAGGTCGCACTGCTCGGCGTCGCGAAGGTCGTGCTCGGCTGGCCGCTGTGGGTGGGGGGTATCGCCGTCATGGGCTGGATGCTCGTGTCCGGCCACACCCCGATCGAGCCCGGTGCCGGGCCGGGCGCCGACGAGGACGACCCGCCCCTCGCGCCGACCCGCTGACGGGCCGGCCTCAGACGTCGTCGGTGTCCTCGCGGCGCTGACGCTCCCCGGGGCTCAGCAGCGACTCCAGCTCGGCCTCCGCCTCGGGGGTCGTGACGAAGAGCAGCTCGTCGAGCGGCTCGAGTGCGTCGTCCCGGCTCGGGGCGATCGGGGCGCCGTCGCGGATGATGCCGGTGAGCACCGTATCGGCGGGGAAGGGCACGTCGCCGACCCGTGAGCCCGCGTACGGGCTGCCGACCGGCAGGGTCATCTCGACCATCATCGCCCGGCCCTGCTGGAACTCGAAGATCCGGACGAGGTCGCCCACACTGACCGCCTCCTCGACGAGCGCGGTCATGAGCCGCGGGGTCGACACGGCGACATCGA